>JAFRQR010000005.1 GCA_017428545.1 Clostridiales bacterium
AAATTGTTCAGACAATTCACGCAAAGTTACACCATCTTTAAGATGCTTTTTTACGATTTTTAGCTTGGTCTCTCTTGTTATTAGCATAAAAGTACCCCCATTCATTGTACATCGCTGTACAAAAAATGGGGGTAACTTCACGGGTTTTGGCGGAGAAGGAGGGATTCGAACCCTCGAAACCCTTTTGGGGTTTACACGATTTCCAGTCGTGCGCGCTCGACCAGGCTACGCGACTTCTCCAAGCTTGATCGAATTTGTGAAACGTCTGTTTCACGTGCCTTAAAATAATAGCGATTTCAATGGCTTTTGTCAACTGGCAATTTTACGGGCGCAGAAAGTGCCCCCGAATCCATACCGGCACCGCGTCAAAAGCACTGTCCGGGCGTCATTCCAGAAGAGAGATCCTAAGTCTCTGCGGCTGTTTATAGAGCTCATATTCGACGATGAGCTTATTGTCTTTGTGGTACATGTCCGTGATCGTGGCATGACGGAGCTCGTGGATCGTGTTCCAGGCGACCGTATCCTCGGCATCGTATTGCGTCAGATCATCGGAAGTGAGGATCATACCGCGGCTTAAGCCCATGGCACGGCCGAGAAGGAAACGTTTATCCTTCGAGAAGAAGAACAGCGGGTTGTTAATCGGAAGCACATTCGTAAAGATCTCGAAAGCACGTCCGGCGAGCTGTTTGTGGTTGATCATGTCCAGTAGCGCACGGTAGGTCGAATTCTGCTCGCGGCTGGCAGGTGCGAGCGGCGGGAACCATTCGGCGGAAAGATCGCAGCTGACCTGGCAGTAATCCACGACACCGGCGGCCGCCATAAGCGGGACGCCGCAGGCGATCGTAATGGAATCGCCGACGCAGTCCTTAAGGAAATGGATCGCGTCAAACATCTTTTCTGCACGGGTCTGGGAAGACGAGGGGAGCATGCATGCCGCGTATAGGAAATCGAATTTAAAGACGGAAACGCCCCAGTCGTCGCGCATCGTCATGAGCACGTTTTTCAGGTGCCTTCTGAAAGCCGGATTTGCGGTATCCAGGCAATAGCAGTTTTTCCACGAAGAGCAGGCTTTGACGAGATTTCCGGAGGAATCGCGAAGCAGCCAGTCGTTGTGGTTTTTAAAGATCCTCGAACGCTTCTCGCAGATAAAAGGAGCGATCCAGATGCCGGCGCGAAGTCCGGAACTTAAGATCCTCTTGGTGATCGGATAGATACCGTGAGGGAAGGATTGCTTTTTCGGTGTCAGCCAGTCGCCGATCGCGTTCTCGTATCCTTCATCGATGCAGAAGACCTGGCAGGGGAACCGCTTGGCATTGGCGCTGATGTCCTGGATGTCCTTGACAAGGACTTTTTCCGAGATGTCCTGCTGATGGCGGTACCAGGTCGTATATCCGGTCATCGGTTCGGCATGCGTCGATGTGATGCCGAGCTTTTCGAAATACTGATCGAAGACTTCATCTTCCGTGCCTTTGAGGAAAATGATATCCAAAGCGGTGAACTCCTGATCGAAGAATCTGGTCTGAAGTTCTTTTCGCACGGTCAGAGTGTTGTCTTTGGTGTTGATATCGAAGAAAGTAAAGCCCTGCTGCTCATTAAGAGAGCCGAAGAAATAGAACTCGCTGCCTCTTCGGATATAGCCGTAACTTACGCCATGCAGCCAGCGGTTCTCTTTTTCGTAGTTCGTGAACTCGCGGTCTCCGCAGTTATCGGTCTTTTTGTGGCGCATGATCTTCGCGACCTGCTCGGCCATGACGTTTGTCGTGTCGAGGCTGTATTCTTTTAAGACCGTCCAGGACTGATATCCGTTCATGAGGATCGAGTCTTTCTTTTCAAATACATACGGGAAAACCACTTTCAGTTCCAAGACCTCGATGGACTTTTCGGGCATGAGGCGGATCGATGTGTGGTGATCTTCGAGCGCGGCTTCAAACTTCAGAATGCTGCCGCTTTCTGAAGACATAAGGTCCAGATCTCTCTGAACTCCGTTTTGAAGAAATGAAATGGTTGCACTTGTCGGCTTCATATATTTCTACCCGCTTCGAATTAATGTCCATAAACAGTATATTGAGTTTTCCGTAATTTGCAAACGTTCAAAGGATGGGCAATTTGCCGAAAGTGTTCACAAAGGAGTGCTTTTCGAGTACAATAGCGGGGAAATTCCCGCTATTTAAGGAGAACCCCATGGCCAGAATGCGAAAAAAGAAGAATCTCATCCCACGTACCGAGGCCTGCGCGGACCATTACTTTGACGTGCCGCAGGATAATCGCGGCAAGTGGAGATCCGCCTGCGGAATGCCCGAGGACTGTAAGCTTTTTGTCGAGATCGGCTGTGGAAAAGGACTTTTCTCCCAGAAGATGGCGGAGAAATATCCGGATGTGTGCTACGTCGCCATCGAGAGAGAGCCTTCCTGCTGTCTTCTTGCCATGGAAAAAGCGAAGGAGGCGGGCCTTAAGAACCTGTTCTTTATCCGCGGGGATGCGACCCTGCTCCTTGACTTTTTCGGACCTTCCGAGGTCGACCGGATCTTTATTAATTTCTGTGATCCCTGGACAAGACAGAACAAGCCGAAGCGCCGTCTGACGTACCGGGCATTTCTTGATATGTACCGGCAGGTACTGGTTCCCGGAGGACAGATCCACTTTAAGACCGATAACGATCCACTTTTCGATTTTACTCTTGAGGAGATGCAGGCTTCGGGCTGGGAGACGACCTGTGTGACGCGCGACCTTCACAAAAGCGAATGGGATAAGGACAATATCCGCACGGAATTCGAGTCGAAATATGCCGAACAGGGCATCCCGATCAAGAGAGTTGTCGGTGTCATGCTCGAAAAAAAGGATTGATACTTGAGATTACGTATACATCCGATATATAATAGGGGCGCCTGAGTCCCCCACGCGGAGTTTTATGGCGGTGGGAATTACGGGCGAGGAGGAATGAAAAACACATGGCAGCTTTATTTGATCCGAAAAAGAATCAGATCGCAGCTTTTCAGAAAGCGATCGAAGACAACAGCCGCCTGATCGGCCAGCTGTTCGACGAGATCGGAAAACTGTATTACAGACAGTATCGTGATATGAACGCAGATGTATCCCGCGATATCAATGCGCGCTGCGAGAGCATTTCCCATCTTTACGTGGACAATGAGATCCTCCGTCTGAAGATCCTTTATGAAAGAGGCTTCAAGGAGTGTAAAAACTGTAAGAAGGAAAATCTTCTCGAGCATCAGTACTGCTCCGCATGCGGATCGAAGTTTCCGGAGTCGAACGATATCAATGTCGTTACCACGGTCGATCCTGAGCGTTTCGGCGTGATCGTTCCGGAAGTGAATAAGGTACCGGAAGAAAACGAAGTAAAGCAGACGGAAGGTGCAACTGCTATGCCGGAAGGTTTGTATGATGCGATCCCGCAGGAAACCGAAGAGCCGCAGGTAACAGGCGGCACGATCCCTGCTGACGATCCGATGACGGAACCGACCGACTGAGCGCCCGGCAGTATCCGATAGTATAGAGATCCGAAATGACGGATCCAAGTGCTTTTGGCGCGGTGAAAAAAAGAATAAAACGAAGATGAAAAAAGGGGCTTAAAAGCAGATCTGCTTTTGAGCCCCAACATTATTATTATAGCATTCTTTTAGAAAACATTCCGACACGAGTGTTACCATTCTGTGAACCTTGGTTCGATATAATAAAACCGTGGACAGAACAAGGGTCCGCAAAATCGAACAATCGGAAGGATGTGATTATATGAAGATCACGACACAGGGAAACGGAATCAAGATCGGCAAGCGTCTGGAGGAAAAAATCGCCGGCAAACTCGCGAAATTCGACAAGTACTTCGGTGAAGAAGGATCTTTCAACATTAAGATCCATCCGGAGAGAGAGCTGAAGAAAGTGGAGATCACACTGAAACTTCAGAATCATATTTTCAGAGCAGAAGCAAAAGACGATGACATCCTGAATGCGGTTGACCGTACGGTCGATAAGCTGGAGTCGCAGATCAGGAAACAAAAGACACGTATCCAGCGTCAGAAGAAGGAGTATCCGATCATTAACGAATATCTCAACGATATCGTTTCTGAGGATTATGAAGAAGAGGACAACGAACCGAAGATCATTAAGCGTAAATCATTTGAACTGGTACCGATGGAATCGGAAGAAGCCATCCTGCAGATGGAAATGCTCGGTCACAGCTTTCTGGTTTATCTGGATGCGCAAACCGGAACTGTCTGTGTGGTATATAAGCGCAAAGACGGTCAGTATGGTCTAATCGAGCCTACCTATTAAATTCCTTCCAGAATAGAAAAATCCTTGTTCAAACAGCCGTTAATTGCGCTTGAACACCCGGGGGAGCGGGTCTTCCAAGATCCGCTCCCCCGTCCTTTCTTTTTTCGATAGTGGTATGAGATGACTTGTCCGAAGGATAGGTGGACGGATAAGTCGATACGTTTTAAGGGGGAATCGAAATGAAAGTGATGAAAAAACTGATATCCTGCCTTCTTGTTTTGGCAATGCTGGGTGGTATCTGCGCCTGCAAGAAGTCCGATTCAAAGAAGAGTAGGAAAACAAAGAAGACCGAAAAGGTATCTGTCAAAGGCGATGACGACGATGAAATTGAAGAAAGCATCGACGAAGTAGTCGCGCAACCTGCGATTGAACCTGAGGAAGATATTAACATTTCCACGGATATGGGCGTCAAAGTAACGTTCGGATCGGATCTTGATATCCCGACGGATACCGAAATGGAAGTCACCCGGCTCGAAGAGACCGTGGATGATTCGATCGGCGCGCACTATACGGAGTATGAGATCACGTTAGGAGATCTGCATCAGTTGGACGGATATATCGAACTGAGACTTCCGTACAATGAAGCCAATATCCCGGCAGGTCAGGATCCTGCGCAATGCGTTGCCGCGATGCATTTTGACGAAGCCGAAAACGAATGGGTACCGGTCATCTATGAGGTCGATACCGAAGCGAAAGAAGTGGTCATTTATACGGATCATTTCTCCAAATACAGATGTTTAGAATTTGAAAATGAAGGCAAGCGAATGGCCAAAGTAACGAACATTTCCGACTGCCTGAACAAGATCAGTTTCGAGGATGCGAAAAAGGCCATCGAAGAATATGTACAATTTGAAGGTCCGGAAGAGGCCTGCCGTGCTGTAGTCGTTCCGTATATAGAAGATTCATTCCGTGATTTTGCAAGTAAGTATGGTGACGCGAATACGACTTTCGGAAACTTCATGACCAATCTGGTGACTCTGAATAACGGTGAGAAGGCCTTCGAATATATGCCGAAGAGCAAGGATGCCATTAAGACGATGGGCAAGGCGGGACTTTATATTTCTGTCGTGACCTTCATGTTCTCTGTGACAAAAGATAATAAGACATCGGACGATATCATCAATCTTTATAAAGAAACGGCATACCTTCTTGTTACGGTTTCCGGGAATCCGTATTTAGGATCGATCGCCGCGGGAGCATGGCTGGTCGATGTGTCCGTAAATGAGTGGGCAAACACGATCCGTTCTTCTGTAAAAGAAGATGAGATGAAGGCGTACCGCTATTACATGAATACCGATAAATACGGGCATAAACACCTGGATCGGAAGGCCTGGAGAAAGGTCATCTACGATACAGCCACGCAAAACCCGACGAGCAGTAATTTTGATGCGACCAATGAGATCATGAAGAAGATCGATGACTACTGCAATGAGTTCTGGAACCTTCCATATGATGATCGTTATCAGGTATATGCCGATGTAGGACTGAGCGGAAAACTTCAGGCGGATAAGAAGATGCAGGAGGCGATCTCTGCGGAGTATAAGGCAGAGCTTATGGACGAGCTCGCCGGTGTTTTCAATGCAGTCGATAAGCAGCTGAAAAACGAAGCCATGAAGGCAGCGCTCAAGGAACTGAACAAACTGAAAAAATACTTCAACGAAGCGTATACTTACACGATCAAGGAAGTCGTCGAACAGGACCAGGCGCCGAGATATTCCGGATGCACGGCAGTATTCTCGCAGCTGAATTCCGCGGCGGTTCCCGAGGAGTGGCAGATCCAGCTGGATGATAAAGGATGCGGTTCGTTTACGATGACGTGGATTGGATATGTCCTGGCGGGCGAACCGATGAATTTGCAGATATTCGCGGCAGGCGCGGATCTTGCTACGGCCAAGCCGATTCTGACCGTGCCGTTCTCGATGGATAAACCGGAGATCGAATTGAAATACGAAGGTATTCCGTTGGAAGAACTTCTGGGCACATATTCCGGAACGTTTAAACTTGTCAGCATCAATCTCACTGATGAAGGATACGAGTATTACAAGACTAATCCGGGCGATCTTGCTGACTACGATGTGGATATGGATTCGATGAGTAAGCAGGACTGTGACGACTCGCTGAAAGCCCTGATCGACGAATCGGCGTATGCCGATATCAAACTTGATAAGATGACTATCGAATCGGCGGATCCGGCTTCCGGCAACTGCTTGTTTATCCTGGACCTCTCGAGAGAGAATGGCTCGGCGGGTGTGCTTGCGCTGAAAGCTGTTTACGACGGCACGCAGTTTACGGTTACGGGAACTGATGTCAGCAGAATGCCCAACGCGACCGGTTCGGATCTGCCAATGACAGGCATTATCGAAGTTCAGCAGGACGGAGCGACGTACCACCTGACTACGAACAACCTGACATGCGAAGATATAACAGAAGAGGGTGTCCACGTCTACGATGAGATATTCTCCATTGATGCAACGAAGGATTAATACGTGTACCCATATTTTTATATTGCAGGACATGCTTTTTCGACATACTACCTGATGGCGATCCTTGCCGGGATCGTCGGATATATCCTGTCAGTGATCAAGCTCAAGCCGCTTCTCTCCTCTTGGGAGAGGCGGCTTCTGCCGCTTGGCCTCATCGTTTTCGCGATCGTCGGAGCAAGGCTTCTGAACGCGATATTGAATCCGAATGAGTACAAGAAGGGCTTTCACGTCTGGACACTTACCTATTCCAAGCTTTCTCTGATGGGAGGACTCGTACTGGGCGTTCTCGGAATTCTTCTTTTCTGTCTTATACGGAAAAAGGATCCGAGGAAGATCGCCGACGCGTTTGTTATCCCGTGCGCCTGCGGGATCGTTATCCTGAAGATCGGATGTTTCCTTAACGGATGCTGTTTCGGAAAGCATACGACACGCCCATGGGGAATGGTCTTTCCGGCCAATGAAAAGCTCCATGATTTCATCGATCCGCTCGGTATCATATACCAGGGAAACCACGCGGTCCATCCGACTCAGCTTTATGAGATCCTGGGCGTTCTAGTGGCCCTTGCAGTTGCACTTGCTTTTCAAAAGAAGTTAAAAGAAGGAGGAACGGCGGCAGTGTTTGCCGGAACCTTCAGTATTGCGCGCTGGATCGTGATGCCGTTTCGCTCGTTTTCTTATCCGAAATACATCCTCAACATCGTCTATCCGCTTTTTTATGCGGCTATTATCCTGGTCAGTTTCGGATATGTGATCTACAGTTTCCGAAAGGCTGAAAAATCATCTGCAAAATCAGACCAAAATATCATCGTTTCAATTAACGCGACGAAGAATCCGTAATTCGCATCGCGATATAATTCTTATCATTGTTATATAAAAGCACCCGCGCCGGGTCTATAGTGAAACGGCACGGGTGCTTTTCGTGCGTGGCGCATATGAAAATCGCAAAGAAAAAATAACACTGATGGTATTTTTTGAACTAATACGTCCGGTACGGGTGCTTTTTGCGCAAAATTAGACTGACGGTAACTGTCGGAGCCGATATGGATATGCTAGAATTTTACTCATGAAGCGAAATCACGACAAGGAAATTAAGAGGAAACACAAACATGGGTAAGAAGAAAAAAGGCAGCGGGACAAGCGAGGAAACCGTTGCGAACACGGGGCCCGGGGAGAAGAAACCCGGGAAAAAGAAGAAGGATAATCTGTCTTTCCGAAGAACGGTGGACAATAACGTTTTTGCCATGAAGCTTGCGTCAAAGTACAGCAAGAGCATGGTCATCGCCGGATTGCTGTTTGCGATCTTCGGATATTTCGAATGGGTATTTTTCGATGGAATTTTCATGAGAAGGATCATCGAATCGCTCGACAGCGACGCGCCTTTCCGGACGGTAATGACGTTCATTATCATCACGGGCGTGATCTTCTTTTTTATCAATCTTTATGAAAAGTACTGCGATAACGTGATATTTCCGCTGGGGGCGGTCAAGCTCTACGGCGGCATCTACAAAGAGCTTTTCGCGAAGGCAAAGAATGTTGAACTTCGATGCTATGAGGATTCGGAATTCTACGACAAATACACGATGGCGATGGACGGCGCAGAAGAGAAGATCTTCGAGATCGTTCGAAGCTTCTGGGAGTTCCTGGTGTCGGTGCCGGCTCTTGCCGTGGTCTTCTATTTCATGTTTGAGATCGACCACTATGCCGTGCTTTTCATCATCTCGCCACTCATCGGTAACTTCATCTTCGGTAACTATAAACAGAAATATGAGTTTAAAAGATACCAGGCGCAGGTGCCGAACAACAAGGTCCATAACTACGTCAACCGTATGATGTACCTGCCGGATGGCGCAAAGGAAATGCGGCTTTACGATGTTTTCGAGCTTTTAAGAAAGCAGTATAAGGACGCGACGGATAAGAACGTAAAAGCAGCGCTGAAGTATGCGTTTGCCAACTGTGCGCTCTCGTTTTGGAGAATTACTTTTACGTTTACGATCATCTTCGAAGGCGTGCTTCTCTATGCGATCTACAGAAACCTCGTAAGTAAGACGATCACTCTTGCGCAGATGGCGATCATGACGAGCCTGATGGTTGCGATGACGTGGATATTGATCCGCGCTTTCGACAACATCATGAAGCTCATTAAGAACGGTATCTTCGTCAATAATCTTAGAACGTTCCTCGAGTACGAAGAGAAGATCCCGCAGGACCAGAAGGGTGAAGATCCGGGCGAGTTCGAGAGCCTCGAGTTCAAAAATGTCTGCTTCTCGTATAAGGATGAAGAAACGATCAAGGATCTTTCGTTCCGTGTCGATAAGGGCGACATCGTTGCATTGGTCGGACATAACGGTGCGGGGAAAACGACGATCATCAAGCTGCTTTTGCGTTTCTATGATCCGACTTCCGGTGAGATCCTCTTAAACGGGCGCAATATCAAGGAGTACGACCTTCGTGCATACCGTAGGCTTTTCGCGACGACGTTCCAGGATTTTGCGATCTTTGCCATGAGCATCAAGGAAAATGTGCTGATGGGAAGGCACTACGAAAATGAAGATGAGATCGTCCGCCGGTCTCTGCGCCGGGCGGGTATCCTCGAGAAAGTCGAGTCGCTCCCGGACGGTGTCGACACCATCATGACCAAAGAGTTTGATGAAAACGGCGCGGTATTCAGCGGCGGCCAGCATCAGAAACTCGCGGTGGCGAGAACTTTTGCCAAGGAATCTCCGGTCAAGATCTTCGACGAGCCGTCTTCGGCCCTCGACCCGATCGCGGAGTATGAACTGTTTAAAAACATCATGAAGGAAGGACGCGACCACACGATGGTATTTATCTCGCACCGCCTTTCTTCCGTTAAGAACTGCGACAAGGTATTCATGCTCGAAAAGGGCACGATCATCGAGCGCGGCTCGCACAAAGAACTGATCGATGAACGCGGAAAATACGCAAAGATGTATATCCGTCAGGCCATGAACTATCTGGCCGTAGAAAAGGAAGAGGAGGTGATCCTGTGAGCAACAAAGGTGCTTTTGCCGACGAAAAAGATAAGAAGATCAAACAGCCGGCTTCACAGGTCATTAAGAACAATTTCTTCTTCATGAAGATGATGTTCGATGCCTCTCCGAAGTTCGTTATCCTTCCGGCGATCGATGCGATCCGCGGCCAGTGCTCGATCTTTATCGAACACGTATTCCTGATCGGATTTGTACTCGAAGCGGCGGAGTTCGGATACTCGTTCCGTAGGGTCGCCGCCATGATCATCCTGATCGCGGCCCTCATCACCCTCGGCATGGTCTACACGGTCTTCGCGGGTGACTACATGATGGAAAAGGAGCGCCCGAAGGTCAGAGAAAAGATCAAGATGCGCCTTTACGAGAAGGCACGATCTGTCGACCTTTCCTGCTACGACGATCCGGAGTTTTATAACAGCCAGGTCATGTCGATCGCCGAGGTCGATAAGCGGATCGACAGCACGATGGAGTTCATCATCAGCGTATTGAGCGGTCTGACGGTCGTTATCCTGACGGGCGGATATTTCCTGATCAAGGATAAGTTCTCGATCCTCTTCGTACTGGTCTCCTTCATCCTCAGTTATTTTGCGAACCAGGCATATAACAGGCTGTCCTTCAAAGTCAGGATGCTGCGCTACCCGCCGGAAAGAAAGCGCGAGTACGTCAAGCGCGTGTTCTACCTGAAGGATTACGCCAAGGAGATCAGGCTCGATCCGGAGGTCACGGACGTGCTCGAAGAGCGTTTCCGGAAGGCCAACGAGGAAGTGTACGAGGCAGAGAAATCCCAGGCGAAAAAGAAGTTTGGTCTGGCGTTCCTGAAGAACTATCTCTTCGGCGACTTTATCAGTGATGTGCTCTATACCAGCTACCTGATGGTAAGAACGATCCTTCATCATGCGCTGTCTTTGTCTTCGATGGTTATGCTCGTCCACCGCTTCGGCGATCTGAAGAGAAACCTCCGAGTCTTCACGGAGACCTATCCAAAGGCCTGCGAGACGAGCCTTTATATCCAGAAGATCAGAGACTTCCTCGCTTACGAGCCGAAGATCGTTTCCGAAGGCGATGCAGTTCCAACTACTTCCGCCAAGGAGCTTGATCTTCAGGGTGTCGGATTCTCCTACAAGCCGGATCTGCCGGCAGTGCTTCAGGATATTAACCTGAACATTAAGCCGGGCGAAAAGATCGCGCTCGTCGGTTATAACGGCGCCGGAAAGACCACGCTCGTTAAACTTCTGATGAGGCTTTATGACTGCAGCGAGGGACATATCCTCGCAGATGGCGTGGACGTTAAAAACTATGATGTCGAAGCATACCGTGATTCGATCGGTACGGTCTTCCAGGATTTCGAGATCTTCGCGGGTACCGTGAAGGAAAATGTTATCCTCAATGTGGGATCGAAGGCGGACGATGCGCGCGTGAAAAATGCCCTCACGGATAGTGGTCTTTGGAAGAAAGTCGATTCGCTCCCGATGAAGTGGGATACGCCGCTGACGCATGAGTTCTCCGAGAACGGTGTGGACCTTTCCGGCGGTGAGCAGCAGAAGCTTGCGATCTCGCGTGTGTTCTACCAGAATGCTTCGCTCATGATCCTCGACGAACCGTCTTCGGCGCTCGATCCGATCGCGGAGTATCAGCTCAACCACGCGATGCTCGAAGCGACAAAGGATAAGACCGTCATCTTCATCTCGCACCGTCTCTCGACCACTCGTCTTGCAGACAGGATCTTCATGCTCGAAGAAGGCCGCATCGTTGAGGAGGGCTCGCACGAATCGCTTCTGGGCAAAGGCGGCAAATACGCCGAGATGTGGAAGGCACAGGCGGGAGCATATATCGAAGTATAATACGAAAATAACAGCCTGGCGCTGGTCCTCGGGCTTTGCCCTGCGGAATCGCGCTGCGGCTGTTTTTTTCGTATTATGTAGTTAGGGAAAGATTCAGCCGCAACCTGAAAACCACGAGTAAAAAAATGAGTTTTCGCCGTGCCTCCGCAGGCGCAAAGCGCCGAGGACCAGCACAAGAAAACTCTATTTTTTTACATTATTGGAGCTGCTCGTCGGCCAGAATGATCGGGTGGCGTTTGTTGTAGCAGATGATGGTCGCGTGGCTGCCTTCGTCCAAAAGCTGCAGTGTCTTTTTGGAGAACACCGGCATCTCTTCCATGACTTCTCCCTTTTCGGAAGTGAAAGTAACGGCGTCATAATAAAGACCGGTTTCTTTATCGGGCTGTACTTCGCGCTTGTTGGAAACGATACCTTTGCAGATTTTGCAGGTCCAAGCGGGCATATCGGAAACGACGGTATAAGCGAGGATGATAATGGCCAGGGCGAGAGCTATGGTGGTGATCCATTTCAGCCGGCCGGGAATGAGAAAAACGGCGATGATCGCGGCGATTGCCAAAACGAGAAGAACCGTGCCACGAAGATTCAGCACACGGAAAATACGGCTTTTTTCTTCTTTCGATGCATCACGGAACGTCAGCGTTGAAATATCGATGTCCATTGATTCCTCCCCGACCATAAGATCACGCTAATAGTATCATATACAAATAAAGTGGGCAAATCATTGCTTGTTCACGGAAAAAAAGTAGTATTTTTCGGAAGCATTCTTATGTAGAATGAAGATATATAAAGTGGCAGCTTTTTGGAAGGCACAGATATGCCTCATGCAAAATAACTAACAATGAATAAGGGGAGGTACACTATGTTTACGAGAACGATGAACGGATTTGACAAGCCGGTATCGGTACTGGGTTTCGGCTGCATGCGTTTCCCGACGACAGATGACGGCAAGATCGATAGAGCAAGAGCAAGAGCGATGCTCCTTCATGCGCACAAAATGGGCGTGAATTACTATGACACGGCATATCCTTATCACGGTGGTGAGTCGGAGATCGTCGTCGGTGAAGTCCTTAAGGAGATCCCTCGTGATGAGTATTTCCTGACAACGAAGCTCCCGGTATGGGAGGTCAAGACCCGTGAAGATGCCGAGGCGCTTTTCGAAAAGCAACTGGGCAAGCTCCGGCAGGAGTACCTCGATCTTTATCTTCTTCACGCCATGAACGAGGACCGCTTCCAGGAGATGGAGGAAGCAGGAGTCATCGATTTCATGTTCGATCTGAAGAAGCAGGGCAAGATCAAGAACGTCGGATTCTCTTTCCACGATGACTATCCGGTTTTTGAGAAGTGGATCAAGAAGTATCCGTGGGATGCGTGCCAGATCCAGTTTAACTTCATGGATATCGAAAACCAGGCCGGCACTAAGGGCTTGAAACTTGCGGAATCGCTGGGCATCCCGGTCATCGTCATGGAGCCGATCCGCGGCGGATCCCTCTGCATGTATCCGGACGATCTTCTGGGTGAACTGAACCAGATCCGCCCCGGCAAGTCCAAGGCCTCCTGGGCGCTGCGTTTCGTCGCTTCTTTTGAAAACGTGAAGGTCATCCTTTCCGGTATGTCCGCAGAAGACCAGCTCGAGGACAACCTCGATACCTTTAACCGCTATGTTCCGATGACGGAAGAAGAACTTGCCGCGATGGGCCGTCTGAAAGAGGCGCTCGACGCCCGCGTATATAACCCCTGCACCGGCTGCCGTTACTGCATGCCGTGTCCGGGCGGAGTCAACATCCCGGGTTCTTTCAGAATCTGGAACGAGTTCGGCAAATACGGAAACGTCGGTCACTCCAAGTGGGAGTGGAATAATATGAGCGCTGATGAGAAGCCGGAAAACTGCATGTGGTGCGGTGCCTGCGAAGAACAGTGCCCGCAGAAGATCAACATCAGAGAAGATCTTGTAAAAGTCACAGAGCTCCTACAGAGCCTCTGAGAAATCTCCCCCCAGGAAACGGAAAAAGCACTCTCGCAGTGCTTTTTCCGCTTTATGCGCGATTTTATTTGACGTAAGGGGATTTTTAGAGTATTATATGTCCTGTTTGAAACCGATATTTATGGGTTTCCTAAGTTTATTGCACGGAAGGAGGGATAACAAGTGTCGGAAATCAGACTTAAAGAAAATGAGTCCCTTGACAGTGCTTTGCGTCGTTTCAAGCGTTCCTGCGCTCGTTCTGGTGTACTCGCTGAGGTACGTAAGAGAGAGCATTACGAGAAGCCTTCTGTACGCCGTAAGAAGAAGTCGGAGGCGGCTAGAAAGCGTAAGAGATAATTACTCTTAATGAAATTGCTTAATCAAAAGCCTGTCGGATCAGATCCGGCAGGCTTTTTTCGTGCAAAGGGCGATGTTCTATGTTCTGTTCTAAAATCGCGCGAAAAATAGAACGAAACATAGAACGCGGGGGCAATGTTCTAGGTTCTGTTCTAAAAATCGAGTAAAAATAGAACGAAACATAGAACACGCGATTATAGCACGCATCCGAAAAAAGAAAAGGGTGGATTTTCAAGTTTAGTTCCGATCTCACGGCAAGATCTCCGTGAGATCTTTCTTTTTACGGAGAATCCGCGGGTTTTCATATCTGCGCGACAGGGCTAAACTGAAAACGTATTAGGGAGTAGCTTACATGCTTCGGGACCCTTCAGGATCCGATAAAGGATCCACATCGGAAGCGTGTGACATATGTCGTCAACTCGGGAACTTTAGGAATACCGGACGTTCCCCGGGATATGCCGGGAGAAGCGAGACTTATACTGCATGAGGAACTGCAGCAAAAGCTCGTTTTTTGTTGCCCGGCAAAGGAGGTGGCGAGATGATCCGGATGCTTCTTATAAGAATTACCTAAAAAAATACAAACAGATGAAACGATTTCTTGTATGCACTGACAAAACAGAGAAAGGTTGCGCAGTGCTAACACATGAATTATAATACATATGAACGATTATTCATATGTAACCGTTCACCAAATGACATCAGTGCGGAAAAGCAGGAGCCTGCGGCGCTCCGGTATTGGGGAACCGGACACCGAAAAAACAGGGCACGGGCTTTTCCGGAAGAAAAGAGAGAGGTAATAGTATGTCTGAACAGGAATTTCTTAAAGTAAGCAATGTTTGTAAAGGTTTCGGCGAGGGCGACAGCCGCCAGGAGGTCCTCCGCGGCATGGACTTCACCGTGCAGAAAGGCGAGTTTTGCGTCCTCCTCGGGCCGTCCGGTTCCGGTAAGTCCACGCTCCTGAATATCATCGGCGGCATCGACAGCGCCGACGACGGTTACATCGCGATCGCGGGCGACAAGCTCCGTGATATGGATGAAAAAGCACTTACCCGCTACCGCCGGAAGCACCTGGGCTACGTCTTCCAGCTTTACAACCTGATCCCGAACCTGAACGTAAAGGAAAACATCGAAGTCGGCGCGTATCTTTCCGATAAGCCCCTGGATATCGATGATCTGCTGAATACTCTCGGCCTTTGGGAACATCGCTATAAGCTTCCGAACCAGCTCAGTGGCGGTCAGCAGCAGAGAACTTCGATCGGCCGCGCCATCGTCAAGAACCCGGATATCCTCCTTTGCGATGAACCCACAGGCGCTCTTGACTATAACACCAGTAAGGAGATCTTAAAGCTCATCGAAGACGTGAACCAGAAGTACGGAAACACTGTCATCATGGTTACCCACAATAATGCCATCTCCGATATGGCCGACCACACGATCAAGCTTCGTGACGGCAAGGTAAGAAAGAACATCATTAACGAGAACAAGATCTCCGCAGTGGATCTCGACTGGTAAGCGGAGGCGATAATCATGGCTATAAATTCGAATAATTCCGCGGGAAAAGCACTTGCCCCGGCAGCTTCTTCCCGCAAAAAAGTAAAAAATCCGATGCGCAAGCGTCTGTTCCGTGAACTGAAAAAAGACTGGAAGAAGTACTTCGTGCTCTTCCTGCTGATGGTATTTATGATCGGTCTGGCTTCCGGTATCGATGTCGGAAATGACAGTATGATGGCGGCCATCGACGAATCCTATGAAAAGTACACGATCGAGAACGGTCACTTCGAGCTTCGCGAGAAGGCGTCCCCGGCACTTCTTTCCATGATCGAAAACGAGGACATCACGGTCTATGAGCAGTTCTATAAAGACCTGTCGGAAAGCAAGACCGCGCCGAATGAAATGAAGAGCACTTCGGACATCGATGAAGCTACCGGCGCAAAGCCTTCGGAAAGACTCGAATCCGATGAAAAGGAAGTGACGGTCCGTATCTTTAAGATCAGAAATGAAGTCAACCGCGCCTGCGTCATGAAGGGCGAGATGCCGTCAAATGCGGATGAGATCGCCATCGACAACAACCACGCGTACGTCAACAAGATCAAGGTCGGCGACACACTATATATCGGGGAAAGTGCTTTTACCGTATCGGGACTGATTTCTTCTTCCGACTACACCACACTCTTCAAGAAAAATTCCGACTTCATGTTCAATGCAGTCGACTTCGATATCGCGGTCATGACGGAGGAAGGCTGGGAAAGCCTGCCGTCATCGGTCTTCTACCAGTACGCATTTATGTATAACGAGAAGCCGGCGACGACTGCGGAGCAGAAAGAAAAAGCGGACGCACTCATGGAAAAACTCGCAGTACTCTCCGCTACGGGTGGTTTTACCGATGAAAAAGCAGCTGCCGAGGAACTGGCAGTAAAGATGCAGCAGCAGGATCCGGAAGTGATGCAGCTTCTTGCGGAGCGCGAGGGCGACATCAACGAACTGAAGGATTTTGTTCCGGAATATGCCAACCAGGCGATCCATTTCGCACCGGAAGATATGGGCTCCGATAAGGCCATAATGTCCGTTCTGGTGTACATCTTCATCGGCGTTCTGGCCTTCATCTTCGCGATCACGACCAGTAACACCATCACCAGTGAATCGGCGGTCATCGGAACACTCCGTGCGACCGGCTATACAAGAGGCGAGATCCTTCGTCACTATATGCTGATGCCGATCATCGTGACGCTTCTGGCTTCGGCTGCAGGTAACATTCTCGGCTACACGATCTTTAAAGACGCGGCGGTGGCTCTGTACTACAATTCCTACAGCCTCGTGACCTATGAGACGCTCTGGAATATGGATGCCTTCCTTGTGACCACGATCCTGCCTCTGATCCTGATGCTCCTCATCAACTTCATCGTGATCTACAGAAAGCTGCGTTTGTCGCCGCTGAGATTCCTGCGTAAGGATCTTAGGACCTCGAAGAGAAAGAAAGCGATGAGACTTCCGTCCTGGAGCTTCCTCAAGAGATTCCGTCTGCGTATCCTCTTTGACAACATGGGCGGCTACATCGTACTGTTCGTCGGTATTGCCTTCGTCATGCTGATGCTGGCATTCTCCATCGGACTTCCGGAGACGCTCGACCACTATAAGGCCAACCTGGACGAGAACCTGATCTCGAACTACCAGTATATCCTGAAGGGATATAAGGACGAAGAAGGCAACGTCATCACGACATCCGAAGAGTCGGCGGAGAAGTATTCCGTCGCTTCGCTGGAGACCATCGACGGTGCGCATAAGGGCGAAGAGATTTCCGTGTACGGCTACGAAAACGAAAGCAGCTACATCAAGATCGACGAAGCGCTTTCGGCAAATGAGATCTATATCTCCTCGCCGTATTCAAAGAAGTTCCGCCTCTCCGAGGGCGACACGATCACACTGAAGGAAAAGTACGAGGATAAGTCCTACGATTTCGTGATCAAGGGCATCTACGACTATGACGGTGCACTCTGTGTATTCCTCCCGCAGGAAAACTTCAATAAGATCTTCGGACTGGATGCAGATGCTTTTACCGGATTCCTTTCGCAGAATGCGATCTCGGATATCAACTACGAAGACATCTACACTGTAGTCACCCTGGAAGAGGTCATGAGCATTGCGACCCAGCTCGATCATTCGATGGGCGGCATGATGGACATGGTGTCCTGGGTATGCCTTGTTATGGCGGTCCTCATGATGTATCTTCTGACGAAGATCATCATCGAGAAGAATGCGACCTCGATCTCGATGGTCAAAGTGCTCGGCTACGAAAACAAAGAGATCAACAGCCTTTATATCCTGCTGACCTCTCTGGTGGTCCTTTTCAGTGCGGTCGCAACAGCAGCTCTTGCGATCCTCGGTCTGGCCGGTGTCTTCCGCCTGTACATGAACTCGCTGAACGGCTGGTTCGATGTTTACATCAGCCCGATGGGTATCGCGAAGATGATCCTGATCCTTGTAGTATCCTACGCGATCGTCGCGATCTTCGACACGATCCGCATCAAGAAGATCCCGCTGGCCGATGCTCTGAAGAATGTCGAGTGATGCGAAAGCTTCGAAAGTAATGATTTATTCATAATAAACCCTCCAATATATTTCGAGCACGCGCCGTCCGGATGCAGAAAAAGCACCGGGCGGTGTGTTTTTTCACCGTTTTCGATACGATTGATTCCGTAAGATTCATTATTCTTATGCTACAATATACATAAGCAATGAATTTGGAGTTTTAACGTGATCCTTTATGGATTATCATTTACCATATAGCCTACATACGGTTTTATCAATTAAGGATGGTGAGTGAAATATGAGGAAGAGGACAATAGCTTTTATAGTGATAACTTCTCTTGTGGTCATTGCCGCAATCTGCACGAGCCTTTTCCTGCGATCAAGACCAAAGAAAAGTGTTAGTGAGAGCTCCTCGACAGAGTCTTCTTTGAAAGAGTCGGAAACTAAGGATCAACGTAAAGATCGTTTTAATATACCCCAGGAAGAACTGGAAAAAATGACGGATGAAGAATTGCTTCAAGCAGTTATCGACTATCCGTATCTGATAGATATTTTCTCGACGGACCACCCTGAAGATGCTGTGCCATCTTTAAAGGAAAACTGCGCTGCACTTAAAGAATTGATAGCACGGGGCACGGCCGTTGAAACAATTGATTCATACTTGGCCCAACACGAGAAAATCACTACAGCTGAAGAGGAGATCCTTCGAGATCAGCTGATAGTGATCAGAGATAATTTGTAAGATGATTTTCCATTGATTTGAAAAGGAGCAAAAGCGTCCGATTCATACTTCTTATGCTACAATATACATAAGCAATGAATTTGGAGTTTTAATGTGATCCTTTTAGAGAAGAAGTGGCGTCTTCCGGACGAGCCGCTTATGTATGATAATGTTTCCGCGTCTTCGCTTTTGGAGCGCCTTTTAAGATCTCGGGGAATCGACCCGGAGAGTTTTTTCACGGGCGAAGACCTCGATTGGCATGACCCTTTCCTTTTTAACGATATGCAGATCGCTGTGGAGCGCATCACTTCGGCCGTGAAAGAGAAGGAGAAGATCCTGATCTGCGGCGACTACGATGCCGATGGCGTGACCGCGACCGCGATCCTGATGCTGTTCTTAAGAAAAATAGGCGCGAATGCCGACTATGTCATCCCGAACCGTTTGAGCGAAGGCTATGGTATATCCGACGGCCTGATCGAAAGGATCCGCGAAAAGAACCCGGATCTTCTGGTCACGGTGGACTGCGGTGTTGCCAATGTCGAGGCGGTGGAGCAGCTGGTCAGTGACGGCATGGACGTCATCGTTACCGACCACCACGAAGTCAAAGAAGAACTTCCCCCGGCGCTTGCCGTCATCGACGCGAAAAGAACTGATAACACATATCCTTTCATCCACCTTTGCGGTGCCGGCGTAGCCCTTAAGCTCGTCGCCGCACTGAGCCCGGAATTTCCGGGAAAGGTCGGAAAAGAAGAGTGGAGAAACTACTTAGACATCGTCACGATCGGCACGATCGCAGACGTCGTCAGCCTCACGGGCGAGAACCGAACGAT
Organism: Clostridiales bacterium; assembly: GCA_017428545.1. Taxonomy (GTDB): domain Bacteria; phylum Bacillota; class Clostridia; order Saccharofermentanales; family Saccharofermentanaceae; genus Scatonaster. The sequence continues at coordinate 19,511 of JAFRQR010000005.1, forward strand.
CGTCAAAGAAGGTATCACCGCATTAAGTAATACGAAACGACCGGGCCTTCGTGCGCTGCTTATGCAGGTCAAGCAGAATGCGGGCGCGGCCGGAAACGGCGCGTATGCAGGTTCCCGAAACGGCGGCGGAAACGGTGTCATGGATATGACGACACCGCTCGCTGTCAGCACAGGCGACATCTCGTTTCAGATCTCGCCGAAGATCAATGCCTGCGGGCGCCTGGGTGAGGCGGACCGTGCGCTGGAACTTTTGTTGACGACAGATCCTTCGCGTGCGATGGCCCTGACCGAGGAACTCATTTCCAAGAACTCCCGCCGTCAGGAGCTCGAGCAGACGCTTGTGGACGAAGCCGTTTCTCAAATCGAAGCGGATCAGGAACTGATCAGTAACATGAAGAACGCTTCCATGCCGATCGTCGTGGTCGGCGAAGGCTGGCACCTCGGCATCCTCGGGATCGTCGCCAACCGGCTCGTGAACCGTTATCAGAGGACGGCGATCGTGTTCGCGGAAGAGGACGGGATCTTAAAGGGCAGCTGCCGGACCGCAGGGGATTTCCCGATCCTGGAGTGCCTGAAATACTGCGGTGACACCGTTCTTCAGTACGGTGGGCACAAGAGAGCTGCCGGCGTTTCCGTCGCCAAAGACAGTTTCCCCGAATTTAAGAAGCGCGTAAGTGCTTTTGCCGAAGAAAGAAATACGGAAAAGGACATCCTCTGCACCGATGTCGACATGGTCATCACGCCGAAGGACGTTTCGCTTGCTACGGCAAAAGAACTCGCCGGGCTCGAGCCGTTCGGCGAAGGCAACAGAGAACCCGTGTTCCTTCTTTCCGGTCTGAAGGTCTTATCCCCTAGAGCCGTCGGTGCGGGAAACCGCCACCTCAAGCTCGTTCTGAGTTATAAAGATGAAGAGAGCGGGAATGTCAGAAACTACGACGCGATCGCTTTTGGCGCGGGTGAATGGGCCGATATGTTTGCCGAGGGAAGTTCGGTGGACGCGCTCATCGAAATGGGCATCAACGTCTGGAACGGAACCGAAAGCCTTTCGCTGCGAGTTGCGGACATGCATTTCAGCAGGATCGGAAAGATCATCTGGGATACCCCGGAGGTGCTCGAGAACCTTTACCGAAACAAGCTGCCGCTCAAGCAGATCGCCCTGATCGGAAAGTGCAAGGAAGAAGACCTGCGCCCGACCGGCGAAGAGATGGGGATCCTGTACCGGCATTTCCGGCAGAACTGCAAGGAAGAGACGAATATCGTCGATCTTAAGCTTCTTTCCAGACTTCTGACGGGAAAATACAGAAAGCCGCTCCATGCCTTTAAGATCGCCCGCGCGCTCGACATTTTCAGCGAGGCGGGGCTGCTTAAACTGGTACGGATCAATGACGAAAGAATATGTTTTTCCTTGCTATCTGTGCAAGACAGGGTTAAACTCGAAACAACAAAAACATTCCAAGTGCTTTTTGGGGATATGACAAAATGAGTGGAGACAACAAGAAAACCGAAGAGATGGCGCCGGAAACTGAGGAGCTTTTCAATGAGCTTCGCGATGAAGCCATGCCTGAGGATGTATCTGAAGAGATCCTCGACATGCTCGATGAAGTCATCACGAAATATAAGTCCTATTCGGAAAAAGACGAGTCGGACCGCATTCGCCGCGCCTTCGTTTTCGCGTACAAAGCACACAGCTCGCAAAAGAGAAAATCCGGTGAGCCTTATATCATCCACCCGATCGCGACCGCTCAGATCCTGACGGAGCTCGAAGTCGATACGGATACGCTGGTGGCGGCTTTCCTGCACGATACCGTCGAGGACACGCCCGTAACAAGCGAACTCATCGCCGAGATCTTCGGTGAAGACGTCTCGCTTCTTGTAGACGGTGTTACCAAACTCGGCCGTATCCCGTATTCCAGTAAAGAAGAGCAGCAGGCGGAGAACATGCGTAAGATGTTCCTGGCGATGGCCAAGGACATCCGTGTTATCCTCATTAAGCTTGCGGACCGCCTGCATAACATGCGCACCATGAAGCACCAGAATCCCGAGCGCCAGAAAGAGATCTCGATGGAGACCCGCGACATCTATGCGCCGCTGGCGCACCGTCTCGGTATCTATAAGATCAAGTGGGAGCTCGAGGACCTGTGTCTGCGTTATACCGATCCGGACGCGTATTACGAGCTCGTCGGCGCGATCTCCCAGAAGAGATCCGAAAGAGAAAAGTTCCTCGAGAACGTGGTCGGAGAAATGAGCGAGAGGATCTCGAAGATGGGCATCCACGCCGAGATCGAAGGAAGACCGAAGCATTTTTACAGTATCTACAATAAGATGAAAAAGCAGGACAAGCATCTCGATCAGATCTACGATATCTTTGCCTGCCGCATCATTGTCGACACCGTATCCGACTGCTATGCGGTATTAGGTCTCGTCCACGAGATGTATTACCCGATGCCGGGCCGTTTTAAGGACTATATCGCGATGCCGAAGCCGAACATGTACCAGTCGCTGCACACGACGGTCATCGGTAAAGAAGGTATCCCGTTCGAGGTCCAGATCAGAACGCTCGCGATGCACAGAACGGCAGAATACGGTATCGCCGCGCACTGGAAATATAAAGAGAGCGGAAACTCGAATACCAAACAGAAGAATACTTCTTTCGACAACAAGCTCTCGTGGCTTCGTCAGATCCTCGACTGGCAGGGCGAGTCCAAGGACGCGGGCGAGTACCTCGACTCCTTAAAGACAGGTCTTGTCGCGGAGGAAGTTTTCGTATTTACCCCAAAGGGCGATGTTATCTCGCTGCCGCTTCATTCCTGCCCGATCGACTTTGCCTACACGATCCACAGCGGCATCGGTAACCGTATGTATGGCGCGAAAGTCAACGGAAGACTCGTTCCGCTTTCGTACGAACTTCAAAACGGCGATATCGTCGAGATCCTGGCTTCCGACCAGATCAAAGGACCTTCCCGTGACTGGCTGAAGATGGTCAAGACCTCTGCCGCGAAATCAAAGATCAATTCGTGGTATAAAAAAGAATCCCGAGATGAAAATATCCTGATCGGTAAGGAATCGCTCGAGCGCGAGATGAAGAAGCTCGGCTTTACGCCGCAGCAGCTCCTGCAGAAGCCGTTTGTCGAGACGATCCTCAAAAAGACCGCGCAGAATACCCTCGACGACCTTTACGCATCCATCGGCTACGGCGTCATCACGGCGCAGAAAGTTGTCGGACGTCTTCGTGACGAATACATAAAGTCCCTTCCGGAGGACGAAAGATTCGAACTCGGTTACCGTGTCACGGGCAACGGTCAGGTCGTCTATCAGCCGATCGCCAAGGAGATACTGGACGAAAAGAACCTGACGGCCGGACCGGCGCTTTCCGCGTCATCTCAGGAACAGCACATCTCCGGTAAGCGTGCTTCTGCAAAAGCACATCAGGACACGGGTGTCGTGGTCACGGGTATCGAGAACTGCCTCGTGCACCTTTCCAGATGCTGTAATCCGGTCCCGGGCGATGAGATCATCGGATATATCACGCGCGGCAACGGCGTCGGCGTGCATAGAAAAGACTGCAGTAACATCAGGAACATCCTTCGAAATGCGACGGCCTCCACACGTGCAGCGGAGCGTGCGTCGCGACTGATCGAAGTATACTGGGCCAACCAGGCGCACACCAAGGCGATCTATCCGGTCGAGTTTACGGTCATCGCGCACGACCGCCGTCATCTTCTGGCGGACATCAGTAACGCGATCGCCGAGGAGCGCATCCCGATCACTTCGGCGTCCATGTCCGCGATGAAAGATATCACGGCGAGATTTACCATGACGATCGAGGTCAAAGACCAGGAGCAGCTCGATCGCGTATTCGGACGCATCAAAGCGATCCGCGACGTCATCGAGGTAAGAAAAGGAAGTTAAGAATAGCGGATACAACCGTGACAATACTGTCATTCTTTTTTTGGTCCCCGCACTGTATAATGAAATTGGTTCATTATATATTATCGGGAGGGGTTGCCGATGTTGATGAATGGGAATGGCACTAATCAAGAGAACAAAAAGAAAAATGCGGTCGTTTTGCTGATCGCGCATGTCCTGGCTGCCGGTATTCTTGCGGCGGGCTGCAGCGGCTACGACGATTCCAAGCCGGCTTCCGATTCTGCGAAGGAAGTTGAGATGGAAACATCAGATGCCGAGATCACGGATCTGACCGAGACGGATGATCCGGATCTGGTTTATTCTGAGGACACGGATAATACATCGGATGATACGGATGCCGGCGGACATGTCCCGGTCACCAGGGTCGATCAGATCACGGACAAGGTGTTTCAAAATCTGCGCGCCAAAGGTGAGGATTACTTTCAGACTTCTGTAGCCGATACTCTTCCGGACGGCGTGACTATCAAGGACCTTAACTATCTGGACATTTATATCCTCAAAGATCATGAGGCAGAGGAAGACGACGAGAACCCGTACGTATGCAGTCTCCTCTATCAGGTCATTTTTACGGATGAAACGGGTGATGCTACGGTTGAAGATTGTTTCTTCTGGATAGCCGGATTCCGCGGTCTGTATCAGGATGGAAATGCCGATCAGACAAGTATGTTCGATCCGGGAACAAAAGTATGCTTTGATACCTGGAGTGTCAATGGTTTCGAGTCGACCGATTCTTTTAAGGACTTCTTGTGGTATGGTCGAGTATCGTATGAAAATGAAAACCATAGCGATCAAATGCCGCTTCTTCCGGTCAATGGAAAAGAGTATGAGTCGAAATTGCCATGTGGGGGGATCAATTCTTTGGATGACCTCACAAAAGGCGAGTTGAGATTCATGGATGAATACAGCCGTCAGGTCTTCGAAGAATCATATATCCCCGATGGCGCTGCCCTTAAAGAACTGGAACTTCTCGGCCAGTTTAAGTCAAACTATGCCGGAGATTATTATCACTATAATCTTGTGGTCATGGTCTATAAGGCGCATCTCACATTCGAAGAAGACGGGGAGACAAAGGAATCCGTTCATTACTGGTATCAGGGTTTCTGGAATCCGTATTATTATGGAGAAATTCATCTGGATAAGCCGGTCACACCGGGTCCGGATACGATCAAACCCTGCGGTCTTGAGGTTCGTGGCTGCAGAAGCATGCAGGAACTCTACACGGAGATGCGCGAAGACTATAACGTTAAAGAAATTGACGAGAACACCATTCCGAAAGACGCCTGAAATCATCGGGAATAGAGAGGCAATGATCCGGCGATGCCGGAAATGATCAGCGGATCCTAAAGATCCCTTTGAATAGCGCGAGGTGAAAAGATATGTCGAAAGATTCTGATGTACCTGTAGATGTACCCGCAAATGAAAAACCATTACCGGGCGAAAAGCGCTTTTCCCGCAGGAAAATCGCCGTGGTTTCCGTATGTTGCGTTTTGGGCGCCGCGCTGATCGGGACAGGTGCTTTTCTCGCATTAAAAGGAAAAGACGGGGAAAAGGCCGAAACCGAGGCCTCCGGATTTACGCGGGACAAAGGAACTCTTGCGAAGATCTCAGGCCTTGCCCCGGAAGGCGAAGATAAGGATCCGAATTTTGTGATTTCGGACCCGGATCTGAATGTGCGGGTCCCGGATAACGATATCGAATTATCCTTTGAGCAGGCGCAGGATGACGAATGGGATGCCGTATTTGAGATCCCGGAAGTTCCGGATGAGGAGCCCTGCCAGGTGACGGATGAAATGGTCGCTTATATGAAAAAGCAGGCAGCAGATGCTTTTGAACGTTACGATAAAAACCTCATCCCTGATGTTTTTGAAGTGGAAGATTTCCACTACGTCGGGTTTGTGTCCTACCGCATCCGATCGATCACAAAAGAAGCCACCGTAATTCTTTACTATCAGGTCACGGTCTCGGAAGAGGACGGAAGTGATACTTTGTATCACAGCTATTTCTGGTCGTGGAACTTCTATGTGGACTATGCCCCCGCCCTGGCTCAGGTCCTCAGTATTGGATCACCTTTGGCAAAAGAGATCTTTTTCGGAAAATGGGGCGTCTACGGATTCTCTTCGATCGATGTCGACCGCATGCAGCGGGAAAAAAACGGCGAGAAGCCGGAGACCGATACCGTCGATCCGGAACTGTTTTCACCGCTTCCCGGGGAAGATCAGTATTATACGCAGCACCTGGAGAGAGTCACTTCTTGTGAAGACGTAAACGAGGGCCAGAAGGATCATCTGATCAATGAGGCGATGAACCAGCTCGAATATCTCTGCCGTCCTTACGGCGCCGATCTGGATGAGATCCGTTATAAGGGTATGGCTGTCGCCTCAAACGGCGGGAGCAGCACAGTCTTTGTGATCTTAGAAGTCCAGGCGACGATGAACAAAGACACATCTTCCGAAGACCACCTGACGTACTACTGGTACACGGGCTTTACCGAAGTGTATAAAAGCGGTGAACTCGACGATACTTACATCGTCCATCCGAGCACGAAAATTAGTGTGAGCGGCTGGGATGGAACCGGCTTTACGAGTATCGACGCTCTGAGAAAAGCCATCGTGCATCTGTCCGGCGACGGGAACTACGATCTGCAGCTGGAAGAGTGAGAACTTAGTTCTGAGCATACAGTTTGAAAAAGAAAAGAAGCGGGACGGTCCCGCTTCTTTTTATATCTCCATAATGCTGATCATGATCAAGGGGCGCCGCTTCGTGCTCTCGAAGAGCATGCTCTTTAAGGCGTCTCGGATGTGATTGGACTCGACGGCTTCGCGGATCGATTTGGTCGATTTCTGCGACTCCAGACGGTGCAGATAGTTATATAGTTTCTGCGCGCATTCATGCTGGATCGGACCGGCTTCGCTGTCGAAGAGGAAGCCGACGGACTGCATGACCGGCGGGCAGAGGAGTTTGCCGGATACCTTCGAGATCACGATCGAAACGGACACGACACCGTCGTCCGCCAGGACTCTTCTGTCGCGGAAAACGCGGTTGTCGATATCGGCCGCGCCGGAACCGTCGATAAGAACAGGTGCCGCCGGCACATATCCGTTGATCTTTGCCGAATCAGCTGTCAGTTCAAGTACGTCACCATTATTAAGGATAAACGTTCTCGATTCAGGCGTGCCGAGTCTCTGCGCAAGCTCCGCGTGACGGAAAAGCATCCTGTATTCACCGTGACACGGCACGAAGAATTTCGGCTTTACAAGCGTGTGGATGAGCGTCAGTTCATCGAGATAGGCGTGGCCGGAAACGTGCACGTCCGCGAGGGATTCGTAGATGACGTGGGCGCCTCTTCGGAACAGCTCGTTGATGACTCTGTAGATCGGCTTTTCGTTACCCGGGATCGGGTGTGCGGAAAGGATGACCGTGTCGCCTGCGTGGATATCAACAACGCGGTGCGAAGCAAATGCCATACGCGAAAGCGCCGACATCGGTTCGGCCTGCGATCCTGTTGTCAGGATAACGACCTCTTCCGGCTCGTATTTGTTAATGTCATTAATGTCGATGAGCGTACTGGGGTTCATCGTGATGTAGCCCAGGGAATTCGCGACGGAGAAGGTGTTGAGCATCGATCTTCCGATGAGCGCGACCTTTCTGTTATACATCTCCGCGGCGGTGAAGATCTGCTGCATGCGGTGCACGTGCGAAGAAAAGGTCGCGATGATGATCCTTCCCGTGGTGTTCTGGAAGATCCGCTGGAAAGACTCGCCCACGTGCTTTTCGGAAGGAGAAGAGCCCGGAATCTCAACATTCGTGCTCTCTGCGAGCATCAGAAGAACGCCCTGACGTCCGTATTCCGCAAATCTTCCGAGGTCGATCGGATCGCCGTTGATCGGCGTAAAGTCGATCTTAAAGTCACCTGTGTGGATGATGTTTCCGATCGGTGTTCTGATCGCAAAGGCAAAAGCGTCCGCGATACTGTGGTTGACGCGGATGAATTCGACGGAGAAGGAGTTTCCCGCTTTGATCGTGTCTCCGGCCGCGCAGTAAACGAGTTCGATGCCGCGTGTTCCGACGCCGCCCTCCATGAGCTTATGGCGGGCAAGTTCGATGGTGAGTTTGCCACCGTAAAGCGGGCACTTCAGCTCGCGCATCAGAAACGGCAGAGATCCGATATGGTCTTCATGTCCGTGCGTCAGGAAGATACCTCTGACGCGGTCTTTGTTCTGAAGTACATACGTGTAATCCTGGATCACGGAGTCTACGCCGAGCATGCTTTCTTCCGGGAATGCGACGCCGACATCGACGATGATGATGTCGTTTCCGTACTCGAAAAGCGTCATGTTCTTGCCGATCTCCTGCATGCCGCCCAGAGGAATGACCTTGAGCTTATGCGTTTCTTTCTTGCTGGCAAAAGCTTTCTCCGCGTCCTGTACGGTCTTAAGGAAGGTGGAGTTGATCTGCGAAAGGACTTCGTCCGATGCCGTAGGAAAAGCACTCTTCCTGCTTCTGTTATTGCCCCCGCGGCTGACGGGCGTACTGGACTTCAGTTTACCGGTGCTTTTCGCGCGGGAAACGGGGGCACCCTTAGAAGATGTCTTTGTGGATCCGGAACGTGAGGCGTTCTTTCTGGAAGAGATCTTCCGGGAAGACGGGGATGGTCCCTTTCTGCTTGTTTTGGACGCAGAAGGAAGTCGGACGGCGTTATTGTATTTCGCGCCTTCCGAAGCGCCCTTAGAGGACGACTTTCGATTGTTGGGTTGTGTCATTATTTACCTCTCTCTGTCCGCCGCCTAACCTCGTTCCGAGCGCTCTGCGGGGGCTAACAGATTTTAATTTACTATATAAACTTTATAGCCGCTCTTAGACGACATATGCTCGCCGTTTTCGGCGAAGATATCAATGTGGTGGCCGTTGACGCCGGACCCTTTGTCTTCGACGGTGTAGTAGCCGTCTCCGCCGAGCGGGTCGTTCTCGATGTAGATCTTCGTTCCGGCAGGGAAAATGCCCCAGTCGGCCGCAACGGTCCTGCCCTCGACGGCAGTGGTCTTCGTCGCGGTCGTGCGGTTATCCGTGCCTGCACCGGCCCAGTCCGGACCGTAGAATGTGATCTTAAAGTCGGAGCCGATCAGTGTCATGCCCTCTTTATCGGAAACCTGCGGTGCCGGTGTCGGATCTGCCGGCTTCGGCTTCGGGGTAGGAGTGGCGGAAGAGCCCTGCTTCGGCTTCGGAGTAGGTGTCGGTTTCAGTGTAGGTGTTGCTTTTGCCTTCGGAGTCGGGGTCGCCGGCTTATAGGCAGAGCAGAAGGAGCACTTTACGTAGGTGCCCTTAATGGTCTTGAACCATTCGTTACTGGTCTTGGCGACGACTTCGATCGGATCGCCGAGCTTGAGTGTCTTCGTGATCTCGAATTCCGTGCCCGGGCCGGTCCTGACGTTGACTTCGCCTGTGGCATAAACGATATCGCTGTATGCGGATTCCGTCCATTCCGGCTTCGGTGTCGGCGTCGGCATCGGAGTGGCGGTCGGGGTCGGAACATGTGTCGGTGTAGGTGTGGCGACGGGCTCGGACGGAGCGGTCGGATCTGCCGCAGCTGTGTCCGACGGATCAGAGGTTGCTTCGGTAAGTGCCGTTTCAAGTGTCGTCTCGGCAGCCGATGTCTCGCTCTCCGTAGCCTCGGGGAGAGTGGTCGCTTCGGTAGCGTCTGTCTCTACTTCCGAAGGGTCGGTGACCGTTCCGGCTGTGATCGCGTCATTTTCGGAGAAAGTATAGTAGTCGGGCGTGACCATATCGTAGTTTTCGCCCTCGGTCTTGACCGAAGAATCTGCAAGGAAAGAGTCTGCGCCGACGACGCAGGAAAAAGCGAGCAAAATAACGATCGCCGTGCCGATCCCGCAGGATACACGGTTCGTGTTCCGGTGAGCGCTCTTATGAGTATTCCGGTCCGTCTTCCGGTCCGGGTCCCGGTGAGCGATCTTTATCTCTTTACCGAAAAGCTTCACTATCTTCTCCTTTCGCAATATCTTTCCCTCAGACAATAGTTATCCATATTTTACCATAAAGGTCCGAAAAGCGCAAAAATCAGCGCTTTTTGAGGCTCGGGAGGGGGTGAAAAAGTTAGATTGTCAAAGAAATAATTCGTGCTCAAACGGGCACGAATTATCCTTGAAAACATTTGCGTTCATCTATGTTTTGTTCCTCAGGAAACGCTTCCGCGCTTGGCGTCGACAGATACCGTCGCGCCTTCCTTAAGGAGCTTGGTGCAGTTCTCGCACGAAAGGATCGCCGGGATATCCAGCGCCATGGCGACCGTCGCGGCATGGGAAGCGGAGTCGTCATCCTCGACGATCAGTGCTTTTGCATGCTTAATAAACGGCATCATTTTGTTATTGGTATACGGAGCGACCAGGATGATGCTGTCATCTTCGGAAAGCGGCAGCTGCTCGTCGAGGTGCTCGGGATCTTTGACGATGTAGACGGTGCCGGTGACCAGAGAGCTCTGCTCGTCGGAGGTCGGCTGGCCGTTGCCGTGCACGATGGACTTGCCGAGCGCCTGGACGCGGATGGTGTTGGTCGTGCCGCTCATGCCGACCGGCGTACCACCTGTCATAACGACGAGGTCGCCGTCATTTAAGAAACCGCACTTCTTCGCAGCATCGATGCCGACACCGAACAGTTCGTCGGTGGTGGCCACTTCCGGAACGAGGATCGGGTAAACGCCCCAGGAAAGGTTCAGCTGGCGCTGTACACGCGGGAACAGAGTGCCTGCCACGATCGGGCTGGCCGGACGGAAACGGGAGATCTGACGGGCCGTTCTTCCGCCGTGGGTAACGGTAACGATCGCCTTGGCGTTAAGGTCCATGGCAGTCGTGCATGTCGCATGGGAAATGGCGTTTGCGACCGAAGGCATCATGGTCGGCTTGGACTTGCTGAACTGATACCAGTAATCGATCGATTCCTCGGTCTGCTCGGCGATCTGGACCATCATCTTCAGCGCCTCGACCGGATACTTGCCGTTGGCGGTCTCGCCACTCAGCATGACCGCGGAGGTACCGTCGTAGATCGCGTTTGCAACGTCCGAAACTTCCGCACGTGTCGGACGCGGGTTTCGGATCATGGAGTCGAGCATCTGTGTCGCGGTGATGGAGATCTTACCGGCAGAATGGCACTGCTGGATGCATCTTTTCTGGACGATCGGGACGTTTGCCGCCGGGATCTCGACACCGAGGTCACCACGGGCAACCATGATGCCGTTACTTACTTTCAGGATCTCGTCGAAGTTCTGGATACCTTCGTTATTCTCGATCTTAGCGATGATGTTGATGCCGTGATCGCCGTTCTTTTCTAGGATGTGGCGGATCTCCTGGACGTCCTTGGCCTTTCTTACGAAAGAAGCGGCGATAAAGTCAAATTCGTTCTTTACGGCGAAAAGGATATCTTCCTTATCTTTTGCCGTCAGCGCCGGCAGGCAAAGCTCTGCGTCCGGAACATTCACACTCTTTTTCGTGCTGACCGGACCGCCGTTACTTACCGTGCAGTAGATGTCACCGCCGTCGATATGGTCGACGATGAGCTCGATCAGGCCGTCATCGATGAGGATGCGGGAGCCCTCTTTGACGTCGCCGGCGAGATCTTTGTACGAAACAGAGAATTCCTTATCGGTGCCGATGACGTCCTTTTCACGGATAACGACCTCGGAACCCTCGATGAAATTGGTCTTTCCGCCTTCAAATTCCCCGGTTCTGATCTCCGGGCCCTTGGTGTCGAGAAGAAGTGCGACCGGAAGATCGAGCTCCTCGCGGATCCTTTTCACGCGGTCGATCCTCTGCTGGTGCTCTTCGTAAGAGCCGTGCGAAAAATTCAGTCTCGCGACGTTCATGCCCGCGAGCATCAGATCTCTTACCACCTCATCGGAATCCGCTGCCGGACCGAGGGTACAGATTATTTTCGTTTTACGCATACACATAGTTTGTCTCCTTATTGTTTCGCTCCTGCCCGAAAAGCACTCGGGCGCAGCGGTTTAGGTGCTTTCCCCGTATTGCTTCCGAATCGATCCCGAAAGCAATTTTCGTCACCTATAAGATACCACCACCGCTTTGTCAATTCTATACAAACCGTGTTGTGCGATTTGACAAAAAACGAATCGGGCAATTGAGCCTGTCGAAGAATAGGGATGTTCTGATCTGACAAAAAGAGAGAGCGCCAAGGGGAGGAATCCTCGACGCTCTCTTAGAAAGCCTTGATTCATGAGGCTTTAAGAAACATCTAACTTATTTTCCAGCGCTTCCTTAAGCACCTTAAAACTCATCTTCTTCGAAATCGCTGAAATCGTCATTCGGATCTGCCGATTCCCACAGCGGCTTACTTGCGGTCGGCGCTTCGTAGACGGGAGCGTCGGGGCGCAGGAACTGCTGCGCTTCCGGATCGATCGGCCCGGTCGGGACATCGTCTCCGAACATCATGGCGATCTCGGCTTCGACCGGATCGAAGATCTCTTTTTCCGGTTTCGGTTCCGGCTTCGGCTTCGGTGTGTCCCAGAGAGGTGCCGGGCGATTTTTGGAGCCGGCCACACCTGCAGCTACACCGCCTGCTGCCGCTGCACCTGCTGCACCGAAATTTCCCAGGATGCCGCCGCTTCTTCCGTTGACCAGACCCGGTGTAGGTTCAGAAGCCGAAGGATCCTTGGAGAACGCGACACCCTCTTCCTTTAATTCCTGAGCGATCTTCTTCGCAGCCTCATCCGCGAGCTTATCTTCCGGCTTCGGAATATATCTTTCCAGAGGTCTTGCCGGAACGGTCTTGAGCGCATGGTTCGAAAACTCGATCATGCTCTTGTCGTGTGTGAACATAGCCATGGAAGCTTCGCAGTACGAGTCAATGATCGGACTGGCTCCTCCGATGGCGCCGAAATCTTCGGTCGTCGTCATTGTGACACCGAGTCCGTACTTTTCGATCTCATCACGGCTGTCACCGATGTTATTTGATTTGCTGAGAAGGAGCGCCATCAGAGCAAACGAACTGCCGATGCCCCAGGCGATACCGAAAATAACTGCTAAAACCCAAAACATAATTCGATCACTCCTGTCTCTTTTTCGTGAAGAAGAACAGGGAAGCGGACTGCGACAGACGCAGCTGCTTGACGGCCTTCGACAAGAACCTGTAGCCGACGGTAAACAGCGCTATGGTCAGCACTACCATGAGTGCGAGGACGATCGTTCGCGGATCTCGTCGGGATGAGTTGTAACGATACGATCTGGAATATTCATACGGATCACTGAAAAATGCCGGTACGATCCAGAATCTGAGCGCGGCGATAAACAGCACAGACAGAATGATCGCGAGCATTATCGTGAAAAACCAGAACAGCTTTTCGTTCCACGGCGCGCCGCAGACGACTTTGCCGGTCTGTCCGTTGACGAGGACAGTGTTCTGAAAGCCCCTGTACTTATATGTTACGAACCATACGGGAAGCATCGCGTATCTGACGTCTCGATCGATCAGATCCAGCTGCCTCGTTCCGGCTAACCGTTTGCCGGAACCGCCGAATGTCTTCATGGCCTCGTTATTAAACTCTTCGTGACAGCGCTTGGCGACGATCTCGTCGAGCTGGACATTCGTGATGTCGGACGTGTTGGAATAAAAACCGAGAAGATAATCTTCGTCGAAATTCTTCATATCCGAAAAATCGAAAGGCTCCAGACGCTGTGTGATCTTCGGTGAAAGCATCTGTGATCCGTCGACCGGAAGGTTCTGCACGATGATGTTGCCGGAACGGCCGAAATAACGTGTTTCATAGGAATATCTGTCCTTTTTGAAACGCGCGCTGTACATGTTTGCTTCCGCGTGCCTCGCGTCAACGAGCCAGTACGGAACATAGATACCGTGAACGGCGCTCGGCTCGAAGTTTTTTACTTCCTTCGGGATGAAAAGACCTTTCGAAAACTGTGCTTTGATCAGTTCGACTGCCTTTTCCTTCGTGATCTGGAACGGCATGATGAACTCCGGTGCTTTTTCCTTGGAAATACGATTGAATACAACGCTCGGACTTCCGCAGTAAATGCATTTGGTGGAGACCTCGGTACCATTGATGGTGATCTCGCCTCCGCAGGAACTGCAGGTGTAGATGTAGCAGTCGATGAACTCTTCTTTTACGTCGTTGCCCAAGATCTCGTCTTCTTCGCTTTTCACGCCGTAGATCTCCGCGGCATCGACCGCACGTTTGTCCTCGGCAAAAGCTTTCGCCTCGGACTCGACTTCTTCCGCGGTAAAAGAACTGCCGCAGCTTCTGCAGACGACGCGCTGCGTAGCCGGATCAAAGACCAGCGGCGCGGCGCAGTTCTTACATAATGTAGCCATGAAATTTCTCCCCGTTTCTTTCCCGTCTTTTTCAAGTGCGCGAGAAAAACCTTGCGCACCGATCTTTCTGCGCAGGATCCCCGCGCAAAAACCAATCCGCGCAGTATGCCCGCGCGAAAACCTAAATAAATTATAACATAAGGAGCATTTGACACACTCGCGGGAAAAGAAAAATAGATGGCGCTAATTCGACGGGAAAAGCAATTGAGAACGTAAAAGAATTTGTATAAAAAATCTTCCCGAAAACGGATGACATAAGAAGGTGGTTGGTCTATGATGTAGGGGTAATGAAAATCATTTCCAAAAGAAGAGTAGATCTTCTTTAATAGTATTCCCGGACAGGGTGGCTCCTGTCCTTCGGAAACCGGTTCTTCGTGGAAGGGTGGCACCTTCCGGGAGACGAAGAACATGTCGGGGTGGCACCTGACGGAAGGCGACCGGTGCTTTTGGAGAGGAAAGAAAATCCGGAGGATATTGGTTTTTATGCAAGGCTTTTTAAGATGAATGATTCGGGAGAGGGCCCGACTAAGGGTGCTCCGCAGAAAATTTCGCGAGGGAGGATTATTGCAATGTTTGTACCTGGAAAATGGTCGGAGGACATCTGCGTCCGCGACTTTATCAACAAGAACTATACTCCGTACGATGGAGACGAGTCGTTCCTGGCGGGACCTACTCAGGCAACCACGGACCTGTGGAATCAGATCCTGGAGCTCCGCAAAAAGGAAAAAGAGAACGGCGGCGTCCTTGATATCGACGAGCACACCATATCTACCATTACTTCCCATGCCCCGGGATATATCGACAAAGACAAAGAAAAGATCGTCGGCCTTCAGACAGACGCTCCTTTGAAGCGCGCCATCATGCCGTTCGGCGGTATCCGCATGGTCAGATCTTCTCTCGATGCTTACGCAAGAGAGATGGATCCGGAGGTCGAAAGAGTCTTCCAATATAGAAAAACACATAACGACGGCGTTTTCGATGCTTATACACCGGAGATGCAGCGCGCACGCCACTGCGGTATCCTGACCGGTCTTCCGGACGCTTACGGCAGAGGACGTATCATCGGCGACTACCGCCGTATCCCGCTTTACGGAACGGCGTTCCTCATTGCCCAGAAGAGAAAAGCGAAGGACCAGATCCTTCCTGACGTCATGGACGTCGAGACGATCCAGCAGAGAGAAGAGATCTCCGAGCAGGTCAAGAGCCTTTATGAGCTGACGAAGATGGCGCAGAGCTACGGCTTCGACATCTCCCGTGCCGCCAGAAACTTTACCGAGGCGGTCCAGTGGCTGTACTTCGGTTACCTCGGCGTCGTCAAAGAGCAGAACGGCGCGGCCATGTCCCTCGGACGTGTTTCGACCTTCCTCGACATCTACGCGGAAGAGGAGCTTAAGAACGGCACGATGACCGAGTCCGAGATCCAGGAAGTCGTCGACCACTTCATCATGAAGCTCCGTATCGTGCGCTTCTTGAGAACGCCTGCATACGACGAGCTCTTCTCCGGCGATCCGACATGGATCACCGAAAGTATCGGCGGTATCGGTCTCGACGGACGTCACATGGTCACGAAGATGAGCTACCGTTTCCTGCATACGCTCGAGAACATCGGATCCGCACCGGAGCCGAACATGACGATCCTGTGGAGCCCGAATCTTCCGGAAAACTTCAAGAAGTACTGCGCGAAGATCTCCATCAACACTTCTTCCATCCAGTACGAAAGCGACGAGTTGATGAGAGAAAAGTTCGGCGACGATTACGCGATCGCCTGCTGCGTTTCCGCCATGCGTGTCGGTAAGCAGATGCAGTTCTTCGGTGCCCGCGCTAACTTGGCAAAAGCACTGTTATATTCCATTAACGGCGGTCGTGACGAGAAGAGCGGTGACCAGGTCGGTCCGGTGAGAAACCCGATCACTTCCGAATACCTCGATTACGATGAAGTCATGGCGCGTTTCGATGAGACATGTGCATGGCTTTCTAAGCTTTACATCAATACGCTTAATGTTATCCACTACATGCACGATAAGTACTGCTACGAGCGTCTCGAGATGGCGCTTCATGACGAGAAGATCGACCGCACCATGGCTTGCGGACTTTCCGGTCTTTCCGTTATCGCCGATTCGCTGTCTGCGATCAAGTACGCGAAGGTAAAGCCGATCCGAAATGAACTCGGTCTGGCCGTTGACTTCGAGATCACAGGTGACTATCCGCAGTACGGTAACGACAACCCGAAGGTCGACCGTATCGCTGCCGAGGTCGTAAGAAAGTTCATGAAGCATCTTTCTAAGCACAAGTGCTACAGAAATGCGCGCCCGACACAGTCGATCCTGACGATCACCAGTAATGTCGTATACGGTAAAAAGACAGGTTCCACTCCGGACGGAAGAAAGGCCGGCGAACCGTTTGCTCCGGGTGCCAACCCGATGCACGGCCGTGACAGATCCGGTGCCGTTGCCTCCATGAGATCCGTTGCGAACCTGCAGTACGATTACAGCGAAGACGGTATCTCCTACACCTTCTCCATCCTGCCTTCCACACTCGGCAAGACAGAAGAAGAGCAGAAGACCAACCTCTATAATCTCCTCGACGGCTATTTCAACGACGGCGGTCACCACATCAACGTCAACGTCATTCTCAGAAAGACCTTGCTGGATGCGATGGATCACCCGGAGAAGTATCCGCAGCTGACGATCCGTGTTTCCGGTTACGCCGTAAACTTCACGACGCTCACACACGAGCAGCAGCTGGAAGTTGTCCGCCGTACGGTTCACTCGAAAATGTAAGCAGATCCTTTTCTTTTTCAAACACATAGTTAATCGTGTTGTACGACTAATCTTCGGAATAACTTTTTTAGTCGTACAAAAACAGGCGGATTATACGACTAATCGATTACAATCACAGATTTAGTCGTATGAAAAAAATAACAAATACGACTAATTATGTTTGGTGTCTATTTTAGTCGTATATTTCAAAGGAATCGGTACGACTAAAACACTGCTTCTGCAAGATTAGTCGTATGTCGGAACGAAAGTACACATTGAGGAATAAGTATGGAGAATCGATTGAAGGGTTATGTGCATTCTCTTGAGACGCTCGGGGCCGTGGACGGGCCGGGGCTTCGTTTCGTTGTGTTCCTGCAGGGCTGTCCTTTAAGATGCAAGTTCTGCCACAATCCGGACACCTGGAGATTCGAGGGCGGGGAGGAGTACACCGTGAAAGAGCTGGTGCAGAAGATCCTCCGTTATCGCACATATATTTCCAGCGGCGGCGTGACGATCTCCGGCGGCGAGCCGCTCCGTCAGGCAGAGTTTGTTCTTGCCCTCACGAGAGCTCTTCACGAAGAAGGTCTGCATGTCGCGATCGACACATCCGGGATCTATAACGAAGGCACTGCTCTTGAGGCGGCGATGGAAGCAGATCTTATCCTTCTGGACATCAAATCTTTCGACAGGGATAAGGCAGAAAAACTGACCGGTTTTACGACCGATCACGCATGGGCGCTTTTGGAAGCAAGACAAAAAGAAAATAAGCCCGTCTGGATCCGCCATGTCATGGTCCCGGGGATCACCTTAATCGACAAAGATCCCTCGGGAAAAGCACTCACCTCGGAAGAAGAGTGGAGATCCGCAAATCAAGAACTCATCGGCGGTATGCGTAGAATGAACGATTATTCATGCATCGAGCGGATAGACCTTTTGCCGTTCCATAAAATGGGTGAATACAAGTACGAAGAACTGCATTTTCCATACGAATTAAAGGACACAAATGAACCCTCAGAAGAGGTCATCGAATGGGCAGAAAACGCCCTAAAAGAGATCCGCGCGGATCAGGCGTAATTCGATTCGACGTATTCGTAGATCATTCTGGAAACTTCACCGATGATCTGCTGTGCGGCCTTCGCATCGCCGCTCTCGGTCATTACCGCGAGAACGTAATCTTCGGTGCCGAAGACGATTCCGACGTCGTTATTCGCGTAATATGTGGTGTTAAAGCCTACTTTGTGGGCAACTGTCACGCCGGAAGGAACACCGCCCGGAACGCCCCAGTTATATTCTGTGTTGCAAAGATCGTCGATCAGCGGCTGATAGAGGTCTTTATTGCCCGTATAGTCCTTGTACAGGTGCTCTGCGTACTTCGCAAGGTCAATAGCGGAAGTGCGGCGGCGGCCGTGTGTCGCGGTTCCCGTGTAATCGGTGTACTGGACATCGGATCTGTAGTCGACTACGGAACTGATGGTCTTCATGTAGTTGTTGTTTACGGCATCCTCGCCGCCGAGACGACGGAGTACCATGTTGGTGCCGCAGTTATCACTTACCGTGATCGAGAGGTGGGAAACGTCGTAAAGCGTGTATTCCGTGCCGTCTGCGGAGTTCTGGATCGTGCCCGTACCGCCCTCGTAGTCGCCGTTCGGGTACTTCGCGGCGTTGTAAGTGATCTTTTCGTCCATCGTGAGCTCGCCGGCAGCGGCCTTTTCGTAAAGGTAAGTGTTGTAGGCGATCTTGATGGAAGAAGCAGCTACGATCGGCTGGGACTCGTTAAATGCCAGCGTTTCGCCGTTGTTCATGTTGATGTAGTAAACACCGAAGCGGCCGGTCTGCTTGTTGAGGTACTCGGCGATCTGTGTCTGAACTGCGGCGAGATTGGCAGCACGTGTCTGCGCATCGACCGTCTGGGTGCGGACGCCTTCGCTCTCGGAAGAAGAGGCGGTGTCAGACGAAGAATCCGACGGCGGAACGATCACGTTCCCGGAGTCATCTGTCAGGACCGGTGCGCTCGAAGAAGAAGTCGGCGCCACGACGTCCTTTTTGCCCTTGGAAATGAGCTTGGAAATGAATATGATGTCCAGAATGATGCAGATCATGCAAATAAAAAGGCAGATGACAACGAACTTCTTTCTTCTGTCGCTGCCGGATCTGCGCCTTGTAGAGTTGTAAATATTGTAACCGGCACTATAGCCGGAATTGGCGTTATGCTTCATGGTTGGTCTCCTAAATATATGCGGTGCGGCAAAGCCGCGTAAGTTCAAAATATGGTCTTTCCGAAAAGGCCCCAATTCCTTTTCGTGTAAGCACAAGTATAGCATCGTAAAGTTACGATTCGATTTGCTTATTGTAACAAGACATATACATAAGAGCAAGGAAGGGTTTTTTGATAACTCCGCTGAAAAAGCACTTTTCCCGCCGTTTTATGACAGAAAAGTCACTTTACGGGCGATCCTGAAGACTCTGTCTTTCGGCCGAACGAAGGATGTCCGGAAGCGATCTTGACATGTCGGTCCGGGTACTGAATCCGAAGTGTGCGCGAAGCGGAACGCCGTTGACCGTAACGCCCGGAAAATCGCACTTACAGATGTTCACGAGCGCCTCCGCGGTGGCGGATTCTACGCCCGGCAGCATGACGATGAATTCGTCGCTTCCCCAGCGTGCGATCGTACCCTGATCCTTCACGGCTTTGGTCAGAAGCTCACCGACCTTGATAAGCAAATTGTCACCTGTCTCGATGCCGTAGTTATCGTTGATCTGGTGCATGCCCTGGATGTCGATCACGATGATGCTGTAAGGCGTGATCTCCTCGGCCTCCGCGCGGTCAAACTCACCTTCGCAGTAGATGCGGTTATAAAGCTGCGTGAGCGGATCGTGGTAGCTCAGGAAGAGGTTCTTGTTCTGCGACTGCTTCAGAGACGTAATGTTCGTCGCGAAGCACGAAACGCCGATGATTTTCTTCTTTTCGTCGAGGATCGGCGCGTAGTAATTCTGCCAGTAAACGGCGGTCTGGTCGTTCTCGCCGAACTGGTTGACCTGCGAGAAATATTCGCCCTTCAGGGCGTTTTCCAGATCGCGCCGGATAAGGCCGCGGATCTCGTCGTCGGTGATGTGGTCGAGGAGGCAGTCGCCGACCTTGATCTCCTCGTGCCAGATGCGCAGCATCGAGTACTTGTGACGGTTGTTAAAAGACGTATAGCGGAAATCCCGGTCGAGCGTGTAGACAAGCGTTTCCGGCATCGTCTCCATCATGGAATGCTGGATCGCTTTCCACTGTTCGGCGCGGTCGAATTCTTTTCGGTAATCCTCTTCGAGGTGATAGGTATTGGCAAACTGCGTGATGAAGATGCGGTACATGACCGTGCCGAGGATGAGCATGTACGCCGAGTCCTTGATCATGAAGATGATCAGCGTGCTTCTCGGCACCTTTCGGATCGACGCCAAAATCGTATGCGACATGACGATCCAGATGACCGTAATGAGCATGAAAAACAGAACCGACAGGAAGCTGTTTCGGATGAACGGAAGCGAGATCCTCTGCCACAAAGTCATCTTCTTTTCTTCCGAGGTAAAAGCACCGGTCGGGGATCTTTTTCCATCTCCGGAAGCAGATCCGGAAGCCCCATCGGAAAGTGCTTTTGAAGAAGGATCTTCAGACAGCGGCTTTCCGGGCTTTCCGCGCGCGAAAGAAGTAGGGTCGTTTACGTCAAACCCCGCTTCTTTTCTCAGTTTTTCAAGATCGTCTTTATACGTCATTTTACTCTCGCTTTATCGTCATATTTCCTGCCGGAAAGTGCTTTTCGAAAAGATCCGCCGCCGGTCAGGTCATTAGCTGAGGTCGGCATCCGTGTAATAGCCGCTGTCGATCAGGATCGTCCGGTAGTTGTTGATGTCGACATAGATCGGCGTTACGAGGTTCGAGGGAACGATCTTTACACCATTGTCGTAGGTCGAAGTGTCGTTGACAAAAACGTCAGTTCCGTTGATGATCGCCTTGACCATCTCGACCGTCTGATCGACCAGGTTGCGGGTGTCCTTGAAAACGGACATCGTCTGCTTGCCGCTGATGATGTTTTTCACGTTGGAAATATCGCAATCCTGCCCCGTGATGACCGGGTAATTCCCGACATAGAAAGCGGCAAGTGAGTTTTCAACGCCAAGCGCGATCGAATCGTTCGGGCAAAGGACGGCGTCAAGCTGCATGCCGTCCGAATAGAAAGCAGAAAGGATCGCATCCATTCTGTTCTGCGCGTCACTGGTTTTGTAGCCGTTAGTCGCAACATCGCTGAAATCGATCTGGGCAGAAGGAACGACCAGTTTCCCGGAATCGATATAGGGCTTGAGAACATCGATCGCGCCCTGATAGAACATCGCTGCGTTATAGTCTCCCGGATCACCTGCAAAGATCTCGATATTGAAAGGTCCTGCATTATCATCGAGAGCCAGATTTTCGCGGATATACTCGCCCTGGACAACTCCGACCATGTAGTTATCGAAGGATACGTAGTAATCGAGGGCATCGGTATTGTAGATCATGCGGTCGTAGCCGATGACCGGGATGTTTTTGTTTTTCGCTTCTTCAAGTACATCGGTAAGTGAAGAGCCGTCGATCGCCGCGATCACGAGCACATCACAGCCGGAATCGATCAAGAAATCGATCTGCGCGACCTGGGTAGAAACGTCATTATCCGCATACTGCAGGTCGACGAGATAGCCTTCCGTCACAAGAAGATTTTTCATTCTGTCGCCATCCATGTTCCATCTCATGAGATCTTTTGTCGGCATGGAGATACCGATCTTCGGTGTGCCGTCATCCTGAGTATTCTTCTTATCGTCGTCTGTGCCTTTTTTATCCTTGTCTTTGTCTTTGTTTTTCTTCGTGGACTTTTTGCCGTCATCGTCATCATCGTCGATGGTTTCGGTGATCTTTGTCTTTTCCGTCTTTTTGGATTTTCTCTTCTTTCTCTCGGTCTCTTTACTGCTGCTGCTGCATCCGCAAAGCGCAAGTGCAAGGATCATTGATGCTGCCAGAAGCAGGCTGATAAAACGCTTAGTCATGTTCCCAATCCTTTCTTTTCCCTTTTCTTCGCTTTCAGTTTCTTTCCCTTTTCCCGACCGCCGGGGGGGCCGGACAGTACTTTTCCCGACCGCCGGGGGGTGCCCGGACGGTGCTTTTCGCGCGGCCGTATCACGACCGGCCTTTTCTGCTATTATACCACCTTTACAGGCGTTTTTCGTGCCGTTTCTCGTGCAGGTGCTTACCTTGACACCCTATATTACATCTGCTATTATTGCCCTAGCATTTTAAGAAAGAGGTGCACTTTCATGGAGCATATCAAGACAATTGAGACACGTAACCTTTGCGAGAGCGCTAAGAACGGCGGTTGCGGCGAGTGCCAGACATCCTGCCAGTCTGCTTGCAAGACATCCTGCGGTATCGCAAACCAGCAGTGCGAGAACAAGAATAAGTAATTCTTGTTTTTCTGTAAGTGAAAAAATAGCTGTCTTTGCTTCGTTTCTTCGTGACAAAGACAGTTTTTTTATGACTGAATAGCTTAATGAAACCGCGCGGGCTAAACCGCGCTAAATGAGGATTTACTATGATTCATCAATATAAACTCGGTGGCTACAATATCGTGCTGGACGTCTGTTCCGGCGGCCTTCACGTCGTGGACGACCTGTCCTATGACATCATCGCGGGCTTAAACGAGATCTATGAGCATCAGGAGAAACTCGACTGCGCCAGTGCCTGTGCCCGCGGTGCGGCTGAAACTGCTGACGGCGGCGTGGAAGATGGCTTGATCGATATCGAAACACTTTCGGAGAAAGTGCTTTTGGATATGGAAGAAAAGTACAAGGGCACCGAGATGGGGGACCCGAAGGAGATCCGCGCCTGCTACGAGCAGATCATGGCTTTGAAGGAGCAGGGAAAGCTTTTTACGAAGGATTCGTACGAGCCGATGGCGGGCGACCTCAAGGCGAGAACTGCCGGTGTTGTGAAGGCTTTGTGTCTTCATATCGCGCATACCTGTAATCTCAACTGCTCGTACTGTTTTGCGTCGCAGGGCAAATACCACGGCGACCGTGCAGTCATGAGTTTTGAGGTCGGTAAGCGTGCGCTCGATTTTCTGATCGAGAATTCCGGAAACCGCCACAACCTCGAAGTCGACTTTTTCGGCGGCGAACCGCTCATGAATTTCCAGGTCGTCAAGGATCTTGTCGCCTATGCCAGATCGATCGAGAAGGAGAAGGGCAAGAACTTCCGTTTCACGCTTACGACCAACGGCGTGCTGATCGACGATGATGTCATCGATTTTGCCAACCGCGAGTGCAGCAATGTCGTGCTTTCACTCGATGGAAGAAAAGAGATCCACGACCGTTTCCGTGTGGATTTTGCGGGCAACGGCAGCTGGGAAAAGATCGTGCCGAAGTTCCAAAAACTCGTTGAGGCGAGGGGCGGGAAAAACTACTACATGCGCGGAACCTTTACGCATGCCAATCCGGATTTCCTCGAGGACATCAAGGTCATGCTCGATCTCGGTTTTTCCGAACTTTCGATGGAGCCGGTCGTTTGCGCGGAGGATGATCCGTCGCGCCTGACAGAAGAGGATCTGCCGATCGTTCTCGATCAGTACGAAAAGCTCGCCGAGCTCATGATCGAGCGCGACCGCGAGGGCAAGCCGTTCACGTTCTACCACTACATGATCGACCTCAAGGGCGGTCCGTGCATCTATAAGCGCATTTCCGGATGTGGTTCCGGAACCGAATACATGGCAGTTACGCCGTGGGGAGATCTTTATCCGTGCCACCAGTTTGTCGGCGAGGAGAAGTTCCTGCTCGGCAACATTTTCGACGGCGTCAAGAACACCGCGATCCAGGATGATTTTGCGGCCTGCAATGTCTATGCGCGCGAGGAGTGCCGTGGGTGCTGGGCGCGTCTTTACTGCAGCGGCGGCTGCGCGGCCAATGCGTACCATGCGACCGGCTCTGTCCGCGGTGTCTATAAGTACGGCTGCGAGCTTTTCAAGAAGCGCATCGAGTGCGCGCTGATGGTCGCGATCCACAGGGAGTTTGCCGATAACTGATTGTTTGCTGATCGATTCAGGTCTTTGTATGAGTGAATAGTGCTTTTCGAGAGGTAGCGAAGAGCTATTAGAAAGGGAAATAGGACTAAAGTCGTGAAAAATACGATTTAGTCCTATTTTCATAACTTCCAAATAGGACTAAATGAAGAAAAAACGCAGTTTAGTCCCACTTTCCAGCTCGCCAGGTGGGACTAAATCAAGAAAAAACGCAGTTTAGTCCCACTTTTCAGCCCGACGAATAGGACTAAATGAAGAAAAAACGTGATTTAGTCCCACATTTCAGCCCGACGAATAGGACTAAATCAAGAAAAAACGCAGTTTAGTCCCATTTTCCAGCTCGCCAGGTGGGACTAAATCAAGAAAAAACGCAGTTTAGTCCCATTTCCCGTCCCGACAGGTGGGACTAAATCAAGAAAAAACGCAGTTTAGTCCTATTTGCTAGCCCGACGGATAAGATCTTTTGGAGAAAAACCGCGATTTGATCCTATCCGCAGCCCACCCATCCACGACCGCCATTTGACCGACAAATCATAAGAGGTTACAATCGCTTTGGAATACACGGAGAACGCGAAAAAGAAGGAGGCGGGCGCGTGGACACACCGATTCTCGATTTCGTAAGAAATTACGCGGCGGCAAACGCCGTGCGCATGCACATGCCCGGGCACAAGGGCAAGGGCGCACCCGAAGCTGCGATCGACATCACCGAGATCGCCGGCGCCGACGACCTTTTCCATGCGAGCGGAATCATCGGCCAAAGCGAGCAGAACGCCTCAAAAATCTTCGGCTGCGACACCTATTATTCGACCGAGGGCTCGTCGCTTGCGATCCGCGCGATGCTCTATCTCTGCCGCGCCGCTTCCAAGACTGAAAAGCCCTGGATCCTCGCCGCCCGAAACGTCCACAAGACCTTCATTTCCGCGTGCGTTTTGCTCGGCCTCGACGCCGAATGGATCACTCCCGGCAACGACTCCCTGATCTCGCAGAATATCACGGATTCTGATGTGGCAAAAGCACTTGCCGACGCGGCCGAAAAGCGCGACGGTCTTCCTTGCTGCGTCTACCTGACTTCGCCCGATTACACCGGCCACATCCAGCCGGTCAGAGAAATAGCAAAAGTCTGCCACGCCCACGGCATTCCGCTTCTCATCGACAACGCCCACGGCGCGTATCTGAAGTTTCTGGACCCGTCGCTTCACCCGATCGACCTCGGCGCCGATATGTGCTGCGATTCCGCGCACAAGACCCTCCCGGCGCTGACCGGAGCCGCATATCTGCATGTAAAATCCGATCTGATCCCGGCGGCAAAAGAGGACGTCAAGACCGCGCTGTCCCTTTTTGCTTCGACGAGCCCGTCCTGGCTGATCCTTCAGAGCCTGGACCGCCTCAATCCGCTCCTCGAGACGAAGTTCAAAGACGACCTCAAGACCACGGCCGATCTCGTTTCTTCCGCGCGAAAAGCACTTGTCGATGGCGGTTTTTCTCTCCTTGGCGAAGAGCCGCTGAAGATCACGATATCGACGAAAGAAAAAGGCTACACGGGCGATGAATTCGCGCAGTATCTGAGAGAAAACGAAACACCCATCGAAGTCGAGTTTTCCGATCCGGATCAGATCGTTCTGATGGTATCACCGAATAACACAAAAGAAGAGATCGAAACTGTAACCGAAGCGATCCTGAATATCCCGCAAAAAGACGGCTTTGCTGCCGCTTCTGCCGCTTCTGAAGAAACTTCTGTAAGCAGCATAAACAGACCGCCGCGGGCCACTTTGCCGGAACGCGTTATGAGCATGCGCGAAGCGGCGCTGTCTCCTTGGGAAACCGTTTCAATCGACGAGGCGAAAGGCCGCATCGCGCACCTTACCGACTGCTCATGTCCGCCGGCGATCCCCGTAGTGATCTGCGGCGAAATGATCACGGAAAACGAGATCGCGCTTCTTCGATATTACGGATACGATTCCTGCCGCGTCGTCCGCTGAGCCGCCCGCACGCCCGCGATCCTCGCGCCGCCGCGCACCGCGCTTCCGCAACGCGCGGCCGCGCCCCATCCCACCCACAAAATGCCAAAAGAAGAACGCCGGTGCGATTTCGCGACCGGCGCTCTGTGTTAAGAGGGATTTAGGCTTTTGGCAAATTTACTTCACTTACAAAAATACCTGGTAGGCAATACCGAAAAGCTCACGGATGTAGTTGCAGGGCAGAAGTGCCAGAGGTGTGTCCGCACTGGCCGCACCACATGTCATACCGAGATCCTCGGCGATGAGCTGGGCGCGGAATTCATGCCATCCGTTCGTGACGAGAACAGCCGTGTTACCAAGGCCCTTTTCGTCCATAATGCTCTTACTGAACGCGAGGTTTTCCTGTGTAGATGTCGAGCGGTCCTCCATGTGGATCCTCTCCGCAGAAATACCTCTTTTTACCAGTTCGTTATACATGCACTGCGCCTCAGACATGACCTCGTCGGCACCCTGACCGCCGGAAACGATACAAGGACACTCAGGGTGTTCGACGAGATACTCGTATGCGGCGTCGATACGCTCTTCAAGAAGTGTACTCGGGCCGTCCTCCATGACCTGGCATCCCAGGACGATAACGACCGGAGTCTCACCGGAATCAGCAACTTTCTTATACGCGCCTCTCACCATAAAAACAGTGGCGCAGATCACATATGCAAACCCGAGAACGATGACGGCAAGAAGGGCGCTCAGCCCGATCTTTCCTCTACCTCTCCAGCAATCGGCGATCTTTTCGTTGATCTTTCTGAAACTCAATGTATACAGCATGATCACAAGGCAGACAAGCATGCCGAAACCTACGCCGATGTTAAGAGTTCTCCAGCTGATCATCAGTGCCGTAAAAAGTGTAAGCATGGCACTTGCAAAAGCAAATACGATCGCGCGGAGCATGAAAGAAATGTTACATCTTTTGATTACTAAATCGCTCATACTTGGCCTCCTTTGTTGTTGTTGACCACATCCTACCATGCCCGCAAAGCCCGAACATGACGGAATCGTAAGGAATGGCCTTATGTGACAAAAGCGTAAGATGCTATGCACGAAAGTGATAAAAGTGTAAGATAGAAAAGGTTGATTTATTGACTTAGGAAAAACCTTCGGGGGAACAGGAACATGAAAGAACTCACGCGCGAAAATATCTGGAAATCGGACGAATACACCTACGAAGCCGCCTATGGCTTTGTGCCGAACCTGCGTTTTTATATTCACGACGACGACGCGAAAAGCACCTGTCCCGATTCCGCTTCCTGCGCGAAAAGCACTTCCCCTGATCCTCTTTCTTCCTCGGAGAAAAACTGCGCGCGGCCTTTTATGCTCGTGGTTCCGGGCGGCGGTTACTGCATGTGCGTCCCGCCCGAAGCCGAAATCGTTGCGAAGACCTTTTACGAAAAAGGCATGAACTGCGCCGTCCTTACCTACACGACAGATATCACGATGTCCGTGCCGCTTCAAAAACAGCCTCTCCATGACATCTCCCGCGCCGTCCGATATATAAGAAAAAATGCGGCACGCCTCGGCGCGGATCCCGCTAAACTCGTGATCTGCGGCTTCTCCGCCGGCGCGCATGTCTGCGGATCTTTAGGCGTGCATTTCGAAGATGTAGAAGATCCCGATCCGGATCTGAATACGGTCAGCAACCGCCCCGATGCCATGATCTTAAGTTACCCGGTCATCACCAGCGGGGAATACACGCACATCTACTCGATGTGGGCTCTTCTCGGGAAGGACGGACCGAAGGAAGATTACGATTATTTCTCACTCGAAAAACACGTCAAAGAAAATACTCCGCCGACGTTTTTGTGGCAGACCGTAACCGACGATCTCGTGCCGTTTGAAAACAGCCTGATGTTCGCCTCCGCGCTGCGCAAAGCCAACGTCCCGTTCAGCTTCCATGCGTTCCCGAAAGGTATGCACGGCCTTTCCGTTTTTACCGAAGACTGGAGGAATGGAAAGTACGGCGAACCCTACACGATGGAGCAGCTCGAGCTTGCGGTAAAAGCCGTAAAAGAGGGAAGAGGCGTGCGCGTTTCCGAACAGCGCATCAAAGAACTAAAAGAACAGTTCCCGGATCCCGATGAGGATGGCAATCTGCCGGAGCCGCCGCAGTATCCGCCGCATCCGGACTATAAAGATGTGCCGATGTGGCCCGACCTCGCGATGGCATTCTTCGAACAGCTCTTCAAGTAAGCCGCGCCGGCGCTCCGCGCACCCGCGCACCCGCGCCGCGACAGCAGATCATCTCAAACAGATTCGCATCCGGCGGCGCCGCGAACGCAGCCGCGCGAGCCACACCCGCAGCGGCGCCTAAATCCCGAACGAATCAGGGGCTCGCGCCGATCGCGCGGGCTCCTTTTGTTTAAAAATATGCGCAAATGTTCAATTGTAAAAAATCTGTGTATTTCGTCCCGATTCTATAGAATGCGCACGCGAATGATTATATACTCTACGTGAACAGGCAGCGCCCCGCTAAAGGAGGGCAGAGCACCGCTTGGTAGAAGAAAAACACATAAAGGCGGGCAGTGCTTTTCCGGGCAAAGGAGACGGAAAAGTTCGAAGCCATAGTTGAGGCACAGCTGTACCATGATCAATCTGACATCTATCTTTGGCACTGATTTTGCGGGCGTGTTTCTGCTCCTGATCATTCTTCTGACACGGGGCTGGAGTTTGCCTGCAAGAAGAAAAGAAAGCCAGATCATTTTCGTTCTTGTGATCGCCACGATCTTCTACTGCGCAGGGGATGCTTTTGTTTCTCTTTGTGACGGCAAGACCGGGCTTTACCTTCGGGAACTCAATATTCTCGGAAATACCTATCTGTATCTTTATAACCTGATCGTCGGCGTCGGTATCATCTATCTCGTCGTCAATCACATCGACCAGACGGTCCCGAAGCTTCAGATCGTTTTCTTCGTTCTTCTCGGAACGATCGAGACCGTACTTCTGGTCCTGAACTTTTTCTATCCGCTCGTATTCCACATCGATTCCGCAAACGTCTATCACAGGGACAATTTCTACGCCATTTTCATGATCGCGGGCGGGATGCTGATCATTTACGGGTATTCATACTACTTCCTCTCGAAACTGAAAAATCCGTCGCTGCGGTATTTCCCGGTGTGGCAGTTCCTCACGCCGATCGTTATGGCGATGGTGATCCAGGCGTTCGTTTACGGCGTTTCGCTCCAGCCGATCGGATACGCGATCGCGTTTGCGGGGCTGGTGATCTGCCTGCAGAATGAGTGCATCTATATCGACAAACTGACGGGCGTATATAACCGTTACGAACTCGACAACATCAAGAAAACGCTTCTGCATCTGAAAAAGGAAAAAGTCGCTGCCCTGATGCTCGACCTCAACGGCTTTAAGGCGATCAACGACAACTTTTCCCACGCCGAGGGCGACGCCGCACTCATCGCGTTTGCGGATATCCTGACGAGCGTTGTCAAGACCGAAGGTATCGTGATCCGTTTCGCGGGAGATGAGTTCATCATCATCATCCGCCGTTTCAAAGAAGACAGTATCGACCGCTACAGGGATCTGATCCTGGCCGCTGTCGAAAAATACAACGAAACGTCCGGCAAGCCTTATAAGCTTTCGGCTGCGATCGGCGGCGACATCTTCACGCATACGGGCGAGGAAGACGACGTCATCGCGCAGATCGACCACCTGATGTACAAGAACAAAAAGGAATACTACAAGACCCACGCGAAAGTAACTTCACGGGATAATCCCGCGGAGCGCTGACCGGTCTTCTAAAAAGCCGGCCGAATTCGTTATCGAATGGTAATAGTATCTTCTTGAAAAGCACACCCCCGATATAGTAATCTTGTGATATGGACTGAAACACGAAGACAGGTTGGGGACAAACATGAAGATCGAACTAGATGAAAAGAAGAAATCACTACTGAAAAAGATCGGTATCGGTGCGGCAGGAGTGCTGGTCGCAGGCGGTATCGGAACGTTTATTTATCTCAATAACAGAGGCGGGAACAGCACCACATCATCTTCCGCTTCCTCCTCGGAAAGCACCGCGGTCGATGCCGCGGAGGTCTCTCCTTCGGAACTTGAGAACATGAAAAAGGTCGTAGACGATCCGGCGTTTTATCCGGGCATCACGATCAACGGCACCGACGTAGGCGGCAAGACCAAAGAAGAGGTACGGGCGCTTTTCGCGGGGAAAGAAGATGATTCGCAGCAGGAGCAGCTGGACATCCAGTTCAAGGTCAACGGCGAACTGGTCAAGGTCAACACCGAGGGTTTAAAGGTCAAGAGCAACCTCGACGAGATCATCGAGGAAGCCTATAACTACGGCAGGACCAGCGATGCTGCCGGCGATGACGCCATAAAAGAGCGTTATGAGAAGATCGAGGCGCTGAAGACGGAGCCTGCGGATTTTGAGGTCGATTACGAGGTCAATGAATCCCTGATCGAAACGCTCGCAAGGCAGGCGCTCGAGCCGCATAACACCGAAGTAAAAGAAGCAGCGGTCGAGGGCTTTGACGTAGAAAAACTCGAGTTCATCATCACGGAATCCCAGGACGGCGTAGTCATGGACATGGACAAGGCGATCTCCGACATGAAAGAGAAACTCAGAAATGCCGAGTTCTCCTGCATCATCGACGTTTCTGCCGAGGTCGCAAAACCCGAAACTTCCGCAGATGACTTAAGAAGCCAGCTCGGACTTGTTTCCACGACGACTTCCGAGACGACCGATAACGACAACCGTAACACCAACATCCGTCTGGTCTGCGAGAAGATCGACGGTCTGGTCCTTATGCCGGGCGAGCAGTTCAACTTCAACAATTTCGTCGGACAGAGAACATCCGAAAAAGGGTATAAGATGGCGCACGGTATCTATAACGGAAGCATGAGAGATGAGCTCGGCGGCGGTATCTGCCAGGCCAACACGATGCTTTACCAGAGCGTTACGAAGGCTGACCTTCAGGTCGATGAAAGAAAGAACCACTCGATCCCGAGCACATATGTAGATAAGGGCACCGATGCGACTGTTACCTGGTACAGCCCGAACTTCCGATTCACGAATAACACGGACCTTCCGGTCGCGATCCATGCGTACTATGCAGATCAGCACGTTACTGTCGAGATCTACGGACGCCAGCTTCCGGACGGCGAATATATCGAACTGATCGGCGAGCACGTCAGAACGATCTCCCCGTCGACGACTTATGTCAACGATCCGAGCCTTCCGGCCGGTCAGCAGAAGAAAACCCAGTCCGGACGTACCGGCTACGACTACAAGTCCTATAAGGTCTGGTATGACAAGGACGGCAACGAAATTAAAAGAGAACCTTATTTCTCGAGCCACTATCCGTGCCGAAATGCCGTCATTAACGTTGGTACGGGCGGAAGCGGCGGAACCGTCGATCCGAACACCGGAGCGGTCGACACCACGCCGACAGATACCGCGGTACCGATCCAGGATCCGACGACTCCACCGGCCGACACGACTGTAGCACCGCCGGCAGATACCACAGCTGCTCCGCCGCCGGAGACCACACCGCCTGCCGACACCACGGCAGCTCCGCCGCCGGAAACACAGGCGCCGACCACCCCGCCGGCAGACCCGGCAACAGACCCGGCAACACCGTAAGTAACAGGGGCGGCCGGCAACGTAAGTTGCAAGATCAGCCAACAACGAAAGGAAAACAAAAGAGACCGTCTCTGGTGAGATGGTCTCTTACTTTTTATCAATCAGACATTTTCTTCCATATCCTGAAACCGGCGAAAATGAATAACCCGAGGCATGTAAAAGTAATTCCGATGATGAGAAATGCAATGCTGCTATGGGTAGGAGCATTATGCTCGATATAATACTCGGACACATTCGAAGAATCGTAATAGATCTTCACGAACTCACCCGTCTTATATTCGTATTTCGTCTCGCCCGATTTAAGTACAGAACCATTGAAGATGCCTGAGTCTGTAGGCTTGACTGTTGCAACATATTCTCTATCCGAAACATCAAGTGAGTTTTCTTCAAATTCAACATGAATCACTTCGCCATACATTTCGGAATCAAGATTTTTGGTTGCCTGTTTGTATTTTGTGTAATCGACGCCACTGCGGATCAACAAAACAAGGCCTATTGTGAGACAAATCAAAACCCAGTATATTGGATTCATGAGAAGTTTCCACCCATATATTCTGGGATTCGAAATAAACCACTTAGACATATACACACCTCACGCTACTGAACACACATATTTTTTCACTATTCAGCAAATCATTCCTCTATATATTCTCATAGCATGTTGCAAATAAACACGAAATGTTTTTAGGGTTTAGCAAGAATAATTCCGCCGGCCTGTGCTTTTTGAGCATCCTAATACAGCTCTTCACGTAGTTTTAAGTCTCTGAAAGGGAACGCCGAAATAGAACACGTTATTCTGCCAAATCCTCTTCTTTTTATCGTGGCGGCCCAATGGTATTATGCATTTGGTTATTGGTTCTGTTCCGGAAAAGACAGACACAAGGAAACGGAGGGTATATATGAAAAAGAAGATTCTCGTACTCACAATGGCTATGGCACTTATTCTGACATCTGCCTGCGGCTCCAAGGAGAACAGCAAGGACAAGAAGGATAAGAATTCCACCACAAAGACCGAAGAAACAGAGAAAGAAGAAAACGAGGAAAAGGAAACGGAGGCTCCGGAAGAGACCCCGGAATCCACTACGGAAGCAACTACTACAGAAGCCCCGACGGAAACAACGGAAGAGACTACGACCGAGGCGCCAACCGAGACCACGGAAAGAGATGAGTCCGAATGCATTTTTGATATCAGCGGCATGACTGCTGAAGAGATCGCGGATCTCTGTGACAGCCTGACCCAAAGAGAGATCCCGAAGGTCGGAGATCTTCTGTCAGATGTCCGGAAGAATTACTATGATGTGGAGCCGTGGAGATATACGCAGGCATTCTGCGGAAGATACGGCAGATCGGACAAAGACAATGTCTATAGCATCTATGTAAGCGATGTGCTGATTGAAGGAACGGAAGAAGACGGCGGGGCACGCGTAAAAGCTGTCGGGTATTTCGGAACGGGAATCATTCTTGAGATCTATGACTATGACAAAGCCGTAGAATTCATCAATATCATGAAGGAAAGACATCCTGTTCTTGTAGAGAAGCCGGACGGAAGCTGGAAAGGCGATGATTTCGTTGTCGGAATTACACCGTGCGACTTTATGAGCTTAAGTAACGGAGTTCACTTCCAGATCGCATATGGCGAGAAAAGCAACTGGTACGAGTCGGTTTCGAACGTCTTCGGATTCGGATTGGAAATAACGGTCGATGATTATACAGAGACCCAGGCCGAAGCATAAAGCTCCGGTGGAAATGCTGCGAGCGCACAAGTATAAGCTTTAAGAAAAAGAGAACCCCCGCCCGGTGCATTGCTGCACTAAGCGGGGGTTTTCATCTACACTGTCGGGGACGGTGTGTTCATGCTTTACACAAAGGTCTTCGCCAGTCTTTTATATCTTCTTAAGCAGTTGCGATCAGGTTGGTGATCACCAGATGAAGTTCGCCCTCATAACCGTAGTAGCAGATCTCACACGGAACGCCTTCGATAAAGACATAGACATAACGATAGTTCGCGTCGTCATCGCCATTCAGATACTGGATATAGTAACCGTTTGCAGTGAAAACATCATCGATATGCACGCAGGCTGTCTCTTCATCCTCGCTGATGAGCTGGGAAATGATGCTGACAGAGGTTTCATTCGTGCTCAGGGAAATGCTCGCTTCCGGGTTTTCACAGGGAAGAGACGGAAGTCCGCTTCCGCTCCAGGTGTAATCATCCGGCCAGATGCCCTGCTCGGAGCAGCCGTAGAACTTATCGAAGCTGACCTCGTAGAGGTAGGACATGTTGTGGCTATCCAGATCTTCTTTGATCATCGAGTAATAATCATGATCAGCGAAATCGCTCAGGGAGCCGCTTTGTGTAAGCTTGATCGTGACTGTAGCTACCGGCTCGCCATAGTCCGTAAAGAGAATGTCGTAGTAGCCCGGAGCGTAAGTCTCTTCGTTCAGGCTGAGGTCTCCCCAGTACCAATCAGGATCGTTCGGATCCGTAAGATGAGTCATGACGATCTCTTCCGGAATACCCTGTAAATACTCTTCCGTGTAAATGCTGTTGTCATCGTGGTGCGGTACGAGGAACGCAGACATGCTGTCGGAAGCGGAATCGCCAAGATAGATCTCGATGTGATCCGTATTCTCGAAAATGCTGCGGATGAAGGTCTGGCGCAGGCCGGCTTTATTCATCTCATTCGTTCCGGAAGACGGACTTGCAAGATACAGACCGCCTAAAAAGCCGTCATAAGAGTCCGGCAGGATATTAAGGACGCCGCATGCAGAGCTGCTGGATCCGATATTTGCATCCGGATCAAGGATACCGTCGCCGACATCTCCTGTGCTGTAGTCGGGTTCTTCGGTATCTTCTGTATCCTCGGTCTCATCTTCTTCGGTTTCGATTTCTGTCTCGATCTCCTCAGTTGCTTTTGTCTTTTTTGTCTTTTTCTTTGTTTCTTCGGACTTTTTGCTGCACGCGGTCATAGAGAAGACCATCGCCAGTGTCAGAAGAACACCCATCAGTTTTTTTGAAGCCATGTTTTTCCTCCCAAAATTCTAAAACTTCTTTTATATTATAACATGTATGCATCCTTTGCAAAAGCACCCTAACGATTCGAGATTTTTGTGTAAAAAACAACTATACTAAATTGCGGTATATTATTTAGCAATGGGTGAAAGTAAGATATCTCTTGTAAGGAGGTTAGAGTAATGAAATACAAAAATGCAAGAGATATTTTTCCGGAGAAACTCCTTAAACAAATCCAGAAATATGTATCGGGAGAAACCATCTATATTCCGGCCGGAGATGAGAAAAAGGATTGGGGTGCCACCTCGGGGTATCAGCAGTTCATTCGTGAAAGAAATGCCGCTATCAGAGAAGCTTTTCAAAACGGAAAAACGATTGAAGTATTAATGGATGAGTACTCGCTTTCTTACGACTCTATCAAGAAAATTGTTTACAGTAAGAAGGAGGTTACTATGCTGAAGTATAGCGCGACAGTGGAATCAGCCATTGCATATGGGAACGAGGAAAAGATGGATGCATGGGTGCATCTTTACCTTAACGAGGAAGGAAGAAACATTCCTTTTTCGGATGGATTAAAGCTTTGTGACAGGTACTTTTTCAGCCCGGCCGAGTTTCCGATAAGCTTTTTCAAAAGGTGTTCAGGACCTGAAGAGGACATGAAATACCGCATTGATAAGGATTGGTGGGAACATCAGATTGCTGACCTTACAAAGGTTGTAAAAGCCGGAACGGAGTTGGCGCCCATCATTGTTCATTATGTCGATGGGGAATTCGAATTAAATGATGGAAACCATAGGTTACAAGTATATCGTGATCTGGGAATAGAGAAGGCCTGGACCATCATCTGGATCACTGAAGAACTGGAATTAAAGGATTTTGTGAGCAAATACGGAGAGTATGTTAAAGATTGCACAGTAGTAAGAAGATAATTTGAGAATAAGACGTTAGGAGGCAGTCCAGATACTTTCCGGGCTGCTTTTCTATGCTATAATAACGCGCCCCGTTTTATCGGATCCGGATCCTATTTCACTTCATTGATATATACGGTTACACGGTCATTGATCAGCTTGATCGTATCATCCAGAGTACGGTCACCGGCATAGTACGCCTGTAATTCTTCAGATAGGATATCCTGGATGTCACGATCCTGTATATAGTATACAGACAAGTTCGACAACATCTTCAGGAAATTTTCCTTCATCTTCTGGCTGATCTTCTTATGCCCCTCCATGAGGATATCGGACAGATCGACATACACTATTCCCTGCTGGTTCTGTTCATCAATCTTCGTCACCTGTTCATCGTAGATCTCATTATAGAACTCCGTGATTTTATCGATCTCCAGGGACATGACTTCTTTATTCGTACAGATGGAATCGAATACCGGGCTATCCTCGTTGATGAAGCTTCCGGACAGAAGGAAGTTGACGAACTTCTTGCAGCCTTCCACACGATCCGTATTCGCAACGATCGAGATGCTCTCCGCTGACCGGAATCGTGCGCCTCTTTCCTCCACAGATGGCGTGCCGATCACGGAGAAGCTGTCTTTCTCCGTACTGCAGTTCAGCACATAATCGGTAAAGGCCGAGATCCGGACATACCTCGCATCCACCATCGGGCGCAGGATCTCGTCCTCGTACGGGATCTCATTATTCGCATCTGCGGCATTCTCCATAAAATGGGTCTTCGCATATTCCGCACTTCTTCTGAACTGTTCGGAATCGAAATTGACCGAGTCACCTTCGATCGCGGATTGAATATCCACACAGGACAGGAGGAATGTATTTCTGTAGTTATACGTCGAATACGGATAGTCATACGGCTGCACGCCGGAGAGCTTGTCCTCGACGAACCGGTCATACTCATCGAAGCTGATTCCGATCTTACCTTCTCCCAGAAGATCTTCTTTTACGACGATCCCTTCCACCTGGATGGTCACCGGGATAAAGTAGAGTTTACCGCCGGGCATGCCGGCCGTAAGAACATTGTCGAAGAGCATCTGCTTCGTACTCTCCTCCAGCACGGAAGACAGATCCATCAGCATACTGTCTTTCATGGCCTCCTGCCGCTCTATATTCAGGACCAGATCCGGAGCTTCCGATCCCTCCAGTTCGTGTATGATCGTATATACTTTTTCCTCTTCCGGATCAAGTTCACGATGCAGGCTTCCGGTCAGGCTTCCTTCATTGTGCCGATTCCAGATACGGATCTGATATTCCTCGTCCTTTTCGTTAAATGCCACGATCGCCCGGGAAAGATAGTCGGAGAAAGACAGGTCCAGCGGAGCACTGATCTCAATGATCTTCTTCCCGGCGTGTGGATTCGTCTGCGCCTTATTCAGAATAAGGATCGTAAAGTTTTCACCGAACACTTTCGCTGTTGTGATATTGTCCATGCTGTAGAAGTACATGATCACCTTATCTTCAGTCATGGAAATGACGCGGGCAATATAATTCCGGTCGGGAACAAAATCGTAGAAATTCGGAGAATACCAGTTATTCTCAAATACTTTCGTTTCTTCATTCTTTTCCGAATCCAGCCGATAGATATTCCCGAGACTGTCGAGCCGCAACGATTCGCCCTGGGCGGAGAACTGGAAATACGTGGGATCGGCCTTATTCGTATCCGATTCTTCCAGGACCTTTTTGTTGATAAGCTGTCCGTTAGATAAGTCGAACTCGCAGACATACTTCTCCCCGGATCCGGTCAGAATATTCATGAATGCATGCCTGCTTCCTGAGGCATACGAACAATCGCGGATCGCGGACACGCCATTGATAGTAGAAAGATCGAGCTCACACAGGAAATTCAGCCCTTGATACACGACAGAAGTGATCCTTCCGCTTTCGAAATCATTCGTATTGATGACCGTGTACGTATCGAAAGTATATATACCCGACGCAAATCCGGTTAAGGCTGCGCCGTCTTTCCCGACGACCGGATCAAGTATCGCCGCATCTCCGGATTGGATATCGATCTTAGCAAAATGTGTTTGTGTTTTCTCAGAAGTGACCTCAACCAGACCAAGAACCGTGTTCTCCTCCTCCCCGGGAAGGATCTTCAGAAGAGAATACCTCCCGCCCCCTTCCGGGAAAGAGAGTTCGACAGAGTTTTCTTTCTCACCCTGCTCACTATAGATATCCAGTTTCGAGACATTACTAAATGTCTCCGTTACCATGTAGTTATAGGAGTGACAGATCCTTCCGTTCCATGCCAGGACATCCGTCTGCATGATCATATCGGATGACGGCTTATCCGGAGAAAGTGAAAACCGGAAAGAATCATACCAGGGGTCGTCCTTCCCCACAACCAGATCCCGGGCTTTAGGCGATCCTTTCTTGCAAGCGGCAAGAGAAAGCCCCATAGACAGACAGAGACACATCGATAAGAAACGTGCGAATTGGCGCATATACTACTTCTCCTCATTGAAACGATGGGCGGTGCATCTTCTAGATACACTATGATTTTAGCCCTGTCATTTTTGTGATTTGTGACATTTTTGTAATTTTTTCACACAAAAAGTACCCCCATTCATTGTATATCGCTGTACAAAAAATGGGGGTAACTTCACGGAATCTGGCGGAGACGGAGGGATTCGAACCCTCGAGCCGGAAACCGGCTAACGCATTTCGAGTGCGCCCCGTTATGACCACTTCGATACGTCTCCATATGTTTCGGGCACGGAATATATGTGCCTGCAAATGCTATTCGATTATAAAAGTACGTGCCTTTTACGTCAAGGGGCGCGCGGCACGGAGCACAAACAGAAATGGCGCCACCGTCCGGGGCAGAGCGCAAACAGAAATGACCGCGCGGCACGGAGCACAAACAGAAATGGCGCGGCGGCGGGAATCCTTGGAAATGAGGGGGCATTTGCTATTTGTATATTTTTTGTATACGAGTCTTTTTCTTTATTGATGAAAAGCTAAAAAAGCGGTAACATATTTCTTAGATGGGCAGATGGAGAGAAACTCAAAATGACAGACGAGCTGAAAGACATTATTTATAGTGATCTTTTCCGATATACGGGCAATACGAAGCGTCATAAGAACGTTTTCTTGACGTATATCGAAGAGATGATGACCAGCCCGGAATTCCACTACATCAGCAATATGCGTCACTGCAGTTATCACTACCAGAGGACGCTGACGAAGATCCACGATTTTAAATATTTCTTCCATAAGGCCTGCCTGTATTTCTGCAGCAAATCCCTGGAAAGAAAGTCCAGAAAGTACCATTTCCAGATCCCGTATGAGACGAAGATCGACAAGGGCTTTTATATCGCGCACTTCGGACGAATCATCATCCACCCGAAGTCCGTGATCGGAAATAACGTCAATGTATCGACCGGTGTCGTTATCGGCACGCAGTTCCGCGGCTCCAGAAAAGGCTCTCCGCACATCGGCAACTACGTCTGGATCGGTGCAAATGCCGTGATCGTAGGTAAGATCAACATCGGAAACAACGTCCTGATCGCCCCCGGCGCCTATGTCAACTTCGACGTGCCGGACAACTCCATCGTTATCGGTAACCCGGGCCTGATCCGCCAGTCTCCGGGCGCGACCCTCGGCTACATCAACAACACGATCCTGTTTGACGAATACAACGTAAGATCAGGAGATGCCTGATGTTTACCGACGTATCAAGTTACAGCCTTCCGAAAAGCGAGTATACACACCGCCGAAAAACTCTTGCGTCCAAGCTTGAAGAAAATACGGCGGTGGTTCTTTATGCGGGGCATGCGCCGGTCGCAAGCCTCGACGAGTCGTATCCGTTTTTGCCGAACCGTACATTCTTTTATCTGACAGGCATCGAGCAGGAAGATTCCGTGCTGATCATGATCAAGCACCCAAGGAGCAACAAAACCGGCGGAAGCTCCGTTCTCGAGACGCGCCTTTACATCCACCCGAGAGAACCCGAAAAAGAGAAGTGGACCGGCAAGCGTCTGGCTGCGGTGGAAGCGGAAGAGATCTCCGGCATTTCCGATGTCCGGCTTCTTCCGAAATTCAAGGACGATCTTTCTGAGATCCTCGAAAGCAACCTCAAGATCGCCTGGGATGAGACGGACCATTCGCACGAAAGAGCCCATCTGGAAAAAGAACTCGCCGGAACCGACCGGTTCGACTCCGCCCTTGATATTTCAGGCTTTGTAACACTGTTACGCATGGTCAAAAGCCCTGCTGAGATCGACGCGATCCGAAAAGCGATCAAAGTCACGGAGGAATCCCTCGAAGTTTTGGAGCAGAACCTCCGCCCAGGCATGAGAGAGTGCGAAGCGCTCGCGATCCTCGAGTGCGAGATGGTCAAGCGCGGATCTCTTTTCCAGTCCTTTTCGACCATTGCGGCCGGAGGGAAGAACACGCTCTGCCTTCACTATCCTACGCCAAAAGCACTTCTCAATGACGGGGACATGCTCCAGATCGACTGCGGTGCGAGAGCGGGCGGCTACTGCTCCGATATCTCCCGCGCCTACGCCGTAAACGGAAAACGAAACGACCGCCAGCAGGCGCTTTTCGAGCTGATACAGGAGTGTAAGAAAACGGCGCTCTCCGCGATCCATCCGGGAGCGACGATCGAGTCCGTTAATAACGAGACGAGAAAGACAGCTGCGGCAGGACTTCGAAGCCTCGGCGTGATCGGAAGTTCCGAAGCCGACGCGCTTTCTTCCTGCAAACGCTACTACTGGCACAATACGCTCCACCATATGGGACTTGATGTCCACGATGTCTGCGACCGCGAGATGGTCTTTGTCCCGGGCATGGTATTCGCCGTCGAGCCCGGCATCTACATCCCCGAGTGGGGCTTCGGCTTCAGAGTCGAGGACGACGTGCTCGTCACGGATGACGGTTCCGAATATCTTTCGACGCCGCAGAGCTGACTTTCACGCCCGTAAAAAGGCCAAACACCTAAAAGCTGACAACATATCCAAACATCCCTGTAACACGCCGGTTAAAAAGGTCTTCTACAATTAGTATAGGTGCATAGGACTATCTTGCCGCGGCGCCGCGTTCCGAAGCGGAAGTTCCGCCGCGCGAGAAACGGGATCCGAAGCGGCAGAGACCGCCGCGCCGTAATAACGATAAAAACGAAAAAAGGAGGAGCATATATGCCGACAGGCGCGATACTTGCGATCATCATTATCGGACTTTTGCTCCTTTTGGCGGGACTTGTGTGGATCCTCATCTACTCGTATGCAGTAAGAGTCGCCTACAAGTTCTTTGCGCGCCCGCAGCCGAGACCGGTATACGACAAATCGCCGCTTTCCATTAAGCAGGACACGATCTTCGGAAGAGGGCAGAACTGGTTTTACAGTAACCGCATGAACATCCTCGACTGGCAGATGACCGCGTTTGACGGCATCAAGCTCTACGCCTACTTTATTCCCGCCGAAAAGAAATCGACCAAAGACGTCGTCATCCTCATCCACGGCTATAACGACATGCCTTCCGTGATGGCCGCCTATGCGCAGCTGCACCGCGAAAAGCACGACTGCCATGTCCTGATCCCGCACCTTCGCGCCCACGGCATGAGCGAAGGTACTTTTGTCGGCTACGGCCTTTTCGACAGCCAGGACATCGTCATGTGGATGCAGTACTTAGAGACCCGCCTCGGTCCGGGACTGAAGATCATCCTTCACGGCAGATCCATGGGCGCCGCATGTGCCCTCATGACCGCAGGTTCCGGCATTGCCTCCGACAGCCTCCAGGGCGTGATCGCGGACAGTTCCTTTGACTCGCTCGACACCCAGATGGCGTATCTGGCGCAGCGAAAAACCAAACTTCACCTAAGACCGTTCCTTATGCTCGTGAAAAGGATCACGCTCCAGCGTTTCGGTTTTCCGATCGAAAAGTGCTCGCCGGCGTCCGTTGCTTCGCGCATCCGGGTCCCGGTGCTTCTCTTCCACGGCACGGACGACCATCTCGTGCCATCTTACATGAGCGACAATATCTTTAACCGCATCCGTGCCCCGAAGCGCATCTGCCTGATCGAGGGCGCCGCACATGTCATGGGATATAACGACGCTCCGGAAAAGTATTCCCAGGAGATCGACAGATTCAGGGACAGCTTAACGGACAGCGCCTGGCAGCGTCTGATCGGAAGAGTTTCGGACGAAGACTGACCGCATCCGCGGCCTGCTTTAGAAGAATAGTCACAAAACAGTTATTTTCCTTACCCGCCTTTCTTGCACTACGCCCCGGTAAAATGCTAAACTGACAATAGTTTAGAGGTGAACAAGGAGGTTATTATCCATGTCAGATAAAAGTAAACTTTCTGAGAATCAGGAAGTCATTGAAAAGTCCAAAGAACAGATCGCCAAGGAGAAGCAGGCACGCCGCGAAATGATCCTTTCGATCGCAACCGGCGGTCTTTGCGTAGGTCTTAGCTTCGTTCTTTCCCAGATCAAGCTCTTCGAAATGCCGCAGGGCGGATCCGTTACCCCGGCATCCATGCTGCCGATCATTTTCTTCGCACTGAGCTTCGGCCTGAAAAAAGGCCTCTGCGCATCTTTCTGCCTGAGCCTTCTGCAGCTCATCGGAGGAACCCTCGTCAGCTTCCCGCAGGTCATGTTCAACTATATCATCGCATTTACGGCCGTCGGTCTTGCAGGTATCTTCGCTGCTTCCTATAAGAAAAGGATCGAGACCGCCAACCCGATCAAGAGACTTAAGCTCATC
Source organism: Clostridiales bacterium (assembly GCA_017428545.1). GTDB lineage: Bacteria > Bacillota > Clostridia > Saccharofermentanales > Saccharofermentanaceae > Scatonaster. The sequence continues at coordinate 61,932 of JAFRQR010000005.1, forward strand.
CCCTTCTGGAGGATCGGCGCCGGCGTTATCCTCGCGTTCCTCGTAAGATTCATCTCCCATGTTCTGGCAGGCGTATGGTTCTGGTCCGAATATGCGGAAGGTAACGTATGGGCCTATTCCATCACGTATAACGGCACCTTCCTTCTCGTCGAAGCCGCGATCACCGCAGTGATCCTGATCGGTGTCTCTGTTGCACTTGGTCTTCTGAAGGTCAATATCGGCTCAAATAAGAAGTAATCATCTGATTCCGCAGCGCGAAAGGCCGTCAACTAAAAAAGCACTGACACTTGCACGAGGAGAAAGTGCTTTGCGAGCCGAAAAATGTGGAAATAGATAGTATAAAAGACTTCCAAAATCCTCTCTTTGTATGGTATGATTTAATGAAATATTTTCTAGAGTAATCATATATACAAAGGGAGGATTTCGATTTATGGCGAAGATTTTTGAGCAAGAATCACGTACATTCAGTGAGTATTTACTGGTTCCCAACCTTACTACGGAGAAGAACACACCGGATCAGGTGGATCTTTCCGCTCCTATAGCGAAGTATAGAAAGGGACAGGAAGAGTCCAGGCTCAAGATCAACATCCCTTTGGTTTCTGCAGTCATGCAGGCCGTTTCCGATGACGGTATGGCAATAGCACTCGCGCGTTCCGGCGGTATGTCCTTTGTTTTCCAGTCTCAGACGATCGAATCCCAGTGTGAGATGATCCGGAAAGTAAAGAAGTATAAAGCCGGAATCGTTGTTTCTGACAGTAACCTTACCCCGGACAACACCATGGAAGAAGTCGTCGAACTTCGCGAAAAGACCAACCACGGTACATTCCCGGTAACAGAGAATGGCAAGTCCGACGGAAAACTTCTCGGTATCGTTACCTCCCGTGACTACCGTGTCACACGTATGGACCCGCAGACTAAGGTCTCCGAGTTCATGACACCTTTCGAAAAGCTCATCGTGGCAAGAGAGGGAACTACCCTCAAAGAAGCCAATGACATCATCTGGGACCATAAACTCAACCAGCTCCCGATCGTCGACGAGAATGACTGCCTCGTCGGTCTCGTATTCAGAAAAGACTATGAATTCCATAAGGCCAACCCGCTCGAGCTCTTAGATGACGACAAGCGTCTCATCGTCGGTGCCGGTATCAACACCAGAGACTACGAAGAGAGAGTTCCGGCTCTTATCGAAGCAGGCGCAGATGCTCTCTGCCTCGACTCTTCCGACGGATTCTCCGTATGGCAGTCCCGTGCCCTTACCTGGATCAAGCAGAACTATCCGGACGTCATCGTCGGCGCAGGTAACGTTGTCGACGCAGAAGGCTTTAAGTACCTGGCAGACGCAGGTGCCGACTTCATCAAGATCGGTATCGGCGGCGGTTCCATCTGTATCACCCGTGAGCAGAAAGGTATCGGCTGCGGCCAGGCTTCCGCTGTTCTCGCTGTGGCAAAAGCACGTGACGAGTATTTCGAAAAGACCGGCTACTACATCCCGCTTTGCTCTGACGGCGGTATCGTACATGACTACCACATGACTCTGGCACTTGCCATGGGTTCCGACTTCATCATGCTGGGCCGTTATTTCGCAAGATTCGACGAGAGCCCGACGAGAAAACTCATGGTCAACGGCTCCTACGTCAAAGAGTACTGGGGCGAAGGATCTAACCGTGCCCGTAACTGGCAGCGTTATGACGACGGCGGAAAGGGCGGCAAGATGGCTTTCGAAGAAGGCGTCGACTCCTATGTACCGTATGCCGGTAAACTCAAGGACAACCTCGACAGTTCCCTTGCGAAGATGAAGGCCACCATGTGTGCCTGCGGATCTTCCTCGATCCCGGAACTGCAGGAGAAGGCAAGACTTGTTGTCGTATCCTCCACCTCCATCGTCGAGGGCGGCGCACACGACGTCATCACCAAGAACAACAACGACGCCCGTTAATTTTGGGTATCCGACCGGAGTCTGGCTTCGGTCCCGCGCGAAAAGCACTGATAAAATATTTAGAATATACAAAAGGAGACAAGAACAATGGCAGAAGAGAATCAGAAGATCCAATTTACCGTCGAAGGTATGAAGCGTCTGCAGGATGAACTCGAAGAGAGAAAGACCGTCATCTCCGGACAGATCGCAGAACAGCTCAAAGAAGCAAGAGCCCAGGGCGACCTTTCGGAGAACTCCGAGTACGATGAAGCAAAAGATGCACAGGCCAAAAACGAAGCCCGCATCATGGAGATCGAAGAGATCCTGAAGAACGCGGAAGTCATCGACGAGTCCGAGATCTCTAAGACAAAGATCTCCCTCGGTTCCAAGGTAACTCTCCGTGACGAAGAGACCAAGGACGAGATCCAGTACGAGATCGTTAACGCAAAGGATGCCGACATCTTCAGTAACCGTATCTCCCAGGATTCCCCGGTAGGTAAGGCGATCATCGGTAAGAAAAAAGGCCAGGTCATCGAAGTAACGACTGTGGCCGGCGCATTTAAGTACAAGATCATCAAGATTGGCGACTAAGAGATCCTGATGACAATTAGAAAACTAAGGCAGAAATCGCACAGCACTGTGCGATTTCTCGCGCATTTAAGAAAATGAAATGAGGAAGCAAAATGGCTGACGAGAACAACAACAATCAGGCACCCCAGCAGGACCTTAACCAACTTCTGAAGATCAGAAGAGAAAAGCTCTCCGAGCTTCAGGCCAACGGCAAAGACCCGTTCCAGATCACGAAATACGACGTGACGGATCACTCCCTCGACGCGAAAGCGAAGTTCGAGAAGCTCGACAATGAGCTGAAATCGAAACTTCCGGAGGGACTTTCCGAGGAGGAGACAGCCGAGAAACTGAAGGAACTGCATGAGGCACAGAAGATCGAAGTTTCCGTCGCCGGCCGTATGATTCTTAAGCGCGTCATGGGTAAGGCTTCCTTTGCCACCATCCGTGACCTCAAGGGCGACATCCAGCTCTACGTCACCAGAGATTCCCTCGGAGTCGATGACTACCAGGATTTCAAGAAGATGGACATCGGCGACATCATCGGCGTAAAGGGTTATGTTTTCAGAACCCGTACCGGTGAGATCTCCGTTCATGCAGAAGAGCTCAAGCTCCTCAGTAAGTCCCTGCAGATCCTTCCGGAAAAGCACCATGGTCTGACGAATACCGATATGCGTTACCGTCAGCGTTACCTCGACCTCATCGTCAATCCGGAGGTCAAGGACACGTTTGTAAAGAGATCCAAGATCATTAAGGAGATCCGTAACTTCCTCGACGGCAGAGACTTCATGGAAGTCGAGACACCGATGCTGGTAAGTAATGCCGGCGGTGCAGCAGCAAGACCGTTCGAGACCCACTACAATGCCCTCGACGAGGATGTTAAGCTCCGTATCTCTCTCGAGCTTTACCTCAAGAGACTGATCGTCGGCGGCCTCGAGCGCGTGTACGAGATCGGCCGTGTATTCAGAAACGAAGGCGTCGATACCCGTCACAACCCGGAGTTCACCCTGATGGAGCTCTATCAGGCATATACCGACTATGAGGGCATGATGGAACTGACCGAGTCCATGTTCCGTTACCTGGCAGAGAAGGTCTGCGGCACCACCCTCATCAAGTACGGCGATATCGAGATCGACTTCGGTAAGCCTTTCGAGAGACTTACTATGAACGATGCCATCAAGAAGTACGCAGGCGTGGATTTTGACGCCGTGAAGTCCGATGACGAGGCAAAAGCACTTGCCAAGGAGCATCACGTGGAATTTGAGGACCGTCACACCAAGGGCGACATCATTAACCTCTTCTTCGAGCAGTTCTGTGAAGAAAACCTCATCCAGCCGACATTCATCATGGATCACCCGGTAGCGATCTCTCCGCTTACGAAGAAGAAGCCGACAGATCCGGAAAAGGTAGAAAGATTCGAGCTCTTCATTAACACATGGGAAATGTGCAATGCTTATTCCGAGCTCAATGACCCGATCGATCAGAGAGAAAGATTCGCTGCTCAGGACGCAGCTTTTGAAGCCGGCGACGAAGAATCCAACCACACCGACGAGGACTTCCTCAACGCCCTCGAGATCGGCATGCCCCCGACGGGCGGCATCGGTTATGGCATCGACCGTCTCGTCATGCTCCTCACCGACAGCCCCGCCATCCGCGACGTTTTGCTGTTCCCGAC
>JAFRQR010000006.1 GCA_017428545.1 Clostridiales bacterium
CGTCGTGAGACAGTTCGGTCTCTATCTATCGTGGGCGTAGGAAATTTGAGGAGTGCTGTCCTTAGTACGAGAGGACCGGGATGGACAAACCTATGGTGTACCAGTTGTCACGCCAGTGGCACAGCTGGGTAGCTATGTTTGGATTGGATAAACGCTGAAGGCATCTAAGTGTGAAGCCAGCTTCAAGATGAGATTTCCCTCTTTATTGGTAAGGGCCCTGGAAGACTACCAGTTGATAGGCCGGGTGTGTAAGTGCAGTAATGTATTCAGCTGACCGGTACTAATGCCCGAGGACTTGACCACAAGTTAAGATTCTCTATTCTGATAAATCTCAAACCAGAACATTTAAAGATACTCACTTTCCAAATTCTTTTGGATATGTTATAGTTTTCTATGCAGTCTTGAGGGTGCAGCTTGAAGACCCTCAACCATTCCGGTGGTTATGACGACGAGGCCACACCTGTTCCCATTCCGAACACAGAAGTTAAGCTCGTCGGTGTCCAAGATACTTGGCTGGAGACGGCCCGGGAAAATAGATCGCTGCCGGATTATATGAAGCTCGATTACGGAAACGTAGTCGAGCTTCTTCTTTTTTAGAAAATGAAACAAAATTGTAATAATTGGGGTTGAAATCCGGATAAGAATGGTATAATTGTAATAACTGTTGTATATAAGGGTTGTCGGATACACTATATCTTGTGTCTGAAAGGAAATGGAGAATTGCTATGTGTGCTAAGATTTTAGTCGTAGATGATGAACAGCCGCTGGTTGAGTTACTGACTGCCAATCTTCAAAGAGAAGGTTATGAAGTCATCTCTGCCGGAGACGGTGTCACCGCTCTCGAGCTTGCCGAAAGCCAGAAGCCGGACCTGATCCTTTTGGACTGGATGCTTCCGAAACTCGACGGTTTTGAAGTATGCAAGCGTCTTCGTCCGAAAACAGCAGCTCCGATCATCATGGTCACGGCAAAAGGTGAAGAGATCGATAAGATCCTGGGTCTTGAAATGGGCGCGGATGACTACATCACGAAGCCTTTCAGTCCCCGTGAAGTGCTTGCCCGTGTAAAGGCACAGCTCCGCCGCGGTTCCTATGTAGATAAAGAGTCGGAAGGCTCGGACAGCATTATCAAGATCGGCGAACTCGAGATCGATAAGAGTGCTTATCAGATCCGAAGAGCCGGCGTGGATGTAGCTCTGACATTCCGTGAATTCCAGCTGGTGCTTTTCCTGGCGGAAAATGCAGGACAGGTATTCTCTCGAGAAGCCCTTCTGCAGCACGTTTGGGGATATGAGTATTTCGGAGATGTACGAACGGTTGATGTTACGGTCCGCCGTACAAGAGAAAAACTCGAACCGGACCAGAACAACTATCGCTATATTCTGACTAAACGCGGGGTCGGTTATTATTTTGACAAGGCGCAGTGAGCGCCTGGCGCGGAAATGCGCTGAGGGTGAAAGGTTGAAAGAATTATTGGCGAGATTATCTATATGGGATCGGGTTATACAACCCGTTCCCATGCTTTTTATCGGGCTTGTGATGGGGTCATTACTCACAGGTCTGATCGTCTATAAGATTTTCTCTGTCTCTTTTTACAAGAAAAAACGCGACATGAAGTTTTTGAATGCCGCGAACGGTGTTTCCAACTCGGTCTTAAATATCGTACAGATGGGCGTTGTCGCATTTACGGACAACGGCACGCTGCTTTTTAATAACAAGACATGTCTTAAAAAACTCCGCGTGGAAGAGCTTCCGCAGTCATTTATCGATTTCGTGCAGACGTTCGTTCATGATGAGCAGGTCCTTCTGGATCTGCAGGTCTATGAATCGCTTCTTCCGAAGCAGCGTCCGCAGGAAAACGAAGATGATATCCTCGAAAGCGAGAAGCTTGAGTCGGTCACGACCAGAGTCGAGATCCGAAACAGGATCATCCAGTTTCATTTCAGTAAGCCGTTTTTCCCGCAGTCGACATTGAGAGGCTGGGTCGTCGTTTTGGAAGACGTGACCAAAGCCGCCCGACAGGAACAGCAGAGAAGACTTTTCGTTTCAACGGTCTCACATGAACTGAAAACTCCGCTTGCTTCGATCAACGGATACTCGGAATCCCTGATCGACTGGGGCCTTCGCGAAAAGAGCCCGGACCAGATCTTTAACGATGTCCTTAAGATCAACGAAGAGGGACACCGGATCACGGAGATCATTTCGAACCTGACGTTCCTTTCCCAGATCGAGAATAACAAAGATAAGATCGATATGACCGTCTATCGCATCGATAAGACGGTCGAAGAGGTATGCAGAAAATACACGGAGGAGGCCAATAAGAAGAACATCCGCCTTTATTACGAGAGCCTGACCCGTGTGATGCCGCCTGTTTTCGGAAGCCAAAGCATGATGGAGCAGATGGTCGGAAACCTCATCAACAACGCGCTGAAGTATTCCGCGGAAAATACGAATATCTGGGTATTTATCCAGGCACATGAGACCACGGTCACGATCAAGGTACAGGACCAGGGTAAAGGTATACCGAAGCCTGCGGCCGAAAAGGTCTTCCAGGCCTTTTTCCGCGTGGATGAAACAGGAGCGCGTTCGGCAGGCGGAAGCGGTCTCGGCCTTGCGATCGTTAAGATGATGGCGGAAGTGCAGGAAGGCGAGATCAGCCTCGTTACGCGCTGCCCGGAAGACGATGACAGCCAGAGATCAGAAGTCGGATCTGACTTTTATATTACGGTCCCGACGGCATCTGCGACGTTCAAGGAGACTCTTGAGGCGATGAAAGAAGATGCCGACCGTGAGGAAGTGCTTTACCGGAAGGCAAAGCAGTATATGGAAAAGATCAACGAGGACGATTACGACCTCGGGTACGATCTTAAGAAGATCGACAACAAGGAAGATGAGGAGCGCTTGATCTCACATCTGATATTTATAGATGAATGTGATATCATAGAGGATAGTTCGGAAGTGGTTCGCGAGGAGTTACCTTCCGAACCATCAGAGGAGCCGCAGGATGAACAGCAGAGTCCGTTCGTCCAGCCGGTGATCCAAACGAAAGAAGAACCCGAAGTGGTCCGGACGGAACCTTCTCCGTTTGTCCGTCCGGTGGTATCGCCTGAAGAGGCAAGACCGCAGGCGCAGCAGGTGCCAAAGGTACCGCCGGTACCTCAGGTGCAGCCGGTGCCGAAGGTGCAGCCGGTGATCCGTCCTATCGAAAGCCAGGAGGCGGAGGTCGTTCCGGTAAACGCGGCGAAACCGGAAGAATGGGTATCTCTTTCCAAAAGAGGAGCAACCGTCCTCAAACCGGATGCGCCAGCCCTGAAGCATCCGATCCTGAGTAAAGAGACGATCGGATCACAGAATGCGGAGAAGCGGCGGCAGGCGAGAAAAAACACAATGAAAAAGGCGAAAGAAGAGGCCGTTCCTGATCCGCAACCCGAGGTCAGGACGCCGGCATTACCAAAGATGCCGGAACCTCCGAGTCCCGCGAATACGCAGGCGGCTCCCGCGACAAGGAGCCTGCTCCGTCAGGTGACGGACCCGGTTCCGGGAAAGAGCGCGGACACGAAGACAGGAATGCAAGAATAAAAAGGGGATAAGAAATATGACCAGTTATCGCATCGTAGGGGGAAAGAGACTTGCGGGAGATATCAATATCAGCGGCAGTAAAAACGCTGTTCTCGGTATCCTCGCGGCAGCCATGATGCTGGATGGACCTTGTAAGATCGAAAATGTTCCGGACATCGTCGATGTCCAGGCCATGCTTGAGATCTGCGAGACCATCGGCGCCAAGATCACACCTTGCGGCGAAGGGATCTATGAGATCGATCCGACCAATATCAACACATATGAAGCAACTCATCCGAAGGTAAAGAATATCCGTGCTTCTTACTATCTTCTGGGTGCACTTCTGACGCGTTTTAGAAAAGCAACGATGTACATGCCGGGCGGATGTAATTTCGGCACAAGACCGATCGATCTGCACTTGAAAGGCTTCAGAAAGATGGGTGCGCAGGGTACGAGAGCGACCGATATCCGTGATGGTATCATCCGTATCGTGGCCGAAGAACTCAAAGGCGCGCACATCTTTCTCGATGTCGTAAGCGTAGGCGCAACGATCAACCTGATGCTGGCGGCAACAAAAGCCAACGGAACGACAGTTATTGAGAACGCGGCAAAGGAGCCGCACATCGTTGACGTAGCAAACTTCCTCAACGCCATGGGTGCAGATATCAAGGGAGCAGGTACGGATACGATCCGTGTAAGAGGCGTTCCGGTACTTCCCGGCGGATATTCCTATTCCGTCATTCCGGACCAGATCGAGGCCGGAACTTACATGATCGCAGCAGCCGTTACGCGCGGCGATGTCACGATCCATAACCTTATTCCGAAGCATATGGAACCGCTTACGGTGAAGATGCTTGAAATGGGATTTAATATCGAGCAGGGCGATGACTGGATCCGTGTTTCCATCGATGATGACGTGGAACTGGAACCGACGAACTTTAAGACACGCCCGTATCCGGGATTCCCGACAGACCTTCAGCCGCAGGCCACGGTGCTTTTGTGTCAGGCACATGGCTTAAGCCGTATGCACGAAAATGTATGGGATAACCGTTTCCAGTATATTCCGGAGCTTCAGTCCATGGGTGCTTCGATCACGGTCATGGAGAGGATCGCCCTGGTAAACGGACCGGTCAGCTTCTGTGGCGCAAGAGTCGCCGCACTGGACCTTCGCGCAGGTGCCGCGATGGTTCTGGCCGGACTTGCCGCGGATGGTGTCACGACGATCACATGCGCGAACCGCATCGAACGCGGATATGAAAAGATCGTCGAGAAACTCCGTGCCGTCGGCGCCGAGATCGACCACATTCCGGACGATGAAGAACATATCGTGTCGGACGGCGACGAATGATCATGGCGTCGGATAATCTTTCACAGACGATCACCATTACGCCTCTTTTTTCGGGATCGAGCGGAAATGCCATTTTGGTATCTACCGCAGATACGCTCGTGCTTGTCGATGCGGGCATGAACTGTAAAAAGATCGTCGAGGCGCTCAATATCGTAAAGATCAATCCTTTTGACCTTTCGGCGATCCTGATCACGCATGATCACAGCGATCACATTTCCGGACTGGACGTATTTACGAGAAAATTCTCGATTCCGATCTATGCCACGAAAGACACATGGTTCGGAATTCACGCGGCCGAGAAAAAGCCGCACCTTCCGAGCCTGGATAACGAAGTCATTCCGGAAAAGGAGTTTAAGATCGGAAGTCTCGGGATCACGGCATTTTCCACACCGCACGATACTTCAGGATCCTGCGGCTATTGCTTTTCAACAGGAAGCCATAAGGCAGCTATCGCAACGGACATCGGATATATGACGCCTACGGTCTTTGAACATCTTCTCGGATGTGAAGGGATCCTTCTCGAGGCCAACTACGATAAGGATATGCTCTGGAACGGAGAATATCCGTACTATCTGAAAAAGAGGATCGACGGAAATTACGGGCATCTCTGTAATGATGACTGTGCCAGCACCGTGGCGGCTCTATGCAGGGCGGGAACAAGACACTTTATCCTCGGGCACTTAAGTAAAGAGAACAATCTTCCCCAGGTCGCGGAAAGAACCGTCATCCGGGCATTACAGGACGAAGATCTGGTTCGGGACCGTGACTTTACGCTTCGCGTCGCAAACCGCTATGTTCCGACAGAACCGCTGGTCCTGGGAGATATCTTATGAAACTTCAGATCGTATGTGCAGGGAAGATCAAGGAAAAGTGGCTCAATGACGGCATCAGCGAGTACATAAAACGCCTGTCGAAATATACTTCTGTCGAGATCATTGAGGTCCCGGATGCGCCGGATTCGATCCCGGAACAGCAGGCGCTCGACCAGGAAGGCAAACGTATCCTTTCGAGGATCAAGCCGAATGCCTATGTGATCGTTCTGGATCTTCACGGAAAAGAAATGACCTCGGAAGAATGGTCCGAGCATGTGATCTCCGGCTTTGAAAAGGGCGGTGCCGAGCTTGTCTTAGTGATCGGCGGTTCCAATGGCCTTTCTCCCGAACTGGTAGAAAGGGCGAACGAAAGACTGTGCCTTTCTCCTATGACGTTTACCCACCAGATGACGAGACTGATCATTCTCGAGCAGGTGTACCGCGCATTTAAGATCCATTTCGGTGAAAAATACCACAAATAAGTCCCGGACGTACATTTCTCATTTTTTCAAAAATACAAATGAATTTTAGAAAAGTGCTTTTCACATGAAGATCGTTATATTACAATGTATATTGAGTTAATTTAGGGAGTGTTCGGGCTTATGAGGGACTCAGTAAAAATCATTATCGCTTGTATCGTTTGCCTCGGCATCGTAGGTGCCGCAGGTGTTTATGTATATTTTTCCAAAAACGCCGGGAATAAAGAGCGTCCGATGGAATTCGACAAACGCAACGGCGTAGTCGTTTATCGTTATGAGGGCGAGGGCGATGAAGACTGGAAAGAATTCATGCCGGTCAGCGCACTTCAGGATTCCGGCGAAGATCCGGATTTCCGTGAGTCCGATGACGGATACATCCAGTACAAGAATTCTGATGGAGAATGGATCAACATCATGCCGTCCTCTTCTCTTGCCGGTCAGAAGGGTGAACAGGGAGCCACGGGTGCACAGGGTGCGCAGGGTGCTCAGGGTCCGCAGGGTATCCAGGGTCCGAAAGGTGACACCGGGGCAGATGGCCGCGAAGTAGAGATCAGAAATAACAACGGCGTTCTCCAGTGGAGATATTCCGGAAGTGATGATTGGAAGACACTCCTTCAGGTTTCCTCGCTTCAGGGTACTGACGGACGTCCGGTAGAATTCGGCGTTGTCGGCGGAACGATCTCCTGGAGATACAGAGGTGATTCCGATGCTTCCTGGCACACAGTCGTATCGATCGCTTCCCTCAAGGGCGCGGATGGCCCGACAGGTATTCCGGGCGAACAGGGCCCGAAGGGCGATAAGGGCGACGCAGGTAAGGCGGTCGTTGTCGCAAGAAACGGTGACCTGATCCAGTGGAAGTATGAAGGTGACACAGATTGGCAGGGAACAGTTGCCACTATTACCGAACTTACCGGTGTTAACGGTAAGGACGTTGAGATCGCAAATGACGGAACTTATATCAAATGGAGATATACTTCCGGTGATGATACCGAGTATAAGAATCTGATAGCCGTAGCAGATCTCATATCCCCGAAGATCGAACTGACCAAGGGTACGGACGCGATCTATTGGCACTACACGACCGGTGCAGATACAACCGATCATAAACTTGTAGATCTTGCCGATATCAAAGGTGATAAAGGAACCCTCGCTGCGGATATCGACCTGCAGCTGGTAAAGGGTGTTGCAATCGATGACGCAGCCGGAAATCCGCCGACGGATCCGAACTGGACAGCAACTTACGAAGACCAGATCCAGTGGAAGCCGAAGGGCGCTGCAGATACCGAATGGCAGAGACTCTGCGCTGCTCCGGATCTCGGTATCTCCGTTAATACGAAAGACGCCGTAACTCTGAATAAGGACGGCACGAAGACACTCGTAAGCGGAAAGAAGTATCAGGTCACGATCACCGTTTCCGGTACAAACATGGATACGACAACGAGCATTGTTGCCAGCGCATCCTTCGCAGGAAAGACGGTCGGCGGAACATGGATGGCCGCAACATTGAGTGATCCGACAGATCCGAATTCGACGGTCACCGGTTTTATCGCTACCTATTGCGGATCGTTCCTGGTCGATGGTGATGACCAGGCATATACGGTAACGGTAACCGACGGCTACAATGCCATTGTCACAGTAGTAGAGGTATAAGGTCCCGATGGAAAGAAGAGATAAAGTCAATTACTATCTGGATCTTGCCGAGGTAGTTGCCCAGAGAAGCACATGTTTAAGAAGACACTACGGTGCCGTTATCGTGAAAAACGATGAAGTTATTTCCACAGGTTATGTAGGTGCTCCGAGAGGAAGAAAGAACTGCTCGGATCTCGGCACCTGCATCAGAGAAGAACTTCAGATCCCGAGAGGAGAAAGATACGAGCTCTGCAGAAGCGTACATGCCGAGCAGAATGCGATCATCTCCGCTTCCCGCGATAAGATGATCGGTGCCACGATGTATCTTTCCGGATATGACGCAAAGACGAAAGAATATATCGCCAAGTCCAATTCCTGTTCTCTTTGTAAGAGAATGATCATCAACGCAGGTATCGACAAAGTCATCGTCCGTGATAACAAGAACGAGTACAGAGAAGTCGATGTCCAGGATTGGATCGACAACGACGAGTCGCTCGAAGGCAAACGCGGATATTAAGTCCGGTATTCCTAAGTAATCAAAACGAATAAAGCCTTTCGGCACTGGTTCTCGGGCAAAGCCCTGCGGAGGTGCCTTCCAGGGTTTATTCGTTTTATATTTGAAAAAGCCGGACTGAATATCCGGCTTTTTGCGTACGTTTTAAAGTTGTTTTTCGATGACGGTGTTGCCGTCGAGGTCTTTGAAGACCGCTTTTTCTTCAGTTAAGATCAGGTAGCCCCGGTGCGTATCCTGCTTCGGATATGTGGGGGATCCCGGATTCAGATAAAGGATCCCTTCCGGAAGTTCTTCACAGGCGACCACGTGGGTGTGGCCGGTAAGAAGGATGTCGCCCTTTTTCATCGGCGGCAGGTGCGAAGGATTCCATACATGACCATGTGTCATATAGACAAGTCTTTTTCCAAGGGAAAGAACCGCATAGTCAGCCATGATCGGAAAATCCAGCACCATCTGATCCACATCGGAATCACAGTTGCCGCGGACACAGAGAAGATCGTCTTTCCGTGCATTTAAAAGAGCGATGACGCCCTTTGGGTCGTAAGTAGTTCCCAGAGGATTTCTGGGTCCGAAATACAAAAGATCTCCGAGAAGGATCAGGCGGTCCGCCTGTTCTCTGTCATACGCGGAAAGGATCTTTTCACAGTATTCAGGATATCCGTGGATATCGGAAGCTACAAAATATTTCATTACACATTTCCCCATTTATATACGAGATTGAGAAGGATGATCTGAAGGATCGCAAAGACCGGCACCCAGATAAAGAATTTCGGTTTTCTGGTCTTGTGGTGAAAAACGACCATGCCGAGAAGTCCTCCCAGGGCGCCAAGACAGGCGGAAAAACCCAGAAGATCACGCTCCGGGATACGGAAAGCATTCTTTTCGGCTTTCTTTTTATCGGCGCGGAAAAGGGCGAATGTAATGAGGTTCATCAGCAAAAAGAAGCTCAGAAAGAAAATATCGTATTTATAGATAAACTCACAAATATGCTTCAAATAGTCTGCCATTTTTACACCCCTTTTACATTATACCGCGAATATACGAGATTGCCTTGACAAATAGTGGTCCCTCGCATACAATACACACATGGTATTTTATCACTTTAATTAGATAAAGCGATAAAGTGCCGCGGAGAAAAGTGCTTTTGAAGCGGGAAACATTTCCGCGCAGCACATTTATTATATATGAAAATAATAGGGAGGACTACCTCATGGGAAATTATCGGTTTCATACTCCGGACGGCGTGATCGACATTCTGCCGCAGGACGCCAGTGCGAAGAGAAAGATTGAGACAGACATCAGAGAACTGTTTTCCGGATATGGCTACAGCGAGGTGGAGACACCGGGTATCGAATACTACGATGTTTACGCCAGCGGAGACTATGTATCTACGGAAGATATGTTTAAGATGACGGACATGGACGGCCGTATCATCGCTCTGCGTTTTGACGGTACGATCCCGGTAGCGCGTCTTTCCGCGACTCTTCTTAAGGATGAAAAGCCGCCGCTTCGTCTTTCCTATATTGAGAATATGTACCGCTTTAAAAAGGCCGGCGGCGGAAAACTCCGTGAGTTCTCCCAGGCAGGCGTGGAGCTTCTGGGACTTCAGAGTTCAGAAGCTGACGCAGAGGTCATCGCTCTTGGTATCCAGTCCGTTCTGACGACGGGTATCACGGATCTTCAGGTCTCCGTAGGACAGGTCGATTTCTTTAAGGGCCTTGCGGAAGAGTGGGGACTGTCGGTGGAAGACGAGCTCGAGCTTTCGACGGCGATCGACCAGAAGGACATCGTCCGGATCGAAAAGACGGCCGAGAGACTGGGGCTTTCGGAAGATGCCAAAGAGATCCTCGACATGATCTCCAATAAGTTCGGCACCTACGACGTGCTCGATGCTTTTGACAGCAAGGTCAATAACAGCCGTTCCAAGGCCGCACTCAATAACCTTCGTGAGATCCTGCAGGTGCTTGAAGATTACGAATTGATCCAGTATGTTTCCGTCGACCTCGGCATGCTCCGTTCGCTCGACTACTATACGGGCATGATCTTTAAGGGCTTTACCTACGAGATCGGCTTCCCGATCCTGAGCGGCGGAAGATATGACAAGGTCATCAGTAACTTCGGCCGTGACCTCGAAGCTGTCGGTTTCTCACTCGGCATCAACCTGTGCCTGACAGCGCTCCGCCGCCAGGACAAGCTCTCCGAGTTTTCGGAAGTGGACGCGATCGTCGGTTACTCCGAAGGAGAGGGAATGAGGAAAGCCGCTTTTGCCACGGCAAAAGAACTCCGCGCGATGGGCAATAAGGTCATTGTCGACACGGAACATCGAAGCGAGGAAGAACTCGATGCCTATGCCGAAGAGCACGGGATCGACCAGGTCATTTATATCGAAGAAGAGGAAGATACTGAGGAGGACGAAAATACATGATTACGATCGCTTTATCAAAAGGGCGTCTGGCGCAAAAAGCACTGGATCTTCTCGAAGCTGCGGGATATGACGTTTCCGCGGGCCGTGAAGAGAGCAGAAAACTGATATTGGAAGACGAAAAGACAGGTCTTCGTTTCATCATGGCCAAGCCGTCAGATGTACCGACATATGTAGAGTACGGTGCCGCGGATATCGGCGTGGTCGGTAAGGACACCCTCCTTGAAGAAGGAAGAAATCTCTATGAGGTCATCGACCTGGGATTCGGAGCATGCAGAATGTGCGTTTGCGGCCCGGTGTCCCTGAAAGATAAGCTCGACCAGATCCCGAATAAGCGTGTTGCTTCGAAGTATCCGAACATCACACGTGCTTACTTCGAGGGAACGAAGAAGGAGAGCGTCGAGATCATCAAGCTCAACGGTTCCGTGGAACTGGCTCCGCTGATCGGTCTTTCGGAAGTTATCGTCGATATCGTGGAATCCGGACGTACTCTTAAAGAGAACGGACTGGATGTTCTGGAAGTCGTTGCCGACATCAGCGCACGCGTGGTCGTTAACCGCGTGTCCATGAAAATGAAAGAATCCGAGATCGTTCCGATGCTCGATGCATTGAGAAAACAGGTCGCGATCTTAAATGAGAAGAAGAAAGAGGAAGCAAAATGAAGTGTAAAAAGATAAAAGCTCCGCAGGGAGAATTAAAAAAGATCTGTGAAGAATTGGGCATGCGCGGCAAGATGGAGCTCGGCCCGATCATCGATGTCGTCAACGATGTCCTCGATGATATCAAGAAGAACGGCGATGCTGCGGTCTTCAAATACACCAAAAAGTTCGACAAAGCCGACATCGATGCCGGAAATGTCAGAGTCACCGATCAGGAGATCGCCGATGCAATCGATTCTCTCGATCCGAATCTGGTCGAAGTCATTAAAAAAGCAGCTGCCAATATCCTGGCCTTCCACGAAAGACAAGTCGAGACCGGCTTTAAGATGGATGTTGCTAAGGGCGCCGAGATCGGTATGCGTGTCCGCCCGATCTCCGTGGCAGGTATCTATGTTCCGGGCGGCACGGCTCCGCTTCCGTCTACGGTCCTTATGAACGTCATCCCGGCAAGAGCAGCCGGATGCCCGCGTATCGTGCTGTGCACACCGCCGCGTGCGGACGGTTCGATCGCTCCGGTCATCTTAGCTGCCGCCAGCATCGCAGGTGCGACCGAGATCTACAAGGTCGGCGGTTCCCAGGCGATCGGTGCGATGGCCTATGGTACAGAGTCCATCCCGCGTGTCGATAAGATCTGCGGCCCGGGAAACATCTATGTAAATACCGCAAAGCGTCTGGTATTCGGTCAGGTCGATATCGATATGTTCGCAGGCCCGAGTGAGATCCTGATCATTGCCGACGATTCCGCCGTTCCGGAATTCGTTGCCGCGGACTTCCTTTCGCAGGCCGAGCACGATGCACTTGCTTCCGCGATCCTTCTGACTACCAGTGAGAAACTGGCGGATGCCGTTTACGAGGCGGTCGACCGCCGTTCGGAGAAGAGCCTCCGAAAAGAGATCCTGGCCAAATCTTTGGACACCTACTGTGCTATCCTGGTCGTAGACGATATGGAAGCAGCGCTTGCCTTTAGTGAAGAGCTTGCGCCTGAGCACCTGGAACTCTGCGTGGAGGATCCGGATAACTACATCGGCCGCATCAATAATGCCGGTGCGATCTTCGTCGGAAACTACACGCCGGAGCCGCTGGGCGACTACTTCGCAGGTCCGAACCACACGCTGCCGACGTCCGGTACCGCAAGATTCTTCTCGCCGCTTAATACAGGCGACTTCTTTAAGAAGATCTCGGTACTTCGCTATAACGAAGAATCGCTCCGTGACTGCTATAAGGACGTAGCCGCATTTGCCGACGCCGAGGGCCTCGAGTGTCACGCCAGTGCGATCCGCGTTAGATTCGAAGAATAAGCTTTTGAGAAGGTGCCCGCTCATTTCGGGCGGGTACCGGTCCAAAAGCACTGCCGAAGCCGGGAAGCGGCTTCGAATGAGCATAAGTTAGAAATGAGGAAAAAGAACCCATGAGTCGTTTTTGGAACGAGAAAACGAGAAGCATCGAGCCCTATGTGGCCGGCGAACAGCCGAAACCGGGGCAGAAGATCATTAAACTGAATACGAACGAGAATCCGTATCCGGCTTCTCCCAAGGTCCGTAAGGTCTTAGAAGATGTGGATATACCGCTTCTCGCCAGATATCCGGAGACCAGTTCCCGGGTCGTACGCGAGGAACTTGCGAAAGTTCTGGGAGTCACTCCTGAACAGGTCTTCTGCGGAAACGGATCCGACGAAGTCCTGGCATTTTCATTTCAGGCGTTTTTTGAATCCGGAGAGAATGCGGCACCGCTTCTGGTCCCGGATATCTCCTATAGTTTTTATCCTGTTTATGCGGATCTCTACAGCATTCCGCTGAAAAAGATCCCGCTTCGGGAAGATTTCAGCATCGATGTAGACGCTTTCTGTAAAGAAAAGGGCGGCGGAGTTGCTTTTGCCAATCCGAATGCCCCGACGTCGATCCTTCTGGATCTTTCGGATGTCGAGAAGATCCTTCAGGCCAACCCGGATCATGTAGTTCTCGTGGATGAGGCGTACGCCGCTTTTTCCGGAGTGACGGCAAGATCGCTTCTTCCGAAGTATAAGAACCTTCTGGTAACCGGCACTCTCAGTAAGTCGCACTCTCTGGCGGGACTTCGTCTCGGATTTGCCGTCGGTGATCCCGAACTGATCGAGGGACTTTGCAGGATCCGCGATTCCTTTAACTCCTATCCGGTAGATGCGATCGCGCAGAAAGTAGCCTCTGTGGCAATTGCGGATGATGCATGGGTCATGGAGAACGTAAGAAAAGTCTGTGCAACAAGAGATCGCATCGCGGAGGAGCTCCGTGCCCGCGGATGGACAGTTCCGGTATCAAAAACGAATTTTCTTTTCGCGTCTCCGAAGGATATGACGGCAGAAGCCATCTACACAAAACTGCGCGGGAAAGGTATACTGGTAAGGTATTTTAATAAGCCCCGTATCAGCGGATATCTCCGTATCACGATCGGAACGGATGAGGAGATGAATGCATTACTTAAGGCGGTCGACGAGATCGCAGGAGGAAACTAAATGAGTAGAATCGCGTCACAGGAAAGAAACACGAAAGAGACGAAGATCAAGGGTTCTCTGGATCTCGACGGAAAGGGCGTCAGTGATATCGCGACAGGTATCGGTTTTCTGGATCACATGCTCGACCTTCTGGCGCGTCACAGCGGCATGGACTTAAGCATCCGCTGCGATGGTGACCTGAACGTTGACGGACATCACACGACAGAAGACATCGGTATCGTCATCGGCAAGATGCTCGCGGAAGCTCTCGGCGAAAAGCGCGGCATCAACCGTTACGGTTTTTCTTCGATCCCGATGGACGAAGCGCTGGCACAGTGCTCGCTGGACATCTCCGGCAGACCGTTCCTGGTACTTCAGGCCGAATTCGGCGGTGAGTATGTCGGCGAATTCGCGACCGAGCTCGTAGAAGAATTCTTCCGCGCCGTTTCTTTTAACGCCGGACTGACACTGCACCTTAAGTGCGAATACGGTGCCAATGACCACCACAAGATCGAAGCGATGTTCAAGGCGTTCGCAAGAGCTCTCCGTATCGCAGTCAGTATCGATGAGAAGTTCAAGGACCAGATCCCTTCGACGAAGGGAGTACTCTGATCATGCTCGAAAAGTACCCGTATAACGAAGACTTCGAGGCATGGGAAGTAAAGACGAAACTCCTCGATGAAGAAATCACGGTCCTGACGCAGGCTCGTGACGAGATGGAGTTCATCAAAAGAACGGTCGAGCTTCATGAGCGCATCAAGTGGCTCAACGACAAAGGCCAGGATATCTGTGATCTTCTGTCGTCCAATGAAAAGGATCTGACCGTGGACGGTGAGTCCCGGATCGAACTTCGTCCTGCCGAGATCGCGGTGCTCCGCTGCTACGCGGAGATGACGGATGACGGCATCGCACTCGACCTGATCGTCGGTATCGTAGCAACGGGCATTGAAAAAGAAGTCAGCATGTTCGTCGATGAGTTTGACAACATGGAAGTCCTCGGGGAGATCAAAGGCGAGGACGAATAAAGGACGGCGCGGCCGCCCGAAGCAACTTAGTATCTTATATAAAGTGAGGATAAAAACATGGCAACATTAAGAGACACTGATTTTATTGATTTACCGGTATTCGTCAAAGGTAAGGTCAGAAACGTTTACGATCTGGGAGACTCTCTCCTGATGGTCGTTACCGACCGTATCTCTGCTTTTGACGTCGTATTCAACGAGTGCATCCCGGATAAGGGCAAGGTCTTAAGTTCGATCTCCGCCTTCTGGTTTGACTTTACGAAGGACGTCATCCCGAACCATGTTATCACCACTGATCCGAAGGAATACCCGATGGGCCTTGATAAGTACGAAGAAGAGCTCCGCGGAAGATCCATGCTGGTAAAAAAGGTCAACATGCTCCCGGCAGAATGCATCGTCAGAGGTTACCTCGAGGGTTCTGCTCTTAAGGAGTACAAGGCAAACGGCACCGTCGGCGGCATGAAGATGCCGGAGGGCCTGCGCCAGGGCGACAAGCTCCCCGAGCCGCTTTTCACTCCGTCCACAAAGGCGGACGAAGGCCACGACATCAACATTACATACGAACAGCTCGTTGATCTTCTCGGTGAAGAAGACGCAAAAGCACTTAAGGACGCGGCTCTCGCGCTCTACACAAAGGTTTCCGAGTACGCGCTCACACGCGGCCTGATCCTTGCCGACACCAAGTTCGAGTTCGGTAAGATCGACGGCAAGCTCGTTGTAGCCGATGAAATGTTCACACCTGACTCCTCCCGTTTCTGGGATCTTTCCGACTATGAGCCGGGCCGTGCACAGAAGAGCTTCGACAAGCAGTATCTGCGTGAGTGGCTGGAGACACTGGACTGGGATAAGACCTATCCGGCTCCGACACTTCCGGAGGAGATCATCAACAAGACGGCAGAGAAGTACAGAGAGTGCTACCGCCTGCTGACAGGAAAGGAACTTGCATGATCGCCATTATCGATTATGGAATGGGTAACTTAGGTTCCGTGCAAAAAGCACTGGCCTACTTAGGTTACGATAGTGAAATCACCAACGACCCCGCCCGCGTCATGGACGCGGACGGTGTTGTTCTTCCGGGCGTCGGCGCGATCGGCGCGGCGATGGAATCCCTGAAATCGAAGGGCCTCGATAAGGTCGTTCACGAGTATATCGCGACAGGAAAGCCGTTCCTCGGCATCTGTCTCGGTATGCAGATGCTTTTCGATACGTCTGAAGAATCTTTCGGCGGCGAGCCGGTAAAAGGGCTTTCGGTCCTTCCCGGAAAGGTCGTGAAGTTTCCCTCGGACATGGGCCTTAAGATCCCGCAGATCGGCTGGAACGAACTGAATTCGAGATGCGAGATCATTCCGGATAAAGAGTATGTTTACTTTGTACACTCCTACTACTGTGTACCGGATAAGATCCAAGACGTCGCGGCGACCGTCAACTACGGTATCGAGTACTGCTGCAGCGTCAGAAGAGATAACGTCTTTGCCTGCCAGTTCCATCCGGAAAAGAGCGGTGAAGCGGGCCTTGCGATCTTGAACCGCTGGGCAAGGCAGACGAAGAAGTAATTGCAAAAAGAAAGGATGGGGACATATGCTCAGTAAAAGAATCATTCCGTGTCTGGACGTAAAGAACGGTCGTGTCGTAAAAGGCACCAACTTTATCGCGCTTCGTGACGCTGGTGATCCGGTCGAATGCGCCAAAGCCTATAACGAGGCAGGCGCGGATGAGCTGGTATTCCTCGATATCTCTGCGACGGTAGAAGGCAGAGGCACCGTGGTCGACATGGTAAGAAGCGTTGCCGAGCAGGTCTTCATTCCGTTTACCGTAGGCGGTGGCATCCGCTCTCTGGAAGATATCCGTGAGATCTTAAATGCGGGCGCGGACAAGATCTCCCTGAATTCCGCCGCAGTAAAAGATCCGGAACTGGTACGCCGTGCCAGCGAAAGATTCGGTTCCCAGTGCGTCGTCGTTGCCATCGACGTTCGTGGAAGAAACGGCGGGCAGATCCGTATCGCAGGTACCGATGCCGATTTTAAGGGCATCGACGAAAATGCCAGTGAAGAAGATAACAGCAAATTCCCGAGCGGCTACGAAGTCGTCGTTGCCGGAGGCACCAAGGCGACAGGCCTGGACGCTCTCGAGTGGGCGAAGAAGGTCGAGGAACTCGGCGCAGGTGAGATCCTTCTGACGAGTCTTGACCGTGACGGTACAAAGAGCGGCTTTGATAACGTCATCACACGCATGATCGCGGATGCCGTTTCGATCCCGGTCATCGCCAGTGGCGGCGCCGGAAAGATGGAGGATTTCTATGACGGTATCGTCGACGGCGGCGCAGACGCAGTCCTCGCGGCAAGCCTCTTCCACTTTGGTGAGATCAAGATCGAAGATCTGAAGGAATATCTTGCTAAGCGCGATATCCCGATAAGACAATTAAGCCCGGCATTAAAGCTCTGGCAGTCCCTGAAGAAGGATAAGCTCGGTCTTGTCCCGGCGATCGTCGTCGAGGATTGCAGTAGAGATGTCCTTATGATGGCCTATATGGACTATGAGGCTTTGGAAAAGACCATGGAGACACATCTGATGTGCTATCACAGCAGATCCAGGGATTCCCTGTGGATCAAGGGCGAGACATCCGGTCATTTCCAGTATGTGAAGAGAGCTTTCCTTGACTGCGATCGTGATACCCTGTTATTCTACGTGGATCAGGAAGGAGCCGCGTGCCATACCGGCAACCACTCCTGCTTCTTTACAGAGATAAAAATCTAAGAGTCGTATAAATAAGAAAGGACATAAGAAGATGGATTCAAACAGCACAAACGTAAGCAAGGATCTTTACAACCTGATCCTGGACAGAAAAGCAAATCCGGTAGACGGTTCCTACACCAACTACCTGTTTGACAAAGGCATCGAGAAGATCGGCAAAAAAGTCGGCGAAGAAGCCATCGAGGCGATCATTTCCGCATCCCGCGGCGACAAGGAGAATACGGTCCTCGAACTGGCAGATCTTTTCTACCATGCACTGGTCATGATGGCTCAGATGGGCATCACGCCGGAAGAAGTGGAAGAGGAACTGAAAAAGCGCTGAAACCAGTTCCGAACTCGAGTTGCGCGGTGGAACTGTAATGAAAAATGGTTTGAGTAAAGCGTTAATAACAGACTGTATCAATCAGGCGGAGCCGACAGGCTCATCCGACGGACCGAGTGTCTTGATTGTGCGGGATGAACAGGGGCAGCCTTATTCGGTTAAAACATGGCCAAAATCAAGAAGAGTTGCGTTCGTCTATAAAACTGACCGGAAACATGTGATTCCGTATCGTGTTTTCTTTTTGCGCAGATGGCGGAACAGCTAGATGAAGATGCTTTATGAGTCTTTTTAGATAATTGCGGATTTTTCGTTGACACAGGCTTGACCCTGTGGTATCATATCCGTTGCTATCGCCGTTTAGGTCTATTTTTTATGCGCGAAAAACCGCGTGAGAAAACGCGGATAAGCACAGATATTTTGGAGGTGTTCGAAAAATGGCTACCAAAGCAGGAGTACGTGACAAGCTCACACTGGCTTGTGAAGAGTGCAAGCAGAGAAACTATCAGACATATAAGAACAAGAAGAACGACCCGGATCGTTTGGAAGTGAAGAAGTACTGCAAGTTCTGCCATAAGCATACTGTACACAAAGAAACTAAGTAATATCGTTTCTTATATTTAATTAAGGAAACAAGATTGAGGGTATGACCAATGGCTGACAAGAAGAAGAAACCGAACATCTTCAAACGTATAGCAATGAAGTTCAACGATGTTCGTCTGGAGCTCAAGAGAGTTATCTGGCCGACAAAGGAAAAGTTGATCCAGAATTCTGCTGTAGTTCTGGTCGTTATTGCCGTCTGCGCGATCCTTTTGACTGCGATCAGTAAGGGTGCGGGCTGGATCCTTGAAAAAGTAGGATTCTATGATCAGAACATTGAGACAACTGTAACAACTACAGTTGAATCTGACGCATCTGATGCATCTGTCTCCATCACAGAAGCTCCGTCTGAGGGAGAGTCTGAGAGCGAGAGTGCACCGTCTGAGGAAACAACACCGTCTGAGACGTAAGTCAACGTTATATACGAGGAGTAAGACATGGCTGAAGAACAGGCATATGAGGCTAAATGGTATGTCGTACATACCTATTCGGGATATGAGAACAAGGTAAAGAGCACGCTGGAAGCCGTGATCGAGAACCGTGGTCTCCAGGAGATGATCCAGGAAGTATCCATCCCGATGGACGAGAGCGTCGAAGTCAAGGATGGCAAGAAGAAGGTTACGCAGAAGAAGCGTTATCCGGGCTACGTCCTGATCAAGATGGTCTACACAGAAGAGATCTGGTACATCGTTCGTAACACACGTGGTGTAACAGGCTTCGTAGGTCCGAATGCCAACAAGCCGCAGCCGCTCTCCGACGAGGAGCTTGCGCTCATGGGACTCGAATCCAGCTGGGTTCCGTCCGTGGATTACGAAGTCGGCGATTCCGTACGTATCATTTCCGGTCCTTTCGGAGACTGCGTAGGAACTGTCGAAGAGATGAACCTCGAGAAGCACATGGTTCGTGTACGTATCTCGATGTTCGGAAGAGAAACACCTGTAGAGATCGATTTCGCACAGGTCGTAAGAGTTTGATAGAACTCTTACAAACAGTTTAATTGCTTATCACATCTCTTCGGAGATGAAAGAAATATCGGCACCGGGATAAGACGGGCCGGCAAGAAATTTATTTGGGAGGTGGCCACATATGGCTAAAAAAGTTGTAGGGTACGTAAAACTTCAGATCCCTGCAGGCAAAGCAACACCAGCGCCGCCGGTTGGACCAGCTCTTGGACAGCATGGACTTAATATCGCCCAGTTCGTCAAAGAGTTTAATGAAAGAACAGCAAAGGATGCAGGTCTCATCATTCCTGTAATCATCACGGTTTATGCTGACCGTTCTTATTCTTTCATTACAAAGACTCCGCCGGTACCGGTACTGCTTAAGAAAGCTTGCAACATTGAGAAGGCTTCCGGTAAGCCGAACAAGGACAAAGTAGCAAAGATCTCTTTCTCTGAGTGCAAAAAGATCGCAGAGATCAAGATCGTTGATACAAATGCCGCAGACATCGACGCATGTGCTCGTATGGTAGCTGGTACTGCCAGAAGCATGGGTATCGTTGTAACTGAGGACTGATTTGAAGGAGAGATAACATGAAAAGAGGAAAGAGATATACAGAGCTCGCTAAGCTCGTAGACAGATCTGTTTCTTACGATCCTTCTGAAGCAGTTCGTCTGGTTGTAGAAACAGGTAAAGCAAAATTTGATGAGATGGTAGAACTTCACGTCCGTCTGGGTGTTGACTCCCGTCACGCTGACCAGCAGGTTCGTGGTGCTGTAGTTCTCCCTCATGGTACAGGCCGCACAAAGCGCGTACTCGTTATCGCTAAGGGCCCGAAGGCTGATGAAGCTCAGGCTGCAGGCGCAGAGTATGTCGGTGCTGAAGAATTCATCGATAAGATCGCAAATGAGAACTGGTTCGACTTTGACGCTCTCATCGCAACTCCGGACATGATGCCGAAGCTCGGCCGTCTTGGTAAGGTCCTCGGCCCGAAGGGCTTGATGCCGACACCGAAGGCCGGTACAGTTACCATGGATGTAGCAAAAGCTGTTACAGACATCAAAGCCGGTAAGATCGAGTACCGTCTCGATAAGACAAACATCATCCACTGCCCGATCGGCAAGGTTTCCTTTGGTCAGGAGAAGCTCGAAGAGAACTTCAAGACGATCATGGATGCTATCATCAAGGCAAAGCCGTCCGCTGCTAAGGGTCAGTATCTGAAGAACGTTTCCATCTGCTCCACCATGGGCCCGGGTATCCGTGTAAACCCTGCAAAGCTGTAAGGAATAGAACGTTCCGGGGGCGTATCCACTCCCTGACTCGGAAAAAAGCTTTTCCGGGATGGATATCCTAACTTAATAAAATATCCACTGCTGAAGACAGCGGGAGAGCGATCGTAAACGTTAAGTCGTCCCGCCGAGGTGAGGAACCGTATTGAGTACTTGATACCCCTCGCGAAACAGCGTGGGGTATTTTAGTAATCAATATAAGGAGGTAAAAAGATCATGCCAAGTGAAAAGATTTTGGAAGCAAAGAAGAAGATCGTTGCTGACCTGGTAGCTAGCTACAAGGAAGCACAGTCCTTTGTTTTCGTAGATGCTCGTGGTCTGACTGTAGAACAGGACACTGCTCTTCGTACTGAAATGCGTAAGAACGGCGTTAGCTACAAGGTAGTTAAGAACACGACACTGAATCTCGTCTTCAAGGAGCTCGGTATCGAAGGTCTGGACGAAATGTTCAAGGGCCCGACAGCTGTTGCATATTCCACAGAAGATATGATGGCGCCTGCTAAGGTTAGCAAGAAGTTTGCTGATGATTTCGAGAAACTCTCTATCAAGGGCGGAATCATCGAGGGCAAAGTTGCAACTGTTGCAGAGGTCGAGGCTCTCGCAGCTGTTCCGTCCAAGGATGTACTGCTCAGCCAGATCGTCTATGCATTGCTCTTCCCTATTACAAAGCTCGCTATGCTTACCAAAGCTACTGCCGAAAAGCTCGAGGCAGAGGGTGGCGTAGCTGCTGCTCCGGCTGCTGAAGAAACTCCGGCAGAGGAAGCTAAGGCAGAAGAGGCAGCTCCGGCTGCTGAAGAAGCCGCTCCGGCAGAAGAGCCGGTTGCCGTTGCTGCAGAAGCAACAGAAACACCTGCTGAGTAATCTCGGCCCGCTGCGGTCAAAGATCGTGGCAACCTACTAGTTATGCCGTAAGGCTTATATGAAAAAAACAAATGGAGGAATATAAAAATGGCTAGTGAAAAAATTACTAAGCTTCTCGATGAGATCAAGACACTGTCCGTTATGGAACTGTTCGAGCTCGAGAAGGGTATCGAAGAAGAATTTGGCGTATCCGCTGCTGCTGTAGCAGTTGCTGCTCCGGCTGGTGATGCTGGCGCTGCTGCTGGTGCTGCTGCTCAGACAGAGTTCACAGTTAACCTCAAGAGCGCTGGTGCTCAGAAGATCGCTGTTATCAAGGTTGTTCGTGAGCTCACAGGTCTCGGCCTGAAGGAAGCTAAGGAACTCGTTGATGGTGCTCCGAAGGCTGTTAAAGAGAACGTTTCCAAGGAAGAGGCTGATGCAGCTGCTGCTAAGCTTCAGGAAGCCGGCGCTGAGGTTGAGATCAAGTAAGATCTTACGTTACGCGTAAAACAGTTTTTTCAAAAACCGCCGTTGATCGTAAAGATCAGCGGCGGTTTGCTTCTGTTTTCTTCATTCGCAATGCATGATATGATGAACTTGTTATTGGGTTGTCTTTTCTTATGTTAGAAGGAGAGAGTCATGTAGCGTAGGCGGTGGCTGAAAAGATGAAAAAGAAGTTGTTAGTGTTATTTATTGTTGTTTTGGTATTTGCACTGCTTTTCCCTGTTCGTGGGAAGTCTTCTGATGGTGGCAGTATTTCGTATCGTGCTGTTTTATATGAAGTAAAACTAGTCCATAGACAAGAACTTGGTCCATATGGGGAACCATCAAGATTGACAAAAGGAACCATTGTCAAAATTTTAGGCTTCGAGATAGTCAATAATACTAAAACCGAGTATATTGATGAATCTTCAAGTGAAAAGAGTATTACGAGTCAATAGACTCCCCCGATTCACAGAGAACTCCGTTCACCCAATTGGCTATGCATGAAGATTCGTAAGATGACTGCGAAAAATGCTTGACATAGCCCCTTTCTGCTGATAATATTTAATGGCGTCAAAAAACGCGTGGAATATGGCGGCATAGCTCAGCTGGCCAGAGCGTCCGGTTCATACCCGGCAGGTCGTAGGTTCAAATCCCACTGCCGCTACCACTTCCACGGCCCGTTGGTCAAGCGGCTAAGACATCGCCCTTTCACGGCGAAGACAGGAGTTCGATTCTCCTACGGGTCACCATCAGAAGCTGTTGCATGATTCATGCGACAGCTTTTTTGTTTGCTTCCGGAATGCCCGTAAAATAGAATTTTGCGACAAATGATTCTCTTTCTTTTTGATTCTTTTCTCCTTATAATAAAATGTAGCGCAAGGTGAGGACGCGCAATAATAGAAGCTATGCTTATTTGGAGGAGAAGAGTATGAAAAAGATCGTAGCATTGCTGCTTTCTGTTTCGGTTCTGGCGGGTGTGCTTTCGGCTTGTAAGAAGTCGGATAAGACGACAGAGACAACGACAGAAGGCTTGGGCACAGACCAGTCGATCGAAGTCACTTCTGATGATTCTGAAACAGATGCTTCCGAGTCGGGTGACGGCGAAGAGGGCGGGCTTGTCCACAACAATCCGAATGATCAGTTGGAAGATGGTGCGAGGTCTCTTGACGAGCACTTTGACTATCCGGAAGAATTCTCGTGGGGTTCTTATGCTGAGGGCGGAACCTTCACGATCGAGGATACAGATGGACAGCTGATCGTTGACATTTCCGTACCCGGTGACAAGATGCATTCGTGCCAGGTATATAAAGATGGCTTTGCTATCTATAAGGGCGCGAAGTATCAGCTGGACTTTGATATCAAGAGTGATATCGAGCGTACTTTCGAGTGGAGGATCCAGCTCAACGGCGGTGACTATCACGCTTATTGCGGAAATGAGAAAGAAAAGATCACCACGGAGATGACACATATCACGGCGGAGTTCACGATGTATGAACCGAGTGATCCGTCCCCGCGTTTTGCTTTTAACTTCGGTGATCAGGGTGACTGCAACGGTCAGGCGCATAAGATCTATATAGATAACGTAGTTCTGACGATCCTGGACAGTTCGGCAGCAGAAGATATCGAACCGCCGCCGGAGCCGAACCACATGGGCCTTAACCAGGTCGGTTACCGTCCGGACGATAACAAGGTCGTATTCGTTTACAACAATGAAGACGAGACATTCGACATCGTTAATGCGGAGACAAATGAAGTCGTATATACCGGAAACTTCGGTGAGAAGCAGACGGCACGTGGCGCTTCTCTCATGGTAACCCCGGGTGATTTTTCTGACTTTAAGGAGCCGGGCACATATATCCTGCGTACGGCAACTTACGGAGATTCCTACAAGTTCACGATCGCTGATAATGTTTATGACGATGCCCTCAAGGCTTCGATCCTGATGCTGTATACACAGCGCTGCGGATGTGAAGTGACTGACTGCATCGGTGAAGAATACGCTGACTTTACGCATCCTGTATGCCATGACGCGGAAGCTGTCATCTACGGCACAGACCAGAAGATCGATGTCAGCGGCGGCTGGCACGATGCCGGCGACTTCGGACGTTATGTCGTTCCGGGTGCCAAGACCATCGAAGACCTTTTCATGACATATGAAGATCTCGGCTATAAGGCTGACGATCTGGGCATCCCGGAGAGTGGAAACGGTGTACCGGATCTTCTCGATGAGGCTCGTTATGAACTTGAGTGGATGCTGAAGATGCAGGCAGAAGACGGCGGAGTTTACCATAAGGTGACCTGCGCGAACTTCCCGGCAACCGTTAAGCCGAACGAAGAGACGGAACAGCTGATCGTTCTTCCGGTCTCCACAACGGCTACAGGCGATTTTGCCGCGATCATGGCAAAAGCATCTGTCGTCTATAAGTCGATCGATGCCGACTTTGCAAACACCTGCCTCGAAGCTTCGAAGAAAGCTTACGGATACATGGAGGCGAATGCCGCTTCTGACACAACAGGATTCCTGAATCCTTCGGATGTATTTACGGGTGAATATCCGGATGCCGGCAACAAGGATGAATTCTTCTGGGCGGCTATAGAACTTTATCTGGCAACAGGCGAAGCTTCCTATCTGGATAAGGCAAAAGAACTGTACTCTGATTCCATGGAGCTCGGCCTCGGCTGGATCGAGATGGGTTTTTATGGTGTGCACGCTTATCTGACGGCTGACGCCTCTCTTGCGACTGATGCGGAGTTTACTGAGACACTGAAGGCACGTGTTCTTGAAAAAGCCGATACAGATATGCTGAACGCAAACCGTGACGGTTACTTCTCTCCGATGGGCGCGAACTATCCTTGGGGCAGTAACCTTACGATCAGCAACAACGCGATCGTTTATAACCTGGCATATAAGCTTACGGGCAATCAGGAGTACAAGGATCTTGCCGACTATCAGGTAGACTACATCATGGGCATGAATGTCTGCGGATACAGCTTCCTGACAGGCTTCGGCGAACACGCTTCGGAGTTCCCGCACCATCGTCCTTCCCAGGTAGCCGGACATGCGGTACCGGGTATGGTCGTCGGCGGACCGAACGGCAAACCGGCAGATCCGTATGCACTTTCTCTTCTGACGGGAATGGCACCGGCACGCTGCTACTGCGATAACGATACCGCTTACTCGATCAACGAGGTGGCGATCTATTGGAACTCGCCGTTCATCTATGTTCTGGCAGCAAAAGTACTGGATGCCTGACGAAATCCCGGCCGAGGTGAAAAGGCCGTGACAAGCGTTATCATTGGCTTTAGTCAAAGATAACCATAAAAAGTAAAAATATTTGAACGCATGTGGCGCTCGTCCGATTCTTTATTGTTATCGGCGGGCGCCATTGCTATAATGGATGTTGATAATATCATAATACAAGTATCGCGTCATAAAGAACGTATCAGAAGTCTTACCGGAATCGAGAGGATCGATATGGAGGAGAGGGGTATGACTGAGAAAGATATCAATAAACGCGGTGACGGAATAAAACGGCTGATTGAACTTATTGTCTTAAGTGCATTCGGTGTACTGCTGAATATCGCGTTGTCCCGGATCAGTACAAAAAACGGCTGGCCGTTTTATCTGGATGCGGTCGGTACCGTCCTGGCGGCTGCGGTCGGCGGTGCTTTGCCGGGCATTATCGTCGGACTTTTCACCAATGTTTTTAAATCACTGAGCGATTGGAATTCCATCTATTACGGCACGCTGAATGTCATGATGGCCGTGGCGACAACGTTGTTTACGCGCGACGGATTGAAGAAACGTAATGTTATTCCGCTGATCTTTATACTTGCCGCGATCGGAGGCGGTCTGGGATCGATCATGACGTGGTTCCTTTTCGGTTTTGCCGGAGAAGGTGTCACCGCAGATCTGGCCATATGGTTTCATTCGCATGTGTTCTCCAGCCGTTTCTTTTCACAGATCACCGCAGATTTTCTCATCGATCTCGGAGATAAGACGATCACGGTCATTGCCGCGGGTCTGGCACTTTGGATCGTTCCGGATTCCGTGATCCAGAACCTTCTGATACACGGCTGGCGTCAGAAGCCCCTGGACAAAAACGAACTTCATGATATCAACCGGACGAAGGTAAGACAGATCTCGCTTCGGTCTAAACTGATGCTGCTGATATCCGTGGCGGTCACGGTCATCGCTGCAGTATCGATCGCGATCGGCTATTCTCTTTATCGGGAGACGACCATTCAGGATCATACCGAGTTTGCCAGAGGTATCGTCAAATACCAGAAGGACTGTATCGACCCGGATATGGTCGAGACCTATCTTGTCCAAAAACGGGCGGCTCCCGGCTATAAAGAGGTAGAAGAGCAGCTGAATCTGACCTTCATCAGCTCTGAAAACATCCAGTTCATGTATGTCTATCAGATCAAGGAAGACGGCTGCCATGTCGTTTTCGATATGGATACGCAAGAGGTCAAGGCCAACGAGCCCGGTGTCGTTATTTCCTATCCGGACGATATCGAAAAGCACCTGGACGATTTTCTTGCCGGAAGAGAAGTTGAACCGACGGTAAGTAATGACAATCGTTTCGGATGGGTGCTTTCGATCTATGAGCCGATCTATGACAGTAACGGAAAATGTGTCTGCTACTCGTGTGTAGATATTTCGATGAGCAAGATGCAGGACCTGATGCGTGCGTATCTCGCCAAGCAGATCTCGCTGTTTCTGGGCATCGTCATCATGGTCCTTTGTCTGGCGGTATGGCTGTCGGATTACCACATTATCTTCCCTCTGAATTCCATGTCGCACGGCGCAAGTACTTTTGCATTCAAATCGACGGAAGAACGGGATGAAAGTGTCGAAAGGATCAAGTCACTGCAGATCAGGACCGGTGACGAGATCGAGAATCTTTACGCGGCATATGCGCATACTACGGAAGAAAGCATGCGTTATCTGACAGAGAGCCGAAGAAAGACCCAACAGATCAACAAACTTCAGGGCGGCCTCCTCATGGTGCTCGCGGATGTGATCGAGAGCCGTGATAAATGCACGGGCGACCATATCCGAAAGACCGCGGAATACTCCAGAGTCATCCTTGAAAAACTGAAGGAGCAGGGTGAATTCCCGGATATTTTGACAGATGAGTACATCAATAATGTCGTGCGCGCGGCACCGCTTCACGATATCGGAAAGATCAATATTCCGGACGCGATCTTGAATAAGGACACGCGTCTGACCGATGAAGAATACGAGATCATGAAGGGGCACGCGAATGCCGGTTATGAGATCATTGAAAAAGCGATCGCCAATCTCACGGAGAGCGGCTATCTCGAACAGGCCAAGCAGATGGCGCATTATCATCATGAGAAGTGGGATGGTTCCGGGTATCCGGAGCATCTGAAAGAAGGAGACATCCCGCTGTCGGCACGAGTCATGGCTGTCGCCGATGTATTCGACGCGCTTCTTTCCAGACGCAGTTATAAGGAGCCTTTCACGTTTGAAAAGGCCATGTCGATCATCAAGGAAGGTTCCGGAAAACACTTCGATCCGAAGGTCGTCAGTGCTTTTGAAGCGGCATCGGAAGAAATCAAGAAGATCAGTGAACGATTTGCCGATTGATACCTGACCGAAGATTGTGCAAAACACCGAAAATCGCCTGTTTTCATTGTAATGACAGGCGATTTTTGTATAATGAATCTGTGGCCACCGGTGCCTCGTAAAAGAGGAGAATAGGGAATGCGGTGAAGATCCGCAGCAGCCCCCACTACTGTAACCCGGTACAATGTCCCGATAAAGTCATTGGCTGATTCTTGTCGGCTGAGAAGGCAGGGACGGAGGGGAAACGGGTAAGCCAGGAGACCTGCCGGTGAGTTTTTATTGTTTTTAGTTCTTTTCGGGGATGGGAAAGGGACGGAAATGGAGAATACCATGAAAAAAGTAATGAAGGCAATGAGCCTGGCTCTTGTCGTCACGCTTGTCTTCGCGTCTTCCGCCTGCAAGAAGTCGGATAAGAAGGAGACAGAAAAGGCTACTGAAACAGAGGCAGCCCAGACGACTTATCCGCTGGAGATCACCGACGGCTACGGCACAAAGGTGACCATTAAGGAAGAGCCGAAGAAGATCGTATCCTGCAGCCCGGCTATGACAGAGATCGTTTTCTCTCTCGGCAAGGGGGACTGCCTCGTAGGACGCACGGCGCTCTGCAACTATCCGGAAGCGGCAGCAAATGTACCGGTAGTGATCGAGGATATGTACCAGCCGAATCTCGAGACGATCGTAGCAGCTCAGGCAGATATCGTACTTGTCGATTCCATGATGGCAAAAGATATGTATGACGAACTCGGCAAACTCGGCTGCACGGTAGTTTCTTTTATCGATGAGACAAAGGTTGACGGCGTTTACGGCAGGATCGAGACCATGGGCCAGATCCTCAATGCAAACGAAGAAGCAGAAAAGGTAGTCGGCGACATGAAGGCAAAGATTGATTCCGTAAACGATGCCATCAAGGACAACAAGATGAAGCCGACAGTCTACTATGTCGTAAGCTTCGGTGAAGGCGGCGACTACACGGCAACAGGTGATACATTCGTAAACGATATCCTCACAAAAGCAGGCGTAGATAACATTGCGGCAAATGCGACCGGCTGGGCATATAACGTTGAGGATCTGGTCTCTCAGGACCCGAACATCATCATTATCCCGGGCTGGGCAGACGGTTCCTTCCAGACGACCGCTCCTTACTCTGAACTGACAGCCGTTAAGGAAGGCAATGTGATCGTACTCGACAGCACAGATATGCTGGACCGTCAGTGCGCAAGAAACGCAGATGCCGTAGAAATGATCGCAAAGCTGGTCTTCCCGGAGTGCTTCGAAGAAGCAAAGGCAGCGTAATCAGATTCACCGGACTTTGCGTCCGACAAAAGATGGAAAGCAGTTTATGAAAAAAGAACCGCTTAAAAGATCAACAATGACATTGACCGGAGGGAGCCTTCTGCTCCTTCTGGTCATTGTTGTTATCTGGGCTTCCGCCGTAGGTGCGGTTCCGGTGCCTTTCGTGCAGAGTGCGCGCATCGTGCTGGCTAAGCTCCCTTTTGTAAATAAGGAAAAACTTCTTCGGGATATCCCGGATTCCAGTAAGCTCATCATCTGGAATATCCGTCTGCCGCGAGTCCTTCTGGCAGGACTGGTGGGCGGAGGTCTTGCTGCGGCGGGTGTCGTGATGCAGGCGCTCTTTAGAAATCCTCTGGCGGACCCGCAGGTGCTGGGCATTTCTTCCGGCGCGGCGTTCGGAGCTGCGGTCGCGATCGCCTTCGGTATCACTTTTTCCGTTTTGGGGATCAGCAGCATCTGGATGTTCGCATTTGTGGGCGCGATGCTTACGATGCTTCTGGTTTTCCGAGTGGCCAGGATCGCGACTTCACGGTCGGTCACGGGGATCCTTCTGGCGGGTATCGCCTGTTCGTCGATGCTGACGGCGGCGATCACGCTTCTCATGATGAAAAAAAGAGACCGCCTCGAGCGCATTTATCTGTGGATGCTCGGAAGCTTTTCTTCCGCGTCCTGGATCAAAGTCGGCTTTATGGCGATCGTCCTGGTGGGCGCCATCCTCTGCTTTACGATCCTCGGAAGGGATCTGGATCTTCTGAGTTTCGGTGACCACGAAGCGCAGAGCATGGGCGTCTCGGTAAAAAGGACCAGAACGGTCGCGGTAGTGTCGACCTCTCTTTTGGTGGCGGCGAGTGTTTCGGTCAGCGGCATCATCGGATTTGTCAGCCTGATCATCCCGCACATCATGAGGCTCCTCGTCGGGCCTAAAAACAGAAGGCTCATCCCACTGTCGCTTCTGGGCGGCGCGATCTTCATGATCCTGTGCGACCTTATCAGCAGAACGGCTGCAGCGCCGGCGGAGATCGCCGTAGGCGCGATCACGCAGGTGACGGGTGCGCCGTTCTTCCTCTACCTTCTTTGGAAAGAAAGACGAAGGGAGGAGCGTGACTGATGAACGAAAAATCTTCCCTCATTTCGAAAAGCACCGGTTCTGATATTGAAGTGAAAAACCTTTCGTATCAGCCCGGTACCGTAAAAAAGCCGATCCTTCAGGATGTGTCATACACGTTTACCGAAGGCCATATGACGGCGCTTCTCGGACCGAACGGGTCCGGAAAGACGACGCTTCTTAGGCATATCCTGGCCCAGATCAAATGTCCGGAGGGTGCGGTACTGATCAACGGGAAAGATACAAACGGCTTTGCTCCGAAGGAAAGAAGCCGCAAGATCGCCTGGGTCCCGCAGAACAGTTCCGGCGATAGTGCTTTTAGCGTAGAAGAAGTCGTGCTTATGGCCAGATACCCGTATAAGGGGACCTGGGATGACGATTCCGAGGAGGATAAAAAGATCGCCGAAGACGCGATGCGGGCCGTAGGAGTCCTGGAACTTCGAAACAGAAATTTCCCTTCGCTTTCCGGCGGGGAACGCCAGAGGACGCTGATCGCAAGGGCACTTGCCCAGACGACGCCATGGATCCTTCTGGACGAGCCGACGTCGAATCTGGACATCAAGCACCAGATCGGCATCATGCAGCTGCTTCATGAAAGAGTTCAAAAAGGAAACCTCAGCGTTGTCGTGGTCATGCATGACTTTAATATGGTCGAGCGGTTCTGTGACAGGGCGATCCTTCTTTCGGACGGAAAAGTCGTAAGTATGGGAAATACCCGCGATGTGATGACGCGTGAACAGATCTCTTCCGTGTACGAGACCGACTTTGATATAATTGAAAAAGACGGAAGACGGTTCTTCTTCCCGAAAGACGCCAAGTGAGGAACGAAAATGGAACTGATCACCAAAGCAGATAGCTTCGACGAGTATTTAGAAGTCAGCGAATATATCAATCATAACCACATCAAGGTCGCATATCTTTCGAACTATTTCATGGAGACGATCATGAAGGATCTTTCCGAAGGAAAAGCGATGGAATATATGGACCCCGAGATGGAGTTCGCTTCGCGTGCTTTCCGCTTCGTAAGAGATGAGATCTCCCATAGTAACGATGCCGGGCGAAAAGAACTTTGCCTTCGCGCTTCCGATGTCCTCGACAAAAGGACCGGTCTGTGTTTCGGTAAATCGCACCTTCTGTGTGCGCTCCTTCGTGCGGCGGGGATCCCGTCAGGACTTTGCTATCAGTACTTAAGGCTTGACGAAAATGACGAAGATTCGCCGCTTATCCTTCATGGCCTTACTGCCATCTATTTCGAATCTCTCGGAAAATGGATCCGTGTGGATGCTAGAGGAAATAAGCCGGGAGTTACGGCGGAGTTTTCCGTCGAAGAAGAAAAACTCGCGTTCCCGGTGCGTCCGGGCCTCGGCGAAACGGACCTTCCGTTTATCTTCCCGCGCCCGGATATCGGTGTGATCGGGAAGCTCCTTCTTTCGAAGACCGCGCAGGAAGCCATGGCAAATCTGCCTGACCGGATCGCGGGGAAATGCTGATCAGAAAAACCGATCACGGAAGAGAAGTGCTTTTCGTGTAAACACTTGACGCAAGGGCTTGTTTGGTGTTATCATTTCATACGCTGACAAAAGGCGTGGCGCCATAGCCAAGTGGTAAGGCAGAGGTCTGCAAAACCTTTATCCCCGGTTCAAATCCGGGTGGTGCCTCCAAATGAAAAAGGAGTTGTCGAATGACAACTCCTTTTTGTTTTTCTGTTTTTTCGATTCGGCCGTTATACGGGATGCGTGCGAAGAATCAGGCTCACACTTCAAAATCGAAGCAGCTTCTGATCTTGGCGTGCGGACGGACTTTGCCGGTTGCGACCGCGACATGGTCCGGATGTACGGCATAGCCCTTCAGGGCCTCCTCGGAAACGAAGGTGGAATCGAGCATAAGGTCGCCGTTGGAGCTTTCGAGGCCCTCGGTATAGACTTTGATATCGGTAAGTCCCTCGATCTTACCTTTCAAGCCTTCGAGTCCTGCTTTGATATCCGCCTTGATTTCTGCTTTTTCTTCGTTGGAATACTCGTCTTTTAATGTCCAGATAATAATGTGCTTGACCATAGTTCTTTTCTCCTAGTTAATGAAATTTGTCCAAAGGTGTTCTTCCTGCTGCGGAAGTCCGTACTTTTCTTTTCCGAGCTCGATGCTGCGCATGAGAAATACCATGTTATTGGCAAGCGTTCTCATGGTCTGAAGACCTTCGAGATCCTCCTGTGCCTGTCCCGGAGCACTGCCGTGCGCACTGTTCCAGTACTGGCTGCTGGCGACCGGCATGCCGCTGATCGTGAAGTATTTGTTGAGCTCGTCGAAGGTTGCAGAGCAGCCGCCTCTTCTTGCTACGACAACACTGGCGCCGACCTTCATGCGCTTGTCGAAATGCGAACTGAAAAAGAGTCTGTCGAGACACGCGATCAGCGTCGCGTTTGCGGAGGCATAGTAAACCGGACTTGCAACGACCAGACCATCTGCCTTTTCAAACTTTTCGGCGATCTCGTTGACACCGTCATCAAAGACACACTTGCCTGTTTTAGAGCAGGAACGGCAGGCGATACATCCGCGGATGTTCTGCTTTCCGATGGAAACGACTTCGGCTTCGATGCCTTCTTTTTCAAAGACTTTCACCATTTCCGAAAGAGCGAGAGCAGTGTTTCCGTTCGTCGTCGGACTTCCGTTAAGTAATAAAACTTTCATGGGGGAGCCTCCTTCTAACTAAAGATATATAAACGCATTATAGCATAGCAAAGACTAACGTACTCGACGATACCAGTTATAAAAAATGATTATATAGCTTTTACATTCACAAAATGTTAACTCTTCCTTTTCAAAAGAAACGATATGGATTCAAACGCAGAAATGGCAGGCGTTTGCGCGCTGTTATACTACGCATAACAGATTATAAGAGGCTTTAACAGCCTCTTATAACATATTTTGTTTATCATCGTGATGCTGGAAGGTTGCGATTGAGGGGGTGGAGAATATGAAGATTTGTAATTTCTGCGGTTGTGAAAATGATGATTCTACCTGGGTTTGCACAAATTGTTCAGGTAATGCATTTTCGTTCAGATGTAATAAGTGTGGCTCTACATTTAAAGATTCTGCATTCTGCCCGAATTGTGGAACTAAAGCAGGCGAAAAAGGGAAGAATTGTCCGCGATGCGGAGCTATATACTTCTCAGCAGCGTGTCCTGATTGCGGCTATTCCCCTGCTAATGAACGCTTGGAACGACAGTATCAACAGCAGTCCTCGGGACAACCGACTGTAGTACATAACCACTATCAAGCAGCGCCGATGCCCGGACAAACAGTCCAACAGGTTGTTGTAAGAGGCGGGAAAGCGTGCAATAAAACAGTAGCGTTGTTGCTGTGTATTTGTTTAGGTTATTTTGGAGCACACAAATTCTATGAAGGAAAAGCCGGAACCGGTTTGATTTATCTTTGTACTTTTGGATTGTTCGGAATCGGATGGCTCATCGATATTCTGGCATTGTGTGCTAAGCCAAGTACTTATTATGTCTGACTAATATGATCAGAACAAATCGTTCGATCATTGTGTTGTGCATATGCTTGCCGCTGATTTTTGGGGCAAGCATATATCTCATCTTGAGTCCTGACACATATCTTGCTATATGGGGATGGAAGGTTATCGGGGTATCAAGTCCATTTGGAAATATAGACATCCAAAAACTTCCGTGGTGGCTGAAATTCGTAAGATTCTATCTTTGTGATTTCCTATGGGCATTTGCACTGGTTCATTCAATAATCCTCATTATGGGGGAAAAACAGTTTGTGGTTGCTTTGTTTATTTCTCTCTGTTTTTGCTTGAGCTGTGAACTGTTGCAGCTTATTAAATCTATCCCGGGGACTTTTGACGGATTCGATTTGATAGTGGAATCTTCTGCATGTTTGGCAGCTTTGTCTATACATTTGTTAAGGAGGAAAAAGCATGAAAAAGATTATTAGTGTTCTGTTATGCCTGTCAGTATTTGGTGCCATGGCTTTAGGAAGTGGGTCATCGAATTCTTCTGAAAAAACGGAGAAGACAAAAGAAACAACCGGTGTCGAAGAGGTTGATACTTCTCCTGCAGATAATGATGTAGTGCCTTCGGAGAAAGACTCAGATGCTGTTGACAGACCGCAACGAAGCACTTCTTCCGATGACATTAATGGAGTGGTAATTGATAAATGCAAGATTTCTGTTCCGGACTATTGGAAACCGAAAGTATCAACGAGTAAGAAGTTTGTCGCTTATGCGGAAACCGGGGAGCAAGTGGCAATGTTGCATATTCATACCTATGTTGATACCGAAGATCCGGTAACATTCGAAGTACTGAAACGCGATACCGATAACGGAGCCATGTCGGAATACTTTGCTAAAAACTTTGCGTCTTGCGGTGAAGTATCCTATGAAGAATACGACAATGGCGAAATCAAAGGATATATTTATTCGGGTACAGGAAAAAACCAGGGATCAGACTTGGATTTCTTTGCACAAATGCTATGTTTCCCTTCTGAGAAAAGCGGAACTTGGATCTATGTTTTTGTTGAGAATTCGAAAAATTGCGAGTATCAGTATTCAGAGGCGTTTAGAAATCTGATCGATTCGATAAGGTTCCTGACAAGTGATGAAGAGGCAGAAATTGCCAAAGAGGCAGAAAAGAACAAAGATAAGTATTCCTATGATGACTATGTTGAGATGTTTTCCAAAGGAGACTTTTCGTTGGTCACTCCTTCGTTTAAAGAAGAAATGGATGCATATGAGGCCTTCTATGACGAGTACATAGATTTCATGAAGAAGTACTATAGCGGCGGAACGAGCAATTTGGGTGATATGCTTAATGATTATAACAAGATGATAGAAAAAGAAATGGAGTGGGCAGATACAATCGATGGCATAGATGAGGGCACACTGACTCCTGCTGACGATGCATATTTCTTGATGGTATCTTTGAGGATAGAAAATAAACTGCTTTCGATTTACGGAATATCATTCAACTTTTGATTCTCTAAAGAATCTCGGTTTTGTTTGTTGAAAGGACCGCTCTTCATGAGCGGCCTTTTAACGCGAAAAGAAAAAGGCTGTCCGACAAGGAATCTCGAACAGCCTGACAAGGGGGTATGTTGTTGGGGTGTTTGAAGGTGGTATGGGTTCCTTTCGTTCTCATTATCACGCACAAACCTTAATTGAAACTTAAAGCTTCTGAAAAAGATGATATAATGCAGGAGTAAGATTTCGCGGAGGTGCAAGATGGAGCGCACGACACAACTGTTTACCGAGTTTAATGAAAGAATTTCAAAGGTCTGCGAGGAGTTTGCCGATAAGGTATCTTCGCGAGAGGGCCCGACGGAAGCGGAGATGGCGGAGCACTTCAAGGAATTCCGTTCCTATATTGAAACGAACACGGAACCTTTCTGGAAAGAAGAGAAGGACTACCTCGACGGTAAGAACGGTGAGCAGTTCATTTCCGAGATGGATCTGGATCAGGCACTTGCTGCTTTCGACGAATCCGCTAAGATCATCGACGATGAGGCGACACCGGCTCCTTTGGTCGAGCGTCTGAAGTCGTTTGGCGAGCCTGCTTGCGAGCGTCTTTTGAAGATGGTCACGGAAACTCCGTGGGAGCCTTCTGAAGGAGAAGACGAGAACGAGTTCTTCGTAAAGTTCCAGCCGTGCGTGGCGGCGATCCGCTTCTTCGGTGCTGCCGGATATGAGCCGGCGATGGAGCCTGTCCTGACTCAGTTCTGCAGTTTTTCAAGCACACAGGAATATATCGCGGACTCTGTAAAAGTCATGATGCTGGGACTTGGAGCTAAGGGCGTTCCGACACTCATCGACTTCCTTCTGAACCGCTCGGATGAAAATATCACCGGACCTTATGAAGACATGCTGATCATCCTGACGCATGTCGGCATCAAGCAGCCGGACAATGAGATCTATCAGGCAATGCGCGCGGCCTTCCGCCGCATGAAAAATAAAGTCATCGCCGTCATCTGTATCGGCGACTACGGCGATTCCCGAGGCATCGCGCTTCTTAAGGGCTATCTCGACAGAAACACCCACACGATCGACCGTGAAACTTTCTACGAAGCACTTTCCGCTATCCGTCGTCTGGGCGGCGAGATCAACGACATCCAGGACCCGTTCCACGATTTCACGAACAAGGTCCCGAAGAAGAAGGACGAGAAGAAGTAATATGGAATTCCGGCCGTGCATCGATATCCATAACGGCAAGGTCAAGCAGATCGTCGGCGGGACCTTAAATGACTCAGGCGCGAAGGAAAACTTCGTGTCTGAGCGCGGTGCGGGATTTTTCGCGGAATACTATAAAGACCTCGGGATCAAAGGCGGGCACATCATTATGCTCAACAAAGCCGGGACTCCCGAATACGAAGCCAGCCGCAAGGCCGCAATCGAGGCGCTCCGTGCTTACCCCGGAGGACTTCAGGTCGGTGGCGGCATCAATGCGGAAAACGCAGGTGCTTTTATAAAGGAAGGCGCCAGCCACGTCATCGTTACCTCTTATGTTTTCTCGGACGGAAAAATCAATTACGAAAACCTCGAAAAGCTCGTTTCTGCCGTCGGAAAAGAACACGTTGTGCTCGACCTGAGCTGCAGAAAAAAAGACGGTGAGTACTATATCGTGACCGACCGCTGGCAGAAATTTACCAGGACAAAACTGACCGCGTCTCTTCTTAAGAAGCTCGAAAAGCACTGTTCGGAATACCTGGTGCACGCTGTTGACGTCGAGGGCAAGGCCGCAGGCCCGGACCGCGATATCTTCGACATTTTTGCCGCGTACGAAGGACTTCCGGTCACTTACGCCGGCGGCATCCACACGTATAAAGACATCACTGCGATCAGGGAAGTATCGGGCGGACGCGTGAACGTCACGGTCGGTTCTGCACTCGACCTTTTCGGAGGGAAGCTCTCCTGCGAGAAGATCTTAAAGATCACGAACAACTGATATTACATCGGTGTTGACGCAAGTGTTGCTTCTTTGCGGCAGATTCGTCAACACTTGCGTCAACGAAGGAAAAAGAAAAAGGCTGTCTTTTCAGACAGCCTTTTCATTTGGAGCGGGATACGAGATTCGAACTCGCGACTTTCACCTTGGCAAGGTGACACTCTACCACTGAGTTAATCCCGCGTTTGAGGTCAACGTGAATATTATATGCGCGGTCCGTGGTTATGTCAACACCTTTTTTCAATTCCGTGAAAAGCCTTAAAAACCAGCGCCCGTGCTTCATGACTTCCCCAATTATCAAGAAACTCATATTGACAATAAAGTATATAAGGAATATATTTTGAATGTAAAATAGTTTGAAAGGCAAAGTAATTTTTATGAGCAGTACAAATTCATCCACTGAACTTGCAAATGGTTTCGGCCGGGTGATTGGTATCGGCAGTTATCTGCCCGAGAAAATTATGACGAACGACGATCTGAGCAGAATCGTCGAGACCAACGACGAATGGATCACCGAGCGCACCGGTATCAAAGAGCGCCACATCTCCGATCCGGAAAAAGATACTTCCGAGAGCATGGCAGTCGAGGCAGCAAAAAGAGCTGTCGCAGATGCCGGCATCGACCCGAAGGAGATCGGACTTATCGTTGTTGCTTCTACTACACCGAATGTGCTTTTCCCGGTCCTTTCCGCAAGCGTACAGGCAGCCGTAGATGCGGACAATGCCATGTGCTTTGATATGAATGCGGCCTGCCCGGGATTCCTGACGGCATTTGTCACAGCACAGAACTATATCCGTTCCGGCATGGTAAAGACCGCACTGGTCATTGGAACAGAAAACCTCACTAACTACGTGGATTTCACTGATCGCGGAACCTGCATCCTCTTCGGAGACGGTGCAGGCGCCTGCGTGATCACATCAGACGCATCCCTTCAGTACGATGCGATCATGCGCGCCGCAGGAAAACGCGGCGAATGCATGCACTGCGAATCCTATATGCAAAAAGGCAAAGAAAAGACACCGGAATTCCTTAAGTCCAACTACATCCAGATGGACGGACAGACGGTGTTTAAATTTGCCGTAACCGAAGTTCCGAAGGTCATCGAGGACCTTCTTGCGAAGACCGGCACAAACCCTGATGAAATCGACTATTTCATCCTCCATCAGGCGAACCGCCGCATCATCGAATCCGTAGCCAAGCGTCTGAAGCAGCCGATCGAAAAGTTCCCGATGAACATCGAAAAGACCGGTAACACTTCGTCCGCAAGTATCCCGATCCTCTTCGACGAGATGAAGAAGCAGGGCCTGATCGGGCAAGGCAAAAAGAAGATCGTCATGTCCAGTTTCGGCGCAGGCCTTTTGTGGGGCGCCGTCCAGACAGAAATTTAAAGGAGAAGAATCATGAAAACGAGACTCACTGAACTTCTGAATATCGAGTACCCGATCATCCAGGGCGGTATGGCCTGGGTCGCTGATTTCCATCTGGCGGCAGCCGTAAGTAATGCCGGCGGACTTGGCATCATCGGTTCCGGTGGAGCAGATGCGGAATGGGTAAGAAACCAGGTAAAGTCCTGCAGAGAACTCACAGATAAGCCGTTCGGCGTAAACGTCATGCTCATGAACCCGCATGCACCGGAGATCGCAGACGTTCTCGCAGAAGAGAAGGTTGCGGTCATCACCACAGGCGCAGGTTCCCCGGAAAGATACTTAAAGAAGTGGCAGGAAGCCGGAATCAAGATCATCCCGGTCGTAGCTTCCGTAGGCCTTGCCAAGAGAATGGAAAAACTCGGAGTTGACGCAGTCGTTGCAGAAGGAACGGAGTCCGGCGGACACATCGGTGAACTTACGACTATGACACTGGTCCCGCAGGTCGTTGATGCACTTTCCATCCCGGTCATTGCTGCAGGCGGTATCGCAGACGGCAGAGGTATTGCAGCTGCTTTCATGCTCGGTGCCGAAGGTGTCCAGTGCGGCACATGCTTCATCCCCTGTGATGAGACAAACATTCATCAGAACTACAAGGATCTGGTCTTAAAAGCCAGTGATATCGATACAAAAGTAACGGGAAGATCCACAGGTCACCCGGTAAGAACGATCCGTAACCAGCTGACCAAGCTTTATCTGAAAATGGAAGCGGACGGAGCCACCCTTGATGAACTTGAGCAGCTCTCGCTCGGTTCTTTACGAAAAGCAGTACTCGACGGTGATAAGGACATGGGTTCTTTCATGGCAGGTCAGATCTCCGGTCTTCTCAAAGAGCAGATGACCGTAAAGGATCGCATGGTTTCCATGATGGACCAGGCAGAAGCACTTTTAGGAGGTAAGAAATAATGAAGATCGCATTTATGTACCCGGGCCAGGGCGCCCAGAAAAACGGAATGATGCAGGATTTTTACGAGCAGATCGGATCTGCCCGTGACCTCTTCAACAAGGCAAGCAAAATCAGCGGATACGATATTCCGGATCTGTGCTTTAACGAAAAAGAAGAACTGAACCAGACCAAGTACACACAGGTCTGTCTCCTTACTGCCTGCATGGCGGCGACAGAGACACTCCGTGAAGAAGGTATTGAACCGGATGCCACCTGTGGTCTTTCTCTTGGTGAATACACGGCGCTCGTTGCTTCCGGTGCGATGTCTTTTGAAGACGCGATCAAGCTCGTTACCGAAAGAGGCAAGATCATGGAAGAAGCAGCTCCGGATATCGGTGGAATGAGCGCTGTTATCGGTATGGGCGAAGAAGACCTGCGTGCTGCGATCGACGGCATCGAGGGCGTATATGTTGCAAACTTCAACTGCCCGGGCCAGATCGTTATCACAGGTTATAAGGAAGCTGTCGAAAAGGCCGGCGAAGTCCTGAAAGAGAAGGGCGCAAAGAGAGTTATTCCGCTTAAGTGCAGCGGTCCTTTCCACTCTCCGATCATGGAGCCTGCCGGAAAGAAACTTCGTTCCATCATCGACGAAGTCGAGTTCTCCGATCTGAAAGTTCCGTACGCTGCGAACCTTACAGGTGACCTCGTTAACGATTCCAAAGAGATCCCGGATCTCCTTGAAAAGCAGGTCAGCGGTTCTGTTCGTATGCAGCAGGATATCGAAGCTCTGGCTAAATCCGGCGTCGATACATTTATCGAGATCGGTCCGGGTAAGACTATCTCCGGTTTTGAAAAGAAGACACTGTCTGACGTAGAGATCTTAAACGTCGAGACCCTCGAAGATGTTAAGGCTGTAGCCGCACGCATCAAAGAAAAAGCGGAGGAACAGGCATGAGTAAGACTGCGATCGTAACCGGCGGTTCCCGCGGCATCGGCCGTGCAACAGCCATTGAACTTTCCAAGATGGGCATGAATGTTGCCGTTATCTACTGCGGCAACCAGGCAAAAGCCGAAGAGACCGTTGCTGCCTGTAAGGAAAACGGCGTGGATGCCATCGCTCTTAAGTGCGATGTTAAAGTAAAAGACGAAGTCGAAG
The DNA here is from genome assembly GCA_017428545.1 of Clostridiales bacterium. Lineage (GTDB taxonomy): Bacteria > Bacillota > Clostridia > Saccharofermentanales > Saccharofermentanaceae > Scatonaster. The sequence continues at coordinate 40,551 of JAFRQR010000006.1, forward strand.
CGGCTGTCGCAAAAGTGCAGGAGACCTTCGGTTCCGTAGATGTTCTTGTTAACAATGCGGGCGTTACGAAGGACGGACTTCTCCTTAGAATGAGCGAAGAGGATTTCGATACGGTCATTGACACCAACCTCAAAGGGTGTTTCCTCTTCAGCAAGTCCTGCGCGTCGATCATGATGAAGCAGAGATCCGGAAAGATCATCAACATCGCTTCGATCGTCGGCCTTCAGGGCAATGCAGGCCAGGCGAACTACGCGGCCTCCAAGGCCGGTATCATCGGCTTTACCAAGTCTCTGGCAAAAGAACTCGGCTCCCGCGGCATCAATGTAAATGCCGTAGCACCGGGCTTCGTTGAAACAGATATGACCGATGTTCTTTCTGACAAGGTCAAAGAAGCATTCCTCAATATGGTGCCGCTTAAGCGCACCGCGAAGCCGGAAGACATCGCAAATGCGATCGGCTTCCTGGCTTCGGAAAAAGCAGACTATATCACCGGACAGGTGCTGACCGTAGACGGCGGCATGTGCATGTGATCTGAAAAAAGCGCTCCCGAAAATGCATGCGCTACCGATAAAACCTGAAACAAAGGAAGGTAAAGAAACATGAGAAGAGTTGTAGTAACAGGAATGGGCGCGGTCACACCGCTGGGCAACACGGCTGAAGAGTTCTGGGCGAACATCAAGGCCGGAAAAGTCGGCATCGGACCGATCACGAAGTTCGATACGACCGAGTACAGAGCGAAGGTCGCCGGCGAAGTCAAGGACTTCAAGGCAGACGAATTCATGGATTTTAAGACCGCAAAGAGAATGGAACCGTTCTCCCAGTATGCAGCGGCTGCAGCTCTTATGGCCGTCAAGGATTCCGGCGTGGACATCGAAAAGGAAGATGCTTACCGCTGCGGTGTTATCGTCGGTTGCGGCGTCGGCTCCATGCAGGCGACAGAGCGTGAACATAAGAGACTTCTGGACTTTGGGCCGAACAAGATCGGACCGCTTTATATCCCGCTCATGATCTCCAACATGGCGGCAGGTAATATCGCGATCGTTACCGGATTTAAGGGTAAGAACATCGATGTCGTAACTGCATGCGCATCCGGTACGAATTCCATCGGTGAAGCTTTCCGTTCGATCCAGAATAACGAAGCGGACGTGATCCTCGCAGGTGGTACCGAAGCTGCGATCTGCCCGATGGGTGTTGCCGGCTTCTGTGCTCTGAAAGCACTGTCCTTCAGCGAAGATCCGATGAAGGCTTCGATCCCGTTCGATAAAAACCGTGACGGTTTTGTTTTAGGTGAAGGTGCCGGTGTTATCGTTCTCGAGGAGTATGAGCATGCCAAGGCCCGTGGCGCGAAGATCTACGCAGAGATGGTCGGATATGGCGCAACCTGTGATGCATATCACATCACATCTCCGGAAGAATCCGGAATCGGCGCGGCTCATGCCATGATGGCCGCGATCGCCGATGCAGGCATCGAACCGTCCCAGATCGACTACATCAATGCTCACGGAACATCCACTCACCACAACGATCTTTTCGAGACACGTGCGATCAAGACCGCTCTCGGTGATGCCGCAAAGACCGTAAAGATCAACTCCACCAAGTCCATGACCGGACACCTCCTCGGAGCTGCCGGCGCGATCGAGGCGATCGTTCTCGCAAAGTCCTGCGAAGAGGGCTTTATCCACCAGACGATGGGTTCTTCCGAGACAGAAGAAGAGATGGATCTGAACTACTGCTTTGGCAGATCCTACGAGCAGGATGTAAACTATGCTATGAGTAACTCTCTCGGATTCGGAGGCCACAACGCTTCCATCATCATGAAGCATTTCGAAGAGTAAGAAGTAAAAGCAGATAGTGAGGTACCGACTATGGCAAAAGCACTGACCACAAGAGAAATCATGGATATTCTTCCGCATCGTTCCCCGTTCCTTCTGGTGGACGCGATCGAAGACTATAAAGAAGGTGAGTACGCGATCGGAAGAAAGTGCATCACCTACGATGAGCCGTATTTCCAGGGACATTTCCCGGAGATGCCGATCATGCCGGGTGTCCTTCAGGTCGAAGCTCTTGCCCAGACCGGTGCCGTTGCGATCCTCTGTAAAGAAGAGTTTAAAGGCCGCATCGCCGTATTTGCCGGAATTGACAAGTGCAAGTTCAAGCGTCCGGTCGTCCCGGGTGACGTACTGACCTTAAAGACCGAGATCACAGCTCTGAGAGGTCCGGTCGGTATGGGTCACGGGGTCGCTTCGGTAGGTGACGAAGTCGCCTGCGACTGCATCATCAAGTTTGCGATCCTTCCTTCAAAAGATAATGAAAAAGAGTGATGCGAAATAGCATTAAATTGACCGAGAGCAAGTTTTTTCTTTCCGTCAATTCAAAAACAAATAATCAAATAATTCTTAATTGTATATTATATATATTATAGGTATTATATAGAGCAGGCGAAATCGAAAACGGTTTCGCCTGATTTGCACTTTTTGAGGATTCTGCTATCATATCGATAGCAGAAAAAGAGAGGACATAGGTCATGCCGGATCCGAGTGTGGAAAAGCCGAAACTGAATATGAAAGAGATGGGATTTAAAAAATCCGTCATCCACCTGTGGACATATTACAAGTGGTACGCGATCATCCCGCTGATCATCATCGTCGTTATCGTATCGATGATCCACTCTTATATTTCCGAGACCAAGAAGGACTATCTCAACATTGCTTTTGTCAATGCGCACCAGGAAGCAGATGATATCTTTAAAGATTATGAAGCTTCCGTCGGCAAGAAGATCCGGGTCGACTCCACATTCTTTGCTCCGAAGAACGATGACTCCGTATATGTCGAACCGGAAATGGCCGCCAGCGTCCAGAACCTGGCCTCGCTTCTCCGCGACGGGACTACGGATGTGATCTTCACAAATGCCCGTTCGATCAAAGAGTACGGAACTTCCGCCGTGGGAGATCTCAGAAAGACTCTTTCCGATGCGCAGCTAAAAGAACTTAATGATAAAGACATGATCCTTTTCCTTACAGATGAGAATGGAAACGAAGTTCCTTCCGCGATCCTGGTCACGGGACTTCCGATGTTCGAGCCGGCATATGCCGAATCAGATGAAAAGCATTACTTAATGATCAACCCGTTCTCCGAAAAAAAAGAAGAGACCCGCTTACTTGTCGAGTACATCTTCTTTTCATGAGATACAAATGAAAAAGCGCTGACTTAATCGTCAGCGCTTTCTTTTTCTTCGGTATCGGTTTCTATATCTTCATCATCCTCAGGGTCCGGCTGATCATCTTCATCGGAAATGTCCTCTTCAGATCCGTCATCATCGTCATCGGATTCATCAGTATCATCGTCCTCGGATGCATCCTCACCATCTTCGGAATCCTCTTCATCGCCGTCCGATTCATGATCGGGATCCTCGTCTTCCTCTTCCCAGGACTCCTCGTATTCAGATCCGTCTTTTCTGTAGCGGATCTTTTTCAGCCCGAAAGCCTTATGAAGGAAGATGGAACAAAGGTAGGCACGAAGCGCGAAGTTAAAGAAGAGTTCAAAGCCGATCAGCATGTACTGCCAGTCCGGAATGTTGGCAAAGAGGAAAGCAGAGAAGAGCCAGATGACGACCAGCATGATCGTAGTCGGGAAGTTCTTGATGCTCAGAAGCAGACAGTTGATCATCGTTTTCTTCAGACTGTTTTCAAAAGAAGCCAGAAGAGCAAAACCGTAAAGGAAGATCTGAATCACGATCAAAAGCATGAGCCATATTGGATACTGAAGGAAAGAGATGTCTCCTGAAAGAAGATCCTCATGAAAGTAGATAATGTTCAGTTCATAAATAAAGAAGGCGCTCGTCGAAAGTACGATCAGCCACATGCCGAGCCCTTTCCAGAAACTGGACTTGAATTCTTTAAAGTAAGTCTTGAAAACTTCCGTATCCTCTCCGCTTACGATACAAAGACATACTTTATAAAGCCCGCAGAGAGAAGGACCGATCGTGATGACGGGAATACTCGTAAATATAAATAAGAGATTGACAAACATCAGATTAAAGAAGTTCGTCAGAAGACGCATAAAAGGATTATCTGAATTAAAAGCACCGTTCATGTACATACCTCAAAAAGGAAGTGGTTATTTTTCGAAAAGATTATATCAAAGTCCACAAATAAAGTTAAAGCGCGAAACGTTTCGCGCGAGAAATAGCAACAAATGTCGCTAAAGTGGCAGTCAAGTGGCAACTTTTGTAAAGAAAGAAGTTGGGGCAATGGTTATTATGTACATGTAGTTACAAGAGACTGGCGACTTGTTCGTCAAAAATCTACAAATATCAGGAGGACGATATGAAAAAAATTATTGCAAGTGTTCTTTGCTTCACAATGTGTGCTGCAATGTTCGCTGGCTGTAACAATGGTAGCAGCGATGAGAAGTCTACCGATGGTACAGGCGCAGCTGAGACAGAGACAGCCGCTGAAGGCGACACAACAGTTTCTCAGACAGAGACAGTAGAGGTCGGTTCTGGTGAAATCACACTCAACGTTTACGCAATGAGTGCTGAGGTTCCTGGCATGATCACTGAGTACTTCAAGAGAAACCCGGATGTAGCTTCCAAGTACAAGGTAGAAGCTATGGTAAGCTCTAACGACAACCAGGCTTACGAGACAAAGCTCAACGCTGCTCTCGCTGCTGGTGGTTCTGATGCTCCGGACCTTTATGTTGCTGAGGCTGACTATCTGCTGCCTTACACAGTAGGTGAGCTCTCCACTTTTGCTGCTCCGTACGCTGATTTCATCGACGACGTTGATGGCAAGATCGCTACAGCTGAAGTTGCTAAGTACGTTCAGGAACTCGGCACAAACGCTGACGGTAAGCTGGTAGCTCTTAACTATCAGTGCACCGGTGGTGCTATGATCTACAGAACTGACCTCGCTGAGGAAGTTCTCGGCGCTAAGACACCGGAAGAAGTTGAGGCTGCTATCGGTGCTGGTACAAACAGCTGGGATAAGTTCTGGGAAGTTGCTGACAAGATGAAGGAAAAGGGCTATGCCATCGTTTCCGGTGCTGACGACGTTTGGAACGTTATCGAGAAAGCATCCGCTCAGCCGTGGGTTGTTGACAACAAGCTGACAATCGACGACAACAGAATGTCTTACCTTGACATCTCCAAGAAGCTCTATGAGGGTAACTATACCAACAAGACAGATTCTTGGTCTGAGGCTTGGTACGCTGACATGAAGGGTGCCGGTGAAAAGCAGGTATTCTGCTTCTTCGGACCTTGCTGGCTGATCAACTACGTAATGGCTAACCACGTTGTAGACGAAGCTACTCTTAAGGGTAAGTACAATGTCTGCACTCCGCCGGTAGGTTTCTGGTGGGGCGGTTCCTGGCTCCTTGCTAACAAGGATGCTATCGCAGATCCGGACAAGAAGGAAATCATCTCCAAGATCGTTGAGTGGATCACAATGGATGCTACAGAGGATGGTCTCCAGTATGCTTGGGCTAACGGTACAATGAACGAAGCTGGCACAAAAGATACAGTTTCTTGCATGGCTGTTCTGAACAAGGCTGATGGTTCCATGGATATCCTCGGCGGTCAGGATCCTTTCAAGATTTTCATCAACGCTACATCTTATGCTAATGGTAACTGCAAGTGCCTGTATGACTCCACAATCAACAGCGCTTTCAAGGATCAGGCTAAGGCTTATGCTGCTGGCGAAAAGGACAAGGACGCTGCAGTTGCAGAATTCAAGGACAAAGTTGCTGAGATGGGTATCGAAGTATAATCTTTGTACTACTTGAACTTGACAAAGTAACCTAGGATTCGGGGCGGACGAATAGTATTTCGCCGCCCCGTTTCTCTACTTTAAGTTGAATGAACGGTGGTGTTTTGATTGAATAAAAGAAAGCTCGTAAGCTATTCTAAATACGGGTACATTTTTGCCATCCCATTCATTGTTGCATTTGCGATCTTTACGTTGTATCCCATCATCTTCACCCTCATCATCGGTTTCACTAACCACGAGGGTATCGTTCCTCCGAAGCTCAAGCTTCTGAAGGATCCATTTGAAAACTTCAAGTACCTCTTCAAAAAAAGAGGTTCTGGTAAGATGAGTTACTTCCTTCTTTCCTTGATCACAACGGCAAGACTATGGGTTATCAATTTTATCCCGCAGTTGACCTTGGGCCTTCTTCTTTCTGCTTGGTTCACAGATAACCGAGTAAAAGTAAAGGGTCAGGGCTTCTTCAAGGTAGTTTTCTACCTTCCTAACATTATTACTGCAGCAACTGTTGCGATCATGTTCCGCGCTCTGTTCGGCTTCCCGGTTGGACCTATCAACGATCTTCTCAAGTCTCTGCACTTGATCAAGAACCCGATCGAGTTCCTGAACAAAAAGGCAACGACACGCGCTATCGTTGAATTCGTTCAATGCTGGCAGTGGTACGGCTCTACGATGATCACATTGATTGCGGCCGTTATCGGTATCAATCCTGAGATCTTCGAAGCTGCTGAAATTGATGGCGCGAACCGTATTCAGAAATTCTTCCGAATCACTCTCCCGAGTGTTCGTCCGATTATGCTGTTTACACTTGTTACCTCTATGATCGGTGGTTTGAGTATGTTCGATATTCCTTACCTCCTGGCTTCAGGTGGTCCGGATAACGCGACACAGACCATTGCGCTGTTCATCTATAACAACGCATTCACACAGCCGTACAAGTACAATCGTGCGGCGGCAGCAAGTATCTGTCTCTTCATCATCATCGTTATCCTCTCTGTAGGTCTGTTCTACATCATGAGAGATAAGGATGCAGCTAAGATGGAGAAACTCAGAAAACAGGCTTTAAAGAAAGGACGGGTGTAAGATATGGCAAGTAATCAAGTTGCAATGAGCTCTAAAAAAAGAGACTCTATCATCTTTAAGACGGTCATCTACATTGTCTGCATCATCCTTGCGCTGTTAAGCATTTGGCCTTTCCTGAACATGTTGATCAACTCGACAAGATCCACTGCGGAGATCACATCGACCTCCATCAGTCTCGTTCCGAGTAAGTATATGGCGGATAATATTAAGAAGCTGAATAAGCAGAACATGTTTAAGCCGCTCGTTGGTTTGAAGAACTCGTTCATCATTTCCACGTGCGTTACAGTCCTTTCCGTATACTTCTCCTGCTTGACTGCTTATGCTATCTTTGCATATCAGTGGAAGTTGAAGAAAGCTTTCTTCGGTCTCGTTGTAGGCGTTATGATGCTCCCTGGTACTGTTACCATGATCGGTTTCTACCGTGCATGCTATCAGTTCCACTTGACAAACAACAAGCTGATGCTGATCCTGCCTTCAATTGCAGCTCCGATGACTGTATTCTTTATGAAGCAGTATCTCGAAGGTGCTGTTTCCCTGGAAATCGTTGAATCCGCCCGTATCGACGGATCCGGTGAGTTCCACACATTTAACTCTATCGTACTTCCTATCATGAAGCCGGCTATGGCTACACAGGCTATCTTCGCATTCGTTGGTTCCTGGAATAACTACTTCCTCCCGATGATCCTTTTCAATAAGGCGAAGAACTATACAATGCCTATCATGGTCAGCTTGCTCAGAATGGACCAGTACAAGACAGAGTATGGTTGCGTTTACATCGGCTTGTCGATGACAGCGCTTCCGCTCATCATTATTTATCTGTTCCTGTCGAAGTACATCGTATCCGGTGTTGCTCTCGGTAGCGTTAAGGGTTGATCCCCTTCCAACAGATCGATTACTGAAAAAACAGAAAAAAGGGCTTCCGTTTTGATATGTACCCTCCTTACTGGACAACAGTAAGGAGGGTATTTTTATGCGTTACAGTAAAGAATTCAAATTAAAGTGTGTGAAATTATACCGGCAAGGAGAATATCCCAAAACACCAGATAATATCTCTTCTAGCCGC
>JAFRQR010000007.1 GCA_017428545.1 Clostridiales bacterium
GACTGTCTTTCGTACGGACGTGTCAGCCCAAGGAGCAAATCGTCAGTCCATTTCGCCCTTCTATTGTAGCTTAGGAATGAGAACCTGCTATGTACGACCGGTGTGCCGTACATACTTGGCAAATTTATTATAACAGGAGCATAAAGCAAATGCAGAAATGCAAAGTCATCGCCGTAGCCAATCAAAAAGGCGGCGTTGGCAAAACGACAACGACGTTCAATCTCGGCGTAGGACTCGCCCGTGCGGGGAAGCGGGTCTTGCTTGTCGACTGCGACCCTCAGGGAGACCTGACGATATGCTGCGGGTATCAGGATAACGACTCGATAAAGACGACGATCTCCACGGTTATGGAAAAGATCATTGAAGATGAAGAATTGTCGCCGGATGAGGGTATCATTCACCAGCCCGAAGGGGTCGATCTTCTTCCCGCGAATATCGAACTGTCGACAATGGATCTGCGCCTCGTGTCCACGATGAACCGCGAGCGTGTTCTGCCCTCGTATCTCGATCACGTGAAAGACCGTTACGACTTCATTCTGATCGACTGTATGCCGAGCCTCGGGATGATAACAATGAACGCTTTTTCCGCCGCGGATTCAGTAATCATTCCCGTACAGTCTCACTATCTCCCGCTGAAAGGAATGACTCAACTCACTAAAACAATAGGAAAGGTAAAAAAGCAGATCAACCCGAAGCTTCGTATCGACGGAATTCTTCTGACGCTTGTTGCTGAGAACACGAATCTTGCAAAGACAACGGAGCAGACGATCAGAGAGTGTTACGGCGACAGGATCAGGATTTTTGATACGCGTATTCCGATGGCGATCAAATGCGCGGAGATAAGTGTTGTCGGAAAGAGTATCTACTCATACGATCCCGGAAGCAAGGCGGCAAACGCCTACGAAAAATTTACTCAGGAGGTGCTTGAACTTGGCGAAAGGCAACGCGTTAAAAATGAATCTTCCCTCAGTCGATGATCTGTTCTCCACGGAGGAGAGCCGACAGGAAGCGAAGCTCGCGAAGATATACGACATACCGATATCCGAGATCGACGATTTCCCGGACCATCCGTATCGAGTTCTCGACGACGAGGATATGCTGTCCCTTATGGACAGTATAAGCGAGAGGGGAGTCATCACTCCCGCTATGGTCAGAAAGAAAGACGACGGCAGATATGAAATGATCTCCGGCCACAGACGGAAACGGGCTTGTGAGCGGCTCGGGATGGAAACGCTTCGGTGTGAGGTCGTAGAAGTCAGCCGTGACGAGGCGATTATCCTGATGGTCGACAGCAACAGTCAGCGAACGGAGATCGCCCCGTGCGATAAAGGAAGAGCGTATAAAATGAAGCTCGAAGCCATTAAAAGGCGACAGGGCGAACGGACGGATTTAACCTCTGCAACAGTGTTGCAGAAGTCAGACGGAAAGACGTCACGCGAGTTACTTGCTGACGAAAGTGCGGACAGCCACGAACAGATACGGAAATATATCCGTCTTACGTATCTCGTCCCCGAATTACAGGATTTCGTTGACGAGGGAAAGATGAAAATGCGCCCAGCGGTCGAGTTGTCATATCTCGACGAGGAGACACAGCGGGACGTTGTTGACCGTATCGACGAGACGGAAGCGTTTCCGTCGCACGATCAGGCGATCCGCATCCGTAAAGCGTTTGAGGAAGGAGAGATAAGCTATGACGTAGTATCAGAGATTATGGCTGAGGACAAGCCGAATCAAAGGCCGAAGTACAAGTTTTCATTCGAGCGTCTGAAGCCGCTCATTCCGAAAGGATACGCGGACGCGCAGGCGGAGGAGTACGTAATAAAGGCGCTCGAGTTCTACAAACGGTATCTTCTGAAACAACGTGATCAGGCAAGGTGAAAAAAGAGGTGCGCACAGGCTGAGACGAGAGTTTCGGTCTTCTTTTTTAGCCCTGCCGCGGCGCTTTCATATCGATTCCGAAAGAAAGGAGGTAAAAAGACCGCATGGAATTCAATGTTAAGGTTCGCAAGATCATCGAAAACGGAAAGCCGCTCAAGGCGACCTGCTCCGTTACGCTGGACGATATGTTCACCGTTCACGGAGTCAAGGTGATCAAGACGGAAAAGGGAAGCTTCATCGCTATGCCTCACGAGATTTACAAAGACTCGGAAGGCAACGAACAGCGCAGAGACGTTTTCCACCCCATCACTTCCGATGCGCGCCGCGCTATGGAAGACGCGGTGCTTTCGGCATACGAGGCGAGACTTGCCGAGGAAGCCGAAAAGAACGCAGACGACGAACAGGCGTAAGAAATTACTCCACCCAAAAAACACTAACAAAAACAAAAGCTA
>JAFRQR010000008.1 GCA_017428545.1 Clostridiales bacterium
CGACGATCACCATCCCTTGTTCCGCTACGCTCCACTTCTGGATGGTGATCGAATAAACTACTCAACATAAGGAGAATAACCAGCATTAGCAAGAGCCGATGGCTTATTCTTGAATTTGCGAAAGATTATTGACACAACCTAATATGATGGCCGAGAACAAAAGCCAGGTCAGGCAGGTAACCGTTACAGAATTCAGAAAACACTTCGGGCAGTATATGGATGTTGTCCAAGATGGTGAAACCATCATTATTACTAAATATGGGAAGGATATCGCAAAAGTGATCCCTTTCCAGACAAATCAAAAGCAAAAACGTCAGCGTGAGAAAGGGTGATTACTGTGAAATGGATACCATGTTCCGAGAGAATGCCAGATTTAAAACCGGACTGCTACTATGCCGACGACGGCAGTGAGATGTACGAAAGCGAAGAGGTTCTGGTTTGGGGAGGGCTCAGCAATGAATCATACGGATATGGGCTGGCGACACTTATCCTTGATAAAGAAAATGGCACTTTTCATTGGTGCGGGGTAGTTGACTATTTATGGGATGCATTTCAGTGTGAAATCATCGCATGGTGCCCGCTTCCAAAGCCATACGAGGCTGCCGATCTACATATAGCCAAAGCGATAGAAACGTTCTCCGATGATTACATGGAGGATGGACGCGCAGATCAGACAGACCAAGTAAGAGAAGAATTGTAAGGACGAGTAAGATTTTATCAGCATTGGGGAAGAAGGTGGATATCGGGCAGCTGCTAAGCTAGTTAATGAAAAAAGAGGAGAACATTGATCCTCCCCTTAACTTTTTTCGCTCCCACTCAAAGTAGGGTACACTTCTTTTTTCGCTCCCACTTACGGTAGGGTACACCGCTTTTTTCATTCCCACTTACGGTAGGGTCCACCTCTTTTGTTTGGATTATATCATAGAGTATCCTGAATTTGTGATACTATATAGTCAACTGCTGCATAGCGGAGGGCCCAGAGCATTTTTCTTTGTTTTGCAGAATGAACTTACAATCAACGTTGTTTACTACAAGTTGTATTTGATAAAAGCTTTGATTACAGGCGTTTAAGAGATTCCGTTACGAGAGTTCATTTAAGCTAGCGTTGCAAAATGTCGAATAGAATCGATAGCAAAAATTCAACAAAGGGGATTTATCCAGAAGTGGATTTTGCACTCCTGGATGAAACGCAGTATTTTCAGGAACTTTCAGCGAAGCGTGACGAAATGTCGAAGTATGAGTGATAAATGTCCAGTCGTTGTCGTATTTTACGATGACTGGTTTGCCGTCAATGGAAGAAATGCCTAAATTACAGGCGTTTCGAGGTCCGCGTTACGATAGTTCGATTAAACCGGCGTTACAAAATGTCGAATATATGACGTCAAGGAAGGTCAGAACGCTATGATGCACTATTATCAGTGGTTTTCGGAGTTGTACAACATGGTTGCAACCCCTAAAGCGTGACATATTGTCGAATAAACAGGTGATTTCCGTAACGAAATGTCGAATAAGCTAATAGATCAGACATGGTATAATAACCATGTCGAGGACTGGATCAACGACATTAAATAAAGCACCCAGGATGTTTTTCGGGATCAGCACAAACCGTCAATGAGAGCGCAAGGGTTCATAGGTCGTTGAGATAGTACACTCACTATACTGTACTATCGATAGAGGTAAGTACCAGGTATGGAAATGCGCAGCAGTACGAGAAACCTATACGAAGCGTCTGAAAACAGGCGCTTCGTTGTATTTGCAGGCATTTTCATCCTTTTAGTTTCAACCAGAACTTGAAGTTGATTTTTTCAACATCATCAAAAAGTTCAGTTCGAGGACAAAAAGGGACAATAGGGGGACAATGTCCATTCTCAAGGAATATGCTATAATGACCTCATCAATCCTTTTAGTGCAGGGAGCCTGCACGCATATGCCTATGAAAAAGAAAAAGTATGTATTCCCGGCATTGTTCAGGGAAGAAGAAAATGGTTGGTACACAGTAAACTTTCCGGATCTGGACGATTGTTTTACTGCCGGTAAAGGAATTGCTCAATCCATAAAGCGTGCAAAGAGTATTCTCGGGCTGGTTCTCTATGATTATGAAAAGAGAAATGTTCCGATTCCCGGTCCGACACCTATAAAAGAGATTCGCTGTGAGGAGAACGAGTTTGCCTCGTATGTCCTTGCCAGTACAAAGAAATTGTGGAAGAAGTATAAAGGAAAGGCTCAAGTTGTCCGCTATGAAGTTGACTTTAGCAAGCCGTTGCCACCTCTAACTAAGAAACAGAAGAAGATGCTCGAGGAACTAAAAGAGCGCCCGATACAGTTCGATAAGGATTGCCCACCTCAGACTGAAGAAGAGCTTTCCCAGATGGTTCGTGTCGGAAGATTATCCGAACGTACAGCCCAAGAGCGCCTGCAATGAAACTAACGAGGTTGAATGTATGAGAAAGGAATCTATTTACGCGTATCCGGCAGTTTTCAGAAAAGAGAAGAATGGACTTTTCTCCGTTGGCTTCCCGGATATAGAAGGATGTTACACTTCCGGAGATGATTTATTACATGCACTTATTATGGCAAGCGATGTTCTTGCTCTAATGATTTATACCAATTATGAAGAAAAGGACATTGAAGCACCAGAATCGACTCCAATTGAAGAAATAAAACTCGGCACCAATGAATTTGCCTCTTATGTTGTCTGTGATACGAAGAGTTATCGCTGGAAACACAAAAAAGACGAAATCTGCTACGGAGATGCCCCTGAAGGTATCAAAGTAACAGAAGTGTTCTACATAAGAAACGGATTGCTCCTGGTCACTTTTTCCAACAACGAAACAAAGGTATTCGATACTGCATGTCTGAAGGGCCCTGTATTTGAAGCACTTTCTGATCCGGAAGTGGTTAGTCACCCGGTGCTAAATGAAATGGGTGTCATTACTTGGAAGAACGGAGAGATCAATGTGGCTCCGGAATATGTATATGCCAATAGCACCTCTGATGTTCCTGAGGGAAAAGGTTCTTTTTTTGCAGATGTTATGATTTCACTAAAAGAAGCTATTGCGTATGAGAAGGGACACGGAACTGCACATATCCGCATGTATGAATATGATGACAAGGCAGGGAGCAAACTTGTTTTGGATATGCGTGGCACAAAAGCTGAGGTAGAGGCGCAGAAGAAACTTCGATACTATATGAACCTTCCGTACAAACTGGAAATTATCCCAGATCCTGTTGAGGGCGGATTTGTAGCAAGTTATCCTGAACTCCCCGGATGCTTAACCATCGGTGAAACAATGGAATCTGTTATCGCTAACGCGATCGACGCGAAAAGAGAATGGATAGGCGCAGCATTGGAAGATGGGTTTGATATTCCAGAGCCTACTGATCTAACGAAGCAGGATTGAAAGGGAAATATTATGATGGCAAACAGAAAACCACTGACATTCAGAGACGTTCTGAACGAGGATCTCCAGGATCCGGAATTCCGAGAGGAATGGATCAAACTTCACCAAGATCCTGAGACTATAAAGGAATATGCCGAGACAGAGGGATTGTCATATGATGAGGCAAAGGATATCCTGCAATCCTTTCTTGATAAGAGTCTTGGTGGAGAAGCCTGATATGAGATAGCTTTGCTATTTTACAGTATGCCAAGTAAAATAAAAGCAAAGGGCAGGACCGGCAGTGGATATATGCTGGATACCGCCCTTGGCTAATTAGCTTGAGAATCATCTTGTCATGAAATATCGAACAAGCGTGATCTTCAGCCTACTGACAAATGTAGGCTGCCTAAGACGTGCTGTCTAATGCTCCTGCATCTGCAATACCTTCAGCCTACTGACAAATGTAGTCAGCCTAGGACGACGGCTACTATGAGATCAACATCTGTGCCCCTTCAGCCTACTGACAAATGTAGTCAGCCTAGGACATTCTCAGCATAACACTACCTCTTTTTATGCCTTCAGCCTACTGACAAATGTAGTCAGCCTAGGACAGAAAAATGACTTAAAAAGGCGGTTGTTCTGCCTTCAGCCTACTGACAAATGTAGTCAGCCTAGGACCTTAAAGCACATCAATAGACGTTTTGCTACATTTGTAATAATGCAGACCGTGCACGGATTGATATGTGCACCTTAACCTTATCGAGTGTTACTATGCGCACTCTTTTGGCGACTTATAAGCACTTCTCGACTTCAGGACGGGAAGACGCCCTTGTTTTGCGTGAACCACAAATCTGCTTGTTCATATTGCAACTCATGATTGAAGTCATGATTGAAGTATCTATCAGATTTCTAATGATGACAATACCTGCGAGGCATTCCAATCGGTTTGTTTTACGATATTGCATTTAGTACAGACAAATCTATTTTTCACCCCCCTATCTCTATTGTTAGGATCTATGTGACCGCAAGAAGAACATGTAATGCCAATTGTTTCGGACGAAACTAGTGTTACCTTGATACCACATTTTCTAGCAGCGTTTTTTATTTTCTCTTGCAGGTCGAAGTAAGTCCAATGAATCAGAAATCTCGGGAATTCTCGATCAGCCTTTATTCCTTTCAAATCTTCGAGTCTAACTTCTCCGAAGCCGTTTGTTTTCGCGAAGTCTATCAAAGCCTTCGCGTAGCGAGAATTAATGGTTTCTCTGAAATGAGCGAGCGTTTGCTTATTAGGATATATACTTTTGGTTCTGGTTTTATATCCATGGCCAATCCTGCCATCTCCACAACAGGCAGCCTGGCGCTGCTTTGAACGGATGATTGCCTCTTGACGTGATGCAAATGTCGGGATTTCTCCTCCGTCGATTTTGAAAACCATTGGCAATCTTTTACTGCTCGCATAAAGTGCTACATTTTCACTCATGAAAACGCCAAGTACTCTCGTCGGATCAATATTCGGGTTACCTTCGCTCTTGTGTGAATATGCTAAAAGAAAGTACCAATGGGATTTATTCTGTTTTTTTACGTACTTGAGCTGTGATTGGCATAGATGATACTCTCCGGAGAGAATGCGATCCAAAATATTCTTATGATGATTCTCTTTAGTGTTAAGTCTCATCCTTAATATATGAGTAATCTCATGCTCAACTCTATATTGTTTTGAAAAAAGGGGATAATCAACTATATAGTTACCTGACTCATGATGGAGATTAAGATACTTGCCTTGCATGATGATAGGCTGCGAGTCAGACCAGTTAGGGTGTGAGTGCTTTTTTGATGCCTGCTTATACGACAGAAAACAACTATGAATAGTAGCAATCAAAGAACGTGAGGATAGCCCCGTTTTTTTCTTTGAAAGTTCATGATAAATCAGGCCCTCTATTGATTTGAAGCCATAGATGTCCTCAAGCTTGGGGTATTCGCCGTTTTCTTCGTGATACCGACTTGAGAAAGATTTCCATTCAGTAATACGATCAGTAGCATATCTTTTGACCTGCGTTGTAGCATTAATCATTGCAAATAAATCTGAGAACTTTGTATCAATAAATGAAACCTCAAGTTTACATGTATTCGTAATCATTGCTATCCTCCTGTTTCGTTTGACTGGATTCTAACAATTAATGAAGTGAGAATCAATTATTCAAGGTTGTGCATATAAATACATAAAACAATAAAGGGCTGAAAGGAATATATTAATTCAATTTGATCCTTATATCTACATTTCTACACACAATTCACATATGATATGTAAATACACTATATGCACTGAAACATCTATCTCTATGGGCCTTTACAATATCTACATACAGATATTCACTTATGACCTCGACAGTCCCCATTCCCAGGCGTGATTTAACGAGTGAATGTTTGTTCATTCTTTTCATGGTGTGTATACCTCCTATAGCATTTGAAATGTATTCAGTGCCGGAGCAATGGAAACAATGAGCACGGAAACAAAATCCAACATCATCGGAAGGATCATATTGAATGCTTCGCGCTCGCGCTTTTTGCGGGAAGCATTCCGGCACAGTGCCCAGCAGGAAGAAGCCTGAAGACGTAAAAGACCCAAGACCTCATTTCCGCCGGAGCGTTCATATCTTGCTGCAAGAAGCAGTGCGGATTGTGCTTCCGGAATACTGATGCGATGTGAAAAAGTTTCGAGTGCATCTGCAGCACTTACACCGCCTTCGATCTTGGAAAGCATATGCTTTAGTTCCTGACTAAGACAGCTTTGTTCCGCAAAAGCATATCCACAAGTGGAAAGGGCTTTCGGAAGGAGGATCCCGGATTCTAAAAGCGTCGATAACATCGAGATAAAAAGAGGCAGATCTTCCATCAGGATCAAGCGTCTTTTGTTCATTATCGACTGCTGGTCAACATGAAGTAAAACGAGGATAAATGCATCCATAAAAACGACCAGCAGAATCGGGATCCGAAGCAGAAAACAGATGAGTAGAAACAACGGTGTGCAGATCAATACTCTCGATATGACTTTGAAAATAAAACCGTCGAAAGCATCCATTGTCGAAAAGGATATTTCGCTGCACCATTCCAGTACTCTTGTCGTGTACATCGATGGAAGGGATAATCCGATCTTGTGGATCTTCCTTTTGTACTTTTCAGGAATGTTTTCACTTTCGGTCAGGTAGTTAAATCTGTTTTTCGACGGCTTTTCTCCGATAAGAGAGAACAGGTAGGTACAGGAAAATACCGCGATGGTAAATGCTACCGCCATCAGAAGTTTCCCAAGTCCCGTACCCTGGGCCTGATGCAGGTATTCTCCGCTGGTCATCGAAAGCAGATACGTGATACCGAAAGGCATCATGCAAAGAAGTAATGCTTCCGTGTTTTTTCCTGAGTTATTTGCTTCGACTTCAGATTGTACGGAGTGAAGTTCAGATAGCATCTGGCAGCTGCTCCGGAGAATAGATATGATCTGGTTTCCGACTGTTTTTTGAAGAGATAAAGCATGCAGGATCGGAAGTGTTTCATAGTAGTCCAGCATATGGCAGAAATGCGTCATGCAGCTGTCCAGTGATTCATGCGCCTGAAGCCGGTGCTCGACATCTTTTAGTGCATGGGCAAAAGCTGCTCTTTTCCCGAATGCTTTTTCAATATCGACACGTGCACACAAAAACGCGCGTTCGATAGAATATCCGTCGGAAACGGATGTGCATAGTGACTGCATCAGTACTTTGTTCTGTGCACGAAGAGTAGTCGTCCTTTTTCCGTAAAGGACGCGGACGCAGGAAATAAACGGAAAGATCCCAAGTGGAATCGAGATCACCAGCTGGAGCCGGCTGTCCGCCAAAAAGGGACTCGACAAAAGATATACGATCGCAATGCATAAAGGAAGGATCGGAAGACATTTACTCATAAAGATGAGGTAAGTCTTTCTGCTTAACGCCCGGATCTCTTCGTTTTTGTTTTTTTCTTTTCCTCCGAAAAGGGCAGCTCCTTTTTCAAAAATGTCAGCATTTTGCAAGGCCGGTCTCCTCCTTGTATATGTAGATGTTTTCGATCTGAAAACGGTTGTCTTCAAGTGGACGCATTTCACTTATCTCGTCGATGAACCTTTTCCCGTCTTTTCCTCTTGTGATGTGAACGATGATATCGACACCCATGGCGATCTGACGTATGACCGCATCGTACGGAAGCGTCGATCCTGCCATGACCATGGTGACCAGACGGTCGAGCATTTCATAGCAGGAATTGGCGTGCCCGGTGCAAAGAGACCCCGGGTGTCCCGTGTGAAGTGCATGAAGCATATCTGCTGCTTCCGAGCCGCGTACTTCTCCGACAACGACACGGTCCGGACGCATACGAAGGGCTGTACGGATCAGCTGGCCGATATCGACTCCGCCATGTCCGTCTGGACCGGGAAGCCGTGATTCCAGGCGTACCAGATTTGCAACTCCCTGCAGAGATAATTCCGCGGAATCCTCGATCGTCACGACTCGCTCGCTTTTCGGGATAAAGCCTGATAAAACATTGAGAAAAGTCGTTTTTCCCGAACCTGTGCCGCCACAGAGAAAAATCGTCTTTTTGCTTATCACGGAATGCGAAAGATAGATCGCGGCTTCTTTGGTGATAAATCCGCTTTTGATGAGCGAATGGATATCCGGACGGATACCGGTGAATTTTCGTATCGTGAAGATCGGACCGTCGGGCGCAACAGGAGGGAGGACAGCGTTGGCACGTGAGCCGTCCGGGAGACGCAGGTCAGCGATCGGGAAAGCTTCGTTCAGGGGACGGTTAGCGGAAGAGAAAAAATGAAGGATCAGCTGTTCGAGATTTTCTCTGCTTTCAAAACGAAGATCAGAAGGGAAAAGTCTTCCGCTCTTTTCGAAAAAGATATGATCAGGTCCGTTGACCATGATCTCCGTGACCTGCGGATCATCCATCAGAGCCTGAAGGATATCCAGCCTTCGCATCCTGTTAAACAGCGTCGTCGCAAGATGCCTCTTTTCTTCCAGCGGAAGATCGGCGCACTTTTCCGACTGATTGATACAGTCGGCGATGATCTCTCGGAAGGTATGATCATCGACTTCATCATAGCCATGCATGGACTGAAGGATCAGCGTAGTCAGTTCCGGGATAGAAATATCGGTTTTGGAAGACTTTTTCTCTTTGGTCTTCATGAGATAAACACTGCCAAAAGCAAAGGGCAGATACTCCTTTCGAAAGTGTTATTTGATCTTTCCTGAGATCGAAAACGGGTAGTCCTGATGAGAGGTTCCTTTATGCAGTTTCAAAAGCTCGTCGATCTCGCAGCAGAGCATGGCATCTTTTTCCATGTGAAGGGGCGTGATGATCTCCATGTGACGGAGATTTTTGCTTAAGGTCCGCATCCTGACAAAAGACAGGCCGTCACTTACCACAAGAAGTAGGGACTTCCCGGAAAGACCCGACAGATACCTCACCGTTTTGGAAATGAGGATCAGGATCGTTCTCGAGTGGCAGGTGATCAGATCGTCGGAGTGTTCCGGTTTTCCGAAACGAAGATCACCATACGGATCCGGTTCCAGATAAGACGGGATCGACTGGGGCGGGAACTTCCCCATTTTCAGTTTGGATAAAAGGTCCGTAACACCGCTGCATCTGTTGGCATTTTCCTTTTCCCAGGAAGGAGGATCTTTCGGCATAAGAATGCCGGGCATCACATCCAGGCGTACGATATGGGAAAAACTTGATCTGCTCCGTTCAAGAAGAGAGGTGACATGCGCCTCCCTTTCCTTCGGGGGAACAAAGGAAAGGACGAGGCATGTCTGTACGGAAGAATCCTGTGAGACGGGGATCCTTCCTAAACCGGCAAGAGTTTCCACTTCGTGAGAGATCATCAGGACATCTTTTGGGGGATATGGTTTTGTAGTTTGAAGAAGGGGGACTAAAATTGGAGTGCGTCCTGAAGCACAGTGAGCGAGGATCTCTTTCTCCGAGATCTCATTTTGGTTATATAGCACGAAGTCGCTGTCCAGAAGAAGTTCTCTATGCGCCAAAAGCATCTCTTGTGAAACAGGGAATGCCAGAAAGTCGGGCACCTGTTTCCGAAGACGCGAAATGAGAAGGGATGTAAAGCAGATATCCGCATCTATGATGGCGATCGTGCGTGTCATTTTCTTTTTGAGACCTCCTTGCCGTGGTGTGAGTCAATTAAAGCAGAAAGAAGCATTTTAAAATCCGACAAAATGTCGCAAAAACTACCACGATTGCGACTTTTCCGGCGAAGACCCCTGCGGCTTCGGTGTCTTGAAAAATCACGGAAAATTTGAGCGAAAAATACCTTGCCAAGTGTAGGGACGAGTGGTATCATACTGCCAACAACTGAAATGCATCTCTTATCAAGAGCGACGGAGGGATCTGGCCCTATGAAGTCCGGCAACCGCGGTAAAGCAGCGGTGCCAAATCCAGCAGGTGTGACCTGAAAGATGAGGATAGTTTATATGATTTATCAAACCTTTCCTCTGATGATTTCGGGAAAGGTTTTTATTTTACTTACTTTAGGAGGTTCTTTATGGACAGAAACAGACAGGGAAAATGGCTTTTTACATCCGAATCCGTAACAGAAGGACATCCGGATAAGATCTGCGATCAGATCTCCGATGCGGTCCTTGACGCGATCATTGCAGATGACCCGATGGCGCGTGTTGCCTGCGAGACCACATGTACGACAGGTATGGTCTTCGTAATGGGTGAGATCACGACAAGTGCATATGTAGATATTCCGTCGATCGTTCGTGACACCGTCAAGGAGATCGGCTATGACGGAAGTGATTCCGGATTCGACTATAAGACATGTGCGATCCTGACATCGATCGACGAGCAGTCTCCGGATATCGCGCAGGGCGTTAACTGCTCTCTCGAAAAAAGAGAACACACAGATGAAAGTGACCTCGATACCGGTGCCGGCGACCAGGGCATGATGTTCGGTTATGCAAATAACGACACCGAAGAACTGATGCCGCTTCCGATCTCACTGGCGCACAAGCTGACACGCCGTCTGACCCAGGTCAGAAAAGAAGGTCTTGTTGATTTTCTGCGTCCGGACGGAAAGAGCCAGGTAACGATCGAATATGACGGAAGAACTCCGAAGAGGATCGAGGCTGTCGTTATTTCCACACAGCACAAGGATTCTGTTTCTTACGAAGAACTTGCTTCCGCGGTAAAAGAACTGGTCATTTATCCGGTCCTTCCGAAGGAGTTTGTCGATGAGAACACCAAGATCTTTATCAACCCGACAGGACGTTTCGTAGTCGGCGGTCCGCAGGGCGACAGCGGCCTTACTGGAAGAAAGATCATCGTTGATACATACGGCGGATATGCCCGTCACGGCGGCGGAGCTTTCTCCGGTAAAGACCCGACAAAGGTCGACCGTTCCGCAGCATATGCAGCCCGTTATATCGCAAAGAATATCGTAGCTTCCGGTATCGCAGATGAGTGCGAGATCCAGTTCGCTTATGCGATCGGTGTTGCCCGTCCGGTATCTGTCATGGTAGATACATTCGGTTCCGGCAAGATCTCCGATGAGAGGATCACCGAGATCGTCAACGAAGTATTCGATCTTCGTCCGGCAGCGATCATCCGTGATCTGGATCTGCGCCGCCCGATCTATAAGGCAACGGCTGCTTATGGCCACTTCGGAAGAAATGACGCGGGCTTCCCGTGGGAGAAGACGGATAAGGCAGAGATCCTTAAGGCAAAGGCAGGCCTGTAAGGTCAGAAAGAAAATAACTCTCGGAGCTTATACATGGAAGGAATGTGTCTGGATCATTTTGTAACGAATGAACTGATGCGTTCATTCGAGCGGATCCTCGGCAAAAACGGTCATACGTTTTTGCCGATGTCGTTATGGAAAGAAGAAGGCGAAAAGATCCTGAAAAACGCATGGTTTTCCACGGATTTCCAGTCGCCCTGCTTCTTTTGCGCGTACAAAGACAAGCCGGAATGTATGGAATACAGAAAGGCCTTTGTGCAGAGCATCGTTCCGAACTGGTTTCAGGAACAGATGGACGCGGAGATCATTTCGCTTTGCTCCTGGGATGAAAAAGAATCGAGGCTGCATTTTTACAAGAAGTTCGACCGGGCGGTCAAGTCCGGAAAAGAGATCTGGGTCGCCGATGACCGCGCGATAAGAGCGGAAGCGGCGATCGCCAAGCGCGTCAAAAAGGCGATGAAAGACAGATCCGTCAATGAAGAGGTTCTGGAAAAAGCACTTAGGTGGACGCAGGTAGGAGAAGAATTCAAGCTTTCCAAAGAACAGGAAGCCGTCGTGCGGACGGCGCTGAGCAAGAATTTCGTCATCGTCGACGGCGGTCCTGGTACGGGAAAGACGACGATCCTGCGGGTCATCTACCAGTACTATCTCAATATCCACAGCGATCATGTTTTCTGCTGTGCACCGACCGGCAAGGCGGCAAAGAGAATGGGAGATGTGACGAACGCGCCTGCGCAGACGCTTCACCGACTTCTCGGAGCGACCTATGACGAGGATTCGGATGAGAGCTATTTCTACTACACGAAGAATAACCACCATCCGGGAAAAGTATTTCTGATCGACGAAGCGAGCATGATCGACTGCGTGATTTTTTCGCAGTTCCTCGAGACGGTCGATGATGACGCCGTCATTGTTCTGGTCGGAGATTCCCACCAGCTGCCTTCGGTAGGTGCGGGACGTGTCCTGGCCGATCTGATAGGCTCGGGGAAAGTCCCTGTATGTACGCTTGTCGAAAACTTCCGCCAGGTCAGAAGCAGCATGATCGTCAAAAATGCGTCGAACATCCTTCACGGAAAAGAAATGGAGTTCCCGGAGGAGGCTTCGGATATCCATTTTGTCTATGCCAGACAAAACGAGATCCTCGACTATGTCGCCGAGTGGATCCGAAAGAACAATCCGGACTGCCATATCGATGCATGGCGCGAAATGGCGATCCTGTGTCCGAGAAGAAACGGCCCGGTCAGTACCGACTCGATTAACGAGATGATGCAGAAACTGACATCGAACAGACGGGGCAGCCGTCCGTCCGCGATCCGGATCAGGGAAGGCCTGACGAGATATTTTTCAAAAGAAGACCGCGTCATCCAGATCAAGAACGACTATCGTCTCTTGTGCAAAGAACCCGACGGGTCCGAAGGCGAAGGTGTTTTTAACGGAGACATCGGATTCGTAAGAGAGATCACGCCCACTTCGGAGTTTCCTCTGGACATTCTTTTCGATGACGGAAGAAGGGCGTCCTATCCCGTGGAAAGACTGACAGATCTGGAACTTGCGTATGCGCTTACCGTGCATAAGGCGCAGGGCGGGGAGTGGAAGAAGGTTCTTTTGGTCCTGCCGCCGGAAAGAGGCCCGATCTTTAACCGAAACCTTCTTTATACGGCAGTGACCCGTGCCAAGAATGAACTATGGATCGTGGGAGATCAGAAGACGATCTCGTTCATGATCTCATCCCAATACTCAGAAACGAGAAAAACAGCGCTGAAGATCTTTCTTGAAGGTCAAAACGAATCCTAATCCTATCCTGATCTCATAGTGCGCCGGATTTCCTGAAATAAGGAGGCTCCTATGATGAACCAAAAGATCAAAAACGCGGCCACATCCGCGCTTTCCTTCCTTTTCCCGAGTGTCTGCATCAATTGCGGCCGTGTCCTTATCGAGCGCGGAAACTGCGGAATAAAGACAAAAGAACTTCAGATCTGCACATCCTGCCTTTGCAAACTTCCCGTCAGGCTATCGACAGAGAGGTGGTTTCCCTGTCTTTCCGAGCCCTACGGCGACGATCCGATCCCCGATTTTTCCGTCTGGGCGCTTTTTCACTATGAAATGCCGGTGACGCTTCTGGTCAAACGGCTCAAATTCTTTTCCGAGATCTACTGTGGGCAGCTTCTGGCGGATCTGATGGGCCGGGAGTTTCCGAAAAATACGCCCGTGAAGTGGGATGCCGTCGTGCCGGTCCCGCTTTCGGAAAAGCGCCTGCGAAAGAGAGGCTATAATCAGGCGGAAGTGCTGGCAAAAGGGCTTTCGGAGCACCTCGGTGTACCTTTGTGTAACAATGTTATACGGAAGGTCAGACACACGAAACAGCAGAGCAGATACCAGGATCCGCAGCAAAGAAGTCAAAATGTACAGGGCGCATATGCGGTCGATGAGAATTGGGACATCACCGGCTGGAATATTATCCTGGTGGACGATATCCTAACGACCGGGGCGACACTTCATGAAGCGGCGAAAGTGCTTTTCGAAAACGGGGCTTCGGCCGTCGTCGGAGCCGTGTGCGCCACACATCGTGAAAACATAGAAAACTGATATATTTCCGCCTTGGAATTGTTACAGTTTAGTAATCCCTTTTCGCTTCCCTTTTTGTAAGTATACTGGTATAATAAAGACAACCTAAAGCTGATGCTCATGTTTTTGAACCTTCATGACATAATCGGGAATCCGGTGTCGGTGCAGAGACGATCAAGCCTTACCGCTTCTTCGGAAGCGCTCCCGAGAGGAAGATCTTAGACTGCCGCAGGATACCCACCTGGCGATCGCTAGGTGTCAAAAGTGGGCGCGGTTTTGGGCTTTTATTTTCGACAAAAAGAACGGGAAGAAGAATGAGTCTTAGAAAAGATTCAAAACTGGTTACTGCGCGTGAGCCTGCCACGACAGGCTCGCTTTTGTTTGTCAATTTTCACCATGTTTTTCAAGTTCTCGCAGATCGTAAAGTAAGACAGTTCCTGTTTAGGATCGGCGCCAACGCGGCCGCTCCCGAGCGATGTTGTGCTGTCTGTACCTGCGTGTCGGGGCAATAAGTACTGCTTTGGCACAGCTTCCGGCTGTATTTGTGCCGGATGAGAATCTAATTTGATGAAATACCATGGAGGAAATAACATGAAGATTTTTAATACGCTGACAAGAATGAAAGAAGAATTCGTCCCGATGGAGGAGGGCAAAGTCAAGCTCTACGCTTGCGGCCCGACGGTATATAACTACTTCCACCTGGGAAATGCCCGCCCGTTCGTAACTTTTGATACACTGCGCCGCTACCTCGAATACAGAGGTTACGACGTTACGTTCTGCCAGAACTTTACCGACATCGACGATAAGATGATCAAGCGCGCCAACGAAGAGGGCACCACGGTAAAGGAGATCGCAGACAGATATATCGCCGAGTACTACAAGGACGCAGATGCTCTTGGCATCAAGCGTCCGACATATCAGCCGAGAGCTACGGAAACGATGGATGAGATCATCGCCCTGATCACTGACCTTATGGACAAGGGCTATGCCTACATCATCGAGGGCGACGGCGTTTACTTCGAGGTTCCGAAGTTTAAAGAGTACGGCAAGCTTTCCCACTATAATCTCGAAGACCTCGTAGCCGGTGCCGGCGAGCGTGGTGCTTCCTACGAAGGAAAGAGAAATCCTGCCGACTTTGCGATCTGGAAGTTCAAAAAGGAAGGCGAGCCTTTCTGGGATTCCCCGTGGGGCGAGGGCCGTCCGGGCTGGCACATCGAGTGCTCGGCCATGAACCGTAAATACCTCGGAAAGACGATCGATATTCACGGCGGCGGACAGGACCTTATTTTCCCGCACCATGAGAACGAGATCGCCCAGAGCGAGGCCGCAAACGGCTGCCCGTTCGCTCACTACTGGATGCACAATGCATTCGTAAATGTCGACAACGAGAAGATGAGTAAGTCCCTCGGCAATTTCTTCACGGTACGTGATATCGTCGAAAAGTTCCCGTACGAAGTCATCCGTTTCTTCATCCTGTCCGGTCATTACAGAATGCCGATCAACTTCTCTGACGAGCTTCTGAAGTCCGCGCAGAACGGCCTGGATCGTATTTCCACTGCCGTGGAGACATCTGACTTTATCTTAAGCCATGAAGCAGAGGCCGGCCTTTCCGCAAATGCAGACGCGGAAAAAGAACTCGCCGATGCCGTTTCCGAAGCGAAGGAGACTTTCATCGCGAGAATGGACGATGACATGAATACCGCAGACGCGATCACGGCGATCTACGAACTGGTCCGCGTGCTGAATACCCACCTGACGGCGAAGGATGTTTCCGCAGCTTCCATCAAGGCGGCAGCCGATATGATCTGCGAACTGATGGGCGTTCTCGGTCTTGAGATCCGCGAGATCCTCAATAAGGACAGCGGAATTCCTTCTGAGGTCATGGACCTTGTTAACCAGCGCGCCGAAGCGAAGAAGAATAAGGATTTTGCCAAGGCTGATGCGCTCCGCGATCAGGTCTCCGAGATGGGATATCAGATCAAGGACACACCGCAAGGACCGCAGGTGACGAAGAAATGATGATCCCGATCCCGCCGGAGGATATCCGTGAGGTACCGACGTCGGTACTGGCGTATGTCGGCGATGCCGTATACGAGCTTCACATCCGCATGCACATCGTCGCATGCTTCGGCGGGCAGTCCGGGGTACTGCACAAAAAGGCAGTCCGGTATGTAAGCGCACCAGCACAGGCGCATGCGATCCGCATCCTTCACGATGAGCTTTCCGAGGAAGAACAGAATGTCTTCCGAAGAGGAAAGAACGGACATCAGGGAAGCATGGCCAAGAACGCAAGCCCTGCGGACTATAAATACGCGACAGGTCTCGAGACCCTGATCGGTTATCTGTATCTGTCGGGGAAAGAAGAACGTATGGAAGAACTGATCCGAAGGATCATTGAGATACTAGAAGAAGGCGCATAAAGGAGATACCGATGAGACCTGGTATGCCGGGACCGAAAAGCCCGAGAGAAAACAGAAACGATTTCAAAAAGCCGATGGGACCGAAGATGAAAAGGAACCCCTCGGCTGAGCGCTTTTCGGACAGAAAACCGGAAAGGGAAGAAAAAACTCCGACGGACGACCGTATCGAGGGAAGAAATCCCGTGCTTGAAGCGATGCGCGCGGGCAGAACTTTCAATAAGATCTTTGTGGCTGCAAGATCAGAGAACGCCCGTCCGGATCCGACGATGGCCAGGATCATCAATATGGCAAAAGAACTCCGTATCCCGATCATGGAAGTGCCGAAGGCAAGCCTTGACGATATGAGCCAGACCCATAACCATCAGGGGGTCATTGCCCAGGTCGCAAGCCACGAATATGTCGAGATCGATGACATGCTCGATCTGGCGGCGGAAAAGGGCGAGGCACCGCTTCTTCTGATCCTCGATGAACTGAAAGATGCCTATAATCTCGGTTCGATCCTTCGTATCGCCGATGCGGCAGGCGTCACGGGCGTCATTATTCCGCAGCACAGATCGATCGGACTCGACTCCATGGTGGCCAAGGCCTCTGCCGGTGCGATCGAGTATGTGCCGGTTGCCAGGGTCACGAACCTTTCCCGAACGATCCTCGAACTGAAGGATAAGGGCTTCTGGATCGCGGGAACTGATGCGGAAGGAACCAATGAATACTTCGACGATGTCTGGTCCGGACCGATGGCGATCGTGATCGGGTCGGAAGGCGAAGGCATGAGTAAGAACATTAAGGATAAGTGCGACTTCCTGCTGTCGATCCCGATGGCGGGATCCGTCAACAGCCTGAATGCTGCAGTGGCAGCGGGAATCGTTGTTTTTGAGGCGGTAAAGCAGAGAAGAAAGGACAGCTGAATATGAAGTTCTTTTCGGAAAAACTGCACATGCGTTCATGGACCCGGTGCTTTTCGGTCATGCTCATGCTGTGCGTTTTTTCGGGGATACTTACATCCTGTTCCGGGAAGGGCTTTAAGAAAAACACGATCGATGTGCCGGAGATGGCGCGTATCGTGGCCGACTCTTTGGACGACATTTCACTGTCTGAATCCCTTTATGAAAGGATCCCGGATGATCAGAAGGACGGCATGACGTATTCGGAGTATCACGAATACATCAGCGTGCTTTCGAACATGATCCCAAATCAGGGACGGGTGCTTACATTTGAGATCGTGGAGGGTGCGGAGAAGCAAAGGCTTCTTGAGGCGATGCTTTCCAACGATCCGGAAGAGTATTCCGATCTGATCATGAGCTGTATCCCGATCAAGGTGACGACGACGGGAGTGCGCAGAAGCGGAACTCCGATCTATTTCTATCTGCAGACGAAACCGGACGGAACCGTGTACCTCAACCGTTCCTGGGCAAAGAGCTGTATGGATCTTTATGCGTTTTCGGTCCACTATTTTGAAGCATACACCAATGAGAACCTGACGGACGTGATCTCACTGATCCCGTATACGGAAACGGCGGAAACTCTTCCCGAGTCGGAAGATATCCTTCGTGAAAAGGGAAAGGAAATGATCCGGTTCTACACACATAACGTCAAGTCCGATGAGAGCGATTATGAGATGATCTCCATCGACGCAACTAATCTTTTGTATTTGCAGCCGGAAGTCTACGACAATCACCTTCACGTAAGTTCGAGACAGGTGCGTTTCAGAAGTGACTCGCAAGACGTCATCTCGGTCGTCGATCCGATCGAGAATGAACTGAAGACGGCGGATCTTTATCTTTACTACAACAACAGAAGAACGGTCCGTATCGGGGACCACTCGGCACCGCTTCAGCTTAAGTCGATCTTCGGAGATCCGCTGACGGTCTCCTGCGGTCCGGTCATGGTACCTGCGGATAATATGGAGGACGGACTTCGAAATATCCTGATCCGCTACAAAGGATTTTCCATCACGGTCTATGGAGTCTACCACGGGGAAGACGACTGGACCGGAACGCTCGTGCATTTTGATATCTATTCATCGAGAAAAGTCGGTATCGGCAGCAACATGAGCCTCAACGATTCTTCCTGGGACGTGCTGTACCAGTATCCGTTTGCGGATCAGATGGGCTATGAACTTCAGGTTCTGGTCGACGGAGAGATCTATAAGCTTAAGATCGAGTTCGACAAGGAAAACAAAAACGAAGACGGCAGTTTCCCGATCCGTGCGATCAGCCTGAAACAGGAATGATAAAGTGAAAAACTTACGGAAGAAGTATTTTTCTCAGTTCTTCGATCTCGCCTGAACTTAATTCGCAGGAAGTAAGGAAATTTCTTATATCTCCATGGTATTTTTCATCGAGGTGATCCAGAAGCATCTCCATGTTCGATGCATCACTTTTGTAGATGTGGTGCACGTTCGGCGCGGTCGCGGCGATCAGGGGCGCGACCAGATCTTTGACGTAGTCATAGGAAACGGCATAGTTTTCGATGACTTTTTTTCTTTCAACTCCGCAGAGCAGATAAAAGATCGCGGCGATCAGGCCGGTCCTGTCTTTTCCGTGCGCACAATGGAAAAGCACTGTTTTTCCCTGTTCTTTCAGGATCGTACGGAAAACTTCCGCGAAATAGGGTTTGCTGTTTTCAAACATCCATACATAAAGATGCCCCAGAGATGTTTTGATCGTGTCGACGATGATCCCGGTATTGATGTCATCTGCATTGATGCGCAGAAGCGGAATATTATAGTAGGTAAAGCGCGGGTCACTAAGGATCCGGTCCGGGTGGTTCTCCGCTTCGTCTTCGGAGCGAAGGTCGATCACGGCGCCGACGGGATAAGAAGAAAGCTCGGTTACGGCAGTATCTGAAAGATGATCCAGGGCATCGGAACGGATCAGGCGGTGATACGCCGTTACTTTTCCGTCTTTTGCCGTCATACCGCCCAGATCACGGGCGTTATGAAGTCCTTCGATCAGGATTCTTCCGGTTTTTTCATCAAAATTCATACCGCTACCTTCTTTCCGAAAAGAATTATATCACCGGGACAGGTGCTTTTCCTAACGAAACAGTAAGAAATCTCAAAAATATGGTATGATATTAAAAGTGAGTTTAAGAGGGTAATAATATGAAAAAGATACTGATCATTGAAGACAACACCGAGATCAACCACCTGATCGCAGATGCATTGAAAAAAGCAGGCTACGAGACAAAGCAGGCATTCTCCGGAACAGAAGCGCTCCTTTATTATGAAAAAGAAGATTATGATCTGGTCCTTATGGACATGATGCTGCCGGGCCTTTGCGGAGATGAGCTTTTCCCGAAGATGAAGGCGATCAAAGATACGCCGGTCATCGTCGTTTCCGCCAAGGACGAGATGGATACCAAGGTCGAGATGCTGACATCCGGTGCCGAGGACTATATCACGAAGCCGTTTGAGATCCCGGAACTCCTCGCCAGAGTCGCCGTACAGATCCGCCGCGTTTCCCAAAAGAGCGGGGAGGCGACCGGAGGACAGCTCAACTATAAGGAGCTGACACTCGATGAGACATCTTTTACGGTCATGGTCAACGATAACGAAGTCCAGCTGACCAAAAGAGAGTTTCAGATCCTGGCCCTTCTGGTCTCGCACCCGAAGCGTGTTTTTACGAAGCAGGATATCTACGACTGTGCATGGAATGAGATCTATATCGGCGAAGATAAGACGATCAATGTCCACATCAGTAATATAAGAAAAAAACTTAAGGAGTTTACGGATACCGAATTCATCGAAACGGTATGGGGCATCGGATATAAACTTGCGAAATAAGGAGAGTGTTTGCGCATGGGTATTATTCTTGAAACAGATAAGATCACAAAAGCGTATGGCGGTTTTCTTGCCGTCAACCAGGTCTCCATTCATGTTGAAAGGGGCGAGGTCTACGGATTGATCGGCAGAAA
Organism: Clostridiales bacterium; assembly: GCA_017428545.1. GTDB lineage: Bacteria > Bacillota > Clostridia > Saccharofermentanales > Saccharofermentanaceae > Scatonaster. Next base: position 20,052 of record JAFRQR010000008.1, read on the forward strand.
CGGTGCCGGTAAGACGACACTTCTTAAGATGATCGCCAATCTGGCCACACCGACTTCGGGTACCTATTCTATCTATGACGCAAACGGACAGAAGTCTCCTTCCATGAGATCGAAGATCGGTGTCCTGATCGAGGATCCGGGCGTTTTTCAGAACCTTAATGCTTTTCAGAATTTAAAGGCAAAAGCGATCGCGGCGGGAATCAAGAATGACAGATACTTAAACGATCTTTTGGCTTTTGTAGGTCTATACGGCGTCGGAAAAAAGCCGGTAAAGAACTTTTCTTTAGGTATGCGCCAGCGTCTGGGAATTGCGATCGCGATGGTCAACGATCCGGAACTGATGCTTCTTGACGAGCCGATCAACGGACTGGATCCTCAGGGCATCGCGGAAGTCCGAAACCTGATCCATAGACTTTGTGTCGAAAAGCACATCTCTATCATCATCTCCAGCCACATCCTCGAAGAACTCTCGAAGGTGGCCAACCGTTACGGCATCATCCATAACGGTGTCCTTATGGCAGAGGCTACAAACGAAGAGCTTTTGTCCCGCTGCCGGCCGCGCCTTTTCCTGAAAACATCGGATAATGATGCAGCTTCGGCTGTTTTAAGAGAACTCGGTATCAACGATTTCTCCGTTGTTGATGATCATATTGAGGTCAGAGAACGCGCGCAAGAGGGCGGTGCGATCTCGATGGCACTGGCGCAGAAAGGTATCCAGACTCTGGAGATGCGTACGGAAGGACAGTCTGTTGAAGATTACTATTTCCATCTGACAGGAGGTGCCTCTTATGTCTAATATTTTCCGTATGCATATGTACCGCGCTTCAAAAGCGGTCTCCACATACGTCATTCTCATCATTCTTGCAGCATCGCTGTTCATGACGCTCGGCCTCCTCGTTATCGCTTATGATAATCCTCTGACGGCTATGGTTACTGTGACCATGACCGAATCAGGTCTTGAGATCAACCGTTTGACGCCGACGATCGTGCACATGTTTTATATTCAATCATCCAATACCTACCTGATCCTTGTGACGGTCTTTGCCGTGATCTTTACAAATTGCGATTTTACCAGGGGTTTTGCCAAGAATACATATTCGATGTTCGAAAGCAGAAGAACTCTGGTCTTTTCCAAATGGCTGGCGCTCGTAACATGCATTTCTGCAAGCTACATCGTTTATTCCTTTGCCGGTCTGGGGCTTTCCGCGGTATGCGTCAAGGCTTTTGAATCTGCAAGATGGGGCGATTACTGGGTTGGGTTCTTTGTGACCTACCTTTGCCTGATCTCTCTGGTCACGATGGTATTCTGGATCACTTCTTTATTTAAGAGTCCGGCGGGCGGTATGGTCATCGGTATCCTTATCTCTTCAGGAACGTTCGCATTGATCGAGATCCTGATCGCGGGATTGTTTGCCAGAACCACGCATCTGGATATTAACCTTGCCGATTACTTTTTGGACTATGCTTTTATGAGTTATAACGGGAGCATCGGAACCTCTGCGACGATCCGTACGATCTGCGTAGCCCTGGTATATCTGGGATTGGCACTGACCATGTCGGTATTCCTTTCCGACAGAAAAGATGTCAACGTCTGACCGCTTAACCTTTTCTTAAACATTTCTTTTGGAATACTAAACTTCTCCTTGGCGATTGATTAGGATTTGTTTTCTACAATGAATTCGTAAACACAAGGAGGAGACAACAATGGATTACATTCTTACAACCAATGAATTGACCAAACAGTATGGATCGTACAAAGCTTCCAACGAAGTATCCATCCACGTACAGCGCGGAGCGATCTATGGTCTGATCGGCAGAAACGGTGCCGGTAAAACAACATTGATGAAAATGATCGGCGGACTTTCCCGCCCGACTTCCGGATCTTATGAGATCCGCGGCAAGAACGGAGAAACAACAGAAAAGATGATGTCGAAGGTCGGCATCCTGATCGAAGCTCCCGGACTTTACCCGAATATGACGGCGATGCAGAACCTGACCACAAAAGCGATCGCGCTCGGCATCAAAGATAAGAAGTACTTAATGGGCCTTCTTGAGGAAGTCGGACTTGCCGATACAGGTAAGAAGAAAGCAAAGCAGTTCTCCCTCGGTATGAAGCAGCGCCTCGGAATCGCGATGGCACTTGTTAACAAACCGGAACTTCTGATCCTCGACGAACCGATCAACGGTCTTGACCCGCAAGGTATCGCGGAAATGAGAAACATTCTCCATCACCTTTGCTACGACCGCGGCATCACGATCCTGATCTCCAGCCATATCCTCGACGAACTCTCTAAGGTAGCTACCCAGTACGGTATCATCCACGAGGGAACGCTTCTTGAAGAAGAGAGCAAGGAAGAGCTTTTCAGCAAGTGCTGCGAAAGACTCGAACTTAAGACCAACGATATCAGCAAGACTCTCGAGATCTTAAACGCTATGGGATTTTCCAAGATCGAAGTCAAAGATGACGCGATCAATATCTATGAGCGTCTGAATGAAAGCGGTGCGATCACGATAGCTCTGGCAAAAGAAAATGTCCAGACCAATGAGATCGCCTTAAAGACAGAGGCACTTGAAGACTACTACTTCCAGCTGACAGGAGGAAAAGAAAATGTTTAATCTGATCAAAATGAACCTGTACCGTATGAGCCGTGCGGTATCGACATGGGTAATCGCTATCATAACGGTCTGCTTCGCATTTATGCAGTTCGGCTCTCTGAAACTGATCTTTGACGATCCTTTTAATATGTTTGACGGAAGTGCTTCTTCCATGGTCTCTTTTGATAGACTTGACGGAGTATCTGCCGTGAGTACATTCCTCCAGAACAGTAACGTTCTCATTATCCTTGCCGTATTCGTAGTGCTTTTCGCAAATGCGGAACACAAGTGCGGCTTTGATAAGAACCTGATCGGCCTTTCCAAGAACAGATGGAAGCAGACACTTGCCAGATGGATCTCCGCTGTGATCGGTATGACAGCACTCATCGCAGTAGGCTTTGGCGTAATGTTCGGCCTGACGGCACTTTTCGTTGATGCTTTCACACTGGGAAGCGCAGTGGCTATGTTTAAGTCTCTCGGCCTTATGTACTTAGGTGCAGTGGCATTCTCTGCGATCTTCTTCTTCTTCACGACACTCTTCAACAATTCTGTCGGCGGTGTCGTATCTTCCCTGGTCATCTCCCTCGGTATCTTCTCTCTCATCGAGATGCTCCTGGACATGGCAGTAAAGAAGATCTTCTCCAGCCCGAAGGTCCTTCCGACAGACATCTTCTACGACAGTGTCTTCATGAATTTCTCTCATGCTGATGCAAGCACCAAGGCGATCCTGATCTTCGCCGGCATCAGTGTGGCATATATCGCACTCTCCCTTTTCGGAAGCATGATGCTTCAGCAGAAGAGAGATGTGAAATAACTTAGCAGGATCTGACCTATAATAATACCCTCTTAACCCGAAAATAGAACACCCTCCTCCTTGGGACAGTGTTCTATTTTCTTTCCAAAGGGAATGCTTTATAATGAACAGGATGGTTTTATCCACGGAGGTTTGAGTTGGAATACTTATTGGAAACCGATAATATCACGAAAAAGTACGGACCGCTCGTAGCCGTCGATCACGTTTCGATCCGCCTGAAACAGGGCGAGATCTATGGCCTGATCGGCAGAAACGGCGCAGGTAAAACGACACTTCTTAAGATGCTGGCGGGGCTTGCCAAGCCGACCGAAGGGAGCTTTACGATCTTCGGCGAAAGCGAAGAGAAGACCGCCCGTATGCGCGACCGCGTCGGTGTACTTATCGAGACCCCCGGTCTTTATCCGAACTTAAATGCCATGGCGAATATGAAGATCATGGCCATGATCCTGGGCGAAAACGATGAATCCTATCTTCAGGAACTTCTCGATGCCGTCGGCCTTTCAGGTGTCGGCAAGCGTAAGGTCAAGGCGTTCTCCATGGGTATGAAGCAGCGCCTCGGCATTGCCATGAGTCTTGTCGGACATCCGGATATCCTTCTTTTGGACGAACCGATCAATGGTCTGGATCCGCAGGGTATCGTAGAAGTCCGTGAGCTGATCAGCCGGCTCAACAAAGAAAGAAACATCACGATCCTCATTTCTTCGCATATCCTGGAAGAACTGTCCAAGATCGTTACGAGATACGGCATCATCCATAACGGCAGGATCATCGACCAGTTCTCGCAGGCTGAACTTCTCAGACGTTGCCAGGAGAGGATCGAGATCCGTCCTAGTGACACGACGAAGGCGGTCACCGTCATCGAAAAGATGGGTATTTCTGACTTTAAGGTCGTGGATAACAGTGTCATCCAGATCTTCGAAAGACTTGAAGACAGCGGAGAGATCGTGCTGGAACTTGCCAAGAACAATATTAAGACACTCAATATTTCCGTAAAGAACGAGAACCTCGAGGATTACTTCCTTGCGGTCACCGGCGGCGCAAATGTGAGATAAGGAGAAGCAGCCATGATTCTTTGGGGTATCATTTCAACCGCTATCGCGCTGACACTTCTGATCGCTCTTGTCCATTACCGGTCCCAGATCAGAAAGAACTGCCAGCAGCTCGAAGTCATGCAGAATCATACGACGAACCAGAGGCTTACGGCAGAAGTGCCGTATAAAGAGATCAACGAGATGGTCTCGCGCATGAACGATATCTGCAATAAATATCAGGAAGAAAAGATCGCCATCGAAAGAAACGAGAATAATCTTAAGGAAGCGATCGCAAATCTTTCTCATGACATCAGAACACCGCTGACGTCTCTGGACGGATATGTACAGCTTCTGGTCATGACGGATTCCCAGGAAGAAAAAGAACATTATCTTCAGATCATCAAGAACCGTATCTCCAGCCTGAAGGAACTTCTGGAAGAGCTGTTTACTTACACGAAGATGCAGGATCAGAGTTATGAACTGTCCGTCGTTCCCATGGACGGAAGACAGTGCATCTGCGAGACGGTCCTTTCTTTCTACGAAGATTTCGAGACCAGGGGACTTACTCCGGAGGTATCCTTCTGCGAAGAAGAGCTGCCGATCATTGCCAATGAGGTCGCGCTTTGCCGTGTCGTCCAGAATCTTGTAAAGAATGCGCTGGTCCATGGCCAGAAGCGCCTCGGCATGACGCTCGAAAAGCAGGACGGAAAGCTTCACTTTACTTGTTTTAACGATAAAAAGCCGGGTGAGGTGATCGAGGTCGACCAGATCTTCGACCGTTTCTATAAGGGCGATAAGGCAAGGACCTCCACTTCCACGGGCCTCGGACTTGCGATCGCCAAGGGTCTTGTCGAGCGTATGAAAGGCACGATCACAGCCCAGGTGAAAGATGAACTGTTCATCATCGAGATCCTGCTTCCTCTGTCGGAAAAGGCGGTTTCCGAAAAAGAGCGAAATGTTGCAAAAGACCATTGACAAGATGGTATTCAAGGTCTAAAATACATCATGCTGTGCAAGCGGCATGAAATATTTGCGCCCGTAGCTCAACTGGATAGAGTGTCTGACTACGGATCAGAAGGTTGTGGATTCGATCTCTGCCGGGCGCGCCAGATGAAAGGGAACTGCCTGAAAATGGCGGTTCTTTTTTTTCATCCGCCCGGATAGTGCTTTTCGCAAGGTGCGTTACCGGCGCTTGGGAAAATAAGATTGAATTACTTGAAAGTCTGTGATAAAATACCTTTCCGTGTGACTAGACTTATATTATATATATGGAGGAAATAGATATGGCATCTGTTGAGAAGAAGGATAACAATATCGTCGTTATCTCATTAGAAGCATCCCCGGAAGAATTTAAGGACGCACTTACAAAGTCCTTTAACAAGAATAAGAATCGTTTTCAGATCCCTGGTTTCCGTAAGGGTAAGGCACCGCTGAAGCTCGTTAAGCAGTACTACGGTGAGGGAGTTCTTTATGATGATGCAATCGATTTCATCGTAAACCCGGCTTACGCTGCTGCTGTTAAGGAGAATGACCTTCAGGTCGTTTCCCGTCCGGAGCTCGACATCCAGGAGATCGGTGAAGATAAGGGCATGAAGTACACTATTTCCGTAACAGTTAAGCCGGAAGTAGAACTTGGCAAGTATGAGGGTGTTGAGGCTGAATACCGCTTTATCGCTCCTTCTGACGAGACAGTAGATGCTGAACTGAAGCGCCTGCAGGACAGAAACGGCCGTATGGTTCCGGTTGAAGGCCGCGGCGTAGAAGATGGTGATACAGTAACGATCGACTTCGAAGGTTTCGTTGACGGTGTTGCTTTTGACGGCGGAAAGGCTGAGGGCCACGATCTGAAGATCGGTTCCAACTCCTTCATCCCGGGCTTCGAAGAGCAGCTCATCGGACACAACATCGACGAAGAGTTCCCGATCACGGTTACTTTCCCGGAAGATTACCACGCTGAGAACTTAAAGGGTAAGGAAGCTACTTTCCAGATCAAGATCCACGCGATCAAGGTCAAGGAACTTCCGGAGCTCGATGATGATTTTGCTAAAGACGTTTCCGAGTTTGATACTCTTGACGAGTACAAGGCTGACATCAAGAAGACACAGACAGAGCAGGCAGAAAAGTCCGCTCAGGAGCGTTTCGAGAACGAAGTCGTTAAGGTCGTTTGCGAGAATGCCAAGGTTGACATCCCGGATTGCATGGTCGAGACAGAGATCGACAGCATGCTCGACGAGCAGAACTACCGTATGCGTTCCCAGGGCCTGGACCTCAACACTTATCTGAAGTACATGGGCCAGACCATGGAAGAGTACCGTGCAGGTCTCAAGACAATGGCTGAAACACGTGTGAAGAGCTCTCTGGTCCTCGAGGCTTGCGGTAAGGCTATGAACATCGAAGCTACTGATGCAGACATTGAAGAAGAAGCTGAGAAGATCGCTTCCTCTTACGGCCTGAAGAAGGAAGAATTCATGGAGCGCATCAAGGATAACGATCAGTTCATCCGTGACAGCATCGTCGGCAGAAAGACCGTTGACGCTCTTACTGCAAAGGCTGTTAAGACCGAGCCGAAGGCTGAAGAGAAGAAGGAAGAAAAGACTGAAGAGTAATTCTTCCCATTCCCTGAATAGAATGAAACACGAGAGGCTGTCTCATATGAGGCAGCCTTTTTGCTTTTTTGGAAACTGTTTCGGGATCTGGAGCAGGTTTTCCGCTCGAAATGAGGAGGAAAGTGCTTTTCCATAAGGGGAATAACAGGGTAAACCGATAAAAATGAATGAATGGAGATTCTATCGGCATGATCCCATCGTCCCTGGCGGATAGAAATTGAAAAATGTGAAATCTATCGGTAAGTTATCTGAGAAAAATACGGATAGAAATGAAGAATTGGCAATAATATGGGAAAGTTGTATCAGCATTTTACCGACAGAATCCCTGGATTTCTCTTTTCTATCGGTCTGATGCATAAAAGAATTACCGATAGAATCATAAAAAACTATAATTATATCTGCAAACAGTCGAACGAGGCTGATTTCTATTTTGTGACGCCCCCTTTGATATAATAGGTTTTGAGATGCTATCCTTGAAGCAGATCATGCCGCTTCGAGACAGTATTCAGAAAAATGAAAAAATATTTCAGAACACCGCGAACATTTCGCATCTGTCATGTGTCTATAGGACAGATGCGGACAAAGGAGGCAAATTCAGATGACCGGAAAAGAACTTGAAAAGATCTATAACGAAGCCTACCGCGCGGTGTACTGGACAGCATTTTCTCTTCTTAAGAATGAAGATGATGCACAGGATATCGTTCAGGATACGTTTATTGCCCTGATCAATTCCTATGACAGCATCAGGGACAAGGATAAGATCCTGCCATGGCTGAAAAAGGTCGCCGCCAACAGATCTCTGAATCGTCTTACGAGGACGAAGACGGACAATGTGGAGGACGAGTTTTTCGACACAGTTGAGACGGTTCCCGAGGATTTTCTGCCTGATTCACTTGTCGAATCAGCTGAGACGCGCAGGATCATCATGGATATCATTGAAAAATCGTTATCCGAAGACATCAGAAGAACACTTATCCTGTTCTATTTTGATGAGCTGAGCACAAAGGAAATCGCGGAAATCCTTGGTGTTCCGGATGGTACTGTCCGCCGCCGTCTGAATTTTGCCAGAAACAAAATCAAGAAGGAGGTCGAAAAGTATGAAGAAGATAATGACACGAAACTGTTTATGGTCGTACCATTCTTAACAAGTCTGTTTACCAAAGAAGCAGAGCAGGTTCCCTTTAAGACGATGCCGGCTTCACTTACAACTGCCCTGTCCGCATCTGCGAAGGCTCTTACTAATGGAGCCGCTACGAAAACTGCTGCATCTGCAGCCACGAAAGGAACAGGGATCATGACTAGTAAATTTATTATCGGAGGTATAGCTGCTGTTGTACTTATCGGTGCAACGACTGCGGGGATCCTCATACTTGCAAATCAAAAGAAAGAAAAGAAAGAAACGGAACGGACGAAGGTTTCTGACGTACAAAGCGAAGATGCACCGGTGGAGATCGAAAAGGACCAAAGCGGCCCGGAAGAGAAAGAAAGCCAGAGTGATACGGCTGCATCTTCTTCTGAAGCTCCGGAAACCAAGGGAACAGCCGATCCCGATTCGAATGTTCTTATGAAATCCCCGGTAGTAAACGGGTACCCGATCGATGTGCCATGTACGATCGGAGATCTTAAGTCGAAAGGATTTGAGATCGATGAAGTCGTCGATGGTGAAATGGTATGCATGGTGTATGACCAGCCCGACAACTACTACGCACTGAATTGCTACCTGGAAGAACCTGTAGGGGATCAGGCTAATGTCAGTGATGACACACGAGTCGCCGCCATCGAGCTGTTTATCATCGGAACAGACCTGGATTTCTACGGCCTTGAATTAGGCATGTATGAAGAAGATTTCAAACCGATCATGGGAACACCGTACAAAATCGCAGGCAGAACCGTCGATCACGGACGATACTACTATTACCTGGGTCTGGGCGATGTGATCTACGAATTCTACTGCTCTGAACTTACAGAAGATCCGACAAAGCCGGAGCTTGTTTCCATACTGTTTGGAACACAGGAGTATATGTACGAAAAAACCAGACTGGCAGATGTCACATAATGCCGGGAGACAGTGCTTTTCACACACAGAATAGGAGATAAATATGTATAACTTTAAAAAGATAGCAGCCATGATCATGGCAGGGTTTATTATGCTCGCTTTTGCGGGTTGCGGAAAGAAAACAGAAGAAAAAGGCAAGGGTTCTTCATCCAAGAAGACATATGAATCAGAGGAAGTGGAAACCACATCTTATTCTATGTCTCCCGAAGTATCCGAGGCCTGGGACAGGATAGATGGTAATACGCCTGACGGGCAGGAAAGGGAAGGGAAAAGCGGCCCGGATTTTACGCTTGATCAGACCGGGTATATGTCGCCCTATACGTTTATGTATCCTTCGACAGCGAAAAAACCGGATATGAACAAGAGTACGATCCTGATCTCAGATGAGCACTTTGTTTTCCACCCGATCACGTTCTACGCCAAATATACGGAAGGCCAGGACTTCGCTTCTATGAGCATGGACGAATACATCGCATTCTGCGAGCCGATCCTGACCGGCTCGGACGGCATTTCGCAGGCCTATGGCGGAGTTTTCCGCGCGCATTTGGACAGTGCCATCTATATCAAGATCGAATCCGAGACGCCGGTCGAAGTGAATGGACATAAGGCTTGCCTGGTGCACGGCAGCTGGGGGGATCCACAGTATTTTGATGAGACGTATTTTGTTGCCTGCTATGTTCTTGATGCGACGGATCCATTTGTCCTCTGGGCATCTCCCTGGGTAGTCAATGTTTCGGAACACGAATGGAAGCCTGACGAAGAGGCTGCTTCTCCGGAGAGGATGGAGGCATTCCTAAAGCAAGTGCTTGCTACGGTCGAAAGGAATAGCTGACAGGCAGGATTCATTCTAAATTGAAAAGGATTCGTAACATAAAAGGGGCCTTCTCTGATTGAAAGAAAAAAGCAAGTCGGGTAACATGATATAAGAATAGTTATGCGAAACGGCTTTTTCGCATCGGTATGAGAGGTAAGTATGAGTAAAGACGATGTACTGGATTTTGATGGTATCATCCATTGTTCTTTCTGCGGTAAGGGAGAGAACGAGGTGTCCCGTATGCTTGCGGGCCCGCCGGGTATCTATATATGTAATGAGTGCGTGATGATCTGCGAGTCGATCCTTGCAGAGGACGAGGTCGGTTTTAAGCCGTCGAAGTCTTCGGGCGGAAAGCAGAAGGATCATCTGCCGACACCGGCAGAACTCAAAGCGGCGCTGGATGAGTATGTCATCGGACAGGATCAGGCGAAAAAAGCGCTTGCCGTCGCGGTTTATAACCACTATAAGCGTGCTTTTTCCAAGTTCAATACTTCTGACGACATTGAGCTGACGAAGAGTAATATCCTTCTGATCGGACCGACCGGATGCGGTAAGACACTTCTTGCCCAGACACTTGCCCGGGCCCTTAACGTTCCTTTTGCCATTGCCGATGCAACGACACTGACAGAGGCCGGCTACGTCGGTGAGGATGTTGAGAATATCCTCCTTAAGCTCCTTCAGGCAGCTGATTATGATGTTGAATCCGCGCAGCGCGGTATCATCTATATCGATGAGATCGATAAGATCACGAAGAAGTCCGAAAATCCTTCCATCACGAGAGATGTCAGTGGTGAAGGTGTTCAGCAGGCACTTCTGAAGATCCTGGAGAGTACGGTGGCAAATGTTCCTCCGCAAGGCGGAAGAAAGCACCCGCACCAGGAATTCATCCAGATCGATACGACGAATATCCTGTTTATCTGCGGCGGTGCTTTTGACGGACTCGAGAAGATCATCGAGCAGCGCGTAGGTAAGAAGAATTTCGGTTTTGGTGCCGAGATCGTTTCCCAGCAGGAAAAGCAGGCCGGTGAGTGGCTCTCGCAGCTCGTTCCGCAGGACCTTATGAAGTTCGGCCTGATCCCTGAGTTTATCGGCCGTGTGCCGGTCAACGTAACTCTCGACGGTCTTGATGAAGACGCGCTGATCCGTATCCTGAGAGAGCCGAAGAATGCGCTTCTTAAGCAGTACTGGAAGATGCTGAAGATGGACGGCGTGGAACTGGAGTTTGACGATGACGCCGTCGTCGAGATCGCGAAAAAGGCGATCGAGAGAAAGACCGGTGCAAGAGGCCTTCGTGCGATCCTTGAAGATCTGATGATGGACATCATGTATGACGTTCCTTCCCAGCAGGATGCCGTTAAGTGCATCGTCCATAAGGACTGCGTCACCGAAGGAAAGCGTCCGGAACTCATCAAAGGTGCGAAGCCGAAGAAGCAGCGCAGCACCAGAGAGAAGACGGAAGAAAAGGGCGCATGACAATTTAAGAGGAATAAAGTATGTGGAAGAAACTGAAAAAGCTTATTGACGAGGCAGAAAAGTTTCTGAAGGAATACGACGCAACAACGGCAGGTGGTGCGGGCGGCGATCAAAGCAGGCTCCATGACCTGCTTTTGTATATGAACAGATGGCTTTTGTACTTTCAGCACGAAAGGCTGATCCATCTGATCGTAACAGTGCTTTTCGCGCTTTCGATGATCCTTGTTTTCGGGATCTTTATCCTTTCGGGAGATCTGTATATCCTTCTGCTTCTGGCCCTGATTTTATCTCTTCTGGTCCCTTACATCGTTCACTATTTCCATCTGGAAAACGGGGTGCAGACCCTTTATACTTTAATTGACGAACTCGAGAAGCGAAAGGAGAAGTGAAAATGGCTAAGTATTATATCTGCCTGGATATCGGCGGGACAAAGGTCCTGGGCGTTATCTTTAACAGTAAGCGCGAGATCGTTTATCGCGTCAAGAAGAAGACAAAAGCAAGCGGAGACGACTCCCAGAACATCGAGAACACGATCATTTCACTGGTTGAGCAGCTGATCTCCGAGTATAAGATCTCCATTAAAGATGTTGCGGCGATCGCGGCCGGCGCGCCGGGTGTCATCAATATCGAAAAGGGAATCGTGCTTTTCTCACCGAATCTTCCGTGGAGAAATTACGAGATCAAAAAGGCGATCGAAAAGAAATTCAAGGTGCCTTTCTTCATCGGTAATGACGTAAACGTCGGCGTATACGGTGAATGGAAATACGGCGCGGCAAAAGGACTTACGCAGGTCGTGGGACTGTTTGTCGGAACCGGCATGGGCGCAGGATTGATCGTAGACGGCAAATTGTTTACGGGACATCTCGATAAGGGCGCGGAGTGCGGCCATATGGTGCTCGATCCGGAAGGCCCGAAGTGTAACTGCGGACAAAGAGGCTGCCTGGAGGCGTTTTCCAGTAAACAGGGCATCTCGGATTATATCCGCACGCAGGCCGCAAGAGGTAGAAGTACGTCGATGGCAAAAGCCGTCGAAAAGGGCGTTTTCAAGAGCAAGGCGCTGAAGGCGGCATATGACGAAGGCGACGAAGTTACTATTGAAGCCGTTGACCGTGCCTGCCACTATCTGGCGATCGGTATCGGAAATCTCATCAACACCTTCAGCCCGGAAATGGTCGTTCTCGGTGGCGGTGTTATGGAAGCCATGGGAAATGTATTCCTCGATAAAGTGCTGAAGGATGTCGACCGTTACTGCATGCCTTCGATCAGAGATACCGTGACGATCAAGACGGCGGCGCTGGGGGACGATTCGATCCTTTACGGCGCATTGGCCATGATCGATGAGATGCTGAAGAATTAATCTTCGCGTTTGTTGTATCTGACAGATTCATATTGGGAGGTCAGTTCAGAGATGGACGGATCTCCCTTTTCTTTCAGAAGCTTTTCGATCTGGCGGGGAGAAGAGGAGTCCTTGATCGGGACTCCGGCATGGATGGCCCGCGAAACGGTCTGGTAGTATCTTTTGCGGATCTTTGCCTCTTCGCCGGTACCGAAATCTCTGGTGAGGTGCTTCTTGCGGACTTTCTTTTGCTCTGTTTTTTCGATGATGTCGATAACGGCGTTGTTTTCGTTTTCGATGACCTTTTCATCGGCCTCTGCCAGGTGGAATTTCTTCCAGATGTTGCGAAGTCCGAGCACCAGGAAGCGGAACAAAACGAAGGCGATCGCGATGACGAAGATCGTCACGATGACCGCAGAGATGATCTCGGTGATGCTGTCTACGTTGGTATCTCTCTTATCCTGGATCGGGGTGCCTTCCTGACCGCCGGATTCCAGGTCCGAGTCACTCATCCAGGAGAAAAGGACGTCGACGAGCCAGCCGAAGAACCGACCGATCAGTGGCATGACCTTGCTGAGCGTGGAAAGGATCGGATTGATCGGGACAAGAACGAGCATGATCAGCGCGAAAAGCACTCCTCCGAACAGATATAGAAGCGAAATATAGTTCTGGCGCTTGATGCTGTGGATCGGCTGTGTGGAAGAGTGCAGGTTGTGGTAATAACTGCTCTCGAATACGGAAAGCTGTCTGCCGCTTAAATACAAAATGACGATCAGGATCGCGTCGAAAAGAATGGTGGAAAGATCGACGGGAATGGCTCCGAATGTGGATCCTAAAAGCATGAATACGTGGACGCATAGAGCGACGACGACACTGTCAAAGGTCGACCGCTCGATACGTCTTCTGTATCTTTTTAATATCGAAAAGATAAACAGCACGAAAATGATGATTCCGACGAAGATAGTATTTGTAATATCGTTCTTCAGAAATTGGAAAAAGATGATATGAAGTAGGAAAAGGAAGGCCGCGCCGAACACAAGGTGCAGTCCGATCATGAGGAGCTGGTTGATACGAAGACGGCGGATAAAGCAGAATGCGATCGTCACGAGGATCATCGTCAGAAGATGACCATAGCCCAGATACAGATACGGGAAATAAAGGATGCAGAACATGCCGAACGAAATAAAGGTGATCGCCGTGACGAGCGATTCCAGAATATCCGGTACGATTCCTGCGGTTATGAGGATTTTCTTGGAAGGATCATCGGTCATTGCCTTTTACCTCCCAACGCAGATACCTGCCGGTGATATCGGTGGCATTTTCGACCTGTGGCGTGGTCCGGAATGCCGGCATGACCCAAAGAAGCGAATCGCGGCGTGAACGGATGCTTCTTAAGGTGTCCTGGACAAGTCCCTTATATCTCGGGGAAATGACGACGATATAGTCATCGGTGCCGGTCGCAGGAAGATATTCCTCGATCAGATCCGAAAACGGGATAACGCCCGCGGAAAGATCGATCCTGGCAAGTGCGATGCCGCGGCGGAGAAGTCCCGGCGCATCACTTGCGAGTATGTCGGTCACGGGGCTGCCGGTAGCTATATCTTTTCCGTTTGTAAAGATACGGGAAGGGATCCCCATATTTCCGAGTTCGATCATATACGAGTACGCAAGGCTTAAGGATTTTTCCAGAAGCGCCACGGAATCTTTGAGGTTATACGATTCCAGGTTAACGAAGATACTTACCTGGCGGTGACAGGTGGACGTGGTCTGATTGACCATGAAGTCTCCGGCCTTAGCGGTCGCGGTCCAGTTGATGTCGCGCATCGGATCTTCCGGACGGTATTCGCGGATCCCCGAAAAAGACATCGGGTCGGTAAGGGGAGTTCTTCTTGCCATAAGGTCACTGTAGGAGACCGAAAGGAGCGTCTCCATCTCCGGAGGCGTGATCTTTTCGGGAAGGATCGTGATCGAAGCATCGTTATCGAATGTGTGTGTGATCTTCTCCAAAAGAAGAAGGTCGGAGGTCGACACATTGACGCGGACGAAAGAATACAGGCCGCGCTTGACACAGCGCACCTTGATGCGTCTGGTGTGACGGGAAAAAGGTTTCATGGTCAGCATGTCTTCACGATAGAAAAGGTCCGACACGGAAGTGTTGCTCATGTCCAAAAAGTGGAATGCATCCGGCGATTCGAATTTCAAAAGGATGAACGGAAGCGGGAGACGCTTATTGTTCTGGGCGACTTCAATGACTTCGATGATCTCGCCGCATTGGGCGATCGGTCGGGAAAAAGACACATGAAAAGTCAGATCGGAAAGGGCGCGCTTCCGATAGATAAGAAGCTCTACGCCGGTCAGGATGACCAGCAGGATCAAAAATACGATCAGTTTCATGCTTTTTCGAATTTCTCTGTCGGGCAGTCAATGGTGTTAAGGATCGAAGTGATGACCGAAGCGGCATGGTCTCTTGCCGTCATGATCTTGCCGTCTGCGGATAAAGCACCGGAGCCCTGCATGAGCAGGCGGTGGGCAAGTACCGGGACCGCAAGATCCTTAATGTCATCGGGTGTGACAAAATCACGTCCGGAGAGAAGGGCAAGTGCTTTTGACGCGGAAACCAGAGCGAGAAGAGCACGAGGGCTTGCGCCGATACGGACTTCGGAAGAGTTTCTGGTCGCCTCGACGATCGAGGTGGCATAGTCGTAAAGTGCATCGGAGACGTAGATCTCGGAGGCTTCTTTCTGCATCGCGAGGATCTCTGTCGGATCGACCACGGCTTCGAGTGTCTCGAGCGGGTCGGAAGTGGCAAACCGCTTCAGGATCGAGATGCTCTCTTCGTGGGACGGATATTCCATCGGCAGCATCAGCAGGAAACGGTCGAGCTGGGCTTCCGGAAGAGGGAACGTGCCCTGGGATTCGATCGGGTTCTGTGTCGCGATAACGAGGAAAGGCGGCGGAAGGATGTGGGTCTGGCCATCGACGGTGACCTGCTTTTCTTCCATGCACTCGAGAAGCGAAGACTGCGTTCTTGCGGTCGCGCGGTTGATCTCGTCCGCCAGAAGGATATTCGTAAAAAGCGGGCCCGGACGGAAAACGAACTTGTCGGAACTTCTGTCAAAGTAGTTAATGCCCGTTAAATCGGAGGGGAGAAGGTCGATGGTGAACTGGATACGCTTAAAGTCCAGATCGAGGGACTTGGCAAGAGCTCTTGCGGTCTTGGTCTTACCGGTGCCCGGCACATCCTCGAGAAGAACGTGGCCGCCGCAGAGCATCGCGACCATAAGAAGCCGGATCTGCTTGCCTTTTCCGACGATTACCTTGCTTACATTGTCAATGATCTTGGAAGCAATCGCATCCGAGTGCTTTTCGCTGTTTGCCATAAACACCTCCGGGACTGTAATGGTTCTGTGCCATTATTGTAGTCTTGAAAAACTGGGCGGTATGTCACAAAAGTAAGATTAATGATATAAAACCCAACGTTTTTTCTTATTATACTTTATATTAGGCACTTTGTCAGTTGACACTTTACCCCCTGAAAACTATTATAATAAGACAGATATTATGGACTAATTGTGTAGAAAATCGGCACGAAACGTTTTAGGAGGGATCAATATGACAGATCAACTGCGTCAGATCGGCGAGCGTATTGCGGCACTTCGTGAGATCGAAGAGATCGATGTGAAGACCATGGCAGCAAGGCTCGATATGTCTGAAGAAGATTACATTCTTTATGAGGAAGGAAAGAAAGACTTTTCCGTCTCTTTTCTTAATAACGTCGCGGTGATCCTGGGCGTCGACATGGTCGACATTATGGTCGGTGATTCGCCGAAACTCTCCATAGCATGTGTCGTCCGCAAGGGCGAGGGATTTGAAATTGACCGCCGTGCGGCATATAACTATAAACATTTAGCATTTACATTCAGAAAAAAGATCGCGGAGCCGTTCTATGTAACGGTTGAACCGAATGATATCGAGAAGCCGACCCAGCATGCCCATGAGGGACAGGAATTCGACTATGTACTTGAAGGATCGATGACATTTTTCATCGGAGATATCGTCTACGAATTAAGCGAAGGCGACAGCGTGTACTTCAATTCCGATATTCCGCATGCTATGAAGGCGACAAACGGAAAACCGTGTAAATTCCTTGCGATCGTAATGAAAGGGGATATTTGATCCGTGGCAATATATGAAGAATTTGTGGGTAGAAACAGAGACGATTTCGTTACCCTCGATGATCTTAAGAAAAACTACAAAGTAACTTATCCGGAGACGTTCAACTTCGCATATGACGTTATGGATAAGATCGCAGAGAGAACACCGGACAAGCCGGCGATCCTGTGGGTAAGTAAACACAACGAAGAAAAGAGATTCACTTTCGGCGACGTCCGTAAGTATTCCAATATGACAGCCAACTTCTTTAAGAGCCAGGGAATCAAAAAGGGCGACCGCGTCCTTCTGGTACTTAAGAGAGGCTACCAGTTCTGGTTCTCGGTACTGGCTCTTCACAAGATCGGTGCCGTTACCGTTATGGCGACCAACCAGCTGATGGCAAAAGACTATGTCTATCGTATCAACAGCGCACATATCAAGATGGCGGTCATCACAGGTGATGACGACTGCACCGAGAGATTCGATGAGGATATGGACCAGTACGATCACGAGGTCATCCGCTGCGTTACCTGGGGTAAGAAGAAGGAAGGCTGGATCGACTTTGACGCAGAAGTTGCCAAGCAGAGCGACGAGTGGACCCGCCCGACCGGCGAAGAGGGAACGGTAGCTACCGACCCGATGCTGATGTGCTTTAGTTCCGGTACGACAGGTTACCCGAAGATGGTTCTTCACGACCATACACTGCCGCTGGGACATCTCTTTACAGGTGTATTCTGGCACAGAGTTGAAGATGGAAAACTCCACTTCACGATCTCCGATACAGGCTGGATGAAGTGCATGTGGGGTAAGTTCTACGGACAGTGGTTCGGCGAAGCGACCCTCTTCATCTATGACTTTGATAAGTTCAACGGCGCAGATATCTTAAAGAAGATCTGTGACTATAAGATCACGACTTTCTGTGCGCCGCCGACGATGTACCGCTTCATGATCAAGGAGAGCTTCGAGGGCTACGACTTTTCTCACCTCAAGCACTGCTGCACGGCAGGTGAGGCCTTGAACCCTGAAGTATATAACCAGTGGCTGAAGAACACGGGCTGCAAGATCTATGAAGGATTCGGCCAGTCTGAAACGTCCGTTGTCTGCGGCACTTACTTCCCGTGGGTGCTTCCGAGAACCGGTTCCATGGGTTATCCGGTACCGGGTTTCCATGTAGCTGTTGTCGATCCGGACGGTAATGAGTGCCCGACCGGTGTGACCGGCGAGATCTGCATCAGAACTTCCGAAGAATACGGCGGACGTCCGGTAGGACTTCTCCTCCGTTACGAGGAAAACCCGGAAGCTATGGCAAAATCCTGGCATGACGGACTTTATCACACAGGTGATACTGCATACCGCGATGAGCTCGGTTTCCTGTGGTATGTCGGACGTGTCGATGACGTTATCAAATCTTCCGGTTACCGTATCGGACCTTTCGAGGTCGAAAGCGCTCTCATGGAGCACCCGGCCGTTCTCGAATGTGCCGTCACCGGTGTCCCGGATCCGGTCAGAGGCTTTGCCGTTAAGGCGACGATCGTTCTGACCAAGGGCTACGAGCCGTCTGAAGAACTGACAAAGACACTTCAGAACCACGTAAAGAAAACGACTGCACCTTATAAGTACCCGCGTGTCGTCGAGTACGTCGATGAACTGCCGAAGACTACATCCGGTAAGATCAAGCGTGCGGATATCAGAAAGAAAGATAGCGAAAAGCTGGAGGCAAAATAATGGGACGGACAGATAACATCAGTAAGGCTTTTGACCCGAAAGAGGCCGAAAGCAGACTATATTCGGAGTGGATGAACAAAGGATATTTCAGACCTTCGGGCGATACATCCAAGGATTCTTTCTGTATCGTCATGCCGCCGCCGAATATCACGGGCCAGCTCCACATGGGCCATGCCCTGGATAACACTCTTCAGGATATCCTCGTCCGTTATAAGAGAATGAAGGGTTTTGATACCCTCTGGGTACCGGGTACCGACCACGCATCCATCGCGACCGAAGCAAGGATCGTTGCTACGATGAAGGAAGAGGGTCTTACTAAAGACGACCTCGGACGTGACAAGTTCCTCGAGCGTGCCTGGGAATGGAAGAAGCAGTACGGCGGACGTATCGTTGAGCAGCTCAAGAAGATCGGTTCTTCCTGTGACTGGGAACACGAAAGATTCACCATGGACGAAGGCTGCAGTGAAGCAGTTAAAGACGTATTTATTAAGTACTATAATGAGGGCCTGATCTATCGTGGCGAGCGCATCATCAACTGGTGCCCGAAATGCCTCACTTCGATCTCCAATGCCGAAGTTGAATACGAAGACCAGCAGGGTTCCTTCTGGCACCTGAGATATCCTTTCGAGGATGGTTCCGGATACCTTGAGCTTGCGACCACACGTCCGGAGACACTCCTCGGCGATACCGCGGTTGCCGTTAACCCGAAAGATGAGCGTTATAAGGACGTCATCGGTAAGATGCTCGTTCTCCCGCTTGTCGGAAGAAAGATCCCTGTCATTGCCGACAGTTATGTTGATATCGAGTTCGGTACCGGTGTTGTTAAGATCACACCTGCTCATGACCCGAACGACTTTGAGGTAGGACTGCGTCATAACCTCGAGGTGATCACGGTTCTTACAGAGGATGCCAAGATCACGGACGATTATCCGAAATATGCCGGAATGGACCGCTATGAAGCAAGAAAAGAGATCGTTAAGGATCTTGAAGAGGGCGGATTCCTCATCAAGGTCGAGCCGCATGCGCATAACGTAGGTACCTGCTACCGCTGCGGCACGACAGTTGAACCGCGTGTTTCCCTGCAGTGGTTCGTTAAGATGAAGACTCTTGCCGAGCCGGCCATCGAGGCTGTAAGATCCGGCAAGACCAAGTTCGTTCCGGAAAGATTTGATAAGAACTACTTCAACTGGATGGAAGATATCCGTGACTGGTGTATCTCCAGACAGCTCTGGTGGGGTCACCGTATCCCGGCATTCTATTGCGATGACTGCGGTGAACTCATAGTTACCAAAGAAGATTCTGCTGTTTGTCCGAAGTGCGGCAAGCCGATGCGCCAGGATCCGGACACGCTGGATACATGGTTCTCTTCGGCGCTGTGGCCGTTCTCGACTCTCGGCTGGCCGGAAGAGACAGCTGACCTGAAGCGTTATTATCCGACCAATACGCTCGTTACCGGTTATGACATCATTACCTTCTGGGTATCCCGTATGATCGTTGCCGGATGTGCGCACATGAAGCAGACACCTTTCGATACGGTCCTGATCCACGGTCTCGTACGTGACTCCCAGGGCAGAAAGATGAGTAAGTCCTTAGGTAACGGTATCGATCCGCTTGAGATCATCGAGAAGTTCGGTGCGGATGCTCTGCGTTATGCGCTCGTTACCGGTAATGCTCCGGGTAATGACCAGCGTTTCCAGCAGGAAAAGATCGAGGCCGGAAGAAACTTCGGCAACAAGATCTGGAACGCCATGAAGTTCGTTCTGATGAACTGCGAAGACGACCTGACATTTGACGATGTCGATCCTTCTAAGTTCACACTCGAAGATAAGTGGATCCTGTCCCGTATGAACCAGGTCATCAAGGAAGTTACCGATAACTTCGATAACTATGAGTTCGGTGTTGCTCTTTCCAAGATCAACTCCTTCATCTGGGAAGAATACTGCGACTGGTATATCGAGATCGCGAAGTCCCGTCTTTTCGACAAGGAATGTGCAACCAGAAAAGAAGCACAGTACATCTTAAACGATGTCCTCGGAAGATCCATGCAGCTGCTGCATCCTTTCATGCCGTTCCTGACTGAAGAGGTTTACAGATATCTCGTACTTAAGGAGAAGACAGATTCCATCATGATCTCTTCCTGGCCGGAGTACCGTGAAAACGAAGTGTTCGCCGCTGAAGAGAAGCAGATGGAGATCCTGATGGATGCGATCCGCTCGATCAGAAATGTAAGAACCGACATGGGCGTTATCCCGTCCCGTAAGATCGGCATGATCCTCGTTTCTTCCGAGGAAAAGAACCGTGCGATGTTCGTTGACGGCAAGGCTTTCCTCGAGCGCCTGGCAAATGTTACCGAAGTAACGACACAGCAGAACAAGGAAGGTATCCCGGATACGGCAGTCACATGCGTCTGCTCTGCCGGTGAGATCTATATCCCGCTTGAGGATCTCATCGATATCGATAAGGAACTTGAGCGTCTCGGCAAAGAGAAAGAAAGACTCGAGGGTGAGATGAAGCGTGTTAACGCAAAACTCGCTAACGAGGAATTCGTTAAGAAGGCACCTGAAAAGGTCATCAACGCCGAGAGAGAAAAGCAGGCGAAGTACCAGGAGATGCTGGACAACGTGCTTTCGAGAATCGAAGCATTGAAAAAAATAAGGTTCGGAGGGTTTTATTATGAGTGAAGTAGATGAGAAGAACTTAGAGATCTCTCAGGAAGAACTGGATAAACTGCCAAAGGACACCGTCCACTGTTTTCCGGCTTCTAAGACACAGATCCTGAGAAGAAGGATCATTTCCGTGATCGTCGCGGCTTTGGTATGCGGTGCAGTCGGTTACCTGATCGCAGGAAAGACAGATCCGGGTCCGCTCCTGTGGTGCGTTTTCGGCGCGATCTTCCTCATTTGTGCTGTCGTTTTCGTCCACACATTCGTTATCGCGAAGTACAGAGTCGCGATGGACTATCAGAAGAAGGAAGTAGCACTTCGCTACATGTTCTCTAAGATCACGATCCCGTTCGATTCTTTTGACGCAAGAGACGGTGCCGCAGACCGTGCGACACAGCTCCTCCAGAACTCTACTCTGGGCGCCAACAAGGAGAGAGTTCAGTACCTGATCCTCGATAACGTCTACGAAGAAGTCTGCTACCAGACATCTTCCAAGGATCTTGCAACCAAGGAAGACTTCGACCTGCTTTCTAAAGAAGCAAAGGCTGTTGCCGCTGTTTACAAGGCAAAAGAGAAGTACGATGCTCTGAAGATCGAAGAAGACGGAGAAAAGGCTGCTATCTCCGATGATGAGTCCGTTTCTCTCGTAAAGGACGCAATGGAAGAAGACGTCAAAGAGAAGGCCGAGGAAGCGAAAAAAGCTGCTGAAGAGGCTGTTTCCGAAGCAGAAGAGGTCGTGGAAAAGGCAGAAAAGAGCGAAGAGTAAGATCGCTTGTTCTTTGCACGGGGCAATTGACGAAACCATTGCTTCCTCGTAAAATAAGGTTTGGTGAAAATTTATTTTCATATATAACAAATAACACAAAAGGAGAACATACTTATGCCATTAGTTACTACTACTGAAATGTTCAAAAAGGCATATAACGGCGGTTACGCTGTAGGTGCTTTTAACGTAAACAACATGGAGATCGTACAGGGTATCACAGAAGCTGCAGGCGAACTGAAGAGCCCGGTTATCCTCCAGGTTTCCAAGGGTGCAAGAGCTTATGCTAACCACACCTATCTCGTAAAACTCGTTGAGGCTGCTGTAATTGAGAATCCGGAGATCCCGATCGCTCTGCACCTTGACCACGGTGATTCTTTCGAACTCTGCAAATCCTGCATCGACGGTGGTTTCACATCCGTAATGATCGACGCTTCCTCCAAGTCTTTCGAGGACAACATCGCTCTTACAAAGCAGGTCGTAGAATATGCTCACGCTCACGGCGTAGTAGTAGAGGCTGAGCTCGGTACTCTCGCCGGTATCGAGGACGAAGTAGTTGTTGAGGCTGGTCACGAGTCCTACACACGTCCGGAAGAAGTAGAAGAGTTCGTATCTAGAACAGGCTGCGACTCCCTGGCTATCGCTATCGGTACTTCCCATGGTGCTTATAAGTTCACCGCTGCACAGTGCACAAGAAATGAGGATGGTATCCTCGTACCGCCGCCGCTCCGTTTCGACGTTCTCGAAGAGTGCATGAAGAAGCTCCCGGGCTTCCCGATCGTACTTCACGGTTCTTCTTCCGTTCCGCAGGAATTCGTTAAGATGGTTAACCAGTACGGCGGAAATATGCCGGATGCTGTTGGTATTCCGGAAGAGCAGCTCCGTAAGGCAGCTACACTTGCAGTCTGCAAGATCAACATCGACTCCGATATCCGTCTTGCTATGACAGGTAACATCCGTAAGTACTTCGCTGAGCACCCGGATCACTTCGATCCGCGCCAGTACCTCAAGCCGGCCCGTCAGGCGGTTAAGGATATGGTTGCTCATAAGATCCAGTATGTTCTCGGATCTGACGGTAAGGCTTAATTCCTGTATCGCAATTGATTTATCGAGGCTGTACCGGTTTTCCGGTGCAGCCTTTTTCATTACCGGAATCTTATTGAACACAATCGGAAAATATGTATGATATAATCTAAATTGTATATGTATGAATATCTTTAGGAGGCGGTAGCTTACTATGAGTTATATGTCCGGAAGACCGGTAAGACCAAGCGGGTCAGGAAATCCCAAAAGAACAATGACAGCGCAGCTTCGCGCGCTGGGAAATACAGTTGCCGTACTGGCGACGATCTGTATGGTCCTTCTCGTTGCTTTTGTATGGATGGTAACAGCAATCAATAAGCAGAAGAAGTCGAATAAGGCGGTAGATACATCGGCGACGACGACTTCGTCGGCAGTTCAGGCCGACAGTTCTTCGGAACCTTCTGACACTCTGCCGCCGGAAACGACTCCGGAGTCGACACCTGAAGTAGCACATGCTTCTTTCCCGGAAGGCACCAAACTGATTGCGCTGACCTTCGACGATGGCCCGGATAAGTACACAGGCCAGGTCCTCGATGCGCTCGAGAGAAACGGCGTCAAGGCGACTTTCTACGTAATCGGATCCAATGTGGCAGGAACCGATGCTGCTGTTTTTGAGCGCATGCTGTCGCTTGGATGTGAGATCGGTAACCACACATGGAGCCATGTTTCACTCCGTGATTCCGAATATGACGTTGCTTATAACGAACTGAAGAAGTGCGACGATGCGCTCATGGAGAAGATCGGCCAGAAGGCGACAACCATCAGACCGCCGACGGGCCAGGGACTCGCGCAGGATGCGCTTTTCCAGTATTCCAAGGACAATCACGAGTATGTCGTGAACTGGGACGATGTCAGCTGCCCGGCCGACTGGCAGAAGCCGGCACTCGGAGATGCGGATTATACCGCGCAGTTCGTTATCGACAATGCTTCCGACGGAACGATGGTACTTCTTCACGACTCACACCAGTCCACGGCGGATTCGCTCGATAAGATGATCGCCGGCCTCAAGGAGAAGGGCTATACCTTCGTTACCGTTTCCGAACTCCTCGAAGCAAGATCCGCAAGCATGGGGCTTACCGTGGACAAAGCACTTTCCCTCGGCTGGAAACAGGAACTTCTCGAGGAAGCCTATCCGGGCGGACCGGTCTATGGTGTACGTTACGCTTATTCCTCGGGTAAGATGATGTTCGAAAAGAGAAGCTGATCTTCGGATAAAAGATAAAAAAGCAAAAGCCGTCTCGCAAGAGGCGGCTTATTTTTTTTCTTTTTGAAAAGCACTAACGTGGTCAGTTGTTTTCGAGTTCCATATACTCGGCGTACATCTCTTCGAGAGTTTCGCTGTTTTTGGCATACCGGTCGTAGTCTTCCTTGGCGGTTTCTTTGCCGAAAGAACTTTCCAGAGCTTTCTGTTCTTCTTCAAGTTCCGCGATCGTCTTTTCCAGGAACTTGATGCGTTCTTTTCTTTTGGCGGTTTCTTTTCGTTCCTTGGCGCGGTTGACCGAAGGAGTCTTGGGAGAACTCTCGGATGCTTCCTTCTTTTCGGCTTCGCGGCGCTCCTTATCCTCGCGCCTCTGCTCGGAAAGCGCTGCCGCGCGTTTGCTTTCTTCGTCGGCGACAAAAGCCCTGTATTTTCTTCTGTAGAACTCATACTTGTCGTAAAGTTCGACGTGATCTCCGAAGAAGCCGAGGATCTTGCTTTGGCACTTCTCGATGAAGTAACGGTCGTGGCTGACCGCAAGGATCGCGCCGTTATAGTCGGCGAGGGCATCCTCGAGGACTTCACGGGATTCGATATCCAAGTGGTTGGTCGGCTCGTCGAGGAAGAGAAGCTCGGGCTTTTCTTCCAAAAGACAGCACAGGAAAAGTCGGGAACGCTCGCCGCCCGAAAGGACGGAGATCTGCTTATAGACATCGATATCGCGGAATCCGAAACGCGCAAGAAGATTTCGTGCAGCTGTTTCTCCAAGCTCGGATCTTTCCATAAGTTCGTCAAGGATCGTTCTCGTCTCATCTTCAAAAGGCACGAACTGTCCCATATAGCCGATCCTTGAAGATCCGCTGATCAGTACGTCGCCGTCAAATTCGCTGATTCTCCCCAAAAGAAGAGAGAGCATCGTCGTCTTGCCGCAGCCGTTCGGGCCGACGAGGAACATCTTGTCACAGGCCTTGATCTCGAAGTTGACATCCCGGAACAATACTTTTCCGTCAGGGAAAGTCTTTCCGAGGTTTCTTGTCTGAAGAAGGATCTTTTCCGGATCTCCGGCTCTTACTTCCGGCATGAGCTTAAAACTCATCTGCAGAGGACCTCCGGCAAGTTTGCTCTTTTCTGCGGCGAGCCTGTCGGAGAGTTTTTCGACGACCTTTTCTCTTGCGTGATAGCCGGAGATGTTTCTGTGCGAGAGCATGGTCTGCGTCACGCCTTCCTGGCGGACAAGTTCTTTTTCCAGATTGGAAACGAGCCGCTTCTGGTCTTCGATGAAACGTCTTTTCTGTTCTTTGTATTCCGTATAGTTTCCGCGGTAGGCGGTGATGCTGCCGTTCTCAAGTTCGAGGACTTTTGTGACGGTGCGGTCGATAAAATATCGGTCATGCGAGATGAGAAGTACGGCGCCGCCATAGGAACGGACGAAGCCCTCGAGCCATTCGAGCGCATCGGTGTCCAGGTGGTTGGTCGGCTCGTCGAGAAGAAGGATATCCGGGCGCGATACGATCAGTCGTGCCAGGCAGATGCGCATTTTCTCGCCACCGGAAAAAGAACTGATATCGCGCGTAAAGTCGATATCCGAAAGCCCGAGCCCTGCCAGGGCAGCCTTCATGCGGGGTTCGTAATCGTAGCCTCCGAGGGCTTCGAAACGGGCCGTCAGCTGTTCGTAAGTGCGAAGAAGCGACTGGGACTCGGCGGCATCTGCCGTTGCGAGTTTGTACTCGGCTTCGCGCATTTTATCTTCGACATCCCGGATCTCCTCGGAAATGAGGATGTTTCCGCCCATGTCGAGCTCTTCCATATTCTGGGTGAGATATCCGGCGATGGCGGTGCCGTGGTGAAGGACTTCGCCTTCGTCGGGGAGGACATCGCCGCGGATCATCTTGAAAAGGGTAGACTTACCCGTGCCGTTGCTGCCGATCAGGGCGATCTTGTCGCCACGCTCGATCGAAAAAGAGACATGGTCAAGCAACAGCCTGGAATGGTAAGACTTCGATACTTTGTTTACCGATATCAAAGGCATGGGTTAGGAGTTCCTTTGTTTTCCTTTATGAAATTATTTAAACGGACTCGTGATGATCTCGTGTCCGCAGTAGATGCAGCGGTCTGCGATCTTACCGTTGTTCTGGAGCGGTACATGGCAATAAGGGCAGAGGACCTGTTCCGGCTTTTCTCCATCCTCGAGAGCTTTCTTTTTCTGCTTTCTCGCCTCATCCAGCTCGGTGATCCGCTTTACCAGATCTTCTTCAGAGAATCCTTTTTCCTTAAGAAAAGTCCACATGGCTTCGGTGATCAGATCCAAACGCTCGATCTCGCCTTTCATCTGGGCTATTTCTTCTGTAAGGTCATGCACATTGGCATTTGACGTCGGGTTATATGTGTTTGCGTTGTTTTGTAACATATTAAACTTGCTCATCGACCGTAACTCCTTTGGGACTTTTATAGTTGCATTATATCATAGATAAAAGAAGTAAAGAATTCTAAACAATCCTTACTGTTTCTTTATTGCGTGAAGCCTCATTTGCAAGTAACATAAATACATAAGGCGATATCGAAAGGATGGTAGTCGATATGGGCATGACAATGACACAGAAGATCCTTGCGAAGCATGCGGGCAAAGAGGTTTGCGCCCCGGGCGACCTGATCGAGGAGAAACTTGACCTGCTCCTCGGAAACGACATCACCACGCCGCCGGCGATCGATATATTCGAAAAGAACTCGTTTGGAAAAGTATTCGATACGGAGAAGATCGTCCTGGTCCCGGACCACTTTGCTCCGAATAAAGATATCAAGTCTGCGGAACAGTGTAAGCGGATGCGCGATTTTGCAAGATCCCAGAATATAAAATATTACTACGAACAGGGACAGGAAGGCATGGGCGTCGAGCACGTCATCCTTCCGGACAACGGACTTGTCCTTCCGGGCTTTGCCGTGATCGGTGCGGACTCCCATACATGTACATACGGCGCGCTCGGCGCATTTTCCACGGGCGTCGGATCGACGGACCTGGCCTGCGCTATGGCGGCGGGATCTACCTGGTTCCGCGTTCCGGAAGCGATCCGCGTGGAACTAAAAGGAAAGCCTGGCCCGTATGTTTCCGGAAAAGATATCATCCTTTATCTGATCGGCAGTATCGGTGTCGACGGCGCGCTCTACAGATCTTTGGAGTTCACGGGCGAAGGTGTCGCGGAGCTTTCGATGGCGGACCGCCTGACGATCTGTAATATGGCGATCGAATGCGGCGCCAAAAACGGTATTTTCCCGGTCGACGAAAAGACGGTCGCGTATCTCGATCCTCGTGTCGAGGGCGGGTACAAGCAGGCTCCCGACTGGCTGTTCCCGGATCCCGATGCCGTATACGAAAAGACCATCACGATCGATCTTTCCAAGGTTTCTCCGATGGTATCTTTCCCGCATCTGCCGTCCAATACTCATGCAGTCGGAACCTTCGGTAAGATAAAGATCGACCAGGTCGTGATTGGTTCTTGCACCAACGGCCGTCTGGAAGATATGCAAAAAGCAGCGGCCGTCCTTAAGGGCCGCCATGTCGCGGAAGGGATCCGCGCGATCATCCTTCCGGGCTCGCAGAGAGTGTATAAGCAGTGCCTGACCGAAGGTCTTCTGGAGATCTTCGTCGATTCGGGGTGCGTCGTTTCCGCACCGACCTGCGGACCTTGTCTCGGCGGGCATATGGGCGTCCTGGCAAAAGGTGAGAAGTGCGTTTCAACGACAAACAGAAACTTCGTCGGAAGAATGGGACATAAGGAATCCGAGGTCTATCTGGCGGGCGTGGAAGTCGCCGCCGCATCTGCGGTCATGGGCTATATCGCAAGCCCCGCCGAACTCGGATAAAAAAGAAAGAAGGTAAACGGTATGAAGTTTTCCGGAAAAGTCATCAAATACGGCGATAACGTCGACACCGACGTCATCATCCCGGCAAGATATCTGAATACGTCCGTCAAGGAAGAATTGGCGGCGCATTGCATGGAGGACTTAGATCCCGATTTCAGTAAGAAAGTGGAACCCGGAGACATCATCGTGGCCGGCAGTAACTTCGGCTGCGGCTCTTCCCGTGAGCATGCGCCTGTTGCGATCAAAGCCAGCGGCATCTCCTGCGTGATCGCGCCTTCTTTTGCGAGGATCTTTTACAGAAACAGCATCAACACCGGTCTTGCGATCCTCGAATGTCCGAAAGCATTCGAAGGCATTTCCGACGGAGATAAGATCGAAGTAGATACCGACAGCGGGGAGATCAGAGATCTGACGAACGGAAAAGTATTTAAGGCAAGTGCTTTTCCCGGATTCATCGAAAAGATCATCAGAAGCGACGGACTGGTCGGCTATACAAAAACAAAACTTCAGTAAGTGAGGTGAAAGATATGGCAGTGTTTAAGATCGCGGTCATCCCCGGCGACGGGATCGGACCGGAAGTGACGAGAAGTACCTGCGAAGTACTGAATAAGGTTGCACAAAAGAGCGGCAACGGATTTCTGTTCACGGAAGTTTCTGCGGGCGGCATTGCCATCGACACCTTCGGAGAACCTCTTCCCGAGAAGTCCCTTCAGATAGCAAAAGACAGCGACGCCGTGCTTTTAGGCGCGGTCGGCGGGCCGAAGTGGGATGACCTTCCCGGAAGATCCCGCCCGGAAGCGGCTCTTTTAGGCCTTCGAAAAGAACTTGCCCTGTACGCGAACCTGCGTCTGGCGATCCTTTTCCCGGAACTTAAGTGTGCCAGCCCGTTGCGCCCCGACCTGGTCGAAAACGGCGTGGACATCCTGATCGTACGGGAACTGACCGGAGGGATCTATTTCGGAAAGCGCGGCCTTGAAAAATCGGAGGAGTGCCTTTCGGACGGAACACCGAAGGGAATGGAAGCTTTCGATGTCGAGACCTATAGCGAAGCAGAGATCGAGCGGATCCTTCGCGTCGGCTTTACTTCCGCGATGCAAAGAAGAAAGAACCTGACGGTCGTCGACAAAGCCAATATCCTCGAGACGTCCCGTCTTTGGAGAAAAGTGACCGAACGCGTCGCATCTGAATATCCGGAAGTGTCCGTCGAATTCATGTATGTCGACAATGCGTCGATGCAGCTTCTCCGCCGTCCGGGATCTTTTGACGTTATTGTCACGAGCAATATGTTCGGCGACATCCTTTCGGATGAAGCCGGCATGATCACCGGCTCCATCGGTATGCTCCCGTCCGCGTCCCTCGGCACTCCGGGTACCCCCGGCATGTATGAGCCGGTCCACGGTTCGGCGCCGGATATCGCCGGAAAAGGCATCGCCAATCCGCTGGCGACGATCCTTTCCGCCGCCATGATGCTCCGTTATTCTCTGGGACTTCCGGAAGAAGGAGAGAAGATCGAAAAGGCCGTTGGAGCTGTCCTGCGCCAAGGATACAGAACGACAGACATCGCTTCATCTTCTGACGCAAATGTACTCGGCACCAAAGAAATGACGGAGAAAGTCATCGAAGAATACGAAAAACTCTGATTTGTGATTGTTCACGGAAAATCCATTTTTTACGGATATACTGGTAAAGTAATCAATAGAATTTAGGAGAAGTCCTTTCATGAGCAAAAAGACCTTGTTGGCAGTGATCGATCTGGGTTCTTTGTCCCTGAGACTTAAGATATTCGAGCTGGGCGATAAGCAGATCCCCAAAGAGATCGAGTCGGTAAGAAAATATCTTTCATCTACATCGCGCGCATATTCCGAGGGCATCATCCCGCCGCATCTTTTAGGCGAGATCGTCGATGTCCTTTCGGGCTTTGCCGCAAAGATCAGGGAATATAAGATCAAAGAAGTTATCTGCGTGGCGACCAGTGCTTTTCGCGAGGCGAAAAACAAAGCAATGGTCATCGAGCAGATCCGCGTGCAGACCGGCATCAAGGTCACGGTCTTAGACAACGCGCAGGAGCGTTATTACCATAACCTCGCCGTTAAGGAGAGCCAGCCGAACTTTGCCAAACTCGTTACCGAGGGAACGATGGTCCTCGATATCGGCGCGGGCAGCATGCAGGCGACGCTTTACGATAAGTCCGACCTCGTTTTCTCGCAGAATACGCGCCTCGGATCGCTTCGGGTAAGCGAACTTCTTTCCGATCTGGCCAAGCAGACGACACACTATACCGAGGTCCTCGAGGAATACATCTCCCAGGATCTGGCGGAATACCACGCGATCGAGCCGAAGAACATCAAGTACAAAAACCTCATCGTTTTCGGAAGTGATATGGGCTTTATAAAAGCACTGGCCGGGGAGTCTCCTAGAGAATACTGCTACATCAAGCGAGACCGCTTTGATGCCCTGGTCGATTCGCTTTTGCGGACTTCTACGGAAGCTCTCTCGAGAAAACTCGACATCAAGCCGTCCACGGCGCCGCTTCTTCTTCCGACCGCGCTCATGGTCAAGAAGATGCTCGACTACATGGGCGTCGACGGCGTACATATGCCGGACGCATCCCTGACCGAAGGTGTCATGTACGATTACGCCTGGTCGCATAAGCACTATGACCTCGTGATCGATCCGCAGCAGGACCTGATCTCGGCGGCGCGCCATGTAGCGAAGAGATATAAATCCGAAAAGAAGCACATCACGTTTGTCGAAGGCGCGGCGATCGCGATCTTCGATTGCACGAAGAAACTGCACGGCATGCACGAGAGGGAAAGAACGCTCCTTCGCGTTTCGGCACTTCTTCACGAACTCGGAAAGTTCATCAATATCGCCAATCCGAATCCTTCGACGTACAGCATCATCGACCGGACCGAGCTGATCGGCATGTCCGACGAGGAAAGAAAGATCGTTGCGATGGTCGGACGGTTCTATACGGATCCGGACTTTTATCAGGATGCCCTTTACGGCGAGATCCCGACGGAGGATCAGGTACTGGTCAGTAAACTTACCGCGATACTCCGCCTTGCGGATGCGCTCGATGGATCGCACCGCCAGAAGCTGCGCGACATATCCGTTTCGATGACACCCGAAGGAATGGTCATCAGCGGCGATACCATGTACGATATGACGTATGATAAGTGGTTCTTCGAAAGCCACACCGACCTATTCGAACAGTTCTTCTCAGTGAAAGCATTCTTGCGTGTCCGGAGGCAGATCAGATGAGTACAAAGAAAGAAAAGAAAGAAAAAAAGCTGCAGGGTGTATCCACGGAGGTCGCGCATTCCGCGATGGATAATGCCGATATCGAAGCGGATTCCAACCGCTATTTCAACCGCGAATTAAGCTGGCTCGAGTTTAACAACCGTATCCTTTTCGAGTCGAGAGATACGAAGAACCCGCTTCTGGAAAGATTGAAATTCCTTTCGATCACCGCATCGAACATGGACGAATTCTATATCGTCCGTGTCGCTTCGCTCCGTGACCTTTTAAGCGTCAAATACGACGAGCTCGACATCTCCGGAAGAACGGTCAAGCAGCAGCTTACCGAGATCGACGACAAGGCAAGAAGTGCGATGGCACTGATGTATTCGACCTATACAAGGTCGCTGGTTCCGTCTCTTAAAAACCATAACATCTTTATCAGCGACTACCAGGATCTGGATGACCGTGCCAAGGAAGTCTGCGACGAATACTTCAGATCGACGCTTTATCCGATCCTGACCCCGATGGCCGTGGACAGTTCCCGTCCGTTCCCGCTGATCTATAACCGCCAGCTCAATCTCTGCGTGCTCATCGACGAGACCGAAGAAGATAAGCAGCTGAGGCTCCAGAAGCAGGAGAAGAAGGGCAAGGTCATCGAGCCTTCCTACAGGTTTGCCACGATCCAGGTCCCGACCGTTGTCCCGAGACTTTTCGAAATGCACCTGTCTTCGGGCATCTGTTTCGTGCCGATCGAAAAGATCATCCAGGCGAACCTTTCGTCGCTGTTTTCCGGATCGACGGTGTTGGCGTCCGGTTTCTACCGTGTCATGAGAAATGCCGATCTTGATATCGATGAGGACGAGGCGGAAGATCTTCTTAAGGAGATCGAGGAACAGGTCAGAAAGCGCCGCTTCGGTGAGATCATCCGGATGGAAGTCAACGAGGATCTCGATCCGAGACTCCTGAAACTTCTGACGACTTCTCTGAAGATTTCAAAGAAGGATGTATTCTCCGTTTCCGGCCCGATCGATCTTACGTTCCTTATGAAAGTCTACGGGAAAGTCTGCGACGATTTCCCGGAGCTTTGCTATCACTCTTTCCGTCCGGCCAAGCCGAAGATGTTCCCCGAAGGAGTGAACATTTTCGATGCGATCCGCCAAAAAGACAGACTGGTGCATCACCCCTACGAGTCCTTTGACCCGGTTGTGGAATTTGTCCGTCAGGCGGCCGAAGATCCGAAGGTCCTTGCGATCAAACAGACGCTTTACCGTGTCAGCTCCAGTTCGCCGATCATAAAATCTCTGGCCGAAGCCGCGCAGAACGGAAAGCAGGTCATGGTACTTGTTGAACTGAAGGCAAGATTTGATGAGGAGAACAATATCAACTGGGCGAAGATGCTTGAAAAAGCGGGCTGCCATGTTATCTATGGTCTCGTGGGATTAAAGACGCACAGCAAGATCACCCTCGTTGTCCGAGATGAAGAAGACGGTATAAGAAGATATCTGCATCTTGCGACGGGAAACTATAACGATATCACGGCGAAGATCTATACCGACATCGGTCTTTTTACCGCATCGGAAACTTTCGGTGTCGATGCTTCGGAATTCTTTAATACCCTTTCAGGCTTCAGCGAGCCGCCGGAGTGGAGAAGACTGATCCCGGCGCCGACGAAGATGAAAAACTATTTCCTTCAGAAGATCTCCCAGGAGACAAAAAATGCGAAGAAGGGAAAGAAGACAAGGATCATTGCGAAGATGAATTCCCTCGTCGACGCGTCGATCATCGATGCGCTCTACGAAGCTTCCTGTGCGGGAGTTGCGATCGATCTGATCGTTCGCGGCATCTGCTGTCTGCGTCCGGGTGTGCCGGGCCTTTCTGAAAATATTACCGTGCGTTCTATTACGGGACGTTTCCTTGAACATTCCCGTATATATTATTTCTATAATGAAGGACAGGAAGATATTTATCTGTCGTCCGCCGACTGGATGCCGAGAAATCTTATCCGCAGAGTCGAACTTCTGTTCCCCGTGGAGGACCCGGACTGCAAAGCACGTGTCATGGAAGTCCTGAATGTGGAATTGGAGGATACGGTGAGAAGCCATTTCCTCGATTCTGACGGCAGTTATCACAAACTTGATCTTCGTGGGAAGAAGAAGGTCGACAGCCAGGAAGAACTTCAGATCTGACCTGCACGAAACGTTCTTTTATCAACTTCGTTTGATAAATGGTTATGATAAAAGAACAAAAACTGCGAAAAATTTTCTATTTCTTTGTGACAGATGCTTGATGTTGTGCTAATCTGTATATGCGATTAAATTGCGAAAGCAAATTTACGGAGGTAGAAAAAAATGAGAAAGAAGTTTTTGAGTGTACTTCTGGCAGGCGCTATGCTGTTCGCTGTAGCAGCAGGTTGTTCTTCCAAGAAGGCAGGAGGCAAGAAGATCGGCGTATCCATGCCGACAAAGTCCCTTCAGAGATGGAACCAGGATGGTGACAACATGAAGAAAGAGCTGGAGGCTGCCGGTTTTGAAGTAGATCTTCAGTATGCAAACGATGACATTTCCGTACAGGTAAACCAGATCGAATCCATGATCAACGGTGGATGTAAGGTTCTCGTTATCGCAGCTATCAATGGTGACTCTCTCGGTACTGTACTTGCCACAGCAAAAGAGAAGGATATCCCGGTTATCGCTTATGACCGTCTTATCATGAACTCTGATGCAGTTTCTTACTATGCTACATTCGACAACTACAAAGTTGGTACGATCCAGGGCGAATATATCCGCGATCAGCTGGATCTGGACAATGCAGCAGGCCCGTTCAACATCGAGCTCTTCACAGGAGACCCGGCAGATAACAATGCTAACTTCTTCTTCAGTGGTGCTATGGATGTTCTCAACCCGTACATCGATCAGGGTAAGCTGGTCGTTAAGTCCGGTCAGAAGGATTTTGAACAGGTTGCTACACAGGGCTGGAAGACAGAGAACGCTCAGAACAGAATGGATGCTATCATCGCAGCTAACTACGCTGACGGCACACAGCTCGATGCAGTAATGTGCTCCAATGACTCCACAGCTCTTGGTGTTGCAAACGCTCTCGAAGCTAACTACACAGGTAAGTACCCGATCATCACAGGTCAGGACTGTGACGTTACAAACACAAAGAACATGATCAACGGCAAGCAGTCCATGTCCGTATTCAAGGATACACGTGACCTGGCTAAGCAGGTTGTTGAGATGGTTAAGGCTATCATGGACGGTAAGGAAGTACCGGTAAATGATACAAAGACATATGACAACGGCGTTAAGGTTGTTCCGTCTTTCCTCTGCACACCTGTATTTGCAGATGCTAACAACTATAAGACGATCCTTATTGATTCCGGTTACTACACAGAGGCTGAACTGGCCGCGTAATTCGGTTAAATCAATCGAACTGAACTAAGTGTGAAGTCCCCTTTCATCTTGGCAAGGGATGGAAGGGGACATTTCATGCAAGTCTGTTGATCATCTTAGAGTGAAGGAGGAATGACATTGGCAAACTATTTGCTGGAAATGAGAAACATCACGAAGACATTTCCGGGTGTAAAAGCACTTGACAATGTTAATCTTCAGGTTGAACCGGGAGAGATACATGCCATCGTCGGGGAGAACGGCGCCGGAAAATCTACTCTGATGAAAGTTTTAAGTGGTATCCATCCATATGGATCGTATGAGGGTGAGATCCTTTATGATGGTGAAGAGTGCCACTTTACAGGTACAAAAGACAGTGAGAAAAAAGGTATCGTAATCATTCACCAGGAACTTGCACTCGTACCGTATCTGACGATCGGTGAGAATATGTTCCTCGGAAATGAGCGCGGCTCCGGATTTCATATCAACTGGAATGAAACGTTCGCGAAGAGCAACGAGTTCCTGCGGGTCGTAGGACTTTCGGAATCTTCCCGTACGTTGATCAAAGATATCGGTGTCGGCAAGCAGCAGCTTGTTGAGATCGCAAAAGCACTCGCAAAGAATGCAAAACTCTTGATCCTTGATGAGCCGACATCTTCTTTGAACGAAACGGAGTCCAAACATCTTTTGGATCTCATGCTTAAGTTTAAAGAACAGGGATTGACGTCGATCATCATCTCACACAAACTGAACGAAGTCTCTTATGTCGCAGACAAGATCACGGTCATCCGTGACGGTATGACGATCGAAACACTGACCAAGGGAGAAGATGACTGTTCAGAAGCAAGGATCATTAAAGGCATGGTCGGCCGTGAGCTTTCTGACCGTTTCCCCAAACGTGAAAGCCATATCGGTGAAGTATGCTTCGAAGTACAAGACTGGACTGCTTATCATCCGATCTATTCCGAAAGAAAGATCGTTGATAATGTCAGCTTTAACCTCAGAAAAGGCGAGGTACTTGGTATCTCCGGCCTGATGGGCGCAGGAAGAACCGAGCTTGCCATGAGTATTTTCGGAAAATCGTATGGAGACAGTATCTCCGGTACAATCATTAAGGACGGCAAAGAGATCCATCTGAATTCCGTAAGTGACGCTATTAAGAACAAGATTGCTTACGTTACGGAAGACAGAAAGGGTAATGGCCTTATCCTGAGTAATCCGATCAAGACCAACACGACGCTTGCCAACCTTCG
Source organism: Clostridiales bacterium (assembly GCA_017428545.1). Classification (GTDB taxonomy): domain Bacteria; phylum Bacillota; class Clostridia; order Saccharofermentanales; family Saccharofermentanaceae; genus Scatonaster. The sequence goes on from JAFRQR010000008.1 coordinate 56,104, forward strand.
GGCAGTGAGCACCAATGGTGTTATTGACCGCGATAAGGAGTACAAGGTCGCAGTCGAGTACAAAAACAAACTCAAGACAAAGACACCGTCTGTTGAACAGCTCGTAGGTAACTTAAGTGGTGGTAACCAGCAGAAAGTCCTGCTTGCCAAGTGGATGTTTGCAAATCCGGATGTTCTGATCCTCGATGAGCCTACAAGAGGTATCGACGTAGGTGCAAAATACGAGATCTACTGCATCATCAATCAGCTGGTCAGCGAAGGAAAATCCGTTATCATGATCTCCTCGGAGATGCCTGAACTTCTCGGCATGTGCGACCGCATCTATGTCATGAGTGAAGGAAAGTTCGTCGGTGAACTGGACGGTAAGGAAGCGACCCAGGAGAAGATCATGTCCATGATCATCAGCTCCGACGATGCTTCCCATCTGACACGGGATGAGGATCCCGATCTTGAAGAAACAGCCATGTAAGGAGGGAGTGAGATAATGAATTCTTCAAGCAAAACTAAAGTATTGGAATTTGTTAGAAAATACACGATGATCATCGCGTTGGTCCTTGTCACTGTTTTCTTCACGGTAAATACGGACGGAACGATGCTTCTGCCGAGTAACGTAAACAACGTTATCGCTCAGAATGCTTACGTATTCGTTCTTGCAACAGGTATGCTCCTTTGCATCCTGACAGGTGGTAACATCGACCTCAGTGTCGGTTCTGTTGTCTGCTTCGTCGGTGCGATCGGTGCCGTATTAATGGTAAATAACGGAATGAATCCGGTCCTTGCCGTCATCCTCATGTTCATCATCGGAACATTGATCGGTGCATGGCAGGCTTTCTGGATCGCCTATGTGCGTATCCCGCCTTTCATCGTAACCCTTTCGGGTATGTTGATCTTCCGTGGACTTTCCCTTTCGGTTCTTAAGAACGGTAAGACGATCTCGATCGCTAACTGCAAATCATTCGTAAAGGTATTCGGCGGCGGTGCTGATTGCTACGTTCCGGATTTCCTCGGAAAGATGTTCAATGTCGGAAGTGACTTCGAGTTTAATATTACATGTCTCGCATTCACTGTAATAGCGATTGCGATCTATGTTCTTTTCACCGTCTCCAACAGAGCCAAGAGAATGAAGAAGGAATATGAAGTTGAGAAGTTTGTTCCGTGGCTCGTAAAAATGATCGTTATCTCGATCGTTGCCGCTGCTTTCGGATTCAGACTTTCCCAGCACAAGGGTATCCCGAACGTTCTTTTGATCGTCATCGCGATCATCCTCTTCTATTCCTACATCACGGCAAATACGACGATCGGCCGTTATTTCTATGCTGTAGGCGGTAACGAGAAGGCAACTAAGCTTTCCGGTATCAATACCAACAAGGTATACTTCCTGGCTTACACGAACATGGGTCTTCTGGCAGCTCTTGCCGGTATGATCACCATCGCCCGTCTCATGACAGCTACCGCTCAGAGTGGTCAGAACTACGAGATGGACGCTATCGCATCCTGCTTCATCGGTGGTGCTTCCGCATACGGCGGAATCGGTACGGTTCCGGGCGTTATCATCGGTGCTACTCTGATGGGTGTTATCAACCTCGGCATGAACACCATGAGCGTTGCTCAGGAAATGCAGCAGGTAGTTAAAGGTCTCGTATTGCTCGCAGCCGTTATCTTCGACGTTGTAAGTAAGCGTGGCGGAAAGCTGATCGCAAAGAACACCTGATCTTTTAGATCAAGAAAAAGCGGTCCTGCTTTAAAGGAAAACCAGGAGGCTGTCTCTTTCAAAGAGACAGCCTCTTTTTCTTATCTCTATTTGTTTGCGTATTTCTTATGACAAGATTGTATGAAGATTCGTTAATAACACTCTTTAAGGTTTTAGTGTTTTCTGTTGCCGGAAAATGGGGCGAAGTAGACAAAAGTCTGGATGCTTTTTTCGTTGATATTCAAAATTTGCCACAACTTGGAAGAGTGCGTTACTATAGAAATAAAGAAGGAGAGATTGAATATGAGAAAGTGTCGGATATTTCTTGGAGTTTTTCTCTTGCTTGGTATTCTTCTTAATAGCGCTGGATGTTTTCAGCGTACGAGATACATTGTGTTTTCTGATAAGAAACACATAATTACACAGGTCAGTTGTACGGATCGAGATTGTATTGGGATCGTACTCGATAATGCAGAGCTTTTAGTGTGCGATTACAAGGGGCATGAATTGTGCCGAAAACAGTTTGAAAAGAGTATCAATCAACTGGACATCTCGTTGGAAAGCGTGTTGCTTCAGTATGCAGATGATTCGATTGAATTGTATCGTCTGGAGAATAACGATATGGAATTGAAAATCCGGCGAGAGTTTACTTCACCGGTAAAATCGGCCGAAATCGTTAGTCGGACGCGAGAACTCGACGGGCTTATTGTGCTTTTGGAGAATGGAGACTTGTATCTATTCAAGGATCAGTCTGATTCAAAGGACTGTCTGCCATTAGATGAACATGTTAAAACAGTTGCGTGTTTATATGATCACTTCGTATATATCAAGGATAATGGCAAAGTAGAGTTGATTTGGCAAGGTTCTTCTGATGCATGCGAAACGGATATAGATCCGGAAATTGCTCGGGATATCAAAGAATTGAAACTAGCTAGATTCAACGGAAAAGAAGGTTTTTTGGGGATAGGAACTGATCAGGTCTGCTATTTGAGTGGAATTGCTCCTCTAAGCTTGGACACGGGTACAGATATAACGAATATCAATACTGATTCTGTTTTGTCAGGAAAAGGTGTAGACTACTCTGTAGTTTATCAGGAAAACGGGAAATGGTATTACGAAGGAATGCGGCGTGATTACGAAAGTGATATCAATCATGAAAACAGACGTCGAATCAAGCCTAAGGACGGGGAATCAATGATTCCTATTCCGGGTGGCGTCATCTTTTATACGGATCACGAGGTTCGGATCCAACTGATATAGTTTTCTACCATTTGGAAATTCAATGTAATTGCGAAATACCTTCTGATAATGGTAAAATATGCGGAAGTGGCCGAATCGGTCATTAAGATGGAAAAAGGAGCTTCTGACATGTTTTCGATCGTCATGCCTGCCTATAACGAGGGTGAGCATATTTATGAAAATCTTCTGAAGACGAATGAGATCGTATCTTCGTTCTGTGATGATTTTGAGATCATCTGTGTCAATGACGGAAGTTCTGACAATACGGAAGAACAGGTAAAGAAAGCGTCCGAAAAGTGTCCGGATATCAAGCTTGTGACCTATCCGAAAAACGGAGGTAAAGGCTACGCGATCAAAAAGGGCGTAGAGGCCTCTAAAGGCGATAGGATCGCTTTTTTGGATGCTGACCTTGATCTGTCCCCGGATCATTTTGAAGACTTCCTTTCCCATATGGACAGCGAAAAGGCCGATGTCGTCATCGGATCGAAGATGCATAAAGAATCCAAGCTTGAGTATCCCTTCTTAAGAAAGTTTATCAGCTTCGGCTACTATGTGATGCTTAGAGTGCTTTTCCATCTGAAAGTGCACGATACGCAGACGGGCATCAAAGTCTATAAGGCAGACATCCTGAAAGAAATCGTTCCGGGTGTCATCACGAAGGGGTTTGCTTACGATATCGAACTTCTTGCTTGTGCCAACGAGATGGGCGCGAAGATCATCGAGAGACCGATCCGCCTGGTATTTACCAGAGAAGGCGGCTTTTCGCGTATCCGTTTTAAGGATATCTGGCAGGTATTTAAGGATACATTTAAGATCAAAAGAAAGATCCGCAAAATAAGAAAAGAAAGAAAAAATGCCGCATCCCGAAAGGTCTTGTGAGAAAGGCGGAAATGCTATGGAAAAGCGATATGACTATCTGGTAGTCGGAGCCGGTCTTTATGGTTCTGTATTTGCGCGGGAAGCGAAAAAGTGCGGCAAGAAGGTGCTCGTTCTAGAGAAGCGTCCGCACGTTGCAGGAAACGTATTTTGCGAGGATGTGGAGGGCATTAAGGTACATAAGTACGGCGCGCATATCTTCCATACCAATAACAAAGAGGTGTGGGAGTACTTAAATCAGTTCACGGAGTTTAACCGCTTTACCAACAGCCCGGTGGCAAACTATAAGGGTGAGCTTTATTCGCTTCCTTTCAACATGTATACCTTTAACAAAATGTGGGGCGTCATCACTCCCGAAGAGGCCATGGCGAAGATCGAAGAGCAGAAGGCCGAAATGGCGGGAAAAGAACCTTCTAACCTTGAAGAACAGGCGATCTCCCTGATCGGAAGAGATCTTTTCGAAAAACTTGTAAAGGGCTATACCGAGAAGCAGTGGGGAAGAGACTGTAAGGATCTTCCTGCGTTTATCATCAAGCGCCTTCCGGTGAGACTTACTTTCGATAACAATTACTTCAATGCGCTATATCAGGGCATCCCCGCCAAGGGCTACACCAAGATGGTGGAAAATATGCTCGACGGGATCGAAGTGCTTCTGAATACCAACTATCTCGATGACAAAGAGAAATGGAATGAAATGGCGGATAAGGTCGTATACACGGGACCGATCGATGCGTATTTTGATTACTCGCTGGGGTATCTTCAGTATAGATCCGTTCGTTTCGAAAACAAACTTCTCGATATGCCGAACTTCCAGGGAAATGCGGCGGTAAACTATACCGACCGTGAAACCCCGTGGACGCGTATCATCGAGCATAAGTGGTTCACTTTCGGAAAGGACGAAGACGGAAACGATCTTCAAAAGACGGTCATCAGCCGCGAGTACAGTTCCGAGTGGAAGCCGGGCGATGAACCCTACTATCCGGTCAACGATGAAGAAAACGGCAAGCTCTATGGAAAGTACAGAGAACTTGCGGATAAAGAAGCAAAGATCATCTTCGGCGGACGCCTTGGTGAGTATAAATACTATGACATGGACGCGGTCGTGGCATCTGCGCTGTCTATGGTCAAAAAAGAACTGAAGTGATACATTGGAAGTAGACTGGAGGAAGAAACATGGACGATCTTTATATTGTCATGCCGGCATATAACGAAGAAGCCAATATCGAGTCGGTGATCTCTGCCTGGTATCCTGTTTTAGAAGGAAAAGGTGAAGGCTCCCGTCTGGTGGTCGCGGACAGCGGAAGTGTGGATAAAACGCATGAGATCCTTCTTTCCCTGAAGGAAAAGTATCCGAAGCTTGAAGTTCTTCCGGACACGCTCAAACAGCATGGCCCGAAACTGATCGCGCTTTATAAGTACGCGATCGGAAAAAACGCCGACTTCATCTTCCAGACAGACTCTGACGGACAGACGGATCCGGCGGAATTTTCTGCTTTCTGGGATCTTCGAAATGAATATGACGCGATCCTCGGTAACCGTGTCGTAAGAGGTGACGGAAAATCCAGAAAGTTCGTCGAGAATTTCCTGTGCTTCCTTCTCCGGCTTCACTTCGGCGTCAAGGTCAAGGACAGTAACGCGCCGTTCCGTCTGATGAGATCTTCCCTCGTCGGTAAGTATGTCGGAAGGTTTCGGGAAGACTATAATCTTCCGAACGTCATGCTGACGACATTCTTTGCTTACTATAAGGAGAAGTATACACTTCGCGAGATCACTTTTAAGCCCCGTCAGGGCGGAAAGAACTCCATTAACATCAAGAAGATCATCAAGATCGGCTGGGCGGCCCTTGCCGATTTCCGAGCATTTAAAAAGGAGATGAAAGCCTCGAAATAAGAGTGCTTTTCAAAAAAAAGGATGAAAGAAAAGGAAAAAGACGAAAAGATCAAAGGTCTCGGTTCTGCGAAACTGAAGCTTTCCCCAAAGGAAGAAAAAGAGAAGGAGAACGCCGAGGAACCTGAAAAAACATATAAGGTCCCGGAACTTAAGGAGAAGGTACTTCCGGATCCTTCTATCGAGAAGATGACCAAAGCAGAAGCGCTTGCTTATTTCGACCTGCCGGAATGGGCGAGTAAGAAGGACCTGGACGATCAGTTCTGGAAACTCGGAAAGACCTACAGAGCAAAAAACGACGAGCAGAAACTTGCCGATATTGCTTGCGCATATAGTATCGCCAGCGGCGAGCGTGACAGAAAGCAGAAGGAAGAAAAAGAAGAGATCGAATCCAAACACTTTCTCGGCAAGTCCCAAAAGGAATGGCAGAATATCTGGCATTACTACTGGTGGGTACCTGTCATCGTGGCTGCAGCCATCCTCTTTGTTTCCGCTTTCATCAAGGTGTATTTCCTCGAGCCGAAAGTCGATCTTCGTGTCGCTTCGATCGGACACTTCGAGTACGACGATGCTTTTCTGTCGGCTTTTTTCAGCGAATATACGGAGTTGAAAAACCCGGATCTGCAATACGCGGATGTCGTTTCCGAAAACAGTGAAGGCGCAAAGACGGATTCACTGGCGGTACAGAAGGCGTCCGGCATGATGGCGGTCCATCCGGATGTTTTGGTCTTTGATATGCCGAGTGCCCCGGTCTACGTCAACAGCGGGGATCTTCAGATCATGGATGAAGAATACGAGAAAATGAAGGCGACCTGGTCAGAAGAAGACCTGGCAAGGATCGAGCCGTATGTTTATTCCAGAGCAAGATTTTACGAAGATTATGTAACGAACATGCCGGAGGAATACAAGGAACAGATGGATCCTTTAGAGCCGCAGGATTATGAAGATCACGTCTACGGATTTATCATCCGTGACAAAGTCGATCAGCTGTCGCTCGGTTTTGATGTCCTTTGGAAAAAGGAAGATTCCGCGATCATTGTCGGTGTCGGCGCGGGAAGCGGTGATCTGGACAAGGCGATCGATATGTGCGAAATGATCCTTTCCAATATCGATACCATGAGAGATACATACGAGAAGACCTATCCGTACGCCAATACGGATGACTGAGGTGCTTATTCTTCTTTCAAAAGACGGATATCTTCATCGGAGAGTGCATACATTTCTCCGGGAAACTGGCCGTCTTTTAGTTTTAATGTGCCGATACTTTCCCGATGCAGAAGCTCGACCGATCTTCCTGTTGCCGCAAGCATGCGTTTGACCTGATGGGTCTTTCCTTCGGTCAATGTCAGCCGGCACTGCTTACCGGGAAGAAGTTCCAGTTTTGCGCTCTTGAGTTTTTCGGGCGCATGTCCCTTTTCACAGAGCGTCATTCCCTTTTGGAAAAGCACTACTTCTTTTTCGGTGAGATCAGATCCTGAATAGGTCACGAGATAGACCTTTTCACGGTGCCATTTCGGACTTGTGAGACGATGCGAAAGCTCGCCGTCGTTCGTAAGAAGCAAAACGCCGGTCGTATGGTAATCCAGTCTTCCGACCGGGGAGATCTTTTTGGTCTTAAGCTGTGACGGGAGAAGATCGCCGACGCAGGGGAGACGGTCGTCGCTCATGGCGGTCAGATACCCGTCGGGTTTATTCAGACAGAAGTAAAGGTACTCGCTGCTTTTGACCTCTTCACCATCCAAAGTGATGCGAGATCCCATTTCTTCCGTGACGGAATATCCCGGATCACGGATGACTTCACCGTCGATCATGACGCGGCCTTTGCGAAGGAATTCTTTGACTTCGGATCTGGTTCCATATCCCGAATTTGCCAGCAATTTGTCTAATCTCATGGACGTATTATAACAAAAATGCCACATTTTCGCGCGTGAAAAACGTTTCCCCGCGTGGTATAATACAAATGTAAGTTTCAAAATGGGGGTAAGTATGGCCGCTAGTATCATCAATATCAAAGAAGGCATGCCGAAGGTTGATGTTGCAACCCGTAAATTAAGGTTGGAACTGAATACCCTGCGTCGTGTCGGCGTCAACCAGGTGAAGATCATTCACGGTTATGGTTCGACGGGAAAGGGAGGTCTTATAAAGACCGCTACCCATGAGATATTGCGTACTATGCAGAACGAAGGCAAGATCAAAGCCTTCTGCCCGGGCGAACAGTTCGGCCCGTTTGAGACCCTCGGCAGATCCATGGTCGAAAAATGTCCTGCATTCCGTAATGACCCTGACTGGGCGAAAGCCAATGACGGTGTCACACTGGTGCTTCTCCGATGAAAATTTCCTGGAGTGATTTTGTAGAGCAGTGCAATACCTGCGAAGCATGCCCGCTTGCGAAGACGAGAAAGAACGTCGTCATCTACCGCGGCAGTGCTGTCGCGCCCATTATGTTTGTCGGAGAAGGTCCGGGAGCTACGGAGGATGAGCAGGGACTTCCTTTTGTCGGACAGGCGGGAAGACTTCTGCAGCTCCTTTTAGACGCCCAGGGATTCTCGGCAAAGGATTTCCATATTGCCAATGTCGTGAAGTGCCGTCCGCCGGAAAACAGAGTTCCGACAGACGCGGAGGCAGCGGCGTGTAAGAAACTTCTGGGTACGCAGATCCTGCTTTGCAAACCGAAGATCATCGTCCTTCTCGGAAAGACCGCCTACACACTCTTTACGGGCGATAAGAACGCGAAAATGACGCAGATCCGAGGTGCTTTTATCGAAAAGAACGGATATCTGATCCTGCCGACTTTCCATCCGGCCTATATCCTGAGAAATAATAACGAGCGTGTGAAACTTTGGAAGGATATCGAGATGGTCAGAAAAAAGGCCGAGGAAATGGGGCTGATGGAGCCGCTTCCCGGAGCTCCGGACATGCCGACCGAGCGTCCGTCCTCAAAGTAAGAAGCCTGGTTCGGAAAATCAGAGAAATTTTCATAAGACGCAGTTCAAAAAGGACTTGCACTTACCTTTGACTTTTGATATACTTTCAACCGTTGATTTACAACATTGCCGAATTGTGTAAGGGTAGCACTCCGGTTTCTGGCACCGTCTGTCTGGGTTCGAATCCTAGTTCGGCAGCCATAAGGCTGTTTCTTCGAAAGAAGAGACAGCCTTTTTCTTTACCCATGGTATAAAGCCCTATTCAAACAGCGGAAAAAAGTGCATACTTTAAACGAATCCGAAAGAAGAGAGGCATGGATGATTATGGCAACTACTACTCCCCCCTGGATCGATGAGATCCCCGAAGGTTCCTTTATTTCTTCTGAACCGTCCTATGAGACGGGCAAGTATTTTGACCGTTTCAGAAACGATCAGGCAGAAGGTATGAAATACTATTTCTTCGATCCGTCCGAGCACGGCTTTCCGAAGAAAAAGGACTATCCGCTCCTTATCTTTTTGCACGGCGGCTCCAATGCGCTCGTAGGAGAACTCTGCATCAACTATACCGGCGCGGAGTACTATGCTTCCGATGATTATCAGAAGACACTGGGAGGCGCATATATTCTGGTTCCGATCGCCAATGAATACAGACTCGAGAACGGCGGGTATGCAGGCAGCTGGGACGAGACCTATATCGAGCCTGTTATGAAACTCATCGATGCTTTTATTGAAAAATATACGGAAGGTGTCGGCGTGAAGTTCCTTTTGGGAAACTCTGCCGGCGCGAGATTTACTTTTGCCCTGGCAGAACATGCGCCGGATAAGTTCGATGTCCTGGTACCGGTCGGCACCGATGCGATCCCGGATGACGAAGTGATGGACGAGCTGGAAAGAAACGGCGTGACGCTGTTCTTTGCCGACGGTCTGAGAGATGAGATCGTAAGCCACGAAAAGATCGAGAAAAGACGCGCACGCATGGAAAGCATGAAGAACAGCTTCATCTTTACCCCGGAGTGGGTTAGAAACGCGGATAAGGGCATTGCATCGATCAACTTCGGTTTTGAGATGGGACAGCACTGCCTGATGAACGGGGTGCAGTCGAATCTGATGTTTCTGGACGGAACACCGATGGATCCCAGGCTCCCGAACGGCATGACCGGCTGGATGGCCGATGAACTGAAAAGACGAAAAGAAGACAAATAATCATTGTTTTGTGCTTTTGTTCCCTGAAATGAAAATACATGAAAGGAAATGAAAGAAATCGTATTGACAAGCCTTTCCCATCTCTATAATATAGGTTTCGTTTCAAATAGAAATCGGAGAGTGAAAAGAAATGATCAATGTCGACAGAAGAAAAAAGATCCTGGAAATACTGGAGAAGGAAACGCGTGTTTCGACCACGGACCTTCAGACCAGCTTAGGCGTGACCGGCGCGACCATCAGATCAGACCTTCGTGACTTAGAGCGTGAAGGTGCGATCGTTCGTTTTCACGGTGGTGCCAGAATCTCCGATTCCGTTAAACAGTCTTCGAACCCGGAGAACTACATGCTCCGTTCGGTCATGTGCGTTGCTGAAAAGCAGGCGATCGGAAGAGAAGCGGCGAAGTTCGTTCACGAAGGTGAGACGATCTTTATCGACGCCAGTTCCACGACTTTTCACATGATCCCTTATATCAACAATCTGGAAAACATTACCGTGGTCACCAACGGTATCCATACCGCTATGGAGATCCAGAGAAACAGTAATTTCAGGACCGTTTTGGTCGGTGGCGTCCTTCGTCCGCACAGCGGAGCCATCGAGGGGCTTCTTTGTGAAGAGATGTTAAGAAGGATCAGCGGAGACAGCTACTTTGTCTCCGGAAACGGTTTTTCCCTGACTTCCGGCCTTACGGGACACAATTTCTATGAACTCGAACTCAAAAAGCGCTTCGCAGAAAAGTGCAAGCGTATCGTGGCTTTGGTGGACTCTACGAAATTGGGACAGGATTCGACATCGTCCTTTATTCCTGCAGAAAGGATCGATGTGCTCATTACAGACGAAAGGATCGATCCCAAACTTGCATCGGAGATCCGGGAATTCGGTATCGATCTGGTCATTGCTCCGATGTGATCAGACTTCGGATGATTCAGCAGAAGCGATCTTCTGCTTTAACTGCTTCGGCGTGATATGCCGGTGCTTTTTAAATTGCGTAATGAAATAACTGGAAGTAGAAAATCCCGTATCCAGCGCGATCTGGCTGATGCTCTTGGATGTCGTGATCAGGAGCTTTTCGGCTTCTGTCAGGCGGACATAAAGGAGATAGTCGGAAAACGTCTGCCCCAGTGCATGACGGAAGAAACGGGAAAAATAGCTGTAACTCATGTTGCACATCTTCGCCATCTTTTCGGCCAGTACCGGCTGCATATAGTTCTCGTGGATATAGTCCAAAACGGCATTTAAGCGGACGATATCTTCCGCGCGGATATTGGAACTGCCGTACATGGAAATACCGTTTTCTTCCATTCTTCTTAAGTACCACAGAAAGATGCGGCAGATGTCGGCACGGATCGCCAGTTCAAAGCCCGGCGCGCGCTCGGTGTATTCTTTGTGATAGTCGCGGATATATTCCGGAATGTTTGTGCCTTCGAGATCTTCTCTTTTGGCAAGAAGTGAATAGGAACTGTTCTTTCCGATACTGTGTGCCGTAGACATGATAAACGGAAGGATGTACTTCGCACCGGTGGAGTAGACCGGGGAAGAGAAGAACAGCGTCGGATCGAACTGCAGGCAGTAGTACTCGCAAGGCTCGAAATGACGGAAGGCATGAATCTCGTTAACGTTTATAAGGAGCATATCGCCCTCGTTTACCTCTACGTCGCGATCTGCCATGGACGCAGAAAACCTGCCGCGGATCCCGTAAATGATCTCGACAAAATCGTGATAATGAGGAGCGATCTCGCGGCAGGGATTGCCGTTTTCTAAAAAGTGCAGGCAGGCTGCTGTTGCACCACCAAGATTCGACCGGTGAAGGTCCTCGTACAGCGCTTTTCCGTTATTTTCGACATTCTGTGGTAGCATGACTGAAATCGCTTCCTATCCATAAGATCATAAAGATTTAACTACTTAAGAATAGCATGAAAAACAAAAAAACGGAATAATTTATGCAAAATATTGATATGTTTTACGAAGCGGCCCGGTTTTCCGCGGAAAACAGAAGATACTCCGACTGCAGAACGACCAGCTCGGTGAACTGGACGGGCGAAACGCCAAGGGCTTTGAGTATCGCGTAGAGTTTTCGTATGGAGGGGTTGGCTTCGCCGCGCTCCATTTTGCAGTAGTAGGACAGGTTTACGCCGGATCTCTGGGCGACACAGAATTGGGAAAGTTCTTTTTCTTTTCGAAGTGTGCGGATCGCATTTCCGATGACCTTGGATTCGTCCATTTTTGACACCTCCTTTCTTTTAGCGTATCTTTCGGTTTTATCTTATAAGCGTACTGATATATCAGTAAATGAACCCCCGGAAATCTCAAAAGAAGAAGGGCGGAAGTGTCGAACAAAGAGGACACATTATTCTTTTGTTTCATATATATTCGCTAATATGCGAAAAACGGTTTTTATCGTATAATAGAATTCGAATGAGTGAATATGGAAAGGTGTCGTTTTTATGGCGCAATTGAATGATATACGTCTTCCGTCCTGGATCTCTCCGGGCATGGTCTTTCAGCAGGGTGTCCCGATCGTTTTGCGGGGAAAAGTCGGTTCTTCTAAAGTTCCGGTCACACTGGAGGTCATGAAGGATCCTACAGACGGCCGTAAAGTATCCAAACTCGATACGGATTACGGTGTTATCTTAAGTCTGGAGACGGTCTCTGATGAAGACGGGTCCTTCCAGTTTACGATGCCTGCGTACCGGTCTTCTACCGACGCATATACCTTGGTGTTCCACAGCCTTACCGAGCAGGTGACCATCGAAGACTGCCGATGCGGCGATGTCTGGGTCATGTTCGGCGGAAAGCCGTTTGCGGCTTCCATTGCGGAAACTGCCGCACCGCGTACGCCTCTTAAGAAAGATGTCATGCCGCTTCTGCGCTTTTATTCGCCGAAGAAGGGCACTCTTTCAGAGATCGACAAATTCTCCTATGATCCGATCTTCACGGTCGATGACACTAAGTGGATCCGTATCCGTGATACCAAAGAACTGGCCAGCGTTTCGTCAGTTGCTTTTTCCTATGCATATCACCTGGCAGAGCAGCTCCATTACCCGGTCGGTATCTTAGACCTGGCAGAGGAGTATGCCCCGATCTACCGTTGGATCTCCCACGAGAGCATCGACGGTAACGACGCGATCCGTGAGTATCTTGAAGAGAGGAACCTCTACTTCGACGAAGAGGGATGGCGCGCGAACATTGCCCGTCTTACCGAAAAGAAAGATGCGATCGAGACAGGGGACATCTTAAAAGACGATGACGAGGCTTCTGAAGAGTCTTTCGTATTCGAAGACGAAGAGAAAGTCGATGTACCGATCGATCCGGAGGGGGCGCTTGCTTTTGAAGACCAAAAGGGCGGCCTGAAGAAGGAAACGGACGAGAAGGATGATCCCGCGGAAAAAGAACCTGCCGAGGCAGATCCTGCTTCTGAAGATAATGACGAAGAACCGCCGCTCTCCTTCCCGACAGAAGAACTGAAGCATTTCGAGAAGAAGAACAATCTCGACCTTTTGAACTCCATCATCCCGTCGGCCGAGACGGTCATGACCGATACACTCGTATCCGAAGCGGCCCACAGGCCCCTCGTCGGACCTTCCGACATGATGAGCGTATTCTTTAACCACCGCCTGGCGCCGCTCTGCGACACCAGTATCCGCGGCATCGTTTTCGCGCCGGATGCTTCCGACGCACAGATCGGGAACCTTTATTCCACGATGGTCCGCCAGCTTCTGATCGATCTGGCCCGTGTATTCGGCCCGCGTGAGATCGAAGAGAAGAGCCAGGTGCCGTCATTTATCATCACGCAGCTGCACCCGGATGCAATGGATCCTGAGGAACCGTACCGCCATGTCGAATTTAACGAGAGGCTTTGCGCGATCCGAAGAAGATTCCCGATGCCGATCGGTATCCTGGGCACGCATGACCTCTTGATCCCGGATAAGGCCGTTTCCTTTACGATCGGACGAAGACTTTCCTGTATCGCATTAGGCCTTCACTTTACGCCGAAGATGCCGGCTTCTTCACCGGAATGCGTCGGTGTCGAGGTGATCGGAAATAAAGTCATGCTTTCTTTTGACAATACGGTCGACGGACTTCGTCTTTCGGAAAATGAATCCGTCCTTCGCGGTTTCTCCGTCTGTGACGAAAGCCGCGTGTATGTACCGGCGCAGGCCAGGATCCTTCACGGCGTGCGCGTCATGGTCTGGAATGACGATGTCCTCGATCCGGTAGGCGTTACCTACGGCTACGCGCCGATCCCGCACCAGGCGACATTCCGAAACCGTATCGATCTTCCGGTACTTCCTTTCCGTTTTGATAAGATCCCGTCCGAGTACTGCCCGGATCTGACTTTTACGGCCTGCGAAGATATCACCTTTACGGGTAAGAAGACCTGGGACAGCGATTTTGAAAAGCTCGAGACCTATAAGATCACGAAGGGAAAAGCAACGATCTTCCGTGAAGTCATGAATAAGACCCAGGGCGCGGCTTCGCTTCGTATCGAGTACGAGCCGGAGAACAGCCTTTTGTCTTTCGGACCGGAGCTTTCGTATGCGTCCGTCATGGCGCCTCTTAAGTTCTCGAAAGCCAGAAGGATCTGCCTGGATATCTTTAATCCGGACCAGTGCGAAAAGACGATGCAGATCACGGGCTTTAGAGGAGAAGCGACGATCCAGATCGGACTTAGGTGGCAGACGATCACCTTGAACTGGGCATCCTTTGATGACATGGAGATCAGTAATCTCATATTTACCATTTTTGACAGACAGCGTTCCGGAGCGATCTATATCGATAACATCCGGTTCCTGCCATAACTGATTTATACGAAGGGAGGCTTCAAAGCATGGTCGAAGATCTGTTACCGGCATTTGAAAAAAGTTTACTGGAATCTTCCGGCTCGATACCGGTGGTCTTTGAAGGCGCGGAACATTGTTATGAGACATCCACGCCATTCCCGACGGCCAGCCGGCACACCTCTCATGAGCTTCTTTACTTAAGAAGAGGCAAATGTGAATTCGTCATCAACGGAAAGACCGTTCAGGTGACAAAAGGAATGACATTGATCATAAGGCCGCAGGTCATGCACTCCGTGCGTGTCGTGGAAGGCCCTGCCGATATGGTCGTACTGTACTTCGGCTTTTCTTCGGATATCTCCAAGGCGCAGCAGGCGCTGCTTTCGAAGCCTTCGGATACGCAGCCGATGGCCAACGGCCGCTTAAGAGGCGGCCCGACGGTTCCTTTCCTTCAGGAAAACGTAGCGACGCTTTCTCTTGAAAACTTTCTGGATTTTGCCCAGGGCGAAAGCGCCGTCGGTGACGGCAGCAACTACCTGATCATTTCCGGTAAATCCCGTCAGGCGATCGGCGTTCTGGCCGAGCGCATCATGCGCGAGAGCCGTTCGGATATGTATGCCAAGGACATGATGATGCAGCTTCTGACGATGGAACTTCTGATCACGCTTTCGCGTGCGCTCCGGGAAGAATGGGAAGAGAGCCTCCGGGTCAAAAACGGCAAGGCCAGAGAACTCGTCCTTATCGCCAGAGACTATCTTGACGAAAACTATGACCGCGGCGTGACCGTGGCGGAGACGGCCGCCTATGTCTTTTTAAGTCAGGGTTACTTTACCAGAGCTTTTCGAGATGAATTCGGCATCAGCCCGATGAACTATCTCATGCAGATCCGTATCGAAGCGGCCTGCCGTCTTCTGACCCAAAAAGAGATCAAGGTCAGCGGTATCGCGACACAGGTGGGATTTTCCAGCCCCCAGCGCTTCAACGTGGCTTTTAGAAAACAGAAGGGCATGACGCCTATGGAATACAGACATAAGTACACCAAATAAGGAGAGCGAATAAGAAATGAGCAATTACGATGACGATTTCCGCGTACCGGAGGAAAGCCGGAAGGGCATGGACCTTGAGCGCATCGAAAGAGCAGTCAGAGAGATCCTGATCGCCGTCGGCGAGGATCCGGACAGAGAAGGACTTGTCGAGACACCGAACCGCGTGGCGAGAATGTACGGCGAAGTCTTTTCCGGACTGCACAGAGATATCAGCAAGGACATCAAGACCTTCACGTCGGATAACGACGAGATGATCCTGATCGGCGATATCCCGTTCTACTCCATGTGCGAGCATCACCTTTTGCCTTTCCATGGAAAAGCACACGTCGTATATGTTCCGAGAGACGGCAAGATCCTGGGCCTTTCGAAGGTGGCACGTATCGTGGATACGCTTTCCAGAAAGCCGCAGCTTCAGGAAAGACTGACTTCCGAGATCGCCGACACGATCCAGAAGGCCGTCGACGCCATGTCCGTCTGCGTCGTGCTTGAAGCCGAGCACCTTTGCATGACGATGAGAGGCGTCAGAAAGCCGGGAAGTAAGACCGTCACATCCGCGATGCGCGGCGGCTGCCGTTCTGACGCAAGGACACGTTCGGAGGCGCTTGCCCTGATCAACCGTCCGAGAAATATTATCTGATCCTAAGGAGAAGTAAGATGGAATCTTTTGATCAGTCTTCTTCATTTTCCTGGACCCTCCGGAACGGATCCCTTTCTTATAAGGACAGGATCCTTCTGATGGGCATCTTAAACGTCACACCGGATTCTTTTTCCGACGGCGGACGTTTCTATACCCCGGAGCACGCGCTCCTTCGTGCCAAGGAACTTGTTTCGGACGGCGCAGATCTTTTGGATATCGGCGCGGAAAGCACCCGTCCCGGATCCGAGATGATCTCGGCCGATGAGGAACTGTCCCGCCTGATCCCGGCACTGAAGATCATCCGCGATGAGGTCAAAGTCCCGATCTCGGTCGACACGTATAAGAGCAAGACCGCAAGGGAAGCCCTGAAATTCGGCGCGGACATCATCAACGATGTCTGGGGCCTGCTTTATGATCCGCAGATGGCCGACGTCATCGCCGAATATAAAGCCGGAGTGGTCATCATGGCCAACTATTCAAACGAGAAGATCTTTAAAAGAGAAGGCGGCATCGTCGATGACTGTCTCCGTTACTTTGAAAAGAGTGAGAAGATCGCCGAAAAGGCAGGGATCGAAAGAGATAGGATCCTTTTTGATCCGGGCATCGGCTTCGGCACCGATACCAAAGAAGCACTCGAGATCCTTGCCGCGATCCCGATAATGCAGAAAAAGGGCTATCCGCTTCTGATCGGTCCTTCGAGAAAACGCTTCGTCGGCGAGATCTTAGACGGTGTTCCTGCAGATCGAAGAGACGCGGGAACCGCGGCCGTTTCGATCTTCTGCCAGGAGAAAAGGGCCGCCTGCGTGCGTGTGCATAATGTTTTCGAATCGTATACGGCACTGAAGATGTATCTTTCTATGAAAGGGGCAGAGAATGGATAAGATCGTACTGAAAAACATGCGTTTCCGAAGTTTCTCTGGTGTCCTTCCAAAGGAGAAAGAAGACGGCCAGGATTTCGTCATCACGCTTACCCTGACGCTTAAAGATATCCCGGGCTGCCGTACCGATAAGCTTTCCGATACGGTCGATTACGGCAAAGTCTTTTCTATCGTCAAAGACTATGTCGAGAATGCTTCCGTGGACCTGATCGAATATATGGCGTATCAGATCATCGTAAAGATCATGCGTGCTTTTTCCGAGGTAAAAGAGATCTCCTGCGAGATCCAAAAGCCCCGGGCACCGATCGACGGGGACTTTGACTACATGAGCGTGATCATTTCCAGGACCCGGGACGAGATGGAGAAGGACTTATGAGTATCGCATATCTATCTTTGGGCAGTAATATGGGAGACCGGATCGGGAACTTAAGCCGGGCCGTATCGCTTCTGGACTGCCCGGAAAAAGGCATCTTTGTCGAACTGGTCTCGCCGGTGTTTGAGACGAAGCCCGTCGGATATACCGAGCAGGACGATTTTTTGAATATCTGCCTGAAGGTCATCACGGACTTAGATCCTCTGGATCTTCTTTCCGAGTGCCAGAAGGTCGAAAAGGAGCTTCACAGAGAAAGACTGATCCACTGGGGTCCGAGGACGATCGATGTCGATATCCTGACCTATGACGATATTTCCATGGATACGGAGCGCCTTACGATCCCGCATCCGAGAATGGAAGAAAGAGGGTTCGTTCAGGTGCCGCTTCTGTTTTTGGAAGGGACCTGTGAGATCCCCGGAAAATGGAAGGATGAGGTCCGTTACTACGGTATCCTTCCCAAGTACAGAGTTGAATGAAACGGGAAAACCGATATAATGAAATTATTCAGTTCTCTTTATAGTTAAAGAGTGGAGGTAGAAATGAGCGAACAGGAACCGAAAAAGGTCAATCACCAGCCCGCGGCGACCGGCACGAACGGCCAGCAGCCCCCGAGAAACAACAATAACCGTAACAGAAGAAGGAAACCGGGTAATTACGGCGGCAACCGTGACCGCAATAACTATAACCGCAATAACCGAAACGGCGAGGGAAACCAGAACCGGGAAAGAAAAGCGGATAACCGTGAGGAAAAAAGATCCGAAAACCGTGAGAGAAATAACGGCGGATTTGAAAAGAGAGAACACAGAGGAAGCGGAAGAAACAGCGAACACCGCGAGAAGAAGAACTGGAACCGCCGCCGTCCTGCGGAGGAGACAGTGGAAGATATCAGAAAAGATAATGAGCGTATCGAAAAGGACATCTGGCTGGAGATCGCCAGCATCCATTCCGTGAAACTGGACTGATATTGAGATATAATGAGTGTAGAAAACAAGGAGGAGAAAGAAGAAATGAAGGGTCTGTTTGTTACCTTCGAAGGCATTGACGGTTGCGGCAAGACCACCCAGATCGAGCTTCTTTCTTCGGATCTGAAAGCAGAAGGTATTCCTTATATACTGATCAGAGAACCCGGCGGAACGCTGATCGGCGAGAAGATCAGAACGATCCTTCTTGATAAGGCGAATACCGGGATGGACGAGCGGACGGAGCTTCTTTTATACGAAGCGGCACGTGCGCAGATCGTAAAAGAAAAGATCATTCCGGAATTAGAAGCCGGAAAAGTTGTGATCTGCGACCGATTCTTTGATTCGACCATCGCTTATCAGGGATATGCAAGAGGACTGAAACTACAGGATGTGGATTTTCTCAATAACTGGAGCGCATATGGCATTAAGCCCGATATCACGTTCCTTCTCGATCTGGACGAACAGACGGCCTACAGAAGGCGCCACGGAAGATCCGATGAAGAGGATCGTCTCGAAGCCGAAGGCCTCCTGTTTATGAAAAAAGTCCGAGAGGGCTACTTAGAAAGAAGTAAAGAAGACAAAAGGTTTCAGGTGCTTTCCGCGCTGGATACGCCTGAAGAGATCTACAAAAAGATCAGAAAGACTGTCTGGGAGGTGATCGGAAAATGAAACTGGTATTTGCGATCGTTCACGATGAGGATTCCCCGCGCCTGATGGCCGAATTGAATAAAGCAGGATTCCGTGTAACAAAGCTCAATTCTTCCGGCGGCTTCCTTCGTTCCGGCAACACGACTCTGATGATCGTTGTCGAGGACGAAAAGTGTCAGGAAGTACTGGATCTGATCCGCAAGTATTCTTCCTCGCGCCAGTCGGCGATCAACACGAATCTCGCGCCTTCGATGATGGGCGGAGCGGCACTGCCGTATCCGGTCGACGTCACGGTCGGCGGAGCGACGGTATTTGTCGTGCCGGTCGAGCATTTCGAAAAGATGTGAAAACATGGCTTTTTCGGAACTGATCGGACAAAATGAAGCCAAACAGCGCCTCGGGGCTTCGCTTTTAAGCGAACCGGGGCACGCTTTTTTATTGGTGGGACCTTCCGGGGTCGGAAAAAAGACGCTCGGGCGGGAGTTTGCCAAGGGACTTTTGTGCAGCCATCCGACGAAAGACGGCGGCTGCGGGAAATGCCCGAACTGCACCTATATCTCCGCGGGGACCCATCCGGACTATAAGGAACTCCTTCTTCCTTCGGGCGAAAAGAACATTAAAGTCGCGGACGTAAGATCCAGGATCCTTTCCGATGTCGGCATCATGTCGCAGATCGCCGAAAGAAAGGTCTATCTGATCGATGCGGACGGCCTGGCGGAAGAAGGTCAGAATGCGCTTCTTAAGACTTTGGAGGAGCCGCCGAAGCACGTGGTCTTTATCCTGACCGTATCTGATGAATCTAAGCTTTTGCCGACGATCCTCTCGCGTACCGTTACGGTCAGGCTTCTTCCCAATAAGGAAGAAGAGGTCTATGAGGTACTAAGAAAAAGAAACGAGGAACTCTCGGAAGAAGACGCGAGACTTTACGCAAAGTTCAGTAACGGCGTCATCGGCTACGCCCTCGGCCTTTCGGAAAGCAACTGGCTTATTTCCGACTGGGAAGAAGTCTCGGACCTGATCCTGCGGCTTCCCGAGATCTCGAGAACGGAGCTTCTGACCGATGTCTACTCCTTCTTTGATGAGGAAAGGGAACACTTCCCGGATATCCTTTCTCTGATGAGCATGGTCTATGACGAGATGGCCATCTGTGCGACCGTGCCTGACTCTCCGTGCTTGCATGGTGAACAGAAAAAAGATAAGATGGTCACGGTGATTAAAAAGAATTACTTAGATGCGGCGAAGATCGCCAAGTGCAATGCGATACTGACGACCGCCCAGAAGGCCATTAAGGCCAATGGAAACTTTGAAATGATCGTATGCCGGATGCTTCTGGCATTAAAAAAGGAGAATAGTAATGGCTAAGGTTGTAAATCTGCGCTTCCACGATGCGGGAAAGCCGTACCGCTTTTTGGCGGGCGACTTAAAGCTGACCGTGGGCGATGCAGTTATGGTCAATACGGCACTCGGGCAGGACATTGCCTTTGTCGTAGATGAACCATTCGATCTTCCGGACGATAAAGTGGACGACACGATCCTTCCCGTTCTGCGATATGCGGACGAAAAGGAGATGGAACACTACCGGGAGAAGAAAGAACGGGAGAAAAGTGCTTTTATCAAGTGCCTCGAACTGATCGAAAACAGAGAACTGCCGATGACGCTCGTCGAGGCGGTGTATTCCTTTGACGGAAGAAAACTCACTTTCTACTTTACGGCAGATAAACGTGTCGACTTCCGTGAACTCGTAAAAGACCTGACATCGTGCTTCCGTACGCGAATCGAACTTCGCCAGATCGGTTCCCGTGAGCAGGCGAAGATGGTCGGAGGCTTAGGTATCTGCGGAAGAGAACTGTGCTGCTGCTCATATCTGGACCAGTTCCTGCCGGTCACGATCCGCATGGCCAAGGACCAGGGTCTTTCGATGAACCCGACCAAACTTACCGGTACATGCGGACGACTGATGTGCTGTCTTTCCTACGAGCAGGCGGCCTATGAGGATGCCAATAAGCGTGTCCCGAAGGTCGGTAAGAAAGTAAAGACACCGGACGGTATCGGAGTGGTCATCTATTCGGATCTTCTCAAAGAAAAAGTCACGGTGCGTTTCGAAAAGGAAGAAGAGACGGAGATGCAGGTATACGAGGCTTCTGAGGTTTCGCTGGTCAATCCGCCGCAGCCGCAGTGCAAGAACGATTGCCCTCGAAAAAAGCAGCAAAGCGAGAAACAGCAGGCGGAAAAAACGGAAGATTGAATTTAACAAAACGTTCATTTACAAAAAGTAAAAAATAGTGTTAAATGAATTTGTAGACCAGTAAAAGGAGGAAAATTAATATGGCATATGTAATTTCTGATGCATGTCTGTCTTGTGGTTCCTGTGAGGGAGAGTGCCCGGTAGGTGCAATTTCTCAGGGTGACGGCAAGTACGAGATCAACCCGGACGTTTGTCTTGAGTGTGGTTCCTGCGAGGCTGCTTGCCCGGCTGGCGCGATTTCTCAGGGCTGATCGTCTCATATGATGTAAAGTCGAGGGATCTGATCCTCTTAACCGGGGACCAGATCTCTTTTTTCATGGTAAGGAGTTTTTGGGTTTGGCAAGTTACGCGGAAAAGACAGAGACACTGGAGGACTTAGGGAGAGCAGGCTTTTCCCTGATCCAGAGTAAAGACGGATTCCGGTTCGGTGAAGATACCGTCCTTCTTTCGTGGTTCGTTTCCGAAAACCTTCGGATCCGGAAAGCCCACCCGGTACGTGTCCTGGAACTCGGGACGAACTGCGGCGCAGGGTCGGTGCTTCTTGCCGCGAGAAGAAAAGATATCCGGATCGACGGAGTCGAGCGCCAGAAAAAGGCCGCGGACATCTTTCTTCGGAATATCGAATTAAATGGCCTTTCCGACCGTGTCAGGGGATTTTTGAAAGATCTCCGCGAGATCCCGGACCGGCAGATCCCGGGAAACGTCTACGACGCCGTCTTTATGAATCCTCCGTACCGGAAAGCGGAAGAAGGTCCTGTAACTTCCGAAAAGATCCACAGCAAGGAACTTCAGGAAGCGCGTTTTGCGATGCACGGATCAGTCGAGGACTTTCTTTTCTGCAGTAAGAAGATGCTCGCTTCGGCGGGAGATCTCTTCCTTGTCGACCGCAGTAAAGACTTTTCGCAGGTCATGAAGACCTGTATGGAACTAAACCTCGTGCCGAAGAAAGTGACTTTCGTCCATCCGTTTTCCGACAGGGAAGCGACGCTTTTCCTACTGTCGGCGAAAAAGGGCGGAAAGATGACCGGCACGGTGATCACGCCGCCCCTGATCCTTCGGGAAAAAGACGGCACCTATACCGAAACCTTAAAGAAGATCTATAACGAGGAAAACTGACCTATGCTTTATTTAGTGGGAACTCCGATCGGAAATATGCAGGACTTATCGCCCAGAGCGGTGGAAGTCCTATCAAGTGTCGACCTTGTCGCCTGTGAAGATACGAGAAGAACGGGGCTTCTGCTTTCGCATTTCGGTATTTCCGCAAAACTTCTAAGCTACCATGAACACAATAAGGCCTCGGCAGGAAGTAAAATCATTTCCCGCTTAAAAGAAGGACAGAACGTTGCTCTGGTCTCTGACGCCGGTATGCCCAGTATCTCCGATCCGGGAGAAAATCTGGTAAAGCTTTGTATCGAAGAAGAAATCGATATCACGACCGTTCCGGGGCCGGTTGCAGGTATCAGTGCGCTGGTGCTTTCCGGAATGGATACGAGACATTACTATTTTGAAGGGTTCCTTCCGGTCGAGACCAAGGAGAGAAAAGAACGCCTTTCTGTCGTTTCCGAATCGGCGGTGACCACGATCCTTTACGAGGCGCCGCACCGCCTGCTGAAGACGCTTAACGACCTTTCCGGCGCCGGGCTTTCCGAAAGACGGATCTCTGCCTGCAGGGAGCTTACGAAAAAGTACGAAGAGGTCGTCCGCGGCACGGTTTCCGAGGTGATCTCGCACTTTACCGAAGTTCCGCCGAAGGGAGAATTCGTACTGGTCCTTGAGGGGAGACCGGAAAATGAAACAAAAACGGTGCTTTCTCCCGAAGAACGCAAAAATCGCATTTTAAATTTAGAAAGTCAGGGTATGTCTACAAAAGAAATAGCAAAAACCCTGTCTTTGGAGTGGGGAGAAAGCAAAAAGGCACTATACGCTGAGGTGCTTGAAATGTTAAAATAGTATATACACTTTTGTGTTAGGGGAGATAGTAATATGGTGGCCGACGATGCCGGCTTTGTATCAGCGTTATATGATTCTTCGATAAGCCTGGATCCGCAGCTTTTGGCGCAAGCCGACAGTTTGCTCGAGAACGTGGCTTTGTGTACTTTCGTTGTTTTCCCGAAGGAGCAGCGTTTCTTCTTTTCCCACGGAATGGTGGATATCCTGGGCCCTGTGGCCGGTGAAGACATGCTTTTGGATGCCTTTTTGGAGTTTGCCGATCCCGAAGAGCAGCGTGCTCTGAAACAGCGCTATGAGGTCGCTTTTTACGATCTTGCCGCAGACAACCAAAAGGTCGTCTCCTTTGAACACAATATCTATTCCAATTCCGGACATCTTTATCATATCCGCGTGACCATGCAGGTCGTAAAGAAGGAGAACCATCTGCTTATCTTCGGCATGATGGAGGACTATACCAGTTCTTTTGGAGAGATCGTTTACGACAAGCTTCTTTCCGATTCGATCGACGGATATGTTTTCTGCTACGAAGTCGACTCTGACTATTGCCGCTTCAATTCTTCGCTGGCACACCTTCTGGATTTCCCGACGGGGGATCTGCAGCATGCCTCCAAAGAGATCGGCAATCTCGTTAACCCTGAGGATTCGACCACTTTTGTCGCGATCATGCAGGGCGCGAAAGAGATCAAAGACGGCTTCGGACTGGATTTCCGTATCCTTTCGCCGGTACTCGGTGAGGTATGGGTGCATTCCTGCGGCGTTTTCGATTTCACGTCTCCGGACCAGAAGCACTATAAGATCGGTATCCTGATGGATGTTACGGAAAGAAAAAAGACCAATTCTCTTCAGAGAATGATCATCGACGGATCCGAAGCGATCACTTTTACGGCCGACATGAAGCGTGGTATCATCGAGTTCTCCCCGAACCTGAAGGATACCTTCCCGGATATGGAACTGACATATTCCGGCGACATTATCAACCTTATGGCCGAAGAAGTCGTTGAAGACGACCGCCGCCGTTTTATCGAGACATTTACCTACCTCGTCGACGAGGAAAGAGATACCTTCTCCATCGAGTTCCGCGTATGGGGCAAAGACGATCAGATCAGATGGCTCGCCAGCCGCGGCAAGACTGTCTACGACAGCAGCAAGCAGGCGCTGGTCATTATCGGTACGATCTTCGACCTGACCTCTATGAACGAGATGCGTGAGAACGTCGAGAAGAATTCTTCGCGAAATGCACTGACCGGGCTTCTTGCGCGTGACCGCCTGATCTCGGATCTGGACGCACTGATCCATGACAGAGATGTCCTTTCGGCAGCGATCGTACTGATCGACATCAAGGACTTCCATATTTTCAATGACCGTTACGGCAGAGAATCCGGTGACAGACTTCTGGTCACTGTGGCCAAAAAACTCAGAGAGAGCCTGCCGAAGGGCTGCGAGCTCTACCATATTAACCTCGATGTGTTCTGTATCCTCTGGAACAACGCGACGCGTGTCCAGGTCGAAAACCACATGAAAGCCATTAAGGAAGAGATGAATGCGCCGCTGGTCGTTGACCGCAGCACGATCTATGTTTCTTTCTCGATGAGCGCGGCGCTTTTCCCGTCGTGCGGAAATGTGGCCGAGGAACTCCTCGTAAATGCGGAGATCACGCTGCATAAGGTTAAGCAGGACCAAAGACTTACCTATTCGATCTATACTCCGCAGTTTAAGGTCGAACTGAAGGAAAGACTGGACTTCGAGTTCCAGATCAGTAAATCTGTAAGAGAAGGAAACCAGAACTTCCTCCTTTACTTCCAGCCGCTCGTGGATGCCAGATCCGAACGTCTGGTCGGATGCGAAGCCCTTTTGCGATGGATGTCTCCTTCGGGACAGCTCATCAATCCGGAAAAGGTCATCGCCGCCGTCTATGCGACGGGCCAGATGAATGTCGTCGGCGACTGGATCTTACGAACTGCCATGAAGCAGTGCAAGGACTGGATCGACGATGGTGTATCCGAAGATTTCTATGTGCATATCAACGTTACGGCCGAAGACATGGCAAGGATCGACTTTGCCGATTATGTCATCCAGCTTCTTTCTGAATACGGGCTTTCTCCGAAGAATATCCTTTTGGAGATCACGGAGACGACCTTGATGAAGAATCTAGCGATCTGCCGCCAGAATATGAGCAAGCTCCGCAGCAACGGCATCCGCATCGCACTCGATGATTTCGGAACCGGATATTCGTCCTTTAATTATCTTCGTGAGTTCCCGGTAGACGAGATCAAGATCGACCGTGCATTCGTCGATCAGGATGACCGCTTCAATATGTCGTTCATTTCGGCTATTGTTCTCCTTACACGTACCATCGGCATGACTGTGTGCGTCGAGGGTATCGAGACCGCGCAGAAAGCTTCGAGGATCCGCTCCCTCGGCGTGGATATCTTCCAGGGATTCTATTTTGCCAAGCCGCTTTCGCCGGAGGATTTTGAGAAAAAATACTTCTCCGGTGCGAAGTTCCGTGCACCGAAAGAAGAGGTAAAAGAACGTACGAGACGTGGTGAGTAAAAGGAAAGTTGCGACAGTAGAGGAAATGACAGGAAATGAGATACGACTGTCTGATAGTTGACGATGAAAAAGCGATCGCGGATAACACCTGCGAGTACTTCAATATGTTCGATGTAAAGACCCGCGCCTGCTACAGCATGGCCGAGGCGCTTTCGTTCTTTTCGGAAAATGAGACCGGCCTTGTCCTTCTGGACATCAACCTCGGTGACGGCTCCGGATTTGAACTTTGCAAGCATATCCGTGAGAGCCTGAATATCCCGATCCTTTTTATTTCCGCGCGAAATACCGATGACGACAAGATCATCGCCTTAAACATCGGCGGCGACGACTATGTCGAAAAACCGTATTCCCTCGGCGTCCTTCTGGCCAAAGTAAAGGTCATGCTCCGCCGCTTCGGCGCCATGGAAGAAAAGCCGCAGGCAGATATCTTTACCGACGGAGATCTTTCCGTAGATAAGAAGAATAAGACCGTAACTATCAGTGGCGAGCCGAAGAAGCTCACCAGCATGGAGTTTTCGCTCCTTTGTTATCTCATCGAAAACCCGGACCGCCTGATCACGAAAGCGGAGCTTTTCGATAACGTTTGGAAAGATAAGTTCACCTCTGACGGCACGCTCAATGTACATATCCGAAAGCTCAGAGAAGCGATCGAAGCCGATCCGAAGAATCCTTCCCGCATCGTGACCGTCTGGAAGGAAGGCTATAAGTACGTCACGGGTGCCGGCAAATGAGAAAAGGGAAGAAGATCTTTATTCTCCTGATCGTTCTTACGTTCCTCATCGAAGGCTCCGTCAGCCTCTTCTTTCTTCAGAGATCCCGCGAGATCGATCAGGATACCGTTGCCGTAAATGACGTTTTGAAGACGATCGAGGAGAATTTCGGCGAACCGGAAAAGTACCCCGCCGACTTGTCCTATTCCGTGATCGATAATGACGGCAAACTCCTTTTCGCCACCGAAGAAGGCATCTCCACTTCCGTTAACGAAGCGGTAAGAAATAACGACACGATCCTGGACCTCACCGTGGACGGTTCTGCCGCGGGAAAAGTGCTTTTCCATAATGCGACGCGTGAGAGGATCGGAAAGTGGCAGCAGGCGATCGCCGTGACCGTTCTTTGCAGTTCGATCATTCAGGCGGTTCTCGTTATCTCGTACATGCTGTATCTTCGAAAGACCATCGTGAAGCCGTTTGACGAGCTTTCTGATTTTGCCAACCGTGTCGCCGGCGGAGATCTCGATATCCCGCTTGAGATGGATAAGGGAAACACCTTCGGAAGTTTCACCGAAGCATTCGACTTGATGCGCACGGAACTGAAAAAATCCCGTGCTGCGGAAAAGGCTGCCTATGACGCAAAGAAAGACATGGTCGCGCAGCTTTCCCACGACATCAAGACACCGGTCGCCTCCATCAAGTCTGCGTCCGAATTCGGCTATGAACTCGCTAAAGATGAGAAGGTAAAAGAGCGTTTTAACCTCATCAACTTCAAGGCAGATGAACTTACCGTCCTGGTCGATAATCTCTTTGTCGAGAGCGTGAAAGACGCGTCTGAGATCAAGGTCAGCCCCGGAGAAAACGACTCGTCCACGGTCCGTGAAGCGATTCTGCACGCGGACTTCCAAGGCCGCGCAGGAGGATTTACGATTCCCGAGTGTACGGTCTTTACCGATAAGCTTCGTCTGCAGCAGGCCTTCGACAATGTCTTTATCAATTCCTATAAGTACGCGGATACGGAAATCAAGGTCGAGGCCAAGATCGAAGGTGAATACCTGAAGGTTGCCGTCCGTGACTTCGGTCTGGGCGTTACCGATGAGGAAGTCGCTGTACTGAAAGAGAAGTATAAGCGTGGTGCCAACAGTGAAGAAAAAGACGGCGCCGGCATCGGATTATACCTGACATCTTATTTCCTAAAAGAGATGGATGGTGATATCCTTATAACGAACGAAGACCCGGGACTTCAGGTATTATTCTTAATTCGGACCAAATGAAGCTGCCACAATACGATCCGGGTATTTCATCGGCTGATTTCCATAGCCAAAATCATAGTATAGAATTGCCTGAAAACTGGGCGAACAACTGTTCCTTTTATTCTGGAAAAGGGATAAAATAGTGGTGTAGGAAACAGTTGGTTTCTTCTTTTCCCCTAATCGAATGATGAGGGGGTGAGGCCTATGATGATGACATGGGGTGAGTTTTTCACTTTCTGTTCCTTTATTGTTGCCTTAGTCGCTCTGATTGTAAATCTTTGCAAGGAAAGAAACGGCACAAAAAAGAAGTAAACCGTCACGATCCTGAACTCCGACGGTTTACTTAATTGATAACCTAAGGGGAAACAGATCAACTGTTTCCTATCTCTATTATATAATGATTTTGTTTGATTTCAAGTTTATTAAGTTGGTAGATCTGTCGCAATTGGAATTAAGAAAGATTTAAGAGTTCCTTAAAGGCACTTAAGACTTGAAAAGGTAAGATAGTGCCATAAGGAGGCGGAAAGCTATGAACGAAATTATTAAAACACAAAAACTTTGCAAAACATTTTCTAACGGCGGTGTGCAGCAGCACGTGCTCCGAAACATCGATCTTTCTATTTATGAAGGTGATTTTACAGTAATCATGGGTGCTTCCGGCGCAGGTAAATCCACTCTTCTTTATGCCCTGTCCGGCATGGACAAGCCGACCCTCGGTGAGGTTACTTTCGCAGGAAAGAACATCACAAAGGGAACTCCGGATGAGCTCGCTCTTTTCCGAAGAAAGAACTGCGGATTCGTTTTCCAGCAGACTTACCTTGTAGACTCCATGAGCGTTCTTGATAACGTTCTTGCCGCGGCTCTTCTCGTCGAGAAGAATAAGAAGACGGCAGGCGCAAAGGCAAGAGAAGTTCTGAAGTCTGTCGATATCGATGAGAATCTCTGGAACAAATTCCCGACACAGCTTTCTGGCGGTGAAGCCCAGCGTGTCGGTATCGCAAGAGCTCTGATCAACGAACCGAAGCTTGTGTTCGCCGATGAGCCGACAGGAGCCCTGAACTCGACAACAGGTAAGGATGTCCTCGACGTTCTTACAAAAGCAAATGATAACGGACAGTCCATCGTAATGGTTACCCACGATATCACATCTGCCCGCCGCGGCAACCGCATCCTCTACGTCAAAGACGGTGAGATCGCAGGTGAATGTGACCTCGGAAAGTATGTTTCCGGCGACAAGGAGCGTCACCTGAAGCTTCGTGACTTCTTAGGCGGAATGGGGTGGTAACCATGACAAAAGAAAAAATGCTCGCGAAATCCCACTTTCGTAAGAATAAGGGAAGTTCTATCGGTATCTTCTGTCTGATGCTCCTGGCCTCGATGCTTCTTTCTCTGGCCATGATCCTCTTTACCGATACCTATCCGACCGCAGCAAAAGAAGCGGAACGCCTCGATGGCGGAGACGGAATGATGTATGTCTCGAGTGAAACACTCAAAGTTGATGATGCTTATCTTTCAGATCTTCTTCAGGGAGCAGAAAAATACGAGCTGGAAAAAGCACTGTATTATCCTCTTTTATCCCTGCCGTTCGGATCTTCCGAGATGGATAATTCCGTAAAGGTCTGCCGGATGGAATCCATGATGAATAAGACAATGGCGCGCACCGAGATCGCCGAAGAAGATGCTTCCATCAACGGAGATTACATCTACCTTCCGTATCAGTTTACGACCTCGGGCGGGATGCACGTAGGCGATGACTATCACATCTCTATCTCCGGTGAAAACTATGACCTGAAAGTCAAGGGCTTTCTCAACACCGTATACGGCGGATGTAATAACAGCGGTCTTTATGAGATCTGTGTCTCTGATGAAGTTTATGAAAGAATGTATTCCAAGATCGGTGATGCCGGTGAATCTTCTTTCGTCGTGTTTGAACTTCAGGACGATGTCAAGATGGGGCAGTTCCGTATCCGCGTCCTCAATCAGCTGAAGACAGATGATCCTCTTGCAAATGTTTCGCTGCAGCCGGTCTCCATGTACCTGAGCTCCCGAACATTTATGTCGCTGATCATTGCGGGTTCTTTTCTCGCCGTTACCATGCTTGTCGTCATTGTCATCATTCTCATGATCGTCAACAGCATCAGTAACTATGTCAAGGAGAACATGAAGACCATCGGTGCGCTTAAGGCCATCGGCTACACCAGCCGCAACATCAAGGGATCTGTCCTGATGATGTTCCTGACTCTGGCTCTGATTGCTTCCGTTATCGGTATCGCCGTTTCTTACCTGCTGGCTCCGACGATCTCTGCTTTGGTCATTGCGCAGATGGGTGTTCCTTACAGTGTTTCTTTCAGCCTGATCGCAACCATCGTAGCTTTTGCTACCGTCGTACTTCTTACGGTACTGGTCACGCTTCTTTCGCTTCGTAAGATCAAGAAAATCGAACCTATCGTTGCTCTTCGTGAAGGTGTGGAAAGCCATAACTTCAAAACCAACCACTTTAAGCTCGACAAGTCCGTTTTCGGTCTTGATGCCAGCCTCTCTCTGAAGACGATGCTGCACAATAAGCGACAGAACATTATCACATTCTTTGTTACCGGATTTATGGTATTTATTTGTGTCATTGCACTTCTGATGTTCGAGAACTTTAACAGAAAACCGAACCTCAGCCTGATGGTCCCGGAGATCTGTGATGGTGTTGTTACCTTTGACAAGGATACATGGGAAGAAGGATACGAGTTCCTTTCCTCTCAGAAAGGCATCGAAAACATCCGCAGATACCGTGAAGATTCGATCTATGTCGGACAGGAAGAATCTTTGTACCTGATGGTGTATGTGGATCCGACCCAGAAGAGCAATAAGGATGTCTGCTACAAGGGAAGACTTGCCCGGCACGAAAACGAAGTCAATGTCAGCGGTAAATTTGCCAAGCAGAACGGTTATAAGATCGGCGATGAGATCACACTCAATCTGGGCGGCAGGGAGTATACCTACCTGATCACGGGATTCATCCAGAGCCTGAATAACGACGGTCATGAAGCTATCATGTCGGAAGCGGCAGCATCGCATATCCTCGATCTGGAATCGATGCCCACGAGTTTCCTCTTTGATACTGAGACCGATGAACAGATCGATCCGATCCTGGATGCCTGCGAAGAGAAGTTCGGTGAGAATATGATGGTCCGCATGAATATGGTTAAGTCCATCGAAGCGTCTATGATCACTTTTAAGGGAATCTCGACCCTGATGCTCGTGATGATGTGTCTGATCTCCGCACTGGTGATCCTTCTGGTACTGTTCCTGCTGATCCGCTCTCTGGTCTTCAGCAAGAGAAAAGACTACGGTATCTATAAGGCTATCGGTTATACATCGAAGTCCCTGATCCTTCAGACGGCAGCCTCCTTCATGCCGACCATTATCCTTGCGGTCATCCTGTTCTCTGTCGTGTCTTACTTCATTGCGAATCCTTATATGCAGTTCATCATGATCTCCTTCGGTCTCATGAAGTGTACCTTCGCTATCCCGATCCCGGGTATCATCATCGTCGGTGCCGGCATGATCCTTCTTTCCTTCGCCTTTGCAGTACTGCAGGCAAGAAGAGTGAAGAAAATCGAACCTTATCAGATGCTGATCGCAGAGTAAAAACAGCATTCATAGTTACCCGCGAAAAAAGCGCCGCCTCAGAAATGAGACGGCGCTTTTGAATTAGTGATCGTTTGAAAAAGAATTACTTGGCAACGATGTTGGCAAGTCTTCCTTTGACGTAGATGAACTTTACAATAGATCTTCCGGCGAGAGCCGCTTCTAAGTGGCTGTCTTCCTTAACGATCTTTTCGACATCTTCCTGGGTTGCATCCGGAGAGATGTTGACCTTGAACTTCACCTGACCGTTGATCTGAACGGCGATCTCGATGGTATCCTTCACGAGCTTGCTCTCGTCGCATACCGGCCATGCCTGATTGAAGATACTGTACTCATTGCCCATTCTCTCCCAGAGCTCTTCCGTGAAGTGCGGAGCGTACGGAGCATACAGAAGAAGGAATGTCTCAACTGTAGATCTCAGGAGAGCATCGTTCTTATTGGCAGATCCCTGATACTTGCCGATCGCGTTCAAAAGCTCCATGAGACGTGCGATGGAAGTATTGAACTGGAATCTTTCGGTATCTGTCGTTACTGCCTTGATGGTGTAGTTCAGGCTGTAAAGAAGAGCCTTATCTTCTTCAGAAAGGTCTGTCGGTAGCGCCTGTCCCTTCGCGATATCTTTGACATCGTCTACGAGACGGTCGATACGGCCGGTGAACTTAACGATTGCCTGAAGTCCGCTTTCGCTCCACGGACCGCCGTCTGTGTATGCGAAACCAAATGCAAGATAGGTTCTGAATACGTCAGAGCCGTACTTCTGGATATACGGATCCGGTGCGACCGTGTTACCTCTGGACTTACTCATTCTGTTTCCGTCAGGTCCGAGGATGATACCCTGGTGAACGAGAGAAGTGAACGGCTCGTCAAAATCGAGGTAACCCATATCACGGAGTGCCTTACAGAAGAAACGTGTATAGAGAAGGTGCATCGCCGCGTGCTCCGGACCTCCGACGTACTTGTCGACCGGGCACATCTTATCGATGAGTTCTCTGTTGAAAGGTTCCTTATCGTTCTTGTTATCCGGGTAACGGAGCTGATACCAGGAAGAATCAACGAAGGTATCCATGGTATCCGGATCACGCTTGGCGGGAGCGCCGCACTTCGGACATGTAGTGTTCATGAACTCTTCGCACTTAGCAAGCGGAGACTCTCCGTCCGGACGGAATTCTACGTCGTAGGGGAGAAGTACCGGAAGCTGATCGTCCGGGACAGGAACGACGCCGCACTTTTCGCAGTGAATGACCGGGATCGGTGTTCCCCAGTAACGCTGACGGGAGATCAGCCAGTCACGAAGACGGTAGTTGATCTTTCTTTCCGCCATGCCCTGCGGCTGGAGTTTTTCGATGATCGCATCGATCGCCGTCTTGAAGTTCAGGCCGTCGAATTCACCACTGTTGACCAGTACGCCTTTTTCGATGAAGGGAAGCTCATCTTCGGCGTCCGCGCTAGATGCGATAACCCTCTGGATCGGAAGATCGAACTTCTTTGCAAACTCGAAGTCTCTTTCGTCGTGAGCAGGAACCGCCATGACCACACCGGTACCATAGGTAGCGATTACATAATCGGAAGCCCAGATCGGAACTTTCTTTCCGGTGATCGGGTGGATCGCGTAAGAACCGGTGAAAACGCCGGTCTTTTCACGTGTGGTGGACATTCTGTCGATATCGGATGCCTTCTTGGTGAATGCCTGATACTCTTCGACTTTTTCTCTGCACTCATCTGTTGTAAGAAGTGTGCACAGCGGGGATTCCGGTGCAACTACAACGTAGGAAACACCCATCAGGGTATCGGCACGAGTCGTAAATACGGAAAGCTTCAGATCGGAGCCGTCTTCGTCCTTTAAGCGCTCGCCGTTCTTTTCGCAGAGGAAGGAGATCTGTGTACCTTCAGATCTGCCGATCCAGTTGGTCTGGATCTTCTTGGTCTTTTCCGGCCAGTCGAGCTGCGGCAGGCAGTCGAGAAGCTCCTGCGCATACGCGGTGATCTTAAAGAACCACTGTGTCATGTTCTTGTGCTCAACTTCGGTGTGGCAGCGCTCACATGCGCCGTCGATGACCTGCTCGTTGGCAAGTACGGTATTACACTGCGGGCACCAGTTGACCGGTGCGTTCTTTCTGTAAGCCAGGCCCTTTTCCAAAAGTCTTAAGAAGATCCACTGGTTCCACTTGTAGTATTCCGGCTTACATGTCGCGATCTCATAATCCCAGTCATAGGTAGCGCCCATGTTCTTGAGCTGCTGCTCCATGATCTCGATATTGTGAAGGGTGGAATCCTTCGGGTGGATACCTGTCTTGATGGCGTAGTTCTCCGCCGGAAGACCGAAAGAGTCAAATCCCATCGGATGGAATACGTTATAGCCCTGCATTCTCTTCATGCGGGACCAGGAGTCGGTCAGAGAGTAGTTGTACCAGTGACCGAGGTGAAGATTTGCGGCCGAAGGATAGGAGAACATCTCGAGAACGTATAGTTTCTCGCCCTTTCCGTTCGGATCATACTTATATAACTTGGTATCTTCCCATTTCTTTTGCCATTTACGATCGACATCTGTTGAATAAGCCATCGTGAATACCTCGCTTTATCTAGAAACTTACGAAACATCATTATAGCAGATTTTTACGCGCGCGCGTTATTTATTTAGGAACTGGTCATGAAATAGCACTTCTTTATACGGAATCAGAATCTCTTGATATGTCCCTGTCTTTTCGGTATATTCAATTTATAGCCGAAACGGCGTAGGGGTTATGGGTTTTTAGTGTTTTCGGAGGTTTTTGGGAAATGACATTGATCAAGAGCCACACATGTACCAAATGCGGCGGTGCTTTGACCGTCCATAACGATCGCCAGCAGTACGAATGCCCGTATTGCAGCGTTTTTTACGATTATGAGTATTTCCGCTCCCAGGATATCCTGGATCAGGCGGCCTCTTCGCTGAAAGTCCTTCAATTTGATTCCGCAAAGGAAAAGTACGATTTTCTTCTTCAGAAGGAACCGCACAATTTTATCGCGCTTCAGGGAAAGATCTTAAGTGAATCCAAGATCAACCGTCCGTCCGAGCTTTTGAAGATTACGCGTGTCGCGCAGATCAGCCCGGAGACTATTTCCGATGCCGCGGGAAAAGCACTTCCCGAGAACAAGCCCTATTTTGAGACGCTCATGGAGATGAACACCATCGCCAGAGATTACTGCGCGGATGCAAAACCGAAGAAAAAAGTCGAATCGAAAGAGGCTATGGATCTGACCGGCCTTTGCGATATATCCAAGCTCTATGAGGATATGGAAAAGAAGGAGACATTCAAAGAAAAAGTGTCGAACTTCTTCAAGGGAAAAGATCCCGAACTGGAGTTTATCGAAAAGGAGAAAAATGAAAAGGCGGCCGCCAATAAAGCAAAGAGCCCGTCGGCTGTTGAAGCCGCGGAGAAAAAGGCGGTACGTGATCATTTTGTCGAGCTTTCGGTAAAACTGTTTGAACAAGATCCGCAGGATCTGAAAACTCTTGGTATTGAAGGCGGAGACGGCGATGGCGAGAAGGAGGATAACGTCACGACGGTAACTCTTCAGAATTCGCAGTGCTGCACCGGCTGTGGCGGCGAACTGATCGTCAATTTGAGCAGACAGCTCTATGAATGTCCGTTCTGCGGTCTTACTTTCGACTTCGATTTTATCCGCGACGAGACCGCGGAAAAAGAAGCGGCAGAGGCACTTTCGAAGTCTCAGTTCATCAAGGCGGACGCGATCTTCACATATATCCTTACGGTCGATCCGTCAAACTTCGAAGCGCTTCGCGGACGTATCCTCTGCGCGGCGAAATGGACGGCGATCCCGACGATCAGTGTGATCGGTCGCATGCGCAAAGTATATCTTCCTTCGATGGAAGCGCGCATCGATGAGGCGATCGAAAAGAGCAAGGAGAGCGACAGACCGTATTTCAAGCAGTTCAAGAGGATCATTCCGCAGGTTAGGATCTACAATCAGAACACAAGTCCCTACGAAAAGAACAGGCAGAACAAGCAGCGCCTCGAAGATGGTCATGAAGAAGTCGATGATTATATCAGGGATCTGGAAAGAGAACGCAGTCGTGTCCGTTGGAGTAACACTTACGGTAACAGCCTAATCGGAGGGCTGATCAACATGAAAAGGATCCATGATCTGGATGATCAGATCATGGATGCGTATTCGACAAAGGAGATCCTATGGGATCGTCTTGACGAGACAAATGACAAGATCAGAGTTCTTAACGAAAAGGGCAAAGCCGCGGAGCGTCAGATCGGCGCTATCTTAAAAGAACTGGTCGAATGGGAAAAGAATAGAAACTCCCCAAAAGATGTCACGGAGGAACAGGAAAATGACGTTAATTAATAGTCACAGTTGTACAAAGTGCGGCGGTGTTCTCATCGTCAATAACGACAAACAGCAGTACGAATGTCCGTATTGCGGTATTTTCTACGATTACGAGTATTTTCGTTTAAGGGATATTCTGGAACAGGCGGCTGCCTCTCAGAAAGTGCTTCAGTATGATTCCGCAAAAGAGAAGTACGAGTTTATCCTGAAAAAAGACCCGCACAATTTTATCGCGCTTCGCGGTATCCTTCTTTGTGAATCAGGGATCAACCGTCCGGAACTTTTGAGTGATCCGGACAGAACTGTACGTCTTCTTCCCGCGACACTGTTAAGAGTTCAAAAGATGGCTGATCAGGACGGGAAAGCATATTTCTACAGGCTCTCTCTTTTGAGGGAACTCGCGACGTTCATTCGAGGAAACAAGCAGCAACAGATAAGTCTGGATAAAGGAGCGGTAAAGATCTACTCGAAATTCGGCACGGTTCCCCTGAACAATGCGCAAAGATCAGGAGAACTCGCAAAGATCAGGTCGAGACTTTCGAAGTTTAACAAGGAATTTGCCAAACTGTATGCACAGCTTCAAGAACTGGAACCGGACGAGGTGAAAGAGGAGACAAAAAGACAGGCTTCCGAAAAGCAAGCAACCTATGGCAACGAAAAGCAGGCGTTCTTGAAGATCGCTCCATCCTGCGAATCCTGCGGCGGAGAAGTGCTCGTGAATCTGAACAGACAGGTATACGAGTGCCCGTTCTGCGGATTGACGTTTGACTTCGATTTCATCCGTGATGAAACGGTGCATTCTGAGGTGAAAGATGCCTTTGAAAAGCAGCAGTACGTAAAAGCAGACGCTCTTTATGAACACATCCTTGCCGCCGATCCCTCTAACTATGAGGCGCTTCGCGGACGCATCATGTGCTCGACCAAAATACAGGATCTTCAGAGTGTTATGGCAGATCCGGAGAGCTTTGCGCATAAAGTATATATTCCGGCTTTTAAAGAACGCTCTGAAGAGGCGTTTGCTGCCTGTGAAGACTGTGACAGACCGTATTTCGAAGGATTCAAAAATCTCGTGCCGGAAACTGAATCTTTCGCTGTATCTTCCAGTCCGTCGAATGTTCACAGAAGAAAGAAAGACAGTCTGTTCAAGGAACGGAAACAAATGGAATGGGAATATGAAAATGCGACGAAAGAATACAAAGTGCTATATGCCAAACAGGGTGGAGATAGTTCTTTTGGCCCTGGAGAGTTGACGCCGCAGGAAATGGCCAGAATGTATGATCTTGCCGATAAAATAAACAATTTAAGAAGATTGATGGAAGCTAATCAAGCTCATCTGTGGCTTGTCGAGGAGGAAGTATCCAAGTTGAATGATTCCAGTGTGTATGCGATCGGTAACATCCGACAGATCGTCGCGAATATGATCCGATTGGAGGCACTAAAAAGCGGGGAAGCAGGATCTGTGGATCTGAGCTACTTCCATGATTCTGAATGGGAAGAGGAATGATCAGCTGACAAGTGACGCGACCAGCGCGCACAGCAGGATCGCGACCGGGTAGAACTACGTTTCAAATGACTGGAACAAGAATCCGCTATTCTTAAAAATATTAGAAAAACAGAAATCATTGATATTGTCTGACATCGGTTTACAAGGCTTCGAATACATGATAGCCTGAAATGGGTTGATAAATAACGGAGGGTTAGACATCTGCGCTACTGACATCTTTAGGGAGAACCTCCAGAGAGGTTGGTATTTGCATATGTGTCGTTTTCCTAAATTTCTGTCTTCAATTCTGTCTTTGGCTGTTGTTGTTTCTTTTCTGCCACGCACGATGCGCGCTGAAAAGTCGACAAACCCCGAGTATTATTCTGTAACCGAAGGGTTAGAATACACGGTTCAAGCAAGTATAGATTCTTGCTGGGGATCTTATGCGAATCTTCGTTTTGAAATCACCAATACTGGAGATGAAACAATTCGCAACTGGTTTTTGACTTTCAATTTGCCATATTCGATCGAGGGTATATGGAATGCTTGTGTTTTTGAAGAAAACGGTTTCGGAACTTATACAATACAGAATGCAGGGTGGAATCAAGATGTGGCGGCTGGCGAGACAGTAATCTTTGGAATGACGGCATTCTCTTTGGAAGAATCAACTGTTAATATGCTTCCCGAATTTTACTTGCTTAACACTACGACAAAAGTGGTAGATTTTGATTCTTTTTCACTAAATTATCAAGAGTATTCGGTTTGGAATGATGGGTTTAATGGTGGGTTATTTCTGACAAATCTTTCTAGTGACTCGATTTGTGATTGGACTCTGCGCTTTTCTTCAAACCGCTCCATTTCAGAGGTTGGTGGAGCTGCGTTGTGTTTGGATGACGGATATTATACGATTTCAAGCAATGTGCAAAATCAGAGAATCGATGCGCATGGTTCCTTGAGTTTTTCTGTCGTTGGCGGTGGCCTGAATGTCAATAGTAATCTGTTGTTTGAAGACGTTTCTCTTAGTTGCGTATGCCCTGCGTATAGACTAGGTGTGGATGAAGACAATAACGGAATCGACGATTATATTGATTTCATAAACGAGATTTCAAGTGGCGATGAAGGAGTTATTACTCCTACCAGTACGCCGGCTCCAACCATTACAGATTGTCCAACTAATGCTCCGACAAGTGTTCCAACTTGTGAACCGACCACAATCCCTGATCTTGTTGAGGAATTAAGAGATACAGATGAAGATGGATTGCTTGATAGTGAGGAACGAATGTATGGAACTGATAAGCTCAATATCGATACAGATGATGATGGAATTACGGATTTTGTTGAAATAACAATGGGATACAATCCGACTGTATGGGATTCTGATAACGATGGTTTTTCGGATGGACAGAAAGATTTTGATTTGGATGGATTAACAAACGCTGAAGAAATTGGTTTTGGGACTTGTCCATACTATTGTGACAGTGATGATGATGGCATAAGTGACTATGATGAGATTTATTCCTATCATACTGATCCATTATCTGACGATTCTGATGGTGATGGTATTATCGATGGTGATGAGATTCTTCTTGACAAAAATCCGTCTGATCCGGATGACAAAAATGTGATGATTCTTCAGTCAAAGACAGAAGAGTTTGAGAATGTTGTATCTTCTGTAACCGTTTCCATGGAGATGGGTGACTTGATTGATTCGGCATTAACAATTCAAGATATGCTCGACAAGGATATGTATACTTCTGTTCTTGAAGGAAGAGTGGGAAGCCCAATAGCTTTTGAGTGCAATGAGGATTTCGAAACAGCTCATGTCACTATTCATTATGATGAGGATGCACTAGGTGGAACTTCCGAAAATGATCTGGCGGTCCTTTGGTTTGATGAGGAACATGGAGTATATGTACTTCAGGAACAGGCTGTTTTGGACGTGGATATGAATACTATTACTCTTGATCTAAACCATTTTAGTACATACGTATTGGTGGATAGATCGCTTTGGAACTCCGTTTATCCGGTGAATTATAGTTTTCCTACCGATGGTGAGAATTTTGATTATTATGTTGCCGTAAATGTGTCATCAGGAATGAGTTCTGATAGTCGAGAAAAGGCGATAACTACAGTTAAGAAACTCGTGACGAGCATGAAGGCGAATGATAGAATTTGTGTCATATATTTTGGCACGACAGATAAGACGACTGCTCAACTAATCTACAAGAATGATACAGATGGTATCAATCAATTGTTGGCAGAAGTGGATTATTACGCGAGAAACTTTGATCTTGGACAATATGGTTCATATAGACGTGCATTTTCAGCAACATCAAATCTGATTAAGCAATATGCTACAGATGTCGGAAATAGGAAAGAACTGTTCATTCTTTCAAATGACGACGATATTGCTCATATCGAATCATATGTATCAGATATGATTTACTATCAAGAGAGTGCAGATTTTTCTGCTGGCTTTGTAATGCTCCAAGAAGGAGACGAAGGGCCATTTGATTTTGGTTGGAAATATGCTTATGAGACTGGATCTCAATACTATAAATATCCGACATATACTGATCTGCATGCCTCTTTCACAAGACAAAGTGCATTTGATTCGGCTTTAAAGCTTGACAGCGACTTTGATGGTATACCTGATTTTGCGGAATTACAGGGTATTCTTGGAACAAATGGCAAGATCTATCATTCTGATCCTGAAAAGAACGATTCGGATGATGATACAGTTCCAGATAATGAAGAGTTTGATGTGATTTATCAGTTGTTGCGTTTTGGCGATGGCAGAAATATAGAGATTCGCATAAATGGAACAACTGTATACACAAGTGGTAATGGTCACATAGATTCGGATTCGCAGTACGCATTTATGGAGCAATATATGAGCAAAGTAGCTCCTGGGAGAATGGAGTTTGTCGGTGTTCTTGTATCAGACCCGCAGATTCCGGATTCGGACTATGATGGAGTGAATGATGCAGAAGATGCAAGACCCACAACGGTTAATCCTGACATTATCTACATACTAGCTAGTTCAGACTTTAAAAACCAAGGATTAGCTTTGGCGCGTGAATATGATCGAGCTGGTCTTGAGTGTTGTTTGCTAAACTTTACAGACGTACATTCTTTTGAATTGCATTGGTCAAGTTTAGGGTTGTTCGGAGGAACAACGTCGATGTACGGTGATAAATATTACTATAGGATTCGAAATGTTGTCATTTCAGCTCATGGATCTAGCTCGGTCATTCAGTTGAAAGATGGGAATAATGCACGCCATCTTTACTGGAGTGGAACGTATAGTGATGGGAGTATAACTGTCAACCAGTTAAAACCGAAGAAAATTCATTCTCTCAATCTCTACGCATGCAGTTGTGGTGAAATTCGAGCGGATAATCGGGAAAATATAGCTCAGACATTTCTCCGCGTATTTGCGGATGATATTGATCAAGTGGTTGCCTTCGATACCATACTTACTGGAGTTGCAACAAAGGGAGGAAGATCTTTCTCTTACTGGGGGTGGTCGTATGTACAAAGAATAGAATTATCTGATTTGGAATACGAAAACTTCATTGATACTTATAGCGAAGACATAAGGTATTATGATGATTCGGATAGATACGTTCATGATAATTCGGAAATCATGGGGTTTAGGTGTTATAGAAGGGATGGGAATGGTTATTCGTTAACAAATATATTTAACGATGACATCCGTTACGGAAAACTCTACTACAACTCGTTTATAGATGGAAGTGGTAATATAGTTACCAGATACTTTCTCTTTAAAGATGATGGCGATGTGTATGATTACAATGAAATTCATGACCCACTTTTAGTTGGATATTGAGGATTTTTACGAATTACGAAGGGAGATTTATCATGGAGCTGATGAACTGTTCAAAAAGGCTGATGATACTGACACTTGCCGTCTCGTTGATGGTGGGGACATGCTCTTGTAGCTCTGAAAAAATGGCGATTGGTTCTTCAAATGTTACCCAGACGGTCACTACCAAGGATCCTTATGACGTTCCGCCGTCTGAAACATCTGAAGATTATCCGTATTCCTACACGATTGGAAAAAACTGGGCATATCCACTTGTTATTGTTCTTCCGATGGATGTCGAGTCTTATGTGACTATAGATGATTCTGTTAAAAAGTTCGACGTACAGAAACTCGCCTCTGATTACGGATGGAAGGAACAAGACGGGTATTTCTACTTTGATGCCGGAGATCTTTGGGTGCGCATGGATTTTGAACATGGAGTGATGCAGAAAAAGGATGCTACCGGCAAAGATGTCTTCTTTGGTGGCAAGTACAGATTTGTCAAAGCAGGAAAACCAGATGAGCCGTATTATGAATTCGATCCTGTTATAGCAAAAAGCACGAATGATCTTGAATGGTATTTTTATGATCCGGAAGAAGAACCCGTCGATTATGTGATCGATCTTGATAGTTCCGTATACTCAAGTTTTGACGAACTGGTTCTTCTGACTTATCTGTTCACCCATGTTTCTGTTGAGCCGACATATAGCCCGTTTTTCTATTATCCCGAATACAATGTTCGACATGAGAGTGAGTCGAAAGAGCTTAAAGAGGCAAGAAAAGCAGAACGCTATACGTTCTGATGATCAGCTGAGAAGTGACGCGACCAGTGCACAAAGAAGGATCGCGAGAGGATAGAAGACGTAGAACAGGCGATAAAACCACTTCGGCTTCTTTCTCTTCTTGCTCGGAAGAAGAAGGCACAAAAGAAATCCCAGAAGTGAAATACCTTCCCATGTGACGATCCCGGTCATGCGGAAATAAAGGTATGTGTAGCACGCGGCAAACGCGCTGTAGAACGTCGTTGCGACAAGTACTCTCGAGTCGATCTTCCAGCGGTGCAGAAAGTAAAACATCAGGGTGCACATGACGCACATCATGGACATCGTAAGCGGCATGAAGGTGATCAGCACCATACAGACCGCAAACAGCATGATCGCGATGCCGTGAAGCGTGGTCCTCGGCCAGGCGGGGACCTTCATGCCTTTCGGCAGATTATTGGATTCCATACTTGAAATAACGACGCCGTATCTGGTGCTGTGGGAGGTCTGGTTCGGTTCGAGAAGATTCATCGAGGCGACGCGGTCGCGGGGCAGGGAAACCAGAAGTTCCACGCCGAGAAGAACGACAAACGCGATCAGCCACGTGAATACGATGTTGAAACGTTTTGGCTCCGGAGACTGGTCCCAGATGATATAGATATAAAGAAGCGCCGCCTGAGAAAGAAAAGCCGTAAGGGCGATACGCAGGAAATACTTGTAGGTGCTTTTCGTGAGGAAAAAGCCGTCTACCAGGGCTCTGGCGAAAAACGGCATAGCGATGTATCCGAGGAGTGTCAGGGCAAAGATCACGCAGGAGGGCAGGATCCCGTCGAAGAAAACGGCTGCCGTTCCGCACAGCATAAGCACATATGCCAATAGATTCTTCACAATTTCACCCCAATTTGTAAAATGAATGCAATGCTGCAAAGTTGAAAGATAAGTACATTTATTGTATCATTAACATGCTTATTTGTGCATCAACAATACGCGAAGGCGTATTTTTCTATATAACGAGGTGTAATCATGGGTTTAGGACTTGATATCGGTATCGATCTGGGCACAAGCAGTGTCCTTATTTATGTTCGCGGTAAAGGCGTTGTTCTCAAGGAGCCTTCCGTAGTTGCCGTTAATACTAAGACGGGTACGGTTCTCGCGGTAGGTGAGAGCGCATCGCTGATGCTCGGAAGAACGCCGGGTGTCGTAGAAGCTATCCGTCCGCTTCGTGACGGTGTTATTTCCGACTTTAAGGTAACGGAGGTCATGCTCAAGGCTTTCATCGGCCGTGTATGCCAGGGCATCCGTGCTACATATTTCCGTCCGACGATCGTCGTTTGCGTTCCGTCGGTCATTACTCCGGTTGAGCAGAAGGCCGTTGAGGATGCCTGCCGTCATGCCGGTGCAAAGGATGTATTTTTGATCCGTGAGCCAATCGCTGCAGCTATCGGCGCCGGTATCGATATTACCAAGGCCTGCGGTTCCATGATCGTAGATATCGGTGGCGGTACAACGGATATCGCCGTTATCTCCCTCTGCGAGCCTGTAGTTGACTTCTCGCTGAAGGTTGCGGGCGACAAGTTCGACGAAGCGATCGTTAAGCATGTCCGCCGTAAGCACAACGTCCTGATCGGTGAGAAGACCGCAGAAGAACTGAAGATCAACATCGGATGCGCCTATCCGAGAGAAGAAGAAATGACCATGGACGTCCGTGGCAGAAACCTGATCACAGGTCTTCCGGCCACCGTTACTGTTTCTTCCACCGAAATGCTCGAAGCTCTTGAA
This sequence comes from Clostridiales bacterium, assembly GCA_017428545.1. Taxonomy (GTDB): domain Bacteria; phylum Bacillota; class Clostridia; order Saccharofermentanales; family Saccharofermentanaceae; genus Scatonaster. Next base: position 99,783 of record JAFRQR010000008.1, read on the forward strand.
GAGCCGGTAGCCGCTATCTTCGACGCCGTTCACTCCGTACTCGAGAGAACTCCGCCGGAACTGATGGCCGATATCTCCCAGCGCGGTATCGTTATGACCGGCGGCGGCGCGCTCCTTTATGGTCTGGACCGTATGCTTGCCACCAAGATCGGTATCGATGTATGTGTTGCAGAAGACACCGTTTCCTGCGTTGCGATCGGTACAGGTAAGGCGCTCGGCATGATGGACAAGTTCGCTGCTCTCGGCGATACCTGATAAGCAAAAGCGAATATCGAAAAGACAAAGTGAGGACTCGTCATCGCGACGAGTCCTTTTTGCGTGGTGAGAGTTGCGACAGGAGCAAATATTGTGATGTGATGCAGAGCGATTTCCCGATTTTTTCCTGATTGGAGGAGATATCGAGAAAAGTTCAGGAAAAGTGCTTTTCGAGAGGAGGAAGAGGGAGATTTTTCTTGCATTTTTCCCGAAAACAATGCATAGCGAGAAAAAATCGGGAAAAACATATCATGATATGCCATCGGAGGTCAGTTTTCCCGATTAATTCTTGAAAAAGTGGCAAAGCGGGAAATGATCAGGAATAACAAAGATTAGTGTGACAATCCTGTAAGTTGACAATGTAACGGCGAAACATTTATAATGGCAACAGTTTAAAGATGTGCTGCGTTCCATAGTTTTCCCGGAAGAAAGAGAAAATAGCAGTACAGATGAGGTGTCATTCGTTTCGCATTTAGTAGTTGAATAAGTTGAAGCAAGGTAAGGGTGGGGCATAGTATCGCCTTTTCCTTCGGCAGAATGAAGACGTTTCTAGAAATTTACATGTGAGGTATATCTGTGGCCCAAGAAGATTTTTTCTCGAAGAGCAAAGAGGCACTTTCCGCGATCGCGCTGGCTTTCCAGCTGGTGACTCCGGAACAGGCTGAGAGCATGAGCCAATCTGAACTGGCTTCCCTCCTCGACCACGAACAAAAGAAATCCGAGAAGGCGCAGGACGAAAAGGCTTCGGCGGCAAAAGCACCTGCCAAGGCCAAAAAAGCGCCTGCCAAAAAGAAAGCGGAGACTAAGAAGGAAGAAGCTGTTTCTGAAGAAAAGGCTTCCGAAGCGCCCGCCAAGCGTACAAGAAAGAAAGCAGAAAAGAAAGAAGAGGCAGTAGAAGAAAAGCCGGAAGCGGAGACAAAGCCGGAAGAAAAGAAGACTGCTTCCAAAGCGAAGACTTCCGAAAAGAAAAAGAAAACGAAGAAGGACTCTGAAGAGACTTCGGCAGCTGAGACAGCTCCGTCACAAGAAGAATCTTCCGAAGCTCCGGAAGAAGCGAAAAAGGCTTCAGAAGAAGTAAAAGCAGAAGTTCCTTCTGAAGACAAAAAGGAAGAAGCAAAGGATACCAAGAAGCGCGGCAGAAAACCAGGAAAGAAGGCTAAAGTAACTTCTTCTGAAGCGGAAGCCGCTGCTGAACCGAAGCAGGAAGAAGCTTCTTCTGAAAGTAAGGAAGAAACTTCCGAAAAACCGGCTGAAGAAAATGCCGGGAAAGAGCAAGCAAAGGCAGAAGCTCCGAAGGAGAATCCTCAGCAGGGAAAGAACGGCAAGAATAAGAAAGGACGCCACAGAAGCGTGGAGATCCGTCCTGCGAACGAAGCACCGGCTACTTCTGAATCCGCAGAAAGCGGATCAGAAGAAAATGCCGCAGAGGGAGAGACACCCGCTGAACCGCAGAAACCGCAGATCGAGCCGATCGAGTTCGTCGGTGTTCTTGAGATCGTTTCAGATGGCGGATATGGTTTTGTAAGACGTGAGAACTATCTGCCGTCTCCACAGGATGTTTTTGTTCCGACCAACCTCATCAGAAGATTCGGTCTTCGCATGGGTGACCAGATCCAGGGTTTTGCGCTTCCGAAGCGCGGTCAGGACAAGAACCTGGCATTAAGCTATATTACGAAAGTGAACGAAGTCGATCTCGATAAACTCGGACGCCGTCCGCATTTTGAAAGATTGACGCCGATCTATCCGAACGAAAGATTCCGTCTGGAGACCGGAAAGCAGGAACTGAGTACACGTATTATCGACCTGGTATCTCCGATTGGTAAAGGCCAGCGTGGTATGATCGTTTCCCCGCCGAAAGCAGGTAAGACGATCCTTCTTCAGAAGATCGCAAACGCTATCACACAGAACAGTCCGAAGACCAAGCTCATCGTACTTCTCATCGACGAGCGTCCGGAGGAAGTTACCGACATGCAGCGCTCCATCAAGGGCGAGGTCGTTTACTCCACCTTCGATAAGAAGCCGGAAAACCATACACGTGTTACCGAACTTGTGCTCGAGCGTGCGATGCGTCTCGTAGAAATGGGAGAGGATGTCGTTATCCTCCTCGACTCCATGACAAGACTTGCCCGTGCTTATAACTTAACAATCACTCCGACCGGAAGAACGCTGTCCGGTGGTCTGGATCCGGGATCCCTCTATGGCCCGAAGCGTTTCTTCGGTGCGGCGAGAAATATCGAAAACGGCGGTAGCTTAACGATCGTAGCGACCTCTCTCATCGAGACCGGTTCCCGAATGGACGAAGTTATCTTCGAGGAATTCAAGGGCACCGGTAACATGGAAGTCTACCTCGACAGAAAGCTTTCCGAGAAGCGTATCTTCCCGGCGATCGACATCAACAAGTCCGGTACCCGTCGTGAGGATCTGCTTATGTCGCAGGAAGAACTCGATGCCGTCTGGACGATCCGAAAAGCATTCTCCCAGATGGAGACGGCTCCGGTCACCGAGACGATCATCAACCTTCTTTTGCGCACCAATTCGAACGATCATTTTGTCCGTTCCGTCAAAGTCTCTTTTGCAGATAAGGAAGTGTTTGACGCGATGCGCGGTACGGGTGCCAACGGCTCCGCGAACGGCGGAAACTAAGGTTCCCTGCAGGATCAGAAAAACAAAAACAGCATCTGAAGATTTCTTCGGATGCTGTTTCTTTTTTTCTTTTCGAAAAGCACTTGTCAGAGACGGATGTTTTTCTTCCTGACATGGTCCTCGATCGCCTTGGCGATGAGCTTATGTCCTTCTTCGTTCGGGTGGATGCCGTCATTACACAGAAAGCGCGAATAGTTCTTTTTCTCCAGAAAGACCGATGTGATATCGATCACGGGTACCTGGGTTGCGATCGCAAGTTTAAAGATCTCGATGTTATAGCGCTCGTGCCAGTTCGTAATGAACTGCCGGTCGTTGCGCATCCACTGCATGATGTTTTCGGCATTTAAGCCTTTGGAGATATGCTTGAAGTAGCGGGCGGAATCGATCGGCGGAAGAGAAAGCAGCACCGGAATTTTCCCGAGAGCTTTGATCTCGTTGATGATGTTTGTATATGTCGTGGTAAAATTGGCGATCGTGCTGGAGGGTAAGTGATGACGCTCCGGATCTTCCGAAACCTCCTTCCAGTTGAAGTCGCAGTCATTGCCGCCAAACTCCAAAACCACGTATTCACCGTCCGTTCCACTGATGAGCGACAGGTTCTTTTCAAATACGCTTTCTCCTTTTGTGATCGTGCTTCCGAATCTGGCCCTATTTTCGATCGTGATACCGAATGACTGCTCGCATATCTTCTGAAAAGAAGAGTCCGTGACGCGGTAGTGCTCATCTTCGTAGATGACGCCTTTTAAAACGGAATCCCCAAACGCTGCAATCGTTCCCATATTGAACCTCACTTTCTTTCTTGAAAAAGAAAGATTACTTCCCTTGGGGAATATGATAATACGGTTTCACGAAAATGCAAACAGATCGGAAAAAACACATGGATTGCCGAAAAATCTTGCGAAATTCACTTTCTGTCCATTGTCTTTTGATATCCTAAAATGGTACTATTTTTATGGGTATTATCTTTAAAGGGGGGCGAATTTCATAGACCAGACAGATGGACAATTATATATTCGTTTCCTTTCGGATGGAGATATGGATGCACTCGGCATCCTCTTCGAAAAGTACAAAGACGGATTGATCCTGTTTATTTACGGCATCGTCGGGGATTCCAAGGACGCGGAAGAACTGATGATGGATACCTTTGCGGTCTTAGCTTCCGGAACGGCAAGGTATACGGAGAAAAAAGAAGCATCATTTAAGACGTGGCTTTTTGCCGTGGCGAAGAATCAGGCCCGTCATTTCCTTAGAAAGAAAAGCAAGTATCCCGTGACTGAGGTAGATATAGAAAGAGACCTAAAAGATCTCGAGGAACATCCGGAATCTCTTCTTGTTCAGGACGAAGCGAAGGTCGAACTATATAAAGCCATGGAAGAGCTCAACGACGAATACAGACAGGTGCTTTACCTGATGTATTTTGAAGAACTGAAACCGGAACAGATCAGCCGCATCTTAAAGAAAACGGTCAAACAGACATATAATCTTGCAGCAAGAGGAAAAACGGCACTTCGGAAAGTGCTCGAAAGGATGGGATCTTCGTGGAATACTTGGGATATGTGATCACAGGGATACTCGCATTTGTGCTTGGTGTACTGGCTACTTCGCTTGCACTGCATTTCCGTAAAACCCACCAAGAGAGTAAGAAGAAATGAGTGATTCGACTCTCATCGGTGTTATATTGACGATCGTTCAGGTAGCGGTGCTGGTTTCCGTTATCCTGCCTACGGCTCGCGCGATGCTTCGCGCAAAAACAACGCTCATCTCCGTGTTTTTCTGCTTTGCCATGGGCTGTTATTTATTTAGTGATCTTTATTGGGTCGCCTATGATTGCCTTAGGCCGGATACGAGAATGCCTTTTGCGGTCAACGAGTTTTCCGAATGTGCCATGATCCTTTTTCTTTCGGCAGGTCTTGAGAAGGTCCTGAAAGATGAAAGGAAAATCGCATGGGAGATCATCTTTTCCTTTGCGTTCGTCGGCGCAAACATAGCACTTTGGATCTTTTGGAGCGGAGAATGGGTACAGGATATCCTTTTCGGCATTCCGTATGTGTATTTTCTCTGGCTTCTGATCCGCGGCATAAAAAGCAGGGACCTCCTTCCGAAGATCGAGCGGGCCGGTATCGTGCTTTTGAGTTTTCTGATCCTCGCTTTAGAGTTTGTCGCACTTTATTCTGAAAAGATGGATAAAACAATGAATATCCCGATCGCGATACTGACTTTCGGCGGATTGGCCTGGCTTTTGATCCGAAGCATAAAAACCAAAGATGTGTTTCTCGCATTTGCGTTTTTCTTTAGTTCCATCATGGCCATGTACTCGTTCGCGGATCTGTTCTATAACCTTGCAACGGCTGCCAATACGGTCGCCCTGCCTCTGATGTATTTTTCCATGAAGAAAGAGAGGGACAAAGATGATCTACGCTGAAAATGTTTTGATCTGTATCGCGGTCCCTCTTGTGATCTCGCTTCTTTTTACCAAGAGAAGTACCCGCCGTTTTATCGTTTCGTTTATGACGGGCATGATCGTCTGCCTTCTTTCGGCATACATAAGCGGATACCTGGCCGTTTCCACCTCGTACAGCACGGAAGAAGCATCGATCTTTCTGTCTCCGATCGTTGAAGAGATCATGAAGTTTCTGCCTGTCCTTTTCTGCTTCTTTGTATTCGAACCTTCGCCTGAGGATCTCAAACCCACGGCTGTCGGTGTCGGAGCAGGATTCGCGACATTCGAGAACTGCTGCTTCATTCTATCCTCGGGAGCTTCGCATCTGGGTTATGTCATGATCCGCGGACTGGCAGTCGGCGTTATGCATCTGGTCACTATGGTGGCATTTGTCATGGGACTTCGGCTTCTGAAGCGCTACAAGGTCGTATCATTTGCCGGTATCGTAGGCGCTCTTTCGATGTCGATGACGTTCCACGGACTATACAATCTTCTGGTCTCGGAACCGGGCGTGTCTTCTTACATCGGATATGCGCTTCCGATGCTGTTTGCGGTGATGCTGTACCTGATCGGATACAGACCGGTTGCAGGTGACGATGAAGATAATTTATAATAAAACAAAAAAATTTCGAAAAAAGGGTGAGTAATTATTCTTTTTCCGTCATTAAGTATATGAAAGGAACTGGCAAATAGGAGTCGGATATGAAGTACACTACCGAAGAAGCTTTGCGAGAGATTCAGATTCGCGGTAACAAGATCCGCCGCAGACATGAGCGGAAAGTTACCCGTATCCTGAGCGTTTCAACGGCGCTGTCGTTTGTTGCGCTCTTTATAGTGATCAGCGCTTTTTCCGGTACACTCGTATCCAAGGAGGAGACTTCCTATGGTTCATTCATCCTTTCCAAGGAGGCCGGAGGGTTCGTCCTTGCAGCCGTACTGGGCTTTATCATCGGTGTTGTTTTTACCTTCGTTGTTCGCCACTTCAAAGAAAAGAAGACCTGATGAAAAAACTAAAAAAGCACGGCTTGCCGGCATAAGCATCTACTCCCTTTTTCAGGATGCATAGTGTCAGTAAAGTTATGGGGTGTCACCGGAGGAGGATGACGCCCCATTACTATTTCCCCCCCGAAAACGAAAAAACGCATTTAATAATCGTTTAAGGATTTCATGGTTTTCCGGTGTTATGCTGAAACCAGAAAAGAAGAAAACGGCTTATGCCCCGAAAGAATAAGCATAAAATAACGGAGGAAAAACATATGAAGGATTATGACATCAAGATCAAGAAAGCAGCTGAAGTAACACTTTATGCAACAGATAACGACACCATCGTAGTACCGTCGAAGGTAAAGTTTGATACGGACCGAGATCAGGCGGATATCGATATCGAAGGTGTGGAAAAAGCACTGGTCGGCATCCCTCCGATGACCAGTAACGTGGAGGTCTTTATTGAAAACGCGGTCATGTATCTTAAGGGCATTTCTTTTGAAAGACTGGAGATCGACGCAGAAGGGAAGATCAAGATCGTAGCCGACCGGATCGACGGAAATATCGACATTAATATGCTTAAAGGAGAAGCTGAGCTGATCGTCCCCGAAGGATTCGTATTTACTACCCGCTGCGAAGGAAAAAACAACGAGATCCGCTGTGAGATCCCGACGGATCCAAGCGCAAAGAATACCATCGAATTAAACGGGAAAAACAGCGTCCTTACGATCCGAAACTGATCACTTTTTCTATTTACTGAAGCCGCTGGAATGTTAGCGATAAACGGATAGTATTAGATTAATTGTGTTGCACCTTTTCGATCCGGTGAAGCTGCGGTCTTACGGTGAACTCCGTAATGACCATATGCGGATCGCATGACAGAATATAGCGCACGGCATCGGCCACGTCCTGTGGAACGAGACGTGCGTTTTCTTCTTTAGATGCTGCAAAGTCTGCATTTCTATAGAGGTTCGTGTCGGTCATGTCCGGAAGGATCGTCGTGACCTTTACTCCGTGCTTTCGGACTTCGTCAAAAAGGCTCTTGCCGAAACTGAGAAGGCCTGCCTTAGTGGCACCGTAGGCAGCTCCGTGCGGGTTGCTCTGGGTCGCAGTGACGGAAGCGATGTTGAGGATCGTGCCTTTACTATCTTTTAGTTTCTTAAGAAGGATATTCGAAAGAAGAAGTGGAACTTCGAGATTTGTTCTGATAAGTTCGGATATATTCTCCGGCCTGATCTCATCGTGAAGACCGTAGTAGCCGACGCCTGCGCAGTTTACGAGAAGATCGATCGCTCTTCCCTTTGCGATATCCCGTATCATCGGCTCGATCTCGGATGTCGCGAGCAGGTCAAATTCGACCTTGTGGAAAGATCCATGCTCAACTATGTTTCCGCAAGAAGAGAAGTCTCTGCCGATTCCGTAGACTTCGTAGTCCATATCGAGGAGAGTCTCACAGATCGCTTTTCCGATTCCGGAGGAAGCTCCGGTGACGATTGCAGTCTTTGTCATTGCTTATCCCTTACCTGTTTTACCATTTGATCTCTTTGTCCAGGATCATTGCGCTGTCTCCCATCAGCATTACCTGAACTTCGCTGTTGACTTCATAAGGCTTTGTGGTCGTGCCGAGAGGAAGAAGAATGAACTTCTTTCCTTCGGAAGTATCCAGAAGGATCTTGATCTTCTGCGCGTTGACGCCGTTATAAGCGACCGTGTCATCCATATATCCGTATACAACGCCGGTTCGGACGACACCGCTTTTTTTGACAGAAAGGTGACGTAAGTATGCGCGGATTCCGACGATGATGGCGACAATACCGATCAGCATAAACGGGATCGTTATGATGGTCATGAATTTGCCCATGCCTTTTGTTTCTCCGCCGAAATCATCAATGAATAGCGAGATGATGAACAAAGGAATGGAGACGGCTAAGAAAATGCCGCCGAACATAAAGGGGAATCCGATGTTCCAAAAGCCGAGCTTACCGTTTTTGCATTCGACAAGAGGATACTCGGGAGTCAGATCTCCTGTCGCGACTTCACCGATATATGTGCCGCAGAACTGGCAGACTTCAGAGAGAAGACGGGCGCCGCATTTGGGACAGTTTCTTACCTCTTCCGGTTTTTTCAGCTGTGGATTATTCAGACGGATACCATCCATTTTTTACTCCTCCTTTACGGATTCTCTTCATTTTCGATTCTATAGATCTTTTCCTTAGATATCAAGGTTTGTAACAGTGTTACAAGGGTATTTTCCATCTCGTTTTTTATCTTTTCGGGGTACTGCATGTAGCCTCCTTTGTTTTCATAAGGGAACTGGCAGATGGAAGATCCCGGGAAGTCTTTTCTGATCTTCTTGATGTACTCGGAAGAGATACGGAAAGATCCGACGCTGACATCCTTTAATTGATGGATGTCGATACTATTTTTGACCTCGGAAAACATTGATGTATATAAATCATTCCAGTTTTTGACGTAGATCAGCGGGTCGAAACAGAGCCTTACCGGGAAGCCTTTTCCCATAGCACAGGAGGCTGCCGATAATCTTTCGGAAAGGGAAGTGGTCTTCTTTTCGAATTTATCGATGATCTCCTGTGGTGAAAGCGTATAAGCAAAGATCACACGGTCACAGGCCGGGATCTTATCAAAAAGATCCTTTCGGAAGCATTTGGTGCGGATCTCGATGGTGAGATCTTGGTGCGCTTTTGTAAACTCTGCCCAACGGGATATAAATCCCGTGATGTTCTCAAGTGCCATAAGGTCGGTATCAAAAGATACACAGAGATATACGGGATGCTCTTTTAAGAGTTCTTCCACCTCGGCAAAGGTATCTTCGATATTCACAAAAACCACGACGTTTCCTGAGCCGTACATGCCGCGCAGATAGCAGTACTCGCAGTCGTAGATGCAGTTTCTCGCGCAGGAAGTGTAGTAGAAGTGGTCATATCCGAAATCCTGGCAGACCGGTGCGCCCTTAAAAACGGACGTTCCCGTATTCTTTGCAAGGATCAGCATCGGTGATCTTTTCTGATGGTAAAAACTCTGGCGCGGACGGTTGAAGACGTCTTTGTAGTGGGAGATCGGGATGACGACCGACTTTTTGTAGCGCAAAAGGATGCTCTTGGTGAGATCTTCGTCCATTACCTTTTCTTCAACGTAAATGTGTGAGAAGGGAAAGTTAAATGAGTCTTTGCCGGATGACATCGATGACCTCCTTTCCCTCACGTTTGGAGTTTACGGGATATAAACCTTCTTTTTCCAGATCGGAAAGGAGCTTTTCCATATCCAGGCCCTCTGCTTTGGCATAACGGAACAGCTGGCGCAGTTCATGACGCATAGTCTCGCTGGCACGAAGATTCAGGAAGGTGTTAAGAAAAAGATCTTCGTCGATGGCGTAATCATCCTCAACGATCGTTTTCAGATGCTCCAGTACAGCAAGTATCTTCGATACCTGCTTTTCGGCGCCTTCCTGAAGCATGGCGGAGGTGATCTTCTTCGGATCGTCTGTTCCGGAATCGGAAACATATTTCAGAAAGATCATGCGGTGTGGCGGGACAAAGCGCGATGCCGCAAGGAAGATAGAGGAGGCTTCCATTTCGTAAAGGACGTTTGGATCTTTTAAAAAAGCGACGACCTTGCTGACCGTGACCAGTGCTTTTTCCGAGGAAGCGGGAAGACCACAGGCGGAAAGATCATAGAGCATGTCGGGATAAAAACTTCTTCCGGTCGCTTCGTCGGTGATTCGATTGATCAGGTGAAAGCCCGGCTCTTTTCCTGCGCAGGAGCCGAAATTGATGAGAAAATCTTTCTCGGGAGAAAAGCCGAAACGCGTAAGAAGATAAGTCGTCGCGGAAGCGGCGAGTACGGTGCCCATACCGGAAACGGTGAGTACGACGGAACTGTCCGTTGAGAAAAACGTGTCATACGGACACGCAAAATTATCCTTCCGCAGAGAAAGGGCGGAGATCAGGGGTTTTGCTTCGCAAGAAAGAGCACAGACAATAAAGAGCATATTCTTCACCGGATCATTGAGAGCCGCCCGGTTTTGAGTTCAACCCCACGCCGATAACAAGCGCAAGCGGGGCCCCGATGGCGATCGTTGCAGCGGGTCCTGTATCCATGTGATATCCATAGGCCAGGATTACGAAAAGAATAAGCGGAACGGCGGATAAGAATGATAAGACAATGATGACTACAGATAGTGTATTTTCAAGATAGACTGCATACGAGCAGCCAGCCGCAAGTGCGAGGCAGATCGGAATGATCCCCCAGATCGGGACCGGTGTCTTCTCGTAAAGAAGGACTCCGATAACGATCGGAATGACAAGGCCGATCACGATGGCGATCGGAATATGTTTCTTCTTGTCTTTTACGGCGAGGACCTTACAATCCTCGATGAGTTTACTTGAATCGCGGAAGTTCGGGATCCTTTCCAGTTCAGAAAGCGCCTGGCGATAGTTTTTCTTATCCATATGGGAAAGCGCCACGGCGTAGTGACGGAGATCGTCAGTCTCTTTAATGCCGTCTTTGCAAGTCTTAAGAAGCTCGGCGGAAACAGGATCGGGGTGTAAACATTCTGTAGAGGCCTGATGCAAAAGAAGTTTTGCCTGAGAGATCTTGGTCACATCCGGTTTTTCTTCCATGAGACATCTTGCCTGCTTGATCTTTTCGACAGCGGAAGCATGCGTCTGGTAGTCCGGAAGCATTTCCTGCATCGGCCACTTGTTTCCGCAGTTTGCGCATACGCATGTTGCGGAAAGATAATCATTTCTGATTTCTCCGCCGCAGACCCTGCACTTCAGATTGATCGGCTTTGTGCTGTTTTCAGACATATCATTCCCATCCCCGAAATAAAAATACCTCTCACATTTTATCATATAATCGTAAAGATAGGGGTGCTTTGGCGTGAAGGTATTCAAGATGGAGGATTTACGCTATAATTTCGCTAAGAAGATGCATATGATGATGTCTTCGTAAGAGCAGGTGAACAGATTCTTGAAGCGGACCAGATTATACCGGTCCGCAATGAAACCGGGAGATGAACATGAAGATAGCCGCTTATCAATTCCCCGTCTGCGGTGATGTTGAGAAGAACAGTACTTCCATCCTTCGTGCGATCGAGCGTGCCGCCAAGGGCGGGGCGCGTCTTTTGGTGTGCCCGGAATGCGCGGTGACCGGTTATCCTCCGAGGGATGTCGACTCCGTCCATAAGATCGATTTTCAGGCTGTGGAAAAAGCACATCAGGCGATCGCCGAGGCGGCCTGGTGCCACGATATCTATGTTCTTATCGGTACGATCGTAAAAGAAGAATGCACGGTGTGGGACGCGCCTCTGATGGGAGATGCGCCGGCCATTGAGAATATGTTTTATAACACGGCCCTGATGTTCACCCCCAAAGGCCAGGTCGAGCGGTACAGCAAGCGGGCCCTGTGGGGATGGGATTCGGAGAATTTCTCTGAAGGAGAGGAGCCAGGTGTTTTTGACGTCGACGGTATCCGGATCGGAGTGCGCATCTGCTTTGAAGTGAGATTCCCGGAGTATTTCCGTGAATTATATAGGGCGAAAACGAATCTGAACATCATCCTTTTTTACGATGTGACCGATCGTGAGGATCCGGACAGATATAACCTGATCCGCGGTCATATCCGTACCCGTGCAGTCGAAAACGTGACCTATACTCTTACCTGCAACACGACTTTTCCGAACCAGACGGCGCCGACGGCGCTTTATGACCGTTCCGGAAGAACTCTCGTGGAGGTCAGGCCAGGCCAGGAGGCGATCCTGCTTTATGACCTTAAAGGAAGCGGGCCGGATTTCGGTGAAAAGGGAAGGATCGCTTTTTCCGAGAAACTGATCTCGGGGAAAGACTGAGCGAGAAAGGAAAACACCATGTTCTCAGATCCAAAAGTGAGAAAAGCGTATATTTGGACGATCTTTGCATTCTGGGTGGCTTTTGTTGTCTTTTCAATTGTGATCAGCACACAGAGGATCATTTCTCAGAATCGTACGTATGATGCACGAGCCGAAAGAGATTCGACCAGGCCGGCGATACAAACACACAACCGTTCTGTTGATGAGGTGCTCGATTCCCTTGATGACTTATCCGGAGCTTCTGATGGAAGTACGGATAAGTCTTCCGATCCCGATGAGACAGCTTCTTTAGATGGAAGTGCGTATGTGGTTGCCGTTCATCCTGATGAGACAACTTCGCAGCCACAGAGACGTGAAGTCACTCCGTACCGTGAAAGTCTGCTGCCTTTTATCATGTATATCATCTTTTGTGTGATCTTCACGATCCCGCTTGTCCATCTGGCTGTAAATGACAAACTCCTGAAACTTGTTGTCTGTGAGACGATCTTTTTACTGATACAGCTGTTTTCCCTTCTTATCATGGTGCTTCCGACGTATACGTACTTGGTTCACTGATACCGGTCATATATTACATTGATTTTTTCTATATAAAGTTGGTATAATCATTAGATGCATTCAGCAAAAGAAGGAGGCGCATAGAATTATGTGCAATAAAGAAAAGTTTTACATTACGACACCGATCTATTACCCGTCCGGCAATCCGCATGTTGGTCATTGCTATACGACCCTTGCGTGCGACGTGGTCTCCAGATTTAAGCGAATGCAGGGCTTTGATGTCATGTTCTTAACCGGAACCGATGAGCATGGCCAGAAGATCGAGAAGAAGGCACTTGAGGCAGGCGTTACTCCGCAAGCCTATGTTGACGAGATCGTTGCTAACTTCAAAAAACTCTGGGAACGCCTCGACATCACATATGACCGATTTATCAGAACGACCGATCCGTATCATGTGGAGTCTGTACAGAACATCTTTAAGGCTCTCTACGATAAAGGATATATCTATAAAAGCAAGTACGTCGGAAAGTACTGCACACCGTGCGAGTCTTTCTGGACAGAGAGCCAGCTTAAGGACGGAAAGTGTCCGGACTGCGGACGTGAAGTTGTCGATGCAGAAGAAGAAGCTTACTTCTTTAAGCTCTCCGAGTTCTCCGACAGGCTCGAGGCACTGCTCCTTGACGAGGAGAGAAACTTCCTTGAGCCGAAGTCCCGCGTCAACGAGATGATCAATAACTTCATCAAGCCGGGTCTGGAGGACCTCTGCGTATCCCGTACGAGCTTTAAGTGGGGTATTCCGGTCACCTTCGATGAGAAGCACGTCGTATATGTATGGATCGACGCGCTCAGCAACTATATCACGGCGCTGGGCTATGGAAATAACACATATCACGATTTCGAAAAGTACTGGCCAGCGGACATCCATGTCATGGCTAAGGAGATCATCCGTTTTCACTCTCTCATCTGGCCGGCAATGCTGATGGCGCTTGATATTCCGCTTCCGAAGCATATCTACGGCCACGGCTGGATCACATTCGGCGGTGCGAAGATGGGTAAGTCCACAGGTAACGTCATCGATCCGTTTATCCTTGCGGACAGATACGGCGTAGATGCCGTCCGTTACCATCTCCTCCGTGAGATGCCTTTCGGCGCAGACTGCCCGTTCAGTAATGAGCAGATGGTACAGCGCATCAACAATGACCTCGCCAACGACCTCGGAAACCTCGTTTCCAGAACCGTTGCAATGGCGATCAAGTACTTCGACGGAACTCTCCCGGAAGAGCGTGAGTCCGATCCGCTCGATGACGAGCTCCTTTCGATGGCAAAAGCACTTAAGCCGTTCGTAGAGCAGAACTACGGAGACCTGCATATCGCAAATGCCCTGGCCGAGATCTTCAAGGTCATCGCCCGTGCGAATAAGTACATCGACGAGACCGCTCCGTGGGTACTCGCAAAAGATGAGAGCAAGAAGGCAAGACTGGCGACAGTCCTTTATAACCTTCTGGATACGGTACGTATCTGCTCGATCCTTCTCAATCCTGTAATGCCGAACACCTGCCCGGAGATCTGGAAGCAGATCGGCGCAACGGAAGAGCAGACCGCTTGGGAGAAGTCCGGCGAGACAGGCGCTCTTTCCGCAAATGTAACGGTACAAAAGGGAGCAGTGCTTTTCCCGCGTCTGGATATGGAAAAAGAGATGGAAGAACTCGCTAAGATCTCCGAGGCGGCTCTTGAGGCTGCTAAGGGCAAGGTCCTGGAGCACAAGGACGAGATCGTTTATGACGATTTTGCCAAACTCGAGCTCCGTGCGGCAAAGGTCCTCGAGTGCGAAAAGGTCCCGAAGGCAGATAAGCTCCTTCGCATGCAGCTGGATGTCGGTGACAGAAAGATGCAGGTCCTGTCGGGTATCGCGCAGTACTATACACCGGAAGAAATGGTCGGCAAGATGGTCGTTTGGGTCGCAAATCTTTCTCCGAGAAAGCTTCGCGGATTTGACTCTTACGGCATGATCCTCTGTGCCGAAAAACCGAACGGCGATTATGCGCTCCTGTCGGTACCGGAGGGCGTAGAACCGGGCGCGGAGGTGTCCTGATCGATGGAGATTTTTGACACGCATGCTCATCTGAACTGGCGTGAAGAATATAAAGACGACATCGATGCTGTACTTGAAAATGCGAAAAACGCGGGTGTGACGCATATCCTTCTTGCGAGCTCGGAGCTTCACGACAGTAAGATCAACCTGGATCTGAGAGCGGCAAAACCTGACTGTGGCGTCAAGTTGTCCTGTATGGTGGGCGTGCATCCGGAAGTGGCCACGACTTTTGACGATGAGTCGAAGTGGCAGATGGAGCAGTGGCTCAAGAGAAAGGATGAACTGGGGATCGTGGCGGTCGGAGAGATCGGCATGGATTACCATTATGACGATGCTTCCCCGGCTTACGAGGCCATGGCGTTCATCTATCAGATGGGACTTGCCTACAGATATGATCTGCCGGCCGTCATCCATGAAAGAGACGCCTGTGAGGATACGCTTTTTATCTTAAAGTCGCTTGCCGAGCAGAAGCTCCTTCGTGAGACACCGGGCGTGCTGCATTGCTTCTCCGGTTCTGTCGAGACCGCGAAGATCCTTCTGGATATGGGTTTTTACCTCGGCTTCGACGGGCCGATCACGTTTAAGAATGCGCGAAAAGCACCGGACGTCATCCGTATGTGCCCGCTCGACCGTCTCCTGGTCGAGACGGACTCGCCGTACATGGCACCGGTACCTTTCAGAGGACATAGAAATGAACCGGCTTACGTTAAGTATGTAGTGGAGGAGATGGCGCGCCTTAAGGAGATCCCTGCCGAAGAAATGGCAAGGATCACGACGGAGAATGCGCAGCGTCTTTTCGGAAAGGATACATGATGAAAAACAATAAAATGGTCATCGTTCTTATCGCGCTTCTGGTGCTCCTCGGAGGAGTTCTGGTCTTCTTTCTGATCCGCGATCGAAAAATGGCGGTCATCGAGAGAAAGACCGGTATCGATATTCCGGAGTACTGTGATCTGAAAGAGTATGTGTCTTACGGTTCTCTTTTCAACAGGACGGGATTTGAGGCAAAGTTTGAAGTCGACAGCGCCGACCATATCAACGAACTGCTCGTAATGATGAATAATTATCTCGGAGATGACTATCACGAGATCGAGCTGAAGGACTATAACATCGAGAAGTATTCTCTTTTCTCCGGACAAAAGCTCGTCCCGGAACCGTCCGCGACATCCTGGGTCATCGTCGGTCCCTGTAAGAGCGGCACCCTTGTCGTTTTTATGGACATCGAGCATGATTCTGAACTCGATATGTACATGTACTATAACGACTAAAGATCAATGGTAGAAAAATATTGTTGAAAATTATACCGCCAGTATACTGACAAATGAAAATCATAGTGCTAAAGTAATGTATATCGAAAGATAAACACACTAAATTCTAAAGAAAGGAGCGTTTCGCAAATGTATTCAATGATTATCAACCTGACATCAACAAACATCACAGCCACAGCAGCAGCCGCCGTCATTAAGACACGCGCCATTAAACATTGTCTGCCTGTGAATATGTATGGGAAAGCAATTGTGAAACGCTTTGATTGATATGTTTCACAATGAGTTGTAAACGACAGCCGCTTTTCCCTGGGTAACGGAAAAGCGGCTTTTTTAATTTCAAAATAGAATGGGGGAATGACCTATGTTACCAATCATCAACATGGAAGAAACAGGATGTAATATCGTACGACTCCGCGAAGATGCAGGGTTATCCGTACGAGATCTACAGGATATCTTCGGGTTCGCCACACCCCAGGCCATTTATAAGTGGCAAAGAGGACTGACAATGCCGACGATCGACAATCTGGTCGTGCTCTCTATGACATTTAGAGTTCCGATCGAAAGGATACTGGTAGTCGATCAGGTTTCTTAATCACTATGAGATACATAAAAATAATACTTTTCTTGTGCTGTCCTCGGACTTCGTCCTGCGGAGGCACTTGAAAAGTATTTTTTTATGTTTTGTGATTAAGAAAGAGCTGATCGTAGGGGGGAGGAGGCACGGAAAGCTTCTTTTTTCGCAAGTATTCTGATTAAGAAAGTGCTGATCGTCTGGGGGAGGAGGCACTTGAAAAGTATTTTTTTATGTTTTGTGATTAAGAAAGAGCTGATCGTAGGGTTATAGACAAAGTACCTGCCGGGTGCTATACTGAATTAAGCGAAAATATGTTCGAAAGAGTGTTCGAGAATTATCATGGATGAAGTCAAGCAGAACCGATTTGTCATACATTCTCCGTTTGTTCCCACGGGAGACCAGCCGCAGGCGATCGAGGGCCTTGTAGCGGGCCTGAATTCCGGCATGCGCGGACAGACGCTCCTCGGTGTTACCGGCTCCGGTAAGACCTTTACCATGGCACATATTATCGAGAAGACCCAGCGGCCGACGCTGGTCATCGCGCCGAACAAGACGCTGGCTGCCCAGCTGGCTGCGGAGTTTAAGGCGTTTTTCCCGGATAACGCGGTGGAATTCTTCGTTTCCTACTACGACTACTACCAGCCGGAAGCGTATATCGCTTCGACGGATACATATATCGAAAAGGACTGTGATATCAACGACGAGATCGACCGTATGCGTCACAGTGCGACGAGTTCGCTTCTGGAAAGAAGAGACGTCATCGTGGTCGCGTCGGTCTCCTGCATCTACGGTCTCGGCGATCCGTCCGACTATAAGGACCTCATGATCAATCTCCGCCAGGGCATGGTATGTTCCCGTGATGCAGTCATCCGAAGGCTCATCGATCTTCAGTACGTAAGAAACGACTTTGAGATCACGAGAGGTGCTTTTCGCGTAAAAGGCGACACGCTCGATATCTTCCCGCCGTCTTCCGAGGAACTTCTGACACGTGTGACTTTCTTCGGGGATGAAATCGAAAAGATCACCGAAGTCCACTATATCAGCGGCAAGGTCATGTGGAACAGAAACTACACCGTGATCTTCCCGGCATCGCATTATGCGACGACAAAAGAAAAGCTCGACCGTGCGCTGGTCACAATCGAGGAGGAGCTGGAAGAAAGGCTTGCCGAGCTCCGTGAACAGGGAAAACTCATCGAGGCATACCGGCTTGAGCAGAAGACCAGATATGATCTGGAGATGCTTTCCGAGACGGGTTTTGTAAAAGGCATCGAGAACTATTCGCGCCACCTGACGCAGAGACAGCCGGGCTCGCCGCCGTTCACGCTGATGGACTTTATGCCCGACGATTATCTTCTAATGATCGACGAGTCGCACGTCACCGTGCCGCAGATCGGCGCGATGTATAACGGCGACCGCTCCAGAAAAACCACACTCGTGGACTACGGATTCCGCCTGCCGTCCGCATTTGATAACCGCCCGCTGAAGTTCGAGGAATTCGAAAAGAAGATGGGGCAGACGATCTTTGTATCGGCGACGCCCAGTAAGTATGAAGCGGAACACAGCGAAAAGACCGTCGAGCAGATCATCCGTCCGACGGGACTCCTCGATCCGGAGATCTCGATCCGTCCGGTCGAGGGACAGATGGAAGATATCCTCACCGAGATCCGCGAGACGGTGAAGAAGGGCGAAAGAGCCCTGATCCTGACGCTCACCAAAAAGATGAGTGAAGACCTGACGGCTTTTCTTAAGCAGGAAGAGATCCGCGTCAAATACCTGCACTCGGATATCGATACCGTGGACCGCATGAAGATCCTGCGTGAACTCCGTCAGGGCGAGTTTGACGTTCTGGTCGGCATCAACCTCCTGCGTGAGGGCCTGGATATTCCGGAGGTCTCGCTCCTGATGATCCTCGATGCCGATAAGGAAGGTTTCTTAAGATCGACGAGATCTCTGATCCAGATGATCGGACGTGCCGCGAGAAACGTTAACGGCCGCGTTATCTTCTATGCGGACGACGTGACGGATTCGATGTTTGAAGCCGTTTCCGAAACCAACCGTCGACGTTCGATCCAGATCCAGTATAATAAGGATAACAACATCACACCGAAGAGTGTCAAAA
This sequence comes from Clostridiales bacterium, assembly GCA_017428545.1. Classification (GTDB taxonomy): domain Bacteria; phylum Bacillota; class Clostridia; order Saccharofermentanales; family Saccharofermentanaceae; genus Scatonaster. The sequence goes on from JAFRQR010000008.1 coordinate 118,522, forward strand.
AAGAGGTCCGCGATGTTCTGGCGACGATGGAAGAGGTCAGCCGCGAAGATAAGATCGACATGAAGGATCTGTCGGATCTTATGAATGACAAGAAGACGCATATGTCGAAAAAAGAACTGGAGAAGCTTGCTTCCCGCCTGGATAAGGAAATGAAGGCGGCGGCCAAGGAACTCGAGTTCGAAGAGGCGGCAAGGCTTCGTGATCTTCTGGTGATCGTAAAGGGGAAATTGGGAGACGGCTAAGATCTTTCGAAAAGCACTTTCTTTTGAAAGACAGGTGCTTTCCGAAAAGGAAGAATAAGAGGAAAAACAGATGGCAGAAGAGTCTTTGCAGGGTTTTGTACACCTGCACCTGCATACCGAATACAGTCTTCTGGATGGTGCGATCCGCATCAAACGTCTGGCTGCCCGTTTAAAAGAACTGGGCATGACTTCCTGTGCCATTACCGACCACGGCACCATGTACGGTACGGTCGAGTTTTATAAGGCCATGACCGCCGAGGGCATCCATCCGATCATCGGGTGTGAAGTGTATGTCGCGCCGCGCGGCCGTTTCATGAAAGAGATCGAAGATAGGGGCTACTACCACCTGGTGCTCCTGGCAAAAAACGACGAGGGTCTCGTGAACCTGAACCGCCTGGTATCCGCAGGTTTTACCGAAGGCTTCTACTATAAGCCGAGGATCGACCACGAGCTTTTGGAGCAGTACTCGGAGGGCCTGATCGCGCTGTCGGCGTGCGTGTCCGGTGAAGTTGCGACACATGTCATCCACGGGGATTTCGATAAAGCAAAAGAGGCGGCGCTGTGGTATGACCGCGTTTTCGGACGCGGCAACTACTATCTTGAGATCCAGAGTAATCAGCTGACCGAACAGGCACGCGTCAACCAGCATCTGATCATGCTCAGTAATGAGACGGGCATTCCGCTGGTTGCCACCAATGACTGCCACTACATGTATAAAGAAGACAGCAAGGCCCACGAGGTGTTGCTTTGCATGCAGACCGGAAAGAGCATGAGCGATCCGGATCATATGAAGATGCCGACGGACGATTTTTATATCAAGTCGGAAGAAGAGATGCGAGAGTATTTTTCCTCCGTGCCTTCGGCGATCGAAAATACAACGAAGATCGCGAGCATGTGCCATGCCGGCTATACTTTTGACAAGATCCATCTTCCCGCATTTGATGTTCCGCTGGAGTTTGCGGATGCTGAAGAATACTTGCGGCACCTTTGCTCGGAGGGCCTGAAAAAACGCCTTGCCTGGTGCTCGGATCCGGAAGAGATCGAGAAGTATAACAAGCGGGCCGAATACGAGATGTCGGTCATCACGTCGATGGGATATACCGATTACTATCTCATCGTATGGGATTTCATCCACTATGCCAAAGAAAATCACATCATGGTCGGACCGGGACGTGGTTCCGGTGCGGGATCTCTGGTCGCTTACGCGCTTCAGATCACGAATATCGACCCGATCAAATACGGCCTTATCTTCGAGCGTTTCTTAAATAACGAACGTGTCAGCATGCCTGACTTTGACGTCGATTTCTGCTACGAACGAAGACAGGAGGTCATCGACTACGTCACAAGAAAATACGGTGAGGACCGTGTCGCACAGGTCATCACGTTCGGAACGCTTGCGGCAAAAGCGTGCATCAAGGATGTTGCCAGAGCACTCGATGTTTCGTATGCGGACAGCGACCGCATCTGCAAGATGGTGCCGAATAACCTGGGGATCACGATCGCCGATGCACTGAAGATGTCGCCGGATCTGAGAAATGAATATGAGAACAGTGACATCATTAAACAGGTCATCGATACCGCGATGCTTTTCGAGGGGATGCCACGTCACGCTTCCACGCATGCGGCAGGTGTCATCATCTCGGCCAAGCCATTAACGGAGATCGCGCCGCTTGCAAAAAACGACGAGTCCGTCGTTGTTCAGTTTGCCAAAGCCAATTCCGAAGAGATCGGCCTTTTGAAGTTCGACTTTCTTGGGCTCCGTACGCTTACGGTCATGCGTGATACCGCGCAGATGGTCCTGGAAAACCAAGGCATCGAGATCGATTTCGACCGCATCCCGATGGATGAGGCTCCGGTATTTGAGATGATCAGCCGCGGCGACACGGAGGGAGTGTTCCAGCTTGAAAGTTCGGGCATGACCTCGTTCATGGTCGACCTCAAGCCATCCTCGCTTGAGGACATCATCGCGGGCATCTCGCTTTACCGCCCGGGTCCGATGGACCAGATCCCGAAGTATGTGGCAGCCCGTCACGATCCTTCGTCCATTAAGTACGACCATCCGCTCCTCGAGCCGATCCTGAACATGACCTACGGGTGCATGATCTATCAGGAACAGGTCATGCAGATCGTTAGAGATCTTGCGGGATTCTCGATGGGACAGTCCGATAACATCCGCCGTGCCATGGCCAAGAAGAAGGCCTCCCTCATGGAAAAGTACCGCCAGACGTTTATCTACGGCGGAAAAGACGAAAAGGGCAGGGAAGTTGCCGGTGCGATCGCAAACGGTGTTTCCGAACCGGTCGCCAGAAAGATCTTCGATGACGTGACGCAGTTTGCGGGATATGCTTTTAACAAGTCCCATGCTGCCGCGTATGCCGTGGTCGGTTACTATACCGCCTATCTGAAATATCACTATCCGACGGAGTTTATGGCCGCGATGCTCAACAGCTTCCTCGGCAACCAGTCCGCGTCTGCCTGGTATACTTCCGTTTGCAAAAAGATGGGTATCCGGATCCTGCCGCCGTCGGTCAATAAGAGCCTTGTCAAATTCTCGACCGAGGGCGATAAGCAGATCCGTATCGGTCTGACGGCTGTCAAAAACGTCGGTGAAAGCGCCGTCAGAAAACTTGTTGTCGACAGGGAGGTCAATGGTGAGTTCACCTCGTTCGGTGATTTTTTGAGAAGAAGTGAAAGCCTCGAGATCAATAAGAAAATGATCGAGAGTCTGATATTGTCTTCGGCGATGGATGAATTCGGTATCCCGCGATCCCAGATGGCCGGTGCCGCCGAGCCGTATCTGAACCGTCTGTCCTCTTCCAAGAAGCAGGCGATGGAGGGCCAGATCTCGATCTTCAGTCTCCTGGGGGACGAAAAGGCCGCATCGGAAGATGAGCCGGTCCTTCCGAATGTTTCCGAATTCGACCTTGAGGACCGTCTTGCCAAGGAAAAAGAGATGCTCGGCCTTTATATTTCCGGTCATCCGCTTGATGACTACAAAAAGGCGATGGCTTCGGCGAATACCGACAGTACATCGTTCCTTAAGACACTGGGCGAAGATGTCGGTTCGGGACGGGTGCTTTCCGATAAGGAACAGGTCACGATGGCCGGCCTGATCACGTCGAAAAACCAGAAAACGACGAAGGCCGGAAAGAGTATGTGTTTCCTTCGGATCGAGGACCTTTTCAGCGATTACGAAGTAGTCGTTTTTCCGGAAGCCTATGCGAGAAACGGTGCCGTGATCAATGCGTCAAAAGCTCTTCTGATCCGCGGCCGTGTGCAGGTCGAGGATGAGGCGGTGAAACTGATCCTGGAAGATTGTGTGCCGCTTTCGCGCGACAGTGAGGAACTTTGCCAGCTGCCGCCTGCGAGAAACGGAGGATTTAACAATAACCGCCGTCCGAAATTCGATACTTCCGTGCCGGTTTCCGCTTCTGCGGCAAAGCCTTCGAACGAAACTTCAGGACCGGAAGTTCCTGAAGGGGAGACTCCTAAGAAAAAAGCACCGGAAGCAGATCCGAATGCGCCGCGCCTGGCGATCCGGTATTTCGGCAACTTCGATGATGACGGATATAAGAGACTTCTTTCGACATGCATGTATTTCCATGGCAGTGTGCCTGTTTATGTCGCGCTTCCGAAGGAAAAGAGAAATGTGCGTCTTTCGCCCGAGTACAGCATCGAGTGGAACCGGGACGTCTGTGAGATCCTCGTTAAGGAATTCGGCATCGAGAATGTATCTCTCTTCTAAGTGCTTTGTCACAAAATGTTTCACTGATGTAATTGCTTTGGTATAATACGAGGTATAATTCTAGGAAAGTAAACGGCGATGACCAATGGCGGGTCGCTGAGGAGAAGAAATATGTTTGAAGAATACACAAACGGCAATCTGCCGAACCTTAAAGAAATGGTAGCGAAGAACTACTCGCAGATCGACCTGAGCCAGGAACCGGATGTCCAAGGCGTCGGTATCCTGACATCCGGCGGCGATGCTCCGGGCATGAATGCGACGATCCGTGCGGTCGTCCGTGCAGGTACGAAGGCCGGCTTTAAGATGATGGGTGTTACCCGCGGATATCACGGCCTTTGGAAGGGTGAAGTCAAGGAACTCGGCCACAGAGATGTATCTGAGACCTTGCAGCGCGGCGGTACTTTCCTCATGACGGCAAGATCGAAGAGCTTTGAGACACCGGCCGGTGTTCTTCAGGGCGCAAAGATGTGTAAAGTATTCGGCATCGATTGTCTGGTCGTCGTTGGCGGTGACGGTTCGTTTAAGGGCGCAAGAGATCTTGCAAGGATCGGTATCCCGGTCATCGGTATCCCGGGCACAATAGATAACGATATCGCCAGCACCGAGTACACCATCGGTTACGACACGGCGATGAATACCGCAATGGAAGCAATCGACAAACTCCGCGACACCGCATCTTCCCACGAGCGCTGCAGCGTTATCGAGGTCATGGGACGTCACGCAGGTTATATCGCGCTGAACGTAGGTATTGCGACCGGTGCGGAGATCATCCTTCTTCCGGAAGTACCGTGGGATATGAAGGAAGTCATCAAGGCGATCCTTGACTGCAGGAATAAAGGCAAGCGCCACTATATCGTTATTGTTGCAGAAGGTGCCGGTGATGCGACCAAGATCGCCCAGCAGATCGAAGAAGCGACGGAGATCGAATCCCGTCCGACGATCCTCGGCCACCTGCAGAGAGGCGGAAGCCCGACTCTTCGTGACCGTACGATGGCAAGCCTTATGGGTGTCCATGCGATCGAATGTATTAAAGATAAGCGATTGAACCGTCTCGTGGTCTACAAAAACGGTGAGATCACAGACGTAGATATCGAAGAAGGCCTGTCCATGAAGAAGTCCATTTCTCTGGACGAAGTTGAAAGATCGAAGCTTCTGACATAACCGGAAGGATCTTTCCTTAGGACAATAAGGCTTCTTCGAGGAAATTAGAGGAGTCTATGTATACAACTTTTGAAGAAGAGGCCAAGCGGAAGCAAGTCCGCGGCCGCTCTCTTTCCATATTGGAATATGACAAGATCTTAGACCGTCTGGTCAACCACGCTCGTACGATATACGGGCGTGAACTTTGCTATGGACTGATCCCGACATCGGATCTTCCGCTCGTGGAATCCTGGCAGAAAGAAACCGAAGACGCGCTGGAGTTTCTCGTAAAAGAAGGCGCACTTCCCTTAGGCGGCGTGAACGACATCCGTGACGCCGTGCGCTTTTCGGACACCGGCGCGACGCTGACGATGAAGTATCTTCTCAACATCGCCCAGTTCCTCCGCACGGTCGAAAGGCTCTACCATGTCGAGCCGAAGTCCCTGCAGGTCGAGATCAATGACCACGCACTGCTTCGTGAACTCAAGCAGCTCGTCCCGCTCGATGCGCTGGAAAAAGAGATCTCCATGGCGATCACGGGCGAAAACGAGATGAACGACCGTGCCAGCAATGAACTTTACAACATCAGAAGACAGATCAAAGATGCGCAGAGCAGTATCCGAGAGATCCTGGAACGCCTGATCCGCAAGAACCCGCAGGCCCTTCAGGACCAGCTGGTCACCATGCGTGACGGCCGTTACTGTGTGCCGGTTAAGCCGGAAAAGAAGGGCGAAGTTCCGGGCGTCGTACACGATACGTCCGCATCCGGACAGACGCTCTTTATCGAGCCGATGGCGGTCGTTGAACTGAACAACAAGATCCGCGAATGGACCGCGGCCGAGCAGGAGGAGATCAACCGTATCCTCGGTATCCTAAGCGGCAAGGTCGGCATCAGCAAAGATGCGATCCTTGCGGATATCGCGCTGGTCGGACATATCGATTTTATGCAGGCAAAAGCGCAGTTCGCGCTGGAGCTGGACGGCTCGCGTCCGATCTTTAACGATCAGGGCAGGATCATTCTCAAAAGAGCACGTCATCCGCTGATCGAAAAGGACCGTGTCGTTCCGATCGATTTTTCAGTCGGAACGGATTACCGGACGCTGGTCATCACAGGTCCGAATACCGGCGGTAAGACGGTGTCGCTGAAAACGTGCGGACTGATTTCCCTGATGGCGATGGCCGGTCTTTTCATCCCGTGCAGCGACGGATCCGAAGTATCTACTTTTACAAAAGTACTTGCCGACATCGGTGATGAGCAGAGCATTGAGCAGAGCCTTTCGACCTTCTCGGCGCACATGACCAATCTGGTCCAGATCTTAAAACTCACCAAGCCTACTACGCTGGTCCTTGTCGACGAGCTCGGTTCCGGAACGGACCCGACGGAAGGCGCGGCGCTGGCAATCGCGATCCTTGACGAGTGCAGAAGAAAAGGCGCCGTCACTGTCGCGACGACACACTATAAAGAGCTGAAGGCGTATGCGGTCGAACAGGAAGGTGTCGAAAATGCCTGTTGTGAATTTGATACCGAGACGCTTTCTCCGACGTACCGCTTGATGATCGGGCTTCCGGGCGTCAGTAACGCATTCGTTATCTCGAGAAAACTCGGACTTTCACCGCGCATCATCGAGAATGCCCAGAGCATCCTTTCCGAGGAGAGCCTGAAGGTCGAAGAACTTCTTTCTTCGGCGGAAAGACATAACCGTGAGAGCGAAAAACTCCAGCAGGAGATCGAGGATCTTCGTGATGAAGTGAAGCGCCAGTCGGAAGAACTTGAAAACAGGAAAAAGCAGATCGAAAAAGAGCGTAAAAAGATCCTCGCCCAGGCCAGAGAAGAGAAGCAGGAAATGCTCGAAGAGGTCCTGGAAAAAGCAGACGGAATCTTAGACGAGATCAAGGAGATCCAGAAGATGGAGAACTCCCACGATGCCGAAAGAAAGCTCCGTCAGATCCGAAACAATCTTCGTGCCGGTCTTTCCGATATCGACGCGGAGCGTGATGATGACGAAGAACCGGAAGAGATACCGGGCGAAAAGCCGGATAAGATCCGTGAGGGCGGCCTTTACTATTCGCCGACACTCGATGTCACGGGTATCGTGATCAAAGGACCTGACAAGGGCGGCAACTGCATCCTTTCATCGGGGGCACTGAAACTGACGGTCGCCGCGGATTCTCTGCGCTATCCGAAGAAGGAAGAAGTGAAAAAGAGCGCGGTGCGTTCACGGAAAGAACCGAAGAGAAGTGCTTCGGTTTCCCGGGCCGAGCAGATACGGCTTAACAAGAAATCGACCATGATGCCCGAGGTCCAGCTTCTCGGCATGACCGTCGATGAGGCACTTCACACGCTCGACCGGTATCTTGATGACTGCGTCATCAGTAACATCGAAAACGTCCGCATCGTACACGGTAAAGGCACCGGTGCTTTACGATCGGCGGTAACGCAGTTCCTCAAAAAAGACAAGCGTGTCAGATCCTATCGTCTGGGAACATTCGGCGAAGGTGAGGACGGCGTGACGATCGCGGAGCTTCGGTAAAAGCGCGGAAACGATAAAGACTTTTTAATGTCACGCAAACACAAATCGTTAGTGATATACTTCTTTTCGGGGTGTCAAACTTTTGAAAAGAGGTATATTTTTCTATGAAAAAATCGGTTTTGGCGACAGTGCTCGCGGTGTCGTTGCTTTTCACAGCGTGCGCGACGAAAGATCAGAAGACCACTTCTGAAAACGAAACGTCTGAAGCAGTATCTGAAACGACCGAAAAGCCATCAGAGTCAGAAACAGATACAACGGAAGATCCGACAGATCCTTCAGTGAATGAGATCGTCTCCTACGACGCTCCGTCTTTTTCGGAGGTCGACTACCTTTCGTATCAGATCGAGACGGAGGAAGTATTCGATTTCCTTTCCAAGGATATAAAGGGGATCGAGGAAGAGGACTGGTTCTCGGGATATAACTGCATCGAGTACTATATCGGCAGTTGCGGGATCCCCGTATTTGAGGGCGACGCATACGAAAAACTCAATGCGGCGGTCAAGGAAGATTTCGAAAAGATCATTCCGAATGGCAAGGGATATCTTGAAAGCAGAAAAGACGAGTTCTCCGCCAAATTCGAAAAGGAATATTATTCGATCAACAGCGAAGATTCCCTGCTCCCGGCCGTTCTCCGCGCGGATGAAAAGATCACTACGATTTTTTATCCCTTCCAGGTAGACGGAGAGAAAGTCGTGGAAGTGACTTCGGAGAATCTGATCAACTACGATACGGCAACCGGAAAAAGGATCGCTCTTTCTGATGTGGTCAAGGATAAGGACCGCTTCACCGAACTGGCAAAAGAAGCGATTTTAAACAGCACAACATATGATTTTTCGGGACCATATCAGGAAGAAGAAGTACTCTCTTTCCTTAATTCGGACAACATTCCATTCACCATCGATTATTCCGGTATCGGAGTGTATTTCCAGCAAACTGTAAGTGTAAGCGATCTGTCAGGAACAGGACGAATTGAATATATCGGAAACGAAGATGTGTTCAATGGCGAATACTTCGATGTGCTTCCGGAGGACTATGTTCTTCACATCACACCGAACTCGGACTTTTACTGGGATCTGGACGGGGATGGAAAGACCGAGAAGATCCTTGTTGCCATTGACATGATGATTCCTTTCTATGACATCGATTCTTTCTCCATCTTCGTAGATGATCAGGAAACGGTAATCGATGCTTCCGATGTTGGTACGCCTGACAGCCTGTCGCTCATCCATACGCATGGTCAGGATTTCCTCTACTTCTGGACTGTCAGAGAAGATGACATTATGGGCGTCTCGATCTTTGAGATCGTTGATAAGAAAGTCGAGGATAGGGGAGGCAGCCCAAGCTGGCTTCCCAATTCAGCGGCGAATTTCGATCCGAATCATGTAGAACTTGTGAAAGATACATATGTGGTCGGACGTGAGAACTATGGAGCTGTCTATAGTATCGGTAGTGACGGAAAGCCGGTAAGCGACGAAGAAGCAGTATCCTTTGTCCATTACTACGGACATATCTTCCCCTGTCTGAAAAAGGATCTGAAGGTAGATCAGGTAGATCCGGAAACACTTGAAACGAAGGGCACCATCACGCTCAAAGCGGGCACAAGTTTGCGCCCGATATCTACGAACCGTAAAGGCTGGGAGGAAGAGGCATTTGAGATCTTTAAGGTTATCGATAAGGACACAAGTAAAGAAGTCTATGTAAAACTGGACCTCAGCTTCGCGGAGGATGATTCTGTGGCCAAGATCAACGGAGAGAATGTAATGGATCTTTTCGTAAGAGTATTCATGGGTGCCTGACGCGCTTTTGAAAGAAAGATAGAAACGGTTATTCGGGTCTTTCTTTTATAGTAAATTCCTATAAGAAATGGTATGCTAATGTTCGGGTGGCGTGACCTCACGCCATCCGAATTTTCTGTTTTAGAGGAAAAGAAAATGAGTGATGAAGTAAATAAGAAAGTGCGCCTTTATGTGTTCGTAGGAGCCTATGGCAGCGGCAAGTCCGAGGTATCGGTGCATTTTGCGCATATGCTGAAACAGCAGGATCCGAAGGCAAATGTCATGATCGCGGACCTTGATATCGTGAACCCGTATTACCGTTCGGCGGACGCCAAGGACGCTCTCGAGGCGGAGGGCATCCGCGTGATCGTTCCCGAGTACGCAAACACCAACGTCGATGTTCCGGCGCTTTCGGGTGAAGTCTATTCCGCGTTTGATCAGGACGACGCGATCGCCGTATTCGATATCGGCGGTGAGGATCTGGGCGCGAGAGTGCTCGGTGCGATGCTCAGCCGTTTTAAGAATATCGAGTACCGTGTGTATATGGTCGTTAATGCGTTCCGTCCGTTTACGTCGGATCCGGAAGGCATTAAGCAGATGTGCGCCGAGCTTTCCGAGGCGGCGCGCCTTCCGATCTCGGGTTTTATCAACAACTCGAATCTTTTGGAAGAGACGACGGAAGAAGAACTGATCGAAGGCGAGAAGGTCATCCTTTCTGCTTCGGAACTTACGGGGATCCCGATCGTTTACCAGACGGGCCTTGATAATGTGCTTCCTTCGTCCTGGAGTGAGAAGACTCCGTCGGGGATCCCGGTCCTTCGTATGGACAGAAAAGTATTGTATTCGTACTGATATGATATAAGAAGCTCTTTCAGAAGGGACAAGTGCTTTTCGAAAAGGCAGAAAAGACAATAGGAGGGGAATGAAATGCCGGGTGGAAATCTAACTATTATCGGACTTTGCGTCGCGGGCGGACTGCTTGTCGTTCTCGGTGTGATCGGCATCGTCACTAAGGTGAGAAGAGCTTTTCGCAATTCGATCCTCGGACAGATCTATAACGGTGTCAAAAATGAAGTCAGTGAAGGCAAAGTGGGTCCTGAGGATTTTTCCATGAAGCAGGAACTTGCGACGCCGAAGTCGGTCTCCGATCTTTCGACGGCCCTGATCCCGAGGATCAACAAGGATTTCCCGGACTTAAGCGTTTCGCAGATGCAGTCTGCGGCACAGGCGGTGCTCGTAAAGAGCCTCGATCTTCTGATGGCGATGACGACCGGAAATAACGGAGATACCATCGACCGGATCCAGACGGAACTTGCCGCCTGCGGTATCGGAGTGACCCGTTCTTTGTCGGAAGAACTGTGGCATAAGGTGGGCTCGGCACGTGCTGAAGGCAAAACTCTGATTTACCGAGATGTAATTGTCCATAAGGGCGGAATTAACGCCTATCAAAAGACCGAATCAACGGTGGAAATTACCTTCCAATATTCGTTACAATGTTTGCAATACCAGGAAAGAAATGGTAAATTTATATCAGGCAATCGAGCGACTCCGACGCAGTCCCGTTACAACGTGAAAGTAGTGAATATACTGGACGCAGACAGGCTTACGGCGGAAGACATCAAGGGAGTAGGTTTCACCTGTCCTCACTGTGGCGCTCCGGTCAAACATCTGGGTACAGACGTTTGTTCCTTCTGCGGCACGGCGATCAAAACAGTTGATATGCGAATCTGGCTTGTCGATAAGTTGGTCGAGATCTGAAAACTTTTTCTTGTAGGGAGGAGATAAAAATGGGATTAATTAAAGCTGCTTTTCAGGCTGTTGGCGGAAACTTAAGAGATCAGTATCTTGAGTTTTTCACATGCGACTCGCTGGGACAGGAAGTTCTTCTTCGTCGTGGCGCGAAAGTAATGCGTAACGGCAGCAACAAAGGTGACGCGGAGATCATTTCTAATGGCTCCAAGATCGCAGTTCCGGAAGGAACAGCTCTCATTCTGGTCGACAACGGTCGTGTTGTTGACTTCACAACAGAAGCAGGTATGTACACATGGGATACATCTTCTGCACCGACTTGCTTCGGTACAAGCGGATTCCTCGATGGCGTAAAGAAGTCCTGCGGCGATATCTGGAACCGTATTAAGGCCGGCGGCGAAGCTCTTACACAGCAGAGAGTTTACTTCGTAAACATGCTCGAGATGGTCGACAACAAGTTCGGCACAGCAGCTCCGCTTCCGTATGATGATCCGACATATCGTGGTATCTACATCAGAATGAACGGTACATTCTCGTTCAAGATCGTAGACCCGGTAACATTCTTCAAGAATATTGCAGGTAACGTTTCCGGTGATTACCGCCGTGAAGAACTGATGGGCAGAAACGGCCAGCCCGGCCAGGCAAAAGCTGAGTTCCTGATGTACCTCGGCGAAGCACTCAACAAGATGGGTGCCGGCGGAGAAGACGTTCAGTACAACAGACTGCAGAGCCAGCAGGTCAAGCTTGCTAAATACATGAACGAAGTTCTGGACGAGGATTGGCTCCAGGGCCGTGGTATGATCGTTGAGAAAGTAGCAGTTATGTCTGTTACACCTGACGATGAGTCCAGAAAGAGAATCGAGGCTATGGACGATGGTCTCATGTTTGGTAACAACCCGAACATGGCTGCAGGCTACCAGGTCAAGGGTTCCGTCGATGCTATGAAGACAGCTGCAGGTAATACAGCAGGTGCCGGCAATGCAATGATGGGTGTAGGTCTCGTTGGTGGTTTCGGCGGCAGTGCTATCAACCCGGGCAACCAGGGTATGGCATTCCTCCAGCAGCAGCAGATGATGCAGCAGCAGCAGGCAGCAGCAGCTCCGGCAGCAGCTGGCTGGACATGCTCTTGCGGTCAGGGCGGCAACCAGGGCAAGTTCTGCGCGAACTGCGGTTCCCCGAAGCCGGCTGATCCGGGTTCCTGGAAGTGTGCATGCGGTGCGACCAACACAGGTAAGTTCTGTGCTGAGTGCGGCAAGCCGAAGCCGGAAGAGAGTGCAGGCTGGACATGCCCTAAGTGCGGTAAGACAGGCAACACCGGTAAGTTCTGCGGTGAGTGCGGTCAGCCTCAGGCATGATCTTCCTGAAAAGCGCTATATAAGATTTCAAAGGACTGTTCCTTCGGGGACAGTCCTTTTCTTTGTAAGTAGATTTTGGGCGTTATCCGATTGGCAGGAAGGAAAGAGAAGTACCGGACACAGGTGCTTTTGCCGAAGACAAAAAAGAAGGGACTGTCTCTTTCGAGGCAGTCCCTGTTGATTTCTATTTAATTGTAGGATGCGCTATGTTTTGCTCAGCAGTACTTGGTTACGCTCTCGGGAAGAACGTCGGCAGCACGGCTGCAGATAATTGTCGCTGTAATCTTGTCTCCCAGGAATTCGTTGAACTTTTCGAGGAAAGCTGCGAATCTCTCATAATCTGTTTCGCCTGTGATCTTCAGGATGCTGTCTACGTAAATGTGTGTTACGTCATAGTCTTTCGCGCAAATACCGGCTACGAAACTTAAGAACTGTTCAAAACCCTCAACCGGATACTCGTCCAGGTCCACGAGACGGACGCTGTATTTAATGAGACGGTCGAGACGGTGTCCACGCTGGATGCATACGATATTGTTATCCGTTGTCGCCTGCTCGTTGATCATATCTACGAGCTGAGCTGTCTTTCCTGTTCCCTTTTCTCCTGCAATTACCTTTATCATTGGCATCATCTCCTTGTTTTGTTGATTATCCAACGTTTATCTTTTGGATAATTCTATTCTACATGATAACTTGGATAATTTGAATAGTAGCGGAAAGAAAAAGTAAGTTAAAATTGTGTAAATAAAACAAAGGAATAGGGAATTCGGCTATTTATACCATTATTATACAAAAATGCCCGAAAAGCATTGCATTTATTAAGTTTTAGTGTTAACATACTTTTGCTAGAAGTGTTTGACATGGAGAGTGGGTCTTGGCCCGCTCTTTTGTTTATCAAAGAGACGGAGGACGCATGGCAGGAAGATCAAAAGTGGCACAGGAAGCATTCGATATCGCTGAGCCGATCGTAAAAGAACTCGGCTTTGACCTTGTGGACTGTGAGTACAAGAAAGAAGGACAGTATTACTTCCTTCGTATCTTCATCGACAAGCGCGGCGGCATCGGTATCGATGACTGCGAGATCGTAAGCCGTGAGGTGGACAAGGCGCTTGAAGGCAAGCTCCATGCGGACCCTGACTATTTTGAAGTATCTTCACCGGGCGCGACGAGACCTTTTTCCTCGCTTTCCGACTATGTACGCCATCAGGGCGAAGAGATCGAAGTTTCTCTTTTCTCGGCGATTGACGGAAGTAAGCATCTGGAAGGGATCATCGATCAGGCCACGGAAGAAAAACTGGTCTTGGACACCGGAAACGAGAAAATCGAACTGGAGTGGGACAAGATCGCAAAGGCACAGAGAACAATACGGTTTTAATTGGCAACAAACGCGATAAAGGAGAGAGTTTATGAAAAACGAAGAACTGTTGCAAGCTATTCACGCACTGGCAAAAGAGAGAGGCATCGACGAAGAAGTGCTTTTCGAGGCGATCGAAGAAGCGATCGTAGCTGCTTTTAAGAGAGAGTTCTCGGATGCGAAGCAGAACGAGCAGGTTTTTGCCGAGATCGATCGTGAGACAGGCGATATGTATGTCTACGAAGTTGTAGAGGTTGTTTCTGAGGTAACAGATCCGAAGACACAGATCTCCCTTGCGGAAGCAAAAGAGATCGACCCGGACCTCGAAGAAGGCGATACGATCGAGATGACCATCGATGTAGAGTCCCTCGGACGTCTGGCTGCAGGTGCTGCTAAGGCTGCCATCAGCAAGAAGCTTCGTGATACGGAAAACGATCGTATCCAGTCAGAGTTCTCCGATAAGATCGGCGAGCTGGCGAGCGGTGTGATCCAGAGATCCGATAACCGTTTCGTATTTGTTGACATCGGACGTGCCGAAGCAACACTTCCGAGACAGGAGCAGGTAAAGGACGAGGATTATTCCTTCAATAAGAGAATGAAGTTCCTTATCCTCAGAGTTGAGACACAGAAGGAGCGTCCGGTGATCATCGTTTCCAGAAGTCACCCGAACCTCGTCAAAAAACTCCTCGAAAAGGAAGTTCCGGAGATCCACGACGGTATCGTCGAGATCGTATCCGTTGCCCGTGAGGCAGGTTCCCGTTCCAAGGTAGCCGTAATCTCCAGAGATCCGGACGTAGATCCGCTCGGCGCATGCGTGGGCCAGAGAGGTGCACGTATCCAGGCGATCATGGACGAGCTCGGCAACGAGAAGATCGATGTAATCGCATATTCCGATGATCCGGCGGTCTATATCAGCAACGCCCTCTCTCCGGCGAAAGTTGAGCGCGTAGATGCAGAGATCATCACAAACGAAGACGGCACACAGGAGAAGAACGCTCAGGTAGTCGTACCGGATCAGCAGTATTCTCTGGCGATCGGCCGTTCCGGCCAGAACGTACGTCTTGCTGCAAGACTTACCGGCTGGAAGATCGACATCAAGAGCACATCTCAGTTCCAGCAGATGGTTCAGAACGATTTCGTTGCAAACTTTACTGTTGCCGACGATGAAGAAGGCGAAGCGGCTTCCGACGAGCAGGCTTAATTGATTTAGGCATTTCAGGCGGAAGCAAAGCAGAAAAGCTATAGATAATACGGGAAAGGCGTAAGACATGGCAAAGAAGATACCGATGAGAATGTGCGTTAGCTGCCGTGAGCGATTTGCGAAGAAGGATCTGATCCGGATCGTGGCGCAGGCGGACGGCACAGTCACGGTCGATCCGACGGGCAGAATGCCCGGAAGAGGCGCTTATGTCTGCCATGATCCGGAGTGCATGAAAAAAGCGGTCGACAATGCACAGTTCGACCGGGGACTTCACCGCAAGGTGGATCCTGAGGAGATCCGGCAGGGGCTGGATCAGATGAAGGAGGTCGATCCGAAGAAATGAAAAAGGATCGGCCGGTGACCAGGGAAAGGATACTCAGTACGATAGGACTTTCGTTCCGTGCGGGTCTCCTGACATCCGGTTTTGACGCAGTGGAACTCGCGATGCGGTCGGGGGCAGTCGGACTTCTGATCCTCTCGCAGGACGGATCCACTAAGCAGAAGGAAAAACTCGAAAGAGTGGCAAAGGACGAGGACGTGTCCTTCAGGTACTTCGGATCTGCGGAAGAACTGGGAAGAGCGATCGGAAAAGACAGCCGGATCGCGATCGCAATACTGGATCAGGGAATGGGAAGTAAACTTTCGGAACTGATCGACGAACTCGATAAGATCGACAAGTCCGCTAAGAAAGCGGAATAAACAGGAGGAAACGATGGCAGAAAAAGAGAAGAAAACAACCAAGACGGGAGATTCTACCGAGACTAAGGTTGAATCGTCGGTTTCGCAGAAGACCGTAAGCGGTATCTCCGGAACGAAGACACTTCGTGTCGGCCGTGTCAATAAAAAGGCCAAGAAACCTCCGGTAGAGGAAGGATCTTCAGCGCCTTCGGTAAAAGAGGCGGCACCGGCACCTGCTCCGGCAGAACCGGAAGTTAAGGCCGAAGCTCCTGCAAAGAAGGAAGAAGCTCCGAAGAAGGCAACGGCTAAGACGGTAAAGAAGACCGAGGCAGATGCGGAAAAAGCACCGGCCAAGGCAAAAGCCGAACCGAAGGAAGAAAAGGCGCCGAAGGCCGAAGCTCCTGCGAAGAAGGAAGAAGCGCCGGCTAAGAAGGAAGCGGCTCCGGTTAAGGAAGAACCTAAGGCAAAAGAGCCGGAAGAGAAAAAAGAAGAAAAGAAGGAAGCTCCGAAGCTTTCTTCTGCAGTCGTAAAAGCACCGTCCGCGGGATACACCCGTGAGACCTCCACTTTCGTGCGCCCGAAGGACGGCGGAAGCAGAGGCGGATATCAGGGCGGACAGAGATCCGGCGGATATCCTCGTTCTGACAGACCGCAGGGCGGCCGTCCGAACAACGGCAACTTCGGCGGACAAAGAGGCGGAAACCGCGGTGGTTTCGGCGGCGGATTCCCTCCGAAGGATAAGGACGACGACGATATTTACAACAATAACAGAAACCAGCCGAAGAGACCTTCCAAGCCGAAGCAGGAACTCCCGCCGGAGGCAACAAAGGAGAAGGCCAACTTCGCAGCCCGTGATGCTTACGAGAAGAACAGAAAGGATCCGAAGTCGGATTCCAAGAAGGATAACCAGAAGACGTCCATCAACAACGACCGCCGTTCCGGTAACAAGCGCACCAACCAGTTCACGGGTAATGCGTCCGACATCCTTTCCGATGATGCAGCTCTGGATTCGATGTACATGGGCGGCAAGGGCAAAAAGAAGGTCAAGCGCCAGTCTTTTGTTGCCGCACCTGTTGTTAAGCCGCAGCTGACGCACGTTGAGCTCCCGCCGTTTATCACGGTAAAAGAACTTGCCGAGGGCTTAGGAAAGCGCTCCGCGGATGTCATTAAGACTCTCATGATGATGGGTATGCTGGTAACTCTTAACCAGGAACTCGATTACGATACAGCCGCTCTCGTTGCCGGTGAATACGGCATCACGACCGAACCGATCGTAGAGGTCACAGAGGAAGATATCCTCTTCGATGAAGGCGAAGATAACGAAGAGAACATGAAACCGCGTCCGCCGATCGTTGTTGTCATGGGTCACGTTGACCATGGTAAAACATCGCTCCTCGACAAGATCCGTTCGACATCCGTCGTTAAGGGCGAGGCCGGCGGTATCACGCAGCACATCGGTGCTTACACCGTCCGCTGCAAGGGCCGTCAGATCACGTTCCTCGATACTCCGGGTCACGAAGCATTTACCACGATGCGTGCCCGTGGTGCCCAGGTAACGGATATCGCGATCCTCGTAGTTGCTGCAGATGACGGTGTCATGCCGCAGACAATCGAGGCCATCAACCACGCGCGTGCCGCGAATACCGAGATCATCGTCGCTATCACGAAGATCGATAAGGTCGGCGCAAATATCGATAAGGTCAAGCAGGAGCTTGCCACGCATGACCTGCTTCCGGAAGAGTGGGGCGGATCCACGATCATGGTTCCGGTTTCCTCGAAGTCCGGTGAAGGTATCGACGAACTCCTCGAGATGGTCCTTCTGACTGCAGACGTTATGGAACTGAAGGCTGATCCGAAACGTCAGGCAAAGGGTACGGTCATCGAGGCAAAACTCGATAAGAACAGAGGTCCGGTCGCAACAGTACTCGTTCAGCGCGGTACTCTCAGAGCCGGTGATACGCTCGTTACAGGTCCGATCTTCGGTCATATCCGTGCAATGTACGACGAGAACGGTACTGCCCAGAAGAAGGCAGGTCCGTCCGTTCCGGTCGAGATCTTAGGTCTTCCGGAAGTACCGGAAGCCGGCGAGACATTCTATGCCGTCACCGATGAGAAGATGGCAAGACAGCTTGTTGAGAAGCGCCGTATCAAGCAGAGAGAAGAACAGCTGCACAAGTCTTCGAGAATGACTCTCGAGACGCTGTCGCAGGTACTTGCCGAGGGCGAGGTCAAGGATCTCAACCTTATCATCAAGGCAGACGTTCAGGGTTCCGTCGAGGCCGTTACACAGTCCCTCGAGAAGCTTACGAACGACGAAGTACGCGTCAAGGTCATCCATGGCGGTGTCGGTACGATCACAGAGTCCGACGTTACGCTGGCTGATGTTTCCAATGCGATCATCATCGGCTTTAACGTACGTCCTTCTGCAGTCGTCGTTGAGCAGGCCAAGGGCGTCGGCGTAGACATCAAGCTCTACAGCGTCATCTATAACGCGATCGAAGATATCGAAGCAGCTATGCGCGGTATGCTCAAGCCGCAGTTCGAAGAAGTCGTTCTCGGCCACGTTGAGATCCGCCAGACCTTCAAGGTAAGTTCTGTCGGTACGATCGGTGGTGCTTACGTTACAGACGGTAAGGTACTTCGTACTTCTGAAGTACGTGTCGTAAGAAACGGCATCGTCGTTCACCAGGGCAAGCTTGCTTCCCTGAAGCGTTTCAAGGACGATGCCAAGGAAGTTGCCGCAGGTTATGAGTGCGGTATCTCCATCGAGAACTATAACGACATCGAAGAAGGCGATATCGTAGAAGTCTTCGAGATGCAGGAAATTAAAAGAAAGTAATACATATAGGGTGAGAACATGAGACAGAATCGTGCCGCCCGTGTGGGCGATGAGATGCAGAAGGTCATTTCGCAGCTCCTTCTGACGGAAGTCAAGGATCCCCGTATCCCGATGATGACGTCCGTTCTGGAAGTGCGTATGTCCTCCGATCTGACCCATGCCACGGTATTTCTCTCGGTATACGGTTCCGAGAAAGAAAAAGTCGAGTGCATGGAGGCCGTGAACCGCGCTTCCGGCTTCATCCGAAGCCAGGTCGCCAAGCGGATCAAGCTCCGTGTGGCTCCGGAACTGCACTTCAAGCTGGATGAATCGATCCAGAAAGGTATGGACCTGATGGATCTTATCGACCGTACCATCAAGGAGGATAAAGAACGTGCCGGAAACCATGAGTGAGTTTTCTAAACGTGTATTTGCGTATCTTCCTTCCGATAAGGAAAAAGAGATACAGGTCTTTCCGCATGCGCGGGTAGACGGTGACTGCATCGGCACTGCCGTGGCTTTGGCCGCGTCCCTGGAAAAACTGGGATACTCGTCCCGGGTGATCCTGGAATGCGAGATCCCGCCGCGGCTTTCGTTTATGAATATTCCAGGTGATCTTCTTACGGTCGTTTCTCCTGAAACGCAAGAGGAGATCTTCGCGCGCCAGGGTCTGGCATTTGCGGTCGACTGCTCCGAAGGAAGCCGTATGGGCGCCTGCGAGGCGCTTTTTGAGCGGGCGGAAAAGAAAGTCGTGGTCGATCACCATGTATCTTCTGCGCCGAAGACCGAATATGCCTATGTGGACGGCAAGTCCGCCTCCTGCGCGGAGCTGATGTATGAGATTCTTAAGGAGTGGGAGATCTCTTCGGGAAAAGCACTTGTCGACCAGAAAACCGCGGATTACCTCATGGTCGGTATCCAGTCCGACTCCGGAAAATTCTCTTATGAAAATACAAGGGCGAGTTCTTTTCGTATCGCGGCGGAACTGATGGAAAGAGGCGCGAACGTCACCGATAACGCATACCATCTCTTTGACGAGACCTGTGAAGGCAAGGTAAGACTTCACGGCATGGCGATGGCGGCGATGGAACTTCATTGTGACGGTAAGGTCGCGATCACGAAGATCACGCTCGACATGATGAAAAAAACAAATGCACCGGAAGGCGCCGCGGACGGCATCGTGAACGTCCTGCGCGACATCGATACGGTCCTGGCGGCTTTTGTCGTCCGTGAAAGCGAAAACGGCGAGCTCCGCGTGAACTGCAGAACCAAAGTAGGCTTTGACGCGGCGGATTTCGCGCAGATCTTCGGCGGCGGCGGACACCACAGGGCTGCAGGCTTCAGCGGCAAAAATACGGACATCGATTCTTTTGTTAAAAAGATCATCGAAGAAGCCGCTTCCTATCTGGAGAAGACATGACTGAGAAACCGGAAACCTGTGGCATTGTCCTCGTAGATAAGCCGGAAGGCATGACTTCGTTTTCGGTCGTATCCCGCATCCGAAAGATCTTCGGCATCAAAAAAGCAGGTCATGCCGGCACTCTCGATCCGTTTGCCACCGGCCTTCTGACCGTGGCCGTCGGAAAAGCGACGCGTGTTCTCCGATACATGGAGCATGACGATAAGACCTACCGTGCCGTGATGGTGCTCGGGAAAATCACATCCACAGGTGATATCGAAGGCGAGGCCGTCGGCGGAAAGATGCCGACGGAAGAAGAACTTAAAGATCTTTCCCAAGATGATTATGCCAAGATAAGAGCTGCCGTTAAGGCGATGGTCGGGGAGATCACGCAGGTCCCGTCCGTGTATTCCGCGATTAAGATCAACGGCCGTCCGGCCTACGATTATGCCCGAAAAGGCCAGGAAGTGGAGATCCCTCCCAGAAAAGTGACCATTTTTTCCATAAATATCGACCGGATCTGGGAAGAAGTGGGGACGGTGAAAACCGAAATGACAGTTCACTGCTCCAAAGGTACCTATATCAGAACTCTCTGTGAAGATATCGGAAACTCCCTCGGCTTCGGCGCATATTGCGAGGCGCTCAGGCGCCTTTCATGCGGAAGTTTCTCGATCGAAGACGCGCTTACGATCGAACAGATCGAGAAACGCTATGCTTGCGGCGACTGCGCTTTTGTCGTAGAGGAGATAAAGGCGATGGGAAAACTTCCGAAAATCGAAGTCACTTCCCAGGAGGCATCCGACCTTCGAAACGGCAAAAAACTTGATTTTTCGGTCTTTAGGGATAGAATGGGAAACATAGAAGAAGGAAGGCGCGTGCTGACCGTTTCGGATGATGCGCCTTGCGCCGTCATCTATACGGAAAGGACGGACGAAGGCCTTGTGATCCGCGAAGAAAGGGTTTTCGCGTAAGACATGAACGTTTGGAACTGCATCATCAATAAAGACGGAAAACTGATCTCTACGCCTTCGATGGCTTCAGATGCAGGAGTTTCGCGCGCCGTCGCTCTCGGCTACTTCGACGGTATCCACTTAGGTCACCAGAAGATCTTCGCGACTATGCTCGAGGAAGCAAAGAAGTTTAATATCCGTACTGCCGTGCAGACTTTTGAGAATCCGCCGGCCAGTAAATCCCAGAATAACCTGATCACCACGTATACAGAGCGCTGCCGTATGGTCTCGCACATGGGCATCGATGACCTTTTCGCACTTCCTTTTAATGAAAGAGTAAAAGGGATGAGCCCGGAGACCTTTATGGATGTTTGTCTCAAGGCTTGGATCAAGGCCAAAGTCGTCGTGGTCGGAAGAGATTACCACTTCGGAAAAGACCGTGCCGGCGATGTGAAGACCCTGAAGGCCTGGGGAAAAAAGAACGACGTTACCGTCATTTCCGTAGATCCCATCAACTGCGATGACCGAAGGATCAGCAGCAGCTGGGTCCGTGAACTTATCTCTTCCGGCGAAGTGGAGATGGCCGAAAAACTGTTAGACCACCCCGTTGCTTTTTCCGGAGTGGTGGAAAAAGGCCAGCAGATCGGAAGAAAACTCGGGTTCCCGACAGCTAATATCCGGATCCCGGAACAGAAGATCGTCCCGAGATTCGGTGTGTATGTTTCCGCGTATCTTCTCGACGGCGTTGTGTATCCGTCGATTACGAACATCGGACTTCGCCCGACGGTAAATAAAGACGATGAATCGCCGCTTACGGAGACCATGATCCTGGAAGGCCATTACCAGCTTTACGGGACGAACGGCACCGTCATGCTCTTAAAATTCGTCCGTCCGGAACAGCAGTTCGGATCGCTTGAAGAGCTGAAAGAGCAGATGCAAAAAGATCAGAAGGCGGCTTTGGAATATCACAAAAGCCGTCAAATACCTGTTCGATTTGAAGGATATGTGTGATATTATATTGCGTGAACAAGAAAGAAAGAGAAATGAGGTCCTACAATGCAGTACCTAGTAGCACTTGAAAAATACTATGTTACCTTCCCGGGTCTGGGATGGAAGTTCAATATCAGTAATGCCGCGATCGACATCAACGGATTCGTCGTTTATTGGTACGGCATGCTTATCGCATTTGCCGTTGCCCTTTGCCTGATCCTTGGCATGAAGCAGTGCAGAAAGCACGGTCTGACTCCGGACCTTCTTACCGACTATTGCCTCCTGGCGATCCCGTTTGCTTTTATCGGCGCAAGACTGTACTACGTCTTCTGTCAGTGGAGCTCTTACTATGTGAAGGGCAATATCGGAAAGACGCTCTCGAATATCACGAACGTTAGAGAAGGCGGACTGGCCATCTACGGCGGTGTGCTCGGTGCCGCGTTCGCGATCTTCCTTATGTCCAAGATCAGAAAGATCCCGATGGCTCCCGTCATCGACTTTGCCATGGTATATATCCCGCTTGGTCAGGCGATCGGACGCTGGGGCAACTTCTTTAACCAGGAAGCTTTCGGTACCACGACAGATCTTCCGTGGGGCATGAAGAGTGCGGCGATCTCCCGCTATCTGGCAGCCAACTGCCCGAATCTTGATTCCAATAAGCCTGTCCACCCGACATTCTTCTATGAGTCGGTGGCCTGCCTGATCATCTGCATTATTCTGTTTATCGTCAGAAGCAAGAGCAAGAAACCGTGGACGGTTACTTCCTGCTACTGCATCGGTTACGGTATCGTACGTTTCTTTATCGAAGGACTCCGTACGGATTCCCTCTATATCGGAGGCACATCCCTGCGTATCTCCCAGGTACTCTCTCTGGTACTGATCGTTCTCGGTTTCCTGGTACTTTCCCTTGCTCGTATCTACGACTGGGAAAAGAAGCCGATCCCGGAAAGATTCTTCAAGGCTGACGAGCAGATGCAGCGTGACGCCAAGAGAAGAAGAGAAGAGAAGCTCGCCCGCTATGCGCAGGACGATGACGACGAGGACGATGAGGACCGTGTCGAGAGACTTGCCAAGTCTTCCTTTACCGTCAAGGACGAAGATGCTGACGAGGACGAATCTGATGAAACAGATGCGTCTGATGAAGATTCTGAAGAAGATTCTGACGAGGATTCCGAAGAAGCAGATATTTCCGACGACGAAGATTCCGACGAAGAGTCTGAAGAACAGGACGAAGAAAAGTAAGAGGCTTCAATGGGTCAGGGAAAATCCGGCATTGAATTTCTGAAGAATAATTCCCTTCGAACGGTGGATTTCTGGCTGATCATACCGATCCTGTCCATTACCACCATAGGTCTTTATGTCTTAAACCTCGTTCTTTCCCAAGGTTACGAAGGTTACCCCACGATCTTTTATAAGCAGGTGATCGCTGCCGTGATCGGCATGCTCATCGCCTTCTTTATCTGCCTTCTCGATACGCAGTTCATGAAACTGATCGGGTGGATCTTATATGGTGTTTCCATATTGCTCCTTATATGGGTCATCATTGACGGCTTTACGCTGCAGGATAAATGGGGCGCCGATGCCTGGATGCAGCTGCCGTTCCTGGGAACATTCCAGCCTTCTGAGCTTACCAAGATCGGACTGGTCATCGTTACTTCCTATATCCTCGAGGATATGGGCACCAAGGCGATCTCCATGATCCGCGGCTGGGTATATCTGGCTATGATCTACGGTGTCCCTCTGCTCCTTATCATGAAGCAGCCTGACTTCGGTACCGCGATGGTCATCATTTTCTCATTCGTATGCATGCTCTTTATCTGGAACCTCAAGTACAGATACTTCCTGCTGGCGATCTCCGGCCTCATCGTCGTAGTCATCCCGCTGGTATGGAACTTCTACCTCGAGCCTTTCCAGAAGAAGAGGATCCTGTCACTTATCTTCGAAGGTTCCGACCCGGTTTCCGAGTGGAACCTCGTCCAGTCCAAGGAAGCGATCGCGTCCGGCGGCCTTACGGGCAATCACACCGGCGTTCTGGTCAAAGTACCCGTTAAAGAATCCGACTTTATTTATTCGGCGGTATCCGAACGAATGGGATTTATCGGCACCACGGCGATCCTGGTGCTGGCCTTTTTCTTCCTGGTGCGCTGCCTTTATGTCGCATCCAAGTCCTCTCGAAAAGCATACTCCTACATCATCGTAGGTCTTACGGGCTCCTATGCATTCCATTTTATCGAGAATATGGGCATGTGTGTCGGCCTTCTTCCGATCACGGGTATCCCGCTTCCGTTTGTCAGCATGGGAGGTACCGCAATGATGGTTAACTTCATATCGCTGGGGTTCATATTAAATATTTCCATGGACCGAAAACCATCGTCATAGTTTTTCTTATATAATCAGCGTAAAGAAAAGGAAGTTTTCTGGTGCTGTCCTCGGGCGTTGCCCTGCGGAGGCACTTGAAAACTTCTTTTCTTTTGCTCTGAAAGAGAAAACTATGAAGATTCCTGCTTTTTGAACAAAGCGAGCGTTTGTTCGTTTTTAACCCTTAAAATCCCGTTTATCCCTATTTTCCTAGTTGAAACAGTATTGAAATGTAAACGTTATTTTATTACAATGACTACAAAAGTGGTGGAAAGTGGTGGAAATGATACTGTTTGTGGAGAACAGTGGTGATTTTCACAAAGGAGAACAATGGCTCGATTCATCAACAAAATGGACGCCAAGGGCAGGATCTTCATCCCGGCAAAAGTCAGGGATCAGATCGGCTCGCCCATGTTTGTCACTTTGAATCAGGACCAGGGTTACCTTAGCGTTTACAGCAAGCCGCGCTTCGAGGAGATCGTCGATCAGTTCAGCAAGATCCCGATGACCAACGCGAAGATCCGCCACGCAAGAAGACAGCTTATCGGTGAGGCGCTGGAGTGCGAGCTGGACAGCCAGGGACGTATTTCCGTAAGTTCCGAGCTTTGGAAAAGGATCGGGGCGGAGCCTTCGGATGAGATCTGCATTTATCAGATGGGAAGAGATGCACTTGAGCTCTGCACGAAGAAGTACTACGACGAACTGAATGAGTCGCAGGAGCAGGAGAGCATCGATCTGGACGGCTATGAGATCACAGGACTGTAATTTCCATCACGTGCCGGTCCTTTTCGAGGAGTGCATGGAAGGCCTGTCGATCAAAAAAGACGGGATCTACGTGGACTGCACGGCCGGCGGCGGCGGACACAGTTCGGGGATCGTCGAGAGATTGGGCGATAACGGCAAGCTCATCTCGCTGGATAAAGATGATGAAGCACTGGCTGCTTGTGAGAAAAGAAGAGAGCAGATGGGTGCTGGTAATAAATGGGTGCTCGTAAAGACCGATTTTTCAAGGATCGGGGAAGTACTCGAAGAGATGAACATTGAAAAGGTAGATGGGGTACTGGCCGATCTCGGCGTATCCTCGCATCAGATCGACACGGACGAGCGTGGCTTTTCCTACATGAAGGACGGCCCGCTGGACATGCGGATGAACCAGAAGCAGGAACTTTCCGCAGAAGTCGTGGTCAATACGTATTCCGAAGAAAATCTCACGAGGATCTTCCGTGAATACGGCGAGGAAAGATATGCCGGAAGGATCGCATCGGCCATCGTGGAAAAGAGAGGAGTTGCTCCGATCACGACTACGACCGAGCTTTCGGAGATCATCCGGAGTGCGATGCCCCGCGCCGCAAGAAAAGAAGATCAGCATCCGGCAAGACGGTGCTTCCAGGCGATCAGGATCGAGGTCAATAATGAACTCGGATCTGTCGAAAAGCTCCTGGATACGGTGCCCGCACTGCTGAATGCACACGGAAGGTTCGCGGTGATCTCCTTTCACTCCCTGGAGGACAGGCTGGTGAAGGAAGCTTTCCGCAAACTCGAAAACCCGTGCACATGCCCGAGAGAGTTTCCGGTATGCGTTTGCGGGAAGAAGCCGATGGGCAGACAGATCCATAGCAAGCCCATCGTCGCTTCAAAAAAAGAGGCTATGGAGAATAAACGCTCAGGCTGTGCAAAGCTGAGAGTGTTCGAAAGGAATGAAGAGGTATGGCACAGGCAGTAAAAGTATCGAAAAAAGACACATATGATGCTTTGTTGAAAAGTACAGGCACCGACTATTCGGTCGGCCTGAATTTCCTTGCCTTTGATGACGGTGAAGCCGAGCGCTATATGAGCGCGCTGGAAGAATCCGGTGCCATTGCCCCCGTAAATACGGAAGCCAGGAAGAAAAAGATCCGCGCACAGAACAAGCGTGCCATGGAAACAGCTTACGGCAATTACCGCAAGAAGACAGTTTCCATGACTTTAAAGCGTTTTCGCGACTTTATTTTGTTCTCTCTGGCTGTAGCGTTTGTCACTGCCTTGTTCGGTCTGCTGGTGTATAATGAAGCACAGATCGCATCGATGAACTTTGCGAATAATAACAAAGAGCGCCAGATCAACAAAATGCGCCAGGAAACAAGCCAGCTCCGTGAGACTCTTTTCGTCTCTGCCGACCTCGAATCGGTAAAGAAAACAGCGAGCATGCACCTGGGCATGGTGGAACCGAATGACAAGCAGATCGTTAATGTCGTTGTCCCGCAGAAGGATCATATGACGACAAGCCGTTCCTATAATTCTGTCGGATTGACGGAGGACATCGTTGCGGAAGCAAAACGCAACCTGGCGAATTATTATTCCGAAGAAGGTGCGTAATGCTCGGACAGGAAAGGAACAGGGACGGAAATGTCTCAAAACGAACGTAAAGATAATACGCATGTAACCGACGAGACCAATACGGCCCGTTTCCGCATCGGCGGAAGGATCGTACTGGTCACTGTCTTTCTTGCGCTTACTCTTTTCATGGGATATCTGATCAAAGTCCAGTTCAAGCTCCAGCACGACCAGTACGAAGAATATTCCTACAAAGCTTCCCAGATGCACTGGCAGCGTATCAAAGACGTGCCGAACCGTGGTGATATCCTCGATAGAAACGGCAATATCCTCGCAAGTACGACATATGAATACACGATCGGTATCACGCCTTCGGACGTCATGAAATCCCAGGAGAACCGCAAAGATCCTCTCAGTAAGCAGGACATCGCCGATTCTTTTGCCGAAATCATCGGTGCCGACGCCAATAAAATGGTCGAATGGCTCGCAGAAGAAGACACTCCGTACGTGCAGGTCATGAAGAAAGTCAACTACGAGCAGATGAAGGATCTTCAGGCTTTCCTTTCGGAGCATAATATCGGCGGCGTTAAGATCGACGCGGTGCCGAAGCGTTACTATAACTACGGATCTCTTGCCGCGCAGGTCATCGGTTTTGCGGACCAGAGCGACAACTCCCTGATCGGCCAGTACGGTATCGAGGCATATTACAACTCTTACCTGACCGGTACCGAGGGCTATACTTACGCAGAAGTAGATAACTACAACCAGAGCGCGCTTCCTTATTCCGCGCCGACGAGCATCCAGGCGCAGGACGGATATAACGTCCAGCTGACGCTCGACATGAATATCCAGAGGATCTGCGAAAATGCCTGCCGCGACGCGTATAACGAGTACCGGCCGAGAGAAGGCGTTACCTGTATCGTTATGGATCCTTATACCGCCGAGATCCTTGGTATGGTCTCGATGCCGGATTTTGACCTGAACACTCCCCGTGAGATCCCGTACGGAATAAGCGAAAAGGACTGGTCGGACATGACGTCGGAAGAGCAGGCGGAGTACCTGATGAGAAATGCGTGGAGAAACCGCTGCATCTCCGATACTTACGAGCCGGGTTCCACCATGAAGGCCGTAACGACGGCGATCGCACTTGAAGAAGGCCTCACCTATGAGGATGAGATCTTCAGCGATGCTCCGATCGAGATCACCACAGTAGATACGATCCGCTGCTGGAGAGAAAAGACAGACGGTAACCATGGTGATGAAACGTTGAGAGAAGCCTTCGAGCGTTCCTGTAACCCGATCTTCGTCCGTCTTGCACAGCGTATCGGTATCGAAAAGTACTACGATTATATCCACAACTGCGGATTCTACGATGTAACAGGCGTTGACCTTCCTGCTGAAGGAAAGGGCATCTTCCACGCCGAGCCGACCGAAGTCGACCTTGCGACGCTTTCGTTCGGTGAGTCTTCCACGGTTACCCCGCTTCAGCTGATCTCCGTTTATTCGGCGCTCGTTAACGGCGGCGACCTGATGCGTCCGCACATTGCTTCCCGCGTCGTCGATGCGAACGGAAACATCATCCGTGAATATGAGCCGGAAAAAGTCCGTACCATCTTCTCGTCGAGAACTTCCGCCCGAGTCAGAAATCTTCTCGAAGACGTAGTTAAAGAGGGTACAGGTTCCGCAGGTTATGTTCCCGGCTACTATGTTGCCGGTAAGACTTCCACATCGACCATCGATGTCGGTGAAGAAGCCGGTATGCACGTTATCTCCTTCGGCTGCTATGCTCCTTCCTACGATCCGAAGATCGCGGTGCTGGTCGTTATCAATAAGCCGGAGGATAAGGATGTAGGTTCTTCCGCCGCGGCAAAAGTATCTGCCAGAATCGTTGAAGAAACGCTCGAGTACATGAATGTCGACAGAAAGCTGTCGAAGGAAGAATATGATCGCATGGGTCTTCTGTTCCACGTTCCGGATGTTACCGGCAAAACTTTCCTTCAGGCGAAAAAAGAACTTGAGGACGAAGGTTTTACGGTCCTTGACGGCACCGGTTCCATGAGCCTCGATTCGATCGTGGGAACGATGTATTACGGACAGGAAGAGACGGTCTATAAGAACTCCGTGATCGTCCTTTATCCGGATACGGTCTCGGAAGAAGATATGAACAAGACTCCTATCCCGAACTTTACGGGAATGAATATCATCGAATGCAGAAAACTCGCTAAGCAGTACGGCTTGAACTTCGTCGTGGAAGGAAATCTCCAGGGCACCGTCGTTTCACAGTCACCGCCGGGATCTGCAGGCGTGGCATCTGATCCGACTCCGGATCCGACTCCGCCACCGGATGATGACAAGCAGGAAGCTCCGCCGGATGAGGGTGAGCCGACGGAACTTCCGGACGATACGACCGAAACACAAGATGAGCAGGGTGAGACAGGAGAAGATGGCGAGACCACTGAGACCGAAGCTCCCCCGCCGACGGAAGTACCATACGGAACGGTCATTTATCTGAAGATGGAGTAAAGGACATGAAAGCAAAGGATCTTCTTAGGGAAAGTAAATACACATGGATATGCGGAGAAGACCGCGATTTTGACGATATCGTTCTGGATTCCCGGAAAGTCACTCCGAAAACCGCGTTTGTCGCCATGATCGGCCAGAAAGACGACGGCCATAAGCACATCGGCGATGCCGCCGCCAAGGGCGCTGCCATGATCCTCGTCGAGGAGAAAAGACTTCCCGAGATCGAACAGGTCTTAAAGGTCATCGAACAGGCCGGAAATACGGCCGTGATCGCTGTCGAGGATACCAGAAAAGTATACGCCGAGATGGCCGTCTGCCACTTCGGCCACCCTTCTAAGGACATGCACATCATCGGCATGACCGGAACGAAGGGCAAGACCACTTCGACCTATATCCTTCACGAGATCCTGGAACGGTCCGGAAGAAAGTGCGGCCTTATCGGTACCGTTGAGAATAAGTTCGGCAGTAAAGCCGTCAAATCTAAGCACACCACACCGGAAGCCTGGGAATTCCAGTCGCTTCTTTCCGATATGAAAAAAGAAGACGTCGGCTACTGTGTCATGGAAGTATCCTCTTTAGGCCTCAAGTTTAAAAGGACCTACGGCGTAGGCTTTGATATCGGTGTATTTACGAACTTCATGAACGACCATGTCTCCGACGGCGAGCACGAGTCGGACGAAGATTATTTCCAAAGTAAACTCAAGCTTTTCGATCACTGTAGGATCGCGCTTGTAAATATCAACACCCGCCGTTTCCCGGATGTTCTTAAGTATGCACAGGAACATACCGAAAAGTGCTACACTTATTGTGTCGATGGAAAGGCGGACTTCTATGTAAGGGATATGGCTCCGACGGTACAAGACGGAGTTCCGGGAATGGCATTCACCTTTGTCGGTCCGGATATCGAGGAAGAGCTTTTCGTGCCGCTTCTTTGTGACTTTAACGTCAACAATGCGCTCTGCGCGGCAGCGGCGGCTTATCTTTCGGGCGTACCGGTCGAAGAGATTAAATCTGGTATGGTATTTACCCATGTTCCCGGAAGGATGGAAAAGGTCCCGAATAAACTCGGCCTTCGCGTTTATGTCGACTATGCCCATAACGGAGACAGCCTGAGAGTGCTCTTAAAGGCGATCCGTCCGGCATGTAAGGGAAGGATCATCACACTGTTCGGCTGCGGCGGTGACCGCCCGACGGAAAGAAGATATACCATGGGTGAGATGTCCGGAAGATACAGCGACTTCACCGTGGTCACGACAGATAACTCCAGATCCGAGGATTTTTCGAGGATCTCCGGTATGATCGTCGAAGGCATCAACCGTGTCGAGGGTGCGCCTTTCTGTGTCATCGAAGACAGAAGAGAAGCGATCGCGCATGCCGTCTCGATGGCAAAGCCGGAAGACATCGTGGTCATCGCGGGAAAAGGACACGAGACCACCATGACGATCAAAGATTCTGTCGTGGATTTTATCGATTCGAAAGTGACCGCGGAAGTGCTGCGTGATCTTGAGAAGGAAAGAGGAGTATAAGAAAAATGGCCAAGTTTACCATTTCGGAGATACTTAAGGCGACCGGCGGACAGCTTAAGCAGTTCCCGGTGGAAGGAAAGACCGCTTCGGCGGATGAATATACCGTCGACGGTATCTCTACGGACACCAGAACGATCCACGAGGGCAATGCGTTCCTTGCGCTGATCGGCGAAAACTTCGACGGAAACAAGTACGCGGTAGCGGCAGCAAATGACGGTGCCGCGCTTTTAGTTCTTTCCACGATGGAATATGCTCCGGAAGGAGTGCCGGTCATTCTCGTGGAGGACACGACGATCGCGCTTACGAAGATCGCCGAATACCAGCGATTACGCCTCGGCTGTAAGGTCGTTGCGGTCACGGGCTCTGTCGGAAAGACAAGTACACGTGAGATGATCTACTCCGCGCTCTCCCGCGGATGCAAGGCATATGTTACCAAAGCCAACCACAATAACGAGATCGGCCTTTCCAAGACGATCCTCGATACCCCTGAAGATACGGAAGTTCTCGTTCTTGAGATGGGCATGCGCCTTCGCGGGGAGATCTCCCAGCTGACGCATATCGCACATCCGGATGTCGCGGTCATTACGAACATCGGTGTCGCACATATCGAAAGACTCGGATCCCGTGAAGAGATCATGCGCGCAAAGC
The DNA here is from genome assembly GCA_017428545.1 of Clostridiales bacterium. Taxonomy (GTDB): domain Bacteria; phylum Bacillota; class Clostridia; order Saccharofermentanales; family Saccharofermentanaceae; genus Scatonaster. The sequence continues at coordinate 149,814 of JAFRQR010000008.1, forward strand.
TTGAAGTCCTCGAGTGCCTTTGTGAAGGCGGACTTCTGGTTATTCCTTATGCCGATGAATATCTCGGGAAAGCCGTTGATGAAGGCCTGATCCGGGATGATATTAAGATCGCTTATACATCGATGGAGAGAATCGAACTTCAAAGACCTTGCTACGGCGCCGCTTTTGCCGGAGAACCGAAGATCTGCGGAGACCGCATCCGTTTTACGGCCGAGGCGGGATTCGGAACGCTTCAGGAGATTGACCTTTCGATCAAAGTCGTCGGTATGCATCATGTGGGAAATGCACTGGCCGGGCTTCTTTGCGGCCTGTATTTCGGTATCGCTCCGCAGAAGATTGCTGAGGGCATCGCTTCCTTTGAGCAGATCGGCCACCGTGAAAGACTGGTCGGTGCCGAAGGCGTGTATTTCCTTGACGACTCTTATAACGCAGGACCTGAGTCCATGATGGCCGCTTTTGAGTCGGTGCGCCGCCTCGCGGAGCATTCGAAAGCCTATGCCTGCATCTCCGATATGTTAGAACTCGGCGATTGTGCTCCGCAAAAACATTTCGAGATCGGTGCAAAAGCCGCATCTGTAGGACTTGACGGTGTCCTGGTCATGGGCGATTTCCAAAAGAATGTATTAGAAGGTGTATACTCGGTGTCTAAGGACATTCCGGTATATGTCTTTAACGATAAAGAGAAGATGGCCGAAATGCTGGTAAAGATCGCGAAGAAGGGCGACTACATCCTTCTTAAGGCATCCCACTCGTATGAGATGCACACGATTCTAGACAGCTATAACGATCTGATCTCGAAAGGAACGTAAAGCATGAGACGAAAGATGAAAGACCTGGTCTCGGATAACATTGCTTTCCGGGAAGACGGTAAGATCCAGTCGCTCGACGTGTATGCACCGCGCCGGGTCAACATGGGTATCGTCATTATCGTTCTCATCATGATGGCCTTTGGTCTGGTCATGCTCTTTTCCGCAAGTATGCCGAAAGCCTATACGTCCCAGGGCAACTCCATGTACTACGTCATCCACCAGGGCGGATTTCTGATCCTCGGATTTATCGCCGCACTGGTCATCACGTTCATGCCGCTTAAACTCTTTGATAAATGGCCGGTCACGCTGCTTGTCTATCTTTCGGCGGTCGGTATGGCGCTTCTGACTCTTGTCATGGGTTCCGTTATCAACGGTGCCAGAAGATGGATCTTCATCGGCGGCGTTTCGATCCAGCCGTCCGAGTACGTTAAGGTCGCGATCGTCTATTCGATCGCCGGATACCGCTCGTTTATCCAGAGAATGAGAAAAAAAGGCAAACTTAAGACGGAAAAGATGAACCAGAAGACTTTTGATGCGCTCATCGATATCACGATCCCCGGAGCGCTCGTTATGTTCTGTCTTCTGATCGTCGTGCTTCAGCCGCATATGTCGTGCTTTTTGATCTTAAGTGCGATCTCCGCGATCTGTTTTCTGGTCTGCGGCATCCCGCTTTCTTCCTGGATCCGCGGAACCGCGATCCTTCTTTCCGTTATGCTCGTGGTCGGCGGCATCTTTTATCTGGCGATGCCCGGCGCGCAGAAGAAGAAGCTCGAAAAGAACTTCGCGCACGTTGTTACGCGTCTTAACATCTTCTCGTCGATGAATGCCGAAGAGGAAGAAGAGAAGACGGCGGACGAAGACGATACATACCAGATCGAGCAGAGTATCATCGCGATCGGTTCCGGCGGAATGACCGGCGTCGGTTTCGGTAACAGCCGCCAGAAGTACATGTACCTTCCGGAGGCGCATAATGACTATGTGTATTCCATTATCTGCGAGGAGCTGGGATTCGTCGGCGGCCTTGTGATCATGCTTTTGTTCTGGGCTTTTGCGCTGGCGGGATTTATGATCTCGTGGCAGGCAGACAGCCTTTTTACGAGGATATTAACGACAGGCTATACGGCACTTCTCACGCTACAGGCGTTCCTGAATATCGGTGTTGCGACGGGCGCGATCCCGCCGACGGGCATTACGCTGCCGTTTTTTAGTTACGGCGGTACGGCCAACTTCTTCTTTATGATCTCGGTAGGCATGATCCTTTCGGTATCCAGATCGGGAAGAAAGAGAAAAACAGTAAAATTGGTGGTGTAAGTTATGAAAGTTATTCTGGCAGGCGGCGGTACGAGCGGACATATCCATCCGGCAGTAGCGATCGCAGACGAACTGAAAAAGCAGGATCCTTCTTCGGAAGTGCTTTTCTGTGGTACGGAAAAAGGACTCGAGGCGCAGATCATTCCTTCGATGGGATATCCGTTTAAAGTCATCCGCGCCGCCCAGCTTCCGATGAAGCCGAGTAAGAAAACGATCAAAGCCGTAAGGGAATTTCTTGCGGGAAGAAAGATGTGCAGAAAGATCATCCGCGAGCAAAAGCCCGACGTGGTCATCGGAACCGGCGGATTTGTCTGCAGCCCTTTGATCGCGGCCGCACATAAGGAAAAAGTCCCGATCCTTCTTCACGAGCAGAATGCATTCCCGGGAAGATCGAACCGTATGATGTCCCGCTATGCCGGAACCGTCTGCACGAGTTTTCCGGGGACGGAGCACTTCTTCCATAAGAAGGCCAAGGTCGTTGTAACCGGAAACCCGATCCGCGGCGTATTCTCGACCGTAGAAAGGGATGCCTGCCGAGAAAAACTCGGACTGACGCTGAACGATACCATGATCCTGGCCATGGGCGGAAGCCTTGGCGCCAGAACAGTCAATGCCGCGATCGTCGAACTTGCCAAAACGATTGAAGATCCGAATACGAAGATCATCTTAAGCGTTGGAAAACAGCGCTATAAGGAAGTTATGGAAGAAGCGAAGAACTGGCCGAAGAATATTGAGGTCTTCGAGTACATCAAGGACCCGGAAGTCTATCTTTCTGCCTGCGATCTTTTCGTCGGAAGAGCCGGCGCGATCACCTGCGCGGAAGTCCAGGCTGTCGGAGCTCCTTCCGTCCTGATCCCGTATCCGTACGCGGCGCAGGACCATCAGACCTATAACGCGAAGACGTTCGTAGAAGGGAAAGCAGGTATCCTCGTTCCTGACGACCAGGCAGTCGAGAAACTCCCCGGTATCGTCAAGGAGCTTTTGGCTGATAAGAAGAGGATGCAGGAAATGAGAAAGAATGCGCGTGAACTTGCGATCTATGATGCGGCGGCACGTATTTGTGATGAGGTAAAAGCACTTGCCCGATAACGATCCGGAAAAGAAAATAAGAAAACCGGAACTTGACGGCATCAGAAGAGTTGAGGCCGAAGGGAAAAGCGAGGACGTTTCCGAAAAGAAGGAGATGCCCGAAAAAAGTGCGCCTTCTGAAATGAAGGAGAAACCGGAAAAAAGTGCGCCCGCTGAAAAGAAGGAGACGCCGGAAGGCGCAATGGGCGGATTTATGGCCGTGCTCAGGCGCTTTTCGGTAAAAAGCTGGATCGCACTGATCCTTTCGATGATCGCCCTGATCTTAGTGCTTCTTTTCTTCGTGCATCCGAATTTCCGTGTGCAGGAGATCCACGTCAGCGGTAACCACAGATTTACGACCGAGCAGATCCTGGATCTGGCGGGCATCCGGAAGAACGATCATCTGTATGCACATGTGGGCGGATCCTGGAAGCAGATCGCCAAGCTTTCGTACGGAAAAGTCGAAAACCGCATCAAAAACTCCGATCCGTATATCGCAGATGCCAAAGTATACCCGAAATACCCGGGAGAAGTTTACATTGAGATTACAGAAAGAAGAAAAGTAGCTTACGTGGCGATCCCCGACGGATATGCCGTTATTTCGGAGGATTCCGTGGTCCTTGAGATCGAAAACGGAGAGGTCCCGAAGGGCATCCCCGAGATCCGCGGACTGCCCATAAGATCCGCACAGATAGGGCAGAAACTGGATTTGACATCGACGGAAGGATATGACATCTGCATCACCGTTTTGGGTGCGATCCTCGGTTCCGATGCGGCGAGCGGTGAAGAAGGCGACGGATTTGATTTTCTCTCTCATGTAATCTGCGTGCGTTATTGCGAAAACATGACGACATTCATCGATCTGGACATTCCGAACGTCGATCAGACGATCTCGGTGAAGATCGGATCCCTAACGACGATCTCCGACGACATGACGTGGCTTCGCTATGCGGTGGTATCAGGCTATTTCGAGGGAAAGACCGGTACCGTTTTGGACATGTCCGGAAGAGATTATATCTTGAGATAGGCGCCCACTACATTTTGATGTAAAAGTGCTTTTCATTACAGGCCTGAAAAACGCTGGTAATCGTTCTGTAACGCGTTTTTTGACGGCGTTTTTGGTCTATTGCCTGCCCCCAACATTTAGTGTAGAATTGTAAAAGATAGCTTAGAAGGCTCATAATGAATTAGTATATATAAGCACGAGACGGAGGATAGAAGGCTATGTCAGATTTTAAGCTCGGATATTCCATGGATGACGAACCATTTGCAGCAATAAGAGTAATCGGTGTCGGAGGTGGCGGATGTAACGCTGTCGACCGTATGATCGAAAGTTCCGTACAGGGCATCGATTTTATTTCCATTAATACAGACCATCAGGCGCTGTCCCGTTCCAAGGCTCAGGTTACGATCCAGATCGGTGAGAAGATCACCAGAGGCTTAGGCTGCGGTGCTGATCCGACGGTCGGCGAAAAGGCAGCTGAAGAAAGTAAGGATGAGATCGCTCAGGCGATCCGCGGCACGGACATGCTGTTCATCACAGCCGGTATGGGCGGTGGTACAGGTACAGGTGCTGCTCCGGTAGTTGCTCAGATCGCCCGTGAACTCGGCATCCTGACAGTTGCAGTCGTTACCCGTCCGTTCCGTTTCGAAGGTCCGAGACGTGCAATGAACGCAGAGCGCGGTATCCGCGAGATCGAAAAGTACGTAGACTCCCTGATCGTAGTTGCAAATGATAAGCTCCTCGATATCACGGACGAAGATACATCCATTGACGACGCATTCAACATGGCCGACCAGGTCCTCAAGTTCGGTGTTGCCGGTATCTCCGATCTCGTTGCTATCCCGGGTCTTATTAACCTCGACCTTGCTGACGTCCGCCGTATCATGACAAATGCAGGTATCTGCCACATGGGTATCGGCCGTGCTTCCGGTGAGGGCAGAGCGGCAGCCGCTGTTAAGCAGGCGATCAACAGCCCGCTCCTCGACACAACGATCGAGGGCGCCCGCGGCGTAATCATCAACTTCACAGGTTCCAGAAACATGAAACTCCACGAGATCGATGTTGCTGCTTCCGTTGTACGTGATGCAGTTGCAGGTGATGCAGATATCATCGTCGGTGCAGTCACAGACCCGACACTCGAAGATGAGATCATGATCACTGTCATCGCTTCCGGTTTCGATAATACTGAGAATGCTTCCGCGGCTTTCCGCCCGGCAACATCCATCATCTCCAAGCAGAACCCGACGATCATCGGCCAGGGAACACCGAGTGCTTCCACAAGCCGTCCGATCTCTCCGGTATCTTCTTACGAGAAGCCGGCTGCTCCGGCACCGGCAGTAAAGCCGGCAGCAAAGCCGGAAGTTCCGGAATTCCTCTTTGGTGATCCGGAACCGGCCGTAAAGGACGACGCGAAGATCTATTCTCCGTCGAAGTCATCCGCACCGCAGGCTCCTGTAGCTCCGGTTCCGCCGGTAGCCCGCCCGCAGTCCTCTTACTCCGCTCCTTCGGCTCCGGCATCTGCTCCGCAGGCTCCGGTATCCCGTCCGATGCAGCAGGGTGGAAGACCGACACCGAACGTAGTTCCGACACCTTCTCCGAGAGAGCAGGCTCCGGTATCCATGCCGAAGACAGTCGAAGCTCCGGCTCCGTCCAAGGATAAGAAGAGACTTCTTCCCTGGTTTATGAGTGATAACGATAATCTGGATGAGTGATAACTTATGAAATGCCCTTTTTGTGGACATATGGAAGATAAGGTAATTGATTCGCGGCCTGCGGAGGATGGTTCTGCCATCCGCCGCAGGCGTGAATGTTTATCCTGTTCCTCGCGTTTTACCACCTACGAGAAAGTGGAACTTCTCCCGCTTCTTGTCATCAAAAAGGATGGTACGCGTGAGGCTTATAGTCAGGAAAAACTTCTCGGAGGCCTGATGAAGGCCTGTGAGAAGAGACCGGTCAGCAGTGAGCAGCTGGAACAGATCGTCACCTATGTGGAGAATCAGATCCAGAACACGGCCAAGCGTGAGATCTCCACGAATGATATCGGCGAGATGGTCATGCTCAAGCTCAAAGAGATCGATGAGGTCGCTTATGTGCGTTTTGCCTCGGTATACCGTCAGTTCAAGGACGTAAATTCGTTCATGGAAGAACTGCAGGATATGCTGAAAAAATAAGGGAGTGAGGGAAGAGTATGAAGAAAGTATTAGTTGTCGACGATGATCCGAATATCGTAGAAGTGTTAAGACTCTACTTCGATAAAGACGGGTTTGCCGTAACCAGTTGTCTTTCCGGAGACCGTGCGCTGGAAGCTTTCCAGACGTCACAGCCGGACATGGTCGTACTTGACCTGATGCTTCCGGGAAAAGACGGATATGACATCTGCCGTGAGATCAGAAAAACATCGGATGTCCCGATCATCATGCTGACGGCAAGATCCGATACCTTAGACAAAGTCGTAGGCCTCGAGCTCGGCGCGGATGACTACGTCCAGAAGCCTTTTGAACCGAAGGAGCTCCTTGCAAGAGTCAAGGCGATCCTCCGCCGTACCGAAAAGCGCGATGCCGCACCTTCCGAGTCTACTGATGTAAAAGAGAATACCGAAGTGATCTCCTACGAGGGATTCACTGTAGATATGGCCCGTTATGTGGTAACGGTAGACGGCAAGGAGATCGATATCCCGCCGAAGGAACTGGAACTTCTGTTCTTCCTGGCATCTCATCCGAACCGTGTATTTACAAGAGAACAGCTCCTCGAAAATGTATGGGGCTATGATTTTTACGGAGAGTCCCGTACCGTTGACGTACACGTCAAGCGTATCCGTGAAAAGCTTGAGCGTCCGGAAGTATCGACTAACTGGCAGATCAAGACGGTCTGGGGCGTCGGTTATAAATTCGAGACGACAGAGAAATAAGATTTCCGTTTCTTAGGGGAAAGACATGAGTAGTAACGCGAAAAAGCCACAATCCGTACTGTTCCGAACGACCCTGTCGCTTGCGGTCGGTACGATACTTGTGTTTCTGGTACTGATCCTTGTCTTTTACCGTCAGACGACCGTATCCCTTATTTCCGAAAACGAAAGGAGAATCGAGCGTCAGGCAGAATCTCTTGCACTTGCCTATGATTCCCTGATGGCAGACGCTTCCGTTTCTGAATCAGCGGTTCAGGCGTTTATTAATTCGTTTGCAAGGACCGAACAGGTCTCTGTATGGTTCGTAAGATCCGACGGACGTATTGAATATTCCACCTCCGTTCCGGATTTCATGAGAGGCGATATCTTAAAGGCCGATAACTATGTGTTCCTTACGAACGAAAGAGTTCTCGATCTTTTCCTGCATAAGGGAACTGCTCAGACTTCTGACGTTACAAACGGCCTGTTTGCGAATTCCCGAAGCGTTGCCGTTTCCGTCGCGGTTCCTACAGCGCAAAAAGACCTCAACATAGTGCTTTTCAATACGCTGAATGTGGAACATGAAGTATTCTGGCGTCTTTCCAATGCGCTTCTGCTTCCGATCCTGATTTCGTTTGCCATGGCACTTCTGTTCTTCTCGCTGATGGCAAGATCCCTGATCCGTCCTTTGCGTGCGCTTTCTGATGCGGCGACATCCGTCACGAAAGGTGATCTTTCCGTTCGAGTCGACGTGCCTGAACTTCGAAAAGAATCCACATTGAAATACATGCTCACGGATGAGATTACGAACATGGTTTCTACCGTTAACAGCATGATCGACCGTCTCGAGCACCAGGAGGCCGACAGAAAGGTCTTCATCTCGAGTATCGCGCATGACCTCCGTACGCCGCTGACGTCGATCAAAGGCTTCCTTAGCGCGATCTCCGACGGTACGATACCGCCGGAAAACTATCCGAAGTACATGGATATCATCCAGACGCAGGTCGAGCGTATCCAGAAACTGATCAACTCGATGACCGAGGCATCTTCGCTAAGTCAGATCGACGAATCCAAGATGGAAGATTTCGATATTAACGAGATGATCCGCGACGCCGTGCAGGATGTCGAGAATCTCGTTTCCGAAAAGACGATCAGCGTCAATGTCGATCTCGGCACAAATCGTGACAAACAGATGATGGTATTCGGCGAATCGCAGTTGCAGTACCGTGTGTTCTATAACCTCCTGACGAACGCGATCAAGTTCACGCCGCAGGACGGTATCATCGGCATTTCCACAAGTTATAATGCTGACGAAGAGAAGGTCTATGTCACCATCGAAGATTCCGGAAGCGGTATTCCGCAGGACAAACTCGATCGTGTATTCGAAAGTTTCTATAAAGTCGATCCGTCCAGAACAGAGAGCGGATTCGGCCTCGGCCTTTATATATGCCGCGAGATCATTACCGCGCACGGCGAGAAGATCTGGGCGGAAAAAGGCGAAGAATTAGGCGGCGCGAAATTCGTCTACACCATTAAGACAAGATCCGAAAAGCCTGAGGAGAAAAAATGAGTAAAAAGAACGCGGAGGCGATACTTCTTCGTCTGCACGAGCTTTACCCGCAGACCGAGTGTACCCTCGACATCGACGATAACGTTTTCCATCTGGTGGTAAGAGCCGTTTTATCTGCCCAGTGTACCGATGTGCGCGTCAATGAAGTGACGAAGGTGCTTTTTGAAAAGTACCCGGATTATCCGGATTTTCTAAAAGCGGGAGAAGAGAAGATCGGAACAATTATCAAGCCTTGTGGTTTCTGGAAAGCGAAGTCCCATTACCTTTATGAGATCGCGCGGATGATGCGTGATGATTTCTCCGGCGAAGTTCCGAAAACGCAGGAAGAACTGATGCGTTTCCCCGGAGTCGGAAGAAAGGTCGCGAACCTGATCGTTTCCGAGATGTTCGGAACACCTGCCGTTGTGGTCGATACGCACTGCATGCGTGTCTCGGCCCGACTGGGATTAAGCTTTGGCAAAGATCCTTTAACCATTGAAAAAGAACTTATGAAGATCCTTCCGAAAGAGGAGTGGGCGCCGTTTGGACACCTGATGGTCGATCACGGAAGAGCCGTATGTAATGCAAGATCTCCGAAGTGCCTGGATTGTGCGCTTTTGGATCTTTGCCCGACCGGAAAGAAGAAGGTGAAAAATGGCTGAGATCCGCCTCGACACACCTGTACAGTTTCTTCCGAAAGTCGGTGAAAGACGTGCCAAGCAGCTCGAAAAACTCGGCGTTTTCTGTGTGTATGATCTTCTGACTTTCTTCCCGAGAAGATACGAAGACTGGTCCGAATGCGTGCCGCTTTTTCAGCTTGAACATGATAAAGACCAGTCCTTTATCGCTACGATCGTAAGTACTCCGAAAGTCAGCAGGAACCGCGGCAAGACCACGATCTTCGCGACCCTTTCCGACGGCACCTGCAGTATCCGCGCGGTGTGGTTCAACCAGCCGTATCTGGCGGAGAAAATGGCTGCCGGTGAAGAGTATTTTTTCCACGGAAGGATCACACGCGACGGATTCACTTTCCAGGTAGTGAATCCCGTTTTTGACCAAAGGCAAAAGGACGAAGACAAACATTCGCTGATCCAGCCGATCTATCCTTTGACCGCAGGGCTGAAGCAGGGTCATATCCGTGCGATCGTGAACATTGCACTGGATCGTGCGCTGCCGCTTCTTTCGGAAGTGCTGCCGCTCTTTTTCAGAAAAGAGCAGAAGCTCTGCGCGATCCGATATGCCTATGAAAAGATCCATCGACCCGATACGATGGAAGAAGTCGATATTGCAAGAAAGTATCTCGTTTTCGAGGAACTGTTCCTCCTTCGCGGCGCTCTTTCGGTCTATAAACTCGAGCAGAAAGATATGCGCGCGTCCTGCCCGATCCGCGGGAAAAAAGAGGATATGGAGAAGTTTACCAAAATCGTAAAAGGACTTCCGTTTACGCTTACGGAAGACCAGTCGAAGGTCACACACGATATCCTTTCCGATATCTCTTCCGAACGCCCCATGAACCGGCTCGTCCAAGGTGATGTAGGTTCCGGTAAAACGGTCGTTGCTTTCTTAAGTATGGCGGCCTGCGCGATCGCAGGTTATCAGGCGGTGTTCATGGCGCCGACCGCGGTCCTTGCCTCGCAGCACTATGAGACTTTTAAGAAGTTTCTGGGCGGAACGGACATCGGCTGTGAGCTTTTGCTCGGCAGCACGACGGCAAAGAAAAAAGCAGAGATCCGGGAAGGCTTGAAATCAGGAAAGATCAAGATCCTGGTCGGCACCCATGCGGTGCTTTCGGAAAAGAATATTTTTCCGAATCTGGCCCTGATGGTCACGGACGAGCAGCACCGTTTCGGTGTTAAGCAAAGATCTTCCACGGAAGAACGGGCCGACCACGGCATCCATACCCTCGTCATGTCGGCAACGCCGATCCCGAGAACGCTGGGACTTGTGCTTTTCGGCGATATGGATGTATCGGTCATTAAGAGTATGCCGAAGGGCCGTCAGCCCATTAAGACCATCCGTGCTTCGTTTGAAGAAGAGGGACGGGTGATTGCGACGATCCGCCAGGAAGTGCAAAAAGGGCATCAGGTGTATGTCGTATGCCCGATGATCGAGGAACTCCAGGAAGATGCGTACGAGGACGAGGAGGGCACACTTGCCCAGAGGATGAAGTCCGACCTCGAGTCTGCGGTACAGTACTATGAGACATTAAGTAACGGCGACCTTTCCGATATGCATGTCGGGCTTTTACACGGCCGCATGAAGACCGCGGAAAAAGAAAAGGTCATGAAAGAATTCGGCGAAGGCAATATCGATGTTCTCGTATCGACCACGGTCATCGAAGTCGGTGTCGACAATCCGAACGCGACCCTGATGGTCGTCAGAAATGCCGAGAGATTCGGTCTTTCGACACTGCATCAGCTTCGCGGCCGTATCGGACGCGGAAGCCTTCAGTCCGCATGCATATTGCAGACGGATAAGTACGAAGGTGTCTCGAAAGAAAGGATCGACATGATGTGCGAGACCACCGATGGTTTCCGCCTGGCCGAAAAGGATATGCTCCTTCGCGGAACAGGTGATTTCTTCGGTACGAAGCAGCACGGTATCCCGCAGCTGAAGATGGCAAATCTGTATCGCGACGCGGCCTGCCTCGATCCGATCGAAAAGGCGATCGGGAAGATGATCGCGGAAGATCCGAAACTGGAAAGACCCGAGGCGAAGATCATGCTGGAGGCTTTCCATAATCATTTCGGCGATGCCTGGCAGAAGCCGAGCCTCTGAAAATGTTCTTGTTTTGCCTGATCGTATAGAAATCTTTTCCCAAATGGCGAAGTAGTGGTATAGTAGGAAAACAAACCCGAAGAATTGAAGGAGAATCCGAGATAAATGCCGAGAGTGGTATCCGGAAAATGCAGAGGAACGGTGCTCGAAGCGCCGAAAGGAGATGCGACGCGTCCGACGACCGATAAGGTCAAGGAGGCGATCTTTTCGAGCATCCAGATGAGGGTGCCGGGAAGTGCTTTTCTCGATGTGTTTTCGGGCACGGGACAAATGGCGATCGAGGCTTTGTCCCGGGGCGCAGAATCCGCGGTCCTCATTGACCAGGCGGGGAAAAGCCAGCAGGTCATCGCCAGAAACCTTGAAAAAACGCACCTGAAGGAGCATGCCCGTCCCATGAAGATGGCATTTGCCGAGGCGATGAAACTTCTCGGGAAAAAGGGCGAGTCCTTCGACATCATATTCATGGATCCTCCGTATGCCATGGCAAGTGCTTTTGCCAAGACGGCTTCGGAACTCATCAAGGAGTACGGCCTTTTATCTGAGGGCGGGATCTTCATCGTCGAATCCGACGCAGATACTGAAATTTCTACAATTGTAACCAATATGACATGTATTAAGAGTTGTAAGTACGGGTCAACTTTGGTAACATTCTTTGTAGAATAAGAAAGGTATGCGCAACAAGGAGAAACCGATTTGAAAACGTTTATTTTTCCCGGTAGTTTCGACCCGTTTTCACTGGGTCACATCGACATCGCAAAAAGAGCTTCCCGCCTTTGCGACAAGCTCGTCGTCGCTGTCATGATCAACCGCGCAAAGAATTCCTTATTCACCGTTGAAGAACGTGTGGAGATGGCAAAGATCTGCTTAAAGGACGTTCCGAATATCGAGGTCATTTCGAGAGAATCACTTCTCGTCGATGTATATCGTGAGCTCGGCGCATCCGCGGTCGTAAGAGGCCTTCGGAGCGAATCGGATTTCCGTTATGAAGCCGAGATGAACGCGGCGAACACATTGATGTTCCCGGACTATCAGGTCATCTTCCTGCCGTGCCGCGCCGACCTGGCATTTACCAGTTCGTCCATTATCAAAGAAGTTGCTTATTACGGCGGCGACATCAGCAGGATGTGCGTGCCGCAGATCGAAGAGATGGTTCATAAAAAACTGCTTGAAAAGCAAGCGGAAAAGTAATATACGCGAATAGCGCTTAGGAGGTTTTTCATATGCCGGATGGAAATGTGAGAACATCAGATAAGGATCTATACGAACTTCTCGATCAGCTGCAGGCAACGATCGAGCAGGCCAAGGGCGTGCCGTTTTCCGACAACTGTGTCGTAGACCGTGCCGACGTTCTTTACTGGATCAAGCAGATCAGAGCGAGCTTCCCGTCGGAAGTCCAGCAGGCCAAGTGGATCGTTGACCATCAGCATCAGGTCGTCGCTTCTGCGCGCCAGAAAGCGGAGAGTATCCTCCGCCAGTCTGAGCAGCGTCAGGCGATCATGGTCGATGAGCATCAGGTCACACTGCTTGCCAAAGAGCAGAGCGAGAGGATCTTAACGGAAGCGAACCAGCAGTCCGAAGAGATCTACGCACGTTCGATCGATTATGCGAGAAAGAGACTGACGGAACTCGAAAATGAACTGACGGATATTCTCGTACGTGTTCAAAAGGACAAGAAAGAGTTAAAATAAGAAGTAACATAGTCCCGGCTTTCGAGGAAAAAGTGCTTTTCGGAAGGTGCTTTTTCAGAAGGTGCGGGGAGGCCTTGGTATAAGAACAGGCGGTGAAGAACGTGTTACTTGGTATTCATATTCAAAACTTCGGTTTATTCAAAGATGACTGTATTGGTGCGCTTCTTCCGGACATCCGGAAGGATCCCGGGCAGTCATCTCTTGCTTTATCTGCGGGATTGGAGATCGCGCATCCCTTGAACGGTATTGAGGCCCTGATCGGCAGGAACCACTCGGGAAAGACGATGTTTTTCTCGTTTTTGTCGTTCGTGCAGGGCGCGGTCGTAAAGGGCCCTGCGGCGGCATCGACGGAGTCCGGAAGATCGGGATTTGCAAATCTTCTCGGCGATCGGGACGAGCCCATGATCTGCACTTTGTGCTTTAAGTTTTATGACCCGCAGGAAAAGGATACGACCTATCTCGAGTACCGGCTCGTGATCGATGCGAACGTCCATGGAAAGCCGCATTTCGAGGAGGAAAAACTAACACTGTGGCGCGAGGGCATGGACGAGCCGAAAGACATTCTCTCTTTTAAGCAAGGTAAGGGTTTCGTACTTTTTAAGGGCGAAAAGATGGACGGCGAGATGAACGACTCGATGACGAGTGCGCTTCACGCGTACGGCTCCATGAAACAGTTCTATTTTACGAACAGGACATACCGCGAGATCCTCAGGTGGTACTTCGTCGGTTTCCGGAAGGATCAGACCTATCAGATCCCCGAAGATATGACGCCGGGCGGACATAAGCACTTAAATAACGAGGGTTCCAATGCCAAGAACGTGCTCGCTTATCTTCGTCAGGAAAAACCCGGGGAGTATAAGGCGATCTTAAGTAAACTGATGGATGCGATCCCGGGACTTCGTGATAAGGACGAGAAGTCGGTCCTTAAACATTTTCAAAAGCCGGATATGCTGGCACTGTTTTTGCTTCTGCTTTCCGATCCGGACCCGAAACCGCTGATCCTTATGGAGTCTCCGGACGAGGGACTTTATCACGACATGCTCGATATTCTGGCCTCCGAGATGCGCAACTATTCGATGCGTTACCCAGGATGTCAGATCTTTTTCACGACTCACAATCCGTATATTCTCGAGAATCTCTCGCCGTCGGAGATCTGGGTATTCTCCCGTGGCGAAAAGACATGGGATGACCAGATCGAGATCCGCTGTGCAGGCTCGATTCCGATCGTGCAGGAACTTTACGATCAGGGTGTCGGCATGGGCGCGATCTGGTACGCGGGACATTTTGACAACTGAGTAAGACAGAAATAGACGACCGAAAGGAATGGCTCCTGGATGCGAGTAGAGATCCTAAGTGAAGACAGATCAGGTGGCGTTGTTCTACAGCGTCTGACGAACTGTATACTAAAACAATATACGCAGGATTTTGAGTCCTATCTGCGCCCCCATCGCGGATGCGGGTACTGGCCGACTCATCCTGACGAAAAACCGGAGCCGCTGGCTGCCGGTCTTCTGGAGCTTCTTCCGGCGAAACTTCGCGCATACGACAAAGTCTATGCCGGAACGGACATCATCGTGATCGTCTGTATCGATTCCGATGACCACGATCCGGAAGAACTTATGAGTAAACTAAAGGATACTTGCCGCCGTTATGCGAGAGATCTTGCTACAGTCATCGCGATCTCCGTTGAAGAGATGGAGAGCTGGATCCTTGCGGACAAAAACGCGATCCTTCTTGCGTATCCGGAAGCGGATCTCAAAAGGCTTTCCGAATACGAACAGGACAGCATCTGCGGTACCTGGGAGGTGCTTTGCGATGTGCTTCTTCGCGAGCAGTCACACAGGATCAAAAAGATCGGCTATCCCGCCATCGGCCAGTATAAGGCGACCTGGGCGGAGAAGATATCTAAGTACATGCTTCCCGGAAACAACGTTTCTCCGAGTTTTAAGAAGTTCGAGCTTGCACTGACCGGCGCGGTGAAGAAGGTGCTCAATGGCTGATCTTTCTGCGGTTACGGCGGGTATTCCGTCTGTTTCTTCTGCTTATATCCATATTCCATTTTGTGTAAGAAAATGCGCATACTGCGATTTTCTTTCTTTTCCGTCGTGTGTGGACCAGATCGGCGAGTATGTCGATGCGGTGTGTAATGAAGTGCTTTTGGCGAAGAAGTGGTTTAGTTCCGGTGATTCCGACACGGACGCAGCGGGCTCCCAAGCACCGCTTCGGACGATCTATTTCGGAGGCGGCACTCCGTCGCTGCTTTCTCCTTCACAGGTGGGAAGGATCCTCGAGGCTCTTTCTAAGGCGTACGGCATTTCCGAAGGATGCGAGATCACGCTCGAAGCTAATCCCGGAACGGTTGATGAAGAGAAACTTTCGGGGTTTAGGGAAGCGGGCATCAATCGATTATCGATCGGCATCCAGAGCCTGGATGATTCTGTGCTTAAGACCCTCGGAAGGATACATGATGCAGAGACGGCAAAACGCGCGGTCATAGACGCGAAGGCCGCGGGCTTTAGTAACATCTCCTGCGACATGATGCTCGGTATTCCGGGACAGACGATGAAAAGCGTTCAAGATACGCTTTCTTTCTTCCTCGAAAAAGAGATCCCGCACATCTCGCTATATTCTCTGATCCTCGAAGAAGGAACACCGATGTATGCGCGTTATGGTGGTGATATCGAGAAGTATGTCACCCAGGAAGAGGACCGGGAGATGTATCATCTTGTGATTTCTGCTCTTAAGGAGAACGGCTTTATTCACTACGAGATCAGCAACATGGCGCGCCCCGGATTTGAGAGCCGTCATAACTCGATGTACTGGCGCGCCGAACCGTACTATGCATTCGGTGTCGGAGCGCACTATTATATCGGATCTGAGCGCGGGCGCCACGCCGAAACGCTCGATGAATATCTCTCGGCGATGAAGAATTCTCCCGTCAAGAAAGAAGATGTTCTTTTCACGGAAGAGATCCTGTCAGAAGAAGATAGGAAAAAAGAGTTCATGATGCTCGGGTTCAGGACCCGAAGCGGCGTGGGCGAACAGGCGTTCTTTCAAAGATTCAAAGTGAATGTGGAAAGTGCTTTTGGCGCGGAAATAGAAAAAGAGATCAAGGCAGGACTTGTCGAGTTTTCTGACGGCGCATACAGGCTCACAGAAAAGGGATTTGACCTTGCCAATCAGGTGTTTATGGACTACGTCTGAATCGGAGGATGGCGCTTTTCGAGCGGTACTTGCAGGAGAGGCGCCGCGGGTGTTAAATAAGTGTATCCTCATTATGATGTAATACTGATCAGATGATATTTTCTCTTATGGAGAGTCTTCGGGATTTCGGGGCTCTCTTTTTGTTTTGGATGGGGAAATCTTTTTGAAAGCGGGAATGACTATGAATCCTTTGATCAAAGATCTGATGGCGAGAAAGCAGAAACTGGAGACGGTGATCGGCAAGGCCGAGGCGGAACTGAAGAAACTGCCGGAGGGGAAACTGTGGGTGTCACCGGTCCGACACACCGTGCAGTATTACCAGGTAGTGAAATTATCCGGAGTTGTGACGAGAAAGTATCTGAATCAGAAGAATGAAAAATGCAGAAACGGGTTGGCGCAGAGAGAGTATCTGACGCGGTTGCTTAAGTTTGCCAAGGCTGAACTTAAGGATATCGACCGTATCCTTGAAGCGAAACATCTGCTTCGGGCGGATGAGATATATTCGCATCTGCATCCCAATAAGAAGGCGCTGGTAATTCCGATGCTGATGGACGACGAGGAGTTCGCCAAGTGGTGGGAGAGCAGACCTTTTGAGGCTTATGATAAGTGGCCGGAGGAACTGAAATATTCTACGAAAAGGGGAGAGCTGGTGCGAACAAAATCGGAGGCCATGATTGCGGATGCTTACTATGATCTTGGTATTCCTTATCGATACGAATGCCCTGTCAGGCTGAGTGATGGAAAGGTAAGACATCCTGATTTTACTCTTCTTCATAAGAGTGAACGTAAGGTGATCTATCATGAGCATTTTGGAATGCTGGATGATGCGCGATATCGTACGGATAACGTGCAGAAGCTGGATCTGTATCGGCGAAACGGCATCTATGTGGGGAAGAATCTGATCCTTACGTTCGAGGTCGCGGGGAGTCCTTTGAATATCCGGTCATTTAAGCAGAATATGAAAGAGATGTTTGGGGTATAGGTGTTTTATGAAGGTTGATGAGAATGGATCCTTCTATGGTGCATGTGAAAAGTTCTATTTTAGAAAAGCCACTTGTATGCTTACAAAGAGGGATCGAGTTGAGACAGTTCAAATTGGCGATTTTGCAAATATCACATGTATATTTCTCCCTTTTTGGGGGAAGGATGAAGCCAATATACATGTGGTTTTGATAGAAAAGGAAAGCGACATGTTTTTTCGTCCTGATATGATCGATGTGTACATGTGGAAATCTATAAAAATCTGTTTTCACATGTTGATGTTTCAAAAGTATACATGTGGAATATGAGATACGGGAAAATCCACATGATTATCCCTCAGTAAAAGGGGACTGTGGTGTAGGAAGTCTCGTTTATTCTTGGTATCGGTTGTGTTATTCTGAATAAAGTGAAGGAGAAGTAGCAATGGAACAGCTTTCGAATCAGAAGAAACTAAGACCATGGATGGGTGTTATTGCCCAAGCAGGTTTTCTTGTTCTGTTTTTGACAGCGGGTGCGTGGATGCAGAGAAATCTCGGAATCACAGGACTGATCCTGTCGGAGCTGATGTTTCTCGTAGTCGCCGTTTCTTATTGCCTTATCCGAAAAGTGAAGCTGAAAGAAATGTTCCCGATCAAGAAGTTCACGGTTGCCGAGTTTTTCGGGACAGCGATCCTCGGCGCTTCGGGCTTCATGCTGAGTCTTCTTTGCGTCGGCGTATCCCTGGCCGTACTTCCGAAGTCTTATCGTGCCGAAGTAAGCGGCCTCAACGAATACATCTACGGCAGCATGAACCTTCCGCTGCTTATCCTGATCGTCGCGATCCTTCCCGCAATCTGTGAAGAAGCCATGGAAAGAGGATGCGTGCTTTCTCATTTCCGCAGCATCAAACACGACTGGGTCATCGTACTGATCATGGGCGTATTCTTCGGCATCATGCACTGGTCACCGCTGCGTTTCCTGAACACGGCTGTTCTTGGCGCTATGCTCTCATATCTCATGGTCAACAAGAACAATATCCTGCTTCCGATGATCCTTCATTTCGGAAACAATTTTGTCTCCGTAGTTCTCGGTTATCTCGGACAGATGATCACTTCCGGAAAGACCGCAGATCTCAACGACATCGACATGGTCCAGCTGATGGGATCATATCTGTTCCTTTCCTGCGCGGCGCCGGTACTGATCGTTACCGCCATGATGCTGATCGATAAAGAACACCACAAGGCAACGCGGTTCATCATCGGCGGATGCCTTTCCGCGATCATGTTCTTTGCCGGGATCACACTTCTTATGTACTCATCGGTCACAATGGGCAGAGTCTGATCAATCTTTCCTCCCGAAAAGCACTGTTCCCGAAATACATCCTAATAATCGAAAAAACCGCTTTTTCTTCCTTGAGCGAACAAAAACCGCATTAGTCCGAACGATAGTGATAATGCTGACTATCCTCCGCTTGATATAATAAGTTGATAACATATCTGGTTTTTTTGGGTTGTTGGAGGTATTGTTATGAAAAGCAAGAAGGTTTTGGCGACAGTATTAAGTGTCGTAATGTCGGTTGCATCTCTGCCTTGCATCGTTATGGCAGATTCGGATCATGATAGTCCTGAAGTGGATTTTACGGATACTGAACCGACGGTTTCTTTGGATCTTTCGGAAGGAGTTTCCCAAACGATCGACTTGATCGAATCAGGTGAAACTAAGATCGTGTCGTTTACACCAAGTACAAACGGCAGATACGGTCTTATGTGTACGAATGCTTATGAGGTCTCTGTCAGTGTGGAAGATCAGTATAGAACGGTTGTCGTTCCGGCAGAAACTGAATCTTATGGCGGAAATCTCATCCAATATATGACATTGGATGCAGGCATGAAGTATTTGTTTTCTATCACGGGAAATGAAGGTTCATCTACTGAAGACATGACTCTCATGATCGGCAGATCATCAAAGACTCTGCATCTGGGAACTACCTATGTGTTTGCCGAAACACGTACTACGAAAGACATCACATTTACTCCGTCTGAAAGTGGTGTGTATGTTTTTACCGTAACTGCGCCTGAAAAAGTAGCCGGTAGAATTCACCTTGGTGGATATTCGTATGCTGAGGACAAAGACTATTCAGATTCATCGATTTACATATATACCGAGCTTGCTGCCGGGGTGACATATCCGCTCAAACTGGATCTGAATGACTACTCCGCTGCATATGGAATCTGCAATCCGATGAAAATCACGGTAGCAAAGGATCTTCCCTTAATGAATACGGGAAAGAATTCGGTTACGGTGAAGGCGAATAATCAGGACACATACTTCCAGTTTGTTCCGCAGGAAGACGGAGTCTATCAGATTTATACAAAAGGTGATCACAGTACGCAGTTCTCCATGGACGGCTTCCCTATGGAAGACCATCACTATGGAGAAGATAACAATTTCAGTACAGGAGTTTGTCTGAAAGCAGGAAAGGTATACTTCCCGACGATTAAACAAAGCGGTTCTTCTGAAGAAACCATTGATGTTTATATCGAAAAAGCACCGGAAATTACCGATTCGCAAACCGGATATACATTAAGTGCCGGTGATGCGCTCTTTTACTCGTTTACACCAAGCAAGTCCGGTTTTTACCGTTTCTACTCCAATGTTGCAACCGTATATGTTAGAAACACGAAATTCGGTGATAGCGGTTGGTCTACGGATTACCGATACTTCAATGCCGGAGAGACCTCTATGATATGGGTCGTAAATGATACCATCGGAAATATCGGTTTTGCCTGGTTATATGTTGAAGAAATTGCGAATACAATAGATGTAGGAAATTCGAACATTGATAACTCAAAGTTTGAGTCCCATGTATATGCATTATTTACACCCACGACAAGTGGAAAGTATACGTTTGACATTCCGGTCGGATATGCACGCTTTACTCTTATTGGTGAAACAGAAGGACAAGTCGGGTATTTTTACGATTATACTTCTGAAGGAATTACCGGCGGGTGTGCACTTACTGCAGGTAAAACCTATCTTCTGGATGTAAATCTGAATCACTGTTCCGGAGGTATTTCTAATATTCCGGTTCAGATAACGAAGGAATCCCTTCCGAAAGTGAAAATGGGCGACAATCCCGTCAGCACGCAAAGAACCGAAGATACATATTACTCTTTTACGCCGTATGAGAGCGGAGTGTATGAGTTCTGCTATTATCTGTATCCTTCAAACTCCCCGGTAACTGTACAAAACGGGACAGATTATGGTACGGGAACGATAAGCTTTTCTGCAGAAAATTTTAATACGACGATAATTTCACTTGAAGCCAATACGGAATACACTGTCGTCATGCCGTCGACTTGGGAAGAACCGGCCGAAACGACTCTCCACATTAGTAAGATTGCGCAACTTAAAGAAGGAGAAAATCAGGTAGATCGTCCGATGCCTTCCGCATATCGTTCGTTCTATGCCTTATTCACTCCGAAAGAAAGCGGGATCTATACCTTTACTAACGGTTCCTCGTCTTTCTATACCTTAGGATTGACAGACCCTGATGATGATTTTATGAACTCAGTGGAAAGTGCATATACCTTCGATAATAGGTCTCACTTCCTTCTAGAAGCCGGAAAACGATATTTGGTGGCGATGACAGTAACTGATGCAATCAATCCTACTTCCGTTGTGGTCACGAAAGATCAGGCGCTTAATGTAGGCACCAATTCGGTACATATTCCGGCACCTGAAGATGAGGATAACCCATACGCATACTTCTCGTTTACTGCTCCTGCACAGGGTGGATACGTTTTCAGTTTTGTAAATGCCGACCTTACAGACACAGCGCTCTACGCAGGACTGTATTCGAAGACATCTAACAGGTTCGAGACATCTGGATATCTTCACAACGGAAATCCAACGGTTGGAAATCATCTCGAAAAAGGTGAGACCTATCGTTTAAGAGTAAAGCTTGACCCGAATACGAACGGTGAGGATCTCGATATTATTATTCGTGCGGAATACTTCTACGAGTCAAAATTGGATGGTTATACACTGTCTCTTGACGGAACGATCGCGGTCAACCTTTATATGACGCTTTCTGAAGAGATGGCTTCCAGCACGAGCGCCCGCATGAACATCACTTACGAAAACGGCGCAACGGATTCTTATAAGATGAGCGATGCGACACCTGTAACGGTCACCGGAAAGACATACTATGTATTCCATATCCCGGTGGCTGCCAAGGAAATGACCTCGGTCATCAAAGCCCAGATCGTCGATGGCGAATTTGAAGGAAACGAGTATTCCTTCACCGTAAAGGATTACGCCGATCATATTTTGAATGGTGCATATACATCTTGGGGCGGCGTGGCCAATCAGGAATATGCCGATGCGGTTCCTCTGGTAAAAGCACTTCTCAATTACGGTGCGTATTCGCAGCAATACTTCGGATACAAGACCGATGATCTGGCAAATAAAGATCTGAATGACAACGACCAGATCCTGCCGACGCTCAATCCGAATTCGATTCCGGGGTATAACAGCAACCTGACGAATCTTCCTTCGGGCGTGACATTTAAGTCGGTATCGCTTTCTCTTGAGTCCGAGACAGAACTCAATCTGACATTCACGAATACTACGGGAAAAGCACTTTCCTTTACGACCGATAATGAGTTTGTCAAACTGAAGGTGACTACTTCCGGAGATCAGACGAAGCTGAAGATCACGGGAATTCCTGCGCACAAGGTCAACGAGAAGATCGATCTCAAGGTCTTCCTGGAAGGCGAATCGGATACGTATTACGTATCTTACAGCCCGATCTACTATTGCCGTAACCAGATCGAAAGACCGGTTTCGCCGACAAGAACTAAGGCGCTGAAAGACCTGATGGCTGCGTTCTACCTTTACAATCAGGCCGCGAGAAACTATATTGATAACTGATAGGAAGAGGTGCAAGATATGAAAAAGATGAAATACGATTCTCTTGAACTTGAAGTCATCATGTTCGAATCAGAAGATGTTATTGTTACCAGCAATACCGGCGGCGGCAATGATAGCCCTGAAGATGATCCGTAAGTAGTGACCGGCGGATGGCAGGATCCTGTCATCCGCCGAAACCGCGATAAATGGTATTGACAAGCTCTTTTTTCTTGTGCTATTATCGCTTCAATTAAATATGGAACAAACCGTTGACGCGGAGATAACGGCAATGATGCCTCTACAGAGAGCCTGCGATGCTGAGAATCAGGTGAGAAACAAGTTGTCAAATGGACCGCTGAGGGCGCAGTCAAATGGAAAACCCAGAGTATTCTGCGACGTTTAGTCAGACGTAAATTGACGGGGATATGTTGGTATCCCGCTAAGAGCACGGGTCATGCCGTGAAGCAAGGTGGCACCGCGGAAGTGCAAAAAATGTACATTCGCCCTTGACAGAAATAAAACTGTCGAGGGCTTTTTTGTTGCCCTCGCACAGGGCCTTCGGACCGGCCTGCACCAACAGCAGGATATCCGGAAAAAAGGCGGAAGGGAGGACAAAATGAATTATTTGCCGAAGCTCGATGAGGTCAGAGAATTCGCAAAGACAGGTAAGTACAGTGTTGTACCCGTCAGCTGCGAGATCCTTTCTGACTTCACCACGCCGATCGAGACGATGCGCATCCTGAAAAACGTCTCGACACATTGCTACATGCTTGAATCCGCGCAGGCGGACGAGACCTGGGGCCGCTACACATTCCTCGGATTCGAACCGAAGCTTTCGATCACCTGCAGTAACGGTGACATGACGATCGGGGATAAGACCATCCACACCGAAGATCCCGAAAGCGTACTCCGTGACATTCTTTCCGAATACAAGAGCCCGAGACTTCCTTACCTGCCGTCCTTTACCGGCGGTCTCGTAGGTTATTTTTCTTATGATTATCTCGGCTACAGCGAACCGACGGTTCGAGCCGAAGTAGAGGACTCCGAAGAGTTTAAGGACGTTGACCTCATGCTCTTTGACAAGGTCATCGCATTCGATAACCTAAAGCAGAAGATCGTCCTTATTGAGAACATGAAGATCACGGACGGCGAAAAGACGCTTTCCGACGAGCAGATCGAAAAGAACTACAACGCCGCGATCGAGACTTTGAAGAAACTTACGGACCTGATCCGCCACGGTGAAAAGTCCGAAGAAAAGCCCGGAAAACTTCTCGGCGAAGTCAAAGCGCTTTTCGAAAAGAAACAGTTCTGTGAGATGGTCGAAAAGGCCAAGCACCACATCTTCGAAGGCGACATTTTCCAGATCGTTCTCAGCAACCGACTGGAGGCTCCCTTTGAAGGAAGCCTTCTGAATACATATCGCGTCCTTCGGACCATCAATCCGTCCCCGTACATGTTCTACTTCTCGGGGACGGACGTTGAGGTCGCAGGTGCTTCTCCCGAGACACTCGTTAAGCTTGAAAACGGCGTCCTTCACACATTCCCGCTCGCAGGCACCCGCCCGAGAGGAAAGGACAGAGCCGAGGATATGCAGCTGGAAGTCGAGCTTCTTTCCGATCCAAAAGAACTGGCCGAGCACAATATGCTTGTTGACCTCGGAAGAAATGACCTCGGTAAGATCAGTACATTTGGATCTGTCGAAGTAGAGAAGCTCCACTCCATCGAGCGTTTCTCCCACGTCATGCATATCGGATCCACCGTAAGAGGCCTGATCCGTCCGGAGCACGATGCTCTGGATGCAGTCGCGGCAGTCCTTCCGGCCGGTACCCTTTCCGGTGCACCGAAGATCCGCGCATGCCAGCTGATCGCAGAGCTTGAGAACAATAAGCGCGGTA
Source organism: Clostridiales bacterium (assembly GCA_017428545.1). Classification (GTDB taxonomy): domain Bacteria; phylum Bacillota; class Clostridia; order Saccharofermentanales; family Saccharofermentanaceae; genus Scatonaster. The sequence continues at coordinate 173,877 of JAFRQR010000008.1, forward strand.
TCTACGGCGGCGCGATCGGATATGTCGACTTTACCGGCAACATGGACACATGTATCGCGATACGGATCGCATATAAAAAGAACGGAAAAGTATTTGTCAGATCCGGCGCCGGCATCGTTGCCGACTCCGATCCGGAAAAAGAATACCAGGAGTGCTTAAACAAAGCGAAAGCTTCTCTTCGCGCTCTCGACCTTGCACAGGAGGATGAATTATGATCCTGCTTATTGATAACTACGACAGTTTTTCTTATAACCTCTACCAGCTCGTCGGCACCATCGACCCGGACATCAAAGTGATTCGCAACGATGAGCTTTCCGTCGATGAGATCCGCGCTTTAAATCCGAGAAGGATCATCCTTTCTCCGGGCCCGGGAAGACCGGAAGACGCAGGGGTCATCATGGAGGTGGCCAAAACCATCAGTAAAGAGATCCCGATCCTGGGCGTATGCCTCGGCCATCAGGCGATCTGTGCGGCTTACGGTGCGACCGTTACCTATGCAAAAGAACTGATGCACGGAAAACGTTCAGAAACCGAACTGGATATTAACGCACTCCTGTTTAAGCATTGCCCGAAGACCGCTCAGGTGGCAAGATATCATTCGTTGGCAGTCGATGAAAAGACGCTTCCGAAAGAACTGAAAGTCGTCGCAAGAACACTTGGCGACGGAGAGGTCATGGCGGTTGAACATCAGGAGTATCCGATCTACGGTGTGCAATTCCATCCGGAGTCGATCCTGACCCCGATCGGAAAGAAGATTCTCGAGAACTTCCTCCGTGAAGAAAAAACGAAATAAGAATACAGAAAAATATCCCGCCCCGCGCGGAGGTGAACAGTAAAGGAGATAACGAAAATGATTAAAGAAGCAATTGTTAAGATCGTAAGTAAAGAAGACCTCACATACGATGAGGCATATACCGTAATGAACGAGATCATGAGCGGTGAGACCACGGCCACACAGAACGCGGCATTCCTGTCGGCGCTTTCGACAAAGAGTGCCAGAGCAGAGACCACAGCCGAGATCGCAGGCTGCGCGGCAGCGATGCGTGAACATGCAACAAAGGTCGAGACCGGAATGGAAGTTTTCGAGATCGTTGGAACAGGCGGAGACCATGCAGGTTCTTTTAATATCTCTACGACATCTGCGATCGTAGCGGCCGCCGGCGGTGTAAAGGTAGCCAAGCACGGTAACCGTGCAGCATCCAGTAAATGCGGTACGGCAGACTGCCTCGAGGCCTTAGGCGTCAACATCGACCAGAGCCCGGCACGCTGCGTGGAGCTTCTGAACGAAGCCGGCATGTGCTTCTTCTTTGCACAGAAGTATCACTCTTCCATGAAATATGTCGGTGCGATCCGTAGAGAACTCGGTTTCAGAACCGTATTTAATATCCTCGGGCCGCTGACCAATCCGGGAAAGCCTTCGATGCAGCTCCTCGGCGTCTATGATGAATATCTCGTAGAACCTCTGGCCCAGGTACTTGTAGAGCTCGGCATCAAGCGCGGCATGGTCGTATACGGCATGGACAAGCTCGATGAGATCTCCATGAGCTGCCCGACCAAGATCTGCGAGATCAAGGACGGATGGTTCAGAACGACGACGATCACACCGGAAGACTTCGGCTTTAAGACCTGCTCGAAGGACGAACTCGTCGGCGGTACTCCTGAGGAGAATGCACAGATCACAAAAGATATCTTAAACGGTGCCAAGGGCCCGAAGCGTGAAGCGGTGCTTCTGAACGCAGGCGCATCCCTTTATATCGCCGGCAAGGCTCCTTCCATGAAGGAAGGCGTTAAGCTCGCAGCGGAGATCATCGATTCCGGTAAAGCAATGGAAACACTCAATAAGATGATCGAAGTCAGCAACCGTCCGGAGGCATAAGCCATGACGATCCTTGACCAGCTCGCAGACCACGCAAGAGAAAGAGTCGCCCTCGCAAAAGAGAAGGTTTCTTTTGATGAGGTGAAAGCCCGTGCACTGGAGATTGCGGATCAGTCTTTTTCCTTTGAAAAAGCACTGTCCGCCAACCCGGATATCGCGTTTATCTGTGAGTGCAAAAAAGCATCTCCGTCGAAGGGCCTGATCGCTCCCGATTTTCCGTATCTGCAGATCGCAAAAGATTGCGAAGCGGCAGGTGCGGACTGCATCTCGGTCCTTACCGAACCGAAGTGGTTCTTAGGATCCGATCAGTACCTTAAAGAGATCACCTCCGAGGTAAAGATCCCCTGCATCCGTAAAGATTTCACCGTCGATCCGTATATGATCTACGAAGCCAAACTTCTCGGAGCATCTGCGGTACTTCTGATCATGTCGATCCTTGATGAAAAGACGGCGGGTGAATACCTGAAGGTCGCAGATTCTCTGGGCCTTTCGGCTCTGGTCGAGACGCATAACGAGGAAGAAGTGAAAAAGGCGCTGAATATCGGTGCCCGCATCATCGGCGTAAATAACAGAAACCTTAAAGACTTCACGGTCGATACCGAGAACTCCAGAAAGCTCCGCGAACTTATACCGGGAGATGTGCTTTTCGTTTCCGAAAGCGGTGTATCTTCTCCGGAAGATGTTAAAAAGCTTCGAAAGATCGGGGCAGATGCGGTACTCGTCGGGGAGACTTTGATGAGAGCAGAAGATAAGAAGAAGAGACTTGCCGAGCTTAAGGGGATCTGAGTAAAGAGACCCTATGGGAACTAAAGAATTGAGGAAGGATTTATGAGTAAAGCGAAAATCAAGATCTGCGGGCTCAGGCGCCCCGAAGATATTGAAGCCGCAAACAGGCTCATGCCGGAGTTTGTCGGATTCGTTTTCTGGGAAAAAAGCAAACGATACGTCGATCCCGAGACCGCTTCCGCGCTGCGTCTGATCCTGGACCCGAAAATCAAGACCGTAGGTGTATTCGTTGATGCCAAACCGAAAGAAGTGTCGGATCTTCTGAACCGTGGTATAATCGATATCGCTCAGCTTCACGGGCACGAAGACGAAGACTATATCAATTCTCTCCGTCAGCTCACAAAAAAGCCCCTGATACAGGCTTTCCGGCTCGGTGAAGATCCGAAGGAAGATGTAAAGATGACCCTTCTTCGGGCGCTCACAAGTTCCGCCGATTACATACTCATCGATTCCGGCATGGGATCGGGAAAGACCTTCAACTGGCGGGTCCTGGAAGGCTTTAAGAGAGAATTCTTCCTTGCGGGAGGACTTGATTCCGGAAACGTTTCGGAAGCAATAGCCATGACAGGCTGTTTTGCCGTGGATGTCAGCTCGAATGTCGAGACCGACGGCAGAAAAGACAGTAAGAAAATGAAGGAGTTCGTGGACGCAGTCCGAAAAGAATAAAGACGGCCGGCGAACACGAAAGAAAATAGAAACGGTGCTTTTGACGCATCGAAGATGAAAACGGGAGGAGACATTATATGACAAATCCGGCAGGACGCTTCGGTATCCATGGTGGTCAGTACATTCCGGAGACCCTCATGAATGCGGTGATCGAACTTGAGGAAGCGTACAACCACTATAAGAACGATCCGCAGTTCAATAAGGAACTCAGCGACCTTTTTAACGAATATGCCAATCGCCCGTCACGCCTGTACTACGCAGAGAAGATGACGAAAGATCTGGGTGGCGCGAAGATCTATCTTAAGAGAGAAGACTTAAACCACACAGGTGCCCATAAGGTCAATAACGTACTCGGCCAGGCACTTCTTGCCAAGAAGATGGGCAAGACCCGCCTGATCGCAGAGACCGGTGCCGGACAGCACGGCGTGGCAACCGCCACGGCAGCGGCGCTTTTCGGCATGGAATGCGTCGTATTCATGGGAGAAGAAGACACGATCCGTCAGGCGCTGAACGTTTACCGTATGCGTCTTCTCGGCGCGACCGTTATCCCGGTAAAGACCGGAACGAGAACGCTGAAGGATGCCGTTTCCGAGGCCATGCGCGAATGGACGACACGTATCTCCGATACGCATTACTGTCTGGGTTCCGTTATGGGTCCGCACCCGTTCCCGACGATCGTCCGCGATTTCCAGGCGGTCATCAGTAAAGAGATCAAAGAGCAGATGCTCGCCAAAGAAGGACGACTTCCGGACGCGGTCCTTGCCTGCGTAGGCGGCGGATCTAACGCGATCGGCTCGTTCTATCACTTCATCGAAGATAAAGACGTCAAGCTTATCGGATGTGAAGCAGCAGGACGCGGCATCGATACATTTGAAACGGCCGCGACGGTCAATACCGGAAAACTCGGTATCTTCCACGGCATGAAATCCTATTTCTGCCAGGACGAAGACGGCCAGATCGCTCCTGTATACTCCATCTCCGCGGGACTTGACTACCCGGGTGTCGGACCGGAGCATGCGCACCTTCATGACATCGGACGCGCACAGTATGTCCCGGTTACGGACGAAGAAGCCGTACAGGCATTCGAGTACCTTTCCAAGATGGAAGGCATCATCCCGGCGATCGAGTCGGCACATGCGGTCGCTTATGCGAGAAAACTTGCCCCGACGATGGGAAAAGATAAGATCATCGTAGTGACCATTTCCGGCCGCGGCGACAAAGACTGTGCCGCGATCGCCCGCTACAGAGGGGAGGATATCCATGAGTAACATTAAAAGTGCTTTTTCCGGCGGAAAAGCTTTTATCGCATTTATCACCTGCGGAGATCCGGATCTTGCGACCACGGCGGCTTGCGTAAGAGAAGCGGTCAAAAACGGCGCAGACCTCATCGAACTGGGTATCCCGTTTTCCGATCCGACCGCAGAGGGCCCGGTCATCCAGGGTGCAAACATCAGAGCTCTTTCCGGCGGCGTAAAGACCAAAGATGTATTCGATCTCGTAAGAGAACTTCGAAAAGACATTACCGTTCCGATGGTATTCATGACCTACGCAAATGTCGTATTCTCCTACGGTGCGGAAAAGTTTATCAGCACATGTGAAGAGACCGGCATCGACGGTATCATCCTGCCGGACGTTCCTTTTGAAGAAAAAGAAGATTTCCTTCCGATCTGCAAAGCCCACGGTGTCGACCTGATCTCCCTGATCGCGCCGACTTCTGAAAACCGTATCGGCATGATCGCCAAAGAAGCAGACGGATTTATCTATCTTGTAAGCAGCCTCGGTGTAACGGGTGCAAGATCCGAGATCACGACCGATCTCGGCGACATCGTCGCTCATATCCGCAGTGTGACGGATACCCCTGTTGCGATCGGCTTCGGTATCAGTAAGCCCGAGCAGGCGGCTGCCATGGCGAAGATCTCCGACGGAGCCATCGTCGGATCTGCGATCGTCAAGATCGTCGAACAGTACGGCAAAGACGCACCGAGCCATGTCGGTGAGTATGTAAAGAGCATGAAAGACGCCATCCGAAATCTCTGATGGCGCCCGATAGTTTCATATAGAGAGTTTTTAGAAAGCCTGCTGTTATTCTTCGGAAGAAAGCGGGCTTTCCGCTTCATCTGTTTCCTGTCTGTTGTATTTCCTTATCTTCCAGATGAGGTTGTTAATGCGTCCTTCACAGATCTTTTTCTTCTGATAATAGGGCTGCAGCTTGTGTTCGGATTCTTTCAGTCTCGTCTTGATCGAATGCTCCTGATCCTGAAGCTCCCGAAGCTGTTTTTCCGGAGTGCCTTTTTCGGAGATCGCATTGAATCCTTTCTCAAGCGCTATATCAAAAAGGTCCTTGCGGCGGTTTCCCGAGGTGCCTGCAATATACTGCACGCGCGAAAGATCCTTCTGAACGGATTCCAGAAGCACCTTAAACCTCTGCTGGCTCTTCAGTTCGCTTTGTCCCAGCTTTTCGTTGTCATAGTACTCGATGGCCGAATTGACAAGATCGGCATATAAGCGGAAATACTCCTTGTCTGCGTCAGCTGCGTTTTTGGCGCCTTCCTCGCTTCGCTTCAGGATGAGCTCTGCGCGCTTCCCCGTAAGATTCGGAGAGAGTTTGATCGCTTCTGCATCTTTCCATTTACCGGCGCAAAGCAGCCGTCCGCGAAGGGCATAAAAATCATGTGGTTCTGAAGAAAGGGCAAAAGTGAAGTAGAGGTCGGCATCGCTAAATTCTCCGAGACGCAAAGCCTCTTTTGCTTTTTGCATGGCGCTTCCGTCGAAGAGGGCATAGCCGTATGCCACACCGCAGAAGGTGCACTTATAAAGATGTCTTTCTTTATCCAGGATCAGTTCGCCGCCACAGGTGGCACAGGTGAGTTTTCTTTCGTCTTTCATTTTGTGCCTCCTTCTTTCTTCTTTGCCGGATCCAGTTCTTTCAGACGGGCATATGCTTCCTCGTACTTCTTTTCGAGCTCGCGTTCTTTTTGTGCGTTTGACGAGATCTTGGTGCTGATCTTGCTTACGGCTTCTCTATACGGCTTTTTCATGGACTCCAACTGAGAAACAAAGAATTTGCGCAGTAACAGGGCGAAGATCGCGATCACCAGCGGAATAAAAAGACCAAAGACGCCGAAAATGTAAATAGATACGCCTGTGCTCACAAGGATCACAGCGATGAGAAAAAAGTAGGCATAGATTTCATGATTCTCCTCATCCGTGTCTTCGGCTACGGTGGCGATCACAGATCCGACTGTCTCGCCTGCATCGGAAAAAGCCGAATTCAGTCCGTCCTGCTTATCGTAAATATCCATGAGCTTTCCCAGCTGGTTTTGCTGCTCGCCTTTTAAGAAACGGTCTTCTGCAGCAAGTACTCTGTATTCATCGTAAAGAGAGACCGTGTCTAAAAGCTGAGAGAAGTATGCCGTATCTTCTTCGCGGCAATTCGTAAGTGCATACTCGATCTTTTCATATATTTTCATAAGGTCGCACTTACGAAGCTTTTCGATGCGGGAGATATAAGCAAGTGAACTGACGTGACCTTCGGCGAAGATCAGGCCGCACAGCGCGTCAAAGTTCGAAGGATCACCTTTCAGAATGTATTCGTATTTATCTCTGGCGGCAGAAAACTCCATGCGACGGAGAGACGCTTCCGCATCACCTAAGATATCTTCCTCGTGAAATTGCGCCAATCCGATTTTTTCCCCGCAGAACGGGCAGTCCAGAACCTCCTGATCCTTATCGACGATCAGGGCACCGGCGCATTTGGAACATGTGTAATTTCTTAATCTAGACATTCCCCATTCCCTCTTTAATGAATCAAACCCTACAAAGAAATGGTATCGGTTTTATAAGGATTTATCAAGGTCATTTTAGAATCGATAGCATAGAGAATCCGGAGGATTACCCGGAACTCGGCGATCCCGTAACCGTTATCGGTACCTTCGATACCTACGAAGAAGGCGGATTTGTCTACATGTACTTAAAAGATGCTTACTATGCATGACCCCCGACCCGAACATTTCTCCTTGAATTGACAGCATTATTAGGTGATAATGGTATCAGATATGTTTGATATATCTTGGAGGGGATCATATGTGGACTTGTCCTAAGTGCCATTTTGAGATGGACGACTCTTTCGCGATCTGCGAGAACTGCGGTGCCAATATCGATGAATTACTGAAGGCAGAGGCAGAGCCTGAGAAAATGCCTGCAATTCCGACTGCCCCGAAGCCGAGGTCCACACCCAGACCGGCAAATGCTTCCACGCCGAAGCCGAGATCTACACCGAAGCCCCAGCCGAGATCTTCTGAAGGGTTTACTCCGGGTCCGAGAAAGGGAAGTACCCCGAGAGCCATTTCCAAAACTACTGATGCTTCAGCCACAGGTCCGAGGAGCCCGAAGCCGATAAGAAGAGGCAGTGCGCCGGGATCTGCCGGTCCTTCTGCTGATTCCGATGCTTCCGAATCCAGAGGCCTTGGATCCGGTGATATTTCCTCTATGGATAATACCGAGAAACTCGGCGGTTTTGGTTATTCTTCTTCCTCTGAAGGATCCACTCTCAATAGCCTGGGGTCCGGTGATTCGAACTTTAAGGATAATTCCACATACGAAATGTATAATGGTGGAGACTCAGATACGACACCTGCGATCCTGGGCGGAGCCGGAAGTTTTGAACAGCCGGAAAACGACAGCTTTAAGCCCCTTCCGCCTTTCGTATCCGCCTTCGAAGCCGACCGTCCGTCTCCGTTCGCTCCGGCGAAAAAGACCGCGGCATCAGGCACCGCGTCCAGACCGTCCACTCCGGCATCGGCTTCAAAGCCGCAGCCGCAGTCTTCCAGAGACGCGCATACGCTTCGGATGGATCAGGGCGAGATCGCTTCTTCCACGAAGTGCTGCCCGGTATGCGGGATGAGATCTCTTCTGAACGAGAAGAACTGCCGCAATTGCGGTTATCAGTTCAGCAACAACAGTGTTTTTTCCAAATTCGAAGAAAAGCACATCAACATTCTGGCGATCCTCGCTGCAATTTCCATGGCGGCATCGGTATTCGTCAGCTTCATTACCTATACGCTTGATAACGCATCGACTCTCACGGAAGATGTCCTGCATGTTGCCCTGATCAACAAGGTCGACGGCTATGCCTTCCTCCTTCTTGCGGCGCTGGCTTTTGTCTTCGGCTGCTTCGGAAGAAACAAGCTGATCGTAACAACGGGTATTATCTCCGTGATCGCCGTCTGCATCGAAAACTACTTTTTGTACTACGATATTACCCAGGTCAAAAAGGGCGGGCATATCGATAACGAACTCGGCTTCTATCTTCTTGCTGCCGGCGCGGCTCTGATCCTTATCTCGGGCATTTACGGCATCGTTCAGGAAAAGAAGAAGCAGGACCGTCTTGCCGAGCAGTTCAATGCATCTTCCATGTACCGATGACACTCTTTCACCGCAAAAAGCACTTGTCGGTCGCATTCGACCGTGAAAAGGAAGAACCGGTCATAAAGAAGAGCATCTGCACCGGTGAAGCCACCGTGGGCTTTGTCGATAAGAGCACAGGCCATTATAGAGATATCCGCAAAGTGACATCTCCTATTGAGATCGAAGCCTTCTGCCAAGAAACCGGCACCGACCCGAAAACGATCCGGACGATCTACTAAAAAAATAGTATTAAAGACCCGAGCCATAGCTCGGGTCTTTTCACGTTCCCGCCGCCCGGTTCCCCGGAAACTGTGGAAGTGGAAAAGTCATCAAAACTGCTATTTCGATAAACAGACATAGTATGCATGAACTCATGACGTGTGGAGACCAGATTTCTTACTTCGTTAGTGTGAGAGTGTCGCGGAGGAGAGGGAGATTTTCATGGAAAGCAGGGCGTAGTCTTTTAGGCTACGCCCTTTTTATCTGTCGAAGGGGAAGGCCCAGAAGGTGGCGGGGCTCGAATTGCAAAAGAATTTTATAACTGTTACACTACGTCTAACAGGTGAGGGGCGCATTTGAGATTCGATTGGGCTTTCCCTGATTCTTTTATGTGGAGACGATAATGCATAGCGGCATTGATTTCGTTAGGCTGTATATTGACCCGGCGACCGGAAGCATGCTTTTTTCAGTGTTGCTGGGAGTTTTTATAACGGTAGGATTCTTTTTCCGTACACTGCTGATCAAACTGAAGACCTTCATTACCGGAAAATCCGGTTCATCTACAACCGAAGGATACAATCGCTTCTTGATATACTCAGACGACAAGAGATACTGGAACAATTTCTTCCCGATCCTGGATGAGTTTGAAAAAAGAAAGGTTGATGTGGCTTTCTGGACATCGTCTGAAGATGATCCTGTTTTTTCTCAAAAGTATGAATATGTTCATCCTGAGTATATCGGTGCCGGGAATAAAGCCTTCATGAAGCTGAACGCGGCAAATGCCGATATACTGCTGTCTACGACTCCCGGCCTGGATGTTTTACAGTGGAAACGATCTAAAGGGGTCAAAAAGTATATTCACTTTTTCCATGAATGCAGTACGGCACTGGTCTACAGGATGTTTCAGATCGACTTTTTCGATTGCATTCTGGCGGTATCTGACTTTCAGATCGAGGAGATAAGAACGCTTGAGAAATTACGTAATCTGCCGCCTAAGGAGATGAAGGTGGTCGGGCTGCCGTATTTCGATGTTCTGGAAGAAAAACATAAAAACGCGGAAAAGCCGGAGAATTCAAACAAGGTCATTCTCCTTGCGCCTTCCTGGGGAGAGACGTGCCTTCTTTACAAATTGGGTGAGAGATTGATCGATGCGCTGGTCGAGACCGGGTATGAGATCGTTCTTCGCCCGCACCCGCAGTCTTTTACCGCCGACAAGGAGATCCTTCAAAAAATCAAGAAAAAGTATGCGGATCGTCCGAATTTCTCGTGGAATACCGATACGGATAACTTTGACATCTTGAATAAGGCAGATCTTCTCATAAGCGACTTTTCCGGAGTCGTATTTGACTTTGCCATCATCTTCGGAAAGCCCGTTATGTATACCTCTGTCTCGGATTTTGACGACAGTGTCTATGACAGTGCCTGGATAAAAGAGGAACTGTGGAAGTTTAAGGTCCTGCCGACGATCGGATGTGAAGTTTCGGCGGAGAATCTAGACGAACTAAAGGATCGGATCGATGAAACGATCTTAAGTGACAAATACGCGCAGGGAATAAGAGAGGCTCGTGATTTTGCATGGCATAATCAGGGACATTCAGCAGAAGCGATCGTAGATTATCTTACGGATCTGCAGCTGAAGATCAACGACGAGAGTAAGGTGGAAAAATGATCATTATTCAAGTTCTGAAAAATATCTTTTTGGCGCCTCTCGAGCTGGTCTTTGAGGCAATCTTCCAGTTATCCTTCTATATTACAAGAAGCGAAGGATGGTCGATCCTGCTGCTGAGCCTTGTGGTCAGCACACTGGTGCTTCCGCTATATAAACGAGCTGAAAAGCTTGAGTCGGAACAGCGGGAGAAAGAAAAAGAACTGTCCCACTGGGTGGAACACATCAAAAAGCATTTTCACGGTGATGAGAAGTACATGGTGCTTTCCGCGTATTACCGGGAGAATCACTACAGCCCGTTATCGCAATTAAAGAGCTCGATCTCTTTGCTTTTGCAGATTCCGTTCTTTTTAGCCGCATACGACCTTCTGGGAGTGCGCGCGGCAGAGAGGTTTGCCGGAACGGGCGGCGGACTGTTCGGCTTTGACCTTGGCGCGCCCGACGGATTATTGTCATTTGCAGGCATTACGATCAACGCATTGCCGATCCTTATGACACTGGTCAACATACTTGCCTGCTACATATATACAAAAGGGTATCCATTTAAAACGGCACTTCGCTCGTATCTGCTGGCCATATTCTTCCTGGTGTTCCTTTATAAGTCTCCGTCCGCGCTTCTGGTCTATTGGACGATGAATAACTTCTATTCGCTGTTTAAGACGATCATCATGAAAAACGCGCAAAACAAGGCGGAGAAAGGACTTGATCCTGATGCCTCGGGTTCTTCTTTGGATAAGCAGGAAGGATCTTCCCTGAAAGCCGGCTCTCGGTTTTGGGGAAAACCCAGTACATCTGTCTTTGTCCTTGCTGCGGTGTATATGGCCGTGCTTACCGGTCTTCTGATCCCGCTTTCGTACTTAAGCGCATCGCCATCCGAGTTTATCAATATCGTCGATCCGCAAAATCCTCTTCACTATCTGTGGTCCTCGTTTTTCGTGGCGGTAGGCTTTTACGTATTCTGGCCGAGCGTATTCTACTATCTGGCCCCGAGAAAGCCCAAACTGTTTATCGCGTTTGCGCTATTCTGTATGTCCGTGTTCTCAACGGTCAATTACCTGTTTTTCGGTTCGGATACCGGAAGCCTGAATACCTCGCTGGTATTCGATGTAACCCCGAGTCATTCGGTACAGAAGAAGATCGTAAACGTCCTTGTAGTGTTGGCGATCGTCGCTGCATGTTTTCTCTTTTACCGGTTTAAGACGGTGATCCGTTTCGTATTCTTCGGCGGGATCATGACACTTCTTACGGTGTCGTTCTTCAGCGCGAGGACCGTGCAAAAGTCCTACAGGGATGTTTCCGGTAGATTCGATGAATTTCAGGAGATCTCTTCTCCGAAGATCACTTTGACGCAGGACGGACAAAACGTAATGGTCATCATGCTCGATAAGGCTGTCTCCGCTTATATTCCGTATATATTCCACGAGTTCCCGGAACTGTACGAGCAGTATGACGGTTTTTCCTATTACCCGAATACCATGTCATTCGGTCCTTATACGCTTCAGACGACCTCGGCGCTTTTCGGCGGGTATGAGTATACGCCCGAAAGAATGGACGCGAGAGCGGATGAGTCTTTGGCAGAAAAACACGATGAGGCACTAAGGGTCATGCCTGTTCTTTTCTCAAATGAAGGATATGTCACCAGTCTCATGGAGCTTCCTTTCGCGGGATGGACCTGGCAGGGCGATTATTCTTCTTTCGAAGATATCGAGAACTGCAATGCTTACTATCCTGTGGACTACTATAACGACGACACGGAATCTCACGAGAATACGGAGACCAGAAGAAACCGAAACCTCTTTATGTACGGCATTTTCAGATGTTCGCCGCTTGTCCTTCAGGATCTGATCTACGATAGCGGGGATTATCTTTCGGTCAGAAAAGATGCTTTCAATAAGTACAATGTGCTTCAGAACTACAAGGTCCTGGAAAACCTGGATAACATGACCACGATCGATAATTCGTATCCCGGAGGTCTTTTCCTTTTCAACAACGAGACGGCACACGATCTCGCTGTACTGAAAGACTATAACCCTTATACTTTGGGCAATTTTGAGGAAAACTTTACCATTTCGAACGGGGAGAAGGAATTAGAGATCACGGAGGCATACCAGGCGGCAACCTATGAATGCCTCGTGGCCGCGATCCGCGAACTCGGTAATTATATGGATCATCTGAAAGAACTCGGCGTATATGACAATACCAGGATCATCATCGTCAGCGATCACGCTACGGAAGTACGTTTGTTCGATGAGCTGCAATTCGACGGGTACAACATGGAACGGTTCAACTGTCTTTTGATGGTCAAGGATTTTAACTCCACCGGGTTTACGACCGACTATACCTTCATGACCAATGCGGATGTTCCGACGATCGCCATGGAAGGGATCGTTGAGGATCCGACCAATCCGGGTACGGGAAATCCCGTGAATTCCGATCTGAAAGAAGGAGACATCTACGTGGATTATTCGACGGCCTATGACGGTCTGGGAGAGGCGAGATGGAACCTGGAATATAATGACGGCAACACTTTCAGTTACGACGAGGAAGGCCTCTGGTTCAAGGTCGTAAACGGAGATATCTTTGATAAAGACAGCTGGGTATTAGTCGATCGACCCGAGTGATTCTTCACTCAGTTCTTCTAAAAACTTCACCACGAACTCGTGACGTTTGTCGGCGAGGTCTCGGGCTTCGTCGGTGTTGAGGGTGTCGCGAAGAAGAAGGAGTTTTTCGTGGAAATGTTGGACGGAGTCCTGAAGGCTCCGTCCTTTTTTCCCGCCGTAGGCGAAGGTACGGGCGATGCCGATGGCGCCCATGGCGTCAAGACGGTCGGCGTCCTGGACGATCTTCGCTTCTAAGGTCTCCGGAGTCTTTCCTTTATTCTTACTGAAAGAGACTGAGTTGATGATCTTCACGATCTCTTCGATCATATCTTCCGGGACCTTCTGGTCTTTCAGGAATGTCCTGGCGTTTGCGTTATTCTCGGTGTGGAAGAGCTTATGGTCGTCCACGTCGTGAAGAAGAGAAGAGAGGGAGATCAGATCCATGTCGGCCTCGGGATAGCTTGCGGCGATCGACAGGGCATTCTTATACACGCGAAGGGAATGCTCCAGATCATGGCCATCCGAGCTGCCCTCGAAAAGTGCTTTTATAAAGAAAATCGTGGCTTCTGTTAATCGTTCATCTTTCATGCTCATATTATACATGAAGAAAGACGCTCTTTATGCGTTGCCGATGCTTTTTTGAACCCATCGAAGAGATATACGCCCAGGACGGCGTTGTATCCGACGGCGGCGACGGTGCTGAAACGCTCGAAGATGCCGAAGTATTCCGGAGGAAAAGCCGCCATCCCGATCGGGCCCATGAACATCATGGAAAGAGCGATCGCTGCCCAGATACCGGGACCTCTGACTTCTTTATGTTTTGCTCCGGAGATGATCAGCATGATCAGGGAAACGATCGAAAGAAGGACGACAGAGGCGGTAACGACCATGTGCATCGTTTCCTGAAAACCGGCGATGTCTTTTCCCGAATCGGACAGCGCAAACATCTGATATCCGACCTTCGAGATCCAGTTCATGATCGTGAACAGATAGATCCCGATTCGGAACAGTTTTGTTGAGATCTTTTTCTCGGACACATAGATCGCGATACAGGTCGCGCAAACGACACTTCCGGCTCCGTATATGGCTGACAACTGGTCCCATAGATGCCGAGAGGGTGCAGACTCGGCAGAAAGGTCACTGGCCGCCTGTTCCATCCAGTTGTACCCCGGGAAATCCAAAGGAGAGAAGATCAGCGCGGCAAGATAGGACAGAAGTGCCAGTATCCCCAGAAGACCGATCCAGTTGATCAGTACTTTCTTTTTGGTTTCGATGTTTATAGTATTATCCATTTTTATATCCCCGTTTTATATATGTGTGTTTAATTGTTTTATATTAAATTGCTTGATCGCATATTTAGTTGCTAATTTGGTTTTTCTTAAATTCCGGTCTGCTTACTGAACCAGCGGATGAATTCGATCATCTTTTGAGGAACGGGGCTTTTGCCGTCGCCGAAAGTAGTTTCCTGCCCCGCGGTGATTCTATCCATCCGATAATCGATCAGGGAATGAATCGTTAGCGCGTAAGTCATGGCGGCAGTATCGACATTCTCGTTTTTGATCTTCCCGTGGACAGCAAGGGCATAAAAGAGGTCTCGTGACTTCTCGATCATGCGCTCCGTTTCTTCGACCATGATCGTCGCCGCCGTCTTACTGGTCGACCGTTCGGAATACAGGACTTTAAAGAACTGAAGCATGTACTTATCGGAAACGATCCCCATGTATGTGGAAAGAGAACCCATAAGGATCTCTTCCAGGCTCTTTTTCTCAAAGACCTTAGCGTAGTCGGAAGTGTTCTGCTTACTGTTATTCTGCGCCTGCTGACGAAGGAACCCATACATCTCTCGGATGATGTCATCCTTCGATTTGAAATGGTTATATAGAGAAGGCGCTTTGATGCCTACTTTATCTGCGATCTGTGACATGGAGACGCCCTTCATGCCGCTTTTGGAAGCCAGTTCCAGCGTAGCGTAGATGATCTCTTCTTTCCGGTTCATTGCGAAGACCTCTCTGTACTTTTGTTCGTTAGTGATATTACTAACGTTCATTAGTTTTGTCAAGAAGTTTCTCATATTTAATCTTTTGTCTTGACATTCTTTGACTTTAGAATTATAGTAGGTTTAGCACTCGGGAAGATAGAGTGCTAAACCGTACTTTGACAGGATCGAAGGAGGTGCGGAAATGGCTTTGGACAATCGGAAAAAGGAAGTTCTGCAGGCAATCGTTGACGATTATGTCGCCAACTGTGAGCCGGTGGGCTCAAAGGCTTTGATCGATCGTCATGATTTCATGGTCAGTTCCGCGACACTTCGTAACGATATGGCTGAACTGGAGCAGATGGGATATCTCGAGAAGCCGCATACATCCGCAGGGCGCATCCCTTCGGATAAGGGCTACAGAGAGTACGTCGATTCGCTTATGAAGGTCGATAAGCTTTCGGACGAGGAAGGAAAAGAGATCAAGGAAAAACTCAGTGTGAGCTTTGATGAGATCGCAAGCCTTCTGAAAGCCGCTTCCTCGGCGCTTGCGGACCAGACGGGTTATATCTCACTGGCAATGACGCCGAAGCTTACGAGCAGCTATCTGACACAGCTGAAGATGCTTATGATCGAACCGGGTAAAGTCCTCGTGGTCGTGGTGCTTTCGGCGGGTGTCGTAAAGAACAGAATGGTTCGTATCCCGGACTTCCTTACTCAGGAGCAGATCGCGCAGATCGGTAATGCAGTTGAGCGTGGCCTTTCCGGACTCCCGCTGTCGGAGATCTCCCTGATTACTGTCGCTACGGCGGCAAAAGACAACCAGAAGGTCGAGCTTCCTGACTCACTTCTGAATCAGGTGCTTTACGAGGCGTATACGGCGATCAAGCAGGCGGATAACCTCGATGTCTATATGCAGGGCAAGCACAGGATGCTTTCGCTTCCGGAGTTCTCGGATACGAAACGTGCACAGGGGCTTTTCGATACGCTTTCGCATGACGGACTGGTCGCGGGATATGTCGATGAGGTCACCAAGCAGGACGAAAAGAAAGAGTACATGATCCGTATCGGACAGGAGATCACGCTCGAGGGATTGGATGAATGCAGCTTCATCACGACAACCTACAATGTGGGCGGCAAGGTGGCCGGCAATATCGGTGTCATCGGTCCGAAGAGAATGGAATACAGTAAAGTCATTTCGCAGATCAATTTCGTGCGTATGATGCTGGATGAAAAACTGAAACAGCCGTAGCGTATAAGCCCAGGTGCTTCTTATGAGACGAGACGATAAAGATGGAAAAGAGGAAAAGAAATGAAGAAACACGATGAAAACGAAGAGCCGATCGAGCTCAATACCGAAAACGAGGAAGAAGTTGTTCTCGATGGCGATGTTGAGGTCCCAGTAACCTTCCCGGAAGACGACGCGGAAGCAGAAGATGCTGCGGCCGGGGATCTGGAAGAAGCGGAGGCTTCGGAAGAAACAGAGGAGAATAAGACCGCAGCCGAGCTTGCGGAGCTTAAGGACCGCTACATGAGACTTCTGGCAGAGTACGACAACTTCAGAAGACGTACACAGAAGGAAAAGGAAGCGCTTTATCTGGATTCCGTAGCTGAGGTCGTGAAAGAATGGCTCCCGCTCGTGGACGATATCGAAAGAGCCGTGGCTTCTTCCGAGAATATGGATGAAACATCCGTCGAAAAGGTCGCCGAGGGCATTAAGCTCATCGGAAAGCAGGCAGGAAGCGTGCTTGCTAAACTCGGTGTCGAAGAGATCGAGGGAAAAGAAGGCGAGACCTTCGATCCGAATCTTCACGAAGCCGTCATGCATGTCGAAGATGACTCCCTGGGCGAACAGCAGATCGCACAGGTGTTCCAGAAAGGATATACCTGTAAGGGCAAGGTCATAAGACACACAGTCGTTAAGGTCGCGAACTGATAAAAGAGTTCGAACTTAAATAGAAAAAACGAAAACAAAAATATAAAGGAGTACACACTATGGAAAACTTTGAGAGAATGAGTCTGGTCCCAACCGTTATTGAGTCGACGAATCGTGGCGAGCGTGCTTACGATATCTTCTCCCGCCTCCTCAAGGAAAGAATCGTAATTCTTTCCGAAGAAGTAAATGCAGTTACGGCAAGCCTTATTACTGCACAGCTTCTGTTCCTCGAGGCAGAGGATCCGGACAAGGATATCCAGTTTTATATCAACAGCCCGGGAGGATCCGTTACTGACGGCATGATGATCTATGACACCATGCAGCACATTAAGCCGGACGTGCAGACGATCTGCATGGGTATGGCCGCTTCCATGGGTGCCGTACTTCTGACAGCAGGTACAAAGGGCAAGAGATTCATCCTGCCGAATGCGGAAGTCATGATCCACCAGCCTTTGGGTGGTGCTCAGGGTCAGGCAACCGATATCCTGATCGCGGCAGATCACATCAAGAGAACCAAGCAGAAACTCAACAAGATCCTGGCAGACGCTTCCGGCCAATCCCTCGAGACCATCGAGAAGGATGTCGAGCGTGACAACTGGATGACTGCGGAAGAAGCTCTGAAGTATGGTCTGGTCGATCACATCATGGAGAAGAGATCTTAAGGGAGATTTCCTTTAGGGTCTAAACTCCGGTAAAAAAGAAACACAAACGGGAACGGGCACAAGTGCTTTTCCCGATGAAGGAGGAAAAAGAATATGGCAAAAGTAATTGGTATTGACTTAGGTACAACAAACTCATGCGTAGCGGTTATGGAAGGAACCGAGCCGGTCGTTATCCCGAATCCGGAAGGAAACCGTACAACTCCGTCCGTTGTCGCATTCAGCAAGAACGGTGAGCGTCTGATCGGCCAGGTGGCAAAGCGTCAGGCCGTCACCAACCCGGAAAGAACGGTTCAGTCCATCAAGCGTGAGATGGGTTCGAGCTACAAGGTATCCATCGATGACAAGCAGTACTCTCCGCAAGAGATCTCCGCAATGATCCTTTCTAAGCTTAAGAGCGATGCTGAAGCTTATCTCGGACAGACAGTAACTCAGGCAGTTATCACGGTTCCTGCTTACTTCTCCGATGCACAGCGTCAGGCAACTAAGGATGCAGGTAAGATCGCAGGTCTTGAAGTTCTTCGTATCATCAACGAGCCGACAGCAGCTTCTCTTGCTTACGGACTCGATAAGGAATCCGACCAGAAGATCCTCGTATTCGACCTCGGCGGCGGTACATTCGATGTATCCATCCTCGAGATCGGCGACGGTGTATTTGAAGTTCTGGCTACAGCCGGTAACAACCGTCTCGGTGGTGATGACTTCGATAAGAAGATCGTAGATTACCTCGTAGATACATTTAAGAAAGAACAGGGTGTAGATCTTACCAACGATAAGATGGCTATGCAGAGACTGAAGGAAGCAGCGGAAAAGGCAAAGATCGAACTTTCCGGTGTAACAACATCCAACATCAACCTGCCGTATATCACAGCAGATGCTACAGGCCCGAAGCACCTGGATATCACACTGACACGTGCGAAGTTCGATGAGCTGACACGTGATCTTGTTGAAGCAACAATGGAGCCGGTCCGCCGTGCAATGTCCGATGCAAACATGACACCGAACGATATCCAGAAGATCCTTCTGGTCGGTGGTTCCACACGTATCCCGGCTGTTCAGGATGCCGTTAAGAATCACTTCGGTAAGGATCCGTTCAAGGGCATCAACCCGGATGAGTGTGTCGCAATCGGTGCGGCTATCCAGGCAGCTGTTCTTACCGGTGATGTGAAGGGACTTCTCCTTCTCGACGTTACACCTCTTTCCCTCGGTATCGAGACAGAAGGCGGCGTATTCACAAAGATGATCGAGAGAAACACAACCATCCCGACAAAGAAGAGCCAGGTTTACTCCACAGCTGCAGACAACCAGTCTCAGGTTGACGTTCACGTATTCCAGGGTGAGCGTGAGATCGCAAGATACAACAAGGAGCTCGGTAACTTTATTCTCGATGGTATCGCTCCGGCACCGCGTGGTGTTCCGAAGATCGAAGTTACATTCGATATCGATGCCAACGGTATCGTTAACGTAAGTGCGAAGGACCTCGGCACGAACCGTGAGCAGCACATCACGATCACCGCTTCTTCCAACATGAGTGAGGAAGATATCAACAAGGCGATCAAGGAAGCTGAGATGCACGCTGCTGAAGATAAGGCCCGTAAGGAAGAAGTCGAAGTCAAGAACAAGGCAGAGTCCTGTGTTTACCAGACAGAAAAGACCATGAAGGATCTTGACGACAAGATGGATCCGGCAGACAAGTCTTCCATCCAGGAGCCGCTCGATCGTCTGAAGAAGGCCATCGAGGAGAACAACACAGAGAACATGAAGGCTGAGACAGATAACGTCACCAATGCTTTCTCTAAGGTTGCAGAGAAGATCTACGCACAGGTACAGCCGGAAGGCGCAGGAGCCAATCCGCAGGATTTCACAGGCTTTAACCCGGGTGCAGGTGCTGCTCCGGATCAGGGTGCTGATGGCGGCGAAGGCTTTAAGAGCGCCGGCGGAGATTTCTGATCGGGAATTTAATCCTGATCGGATAAGGCCGATACGGCCTTACATGAAATGACGTATAGAGGCAGGGCTGTGCACGGGTTTTCGCGCACAGCCTTATGCCGATAAAGGAGGAAGAAGGCTTTGGCTGAACAAAAGCGTGATTACTATGAGGTCCTTGGCGTCAACAAGGGCGTATCTGACGAGGAACTCAAGAAGGCTTACCGAAAGATGGCCAAGCAGTATCACCCGGATCTTCACCCGGGAGACAAGGATGCAGAAGCGAAGTTCAAGGAATGTAACGAAGCTTATGCAGTGCTTTCGGATGCGGAAAAAAGAAGGGCATACGATCAGTTCGGTCATGCCGGTGTCGACGGACAGGGATTCTCCGGATTTAGTGGTTCCGCAGTCGATCTCGGAGATATCTTCGGATCGTTCTTCGGCGGTGCATTTGGCGGAGGCGGAAGAAGAAACAACGGCCCGGTACGTGGTGCCGACCTCAAGTACAATATGTCGCTCGAGTTTATGGAAGCGGCATTCGGTGTTGATAAGACCATCACGATCAACAAAGAAGATACATGTTCCGTCTGTAAGGGAACTGGCGCGGCTGCCGGTACATCGCCTGAAACGTGCCCGACCTGTAAAGGAAGCGGACGCGTACAGCAGCAGACCCAGACGCTTTTCGGCATGACGATGGTCACGCGTGACTGCCCGGCTTGTAACGGCCGTGGTACGGTCATCAAGAACCCGTGCCCGAACTGCCGCGGACGTGGCCGTGCCGTAACCCGAAAAGAACTCAAAGTCCATATTCCGGCCGGTGTCGATACGGGCGATATGCTCCCGATCGCAGGCGAAGGTGAGCCGGGTCTTCGCGGCGGCCCATACGGAACACTTTATATCCAGTTCCGTGTCAAACCGCACCCGATTATCCAAAGACAGGGCAACAACACTTATTGCGAAGTGCCGATCACATTCTCGCAGGCCGCTCTCGGCGCTGATGTTCAGGTCGTTACGATCGATGGTGAGCAGATGGTTCACGTTAAAGAAGGAACCCAGCCGGGCGATACACTCACACTCAAGGGCAAGGGTATTCCGATGAAGAACCGCGCCGGCGTAAGAGGCGATCACACTGTCCGCTTCTCCGTTGAGGTCCCGGTCAAACTGACGGAAGACCAGAAGGCGAAGATCCGCGCATTTGATTCGACGCTTACGGAGAAGAACTACCAAAAGAGAGATTCATTCTTTAAGAGAGTGAAGAATATGTTTGGGATGTAAGTGATTAGCTTTGAAAAGAATTGGAAGGAGCCGTCTCGGGTGAGGCGGCTCTTCTTTATTTCTTCTTAAGGAGTTCATCTATCTTTTCAAGGCTGATCCCATAAGAAAACTTTTTGCTCGATTCGTCGACTTTGAGAAGTCCTTTTTCTTTTATGTTGTCCAAGATTCTCTGTAATGTTGGCCTGCTGATATTTAAAGTTTGCATGATATCATCCATGCCTGGTCCATATGGGGCAAATAGTTCGAATAGTATAAGTGCCCGATACACATCCGGATAATACTTCATTTCCCCATAAGGTAAAGCATGAATACAACCGGCATATTTTTCCCAGGCGTTTTTTCGTTTTTTTAAAGCATCAATAAGGTTACTCATGCTTTCTGAAAGTATGTTCAAAAACATTTCAACGAACACTGTGAGCTCGCCGTAATTTGCTTTGTCATTACATTCAACGAATGCTTTGTTGTAAGATGATTGTTCTTCTTTTACTGTATAAGATAATCTGTACCCGATAAGAGGAGAAAGATCAGAAGCCAACATGTAGCTGCTGATAAATCGGTTCAGTCGGCCATTTCCGTTATAGAAAGGATGGATATAGCCCAACATATAGTGAAAGACAGAAACCCTGTAAAGAAGTTCTTCGCTATCGTTGTTCAGATACTTTAGTGCCCGATTCATGGAATCGATTATTGCTTCTTCAGGATAGATTCCCTCATGTATAGACTCCAGCTTATTTCCATAGACGCTGACATGATCCTTGCGGAAGATCTTGCCGTCAGGGCGATCTTTTTCTGATTCCTCAAGTACTTCTGCAAGAACTAATTCATCATAAAGAGTCCTTATATCTTCACAACTTCTCATAGGGATTGTGTCGTCGGAGAACAAGAGACGGTACTTGCTGACGATCCCTTTGAATCGCTTACTTTTATTTTCATATGCATCACGGATTTCTTTTCTTGTGCTATTAACGCCTTCGATGCTGTTTGTTATCTGGACCTCATCGATCAGGCACCTTAACATGTAATGAGTAATTGCTTCGGAAGGTAACTTGTGGCATAGATCAATCACAGTTCTGTCCATTTTATAGAGATTGCAAACACAGTCTCGAATTTCTTTTGTTTCAACAAAGAAAGCAGGATAAGAACCGATATTGAAATCGATATGTTTTGAATCATAACACTCAAATCGCCGTTTATACTCTTCGGACGATTTACCATGATGAATATATTCGTATTTTTTTAATGATAAGTATGACATAATGAAACTACCTTTAAAAATTTTACGATTTTTTTAAAGTTGCCATAATAATATCACGAGCAACTAAAAAAAACAATGCGAATATTTAAAGAATATACTTTACTACAGCCTCATTTGAGAGAATTATTTAGCAAGGGACTGCAAAATGTTATCAATGCTTTTGCGATTAGTGGCATCTAGTTTCCGATAAGACTGAATAAGCAAATACTCGTGTTCATTTATCGCATAGTTCGGATCGTGTCCGACCGTCTCATGAACAATCAAGTAATCGACAATCACATTGAAATGGTCATCGAGTGTAATCAAAGAGACGAATAATTTATGGTACGCTAATTATTCAAAAGAGAATATCTAGAAAATTGTTTTATATTGAAAAACAACGAAATGGCGTGATATAATTCGAATATAGTTTGATCTCAAAAATTTGCGAATACCGGACAGATTCAATTGAAATCTGTGCTGTTCGATTATAGTTTTGCGGGGCAGAGATGGATATATGAGGAAAATTGGAATGGTAATCGTTGTGGCTTTTGTTTTTATGATTTCTGGTTGTAACAAAACGAAAACTCTTCCTTACATTAGTGAAAATGATTTTTTGCGTTACTGGGAAAAAAGTGATCTTTGTGATCACGTACTAGGAACAGGCGATACATATATAGTCGATCTTCCTAATGGAACAATCCGATACTGTATGTTTGAAGATGTTTTCGATGCGCAAAAAAATTTTGAAGATACTCGTGATGTTTTTGAAGAAACAAAGAATAATGGTGATTTCAAAGGGAATTATTATAGTGACATCAGAGAACAACGTACGATGTTGGAAATGAGAGGTGCAGGGCGCGCATATACCACAAAGGATTGTTATGTTGGAGAAATCTTGATAGATGGAAAGATTTATGATGAAACTTCTGAATCAAGCAGTTACGTTTATGGAGGTATCTACTTGTGTGGAGATATTGTAATTGAAGCATATACAAGATCATCTTCTCACGAGGACCAAAAAGTTATACAAGATTTTTTGAGAGCTTTTGAGTATCCTATCCCCGAAAAATGAGTCCAAGGAGATGCTTTATTCTACTTCGATTCAAATGAGAACACCTTTAGGAGGCACTTAATATGAAGAGTTGTTCCAAATGTGGTTTCCCGATGAGGGATGAAGATATATTCTGTTCAAAATGTGGGAATAAGTTTGAAAAACGTAACACAACAAATATGGTTGCGCAGTATAATTCGCAACCAAACGTAGTAGCGGCACAACCACAATCATATGCACCAAATCCACCACAATATGTTCCTCAACCTATTAACAGTCAGCAGCAGACTTCATATAATCAACTGAAAAGCGACAATCCTGTACCCGTAGACAACCACATTGCAAGTGCTTCTATATTTTGGGGTGTAGCGGCTTTATTTTGTTTTATAATCATGGCCTGTTTCAAATTCAAATATAATGAGTTTCCTTTTTACTATCAAGTGAACACAATTTTATGATTTGTTTTTTTTTGCCTTCTTGCTTGCTTCCTCAATATCATATTCACTATAGTATCTTTTATATCCGTCAACAATCTTACTTGACATAAGTGTATCAAGGTTGAAATCTTTTAATTCATAATGTAATGATTTAGGGTCGTCCACACCATCAGAACGCTTACCACCAATTATAATGCGTTCAACCAATAATTCAAACAATTCTTTGTTGAATCCTTCGGCTTTCCCATCTTTAATATATTGAATTAGCTGTTTTCGATTAGACAGACTTACTTCCTCGTTTTTGATTTCACTATTAAGAGAATCAATCTTTTCTTGTATCTGTTCAATCTCTTTTGTTAAGACTTCTCGCTTCTCGTTATAATCTTCATCAGATAGTTTTTCTTCCAACAGTAAGTCAGTAAGTTTAGAACGCATTTTCATCTTTTTATTGTAGTTACGATAGTAAGATGATAATTGTTTTTCTAACAGATTTTCTTTCTTTTCGGTATCTTTCAATAGTTTATCCAATGATTCATCAGACAGATAAAACATTGCTTCGTTATCATCAATCAGGTTTTTAATCATGCCTACAATAGATTGCTTCAAATAATCTTCATCAACAGACTTGCATTTAGGGCATTCCGCTTTTCCTTTTTTTGCATAAGTACCGCAAGACCATATTATTTTTTCGCTTGGACTTCCTGCATGAGAAACACGTCTGAAATAATTCTTTCCGCAATAACCACATACAAGTTTAGAGGTAAATACACTTTGGTTGGAATTATTAGTTGTTCCTTTAAGTTTTCCATCCTTATGAATTACACTTCTTTGTTTAGTGATTTCTTGTGCCTTGTTCCAATCCTCTATAGAAATAATTGCTTCGTGATCGTCCTCAATATTGCACATCACGCCTTCGCCTTCATTTTTCTTTCTGACTTTGCCAATAGGATTTATTGTTTTAGTTTTTCCTTGTAATAGAACACCTTTATATTTTTCATTCTTGATAATATTCATTACGGTAGAACCATACCATGTTGTATTACCATTTTTGGTCTTTGCTCCCATTGCTTCAAGCTCTTTTGCAATAACATGACCGCCAGCACCCTCTAAATATCTTCTGTAAATATATCGGACTGTTTCGGCTTCTTCTTCATTGATTATCATTTGATTATCGACAACATCATACCCTAAAGGATTAGCACGACCTACATATTCGCCTTTTCTTATTTTGTTTTGCAACGTCCAATTTACATGAGCACTTGTGTTTTCAACTTCCATTTGAGCGACTGCTCCAAGGATTGTAAGCATTAGCGTTCCTTGTGCACTTAATAAATCAATGCTATTTTCCTCAAATATTACATTCACATTATGATTACGCAGAATCTCGCAATACTTTAGTAAGTCGGCAACATTTCTTGAAAATCTTGAAATGCTTTTTGTGTATATAACATCTATATAACCTGACTCGGCATATTTTATCATTCTTTGAAAGTTAGGTCTTTTATCGGTAGTTCCGCTAATAGCTTCATCTGCAAATATCCCGATATAATTATAATTGGGATTCCTCTTAATCATCTCCTCATAAAAGAGTAGTTGATTTTCGTAAGAATCCTTTTGTTCAATGCTATCGGTACTTACTCTTGCATATGCACATACATTCAATTTCTTTTTTTGAGATTGGTTATGCTTAGTAGGTTCAATGATATTTATTTTCTTAGGCATGATAGTAAAACCCCTTTCTGTATTGTACTCACTCCATATATGTATTACTTATAATCTAATAATACACAGTACGGAGTGAATACGCAACAGTAAAAAAAATTAAAGTGTATCAATCTCAGCTAAAAACTGCTTTTTCTTTTCTTCGTCATTATTAGGATTTATATATTGTTTCAAATCAAATGTATGAATCATATCATCTACAGGTTGAAGTATATACTTCTTATATTCCATGTACATATTTTGGGCATATTCAAAACTATCATTCTCCCCAGAGTATACGATTTCATTAATGGTGTATGAAGAAACAAAATCATCTGATATATCTTCAAAATCCAATACATAAGAAATACGCTTATAAAATGCATCTCTATCTTCTTTAGATGCGCCGATATACCATTCCACAATTGAAGTATTGGTACAAATAAAGATAACTTTGCAGTTGATAAAGCATGCATTTTCATATCTTGCTTCAGCACTTGCATTATTATGAGGGTCAAGAAATTTTTTCATTTTGTCGATTCTACTAAGGGAATAATCGAAATCATCCAACACATAAACATCCTGACCAAGATATTCATCGAAGGCATTTTTTCCTGACGAAGAAAAAGCAATACTCATATTATGCTTCTTTGCCCAACATTTACAAAATGTGGATTTACCAACACGAGGTGGGCCTTGTAATACAAACACTTGAAGTTCCCTATCAACAGCAACAACATTTTGTTTATGAAGATATCTAAATGCTCGCATGATTTTATTTTCATATTTCAGAAAAATATCATAATCAATCTTTGAACCAATCTCATATTCCTTAATTCCGCCATTGTAAATTTGAGTTAGAATATAATTCAACTTTGCATCATCTGAATGCTTGGTTGGAATTTTATATAATTCCAATTTTGCAGTATTATTTGTAACCACATTATCCCAAGAATATTGATATTTCTCTGGATTGTTCATATGCACCAGATATTGAACACAATTCTTAACTCCAAATTTACATGTTTCAATGTCTCCATAGGGAAACTTCTTTTTAAGCAATGAGAATTTACACACTGAATTTTTATCAAACACAATGACAATGTGTATATGTTTATTCTCGGGATCGGCGTCATGTTCAATCAAGTAGTAACTAAAGTTTTTGGTTTTTGCCCAATCATCAAGTACCTCAATAATTTCTTCCTTGGTGTAAGTAACCGTATCGCCTGCTTTAACTCCCAGCTCCTCATTATCAAAATTGATATAATTGATTAATGTAATTCTGACATTAGCGGTTCGCATAGAAGTATCTCTTTTTTGCTTCTCAGAAGCAGTTTTGATTGCATTATATTGGAGGGCATCTACTTGAGGTAGATTGTTCTCCTCCAATAATTTGTTGAATTCTGCCATAATCTATATTTCCTTTCTGATGTATTTTTACCATTTTTCGCATCCTCACATTGAATATTTGAGATTACATAAAGTGCTGTTATATTTCCCTAAGCGGTGTGCTTGCACTTGTTATCTCTTGTATTCATTATATAGTGTAGAATTAAATATTACAAGTGATACATGTATTTTCAGCGTTATGACGGAAAATAAGAAGCTATTTATATTTAAGGTAGTATAAAAATTTCGGTTTTTTCTCGGAATATTGCACAAAGCCTTTATTGATTTTATTGGTTGATTAAGATAACTGTTTGTAATCAGCCTATAACGAATAATCAATCTGTACCTTGACAAGTCAATAGAAAAACAACGAACCTACCCAATCGTTGATATAATCAAATCCTACCCAATTTGATTGGTGCTTAAGAGATAAAGCATCTAAAACATAAGATGCCAGTCTTGATAATGACTAGCACCTTATTATTTTTAGGCTCTTTTTCTGGAAATGAAAAAGAGGTTCCAGATTTCTCCAGAACCTCTATATCTTGAGTAGTGTCCATATTTACTTAGTAGCACCGCATTCAGAACAAACAGTTCTTGTATGAGGTACCTGAACTTCAACTGTCTCATCCCAAGCAGGAGTATCAACAACTGTTTCATCCCATGCTTCCTGATCAACAACAGTAATTGTTTCAGTATGAGGAACCTGAATTGTAACAGTCTCGTAGTAATTTGTATAACCACTATAATGTTCACAACTCATCATATGGTCATTTGCAGCTGAATCTGAATCAAAAGTTGCTCCACAATCACGGCACATAAATCTTTCAACACGCTGTGTCTCAGTAGTATAAGTAGTAACTGTTTCCTGATGTGTAACTGCATCGTGATGAACTGTATGAGTTACTGCATCGTGATGTACAACCTGAGTTTCAGTGGTGTAATAAGTTTCAGTTGTCCATGTATGAACATGTGCAGGATTTGTAGATTCTGTAGTCTGTGTAGTAGGAGCTGTAGTTGTTTCCTGTGTAGTACTCTGTGTTGTCTGCTGAGTTGTTGCCTCAGTAGGGTCTTTGTCCTGATTTTCAAGTTCAGTCTGTTCTGTAGTAGATTCAACTGTAGTAGCTTCGTCAGATGAAACAGAGGTTTGAGAATCATCTCCACAACCGCAGAGCATGAAAATTGACAATGTGATAAGAAAAACTGTAAATTTCTTCAAGGTGTTTGTAAGTCTTTTTGATTGCACTTTTATCTCTTCCTTTCTTCCTTTTTGAGTTCCTTATTGTTCACTGCTGAAATCTTGTGTTCTTAGTTTGATTGCCTACTTCAAAATTTGTTGTTTTCTGAGAATACAATATACAAATTTTGCAGTGATAAGGAGTGATAAGGAGTGATAAGGAGTGATAAGGAGTGATAAGGAGTGATAAGGAGTGATAAGGAGTGATAAGGAGTGATATGCAAAATGCATTTTTGTTAACCCTTTTCAATCCCTATTATAATTTGGGGACTTCCTAATATCAACAATTTTATGAATATACAAAAATACATATCTTTATGCCTTTGCCGAGGTTAGTCTCCGACACCTCAGCAAAGCACATCCTTTAAGTTTTCTATATCATCAATCTTCGGAATCCTTAACATTGTAATTCTGTCAAGTTGTATCAGACCTTCGCCTTTACTCATTTTACTATGAATATTTGGTATGTCAGCACCTACTCCGAAAGTAGCAGTCATAATATTACTTTGCGCATTTCCTAATAGAATC
>JAFRQR010000009.1 GCA_017428545.1 Clostridiales bacterium
AGCGGCTAGAAGAGATATTATCTGGTGTTTTGGGATATTCTCCTTGCCGGTATAATTTCACACACTTTAATTTGAATTCTTTACTGTAACGCATAAAAATACCCTCCTTACTGTTGTCCAGTAAGGAGGGTACATATCACTTATAAGAACAGCCTTTCTTTTTTGCGGAAATGATCTTACTTTTCTTCGGATACTTCCGGTTCTGCTTCTTTTGCCTGATCCTTCTTTTCCTCAAAGAATCTTCTAAGCGGCAGATAGCAGAAGTAGGCAATGATCGAGATCGTAATGCCCTTGAAGATGTTAAACGGAACGAACGTCATCAGGATAACATCCAGCTTGGTTTTGATCGAAAACAGGAAGTTTGCCTCGTCACAGGACGCAATGATCGCCGGGAGCGGGAATCCGCACACTTTCTCATAAAGCGGAATGCTGAAGAAATAGTTGACGAACGACGTGGCGATCGTCAGTGCAGCCGTGCCGAAAACAAGCGACAGGATGACACCCTTTGTATTCTTCAAACGCTGGTAAACGATCGTTGCCGCCAAAACAAAAAACGTGCCGGAGATAAAGTTTGCGACTTCACCGATGCCTTCGGTGGAAGACATGCCGAAAATGAAATGCAGCAGATTCTTAAGGAGTTCCACGATCACTCCTGCGACCGGTCCGCATGCAAAGCCTGCAAAGAGCGCGGGAATATCCGAGAAATCGTACTTAAGGAAGCCCGGCATCAGCGGAAGCGGGACCTCAAGCATCATAAGAACTTCTGCAAGTGCAGTCATTACACCTGTAAGAGCGATCTTGCGGATCAATGATTTTCTGGTTGCGTTCTGGGATTTGAGATTTGTTGTTACTTCTGACATTTATACCACTCCTTCCATCCGGACTATACCGTCGGCACCGGATTCGCACCGGTTCAGCTCTTCGCTCGCGGGCTCGTATCTTCTCTTGATACATCACCGCCGGTGGGGAATCACACCCCGCCCTGAAGTTACGACAGGATTATAAAACTCACATGTAACTACGTCAAGAGGTAATCAAAGTGAAACACCACCGTCGCTTTTTCTGCGATATACTAGAGCATGAGAAATACTAATAATATGGGGTCTTAGGGAATGAGAAGAAATTTAATGCCGGCAGTTCTGGCAATTGCGATAGTTAGTACATCTGTATTTTGTTGCGCCTGCAATGACAAAAAGACGATCGGTTCTACCGGTAACGTCACCTGGACTGCGCCTTCGAAGGCTTCGGAAAACCTTCAGAGCGAACCTTCAGAAACCACTCCTGTTGAAACGCCGACTCCGACACCTTCGCCGGAACCGACAGAAACACCGACGCCCTCTCCTTCCCCGACACCTGTCCCGGAATATGTAGAGCCGATCATCGAAGGAGGCCCTGTCTGGTACAGCGGCTATGTGGATCCGAGATCCGTCCGCGCGGAAGTCGTCTCCAACCCGGAAGACATTGCCGTCCTCGTAAACAAATACTATACGACCACTGCGGAATATGTGCCTGAACTGGTCTGGGCAAAATACTCCGCCAACCAGCAGCTTCGTCCGGAAGCCGCTACTGCATGGGAACAGATGCACGACGCATGTCTTGCCGATATCGGTGAAGATCTCTACCTGATCTCCGGCTACAGATCCTGGGCCACACAGACCGCAAGTTTCAACAATGCGATCCCCAGACGCGGTCTGGATAAAGCCGTCTGCAAAAACGCTTACCCCGGAAGATCCGAACATCCTCTCGGACTGGCACTGGACATCAACATCAGAAGTGACCCGGAGATCCGCGATAATTTCGTCTATACCAAAGCCGGCGAATGGGTCCTCGAACACGGTCACGAGTACGGCTTTATCTGGCGTTATCCGAAAGATTACGGCCATATCACGGGCTACGGCGTGGAAGGCTGGCACTTCCGCTATGTAGGTGTCGATGTCGCGACCGAAATGTATGACAACAACATCATGACGCTGGAAGAATATTACGGAAAACCTCAGATCCTGCCGGATGATTATAACGAGTAAGGAAAAGAACTTATGCTGATCAGCCACAACGGAGATTACCAGTTCTTCAACATCGGCGGGAAGACGTATTCCTGCTATTGCATCACGTATAAAGACAAGGCCGTCATGATCGACTGTGGCCCGCTTGCCGAGCGCGAGACGATCGAAAAGAACATGCAGAAGGATTTTCTTTTCGATGTGGATGCGATCTTTCTGACCCATGCCCACGGAGATACCGCAGGCAATGCCGAGTACTTCTCGATGCTTTATAACTGTCCGGTCTACTGCATGAAAGAATCGATGGAAGCCCTGAAAAAAGGTTCTTACACGCGTCCCGGCAAAAACCATCCTTACATCAAAAAAGCGGGAGTCGCGGGAAATATCGTTCCGAAACTTCCGGCATTTATGCCGTTTGAGCCCTGCAGGAATCTTGAAGTACTCACCAAAAAGATCGCAGAAGAATATCTCGGGAAGGACGTCATGCTCCTGATGACTCCCGGCCATTCCGAAGATTCCATTTCCCTGAAGATCGGAGATACCGCATTTATCGGGGATGCCGCCCAGTTTAATAAACGTGTGCTCGCCTCGGTCTTCGTAGATAACGAAGCCCAGCTCGGAAGAACGTGGCAGACCCTTCTTTCTCTTTCCTGCAAGCAGTACTTAAGTGCGCACGGCAGAGCTTTTTCTTCAGAAGAGTGGTTAGATTCCGGGAAAAAATAACTTCGCGGACAAGTGCTTTTACCAAACTATAATCAATAATATTCTTTCCGGATGCCCTCGACGACATCGTCTGTCATGGTCGTACTCAGACCTATGGCAGTAGTTCCTACGACGACCAGAAGGTGGACGAGGATCACGATGATAAAGTAGGGAACGTTGATATATCCCATGACATTTCTTCCGGCAAACACTGCCAGCGCACCTATAGACAGGTACAAGATCAGGATCAGCGTCACGATGCTTTCGAAGAAGTAAACGATACTCTCGAAAATGACCATTCCGAAAAGCGTCTTTCTGGACATGCCGACCGCCGTCAGAAGGATGTATTCTTTTCTTCTGAACACGATGTTGCTGATAACGGTCATGATGACGTTCAAAAAGCACACGAAACTCAGCATCGCCACATAGCCGTACATGATGATCCTAACAAGAGAATTGACCGCTTTGGCCGCACGCGTATTGATGCCCATATCGACGAGCTGGTCCGTAAGATACAGGTTGTTCTGCAGCATCTCCTTCATGGTCCTGATCGTGGAGACCGGCTTATCCGCCGTATACTGGAAGATCTCCAGGCCCGGCATGTCCCTCAGCCGGTAGTATTCGAGGCGGGACAGCGGAACATAGATCTCAGGAAGCGAATCATCGGTCTGGGTATCTTTTTTCAGGTCGATCTCCGCTGCCGGCTGAAGCGGGATCGAAAGGGAATCGGCCGACCCGTAGCGTGTACTGAGAGTCATTTTTTCGGGGAGCGAAGTAAAGATATTCCGTTCTTCTTCATGACCCTCTTCATAATAGCCGAACGTTCCGTTGACCAGACAAAGCTCCGATCCATAGGACAAAAACAGATCCGCATCGATATTGTTCCGTTTGCATATATCTCTCCAGGACGCATCATCGATAAAGACCAGGTTCATCGATATCAGCGTCTTATCGCCGTCTGTTTTTTTGATGTTTGTTCCTGAAGAAACACTTTCTTCGGGAACGTCCACTATCAGGTCGAATACCTCATATTCCAGCCGCCCGGAAGTAACGGTATCCACTCCCTGAAGTTCATAGTACATGGCTTCGTCTTCATTGGTAAATCCCAGATCATCCGTATATCTGGCATAGCAGATGGTGTTAACGGAACCTTCGTCATCCACATGGAAATTTCTCGTGACGGAAGTGACCATCATGTTCGCGAACAGGATCATGAAGCAGCTGGCCATGATCGATACGACCGTGGCAAGATATCTTTTTCTGTATCTCTGATAATTCTTTACGGAAAGCGCTCCCGTAAATCCCAAAAGTTTGGCCGTGATCGCATGTGTCCTTTTTCTTTCACGTCCCCTTCCGAAGTTGTCTTTGACACGGACCGCTTCGATCGGAAGGACCCGGGAGACCTGAAGTACCGGCAGGAAGATCGCGGCGAAAATAGTAAGGAGAGATAACAAAGCGGCACCGATCGTATTCTGGTATCCGACACGGAAAGTAAGGTCGATGTTCTTTACGATGAAGTAGTTTCCGGCGTCGCTTCCGAGACCGCTTAAGGCATGAAGAAGAAGATAACTGCTTCCCTGCCCGAGAAGGATACCGATCGGTATTCCGATGACCGAATACAGGAAAGCCTCCGTAAGCATCAGTTCCCGTACCTGTTTTCTCGTGGCGCCCACGGACTTCAAAAGTCCGATCGCACGAAGTCTCTCTGACGAGGAAGAGGAGAAAGAATTATAGATGAGCATGATAGCCAGAAGCGCGATCATGCTGATGCTCGCCGCCGACACGATGCCGATGATAAGATGCACGCGGCTGTCATCCGCGGAGTTTTCCATTCGTATGAAATCTTTGTTGTAAAGACAGTCGTCTTCGTTCTCAAAATGGTCGTTGGTAAACTGGATATAATCAGAAGGATCTTTGAGCCGGAAATACGCATTGACCGCCGCACCGCCCATAAGGTCATCCGACATGGTCAGCACTGTCTTATCGGCGATCTCCTTCCATTTCGCATACTCAGGAACGGCAAAATATCCGACGATCGTATATTCCTTGGAACCGATCGCGAAAAGTTCCTCATTTACGGATCCGTCATTTTCACGGCTCAGTCCCTGCAGGTTCATTACCTTATGGCCTTCCGAATAACGGGCATACATATCCAGATGGATCGTCGTTCCCAGTGTAAATTCTTCGCGTCCGTCCGAGTACATCTCCAAAGAGATGATCGCTTCCGAACTGTTTTCCGGAAGTCTTCCGAGCACGACCGGAAGATTGCAGAGTTCGGCATAATTCGGGCTCATCGCTCCGACGAAATAAGTGTATTTGTACGGGGTCGAGAAA
Organism: Clostridiales bacterium; assembly: GCA_017428545.1. GTDB lineage: Bacteria > Bacillota > Clostridia > Saccharofermentanales > Saccharofermentanaceae > Scatonaster. The sequence continues at coordinate 5,037 of JAFRQR010000009.1, forward strand.
CTGGGCGCATGGATTCCGCCGGAATTACCGATCGAGTTAAATCCGGGATTATATCCGATCTCCTGAATATATGCGGGACTATTGATGCGGTCGTCCTTTAAGACCTTCTGGTAATCCATGGAAGTCATGGAATAGGCCTGCACATGCCACTTTCCGTAGGCATCGTCCGCGAAGCTCTTCAGCACGTCCACCGCGCACTGATGGGCGGATGCCACAATACAGAACATCATCGTCGCGATGATGATCCCGATCAGTGTCAGGATCGAACGTCCTTTATTGGCAAATACCGTGCGTTTGGCATACTTGCTGACGATATTGGGCGTGCGGCTCATTTACGGATCACCTCATCATGCTCGATCCGTCCGTCACGGATCGTAATGATGCGTTTGGCCTGAAGTGCGACGTTCTCATCATGTGTGATGAGCACTGTCGTCTGGTTGTATTTCTGATTGGAATAGCGGAGAAGTTCGACGACTTCCTGGCTGTTTTTCGAGTCCAGGTTACCGGTCGGTTCATCCGCGAGAAGGATCGTCGGCGCATTGATCAATGCACGTCCGATCGCCACGCGCTGCTGCTGGCCGCCGGAAAGCTGATTCGGAAATGCGTCTCTTTTTTCGGAAAGTCCCAGAAGCTCGAGGAGTTCATCGAGTCTTTCCTGGTTCACTTTTCTATGATCCAAAAGCACCGGCATCGTGATGTTTTCGACGACCGTAAGTACCGGGATCAGGTTAAAAAACTGGTACACAAGTCCGATCTCTCTTCTCCGGAAGATCGACAGCTGCTCATCGGTCTGCCTGAAAATATCCTTGCCGTCGACAAGTACCGTGCCGGATGTCGGACGGTCGACGCCGCCGAGCATGTGCAGAAGCGTGGATTTTCCGGAGCCGGAAGCGCCGATGATCGCGACGAATTCGCCTTTTTCAATGCTCAGGGAAACATCGTCGAGCGCGGCAACGACATTTTCGTCCTTACCGTATGTTTTCGTCAGATGTTCTGCTCTTAAGATCTCCATATTTACCTCTTCGACGAATAGAAACGCACCGTGAATACCGCGCCGGTCAGAGGCTTCTCACGGTTTCCTGCCCGGATGGTTCCGTTTTGTCTTTCCACGATCATTTTACTTAATGCAAGGCCGATACCGATGCTGGTGTTAAGTGCCACTTTTCCTCTGTAAAAGCGCTCGAATACATGAGGGATATCTTCGGGATCGATACCCGTTCCCGTATCCATGATCACGATCTCCGTATAGATCGGCGTGTGCTTGACATTGATCTCGATTTTTCCTCCGGACGGCGTATGTTCCATACAGTTTTTCAGGATGTTGCCGATGGCTTCGCAGGTCCACATCATGTCGCCGCGGACGATCGCGTCATCCGGTACATTCACCGAAAGCGTAACACCGTTGATATCGAGCGGCACGGCAAGAGTATCCGAAGCACGGCGAAGCATCTCTTTGACGTTATATTCTTTCGTTTCAAAAAAGACTGTATCCGCATCGATCTTACTCATCTTCAAAAGGGTGTTGATCAGCCATTCGATACGGTTTAATCCCTGCATCATCTCGCCGAGAAGATCGAATCTTTTATCATCGGAAAGCTCCGCGTCCGAAAACATATCGACCACGATATTCATGGACGTAAGCGGGGTACGGAGCTGATGGGCGATATCCGCGATGGAATCGGAAAGGAACCTCTTATCTGCCATGAGCTGGGAGGCCTGCTCGCGAAGGCGGATGACCAGTTTGTGGATCTCGGAACTTAAGATCGCGACCTCACCTTCCCTGTATTCTTCGAATTTGACGTCTTCTGCGCCGTGAAGGATCTTATCGATCGAATCCGAAAGCTCCGCGATCCTTCTGTAACGGGAGATATCTGCGATCAGCCGGATAATAAGAAGCAGACATGCCGTCAGAAGAACGAAGACGGCATATTTTACGTCCAAAAGAAATCCCGCTCCCGCAAGCAGGAGCGTGACGATAATGGAGATCAGATATTCCCGGCGTAATTCCGCGTTATTCCGAAACATGCTTACTCCCCGGCCTTATATCCGAAACCGCGGATCGTACGGATCAGGACCGGTTCTGCCGGATCATCCTCGATCTTTTCGCGGAGGCGCTTGATATATACGGTAAGGGTATTGTCGTTAACATACTCGCCGCCGACATCCCAGAGATCCTGGAGAAGTTTGGCACGGGTCAGGACGACACCCTGATTATTGGCAAACAGAAGGAGGAGCCTGTACTCCAGTGCAGACAGGATGATCTCGTTACCATCCTTGCTGACATTGGCACGTGCCGTATCGATCTTCACGTTTCCGAGTTCAACAACATCGGAAGCCTTGTGGCTTCTTCTCATAACGCTCTTGATACGGGAGAGCATCTCTCTGGGACGGAAAGGCTTGCTGATGTAGTCATCCGCACCCATATCCAGGCCGGTGACAACACTATATTCATCACCGGATGCCGTAACGAAGATGACCGGAATATCGGCTTTCTGTGCCTTGATCGCCGCACATACGGCGTATCCGTTTCCGTCTGTCAAAGAAATATCAATAAGCGCAAGGTCGAATGTTTCCGTCTCGATCTTGTTCATTGCCGTTGTCTGGCCCGGAGCCCAGATCACTTCGAATCCTTCGGATTTTAAAAATGCAGATAAAGTGGTTACGATGCTGGAATCGTCTTCTACCAGTAATATTCTTCCCATAATCTATCCTCACTATTCCTTTGGGGCAGAAATCCGGTCATATCTTCAGCCTGCTGCCTCATAAAAGCACACCCCTGCCCCTATCAGTATAATTAAATTCTACAATTTTTTACAAGGTAATAGGTGACTAAAATCACACTTTCGCGGGTTTTTCCTTTTTTCTCGTAAGAAAGAAGATGACAAAAGCACAAACGATCACGATCGTCACGCAAAGTCCGCCCTCCGGTCCGAAGGAGCCGCCGCTCATAAGATCGTTACTCATTTTGGTATAGCCCGAAGCAAAGATCGATGCCGATTGCGGATTTCCGCTGACCTCAAGTCCGAAAAGGTTGCCCTGGCAGAAATTCCAGAGCGTGTGCATCGCGCAGACACGGTAGATATGCCCGTCACGCAGAGCGATCAGCGCGAAAAGCGCCGCGATCAGGACAAGGTTGATCATCGCAACGACCGAGAATCCGGCATTTCCGGCATGCATGACGGAAAAGCACAGTGAGGAGAAAAATACTGCAAAAGGAACACCCAATCTTCCCGCGATACGAGGCATCATGTAGCCTCTCATCATGATCTCTTCCGTCGCACCCTGCGGGATCCACATCAGGATATATAAGACGAAAAGGCCGGCGTTATCGGAAGATAAGGCAAATCCTTTAAAGGAGACCTGACCGGTAACAAACAGTGCGGCATACACGCAGGAGATCAACAGAAAACCGATGACCATGCCCTTCAGATACATCTTGAAAGGGGCTGTCTTTCCTTGCGCGGCAAGTGCTTTTCCCGAAGAAAAGCCCATCGTCGAGAGCTTGTTTTTCTCGATGAATCTTACGAGAAGCATGTAAATGCCGATGATGCACCAGTAGCCGATGCCCATGAACAGGATAAAGTAGTTGTTCGACATGAATTCCGAGAACAGTGCCGCGGACTCGCCCATGACATCGCGGATCTTACCGAGCCCCGAGATATCGCGGAACATGTTGAGGAACCTGACGGATTCCGATGTTTTCATGTAGGAGATGATCGCCGGGATCATCGCAAGCAGCTGGAAGACGGAAAGAAGTGCGAGCGGAAGCATCGCGTGACCAAACAGGAAACGCACCAGCGGTTTTCTCTTATAAGGATGGTAACCAAAGACATTCGCTCTTGCGCGGGAAACATAATCGTCCGCCTCTTTCTTCGCGCGGGCGGCCGCTTTCCGGAGCTCCTTATCCGACTTGGACTCTACAGCGACCGTGAACATCTCCGTCTGAAGAAGACGGCGGGACACAAGCAGCGCGATTGCGGCAAGCAATACAGACGTCAGGCAGCACACGGCGATCGGGAGGATTTTCATCGTTCCCATCAGGCAGTCGCCGATGCCGTAGAAATGTCCGTAGATCGGCAGATAGTAGTTGATCACGTTCGGAGATATCGTGTTCATACAGGTCACACAGGCGACAAGAACGATCAGGAAGATCGGCAGGAATGCCGTCTGCGCGGACACGATCGAGTTACTCATGCAGGAGATAAGGATCGTGATCGCGGAGATCATGACCGCAAGTGATAAAGCCAAAAAGAGCATGCCGAGAATACCGGAAGGCGTCGTTGCGAAAATGGTCAGAAGTATGATGATACCGCACGGGATAAGCGCGTGCAGAAGCACTCCCAGGAAGTTGCCGAGTACGATCGTTCCCCTCGTCATCGGAGTCATCAGAAGCGAAGCAAATGTACCTCTTTCTTTCTCACCCGCAATAGCATTCATGCCGATCAGCATAGATACGTACATGATAAAGATAAAGAACAGCAGCGGCACGACAAGACGGGCCATCCTGTCTTTGAACATATTGCCGTATGTACCGGTTTTCAGCGACTCTGTCGTGATCCACGGAGTGTCAAATTCCGGGAGGACGACACCCAGTTTATCAGAAAGATAACGATAGTATCCTTCGGAGAAAACTTTGTCCATGAAGTCGTCCCGCATGCTTGCATACTCAAGATGGTCCGTAGATATAAACGTCAGGATCTCCGGCTTTTCGGGAACGTATTTTTCCAGCGCTTTATCATCGAAATCTTCTTCGAAAACAATGGTCATATACGCATCATATTCATCCATCCATTTAGAGAACGTGAATACATCGTAGTAAGCATCTGTTTTCTTGTATTTGATCCCGTAGCGGAAATTCAGGTCTTTCTTCTTCGCGTATTCTTTCCAGGAATCCGGCGCGTTGACCATGACGACATGTGAGTCATAGTCACTGCCCGTTCCTCCCCTGGAACGCTGGTACCACATCTGCATGATGCTGGAAAAATAAAGGAGCACTACAATGACAAATCCGAGGCATGCCACAAGTGTGATCACAGAAGCCTGTGACCGCATCGAATGGTTTTTGCCGAATGTTTTCCGGATCAATGCCCGTAGTGAGCGATTCATTCTCAACCCTCCCTGTGGTATTCGGAATACAGTTTGAAGAATGCCTCTTCAAAGTTTTTGCTGTTTGTCTTTTCCGTAAGTGCCAGAGCCGACCCCTGGTCGACGATACGTCCGTCCACCAGGATCGCTATCTCATCGCAGAGCTGCTCCGCGACCGAGAAAATATGTGTGGAAAGAAGCACGCAGCAATTTTCTTGCTTCAGTTCCAGAAGATAATCCATGACCTGTCTTGACGTCAGGATATCAAGTCCGTTCGTCGGCTCATCGAAAATGATCACCTCCGGCTTGTGGATCAGAGAGATCACGATGGAGATCTTCTGCTTCATGCCGGTGGAAAGTTCGGCGATCTTTTTGTCCGCGAAGGGAGTGATGCCGAATCTTGTGAAACTCTCTTGTTTTCTTGCCTCGATCTCCTCTTTCGGGATGTCGTAAAGCTCGCTGAAAAAGAGGAAGAGCTGGTTCGGTGTCGAAAGCGGATCCAGCTTTATCTCTGTTGTGAGAAAACCGATCCTCTTTCTTACTTCCTGCGCGGAGGATGTCGTGTCCATCCCGCAGATCGAGACCAGTCCGGATGTCGGCATCAGAAGGGTCGCGATCATCTGCATGAGTGTGGTCTTTCCGGCTCCGTTCGGGCCTAAAAGACCGAATATCTGCCCTTTTTCCACCTTGAAGCTGACATCGTTCACGACCATGTCGCTCTTGTTATATCTTTTACTTACGTGATTTACCGAAATCATCTTGACCTCCTTCTGAGATATGGATCATGCCGTCCTGGCTTCTGATGCATGCCGCAAAAAGCAATGCCGAAACGAGCAGATTGATCGAACTTACTATGATGAAGTTGCCGGCCGTTTCTTTTCCGAGAAATATATCCCGGATCAGCATGGTCGAGTTATGGATCGGGATCAGATATTCCGCCAGCAGCGCGTCAGACGGACGGAACATATTGCCGAAGAATGCGAAGATAAGAAGGACCAGCGGAACCTGAAGATTCATGATCACATCCTGCATTCTCCGTATCTTAAACGTAATACCGAAGCAGACCATGGCTATGATGACCGCCACGAACAAAAGCGCGATCATGAACATCAAAAACTGCGGCAGAGTTAAGAAAAGACCGAACGGCAGAAGAGAATACGCACTGTTACTTCTGTTCAGCCACGAGGAGAAAAACATAAGAAGATAGGTCACAACGGCGCCCACCATTCCGACAAAAATGACCATGAGTGCTTTTCCCGTAATGATCGCCTGCTTGGAAATAGGTGTCAGATAGACCTTCGTAAGGAATCCGTTCTGTCGCTGGGAGGCAAGAGTCTCCGCAGTCAGCGAATAGATGCAGTAATACATCAGAAGGATCATCATGCTCGGGATCGTCCTCGCGGCGCCGGTATTTGCCGTTGCGCGGTTTTTCGTGACAAAAGTAAACGGGTTAAAATCGTCCGTCGACCATCGGTCTCCTCCTCCCGCTTCCACATAGGACTTTCCGAGATTGTTCAGAAGGTAGTCGGAATAGGCATCTCCCATATCCAGCCGGAACTGTTCCGCCTGAAGGTAGTTGGCGTAGTTTCCGTCGTGAAAGATCTCCACACGTGAAAAAAGCGTCCTTGTACTCTGCCCGAGTGCAAGACGTTCATAGTATTCTTCGATCACATCATCGAAATCAGTTCTTTCATTGTTCTCGGAAGCGCCGAAACAAACAACGATACGGCCTTTTGCCATCAGATCGGAGAAGTACTTCGGACCGATCTCGACTGCTTCTTCTTCGTCGTACCAGGTAAAAGAATAAAAGGATGCTTTCTTATACGAATCCGTAAATTCCACAAAGGAATCCGGAGCACCGATTACGGTAACGGGGCGGCTCTGAAGGCTGCCGGTCGTAAGGTAATTCATCAGAAGCGGGAATACGTTGATCGCGGCCAGAAGAATCAGTGCAGGCAGAAGAAATACCGTCAAGGTCTTCCTCCAATTCCCGATGATCTTACTCATCTCCCATTTAAAGATCGTAGATGTGTGCCGCATGTTTACCTCAATAAAAAACCATTTACCATTCTGCCTCAGCGGAAGAAAATCCGCAACTGAATAACCCGATCTACATTTTTATTATATCGGTGACCCCTCGGGGAAAGTTAAAGCAAACCTTCAGTTTTTATGAACATTCTGCAAACGAAAATAGGACAAATAAAGATCTCCCAGGTGGCGAGTTTTGCTTTAGCAAACTGTTTGAGCCACAAGGGAGATGCTTTTTTGTCCCGGGTTTTCGTTTTCGGAAATCAGAAATTACTTAACCAGTTCTTCTGTTTCCTGAGCGATTGCGAGCTCCTCGTTTGTCGGAATGATCGCAACGGTTACCTTGGAATCGTCAGCAGAGATAACTGCTTCGGAACGAAGTCCGTCGTTCTTCTTCGGATCGATCTTAACGCCCATGAACTCCAGGCCTTCACATGCAGCAGCACGGATGTAGTCTGTGTTCTCACCGATACCTGCGGTGAAAGCGATGACGTCTACACCGCCCATAGCAGCAGCGTAAGAACCGATGATCTTTCTTGCCTGATACTCGAACATCTCAAGTGCCAGTGTCGCACGCTCGTTGCCTGCGAGGGAAGCCTTCTCGAGATCTCTGAAGTCAGAGGATACGCCGGACAGGCCTTCAACACCGGACTTCTTGTTCATGAGGACATCGATATCGTCCGGGCTCAAGTTCTCATTTGTCATAAGGAACGGAACGATCGCCGGGTCGATGTCACCGCAGCGGGTACCCATGCAGATACCTGCAAGAGGAGTAAGACCCATGGATGTATCTACGCACTTACCGTGGTCAACAGCTGCGAAAGAAGAACCGTTACCGAGGTGGCAGGTGATGATCTTGATATTGTTGTAATCCATACCGAGGAACTCAGCCGCACGGCGGGAAACATAACGGTGGGAAGTACCATGGAAACCATAACGGCGGATGGAATACTTCTCTGTCAGTTCATAAGGAAGTGCATATGTGTAAGCCTTCGGCGGCATGGTCATATGGAAAGCGGTATCAAATACTGCAACTTGCGGTGTGCCCTGCGGAAGTACGGATTCGCATGCCTCGATACCTGTGAGGTTTGCCGGGTTATGAAGAGGTCCCAGAGGGAAGCACTCACGGATAACACGCTTTACGTCATCGTTTACGATAACGGACTTGCTGTAATACTTACCGCCGTGGAGTACGCGGTGACCGACTGCCTTGATCTCGGAAATATCGGCCAGAACACCGTGATCCTTGTCTACGAGAGCGTTGAGGATCATCTTAACGGCAACCTTATGATCCGGCATCGGATCTGTGCAGATGAAATCTTCCTTGCCCGGAGCCTTGTATGTGAGCTTGCCGTCGATACCGATACGCTCGGCATTACCCTTGGCAAGAACGTCGCCGGTGGATGTTTCAAAGAGCTGGAACTTGCAGGAAGAACTTCCGCAGTTGATAACTAAAATCTTCATTCATTTTCTCCTTCGATATTGTTATTTCAAAAGTAAAGCGGGGCATTTTAGTGTCCCGCTTTCTGATTTTGACTTAGGAATTCTGAGCCTGTACAGCCGTGATAGCGATTACGCCAACGATATCCTTTGCGGAGCATCCGCGGGACAGATCGTTGACCGGCTTTGCGATACCCTGGCACATCGGACCGTAAGCTTCTGCCTTGCCCAGTCTCTGAACGAGCTTGTAACCGATGTTACCTGCGTCGAGGTCAGGGAAGATAAGAACGTTAGCCTTACCTGCTACGTTGCTGTTCGGAGCCTTGCTTGCGCCGATGGACGGAACCATCGCAGCGTCAGCCTGGAGCTCACCGTCGATAGCGAACTGCGGATATTCTTCTTTAGCGATCTTTGTTGCTTCAACGACCTTAGTAACGTCATCGTGCTTTGCGGAACCCATGGAAGAGTGGGAAAGAAGAGCAACTACCGGCTCTTTTCCGACGAGCTGCTTAAAGGATGCTGCAGAAGAACCTGCGATTGCAGCGAGTTCTTCCGGATTCGGGTTCTGAACGAGACCGCAGTCACCGAATACGAATACGCCGTCTTCACCATACTCACAGTCCGGAACGACCATTACGAAGAAAGCGGAAACGAGCTTGGTGCCCGGAGCTGTCTTGATGATCTGAAGGGACGGACGGAGTGTGTTCGCCGTGGAGTGGCAGGCACCGGAAACGATACCGTCACCGTCGCCCATCTTTACCATCATGCAGGCATAGTACATATAATCACCGAGGAGAGTCTTCTCAGCTTCTTCCGGTGTCATACCCTTAGCCTTACGGAGCTCATAGAAGCCGTTGATGTACTCCTTTGTCTTTTCGTAAGTATGCGGGTTGATAATTGTTGCCTTGGAAATATCAAGTCCTTCGCTGTTTGCCTTGACCTCTTCATCTGTACCGATGATGATCAGGTCCGCGATGTCCTCTGCGAGGATCTCTGCTGCCGCCTCAAATGTTCTTCTGTCCATGGACTCAGGAAGAATGACGGTCTTCTTGTTGCTCTTTGCTTTTGCTTTAATCTCGTCGATAAATGCCATAAATCAATCGCCTGCCTTAGTAAATATTTTTCATCCGCATGTTCTCCTTCCCATACGAGAAGGTCGTGCGGCATTGAAATCACGTCTAAATATTATACTCTTATAGGGGGTGCTTTTCAATCAGGAAGGGAGCGCCCCGAAAAGGATCTTATCTCCGCTCAGGATAACGATCTTATCTGCCGACTGGCGGGAATAATCGTCCGACAGGTCAAAGTCGGACCAGTCGTTGTGGTGGATCGAGAACTGTACGATGAGCTTGTCTCCGGATGAGAGTTTCCCCGATCCGAAAGATCCGATCATGCAGACCGTATCCGCTCCCGTCTTCTTGGGATCCACCTTGTCAAAAGCACCTGTGACGCCGCTGACTGCTGAATAGTTCCCGTCTTTTGCGCTTACCGCCGAATGGTAGCAGTCAAAAGCAAGTGCGCCCCCGCCCTCATTGCTGAAATAGTAAAGGATCGAAAGTGAGCCGAGATCGATCGCATCAGAACCCGTGTTCTCGATCGTCATGTTTCCTGCGACAGCGTTACCCTTGCCGCTCATATTGTAATCGATCGAGACCGACACGGTGCCGTTTCCGGAAGGCGCCGAAGGTACTGCCGGAGCGGTCGTTGCCTGCGAAGGATCCGTATCCGAAGGTGCCGGCGTCGTCACAGTGACCGCGCCCGATCCGTCCGGGACCTGTCCGTAAACGAGGACGCCGTCCTCAAACAGCGCGACGGTTGCAGAAGATGCTACATCGGAAGGAATTCCCGTGATCCTAAACTGCACTTCTTTCTTATACTCTTCCTGACCGCCCGGATAGCACGAATACTCCGCGAAAAGCACCTGTACACAGGCAGTGTTTCCGGTTCCGCCCAGGATCGTAAGCGACGCCACATCCTGCCCGTAAGAAGAAGAGACCGAAAGACTGTCCGCGGTCTTTCCGGAAGGAAGCGGGAAGTAATAGCGCAGCTCGAGATTTTTCGGGGCTCTTGCCGGCCAGCCCGTCATGTTATAGGTAAGAGCTTTGATCTCCAAAAAGTCAGATCCGCTCGCGTTTACGGCCGCATCCACTTTATACTCTTCGCCGACTTCCTCTCCTGCACCGAATCCGGTCAGTGTCTGTCCGTGATAACGGGTATAGAGTTTGGCCATAAGGCCCGTAAATCCGGCATTGTAGTCACATGCCACTTCGTTGGTGTTATAGTTACTGACTTCATCGGTATATCCGTCCGAAGCGTCCGGCCCGCCGACGAGAGCACCGCAGAGGACATGCCTTGAAGTCCCGGGTTCGTTCATGTTATCGCAGTAAGAACCCTGGGCCGTTCTGTGATGCGGATGCTGCGGATAGTTCTCGCCGAATCCGATCACATAGGAAAAACCGGTATCTCCGAGAGCGTAATCTGCCTGTGAAACGGAGAAGTTCCAGTATGTATCTTTCTTGCCCGCCGGGCAAAGATCCGACTCGCTATAGACTGCCGCAACAAAAGCCGTGGTCGTCGCATATCGCAGCGAGCCCCAGCTGTCCAGCCATGCCAGGCCCTTCGGTGTATACGTGATCCGGTCACCGGAAGCAGTTCCGGTCGTCCAGAAATCAAGATGCTGCTCGATCGCCTGCGTATAGGTGCTTTCTCCGGTCTCCTCGGCAAGCAGGAGCGCTGCACCGATATGAACGTCATCCCAGCACAAAGACCAGTTATAATCCTGATTTGCCTTCGGGTAATACTCTTTAGCCTTATTCAGATAAGCACTGTCGCCGGTCGCACGATAGAGCCACACACCTGCCCAGCAGAGCTCGTCGTAGTATCCGCTCCAGGAGTTGTAAAAACCGTTCGCCGCGGTATATCCATCATCGCTTTTATACTTATCGGCAAAAGCGTAAAGGGACTTGGCATGCTCGAGGCAAGTCGAACTGAAAGAAGGATCGATCTCTTTATAAAGGATGCTGCAGACGGCCAAAGATGCGGCCGATTCCGCGGTCACCGCAGAGCCCAGATGACTCCCGTCGACATAGTATGACGGACGGCCCATCTGGTATTCGACACATTCGCCGCTGCCCCACCATCCGTGATCCGCGTTTCCGTCACCGACCTGGTAGTAGTAAAGCTCATCCGACGGATGGCACTTGATGAAATATTCATTGGCCCAGCGGATATCCGCGAGCGCATATTCGAGCTGCCTGCTCTCGACATATGCATCCGGATCTTCGTATACCGACCAGCCCAGGACCGATGCCGTATAGGCCATCGGAAGATTGAATTTCACGTTATCGCCGGCATCAAACCACCCTCCGGAAAGATCGATCCCCGCGTCTGATCCATCCTTGAGGCAGGAATCCCCGCGCCAGTTCGAACGCGTCTGCTCCGGAAGATCTCCGCTTCTTTGCAGTTCATAGAAAAGAAGCGACTTCTGAAGAGCTTCGCCGTAGTTATATTTTCCGGTGCCCGCAGTTCCTTCGTATCCGTCACCCGTGATCGTCCCGATCGGCCCGGTCGAAGAGGGATCGACGTTCGAAGGAAGTGTCGGAAGTGAAATATCCGCCGACTCGGAAGCTTCGGTATCCGTGACCTCAGAAGAAACTTCAGCGCTTTCCGAAGATCCGTCCGAAACTTCTTCGATCGAAGTTCCTCCGGTCGTTTCTTTCGCATCGTTCTTCTTCGCAAAAGTCTTTTTCCATGCGTAAACAACGCCGCCGAGAACCAGTATCACGGCAAGAAAAATGCCGCATAACACGGCAATCTTAGTCTTCTCTTTCATCTTTTCCGACTTCATTGATGTCCAGCTCCTGTGTTGAAACTTTGGTGTAGTGAAGGATGTCGTCCATCCTCAGACTCTGCGCATAGTTGACGAAAGTAAAGGCCTGTCCGGCACGTCCGGCGCGCCCCGTTCTTCCGATACGGTGCAGATAGTATTCGTTTTCATTCGGCACTTCGAAATTAAAAACCGTATCGATATCAGAAACATCGATACCTCTTGCGGCAACATCGGTCGCCACGAGGATGTTGAACTTTCCTTTCCGGAAATCGTCCATAATGCGGTTTCTCGCGCCCTGGCCGATATCCCCGTGGAGACATTCCACCTTGTATCCGAGTCTCTTGATGCCCTCGGTCACGACACGCACACGCGTCTTTGTGTTGCAGAAAGCCATGACACGGTTACAGTTATACGATTCCATGATTTTACCGAATGCATCCATCTTCTCTCTTTCTTCGAGATGCAATATGTACTGGCTGATCTTCGGCATATCTTCTTCCTTCGGAGCGACTTCGATCTCGTCCGCGCCGTCCATGTATTCCCATGTGATGTTCATGACTTCACGTGACATCGTCGCCGAGAACATGGCGATTTGCTTGTCCTGCGGTGTGAGCTTCATGATCTTTCTTATATCCTTGATGAAGCCCATGTCGAGCATCTTATCCGCCTCGTCGAGAACGAGTGTATAGATGTCGGAGATGTCGATATTTCTGTGCTGTACGTGATCGAGAAGTCTTCCCGGCGTTGCGACCACGATGTGCGGTTTTTTCTTGAGCATCTGGATCTGCTTATCCATCTTCTGTCCGCCGATAATTCCGCAGATCTTTAATCCCTTGATAAAAGCACCTAACGCACGAAGTTCCGTGCAGATCTGCAGCGCAAGTTCTCTTGTGGGGCAAAGGATCAGGGCCTGTACAAAATCGGCATCCATATTCAGGTATTCCAGGATCGGTATGCCAAAAGCAAACGTCTTACCGGTACCGGTAGGTGCTTTTGCAATAACACAGTGATTATCCATAAGAAGCGGGATCGCCTGTTTTTGTACCGAGGTCGGTGTCGTCATGCCCATTTTCGCAAGAGCGCGCATGATCTCGGATGAGAGATCCATCTGATCAAAAGAAGTGTATTCCAAATTAATTATTCCTCGATTTCCGTTTCCTTTTTCTGCGGCACAAAATAAACCATATCGTAAAGTTCGGAACGCCGCTTGGTAGATTCAAAAACATTATTATAAGCCAGTATCTGGTACTCGTTGAGGATACCGGTCCGGTCCGGAACATCCTCCATCGTATCGTATCTGTTTCCGAGATTGTCATAGATCCCGTAAGGTGTCAGGATCGGATACTGGTCGTAGCAGTCCGCAAGCAGGAGATTATATGCGGGAAGATCGATATCTGCCATCTGAAGAAGCAGCGTGGACAGATAGTTCAGACTGATCTCCTTGACCTCATATTCCGGAATATCGTAGTTCGCCCAGATGAAGAAGTCGGTCTTATAAAGTCTCATTAATTCTTCACCTGTCAGATCCGTCAGTTCTTTTCCGAGAAGAGTCTCATAGAAACCATTGAGCATACTCGGCAGATGATCACCGAAGAAGCAGATAAGGACAGGCTCATCGACATTGCTGAAGTAGTCGATGAGATCCTGGATAGCAACATCACTCTGTCTTGCCAAAGTCAGGTACTGCTCTGTCTCCGGGAACTTTTCCGGATACTCGACAAGACGCACATCCTGATCAAAATCCGGATCCGTGCTGTTATAGGCACCGTGGTTCTGCATCGTGACATTAAACAGGAACAGCGGATGTTTCGGATCCTTATGTTCATAAAGTTCTATCAGCTTTTCGTAGGATGTTTCATCGGAAATATACGAACGGAAATACTTCGCGTTTTCCTCATCGAAATCATCGATCGAAAGGAACCTGTCAAAAGCCATGCTTCCGTAAACCGCCGGACGGTTCCAGCCGCTTGCCAGATACGGGTGGATCGCCGCCGTCTGATATCCCTGACTCTTCAAAAAGCGCGGGAGAGATCCGGTGATCGATCCGATATACTGCTGATACGGGATACTTCCGTCCGGGTAGAAGAGCATCGAGTTTCCTGTCAGGAATTCGAATTCGGAATTCGCCGTTCCGCCACCGTATACGGAAACATTGAGATCCCCGTAAATGATATTGTCGCCCTGCTTCAGTGCATCCATGTTCGGATGCATCGGCAGGTTCGTCTCAAAATCACCGACCGCGGACATATCGGAATACGATTCGTTCATAATGCAGATGATCGTCGGCTTTTCGTCTTCCTGAAGGATCCTCTGTCCTTCCAGTGCATGAGCGGCCTTTTCATTTTCATAGTCGAGCATGACATCGTTCGGCAGGATATAATGCTCGACCTGGTTCTCGATCTTTTCCCCGATCATCTGTACCTGATCGACACTGTAATCATCCGGAACTTCTACGATCAAGTGCTGGGCATTCATGGTAAGGGAAACCAGAAGTCCGTTTTTCATGTAGTTCAGACGCTGGTTACTGGCATCGTTCACGACACCCATTCTCTGCATCATACTGAACGAAGCTTCCTGATATCTTCTGGAGTCGATCAGTGTGATCGTCAGGAAAACGACCAGGACGGCGCCTACCGCACCCAGGAACGCGCGGTGCTTTTTGCTCGCGATACCGTATCTGCATTTGGTAATAAGAAGGATCGTGAAGATAAAAAGCAGCGAGGCAATGATCAATATCGGCGTCAGTTCCACATGATAACTGCCGGATACGTTCATCGCGGTCTTCAGCGTAACGACATCCCAGACCTGCATCGGAGTACCTCTCCAGACGAGTTTGAAATAGTTGAAGATCGCGATCGTAATGATCAGGATATTTGCTATGATCGTCGTCAGGCGGAAGCGGTTAAAGATAACGAACAGCACGACGTAGATCACGAGGTAGTAAATATAGTTAAGGAAATATGCCGCGGGAGATTTCTCGAGTACGGAATTGCCGTTGAGAAGCTCCGTGACGATAAACATCAGGACCGGCATGGAGAACAGTACCGCAAAGGTCATACGTTCTCTGCCCTTTTCGGAAAGATCCACGTGAACGATCGCGATCAGGGCGCAAAGGAATACCAGGACGATACTGAAAAACATGGCCAGATAGTCCATACGGGAATAGCGGATCTGTGTATTGCACTGCAGATGCAGGCCCGGAGACATACCCGGATACGAAACTTCGCCGAGCTCATCCTGAACATCAGAAGATACCCACACGGACGGAACTTCCTCGCCGTATGTATCGACCGCTTCCAGCGAGATGGTATATGTTGTCGTGACATCCAGGTCTTTTTTGATCTTAAAGCGCAGATACTCGTTATCTTTGATCTTGCTGATCGGGACAGTCTCTTCGCAGACGATCTTACCGTCTTCCTTCGCCAGACGGAAACGAAGCTGGCCCTGAGGCGCCATAACGTTTCCGGATTCCAGATTGGTGGCCATTCGGATCTCGATAAAATCGACATGAGGCTGCTCGGGAGTAAACGGCTGCTGAAGCGGCTTTCCACCGTTGACTTTTCCGATCGGGTGGGGATTGGTGCCCAGGCAGGAGACTGTCTTTCTAAAAGCAAAAACGCCCGACGCGAATACGACTGTAAGCAGAAGCGCAACCATGGCAATGAGCACCATCGTCCAGCGCAGTCTGTTCTTCGTCAAACTGAAAGGTTTTTTCGTAAACTTGATCAAGTTAGCCTCACATCATACGGATACGCATACATATCCTAGTTTAATCGTACGCTACCTATTATAAGAGGTTTTTCATTACTTGCAATCTCATTCCCGCTTGTAAAAATGCACAGATTTCACCGCACTATATGTTTTTCGTTAATAATTTATTGTTAATCGATAAAAAATGCTTGCATTTCGATAACTCTCGTGCTACTATATGCTCATAGTTCATTCTGTATTCGGAGGTGCATTGATATGAAATCTTCCAACAAGACCAGTTACGGCATCTGGCTCAACCTGACTTTGGCCGCCTGCGCCGTCTTTTTCTTCAGCTGCCTGATGGGCGATATCTTCGGTTATTCCGTCTGTGATTTTTACTGGAAAGGAACATTGTCCAATGAAGGATACGTTTCCTGCCTTTCTTTTCTAAGTGACGAGAAGGTCCGTTTCTACGTATTCCTGACATGCTTTTATCTTTCTACGTTACTCACTTATCCGATCATCTACTGTGTCGTGAATCTGATCCTGAACATCAAAAAGGAGAAGATCTTCGATAAAGCCAACACCCGCCTGATGACGGTCATCACCGCATGCTGCTTCCTGATCTGCCTGATCTGCCTGATCGGAGCCGCCGCGACATACTTTCTTTTCGTCATCTCGCTTGTCGGTCTTTTCGTCGGACTCGTCGTCCAGTGTGTCCGCCTCGTCATGGACAAAGCCATCGACATGCGCAACGAACTGGACCTTACGGTATAAGGAGGTGGTCTTATGGCAATCATA
Source organism: Clostridiales bacterium (assembly GCA_017428545.1). Lineage (GTDB taxonomy): Bacteria > Bacillota > Clostridia > Saccharofermentanales > Saccharofermentanaceae > Scatonaster. Next base: position 21,910 of record JAFRQR010000009.1, read on the forward strand.
GTTAACTTAGACGTAATGATGGCAAAGAGAAAGATCTCCTCGGGAGACCTTGCCGAAAAGATCGGGATCACCCCGGCAAATCTCTCTATTTTAAAAAACCAGAAAGCGAAAGCCGTCCGCTTCAGTACACTGAACGATATCTGCAGAGTACTTTCCTGCCAGCCGGGAGATATCCTGGAATATCAGGAAGATAAAGAATAAAGGCAACGATGTGCTCCGGCCCGTAAGGCCGGAGCATGACCTGCCATTCAATCAAAAATCCCCCCAAAGGAGTTAAAAATGGATACGAAAACAAAGCAGGCTGAGATCCTGAAATACCTCAGCCTTGGGTTAAGTTACGCTTTTTCATACGCATATATATGGTTTTTCACCATGTACACAAACAACAGAATCGCGATCACGGTCTTTTTGACATGCCTTTCTCTCGGCGCCATTTTCTGGCTGGAGATCTCCATCCGCCGCCAGTATCTTCTGGAACATTTTACCCCGAGCAGGTTCCAGCGCGCAGAGACGATCTTCTGGGAAGCGATCCTGGTCCTTCTTTCCGTCAGCACCCTCTCCGGCGACATGCAGGAAACAAGCCTTTTCTTCATCCACCTCGTGGTCATCTACATGGTGCTCTCCGGAACCGGACACCTTCTGTCCGGACGTTCTTCCTGCCTGATCTCGGCAGATCTCGCAAACGGATGTTTCCGCCTTCCCTTCGGAAACTTTTTCCAGCGGATCCCCACCATCGCCGGATTCTTCCGAAGTTCGCATGACACCGTCGAGGTCGTCCTTCCCGACGGAACGACAGTGGCCGGACAAAAAGTCAAAAAGCCTGCCGGTAACTCTCTTGGTGTGGCTCTGGTGCTCATCGTCATTGTCGGATTCTTCTTCGCCGCCCTGAATAATCTCATCTCCGTTGACAGCCATTTCAGCGAAGCCGCGATCGCGTTTGATGACTTCATCGCGTCGATTTCCTTCTCCGATGCCTTCGGAAGATTCCTCATAAGCCTCCCGGTCGGCGCCTTCCTCTTCGGACTTTTCCACGGAAGTGTCAGAAAAGAGATTTCCAAGGAAAAAGCACTGCACGAAAAGCTCCTGTCCGCCTCTTCTAAACTTCGCTTTGTGTCGGGACGGATCCTTACCGCGGTACTGCTTCTCTTCTCTGTTTTGTATCTGATCTTTTTTATTTCGCAGGCAAGTTACATGTTCAGTGCTTTTGCAGGCGTACTGCCGGAAGCCTTCACCGCCTCGGAATACGCTGTCAGCGGCTTTTACGAGCTGATCAATGTCGTACTGATCAACTTCGCTCTTCTGGCCACGATCCGCGTATTCGGGCCGAACGAAAGTAAGACCCTCCGAAACCTGAGCGTTGTCCTCATGGCCGAGAGCACGATCTTCTCCCTGATCTCCGCATCGAAGATCATCCTCTACATGTCGAGATTCGGATACACCTTCTCAAGAACTCTCGGCCTCTGGGGCACCTCCGTCGTCTTCGTCGGATCGATCCTTGCGATCGTTTATCTTCTGAAGAAAAAGCAGACCTTCGCGCCATGGATGTGGTACTCCGCAGGCAGCTATGTCCTCACAGCATTCATCACCTGGTTTTTCATATAAGAATACTCGCAAGTAAAGTTTCTCGTGCTGTCCTCGGCTTCGCCTGCGGAGGCACTTCGAAGCTTTCTTGCGAGTTATTTGTCGAAGACAAATGCCTTGGGAAGAAGGTCCGAGAGGGGGCATGAAACTGCTTTCCCGTTTTCTTCTGTGATGATCTGGAACGTGTTCAGATCGGTGTGTTCGGAGAGGACCTGGCGGCAGACGCCGCAGGGATAACATGGTTCTTTCGCGTCCTCGCCTGATGGTGCTCCTACGATAGCGATCGCGAGGAATTCTTTTTCTCCTTCACTGATTGCCTTGGAAAGTGCGACACGCTCGGCGCAAAGGCTCGGGGACATCACGGAAGATTCGATATTACAGCCTCTGTAGATCTTTCCTTCTTTGGTCAAAAGCGCCGCGCCTACGGTAAATCCGGAGAACGGAACATAGGCATTTTTACGTGCCTCTTTTGCTTCTTTAAGAAGTTTTTTCTCATCGATCTTTGTGTCCATTCCTGCCCCACCTTTCCTTTTCGCCATCTCAGTGATCCGGACGCTGTTATCTTCGATTTTCAGCCCCGGATGGGCTTTGTTTCAGATACTCTTACTTTACCAGACGGCTCGTTCCGAGTCTGTCCGCGCCGGCTTCGATCATGGCCTTCGCGTCAGAAAAATCCTTGATGCCGCCGGCCGCTTTTACCTTCACTTTCGGTGCCGAATATTTACGAAGCAGCGCGACATCTTCCACCGTCGCTCCGCCTGTCGAAAAACCGGTAGATGTCTTGATGAAGTCTGCTTTCGCTTTGCTGACCAGTTCGCACATCTTGATCTTCTCTTCTTCTTTTAGCTGGCATGTCTCGATGATGACCTTGAGGATCACACCCTCGCAGGCTTCCCGCATCGCAAGAAGTTCGAGATACACACGGTCGAAATTACCGTTTTTCACATCGCAGAGATTGACGACCATATCGATCTCCGATGCCCCCTGACGGATCGCTTCTTTGGCTTCGAAAACCTTCGTGGCCGCCGTGGAATATCCGTTCGGAAAACCGATGACCGTGCACACCGGAAGGCGCCCTTTCAGGAACTGCGCCGCGTCGTTGACGTAGCACGGCGGGATACATACACTTGCCGTTCCTGCCTGAAGTGCCGCCTCGCAGAGCGCTCTGATCTCCTCCAGCGTCGATGTCGTGCGAAGGAGCGTATGGTCGACTTTCGCTAAGATCTTTTTTTCTTCTTCCGTGTATTCTTTCATAAGCTTTCCTCTCTCATTTCCCGCTTTTTCTTTTCCAAAAGCACCTGTCTTCTTACTTCATTCTCATCTCTTTCCAGAAAGATTCTCCGTCCAGATTCGTCGTGTTGATGCCGAAATAGTCCCCGATCGTTTTCGCGATATCCGCAAAGCTCGATCTCGTGCCCAGATCCGTGCCCGGACGGACTCTGTCGCCATATGCCAGAAACGGCACATTCTCTCTGGAATGATCCGTCGACGGCGTTGACGGATCGCAGCCGTGATCGGCAGTGATCATGAGGATATCGTCCTTCTGCAGACGTGACAGGATCTCCGGCAGACGGTCATCGAAATACGTCAGTGCCTCGGCATAGCCGTGCACGTCATTTCGGTGCCCGTAAAGCATGTCAAAATCCACGAGATTGACGAAGATCAGTCCCTCTTTCTGCGTGTCCATCGCACCGAGCGTCTGCTCGATCCCGTCGATATTTCCGGAAGTCCGTACCGACATGCCCACGCCCTTTCCGGCGAAGATATCGTAGATCTTTCCGACACCGTAGACCGGGATCCTTGCCTCGGTCAGATCATCAAGAAGCGTCGGTCTCGGCGGTTCGATCGAAAAATCATGGCGGTTCGAGGTTCTCGTGTAATTCGGATATTCACCGGTGAACGGTCTTGCGATCACTCGTCCGACACCGTGTTTTCCCACGAGCATTTTCCTTGCGATCTCACAGTAGCGATAAAGCTCTTCTACCGGCACCACATCCTCGTGCGCCGCGATCTGGAAAACACTGTCCGCCGAAGTATAGACGATCAGGGCACCTGTTTCTACATGCTCCCGGCCGTAGTCCTTAATGACTTCCGTGCCTGAATAAGGCTTGTTGCACAGTGCTTTTCGGCCGGTCTTCTCTTCAAATTCGGCGATGACTTCCTCCGGAAATCCGTCCGGATAGGTCGGCATCGGTTCCGGCGAGATGATCCCCGCGATCTCCCAATGCCCGATCGTCGTGTCTTTGCCCATGGAAGCTTCCTGAAGTCTTGCCCACGCGCCGACACCCTTACCGTCCGGCTCGTCATACGGGAGCGCGTCCTTGATACATCCCATGCCGATCCGTCTCATATTTGCTATGGAAAAAGCACTGTCCTTCGAGCATGCCGCCAGCGTATGCGACCCCTCGTCGCCGAAGGCCGCCGCGTCTTTTGCGCCGCCGATGCCGCAACTGTCCAGTACAATGAGTATGACTCTTTTGCCCATGTCGGTCCCTCGTTTTCTTTATTTACTAAAATCACTTCTTATTATATCGTATAGTTGAAAGAAATCGACCTTACCAGGAGGATCTTAAATGCGCAAAAACCTTACGGGCCGTCCGATCATCATGATCTCACTGGACGCCATTTCAGATAACGACATCAACTATCTCCTTACACTTCCGAACTTTAAAAAACTCGCATCCTGGGGACTTTTGCACCGCAGTGTCGACTCACTTTTTATCTCGAATACTTACCCCGTACACACCAGTATCTCGACCGGAGTCCTTCCTTCGGAACACGGGCTTTTCGATAATGTCATCTACGACCCTTTCAAGGATTCGGAGAAGTGGCGCGCACATAAAAAACTCATAAAGGCAAAGACTCTTCCCGAAAGAGCGAGAGAAAAAGGACTTGTCTCCTGCGCCATGATGTATCCCTGCACGCCCGGCGAAAAGATCCGCTACCATCTGGCCGAGGTCCCGGGCACCGAGAGTATGCTTTTCCGCGGCTTTAAATTCGTGCACTACAGTTCGACCTTCCGCCTGTGCCCGAAATTCTTTCGCTACATGAAAAAGTGCAAGTCCTTCAATTACTTCGGCATCGATACTTTTATCGCCTATACCGCCCGTGACCTGATCGCAAAAGAAAAGGCCGATTTTTATATGCTGCACCTGCAGGACACAGACCACCAGAAGCATCACACCGGCATCGATTCCGACATCACGAAAAAGTCGATCGAGTACGATGACAAGCTCTTAGGAAAGATCATCGAGGGCATCGAGGAAGCTGAAAAAAGAGCCGGCGGCGACCCGAAAAAAGGCATAACGCATTTCGATATCCTCGTATTCAGCGACCACGCCTGCTTCAACGTGAAAAACAATATCAAGCCGAATGATCTTTTAAAAGAAGCCGGCATCCCCTTTGAGAACGCCTGGTTTCAGACCGTGAACGGTGCATGCTTCCTGCATGTGGCACCGGATCTTCCTTCCGACGCGCAAAAAGCACTGGACAAGTTCCTTGATGATTTTAAGAAAATGCCCGGCGTAAAACGCGAACTTACGAAAGAGGAAATGCACGACAGCGGCGCGATCGGCGCCGGCTTTACGACCGGCTTTACCCCGGTTCCGGGAACCACTTTCGGCGCGATGAAAAAAGGCCAGCACGGCTATACTCTTGATAACGACGATTACAAGATCTTCTATCTCGAGATCGGTCCCGGCCTTATCTCTGAGGAGCAAAAAGGCACCGAAACTTCCGGCGGATCCATTCTGGAAGTGGGTAAGAAAGCGATCGACCTGGTAGAGAAAACGAATCTCTCTGGACGCGTTCCTCGCTAAACAAAAAAGACATAGAAAAAGCCCGATAAGAAATATCGCAGGCGCGATTCCGCAGACGCGAAGCGGCGAGGACCATCGCCAGGTTTTTCTTTCGGGCTTTTATTTCAGTTTATCTTTGAACTCTGCCGGAGCCGTCGCCGTTCATTAAAGTCTCGACTTCTTTGACGGAGACGCGGTTGAAGTCTCCCGGGATCGAATGCTTCAGGCAGCTTGCCGCTACCGCGAACTCGAGTGCTTCCGTATCGTTATCATATGTGCGAAGGCCATAGATCAGACCTGCCGCAAAAGAGTCTCCGCCGCCGACACGGTCGACGATATCGCGGATCTCATATTTCTTGCTGACATAGAAAACAGAACCGTTATTGATGCATGCCGACCAGCCGTTATGGTCCGCGCTGTGGCTTTCACGGAGCGTGACCGCGACCTTTTTCACGTTCGGATAATCCGAAAGCACGCGGCTCGTCAGCTTCTCATATTTATCTACATCGAGGTTTCCTTCTTCGACATCCACATCGAGCTCGATGCCCAGCGATTTCTGGCAGTCCTCTTCGTTGCCGATGACCACGTCCGTGTACTTCGTGATCTCCTGCATGATCTCTTTGGCGTCAACGCCGTATTTCCAGAGATTCTTTCTGAAATTGAGGTCCACGGAAACGGTGATCCCGCGCTCTTTTGCTTCTTTCACCGCCTCGACGGAAAGGTCTGCCGCGGACTTACTGATCGCGGGAGTAATGCCCGTAATATGCATCCAGTCCACCTCGGCAAAAGCACTATCCCAGTCGATATCGGAAGGACCTGCTTCGGCCATCGTCGACCCGGCTCTGTCGTAGATCACTTTACTCGGGCGCTGGTTGGCACCGGTTTCGAGAAAATAGATCCCCATCCTTCCGTCTTTTCTGATGATCTTATCCGTTCCTACTCCGAAACGGCGAAGTTCGGCGATACATTCATCTCCGATCGTATTTTTCGGCAGCACCGTCAGAAACTCACAGGGCATGTTGAAATTCGATAGCGAAACCGCGACGTTTGCTTCACCGCCTCCGAAAGTTGCCTCGAATTCCGGACTTTGGAAAAAGCGCTCGTTTCCTTTTGTCTTTAATCTCAGCATGATCTCGCCGAGCGTCAGTATTTTCTTCATGGATATGCCTCCTTACTGCTTTGCACAAAGGATCTTTTCCTTTGCGCTTTTACAGAGTTCCGTGATCTTTTCAAAGTTATGCTCACGGATGTCTTTTGCCGTCGCGACAAAACTTCCGCCCACGGCTACGATGCTTTTCTGCGATGCAAAATCTGTGATGTTTTCGAGATTTACGCCACCTGTCGGAAGGAAACGCATGTCACGGAAAACTCCCGATAATGCTTTGATCGCTTTGATCCCGCCGAAAAGATCCGCGGGGAAATATTTAATTACGGATAATCCCAGAGATCTTGCCGCCATGATCTCCGTCGGAGTCACGCAGCCGGGAACAACCGCGATGTTTTTTTCGTTACAATGTTTCACTACTTCTTCGGAAAAACCGGGAGATACGATAAACTCTGCTCCCGCATCAACAGCTCTCAGAAGCTGTTCTTTATCGAGTATGGTTCCCGCACCGACGATCATGTCGGGAACTTCATTCTTTACCTTGGCGATCGCCTCCGCCGCACATGCCGTGCGGAAAGTGATCTCCATCATATCAATGCCGCCCGAAAGAAGTGCTTTTGCAGTCGGAACGGCGTCGTTGACATCATCGATCACGATGACCGGAACGATACCTGTTTCTTCGATTCTTTTCATGATGCTGCTCTGATCCATATGAGCGCCTCCGGATATGTGTTTTAACATCTGACATTCTAGCATATTTATATAAAGAATACTATTCTTGCCACGTATTTTTCTGTTCTCTTACGTATCTTTCTGTTATGATGTTAGATAAGGAAGTTTATTAATAGGGGATATTATTTAGGAGGCGGATATGGCTAATTTGATCAACAACCAGTTTATGCTCAAGTCTTCAACGGCTGAGCGTCTTTATTTCGACTATGCGAAGAAATGTCCCATCATTGACTATCACTGTCATCTGGATGCGAAGGACATCGCAGATGATATCTCTTTTGAGAATCTCACCCGGCTCTGGCTCGCCGGTGATCATTATAAGTGGAGACTGATGCGTTCCGCAGGTATCGACGAAGAATTCATCACAGGCGATGCCGACGACTATGAGAAGTTTCTTGCCTGGGCAAGCGTGATCGAGCGCGCCATTGGTAATCCGATGTACCACTGGTCCAGCCTCGAGCTTTACCGCTACTTTGATATCAAGGAACCTCTCGGATTGAATAATGCCGATCAGATCTGGCAAACCGTAAACGAGAAGCTCCAAAGCGGACTTTTTTCCGCGCGGCAGATGATCGACAGATCCAATGTCGAGCTTTTATGCACAACCGATGACCCGATCGATGATCTTTCCGCTCACAAAAGGATCGCCGATGATTTCTCCGTTCAGACAGTCGTACTTCCGACTTTCCGTCCGGACCGTGTCATGGATATTGAGAAGACCGGATTCTATGAATATCTTTCCGCACTGGCTCATCCGGGCAAAACGCCGGAAAGCTGGATCGACCTGAAGGTCCTTCTGAGCCAGCGTCTGGATTACTTCGCCGAGGCCGGCTGCCGTCTTGCGGACCATGCCATGGAAAGATTCGTATTTGTCCCGACAACAGACAGCGAAGCCGAGCAGGTCTTCCATAAGAAGATGGCTGATCCGGAGATTCAGCTCACCGAGCATGAGATCGTCGTTTTCAAGAGCGCACTCCTTCTGTTCTTCGCCACTGAATATCACGCGCGCGGATGGACGATGCAGCTGCACTTCGGATGCAGAAGAGATAATAATGCGTCTAAGTTCTTCACGCTCGGACCGAACACCGGTTATGACACGATCGCCGGCGACAGCAATTTCGTCGCTCCTTTGGCAGACTACTTGAGCCTTCTCGATTCACATGATTCTCTTCCGAGAACGATCCTTTACAGTCTGAATCCGAATGACGACCCGATCATCGACACATTGATCGGATGCTTCCAGAGCGGCGGCAAGTCCATGTGGATCCAGCACGGTGCCGCATGGTGGTTCAACGATAACGAACGCGGTATCAGAAACCATCTGCGTTCCCTTGCTTCGCAGAGTTATCTTCCGGGATTTATCGGAATGCTCACAGACTCCAGAAGTTTTCTGTCCTATACCCGTCACGAATATTTCCGAAGGATCCTCTGCGATTACTTAGGAGAACTCGTCGAGCGCGGCGAATTCATCAAGGACATGGACCTTGTCGGATCCATCGTACAGGATATCTGCTATAACAACGCAAGAAGCATCTTCATTACCGAAGAGTAATCATTAGCTTCGGGAAAAACGAATAAGACAAAAAAAAGAACTGTTCGCGTGGAACCCGGTTCCAAGCAAGCAGTTCTTTTTTTGAAAAAATGAAAAAGACGATCCAGGATAATGTGGGAGAACATTATCTAACGGATTTCGAAAATGAATAAACCCCCGCCTGATTACGGAATCGCATTGAGAACATCGCTGATCGCCTCATTGTGTTCAGAAATGCTCTCTGTGGCGGATTGTGCCTTGTTAAGGTATACAGAAACCGTGAACCAGATAACCACGGCAATAATCATGATGATAGCGATAACGAGCACCATTTCAACCAATGTAAAACCCTTTTTTGTTTTATGTAATTTTACCATTCCCCTGTCCTCCAATTCGAAGTGTGGTTATTTACATTTCGTTCATATTTATGACACAATTATACTCTGCGTTTTAAGGTAATGCAATGGTTTTTTCTTGAAATTTCCGCTTTTTTCAGTGTTTTTTGCACTTTTTTGTCCTAATTGCCAGTGGAAATTTCATTTTTCCTCTTTCAGACAGTCTTTTTCAGTTTCAAATCCGAATGGATGATCCGAATAAAAAAGGGCCGCCGGTGATCCGGCAGCCCTCTTCGGTGGTAGGCTGATCGTAATGAGATCAAGTCTTATTTGGAAGCTTTGTAGATTTCGTTATAACGATCAACAAGTTCCTGACATCTCTTCTCTTCGCAGACTTTGACGAATTCGTCCCAGTCTTTCTCGACATCCTTCTGTCCTGTGACGAAGGAGAGTGTCCATGTGTTGACTTCGTCGATAAGAGGAGTAATGATCAGCGTGAGCTCTTCATTCTCATCTTCAGTCGGAGCGACCGGCGGAGCCGGGTTCTGTACATCACGGTTAGCGATGTTAGCGTCTACAAAGTGCTTAACTGCAGGGATGTAGTTATCTGTCATTTCTGCTACGGAGTGACCATACCAGAAGTTACCGCCTGCATAACCCCACTTCTTACGGATATCGATATCATCTTCGCTCTTGGCACCGATACCCAGACCGCCGCAGCAGTAACCCGGGAGAAGTTCCTTAGAACCATCGGCATTTACTTTGAAGGTCTCGCCTTCTACGCCCCACTTATAAAGTGTATAAGCTTCCGGAGAATAGAACAGCCAGTCAACGAATCGGAGCATCTTGATGAAACCATCTTCGCCAAGCTCATCGAGAGCCTTCTGGGAGATCATGACACCATTCTCGAGACGGACATCACCGGCTGTGGAATAGTTGTAAAGCTTACTTCTCGGCGGGATCGTAGCATACAGTTCATAGTTACCTTCACCAAGGATCTCTTTGCACTTGGACTCGTATGTAGCGTACTGGGACTGGTTAACACTCATGATGACAGTCTTGCCGTTATAGAACTGGTTTGTAGCTGTATCATCATCCTGAGTAAATGTACCCGGATCCAGGATTCCTTCGTTTACAAAGCGTGCAGCCATTGTAAGGAACTCTTTGTATTCGTCAGTTGTCGGGCTGAAGTACCATTCATCCTTGACTTCGTCATATCTCAGACCGTTTCCGATCGCCCAACCGGCGTTAACATTATAAGTAATACCCATAACCTTCAGAAGGTTACCGCCGCTGTTCTGACCGCTCTGGTTTCCGCACCACAGATCGGACCAGATGTAGTCTGTCTCTTTGCACATACCCTGCTCAACCATGTAAGCCTTAACAGTCTTCAGTGCTTCAAGAAGATCTTCCCATGTCCATGTAGCTTCCATTCCCGCTACATCAACACCAGCCGCCTTGAAAATATCCTGACGGATAACGAAGGTGTAGTTCAGGAGACACTGCTCAAGCATACCCGGAAGACGATAGTACTTACCGTTGCTCTTTGTAATTGTACGGACATCCGGACCCATGTTGTATGTGTTGTAGAAATCACAGTAGTTCGGCATGTTCTCAACACTTACATAATCAGAGATCGGTACGATAGCTCCGCCATCTACAAAAGCACTCTCGTCGTAAATCTTCGGAATGATGTACGCAGACTCACCGGCACTGATGTTCAGTGTGATATTCTTCATGTAGTCACTCGAGTCATACGAGATCAGATCAAGGTGTACATTGGTCAGTTCCTCGATCTTCTTGAAGATACCTTCACTCTGCCATTCCGGCTGCATAGCATACCAGTTAGCGTCACTGAAGAACATACTGTAGGTGACCGGCTCATCAGAATGGAAAGTTGTTCCCAGGCCATACTGATAGTCCAGCTTTTCCTCTGGTGCAGTCTCACTCTCTGACGTGCTCTGGGACTCGATCTTGTCCGGTGCAAGCGTCATTTCCTTGGACTCAGTTGTTTCTTTTTTCTCGGAACAACCTGCCGCTGCAAGCAACATAGAAGCTGCAAGCGAAAGACTTAAAATTCTTCTTTTCATTGTTTTCCTCCTCAAATCTTATTTCAGATTATTTCTGCTCCGCGCCCGCCGCTCCGACCCGGCACACACGGGAACATACAAAACGGTTTACTCCTTTACGCCGCCGAGCATCATGCCCTGCACGTAATACTTCTGGATGAACGGATACACACAAATGATCGGAAGTGCCGTGAGCACCATGGAACAGGAGCGGATATTCGTTGCCACCTGTTGAGCATCCTGATCGGTCTGTGTTGCTCCGCGGATGATATTCTGCAGATAATAGGCCACCGGCCATTTTTCTTTGCGGAGATACAGGAAAGCCTGAAACCAGTTATTCCAGTACATGACCGCATAGAACAGCGTCATCGTCGCAATGATCGGTTTGGATAACGGAAGAACGACTCGCAGGAAAACACCGAACTTATTCAGTCCGTCGAGCTCTCCGGCCTCTTCAAGATCTTTCGGCGTACTTGCAAAGAAAGACTTCATCAAAAGAACATAGTAGGTGCTGATCATCATCGGAAGGATGAACGCCGCCATGGTATTGTTCAGTCCGAGCTTAACGACAAGGATGTAGTTCGGGATCATGCCGCCGCCGAAATACATTGTGAAGATAACGAACGGTGTCAGAAACTTTGCGGGCTTGAATTCCTTTTTCGAAAGCGGATAGGCCAGCATCGAAGAAAAGGCAAGGGAAAGTGTCGTTCCCACCAATGTATAGATAACCGTGTTCTTATAGAACTTAAGGAAATCTCCCTGTGTAATTACAACCTTATATGTATTCAGATTAAATCCTCTCGGGATCAATCCGACTTTACCTTCCAGGATCGCACTTTCCGACGAGAGCGACTGTGCCACCAGATAGAGAAACGGGAACAATGTCGCTGCCGAGATCAATATCATGATGATCGTATTCACGACCAGAAAGATCTTATAACCTTTGTTTTCTTTGACCTTCATGAGTTACGTCCTCCTTAGAACAGACTGCTGTCTGTCAGTTTTCTCGATGCAAAGTTGGCTGTTGTAAGAAGTATCAGATTGATCAATCCTTCAAAAAGACCTACCGCCGTTGCATAACTATAGTTTCCGGATCCTAAACCCATTCGGTATACATATGTGGAAATAATATCCGCTGTTGAGTATGTCATCGGATTATAAAGCAGGAATACTTTTTCAAAAGCACCACCCGATCCGACAAGTCCGCCGATATCCAGGATAAGAAGTGTGGTGATCGTCGGCATGATCGACGGAAGCGTGATATGCCATACGCGCTGGAAATGACCCGCACCGTCAACCGCGGCAGCCTCATATAGAGACGGGTTGATATTCGACATCGCAGCAAGATAGAGGATCGTTCCCCAACCAAGACTCTGCCAGATACCGGAGACCGTAAAGATCGGAACGAAGTATTTTGCGATCGATAGGAACTGGATCGGTGTTCTCCCTGTAGAAACGATCAGGTTATTGATCGGGCCTGTTGTTCCCAGCATCTCTTTTACGACACCGCAAACGATAACCATCGAAATGAAGTGCGGAAGGTAAGATACTGTCTGGACGAATTTTTTCCAGTGAAGATTTCTGATCTCATTGATCAAAAGAGCAAAAATCAGTGTCAGCGGGAAACGGAACAGCAGATATGTGAAATTCAGAGTCAGCGTATTTCTGAAAGCTCTCCAGAAAGACTTATCTCCGATAAACTGCTTAAAGTATCTCAGCCCGCTGAATTTCGAACCGAAAATGCTTCCGCCGGCCTTATATTTTCTAAAAGCAATGATATTTCCGAACATCGGCATATATCTGAAAACAACATAGTAAATGATTGGGATAAGAAGCATCACATAGAACTGCCAGTACTTAAAAACATGGCGCGAAGCTCTCTTTTTCTTCTTTGCCGGTACCCATTCTTCTTTTGAAGTATTTGTGCTCATAACCCCACTCCTTTGATCATCCAGCATAGCGTGGAAGCCGGACAGAGGGGAGACAGGTATCAGGAGGTTATCGCATTACCCTGTCGGTCAGATTTTAGAGACAATGGACCGATCGGACTACCTGGGTTCTGTCTGCTTCCACACTTGTATGCTAGTTGTCTACAGCGACAGAATACCACCATGCTAGTAACATGTCAACGATGAATTTGATAATTTCAAATCAGATTTTGGGAAAAATGCATAAATACAGCCTATGAAAAGCCGTTTCGAAAATACGCGAAAAGCACCTTCGTTTCTGCATTACGAAGGTGCTTTTGTTTCTTGCGCGAATCGTTATACGTGAATTTTCCGAAAATCAGTAAAAGAGTTTCTTCCCCGCCTCATAAAGACGTGCGCCCAGTTCGCTCTTTCTCTGTGGGTGAAGCTCCAGCGGCGTCGACAGATCCTTGGCCGAAACGACGAGGCAATCCGGAACATCTTTCTCCGCCTGCTTCTGCTGCTCCTGGATCCGTGTCCAGCCGGCAGGTGTTTCTCCCGTAACCGGGTCGGTATAGTCCGCCATTTCCACGCAGACGACCGGAAGGTCCTGATCGAAGTATTTTCTCCAGCTTCGGATCATTTTACTGAACTTCTCCGCATATCTTTCCGGTTCTTCGGCATTTGCTTCACCCTGATACCACAGAGCTCCGCGGAAAGTATAATCTTTCAGCGGTCGGACGGAAGTCTTATATAAAGCGGTCGGGATCTCCTGACCCATGTAAAAATGCGGGACCTCGGCGTCTGCTATTTTTCCGGCGGCCATTTTCCAAGTCCCGAAGAGCTCTACGACTTCGTCACCCGAGCGCACATAGTATGGATGTTCTGCGACAAATCCGCCGTCACCGGTCTCGATGATGAGTCTTACGGTGATCCTGTTCTTTCCTTTACGGAGGATCGATCCGTCGAAGGGATATTTTCTCGGCGGATAGCGGTACTCGGTCTTTCCGACGAGGGTGCCGTTGATAAATGTCTGATCGGCATCGATCAGATCACCAAGGTAAAGGAAAGAGTCCCCGACAGGTTCTTTTTCCAAGGTGAAGTCCTTATAAAACCAGACGATCCCGTTAACTCCCTCGCCGTTCTTTTTCAGGAGCATCCCGGGCACGGTGAAATCCCGGGCATCCTCCGGAATTTCATCGATCCTCTTTTCATCCTCGTCAGATGAGAGGGCACCGCGCCATCCGGCAATACTTCTGTCGCGATCCTTGATATAATCCTTCAGCTTATCCTTTCCCATGAAAGGCGCCATCTTCTCTTCGTAATCACCGAAATCCGAAAGCAGTTCTCTAGGCATCCAGGACTCGATCGTCGATCCGCCCTGTGCCGCAAGGATGAGACCGATCGGGATCTTGATGTCATCATAAAGTCTTCTTGCAAAGTAAAAACCCGCCGCGCTCATCTCCCCGATCTTTTCGGGTGTTGCGTCAGTCCAGGCATTATCGGCAAGGTCTGCGATCTCATTTTCTTCCATATTGAACTGCGGAGTCACACGGTACTGGCGGATCAGAGGATAGTTCGAATTCGCCACTTCTTCATTTGAAACATCCAGAGTTCTCGAAACCGGGAGTTCCATATTCGACTGTCCGGCCAGATAGAAGACATCACCGAAGCAGACATCCGAAATGACAACTTCCGAGCTCCCTTTTACCGTGAGCGTCAGTCCTGTCGCCGCCTCATGCGGCGCAAGGCCGATCAGGAATTTACCGTCTTTGACCTCTGAAGTATATTTCTTATCTTCCAGATATGCTTCTACGATCTTTGCTTGATCGTCTTTTCCCCAGACAAAGACTTCCTTTTGCCTTTGCAGGATCATCCCGTTTCCGAAAACAGCCGCTAATTTCAGCATTTTTCTATCCTTATTTCCTTCCCGAAGAAATGATTTCTTTCATTTATGTTTATAAGATAGCACACTGCGTTGTTCTTTTCCATTGCTTTAACACTAGCATGGAAGATATCGGTTTTACTCTTGTTTTTTCCGGTTTTACCATCTAATATATTGAGGAAAAGGAGATTCCCGAACCTATGGAACAGTCATCTTTCGATCGCGTAACGAACAGTAAATTTTATGCTCTCGGTGAAAAACTGGGAGATATCATGATCTTAAGTCTTTGCTGGCTGATCTGCTGCATCCCGGTCATTACGATCGGACCTTCTTGTGCAGCTCTTTATTATGCGGTCCACAAACGATTCGAAGATAAGTCTGAAACTCCGGCAAAAGACTTCTTCCGCTCTTTCCGTACGAATCTTGTTCAGGGTATCATTCTGACTGTTATTTATCTTTTGTATCTCGGCATTACCGGATTTAACCTCTATGTCGCCATCTTCGGCTTTAACGGAACGTTTCTTCCGTCCTGGTATACACCGGTCGCCATAGTTCTTCTTTTACCTTTTCTTTTCAGCGCTTTGTATGTCTTCCCTTATCTGTCGAGATTTAAAAACACGGTTAAGACGACACTCTTTCACGGTTTTACTTTCTCCACGATGTATCCGGGACATACCATGATAATGTGGCTTTACGTCATCTTGTCCGCCGTTCTGATGATCTTTTTCTTCCCTTCGCTTCTGTTCGCACCATTTACCTGCTGCTATCTTTGCCGCAGATACTGCGAGCGCGATTTTAACTATGCACTTCTCCTGCGCGACAAACGTGAGCATCCGGAAAAGTATCAGGATGAGACCGCGGAGACGGAAGAGGACGAGGAAGATATCGACGAAGATCTTTATGAAGAGTATGAGATCGACGAAGAGGATGATGACCTCGAAGAAGATCCCGACGATGATGCTGATGAGGATGAAGACCTCGAAGAAGACGTGAAAGATGATGAAGTTTGTCAGGTTGACGATGATTCTCCTTCGGAATAAATTAACTTAGGAATGTTATGTATGGGGTACAAAATGCTATTTAGACTCGTGGCCGAAACCACTGCCGCTGCTGAAGAAAGCGTACAACTGGACACCACAACTTCTGCTGTATGTCTTGCGGTCCTCGTGATCGCTTTGATCGCTGCAGTAGTTTTTGTATTTATGGGCTTTAAGGGCGTTAACCGTGAACTGAAAAGAGATGATGCGACTCATGCCGTTCCCAAAAACGTATTGATCCGCTCTACTCTTTTCCTCGTCGCAGCTGTATTGTGCATTGTGATCGTTTACTGCGTGTTGAACTACAAATCCGTCTACGAAGGTAAAAACTCGCTTACCGAGCTTTTTCTCGCATGCCTTCTGTCCTGTGCAAAAACTTGGGGCTGGCTTGCGGCAATTCCGTGGATCATGACTCTTTTCCGCAGGCAGACTCTCGGAGGCAGTCGGAGAAACGATACCGACAAAATGTGATCGGACCATCAGAAAAGGCATTTTTATCCTTGACATTATTCTAGTTCGCTAGTATGCTAGTTGCAGAACGTGAGTAATCGTGAAGAAAAGAGGCTCTCATTATGAAGATGGTCTTTCGTTGGTGGCCGCACGGCGACGATACGGTGACACTGGCTCAAATCCGCCAAATTCCGGGTGTTTCCGGTGTAGCTACAATGTTCTCTGATATTCCGGCGGGTGAAGTATGGCCGCTGGAAACGGTCATGGCGCTTCGTGATCAGGTTCAGGAGGCCGGCCTCGAGATGGAAGTCATCGAAAGCGTAAATATCCACGAAGATATCAAAAAGGGCCTTTCTTCCCGTGACGAGTATATCCAGAACTATATCACCACCATGAAGAATCTTCATGAAGCCGGTGTCAAATGCATCTGCTACAACTTCATGCCTGTCATGGACTGGTTTAGAAGCAGACTCGAATCGCCTCTTTCTGACGGTTCTTTTGCCATGGCGTATGAGCATGCTTACGCAAGTTCCCTGACTCTTGACCGTATCATCTCTGCTATGATGAACGGATCTCACGATATGACCCTTCCCGGATGGGAACCTGAAAGATTCCCGGCAATGGCAAAGGATATCGAATTCTATCAGAATGTTTCCGCGGAGGAATATTTTAAGAACATTACTTATTTCCTCGACGCGGTCATGCCTTATGCCGAGGAATATGACATCGATTTCGGTGTGCATCCGGATGACCCGCCGTGGCCGCTTTTCGGTCTTCCGAAGGTCGTATGTTCCGCCGAATCGATCCGTAAATATCTGGCGCTGAACAATAGTAAGAGAAACGGACTGACGCTTTGCACGGGAAGCCTGGGTGCCAACCCGGAAAACGACGTCCCGGCTATGGCCGAAGAATTCGCCGCCATGGGACGTGTGCCTTTCGTGCATCTTCGTAATGTAAAACACACTTCCGAAAAGGATTTCCATGAAAGTGCGCACCTTTCTTCCGAGGGTGATCTGGATATGTATGCGATCGTCGCCGCACTTCAGAAGAACGGATTTGACGGATATATCCGTCCGGATCACGGACGCCGGATCTGGGGAGAAGGATCCAGACCGGGATATGGTCTTTATGACCGCGCACTCGGATCCCAGTACATCCTGGGACTTTGGGAAGCCGTAAAAAGAGGAGAAAAGTAAACTCTCTTTTTGAATTTCATATTACAGGAGGCGCTTATCATGCTCTCTATTTCCATGAACAGGAACAGTCTCAAAAGAACATCGGACTGGGCCGGGATCAACGTGACTCTTCCTAAGTTCGATCTTGAAAAGGTCTCTGAAAAAACCATTTCCGAACCTACCTGGCTGCACTTCGGTGCCGGAAACATTTTCCGCGGCTTCATCGCACGTCTTTCCCAGGATCTTCTCAACCAGGGACTTTCGGATACGGGTATCATCGCGGCAGATACTTTTGACTATGAGATCATCGACCGCATCTACCGTCCGTTCGATGACCTGACACTGATGGTCGATCTTCGTCCCGACGGAAGTACCGGATATGAGATCATCGGAAGTATCGCTGAGTCCAGAAAAGCCGATCCTTCCGATTCGAAAGAGATGTCCCGTCTTTATGAGATCGCAGCTGCTCCTTCTCTTCAGATGATCAGTTTCACGATCACCGAAAAGGGATACGCGCTATATGACATGGGTGGGAAACTTCTCCCAATTGTTCAAAAAGATATGGACGAAGGACCGGCCTTTGCAAGGCACGCGATGAGTATCGTATGTGCGCTTTTATGGGAGCGCTTTTCAAACGGTGCCTATCCGTTAGCTCTGGCATCGATGGATAACTGCAGCCAGAATGGCAAGAAACTTAAGGACAGTATTCTTGAGATCGCCACGGCATGGCAGGCCAAAGGTTTCGTAACTTCTGAATTCCTAAGCTACCTCAACGACAGTTCCCGCGTTTCGTTCCCGTGGAGCATGATCGACAAGATCACCCCGCGTCCGGACGCTTCCGTGGAAAAGATGATCAATGACATGGGAATTTCAGATATGAGTCCTTTTACCACGGCAAAAGGAACCTTCATCGCGCCATTTGTAAATGCGGAAGTTCCGCAGTATCTGGTCATGGAAGATGCTTTCCCGAACGGCCGTCCGATGCTGGAAAAAGCAGGCGTTTACATGACCGACAGAAATACCGTAAATAAGGCGGAAAGAATGAAGGTCACAACTTGTCTCAACCCGCTTCACACGGCACTTGCCGTATATGGATGTCTCCTCGGATACACACGCATTTCCGATGAGATGAAAGATCCCGAGCTCGTTGCCCTGATCAGAAAGATCGGCTATAACGAAGGACTTCCGGTAGTCACGGATCCGAAGATCTTAAATCCGGAAAAGTTCCTCGCAGAAGTCATCGAAGAGCGCCTGCCGAATCCGTTTATCCCGGATGCACCGCAGCGTATCGCGACAGATACGAGTCTGAAAGTTCCGATCCGTTTCGGCGAAACGATCAAATCGTACATTTCCGATCCGTCTCTTTCGGTGGATTCTCTTACTTACATTCCATTGGCGCTGGCCGGATGGCTCCGCTATCTTCTGGGGATCAGCGATAAGGGAGAGGAAATGAGTCTTAGTTCCGATCCGCTTCTTTCCTCGCTTCAGGAGCAGCTGAAGGACGTCCGTTTCGGTGAACCTTCGAGCGTAAAGGGCCGTTTGGACGGTCTTTTGAGCAATGATTCCGTCTTTGGCGCGGATCTTGTGGCCTGCGGACTTTCCCCGAAGATCGAAGAGTATCTTTCTGAGATGATCGAGGGTCCGGGAGCCGTAAGACGCACGTTGAAAAAGTATCTCGATTAAATTATTCAAAACTTGTATACTAGTCAAAAATATTGTATATTTACTAGTGTATTAATTTTCCAAGGAGCTCTTCCATATGAATGTTCCACCTAAGAATGTCAATGAGACCAACCGAGAATACGCGTTCCGCGTGATCAGCGCAAATATCATCAGCCTGGATATCGAACCGGGCAGCATGATCGGTGAGCAGGAGATCGCGACGATGCTCGGACTCTCCCGTACCCCCGTTCACGAGGCATTCCTTGAACTTTCCAAGTCCAAGATCGTGGACATCCTTCCGCAGAAGGGCTGCAGAGTTTCCATGATCGACTCTGATCTGATCCGTGAAGCCAGATTCCTCCGTATTACCGTCGAGACGGCTCTTGTCGAAGACGCCTGCGAGCTCGCCAAGGAAGAAGACCTTCGCGAACTGGAAGATAATCTGGAGCTTCAGGAATTCTATCTTTCCAAAGATGCCGACAAACTGCTGGCACTGGATAATGAATTCCATAAACTGATCTACAGCATCTGCAATAAGATGCAGTGCTATTACATGGTCAGCCTGATGAGCATGCACTTCGACCGTGTAAGAAGTCTGAGTCTGCACTCCGTAAAAGATCTTAAGATCGTTTCGGATCACAGAGCGATCTTAAATGCCATCAAGAAAAAGGATCCGGCCGCTGCAAGAGCTGCTTTCCAGAAGCATATGGCCCGCTTCGAACTCGACTGGAGCATCATCTGCAACGAGTACAAGCAGTATATTTCCGACGGAAGCACATGATCTGTTCCGAGAAAAAGACCGATATATGGCAATACCTGACGACCGCCCGAAAACCGGTCGTTCTTTATGGAACGGGAAACGGCGCCGATAAGATCCTTGATCAGCTGATCTTAAGAAACATCCCCGTTTCCGGAGTCTTTGCGAGCAGTACCTTCGTCCGTGACCGTTCCTTCCGGGGTTTTAAAGTCGAGACCTATGAAGCGCTCAGAGCGCGCTTTCCGGACATGATCGTCCTTGTGTGCTTCGGCACTTCCCTTCCTGACGTTCTTTCGAATATCGACCGTATCCGCAGCGAATGCGAAGTTTACGCTCCGGATGTTCCCGTCTATGGAAAAGAACTGTTCGACAGCGCTTTTTGCGAAGCGCATGCGGAGGAACTCGAAGAGGTGCGAAGTATCCTTTGTGATGACCTTTCAAGAGAAACTTTCGACCGCGTGATCAACTATAAATTGACGGGCGACTATATGTTGTTAAGGCCCTGTGAATCGGCATTAGAAGACATTACATCCATGCTTTCCCTTCCCGATCCCGCACATTATATCGACCTCGGAGCATATAACGGAGACACGGTCTCTTTCTACTCGAAACTCTTCCCTCAGATCCGGAAGATCCTGGCGGTCGAACCGGACAAAAGAAACTTCCGGAAGCTGAATGAAACGGTACAGGCGCTTTTCGGGAAGGATCAGGAGGAAGAGTCCTGCGGAGAAAGTGATAAAGTATCAGTTTCCTGCATCCGGTCCTTGATCTCAGATCACGACGGGACCGCTTTTGTGCCGAGAAACAGAGGACGCGGAGTGCACGAAACAGCAGAAGCAGACAAGGGCGAAGAGCTTACAGCCACGTCGCTTGTAACACTGTTACGCGACCTTCGGGCCGATCTCATCAAGATGGATGTCGAGGGAAACGAACTGCTTGCATTAAAGGGCGGAGAAAATATCATTCTTCGGGACAAGCCTTCCCTGATCGTTTCGTGTTATCACAGAAGCGAGGACCTCTTCACGCTCCCTCTTCTTCTCAAAAAACTGGTCCCTGAGTATAATGTATATATGCGGCATCATCCGCATCTCCTCTGTTGGGATACCGAATTTATCTTTTCGGTATAAGAGAAGGGAATGGTTGCCCCTTAAGGGCATTTGTTGGGGAGGATAATATGGCAAAAAATTGCCCCGGCTGCGGTGGTACGATGGAGTACGATCCGGGTTTTGACGCACTGGTCTGCGGATCGTGCGGCAACATCATCGACCCGAAAACTCTGCCGGATGCCGACAGTTTTTATAACGGCGAAGAAGAAACCGAAGCTCCTACGGATATTGCCGAGACACTTTCTGAATTTGAAGAACTGACCGGCGAAATGTATGACCGCCAGGTGTATAAGTGCAGCCAGTGCGCAGGTGAAGTCCTCGTCTCCGGCACCGAGATCTCGACAAGATGCATCTACTGTGGATCAACATCGGTCGTATTTTCCAGGATCTCGAAGGAGAACCGTCCGGATCTGATCGTGCCTTTTTCGGTCTCGAAGGAAGAAGCCATCGAGAACGTGAAGAAAAACATCCTTTCCGGTGCTTTTATGCCAAGTGGATTCAAGAAGATCGACCCGGAACTCGTCCGCGGTATCTATATCCCGTACTTCACATACGATGGCGCGATTTCAGACACGCAGCAACACCACTTTATTGTTTCGGAAAAGACTTATGTATTTGACGGAAGTGCCGAGTTTAGAAATCTTCTGGTCGAATGCTGTAACGCCCTCGATGACCGCTCCACGGCTCTGCTTGAACCCTATAACGTAACGGCGGCAGTCGAGTTTGATACATCTTATCTCATGGGTTTTTATTCGAATTCCCAGGATGTTACTCCGAAACAGGCACTGGGTACAGCTCAGTTGAAAGCAAAAACGATCTTTAATTCCCGGATGCAACAACTCACAAAAAACAGCAGCACGAAGACCGTGTCCTCGAATCCGAAACTGGAGCTGCATCGCACGGGGTATGTTCTTCTGCCTGTCTGGTTCGTCACGATCAACGCAAAAGGAACCCCCTATACTTTTCTCGTAAACGGTCAGTCCGGACGCTGTGCCGGTACCGCTCCCTGGAGCAAGACAAAGGTCTTTGGAACGATCGCTGCAGCAACAGCCGTCCTTTGGACGATCCTCTTTACTTTACTCGCAACAGTCGAATTCCCGCATATCAATAGGATCACGGATTTTAATGTAGCGGATAAGCTGATCTATAGCGGAAAGTTGCAGGTCAGTTCTGGAATTCTCGCGACCGTGGCCACTATCATACTGGTCATCGCGATCAGGAAGTTCCTTCGTCTGTTGGCAAAACTGAAGCGCACCGGCTCTGTTACGACCCGCATTTTCGCCGGAAGAAGACAAGGAGGCGTCAAATGAACCAGCTCCTATTTACACTAATGCGTTTCGATACGGGTGATGATATACGTGAGAGATGGCATAGAGATCTACTCAAAGATTCTCTTTTTGATGTGAAGGCATTTGCCGTCATCATCACGATCATACTCTGCGTTCTTGCACTGGCAGTAGTTATGCTGGTCGTAGCAAAGATCCTTGAAATGAAAAACGACTATGGCGATGAGGATGAGATGCATATGAGAAAATCCAGAGCTTCCTCCACTTCCATCAACGCCAGAGTTTACTCGGACCTGGCCTCGGGATCTGTCAACTGCATGCAGCACTTTAAGTATAAAGATGTCAGCAGGCACTGACCATTCCATGATCAGATGATCTGAACCGCGCCCTTCGGTCTTATCCGGAGAATGTGGCACGCTCCTTTTCCAAAAGCACCTTCAAGTGCCTCGGTATATTCCCGCACTTTGTCTTTCGGGACGAATGCCTGGATCGTTCCGGCAAACCCGCCGCCATGCACACGGCAGGCGCCCTCTTTTCCCAGTACTTTTCTGCTCAGAAGGAGCGCCAGCGGAATGTCCTGCGTTTTTGGACTTGCCGGGCTGTAAAGGTTCTGAAGGAGCGTCTCGGAAGACGTTCCTGATTCATTGACCAGATCCAGGAACGTCTTTATATCTTCTTTATCCAGAGCTTCCGCTTCTTTTCCGACGCGTGCGTCATCGGCAAAAAAGTGAGCACTTCGAAGGATCGCGCGGTCGGTGATCTCAGGGTCTCTTTTCAGTCTGCTGATACGGGCGGAAAACTCCTTTTCATCGACATCCCGGAGATTGTCTTTGCCAAAGAAACGGGCCACGCTTCTCATCTCTTTCGGGATCGCCGAATACTCTTCCGAGAGGTCGGCATGGCTTCCTTTGGTATCTGTAATGACAAGGGAAAAACCGAGCTTATTTAAGTCACATTGATGATCATCTATCTTTGGTGAAGAAGGGTATTTGAAATCGATCTGTACAAGTCCTCCGACCGCCGACACCATCTGATCCATAAGGCCGCATGCCTTCCCGAAATAGATATTTTCCGCGATCTGTCCGAACTTCGCGATTTCTTCGTTTCCGGCCTTTCCGCCGTTAAACAAACAGTCAATTACTTTTCCTACCAGGACTTCAAAGGCCGCAGAAGAAGAAAGCCCGCTTCCGGAAAGCACGGAGGATGTCACATAAACATCGAAGCCGCCGACTTCGACTCCAATCCCTGAAAAACACGCCGCTACCCCGCGGATCAGGGCAGCAGTCGTCCCCTTCTCCTCTTCTTTCGGAGAAAGGTCACCGAGGTCCACTTCAACAAACGGATAGCCTTCCGATTGAAGGCGGATCATTTTTTTGCCATTAGGAGATACGACCGCAATCGCGTCAAGGTCGACTGCCGCGGCAAGCACTCTACCGTGCTGGTGATCCGTGTGATTGCCGCAGATCTCTGTTCTGCCGGGCGCAGAGAAGATCGAGATACCTTTTTCGGCTGATTCCGGGAACGCAGATTTAAAGCCCACGACGGCCTTTTCGTAGCGTGTTCTCTGAAATGCCACTGCGGACTCACCGTAAAGGTCTGCCAATATGGTATCTGAACCGGATGTATTTATCTTCATCAATATTTCATCGATTTTCATAGGCTTATCCTTATTCTCTCGAATAGATACCTGTTTTTACCTCCCTGGCAAAGGCTTCCGCATGGGGAAGGCCTTCGGTCGAAAGGGCGATATCTGCGGCTTTCTGGTTATCGTAGGGAACAGAAAGGATCGAAAAGGAGATCGGGGACAGTTCTTTTTGCCCCACGTCGCCTTCGACCAGAAGTGCATGGGCACGCGGCATCCCGATGCTGTTTCCGATACTTCCGGTATTTATGGCATACCCGTCGTGAAGGGATCTGACGTACGGACGGTGGCTGTCGGCACAGATATAACTGTCATACTTTGTTTGTTTCGCTTGAGAATAAAAGCCCTGTTTCAGCCATTCATCTGAATCGAACCCCTGATAAAGGTTGTCAGAAGGACGCCCGTGCAAGAGCCGGAAGCGGATCCCACTGATCAGGATCTCATCTTCGTAGGGAAGGGACTGAAGCCACATCAGCCGCTTCTCACCCAGCTGCTCGTAAAAAAACCGGTTTTCTTCGGCATACCGGCTGTGCTTATTCTCTCTTTTGAGATAACTGTCGATGATCCACTCATCCCAATTGCCTTTCAGAAAGTGGTCACAGTTTTCTTTTACCCAGTCACAGGTCTCACAGTTGGAAGGTCCTTTTCCTACGGCATCGCCTAAAAACCAGATCTCGTCCGGCGCGATCTTTTCGATCGTTTTCGCCATCGCCTCTGTTGCTACCATATTCCCGTGAAGATCTCCCAAGAAAATGATCCTTCCCATGTCTTTTCCCTCTTTCTTCTGTCCATACGGCAAGTGCCTCCACCCGAAGGCAGAGGCACCTGTCCTTACCTGTTTATGATAATACAAATGATGCCCGAAGGAAAAGCCCCGGCCGATCGCGCTTACACTGTGACGGCATCGTATTTGCTGATAAGAAGAATATCCGCAAGAAAGAGTATGCACGGGATCATGAATAGTAACGGCAGCGTATTCACTTCGGACTGCAGTTCCATGGAGTGCACAAATGCCCACGATAGAGCGATTGCGATAACGATGGCAACAGCCACCATTACCGGAGTCTTAAATGCCTTCTGGATCTTGCCGGAGATGGCGAGGATCGTGAAAACCCCGAGCCAGAGAAGCAGGAATATCGCGAATATATCCAGGACGGACACCCAATTTAAATCGAGTGAAAGGTCGCTGTTTGATTCGATTCCACGAAATGTGCGAAACGACATGATATTCAGCGAACTTCCATCCCACTTCAAACCGCCTTCAATGAATACCCACTGAACCTGCGAGCACCAGATGGATATGAAGGAAGTAACTGAAGCTGCGAGGAATTTGGAGACAAACAGGATCGGTTTACTGCACGGAGCGGCAAGAACAAGCGCGGAATTCGAGCCAAAGAAACTCTTAAACATGTCCGCGATCTGACATACGACCAAAAGGATCAGAACCAGCGTAAAAGCCCATAATACTCCACGAACGAGCGGAGGCTCATCCAAAACATATTCCAGGATCCTTATGATCCTTCTCTCCCCTGACGTAATCTTTTCCGGATCGAGAAGCCTGCCGTTTCCAAGTGATGTATCGATCCCATATTTAATGACGATTTTATCGTATCTGATCCATAGAACCTGAATGATCACAGACGGGATCAGAAGAATGACCGGCAAAATGATGCCGAGAAGTCTGTACTTTTTGATATCAAGGATAAATCTCTCCAGTCCCAGACGGGATCCATTTTTTCTGTTATTGATCACCATATCACTCATTTTCTGATCCTCCTTCCACAAACCTGAATTCATCTTTGAATATCTCATTGATCGTTTTTCCGTATTTCTCTCTCAGTTCATCCGTTTCACCCTGAAGATGAACGTGTCCGTTTTTGATCATGATGACCTCGTCCAGGATCAGCTCGACATCCATCACCACATGAGTACTGATCAGAACCGTATTGTCCTCTCCGAATGTCGACAGGATCGTCTTTATAATGAATTCTCTCGTTGCCGGGTCCACTGCCGCCAGCGGCTCATCCAGAAGGAAAAGCTTTGCTTTTCTACTCATGAAAAGCACCAGCTGGACCTGGGCTTTCTGCCCTTTCGACATCGAGGCCATCTTCTGCTCCTTCGTAAAGTGGAGCTTTTCGAGAAGCGCCTCTGCCTTCTTCTCATCAAAGTCCGAGAATATTCTTTTCATATACGTGACCACTGTACCGATCTTTCGGAATCCTCCGAAAACAAAGTGATCCGGAACATAGCTGATCAGTCCGTTTGTCTTCGCACCGATTTCTTCTCCGTCGATTCTGACAGAACCGGAATCCTTGGTCAAAAGTCCTGCCATCACACGCATGAGCGTCGTTTTTCCTGCACCGTTTTCACCCAGAAGTCCGACGATTTTTCCGGTTCCGAGTGAAAAGGACATGCCGTCGAGGGCCTTTTTCCCTGCAAAGCTTCTTTTCAGATCTTTGATCTCAACTAATTCTTTCATTTCCCCATCGCCTCCGCTTCATCAAGAAGTGCTTTTGCATCTTTCTGCGACAACCCGAGTTCCTGCATTTCCTGCATGAATTCTTTAGCTGCTTCAAGTGCGTATTCCTTCTTTATCTTTTTCAGCAGTTCCTCGTCAGAAGTCACGATACGGCCACTGGTACGATTGGTCACTGCCAGCCCTGCCGATTCAAGATTCGACATGGCACGCTGCATGGTGTTCGGATTCACACCTGCTTCTTCTGCCATCTCACGGACAGACGGAAGCTTTTCGCCCTTCGGGTATGTTCCGTTTAATATGCGGACCACGATCGTGTCATAGATCTGCTGGAAGATCGGCCGATTCTCTTTAAATGCCCACGGCATATACACACCTCCCTGCTCTCTTCTTTATTTCACGGAAAAGTTTCTTCCCGGATCTAAACTGTACTACTTGACTAATACAGTAATACGTTTGGGAAGGATTGTCAACACGTTTTTCTAAAATCTGTAGTAATATGTATGCAGACTAAAAGAAAAGGACGATCACGAGGATGGATCTGAACCAAGACATCTTTTCCAGAACATACGGGATCTACGGCCCGAAAATGGCCCGCCTATTTGATGCGCACGTAGCCGTGATCGGCTTAGGCGGTGTAGGCGGCGCACTGGCTCTATCCCTCGCCCGCGCCGGAGTCGGGGAACTGACTCTCGTGGATGGGGATTTTGTTGTCGAATCCAATCTCAACCGCCAGATGATCGCCTCACGTTCAGTTCTCGGAAAGAAGAAAGCCGAGGTTACGGCGCAGCTGATATCCGACATTAACCCCGAAATAAAGACACATGTGGTATCGGAATTCATCAGAAGCGAAAACATGGAAGATATCCTGAAAGGTGTAAATTACGTGGCTGACGCCATTGACGATGTACGCTCCAAACTTGACCTGATCGAGTATTGCACAAATCACAAGATCGCGATCATCAGCGCCATGGGCGCAGGAAACAAGCTTAATCCCTGTGGCTTCCGTGTAACGGATATTTCGCATACGAAAAATGACCCCCTGTCCCGTGTAGTCCGCCAGAGCTTAAGAAAGCGGGGCATAACACATCTGAAGGTCGTCTACTCGGAAGAATCCCCGATAAGTGCTTTTGCCAAAGAATCATCGGAAGAAGTAGGTCCTGCCTCTTCTGACTATACCAAGAGAAATCCTCCGGCTAGTTCGCCGTTTGTGCCTTCTGCGGCCGGACTTCTTATGGGAAGCGAGATAGTAAAAGACCTGCTTTCTTAAAGCAGGTCTTTTGGTTTACGCTAATTTGTTTTTCGGGGACTCACTTCGTGCCCGGTCTATAGGTCGGAACGATCTCCTGCACGTACTTTTTGATATTCTCGTCGTCTTCCTGGCTGTCCTGGTCGAGTTCTTCGATCTTCTTTCTGAGCCACTCGTCGTCCATTTCGATCGGTTTTCCGATGAAAATGAGCTTGTTGTCTGTCGTCTGCATGCCTTCTTCGTCCATGAGTTTCTCTTCGTAGAGCTTCTCACCCGGACGAAGGCCTGTGTAAACGATCGGAATATCAACATCCGGAGTCAGACCGGAAAGTTTGATGAGGTTTCTGGCCATGTCGTCGATCTTGACCGGATCACCCATATCGAGAACGAAGATCTCTCCGCCCTTGGCGTACTGGGAAGCCTGAAGAACCAGAGATACCGCCTCCGGGATCGTCATGAAGTAACGGATGATGTCCTTGTGTGTAACCGTGACAGGACCGCCCTCTTCGATCTGCTTTCTGAAAAGCGGAACGACGGAACCGTTGGAACCGAGAACGTTACCGAAACGTACGGCAACGAAGTTCGTATCCGGCGTACTTCTGTTCATCATCTGGATGACCATCTCACAGATACGCTTGGATGCGCCCATGAGGTTTGTCGGGTTAACGGCCTTGTCCGTGGAGATCAGGACGAAGGTCTCAACTCCTGCATGAGCAGCGGCAACGGCAGTCTTATAAGTACCCATAACGTTGTTCTTGATCGCTTCGTTCGGGCTGTCTTCCATGAGCGGTACGTGCTTATGGGCTGCCGCATGGAACACGATATTCGGCTTATATTTCTGCATAACGCTCTCGATACGGTGCGTATTTCTTACGGAACCGATCAGAGTAACGAGATTGAGCTTCTCGTGGTACTTACGGACGAGTTCCTGCTGGATGTCATAAGCACCGTTTTCGTAGATATCGAAAATGATCAGCTGCTTCGGCTGATGTGCCGCGATCTGACGGCAAAGCTCGGAACCGATGGATCCGCCGCCGCCGGTGACGAGGATGGTCTTGCCTTTGAGCATGGCGAATACTTCGTCATTGTTGATCTGGATCGGATCTCTTCCGAGAAGGTCGATCAGTTCAACATCTTTAAGACGGTTAACGCTGACTTCACCATTGGCCAGCTGATATACACCCGGGAGCACGCGTACTTTTGCACCGGTCTCCTTACAGATGTCCAGGATCTCTTTTCTGTCTTTCGGGGAAGCCGTCGGCATCGCGAAGATAATGGAGCCGACATTATACTCGGCAGCTTTTTCGACGATCACGTCACGTCCGCCGACGATCGGAACGCCATAAAGCTCACGGCCGATCTTACCCGGATTATCGTCGATGATGCATACGGGTCTTTGGTTCTGGTGGGAATCGTTCTTCAGTTCACGAAGAAGAACACCGCCGGCAGAACCGCCGCCGATGATCATGACGTTCTCTGCGTTACCTGCACGGTATTCCGCACTCTTGCTGAACTGGTTTCTGATGTAACGAAGGAGTCTGTAAGAGAAACGTACGAACACATGAAGAACGAACGCGAAGAAGATACCGAAGAAATAGAAAGATCTCGGCATGTCGATCTTCATGATGTACTTGGCAAGGACATTGCAAATGGCAATGACGCAGTACGCCTCTACCATAGTAAAGGTCTCATCGATACTTACATATGACCAGATACTGTGATACAGCTTGAAGATCAAAAAAACGGCGATCGTGATGACGCACCAGATCGGGATAATGCGCAGATATGTCTGGAAATACTCTTTCGGAATGCTCTGGAAACGCATATCGAAACGGAGCCACAATGCAGCAAAATACGAAAAAATAACTACCAGAATATCGGCAATGATAACGACCATGGAGTGGGTGACCCACTGAAGATCAACTGATTTCTTTACTTTGTCTGTCTTATTCTTTTCCATTTGTACCTCGAATAGTCCAAACTCGCCCTTATATCATATTAAAAAGATAATACCATAAAACGGGCACGCTTTCGAGATATTAATACACAATCTGCCTTGTGTCAACACTTACCCAAAAAGTCAAATAGTAAAAGAGGAGGGGGGTGGAAGCGGATCTTTCCGATCCGCTTCCACGATATGAAATTAGAAGATAGAACGGGGTGGTGTCCCCTACAGGAAGGCCGGCAGTGCGGGTGGTTAGCTTGGGTTATGGGTCCGTGCCTCCCTGACAATTCTTATTCTCGCATGCCCCTGTGACTTCCAAATGACAGGAAAGTGAGAGATGTGTAATTTACGGAAAATCCCGGATCAGAATCCCTTTTTTGCGTTTTCGAGGGTGCAGATAACGCGGTCGCACCACTCATCGAAGTCCTTGTCTTCGTTCTGATATTCCGGGTGCGAAAGCACATTCTGCACGGTCATGCGGATGCCCTCTTTTGCGGAAACTTCCGCACGAAAGTCCGGGACAAGTGCTTTTACCTTGGAATTATCGAAGACGACGGAATTGGATTTATCGCCGATGAGGCTTCCGAGGAAATCATAAGAACTCATGTCAACGAGCGTCTGCGAAGATACATAGTAGGGCTTGAGTTCGACACACAGAGCCTCTGCGATCGCGCCATAGATCTCGTTCCAGCTCACACTCTCGTCGGTCGTGATCTGGAAAGCTTCGCCGATCGCCTTCGGATTGCCGATAAGGCCGACGTATGCCTTTGCAAAATCACTGTTATGGGTAATGGTCCAAAGAGACGTGCCGTCACCGTGGATGATGACCTGCTTTCCTTCTTTGATGCGTTTTACGACCTGCCAGCTGCCGCCATTACCGTGCACGCCCAGCGGGACGCTTCGTTCGTCATATGTGTGGCTCGGACGGAGGATCGTGACCGGGAACCCTTCGTTTCTATAGAGATCCATAAGAAGCTTTTCACAGGCGATCTTATTTCTGGAATACTCCCAGTACGGGTTTTCCAGCGGCGTCTCTTCCGTGATCACATAGCCCTTCGGCGGCTTCTGATAAGCCGAGGCCGAGCTGATATAGATGAACTGCCTGGTCTTATCTTTGAAAAGTCGGAAATCGCGCTGTAGCTGCTCCGGAACGAATCCGATAAACTCGCCGACGCAGTCGAAGGTCATGCCTTCAAGTTTCTTCGCGGTCTCTTCTTCGTTACTGATGTCCGCGATGATGGTCTTCACTCCGGAAGGAATCTCATCATTTCTGGTTCCTCTGTTAAGAAGGTAAAGGTCATGGCCCTGCTTTGCGAGAAGTCTCGTGATCGCCATGCTGATCGTGCCGGTTCCGCCGATAAATAAAATCTTCATAGTAAATCCCTCGTATGCGTCTTTTTCATGCTTTCAGATCTGAAATACGACTTCAAAGTAGCATGCCGGAAAAGTGAAATCAATTGCTTCGGAACACATAGAGAGATTTACAGTATTTTTCAATTAAATCGTTATATTTTTGTCCGGGAAAGATAGTGCATCAGCTCTTGTTTTTGTGGATCCCGCGAAGGGCCGTGCTTAAGCCGCCATAAAGAAGACCGGCGATCACCCAGACGATCCAGGAGATGTTCCAGCTTTCGGTAAGAAAACTCCAGCCGAGGTAGATGGCCGTTACTACCATCCAATACAAAGGAGTGATGGTCTGAAGGAGCGTGTTGCTCTTTTCTTCTTTGCTGTAGTCGCCTTCCTGAAGAAGCTTGGAAAAGCCGTCAGAGGTAATGCCCGCACGGACGATCATAAATGCGGCGATCGCGACACAGCCCAAAAGAATGCATGTCAGGCTCATCAGGAGCGGTTCATTCTTCTCATCGATCGCGGCACCGATGAAGATGGCGATCACACCAACAAATACCAGGACAGATCCTGCTGTGATCGATCGGATAAAGCGGCTCTTGAACTTTTCAGCCTTGGACCTTACCATGCCGTCAACACCGTATTCCGTATCAAAGATCTCTTTTTCGAGCCATTCCCATTTGCTGAATGCCATAGCGGACGGAATAAAATAGATCAGTGAGATAGCGACCATTGCAAGAAGGATGATGACACCGATCACGCCTGTCGGATCCTCTTCGAGCGGGAGCGTTCCTGCTTTCTGGAGAGCCATAAGAAGGAGTAGCGGGATCGGGCTGAGGATAACAATCAGGCAGCCCGTTGCGATCTTTTGTGCGAAACCGTGATTCTCATTCAAGAAACTGTTGGCCTCTTCCATCGACACACGGCGGAGTTCTTTTCCCGAATCTTCGGAAGCCTCCTCAGCTAGACGGTTCTCCACTTCATCTTTGAGAAGGTAATCTGTGCTTACGCCGAACAGCCTGCTCATTTCAAGAATGCGCTGAAGGTCGGGAACAGACTGGGCGCTTTCCCATTTACTGACCGATTGTCTGGACACACCGAGTTTATCGGCAAGTTCCTCCTGCGACCAGCCGTTCTTTTTTCTTTCTTCCATTATCTTTTCTGCCAGGATCATTTTTCTAACCTCACTTAGTTTATTATACCAATTCTTCGGCTTTTCTTTTTCAAGACCTAAGTGCACTTGCTTGATGATCTGACTATAGCAAACTCTGCGATTGCCCGCCATCAAGTCGGCTTGGAAATGTGTCAACTGACAGTTGCACCCGCCTGATTTGAATGTTTACAGGTGCTTTTCGGGAGGAATGAAGCATGCGATATGCCTTTTATTGTTCAGGGTCAGAAGACCGGACAGATTTTTCTGAAAATATGACCATCTGTCTGACAAATGGATGAATAGTCAGAAGACCGGACAGATTTTTCTGAAAATGTGACCATCTGTCTGACAAAAGGATGAATAGTCAGAAGACCGGACAGATTTTTCTGAAAATATGACCATCTGTCTGACAAAAGAGATCTTGCAGCCAGATTTCAGCGGATCGCGCCTTCGATAAATCTGTCGAACATCTCACTTAGATGGTCGACTTTTTGATCTACATCATCTTCCATGTCATCCCAGATGTACTCCAGGAAAAATCCGATAAATGCATATGTGTAAAAGCGGGCGATCTCGCGGATCTTCTTTTCCGAAACGTCGCGTCCGTCTGCTTTTTTCCTTACATAACTGATGAAGACTTTGTCCGTGATCTCGAAGATATAGTGCTCGAGCTGTTCACGGGAAAGAGAGTCCACGATGTGGTGGATGAGCCTGGGGTTGTCGTGGCACATGCGGAAAAAGTACTTGATGCGCTTCTGCCAGCCGGCATAATCATCTTCATCCTTCCGGATGTCACGAAGCTTCATACCGAACCATTCATTCAGCAGTGCATATTTATCGCAGTAGTGATAATAAAACGTATTCGGACTGATGCCGGATCTTTTGACGAGCGCAGATACGGTGATCTTATCGAATGCCATTTCCTCGAGCATCTCTTCAAAAGCGCCCATGATCGCGCCTTTGGTCAATAGTGCCATCTTTCTTCCTCCACTTAGTTTCCCTGACAAGTATGATACCACAATTTCTCTTTGATATATGCTTCTCTGCCTTGAAAATACTGTATTTTCATGTTTTTCAAGGTCCTCTTTCCGAAAAAGTTGCGCAAATTCGCCAGTTTATCCTATTTTTCACAGTTTTTGAAAATACTTCGATTTCGGATACTTCGGCCAACTTGCCCGTTCCTGTTTGCCGGGGATTTGATTACACTTGATACTCGAAATAGTAAAAACACAAAAAAGAAGGAAATTACATGGAAACAAGACGAGTCGTGATCACAGGTATGGGAGCCGTTACTCCGCTGGGCAATAACGTGTCCGCTTTTTGGCAGGCGCTTCGTGACGGCAGAAACGGTATTGCGCCCATCACGAAGGTGGATGTTTCCGATTCTCCCGTCAAACTCGCGGGCGAGGTCCGCGGTTTCGACCCGAGAGACTTTATGGATTTTAAAGCTGCCAAAAGAATGGAGCTTTTCTCGCAGTATGCGGTTGCCGCCACAAGAGAGGCTCTCCTGGATTCCGGTTTAAAGCTTGAAAACGAGGATCCTTACCGCATGGGAGTGGTCGTCGGATGCGGCATCGGCGCCATGCAAAAGCATGAAAAAGAGATCCCGAAATTCCTTAGCGGCATGAAGACCGATCCGCTTTATATCCCGCTCGTCATCACGAACATGGCATCGGCAAATATCGCGATCCAGTTCGGCCTGAAAGGCAAGAACATGGATATCTCCACAGCCTGCGCCACCGGCAGTCACTGCATCGGCGAGGCATATAATTCGATCCGTCTGGATGAAGCAGATGTGATCGTTGCGGGCGGCACCGAGGCCGCCATCACAAGTTCGGCTATCCGCGGTTTTTCCGCGCTGAAAGCACTATCCACCTGTCCCGACCCGGACCTGGCGAGCCGTCCTTTCGATAAAGACCGTGACGGTTTTGTCCTTGGCGAAGGTGCCGGGATCCTGATTTTAGAAGAATATTCGCATGCCGTAAAAAGGAATGCGAATATTCTGGCCGAGATCGTGGGCTATGGTGTAACCAATGACGCTTACCATATTACTTCCCCATCCCCCGATGGAAGCGGCGCCGGTATGGCGATGAGAATCGCCATGCGGCAGGCAGATATCCACCCTACTGCCATTGATTACATCAACGCCCACGGTACTTCGACTCACTTAAACGACCTTTATGAAACACGTGCGATCAAGTATGCCCTGGGAGATGCTGCTGAAAAGATCTCCATCAACTCCACCAAGTCCATGACCGGGCATCTGCTCGGCGGAGCCGGTGCGATCGAAGCGATCGTCTGTATCTGCGCGATCAGGGACAGTTTTATCCACCTGACGAGAAACTCCGCATCCGTCGAGGACGAACTGGATCTGGATTATACATTCAGGCAAGGAAAAAAGCGCCATGTCCGGTATGCCATGAGCAATTCTCTCGGCTTTGGCGGACACAACGCTTCACTGCTCTTTAAAAAAGCCACTTAATCTTTTTTCTCGGGATCCGGCAGGAATTCGAGTACATCCTCCTGCGTCGGTGCAAACTCCATAATGTCGCTGTCATCCCGCGTGTTTTCCTGTGTCGGGATCACCGTGCTGATGGCGCGGGTGACTTCTTCGTATTTTTGCATCATGGCATCATGTTCTTTTCGGATCGAAGCGGCATCACCGTTATTTGCGGCAGTTTCCATTCTTGCGGCCTGATCGGAAAGCGAAGAAGCACCGATCATTTTGGAAGTGCTTTTCAAGGCGTGTACATAGATCGCGTAATCGTGCCAGTTCTCTTTGTCAAAGCTTTGTTTCAGGTTCTCTGTCTTTTCTTTCCCGCCGAGCGCATATTCGGCCAGCACAGACCGGTAGAATGCTTCGTCATTCTGGCAATAGAGAAGGCCTGTCCTCGGCTCGATGCCGGCAGATCTGAGGACATCAAAGTCATTTTCCGGAATCTCTTTTTTCGGCTCGGAAACCTCTTCTTCGCGGACACGTTCTACCTTTTCTTCCGGAAGATACTTCATCAGCATCTTTTCCAAAGCATAGCTGTCGATCGGTTTTGTCAGGTAGTCCGAGAAGCCCTCCGCCAGATATTTTTCCTTTGCACCGATGACCGCATCTGCCGTTAAGCATACGATCGGGGAATCCTTACTTTCTCCTTCGGAGGATTCACGGATACGGTGCAGAGCTTCTGTACCATCCATCTCCGGCATGCGCTGGTCCATCAGGATAACGTCGTATTTCGTAGTTTCCGCCATTGCTACGGCTGCAGCTCCCGAGGTCGCCGTATCGAGTCTCATCTGGGTGTTCTTTAAAAGATTGACGACGACCGTGAGGTTGATCCTCGTGTCATCAACGATGAGGACCCGCGCTTTCGGTGCCCGGAAAGATTCCCGGTATGGTTTGGCTTCCAGGACATTGGCAATAAAGCGTGCCTGGAAATCCCCCATCGGAGTATCTGAAACGATCTTCTGCGGGATCATGACCTTGAACACGGAACCTTTTCCGTATTCGCTCTCAACTTCGATCGTTCCGCCCATCATATCCAAAAGACGCTTCGTAATAACCAGACCGAGTCCGGTTCCTTCGACGGTACTATTGCGTTCCATTTCCAGACGCTCAAACTTCGTGAAGAGTTTTTCTTTGTCCTCCGGACGGATACCGATACCCGTATCTTCGACGGTAATGTCCAAAAGAAGCTTCTTGTCTTCCTGCTTTTCGCCTCGGATCCGGAGCGTAACCGAACCTTTCTCGGTATACTTGACCGCGTTATTCAGAATATTCGTAAGGACCTGACGCACGCGCACTTCATCTCCGAAAAGCTCATCAGGAAGTTCATTATCCACATCGATAATAAAATCGAGATCTTTGTCCTGTGCCTTGAAAAGGATCATGTTATTCAGATCGTTCAAAAGAGAGCTCATCTGATAAGGGACACCCACCAGATCCATACGGCCCGCTTCGATCTTGGAAAAGTCGAGGATATCGTTTACGATCGCCAGAAGATTGTGTCCGGCATTCTTTACATCGCCGGCATAGATGCCGATATTCGCAAGTGACTCCCGCATGCCTTGCGCGTCATTATCCGGAAGATCCTGCGCGCGGTGGTCTTCACGGATGATCATTTCATTCATGCCCAGGACCGCATTGATCGGCGTTCTGATCTCATGCGACATGTTCGCGAGAAAATCACTCTTTGCGTTGTTTGCGCTCTCGGCCCTGACTTTTTCTTCCAAAAGCTGCCCCTGCATCTTGATGAACGGATGCACGGTGAAAAATGCAAGGATCGCCGCCACCAGCTGCGTCAGGACAAGAATGATCACATAACTTACGACCGTTGACCGTGTCTGCTCGGAAAGCTGGCCTTCAAACCATTCCACGGAAAAGTCAACGGCAATGATCCCGGCGACTTTTCCGTCTGAATCAAATACCGGACTGTAGGCACTATAGAATTCGCCCCACTGGTCGGTATACGGAACTTCGTCGACTGCAGCCTTTCCTCTGCCCGCGCTTGCAAGCGCATCGGTGTACTCGACACTGTCGCCGTAGCTTGCCGGAGTCTCCTGGTCTAAGTCCATGGTGAAGATGAAGTTGTTATCGCCTTCTTCTTTGATGCTGTAGACATATTCAAGTTCGACATTATCACGGAATACCGCAAGGGTATTATAAACATCGTTATATTCTTTGCTTCCGACGGTATCTTCCGTCAGGGTCTTAAGGATATCGCCGTTGACCGAACCTGCGGCACAATTGGCGATATCCAGCATTCTCTGCTGGATCGCCTTACGGATACCGACCCTGGCACGATATACGGAAACAGCGCAAAACAGGATGCTGGAGATCAGAAGGATCCCCTCAACCATAAGTATGATCTTAGTGGAAAGCTTATTCCTAGACGCCACGAAGCGTACTCCTCCCATGGAAAACAGTTTACACACCTGATGAACACCATCATAGTATCGTAAAGAGTGCCTGTTATCAAGCCTTTGGAGGAGTTAAGCGCAGATATCAGGCGGCTTTTCCGGTCATCAATTATCTCTAAAGTCCGGTCAGTTTGCTTTCTTTTTGAAGACAAGCGTGATCTTCGTTCCCAATCCGGGTTCACTATCCAGTTTCACTTTTGCACCGTGATGCTGGGCACCATGCTTTACGATCGAAAGACCAAGTCCCGTTCCGCCGATCTCTTTCGAGTGGCTCTTGTCGACACGGTAGAATCTTTCAAATACCCTCTTCTGGTGCTCCTGCGGAATGCCGATACCCGTATCTGCAACCGACAGGAAGACCTCATCATCTTTCTCGGAAACATCTACGGTAACACTTCCTCCCGGAGTATTGTATTTCACCGCGTTATCACAAAGGTTAAAGACCATTTCGCTCAAAAGCTGATAGACACCGTTTATGAGAATCGGGCTTCCGGTCAGTTTCAAAGAGATCCCCTGTTTATTGGCAACCGGTCTTAAGCTGTCGAGAACTTCTCCGGAAAGGCCATACAGATCAACGACTTCCATATCCGGCTCCTCGGCGCCCTCATCCAGACGCGAAAGCTTGATAATGTCGTCGATCAGTGCAATAAGGCGCTGGGATTCTTTGTAGATATCTTTGGAAAATTCCTGCACTTTATCGCCGGTGACGACGCCTTCGGACATCAGTTCCGCAAAGCCGGAAATGGATGTCAGAGGAGTTTTAAGTTCGTGAGAGACATTGGCCGAAAATTCTCTTCGCATCTGCTCGCGCGAAGAAACTTCCGCCTGGATCGTTATCTTCTGTTCCACGATCTTTTCGATCAAAGGCCGGAGTTCCGGATACTTGTTCTCCTCCGGATGATCCAGATCGAGTGCATTGATCGGATTGACGATCTGCTTGGCAATACGGAAGGACAAAATGCCGGAGATCACAAGTACCAGGACCAGGATCCATACGAAAGGTCTTACCGCCATAAATGCATCTCTCATGGCTCTTACCGGGCGGCCGAGACGAAGGACCGTTCCGTCCTGACATCTTCTTGCATAATACATGGTCGATTCACCGCTGTCTTCGGATTTCCGGATGCCTTTTCCTTCACCGTTTTCCAGCGCATCCTTAACCTCCGGGCAGTCCTTTTCGTTTGAAAGCGTTCCCACATTGTCGAAAAGCACTTCTCCGTCCGCTTTGATCCATGTGACACGATTGGCATCCCCCAGTGTTTTCAGATAGGAAGTTCCATTTATCAGAAGACCCTGTTCCGCATAGACGGCTTCCTGGCGAAGCGCCTTATATGTCTCGTCTTTGGTCTGTGTATACTGCATGCCGAAAAACAAAAATGCGCATACGATCAGCACGGAAACACCCGCTATAAACGTATATCTGAAAATGGTCTTGGTCATATATTATTCCTCCACTAAACGATATCCTATTCCCCGGATGGTATGGATCAATTGTCCGGCCGGTCCGAGTTTGGCACGAAGTGTTCTGATATGCACATCGAGAGTTCTGTTTTCTCTTTCCGAGCCCAGTCCCCATACCCTGTCCAGAAGGGTCTGTCTTGTCATGACGATGCCCATGTTTTCCACCAGGATACGAAGAAGCATGAATTCCTTATAGGTAAGTGCAATATCTTCTCCGTTGACTCGTGTCTCATGACGTTCCGGGCAGATAAAAAGCGGACCGATATTGTACTCGGAAAGCGTCGGTTCTTTTGCTCTTCTTCGAAGGACCGCACGTACACGGGCCGCCAGTTCCATGATGCCGAACGGCTTGGAAATATAATCGTCGGCGCCCGCATCCAGACCTTCGACCCTGTCATATTCGGTATTTTTCGCTGTGAGCATGATCACGGGGATATCGGTCGTATCCGCAGCCGCGCGGATACGCTTGAGGATCGTGATCCCGTCTTCGCCGGGAAGCATGATATCGAGCAGGATCAGTTCAGGGGTCTTTTTTGCCATCGCAGCCCAAAACTGTTCCTGGTTTTCAAACCCTTCCGTATCGTAACCCTGGCTTTTCAGGGCGTATACGACCAATTTTCTTATACTTTCGTCATCTTCAAGAAGATAGATCACAACTTTCACCTCGCTGTCATCTTATCATACACAGGCCCACTACTGAATAGTTTTCGGTCAGGATTTAACCTATATTTAACGTTTGGCTGATCGTGGATTTAACATAGAAGAATTAAATTGGAATTTGTGGAGGTATGAGTATGAGTATATCTGAGATTGCAACCTTATTTACCGGAGTTGCACTGTTTTTGTTCGGCATGTCACTGATGGGTGACGGCCTCAAGCGTGTTTCCGGCAGCAAACTTGAACCGATCCTTTTCCATCTCACGGGAACTCCTTTCCGAGGTATCCTTCTCGGCGCGGGAGTCACGGCCGTGATCCAATCCTCTTCCGCCACTTCCGTCATGGTCGTCGGCTTTGTTAACTCGAAAATGATGAAGGTCCGCCAGGCTATCCCCGTTATCCTCGGCGCGATCCTCGGAACCAGTATCACCGGCTGGGTCGTCTGCTTAAGTTACATGAACGGTCCTAAAGGGATCAGCAGCATCTTTTCGACAACGACTCTTACCGGCATTATTGCCGTGACCGGTATTTTCTTCAGAATGTTCTGCAAAAACCAGCAGCGCCGTCACGTCGGTGATATCCTGCTTGGTTTCAGTGTCCTTATGGTCGGCATGAGTTCCATGAGCGGTGCCGTAAGCAGCCTGGGTGAACAGCCGTGGTTCACGAAAATGCTCACCTCGATGACTTTCCCGCTTCTGGGTATCCTCGTCGGTCTTGTTTTCTCCTCTGTCCTTCAGTCCGCTTCGGCAGCTGTCGGTATCGTACAGGCTCTTTCCTTTACCGGAGTCATGACTCTTGGTTCCTCGCTTCCGCTTCTGATGGGTATTTCGATCGGTGCTTCCGTTCCGGTCCTTCTTTCCGCTCTCGGTGCCACCACAGACGGTAAGCGTACGGCAGTCAGTTACCTCGTTGCTTCCTTCATGGGTGTTATGGTATGTGCATCCGCTTTCTATATCGCAGACGCCATGTTCCACTTTGATTTCCTGGACATGATCGTCAATCCGATGTCGCTTGCGCTGGTCAATACGATCCTTCGTTTCACGATCCTTCTGATCCTGGCTCCTTTCACGGATGTTCTCGAAGCAGTCGCTTCCGTATTCGTTCCCGGAAAACCGGAGGAGAAGAAAGAAGCCGTCCGTCTTGAGGAACGCTTCCTTGCACACCCGGCTCTTGCTATCGAGCAGACCCGTCTGACGATCTGCGACATGGCCACAAAGACCGAAGAATCCATCCTCACTTCTTTGAGCTTGTTCAATCACTACAATGAATCCATCTTCTATCAGGTATGTGAACTTGAAAACGTCGGCGACCGCTACGAAGATGCTCTCGGTTCTTATCTCGTAAGACTTACCGGACAGGAACTTACCGAATCACAGGGCCGTACCGCATCGCTTTACCTGCATACGCTTTCCGACTTTGAAAGGATCTCCGATCACGCACAGAATATCGCGCAGAGCTTCCAGGAAGTCCACCAGAAGCAGATCCACTTCTCGGATGAAGCCATCGAAGAACTCAGTGTCATGACCAAGGCACTTAAAGAGATCCTTCGCATGACCACAGAAGCATTTGTCAAGCAGGATGCCAAACTGGCTATGCAGGTCGAACCTCTTGAAGAAGTCATCGATGACCTGTGCGATAAGATGAAACTCCGTCACGTTGAAAGACTGCAGAAAGGTCAGTGCACCATCACACAGGGTTTTGTTTTCAACGATCTTTCCACCAACTTCGAACGTGTATCCGATCACTGCTCCAACATCGCGGTAGCGATCATCGAAATGGAGGCAGAGTCCTTTGATACACACGAGTATCTCGGCAGGATCAAAGAAAAGCAGTCCCCGGATTATCAGAAATACTACGAGAACTATTCTAAGCAATTTACTTTTGACTGATATAAACCTCAAATGACGTTTTTGTCATTACCCGAAGGCTACTTTTCCTTACAATGAAATCAGAGCATTGGGATTGTTTCTTGAATTGTAAAGGATGGTATTCTTATGGGTAATGTGGATGTTTTGTCGGACCAAAAGGCCGGTCCGGAAATTGCGCTTTGTAAAAACAGGTCAACAGGTTTTCTAAGTCGTAATGTAATTAAGTATTTCATGGTCCTTCTCATGGTAGTTGACCATGTGGCATTCTGTTTTACGGATTCTTTTCCGTCTCCGTCTTACGAGATCATGCGCTTCTTCGGAAGATGCGTCGCTCCTGTATTTGCTTTCTTTATCGCAGAAGGCTATATGCATACAAGTGACGTAAAAAAATTCAGAAGGCGCATCGGAATTCTCGCACTGGTATCGTACCTTCCGAGTGTGTTCTGTTTCATCGGTATTGAAGAGATAAAAACGTCTCCCGCCGAACTTGTTGCACAGACCATCATTGTCTCCTTCTACCTCGCTTTAGTGGCTTTAAGTGTCTGGTACAGCGAAAAGATGAAAAAACGCACGAAGATCATTCTTATCGTTCTTCTTACCTTAGCATCTGTGATCACGGATATGCCGGTCGCAGGTGTTCTGGCTCCGCTTTTTCACTGTGTGTTCAGAGATAATAAGAAGATGAGATATATCACGGTTTCTCTTTCATATGTTGCTTTCGTCGCACCGATGATCGCACTTTATGGATGGAGCACCGCGGGTATTCTTCTTGCTCCACTTCTTCTCATTTTCTGTTACAACGGAAAAGCCGGAAAAAAGAACGCATTTAACAAGTGGTTCTTCTACGTTTTCTATCCTCTTCACATCGTGATCCTCGGGATCCTCAGATGGTATGTTATTTGAAGCACCTGATTAAGAAATAAAGTATCTTCCCGTGCTCAAAAACAAACGGCCCCATCGTCCTTCTCCCCGGAAGATGGGGCCGCTCTTTACTTAAGAAAAAGCACCTGCCCGTGCGGTCAGGTGCTTTTCACTTATTCACAAAAACTGTAGATCAATAGTTAGAATTAGCAATCAGGTTTTCGATCGTAAGGTGCAGCTCGTCATTATAACTGTAATAGCTGATCTCTACCGGAACACCGTCGATATCCGTATGGACAAAACGGTGAAAAATCATTAACTAAATGAAAACAAAGCGTTCCTGTTTATTATCCCGACGAAGGATCCAGATCCGCAACCTTCGCAAAAAGGAAAAAAGAATGCAACTTATCAGCCATATTTTGATACTTTGTACCCGGACTTAGTAGTAATATTATTATTCGTGAAAATGCGTTGCTTTTTAAAAAGCACCGGGGGATGTTGAATGAGTAAGAACAATTCTGTTGCCATAAATGAAAAAACATCGCTGATGATCCTGGCGGGACCTATGTTTCTCGAGCTGTTTCTGAACACGATGCTCAACAACGTGGATACTCTTATGCTCAGTCACTACGACGAGTTTGCAGTCGGCGCGGTCGGCAACGCCAATACCATTTTGTTCATGATGAACATTTTCTTTAATGTCATCGCCACGGCCACGACTGTAGTTGTCGCCCAGTATCTCGGAGCAAAAAAATTCGACAAGATGAATATGATCTATACGCTCTCCTTTGTGGTCAACCTCGCTTTCGGTGTCGTCCTAAGCGGAGCTTTCTGTCTTGCAAATCCCCTGATCATGCAATTTCTCCGCGTTTCTCCCGAAATGCATCACTACTCCATGATGTACCTTTATATCGTCGGCGGCGGCGGATTTGTGACGGCCGTTTTTAATGTCATGCTTCAGATCGTAAGGTGTAACGGCCATACCAAGATCGGTATGCGTGTCACGCTTGCGATCAACATTATCAACATCATCGGCAATTACCTCTTCCTTTACGGACCTTTGTCCTTCCTGGATATGGGTGTCGAAGGTGTTGCGATCTCGACCGTTGTCGCACGATTCATCGCAGTCGCCGCACTTCTGTTCTTCTTCTATGCCAGCAGGATCGGCCGGATCTCGATCCGTTATCTGAGACCGTTCCCGAAAAAACTCCTCATGAAGATGATCAAGATCGGTCTTCCGACGGCCGGAGAAAACCTCACTTACAACCTTTATCAGACAACTCTTCTTTCCTTTGTTAACGGAATGGGCAACGATGCCGTTAATGCGAGAGCCTACTGCAATACGCTGATTTCTTTCGCCATGATCTTCTCGAATGCCTGCGCCATGTCGACGCAGATCATCACGGGACATCTTGTCGGTGCCGGAAAATCCGACGAAGCGTATAAGCGTGTGTTTAAGACCCTTCGTACTTCCATGCCGATCACGGTCGCGCTGGCATCGATCAACGCCATATTATGCCGGTATACACTTCAGCTGTTTACGAGTAACCAGAACGTCATCGCCCTTGGGCAGATGATCATGCTCGTGGATATATTTGTCGAGATAGGCCGCTGCCTGAATATGACATTCGTCTGCAGCCTTAAGGCCGCCGGCGCATACATATTCCCGCTGCTTATGGGTATCCTCTGTAACTGGGGCTTAGGCCTTACGACCGGATATGCCGTCGGCGTCCTGATGGGCGTAGGCGTCGCCGGGATCTTCCTCGGAACCGCCACGGACGAATGCATCCGTGGTCTGATCGTCATGTTCTACTGGTATAAGAAGAAGTGGGTCGGAAAATCCGTTGTCGACAAAAAGGAGATCCTTGAACTGGAAGAAGAGGTCCCGGCCGAAACATAAAACGCAGACAGGTTACTATTCCGTCACGCAGTTTCCTTCCTCATCTGCTACTCTCATAGTAGGGTATTAGCATATGTATTCGGGGAGGGTATTTATGAGATCCGGTCATTTTTCTGTTGCAAAACGTGGCTTATCTATACTTCTGGCAGGTTCGTTCCTGCTTTCTGTTTCCGCATGCAAAAAGAAAAAGAAGAATTCAGAGTCCGATGATTCGGGAATGTATACTTCGGATACGGAAGTGGTCCGGGAGACCGATCCGTTTTTCTCGTTAGTAACTAAAGATCTGTCTTTTCCGTTCGATGCAGATAAGGAAATCGAATCGTTCCATACAGAGGATCCGATCATCCTGGGAAATCTGATCGTGGTGGAGTACTCCATCCGGTATAAGATGACACCGGAAGACCAAAAGAAGTCTTCCGAAATGAGCGATGATGAGTCTTGGGCATTTTTCCAGTCCTTTAGTAAACAGGGAAAAGCGCTTTTCGATATGGATGGAAATTTCATCCGCGATCTTAGTGAGAGTGATGAAGTTCAAAAAGAAGATCAGAGAGCAAGCCTTTATGGCTTTCAGACGGCAGTCACCGGCGCGGATGGTAAGAACTATGCCATATATAACCGATACACGGATATGGGGTTCCGCTCATATCTCTGCACGCTGTCCGATCAGGGAGATCCGGATGAAGGCGTACTTCTGGACGGGGAGTATATTTTT
Organism: Clostridiales bacterium; assembly: GCA_017428545.1. GTDB lineage: Bacteria > Bacillota > Clostridia > Saccharofermentanales > Saccharofermentanaceae > Scatonaster. The sequence goes on from JAFRQR010000009.1 coordinate 66,504, forward strand.
ACCAACGAATCGAAACTGCTGGTCACTTCTGAGGGTAAGATTCTGGTCGGTGAATTTGAGTCCCTGTTTCTGTTTCAAAAAGACGGTTCTTTGATGAACGTTGCCACCTGCGATGGATTTCAGGGGAATATCCTGGTCCAGGACGGGAAATACTATGCCACAGGGGTAAGAAATACTGATCCGGCCAATCCGTTTGTAGTTACTACCTTCATCCGGGAGATCGATCTCGGCAGCGGAGAACTCATCGGACCGGAGATAAAATGTTCAGACGTATATACTATGCGGGCGTTTCAAGGATCTTCCTATCTGCTGGATAATAACGGTGTTAAAAAGATCGATCTTCTGGAATCGGCGAATAACCGATATGTGATGGAGTGGAATCAGACTGACTATGATCCTGCCAATCTCTATTTTCGTGATATGCAGGTCCTTTCTGATGACGAGTTTGTTTTCATTAAACATATCTATGGATCCTATGATTTCACAGGTGATCAGGTTGATCATCTCACTCTCGTCCGACTGACCCGTATGAACAAAAACCCGTATGCCGGAAGACCGATCATCAAGATGGCCTGCTACGGTGAGAACAACGTCATGGATTATGTCGTGTCCTATAACACAGATCCGGATTCGAAAAACAGGATCATTTTTCACGACTATTCCCAGGATGTAGATCCCGACTGGCCGAATGTCCAAAAGTCTGCTTCCGTAGCTGACACGGTCTATCAGGCGATGGTCTCCGGAACAGGTCCGGATATCCTTGTGAATTTCGGGTATTTTTCCCAGTTCAATACGGACGATGTCCTCGTCGATCTGAATACGCTGATCGATGATAAGGATTCAAATATAAAACGAGAAGATTATTATGACAATATCCTTCGTGCCGCCGAGACCAACGGGAAGCTTTATCAGATCCCGCTGACATATAGAATCAGCGGTCTTCTCGGAAATGCAGATCTTCTCGGAGAACCGACAAACTGGGACTGCCGTGCCTTCTGCGAAAAGATGAAGACGATCCCCGGAGATCTTCGGATATTTGAAGATATGGAATACAAATATTTCTTCCCGGATCTGTTTTCATACTCGGCGAAAAGTTTGATCGATTATGAGACGGATACGGTCGATTTTGACAGCGATGGTTTCCGTGATTTCCTGACCCTTATGAAGGACTATGGTAATTTGAGCGACGCCTATGTCTATTATGATTCGTGGGGGCTCTATGCGGATAATATGCAGCTCTTTATCCCTGCCATCATTGAGAATCCGGAATCCTATGCGCGCTATATGAATATCCGTAAAGGAAACGATAAGATCTATCCGGTTCCCTCCGTCGGCGGGCAGGGCCTTACTGCCGAGGTCACTCTATCGATGGCGATCTCGAAGTTTTCCCCGCATCAGGAAGAAGCCTGGGATTTCGTCCGCTTCATGATGGAAAAAGACGAGCAGGTCCGCCTCGGTTCCAAACAGGCTTATTTTCCGATCCATAAAGAGGCCCTTCAGATCTCCAATCAGACGAGAGTGGAAGAGTTTGCCGAACGTCAGAAAAAACTTTCTGAAAACGGACAATGGGTCGCGGAATACGACGTGACGGACGAAACAGCGAAGGCCATCGTCGAACTGGTCGAAAGGATCTCAAGCATCCGCTCGACCGATCCGGATATCATGAACATTATTCTGGAGGATGCACCGGGATTCTTTACCGGACAGCGGACAGTAGAAGATGTCAGCAAGACGATCCAGAACCGGGCGACGACCGTCGTGCAGGAAAGATGATCTTCTCTGCTTATCTTCTCACGCCAGTGCTTTTGCCAGGAAATACTTCGTCAGCTTCGGGTCTTTATCCTCGCGGATGAACTCCACCTGAAAGCCGAGTTTCTTATAAAATTCCGGCGCCTGAAAACCAAATGTGGTCAGGGTGATCTTTTCATATCCTTTCCCTGAAAAAGCTTCTTCCACGGTATGCACAAGCATGCTTCCGAGTCCGCTTCTCCTCTGGTCCTCCGCAATGATCAGATCGCCGACATGCACCTCGTTATAGTAGGCTCTTCCGTTGATTGCGCCAAGGATCTTCCCGTCCTCGCCTTCCGCGACAAAACAGTAATCTTCGTAGTTCACATCCACTCCGTTTTGAAGTCCATATTTCGCGAACCCCTCGCCGATAAACTCGCCGATTCTCTCATTCTCTTCTTCTACTCTTCTGATCTGCATTTTTCTCTCCTCATCTTTCTCCTCATTTTCTTCGAGATCGCCTTTTGTCCCCTCTTCAAAAGGGGCAGCTTATAGATCCCAAAGGCTCATCTGGGTGTATTTTTCCGGAAACTCGTGCATATACCGGAAGATCTCGTCCGGGTCATGCATGATCCCTTTTTCTTGGCAAAAGCACTTGAACATCTTCATCAGTTCTTCCGACCTGGGGCTCGGGACGATGTATGCATTTCCGAAGGTCTTCATGTAGCGTTCCTTCATCCCCGGGAAGTGCTGATCCATCTTTTCATAAAGGTATTCCCGGTCGCCTTCCCGAAGGGTCACGCCCATGTCAAAGCATAAGATTCCCTTCACTCCGACTCTGGCACATTCTTCCAGGATCGGCCTTACATTTTCTTCGTTATCGTTAATGAACGGAAGAAGCGGAGTCAGCCACACTACAGTCGGGATACCTCTTTTCTGCATCTCCTCAAGTACCTCGATGCGCCGCTTCGTATTACAGACATTTGGTTCCAGTATCTTACAAAGATCGTCATCGTAGGTGGTGAGCGTCATCTGCACGACGCACTTACTTGCTTCGTTGATCGCAGATAAAAGATCGATGTCCATCAATATCCGGTCTGACTTCGTCTGTACCGCCACACCAAACCCGTACTTCATAATGACTAGAAGACACCGTCTCATGAGGTGAAGATCCGCTTCGCAGTGCATATACGGATCCGACATGGAACCGGTGCCGATCATGCACTTACTTCTCTTCGAGCGGAGTGCTCTCTCCAGAAGCTCCGGTGCATTTTGCTTCACTTCAATATCCTCGAAAGGATGCGTGAACTGATAGCATGTGCTCCGGCTGTCGCAGTAGATGCACCCGTGCGTACAACCGCGGTAGATATTCATCCCGCAGGAACCGTGGTTATTCGTCAGGATCCCTTTTGCATCCACAAAGTGCATCTTCTTTCTCCTTCTTTACTTCTTCGCACTAGAGTATATCACAAAAGGAACGTATTTTCGACTATTTATTCATGGTCTTTCTTCATGTGAAGAAGCTTCTTTTCCTTCTGGTAGCCGATCTTTTTATAGAAAGAATTTCCGCCGCCGGTCATGATCTCTGCGCCGAGCTTACGCATTACCTGATCGTGACGGGACAGCGCTGCGGCAGCAAGTCCCTTGTGCTGATGGGAAGGAACCGTGCCGAGCGGCTCCATGTAGGCCAGTTTATTTTCCGGCACCCACCACATACCTGAGAAACAGACATATTCTTCGTTCTCATCTGCAATGATCACGGTGTACTCATATGTGGCATGCGGAGAAGGAGCGATTGTGCAGCCATTCACATCCTGATAGAGTTCATGGGCACTTGCGCCACCGTTCTTTTTCGGTGTCTCAACATCTGTAAATTCACCGAAGTCTTCGCTCATGAAACTGTCCCACATACACTTGGCGGATTTGAGCGGGTCAGACGTTAAGGAATCCACAAAATGGTATCCTTCCGGAAGCGGATAATCGAGTTTTCCTTCCCGGAAATCGAAGTAATTTTCCGTCTCCTCATACACTACCTGATAGCCGCGTTTCTTCGCTTCTTCGATCAGCGCAGTCTGGCTGCCGTACAGGTTCATTTCGCGCGGATCATCAAACTTCGGATATGCTTTTTCTGCATAATCGATCATCTCCCCCGCCAGGAACTCATAGCCCGGACGAAGAACGAAGTATGTTGAGGTGACCGGGTTTTCGTAGAATACAAATGCCACCGGTACATCTCCATCCAGCCAGAAACGATTGAGGCGGAGATAATCCTTATCCATCCAGCAGCAAGTGATCGCATACTCCAGAAACGGTGCCGCCGGTCCGTTGCTCCCCTCGGGATCATAGACATCCGTCATGAGTTTCCATGCAAGCTCGATGTCTGTTAGAATCTGAAACTGTTTTGTACGTATATTCATGTTTTTTTCCCTTCCAGCCACTGATGCATGCCGGGTCCGAACTGTTCGGAGGGACGGTCCACAAATCCGAATTTTTTATAGAATTCGTTCTTTCCTTTGGCGGACATGAGGGAGACCATAAACAGGTATCCCGGTTTCAGCTGGGCGCGGATAAATTCCATCATGGTCTCCATGATCTTTCTTCCCAGGCCTTGTCCCTGATACTCCGGGAGCACGATGACATCTGCTATATAAATCACGTAGCCATGGTCCCAGATGATCCTTCCCAGAGCGATCGGGCGGTCATCTTCACGGATACACCAGATATAGCAGTTCTTCAAGCCCTCGGCAGCCTGTTCCAGCGGGAACACATGCCAGCCGACTGCTTTTCTCATCGCCATATATTCATCCGGACGGATCGTATTTGTCATCACCTGCATCGCATAAGCCTTCTTTCGATTATTCTTATGTCATTATAATCTACCCGGCTTCATCGCGACAGAAACTGCTGGTTTATAAATGAATTCTGCTTCGCCACAATGAACGCTGTTCAAAGGCCAGATTACTTACTCTCCGTCGGTTTTCCGTGACCATAGTAGATCTTTCTGGGTCCTAAGGCTCGTATCTTCTCTGCGCTCGCCTTAAGAGCATTCTTATCACTATACAGGTGTCCGGTGGCAGGCGTGATCCAGTTATCCAGCGCATCTCCTACGATCAGATCCGTACCTTCCACATATACGCCGACCGACCCTTTTGTATGGCCGGGAAGTTCAATTATCTTCGCGTTGATCCCATATCCGGACAGATCGTCTCCCTCTTTGATATGGATCACGTTCTCAGGTCTTTTTACCACGGTATTTCGCAGGACTTTCAACGACATACCCAATACGGCTTTCCCGACGATCCCGTAGGATTTCATCGGCTGGTTATCGAAGCTCTCGAAGAGATTCTCGTCTGCTGCATGGTAAGCAACCGGTGCCCCAAAGTGTTCCGAAAGTTTCGCCGCATTTTCTGCATGATCGAAATGCACATGTGTCAGTACGATAAGGCGCATGTTATACTTGCTGCATTCTTCCAGCACTTTTTCATAAGACTCCCCGCTGGCCGTATCCACGAGGATCGCATCTTTCCCTTCTGATACGATGTAGCAGTTATCCGTCTTACCTTTGATCCATTCTATCTTCATCCTGTTCCTTATCCTTCCACTTCAGCAATCAGTTCTCACAAAAGAGAGCCGGTTTCCCGACTCTCTTCTATGAACTAAACGTCTCTTATTATACTGCTTATTCTGCCTGATCGCAGTAGATCTGGATTGCTTTATCCAGAAAAGCACCTGTGCCTTCTCCGCCATAGGAATCGATGTTCTCGGTAAATTCTCCTCCGCCGGAATACATCTTCCCAAGGCCGCGCAGGATCTTGGGGGTGCAGGTGTACATGTTCTCCGTGATGAATTCCCGGATCTTCTTTACCATGTCCTGCGCTTCCTTCGATGCCGGATCTTTCTCCTTCAGCTTTCCGGCTTCCTGAAACAGCAGCATGAAACGGTCCATCATGAGGTTCTCCTCTTCCTTTGTCCGGGCCAAGGATTTCTCCTGCATCTCCTTAAACTCCGGCGTGTTCCCGTACTGTTCTTTTGCCTTGCGGGAATACTCATCTAATTTACTTCTATCAAAGGCTTTAAAATCCATATGCCTTACTCCTACTTTCTTTATTCCAAGCGCGAAATTCATCAGGTTCTCGATGTGCTCCTTCTTAAGACGCAAAAGCTCGATCTGCTGATCCAGAGCCTTGTTTCTGTCAAAGTCAGGGCTACTTAGGATCGCCTGAATGTCCTTAAGCGGAAACTCCAATTCACGAAACAGTAAGATATGCTGAAGGCGTTCCAGATCCATATCGTCATACAGTCTGTATCCCGCATCGGTGTATCCCGTCGGATGCAAAAGACCGATCTTGTCGTAATACTGAAGGGTGCGTATACTCACCCCGGCTAGCTTACTTACTTCATGTACCGTCATCATGTTTTTGTCCTCCACTTTGCTTGGTGGCTTTACTATAAACTATGACGTAACGTCAGAGTCAAGTGCTTTTCCCAAAGATTTTTCATAAAAAAGGAATGCGCGAAGAAACAGGGAATTACAAACCAGACGATCATTCGCTTATGCTATAATCCAAGAGAACAGTATTTGAGCACCATTGGGGAAACAAGTTATTTAGGAGGGCTTATTATGCCGTATGCGATTTTAGGTGCTATTATTTGCTTGCTTGGACTTTTTATGGTGATCTTTCCGAAACTCTCGGTGAAGAAAGAATATCGTGACAACGCTAAGGCCGTATCCGGAATGAGGATCCGGGGTATTGTTGTTCTCGTTTGCGGAATTCTGGTTTTTGTGATCAATGCCCTTCTGTAATTCCGCGCGGAGTTGATAATCCCGCCTGTCGCGGACCATACACAACTATACACGGAAATAATGATTCCATTATTCGATGGAACCAGTTTTGCATTGCATTTTTCATCGGAGTTTTAATTTTTGCTGTTGACTCTCACATCGTGTCAGGGTTTATCTTTGATTTGAGCTCAAGGAAAACATCCATGGAGGTAAGTACAAATGCTTAAAATAGGAGATTTTTCAAAACTATCCAGAGTCAGCATCAGGATGCTCCGGCATTATGATGATATCGGTCTTCTGAAGCCCGCCGAAATCGATGAATTCACGGGATACCGGTACTATCAGGAAGAACAGCTCTTCACCATCGGAAGGATCACTTCCTTAAAGGATATGGGGTTTTCCCTTGCGGAGATCGTCCGCATCCTGGAAAACTACGATGATAAAGAAAAGATGGAGAAGTTCCTACTTGAAAGACAGGAGGAACTAAAGAAACTTTCAGAAGAGACTTCCTATAAACTGATGCTTCTGGAGTCAGCCCGAGACAGGCTGAGGAAGGAGCAAAAAATGAATTATGATGTTACAGTAAAAACCATTCCCGAAAGATACGCTGCCACTGTGCACACGGTCATTCCCCGCTACGAAGATGAAGGCATGGCCTGGGGCTACATGAGGGAGATCGGACCGTCTCTGGTGCCGGCCGATCCGTGTCTGGCCGCCGCCGAGTTCCTGGACGACGAGCACAAAGAAAAAGATGTGGAGATCGTGGTCTGGATGACCGTCAAAGGCACCTACGAAGATACCGAACACGTGAAGTTTCAGACACTTCCTGCAGTGAAAGTCGCCAGCTGTATCATGAAGGGCAGCTATGTGCAGATGAATGAAGTCGTGCCCACGATCGTGAACTGGATCAAGGCCAATGGCTATGAAGCCAATGGCCCGATGTTCAACATCTATCACGTGGGGCCTGCCCAGACGCAGAACCCCGACGAATTCGTCACGGAAGTGTGTTTCCCGGTGAAGTAAAGAAGGATCAGGAGTCCTCCTTTTTTTCCTTCTTCCCGGACGGCGGATCACCCTTTGGTTTTTCTCCGGAAGGTGGAGCATCATGTTCTCCGCCTTCCGGTCCGCCCTTACTTCTGTCAGAAGAAGATTCTGTCACCAGTGTGATCGCCTCACCTGTTGATGCCGTTCCTTCGCTATACGCTACACCGTTTACATAGAGAGTATGGCCATTCAGATTGATTGCATCCGCATCGCAGGTAAGAGAGGTAACATAGGAATCTCCCGTAAGGATCCACTTCGATCCGGACTCGATCTCTACGTATACTTTCCCCTCGTTATCCGGGTTGATCGCACCCTGATAAGTTGAACCGGATGTAAGATACATATTCAACGCCGAGACACTGTCCACCAGGATGTCTCCATCCTGTTTCTGGTTCTTAAGAATGAGATTGACCTTTCCGCCGTTAGATCCTTCCGATCCCCAGCCGGCTGCGGCCGCACGAAGGAACACTCCTTCGCTGTCCTGATTGGTGATCTCCACATTCTCAAGCGTGATCGTTGTGACGGTATTATTAACGAAGAAGATATCCCCGTTTTTATTCACTAGCGATCCGTCTTTCATGGCAAAAGAAGCTTCGCCTTCTTTGGCATCACCGGACATGGACTGGTAGATCATGACGGCCTGATACCACTCTGATTTATCACTATTCTTGGAGTTGTTATCCGCCACCAGAGTCACGTTATTCAGTGTTACGGAATTTCTTCCTTCCACCACTACGCCCTGCGAAGATGTGGATTCCATCTTTGCATCATTGACCGTGATATCTGCCGTCGAGTAGATGACCGGAGATCCTTTTCCATCTGTCGTGTAAGATCCGCCGGTAACGGTTACCGTGCCGCCTCCACGGTCCGACCTTATTGCCGCGGAAGAGTTTCCCGTAGTATGGATCGTGAGGTCCTCGGCATTCATCGTGCCGCCTCCGGTCGTCATCAGTCCGCCGGAACAATTCCCGGATGTGGTGATCTCAGAGTTACTGATATTTACCGTCGTTCCTTCGCCGTAAGAGAACACCGCGTTAGCATGTTTTCCTTCCGTATCGACTACGATATCCGACAGATCCAGAGTCGCTCCGTTCGTGGCAAAAATCGCGGAGTTGTCCCCATAGAAATCCGCCTCGTCGCCTTCCTCCGAATCGCCCGTTTTGGTGACGCGGACGTTGGAATAAGAAGCAGTTTTCCCGTCCGCCTCGATGGCATGTTCACCATCGCCGCTATTGGAGATCTCTTCATCTGTGGTAAGACTGCCTGTGCTTTTCGGTGCGGAAGATTCAGACTCTGCATCTTCACTCTCACTTCCGTCCGGCTCGGTTTCCGATGCCGATGTAGAGGTGGTTGTATCTGCATTCTTTTCGTCCCGGTTCGAGCAGGCCGTCATGGAAATCATCATTGCTGCGGTCAGCAAAAGGGCCAAAGTATTCATGTGTTTTCGGTTAAGCATTTTCGTCGTCTCCCTTCTGGTTTATGACACCAGTATAGGAGGCGAACCTTAAACCAACCTCAAGTCACACCGGCATCTTCTCCATATAGACGAACACCAGTTCATCGGTGATCTTTTTCTCATTGAAGATCTTGTAGCCGAGTTTTTCGTATAGTCTTATATTATCCACACTTCTCGTGCTGGTAAAGAGCTCGTAGCGTCTTCCGGAATAGCATTTCTCGATCGCCTGAAGAAGTCTGCTTCCGTACCCTTTTCCGCGGAAATCCGGATGCACCATGAGTTTGCCGATCAGGACAGAGCCGTCTTTTACCGTGGCCCGCACGGAGCCGATGATCTTTCCGTCCTCGGAAGTCATCTTCAGGATGGGGCCCTTTTTGAATTCCTCCGTCACTTCGGCAAGCGTCTCTTTCAACGGCGGAATGTCCTTCGTCCCGAAAAGCGCCGCTTCGCTCTGGTAAGCAAGATACTGAAGATCCAGGATCTCTTTTAAGTCGTCTTCGGTTGCGCGCGTGATGTCGGGCTTGATGTAGTACACCAGATTCACCCTTACCTCGTGGCGCTGGATGTCGTTATTGCCGTAGCAGCAGGTATCGATGCCCATCAGGCGGAAGCCCTGGCTTCTGTAGAAAGCAAGGGCACGGACATTGCATGTCTGCGTTTCCAGCATGACGGCACGCCGGCCGTCCTTTCTTGCTTTTTCCTTCACGATATTCATCAGTTTCGTGCCGATTCCCTGACGGTGCAGTTCATCCGCCACCCACAATTCCGTGACCAGAAGACGGTTGCTCCACTCCTCCGGACAGCACTCGATGCAGGCGAGAAGCTTCTTCTTCGGAGCCATCTCCCCGTCTTTTGCGGGCTCCTCCGAAACGATGCCCCAGGCCTCGGCATCCGGCCAGTGCTCCGCGAAAAGTCCGTCCGGAAAATCATATTCCTCCGGGCAGTGCGTCACAGGCTTATCGAATTTCTTTTTTACCATATCCACATGGAACGAATCCCCATCCTCGCTGATCTCGACGTCGAAGTATTCTTCCGTCGTGTAACGCATCAGGATCGGCGTTCCTTTCCATTCCTCTTTCGAAAGAGGAATGATCTCATATGTATTCATTTTTCTTAACTCCTTTATCTCGGCGCCTCTTTTAGACGCCCATGCCGGTCATTTCAACACAGACAGGAAGCCTCGGTCATGACCAGCTATTAAACTTCACGCGCTCGGAGAAAGCCTTCTTACTCGGCGCATGAAAATCGTCAAGTGCCCGTCCCACGGGAAGGATACAGACGACGTCGTATTCCTCCGGCACATGAAGGATCGCACCGATCTTATCGCAGATCCTATCCTCGTCCGTGATGTGTCCCTCGTACCAGCAGCTCTGATAACCCAGTTCCACGATGGCCAGAAGCATATTCTCGATGGCCGCCGAATAGTCCTGGATCGCGAAGCAGCGGTCGCGATAGGCATTGATCCGTCGCGTCAGGACAACGATCATGGCCGGCGCCGTCTGTGCGACCGGCGGATCCAGCACGCCCTTGATTTGATCGAGCACTTCTTTGTCGTCCACGATCACCACATCCGTAGTCTGCTTGTTGCATCCGGACGGAGCGTCGATCCCTGCAGATGCGATCGCTTTAAGGTCTTCCTTCGGGACTTTTTCGTCGGCAAAAGCACCTCGGTAGCTGTGTCTTGCAGCGATCGTCTGAAGGGCGCTTCTAAGCCCCATGATGTAGATCTGGCACGGGTTCGCCTCGTCCCAGACGCTCTCGATGACTTCCATTTCCTTAAAGCCCAGGCTCTTATAGAAAGCATTCGTGATGTCGTAATCCTCGTACATGCCCTCCTTCACGGTCTTGACCTGGATGAAGGAAAATCCTTCTCTTACGGCATAGTCCTTCGCCGCGGCGAAGAGACGGCGGCCGTAGCCTTTTCTATGGCAGGTCTTAAGGACACCCATCACGGCCAGTTCCATCGTGGCATCACCTGTCTGCTTCAGGCAGAGGAACCCCACAGTTTTTTCTTCCTCGCATGCCGCCCAGAAGGGCCAGTCCACACATTCACGGATATACTGCTCGCGGCTCTCCTCGACTTCGAACCACTCCGGAAGGGCCTCCAGGATCGCACGGGCAATCGATTTCTTTTCATTCTCATCAGTAATAAATCTAATCATAGTACCTCCAATTATTCTATTGTGGCACCCCCACGGGAGCCGATAGTTTCTTCGTAAACTATAGTATGAACGGGACGGATATTTCCGTCTTCCACATATCGGATCGTGCCGACGGTATCGGTGCGTCCGTCTTTTATGAAGATCGCGCTCAGATCATTCATGGCATAGAGCGGATGGATCTTCGATGCTTCCAGGATTTTTCCGTAGCGCTCCTGGTCCTCTGTGTCATAGTGGGAAAGGATCGTGATATTTGTCACACCCAGACCCTCGTAGGGTTCCATTTTTTCCCAGATATCGATGGTGGTCTTACCGAGATTCATCGAGCCGGCACTGACACCGAGAAGCACGGCATCACTGTCTTTAATAGCATCGGCAATATCCTTCTCCCTGATGAGAGCCATCTGCGCGGTGGGATTTCCGCCCATAAGAAAAATGCAAGAAGCCTCTGAGAGCAGGTTCTTCGCCTCGGAAGGATCCGTTCTCCTGTCGATGACACAGTGTTTTTCAAACGGCAGACCGGCTTCTTCGAACATGGCGTGCATACCGTCCGAATCCTCGTCATTTCTTTTGGAATCTTCCGGCCAGGCACTAACGAACACCAGGCTTTTCCGGACAGTAATTTCCGCCTGAAGCCTTGAAGCGATCTCTTCCGGGAAGTGATGGTCCGGGAACCCGCTGAATAACCCGATCAGCTGCTTTCTCATTTCTTTCCCTCTTTTCTCGAAACGATCATCAGATGTTCCGTATGTGTCAGGAAATCTTCTTTATCGCAGAAGCGGATCGCGTAGTCATACCAGGCCAGACGGATCTTTCTCGGGGTCTCCGCAAGGAGACGGCGGTATGGCGCAAGGATACTCTCCTGACCGAATATCTTTACCGTCGTAAGACCCGGAATCTTTCCGATCAGTTTCTTCGCGTCGGGAATGGTCGTCATATACGAATAGGTAAAAGCGTCTAAAGCTAGACTCTCGTCCCTTGCGCAGGCCTCATAGACCGGCTTCTCTTGTTCGCGGCAGATGCTTTCCCGCAGATCCCGAAGGCCATATACCACGCCCCCGAAAAGCAGGATAAAGCTGGTAAAAAGAAGTCCGCCCGGCTTTAGTACCCGCTTGGCTTCTGTTAATGCCCGGATCCGGTTCTTTTCGCTAAGAAGGTGGTACATCGGTCCCATGAGAAAAACGACGTCGAAAGTGTTATCGGAAAAGCGCGACAGATCCATGGCATCGCCCTGTATTGCCGTGAAACGAACACCATACTGATAAGCCTTTTTCTTGGCAAAGCGTATGTTCTCCGGGCTTAGATCGAAAAGGGTCACCTCGTGTCCCTTCTTGGCATAGTACACCGAATAATGCCCCGGGCCGCCTCCGATATCGAGGATCGTGGCACCTTCCGGGATCATCTGATCCATCATGTGGACGGTGATATATTTCTCATATGGGTGGTCTTTCTGCAGCCGGTCCCATTCCTTTTTCGGGTGGCTGTCATAATATTCCTGAATGATTTCTTTCTGCTCTTTCATAAATTCCCTCCGGCGGTCTTTCAGAAACGCTCTTTTGGAGGATCACCTTCATGCGTTTCTTACACGACCTCGGTCGTTACCGTTTTTATGTCCTCTTTTGTGTTCTTTATGGCGATCTGAAAAGCATCTTCGTAGATCACTTCACCCGGAAGTTCCGTACACTCTGTCCGGTAGAGCTTGACGCCGTATTTCCTGCACATATTCCGATAGAAGTCCATCTGCTGCCAGATCCCGTTTCCTTCTTCCGTGTCCTTAAACCAAGTCGTAGCATTATCCGGATTCCCCTGCTCATAAAAAGGCGGAACCGGAAGGATCTCCTCGAAATAGACTCTGTTTTTCCAGTACTCTTTTTCTTCCTCTTCCGTCAGGAGCTTGGCTTCCACCAGTTTCCAGACCGCCGTGAAGATCCCTCTCGGCTGCTGGGTAAGATATGCAATGTCTTGCGTGTGTACTCTGTAATAAAGCATAGATTTTTCTCCTTCTTCTTTTCCGCTTCCGGTGATCCTATCAAGGATCGTCGCGACTCCGTCTTCTTCGTTCGTCCCTGTGACCGTATCGGCCACGTTCTTTACTTCTTCGATGGCATTGCCCATGGCTACGCCATATCCGATATTTCTTATACTCTCCACGTCATCGTGATCGTCTCCGAAATAGGCCGCTTCCGATACCGGGATCCCTTCTCTTTCCAGAAGTTTTTTCACACCACTCCACTTCGTTGCCGAGGTGCTCATGATCTGGAAAAGCCACCCTTCTGCCACGGTGAAATATGCATCTTCCGAAAGACCGTTTTCAGATAGGATCCCCTTTATCCTTTCCGGGATCTGATCCGAGGGGCAAAGCGGCTCCGCCGGGATCGTCACTGAAAATAGCTTATGTTCTTTTCCCGCGATCAGGATCTTATAAAGATCGACTTCTTGAAGAAGAGAAAGAAGGTCAGGAACCGCCGGTGTATCCCACTCGGGGATCTCGATATTTCCGAAGATGCCTTTGCTTGTTTCCAGCACCACGATCAGGTCATCATGCGAAAGAACGGCGGAAAGTGCTTTTGCTGCGGCGTCCTTGGAAAAGCCGTTACTGATCACGGTATCTCCGAACCTGATCCTCGCCCCGTTTAATGTGATCAGGGCATCGGCCTCGGTGAACTCTTTATACATCGCAGAGATCGCACGCTCGGGCCGGGCAGACGCGACCGCCCATATTCCGCCTTCTTCCCGAAAAGCACGGATCGCTTTCATGGTGCGCTCCGAGATCGTCTTGTCGTTTCGGAGAACAGTTCCGTCAAGGTCTGTAAAAACTGCGCGTATCTTATCCATCAGCGCCCTCCTTATGGCATCTTTATGTGTCTTTCTTATGTGAAAAACTCCGGTTCGTCGAAGACGAATCCGTGATCCAGAAGTTTCTGGATCAGTGTCTTATAGTATTCCGGCACCAGTTCCTCCGTCTCGTCATGCGCGTGGATCAGAAGAAGATGGCTTCCCTCCTCATCTGTGAGCAGCGGCTTTCCAAGCACCGGATCGGCTTCCTCTGCGCGCGCCAGGATATTCTCCATCGTGACCCCGCTGCCCGGACGGATCTCGTACTCGGCAAAATCATATGTCCAGAACGTATCGATATCTTTGTCCAGTCCCATCTCTTTCCAGAACGCATACGGGATCCGGGTATCCTTCACTTTATGGAAACCATTCTCCCGAAGATATGCCTGCAGGGCATCTTTATTCTCTCCGCCCTTATCGCCATATGGGAAACGGAACGGACGGTATTTGCGCTCCACGCCGGCATCCTTATAGAGCTGGTCCAGGAGCTTCTCCGTCTTCTCGATCTCGGATATCCCCTCTTCGAGTGTCAGCTTCGAGAAGAAAGGATGTGTGAAGCTGTGGTTACCGACGATCGCACCTTTTTGCAGCGCATAGACGGCGTTATCGTAGTGCTCCAGGACCCGCTCGCCCCAGGCGAACATCAGGACCGGTATTTTCTTCTCACAAAGATAATCCACGATCGCACGGGTGTTATTGGAAGCGATATCGTCCATCGTCAGAACAGCATGTTTCATGTCCGGTACATCCTTTCAAAGAAAAAGAAACTATATAAAAAATAGTACCAAACCCTATGCCAAAATAATAGAGCCCGACAGTATAACGGAGCCCACGGAAAAACGGATCTGAAAAGATACAGGTGCTTTTAGAGAAGAGTCAGGAGAAGCGACATCACGGGGATCGTGAAGATGCAAAGGATCGTGGAAAGAAGGATGCAGTTCGCACTCATTTTCTGCTCTTTTCCATGGATCTCGGCCATGTTCAGAATAACGGACGCGCAGGGTACGGAGCCCAGGATAAAAAGGCTTGCCTTAAAGGCATACCGCACCGGAAGGACGAATGCGACCGCAAAAGAGATGAGCGGGAATATAAGAAGCTTTCCGGCACAGATCAGGTACACGAAAGGCTCGGAGAAAAGCTCTTTGAACTTGATCGTCGAAAGGCGTATGCCGAGGATCAGCATACATACCGGCGTCGTCATCTTCCCGAGAAGCACGATCCCGTCGCTTACTTTTCCCGGAAAATATTTCTGCACTCCCGCGATGTAAAGAAGTATCCCCGCAACAAGTGAAAGCACGGCCGGGTTGATGACCGCAGAACGGATCGAGATGTATTTTCTGTCCAGCGTCAGGCAATAGACCGCCGCCGTAAAGACCAGGATATTCATCGAGATCACATAGACCGACGAATAGCAGGCGACCTCCGGATGATCCGGAAGCAGCGCCTGGATAAGAGGCATTCCGAAGAATCCGCAGTTTCCGAGTGCGGAACCGATGGCCAGCATCCTGTATTTGTTGATGTGGAATTTCTTCCGGAGGATCAGGTAAAGCGACAGGAGAAATGCGACCTCGACCGCAAATGAGACGAGGAAGAAAAGTCCCATATCGCGAAGTGCCGCCCAGGAAAACTCCATGGAGAAGAAAGAAGAGATTATCATACACGGCGAAAGGACGTAGATCAGCACCGACGACATCGTGGAAAGATGATCCGCCACGGCTTTCTTCGCTTTGCCCAGAAGGTATCCCGGGAACATATACATCAGCGCGACAAATACGCTTATAAATGCGACTTTAAATGCAACCATATAATCCTCGCTTTTGAATACTCGAAGATTATAGCGTATCGGGAGAATTATTCAATTCCTATTCTTATCGGAAAGTATCCATATTCTGCACAAAAATCAGGATCAGAACAGTTCATCCAGCAGGATATAGTAGTTGATCCGATCCCAGTCCGGCTTTATCCCGAGCTCCTCGAAAAGCACTTCCGGCCGGATGTCCGGATAGACCTTTCCGCTCCATGTCCCGTCGGCGTTATGCTTCAGGCTGCGGTAGCAAAGTGCGATGTCCATCCATCTATCGCCGGTTCCGGTTTTGCCAAGATCGATGAATCCGCTGAGTTTTCCGTTCTTGATAAGGATATTCGGCAGGCAGAAATCCCCGTGCGTGAGTACAGGCTCGTAGGAAGGCTTGTTTTCCATAAGCCAGGAAAGAAGTTCTTCCGCGTCTTTAAATCCGCCTTCGCCGAAGGTCTCCGGCTCCGTATCGCTTACGTCCACCAGACCGTGTTCCACCCGGTACTTCGCCTCGGCAAGAACCGCATCCAGATCCTGCTTTCTCGGACAGTCGGAAATATCGACGCTCCAGAGAAGTTTCAGCGCATCGGAAAGGACCCGGATCATCTCTTTAGGATGTTCCATATAGTACGAATCGCAGGCCACTTTTCCCGGGATCCTGCTCATAAGAAGATACCTGTATTTCTCATCTTTTTCGTAAGCAAGGACCTCCGGCACCGGAAGCTTTCCTTTAAGATACCTCATCACCTCGACGGTCTTATCCTGATCCTCCAGAAACGGCGCAGCTTTCACGCCGGCCGGATCCGCGTCCGGGCAGTTCTCCAGAATGCGCGGCTCACACTTCAGGACACAGTCATCGAAGAGAAAGATCTTCGATCCGGACTTACCCAGATCGTCGATCCGGAAATCTTTGCCGGATACTTTTTCCCTGATAGCATCCGGAAGTTCCGAAAGAAGGATCTCCCGGAGCGCCGTGTATTCACGATAGTACATGCCTCTCCGCATCTCGTCCTTGCCGTCATATTCCGCATGGGTGGAAAAGATCGAAAGGATCTCCCCGAGAGGGATCCACCTCGGCTCCATGCCCACTTCGATCTCCCTTTCAGTCAGATGGCGCTCCGTCTCACCGATAACTTCACCCAGAAAATACTTATTGGGCCATTTACAGTCTTCGTAGTATTCGTCGAGTTCAAGCACACAGGAAGAGGGACGGATCACGACACCGCACTCTTCCGCGATTTCACGGACCACGCATTCTTCTTCGGTCTCATCCTCTTCGAGGCCTCCGCCGGGGAGCATCCATTGATCCGTCTTCGTCTCATAGGACATAAGGATCTTTCCGTCTCTAATGATCACGGCACGGCACCCTGTCCGGCTCTTCGTCCAGTTACCGAAGTAATTGTCTCCGACTATCTCCAGAATTTTCATTCTTTTTCTTCCCATTCTTCCTTCCCAGGCAATAGCCGATCCGTCTCTAAAAGCACTGTTCCGCAATGTTTCATATTCAATTCTCCTCTTCTTTTATATGCACTTTACTATTCAATAAGGAAAGCAGGCACGCGATTCCGAAGGAAACAGAAATGATCCCGGCAAAGATCAATATCGCCACACCCCATCCCCAGCGGAGGAAGAAATAGAAATCGTTGTTATTCGGATATCTCCCGCCTTTGCCGTTAATGAGGATGTTCAGGATATACCCGAAGCCATAGATAACCGTCAGCATAGCACATGCGATCTTCCACTTCATTTTCTTCGGTGCATCTGTGATCAAAATATAATCGACCATACAGATCAGCGGTACGATCAGGTGGAAATACAGATTCGCATTCTTATACATGCGCCCATATCCGTATACCGGCCCCAGAAACAGAGCGACCACGGCAAAGGTCAGCCCCGTTGCCGCAGCTGACATAAACTTGAGGATCTTAGTTGCTTTTCCCTGATAAAAAAGCGCTACCAGGGCAACGATCCCGGCAAAAAGATTGGACTGTACCGTAAAGTACCGGAGGCACATGATTCCTCTCATCTGGAATTCCATCCAGGCACTTCTGTAGGTCATGGTCATATACATGCCGATGGTAACCAGGATCACGAGCACGATATTCGTGACCGTTTGTCTTATCCGGGATATGTTCCTGTTATCATCTTTGCCAAGCATCTTTATCAGAGTCCTTTTCTATGGTTTTCCGGAGAACAGAATATCGAATGCAGATTCACCGTACTTCATACTACCATCCTCACAAAGCCCACTTCCTCGAGCTGCCGGATATATACGCACAATCTCTCGTAAAGCGGCTCCGCCTCGTCACCGAACTTCTCCGAAACAAGCTGTCCGATATCGTATACAGTGCTTTTTCCGTCGATAGATAAAAAGATAAAACTCCCCATACCTTCAAGCTTAATGTGGGACACAGAAGGCTGCTTGAAGAACCGCTGTGCGATCCTGTTCGTAAAGCCTTTATTCTCCATATCCACCGTCACCAAGCCTTCCTCCGACGTGGAAAAAGCAACGCCCGGCATTTTCTCGTAAATACGATCCAGGAAATTCTCTTTTTTCGGCATGCAGTACCTACCTGTCTTTCTTACTTCTTGTCCTCTTTCTTATCCTCAGAAGAAGTCTTCTCCGATACATCCTCAGAAGCCTCAGAAGATGCGGGGGTCTCCTCTTTCGCACCTGCTTTTGCCTCAGCTTTCGCCGGCTTTTTTCCGGCCATGAGAAGAACCATCGCACCAAGAGCGATCAGCACGATCAGCGACGTTACATTTCCGGTGGGAATATGGGAACTTACATCGATCTTTTCAGCGACATTTGTCACCGTCAGGATCGCAAGAAGTACTCCAAGTATACCTTCACCGGCAATCAGGCCGGAACAGAAGAGAATGCCCTTACCGGACTCATCCTTCTGCTTTCCGTTTCTCTTGTCCACGATCCACTTGATAAGACCACCGAACATGATCGGAGCGGAAAGTTCCAGGGGGAGATAAAGACCGATGGCGACCGGTAGCGCAGAAACACCGAGGAACTCGATGACAATAGCAATAAAGACACCGATAAAGATCAAAGCCCATGGGAGATTTCCGTCCATAACGCCCTCGATGATCATCTTCATCATCGTGGCCTGCGGAGCCGCCAGCTTATCTGTGCCGAAACCGAATGCAGAATCCAGAAGGATCATGACACCGCCGATGGCAAGCGCTGCGGCGATCGTACCCATGATCTCACCGATCTGCTGTTTCTTCGGTGTTGCACCCAGAATATAACCGGTCTTGAGGTCCTGTGAAGTATCACCGGCCATACAGGCTGCGATGCAGATGATCGAACCGATCGCGATGGCACCGTGCATACCATGCACACCGACATCACCGGTAAGTTTCAGGCAGAAAGTCGCGATCAGTACCGTTGCGATCGTCATACCGGAAACCGGGTTGTTTGAACTGCCGACAAGACCGACCATTCTCGAGCTGACCGCACTGAAGAAAAATCCGAAGAACACGACAAGAAGCGCGCCGAAGATCGTAACCGGGATCGCCGGAAGGATCCAGATCAGAATGATCAGAACAGCGATCGACACAAGTACGAAACGCATGTCCAGATCCTGACTCGTACGATCCACAGAGGCCTTTCCTTTCGCGCGTTTCGAGATCCCCTTCATGGAACCGGTAAACGCTTTCACGATCGTCGGGAAAGTCTTGATCAGGCTGATAATACCGGCCGCCGCAACCGCACCGGCTCCGATATATTTGATATAACTTGCCCAGATGGCAGATGCGCCGCCTTCTGCATAAAGTTCCGCGACCGAGACACTCGCCGGATACATAACGATATCCGTACCGAAAGTTACGATCGCCGGGATCAGGACGAACCAACCCAGAAGACCGCCCGCAAACATGTATGCGGAGATCTTCGGTCCGCAGATATAACCGACGGAGATCAGCGCCGGATAGATCTCTGTAGAAAACTCCGTCTTCAAAGCAGAGATTTTAAACGTGACTACCGACTTCACGGCACAAAGTCCGTCAGCGAAAAACTTGACGATAGCACCCAGCGCCATGCCGATGAACACAGACTTAGCAGAAGATCCGCCCTCCTCGCCGGCCAGCAGTACTTCTGCACAGGCAGTGCCTTCCGGATACGGCAGCACGCCGTGTTCCTTAACGATCAGGGCACTGCGGAGAGGCACCATGAAAAACACACCCAGAAGTCCGCCCACCAGAGCGATCACCGTGATCGAGATCAGCGAAGGCTTGTCCATAACGCCTTCCTTTGCCCATATGAAAAGCGCCGGCATCGTGAAGATCGCACCAGCCGCCAGCGACTCACCGGCGGAACCGATGGTCTGTACCATATTACTTTCCAGGATGGAATCTTTGCGCATGATGATCCTTATGATCGTCATTGAGATTACTGCTGCAGGAATCGAAGCCGAAACAGTCAGTCCGACTTTCAGTCCGAGATACGCATTTGCTGCGCCGAAAACAACCGCAAGCACGATACCCAGAATGATCGATGCCGGTGTCATCTCCGTCGTGACTTTATCAGCAGGTATGTATGGTTTGAATGGCTTTTCCATGAAACTATCCCCCCACTCGTATAATACTTCGATTGTATCACACAACCAATCTCCACACATCCCGAGAAGTCCCCGGTTCCGCTTGATTTGATCATGATGACAGCCAGCACACCTGCTATTCCGAAAAAGATAAGATTCGCTTTATTAAAGCCTGGAGATCAGATCGTCTCCGGCTTCTTCGAACGTGTCAAACACACGAGGATTCGTCTTTTGACCTCGTTCTCCATAAAAGACCTCCCATTTTCCGTCGTCACGTTTCAGCAGATTGAAGCGCTCCTCACAGTAAGGCGTCACCCCGATCAAAACAATATGGTCGGGGATACCCATTCGACGGAGCCTCTTGTGAAAAGCTCGTATTCTCTCTTCTTCCACATCGACCAATTGACTTAAGTACGGATAGTCGAATCTGGATCGTACATTCGGGTTCTCGTCCTTGATCCCCTTACTCTTCCGATAGAGGATCAAGATAACCGTAATCACCATCATCACGAAAAAGACGACCGCCATCATCAGGCACAAGGCTCGGCACAGACTCCAGGCCATAAAACTTTGTTCGGGAAGTTTGTCGAATATGATCATCATCACTACCGCGACAAAAGAACTCACCCCTTCAAAAATCGCGAGCCGCACATAGCGTTTCCGATAGTCCCGAAGCCAGAAGAAATACAGAAAAAACAAAGCAATAAAAACGATCATGATCAACGTTTCTATTTGCTTAACGCTCATTTCCGTCCTCCTTGTTTTTCAAAACTCCTTCAGTTTTATACATCTACACAGATATAAATATCCATGTACCCTGTTCCGTCTTTCTCATATTCGTACTCGAAACAGCCAAGAACGTTATCGTCCTGTCTGCCCTTGATGCTATTTGCTTCCAGGTATTCCATGATGTGCTTATACCCGACTGGGATACGCTCGAACGGCTGTACCATCGGATCTTTTACCGTGATCACCGCATAGCTGGCTTCCCTGTTATCGCAATATTCCACGCCTTCGCAATTTGTCCGGAAACCATCAGGAAGAACATATGCAGCCGCATATCCGTGCATTCCGAAGCGCATACTCTGCTCCTGGGAAACAAACGGGAAATCCCATCCGATCAGTTTCGCATTCGGATCCGCGGCAAGAAGGCCGCTCTTCTCCGCCCAGGGTCTCATATGCGTCTGTACATCATCTTCCGGATTCTGCGAGATAACGGCATATTTCGCCATCCGGAAAGCCGGGACTTTCCGGATCGTGACATCGGAATAGATCTCCCCTTTAGAAGTCAGATCTCCTCTGACCAGTTCATCCATATTGCATGAAAACAGGGAACACATCTCCACCAGTTTGGGAAGTTCCGGTGTCACTTCGTCCGATTCCCAACGGGAAACGGTCTGTCTGCTGACGCCCATCTTCTCTGCAAGCTGGTCCTGCTTCAGCTTATTCATCTTACGCAAATATTGAATATTCTTTCCTAAACTCATTCTGGAATCTCCTTATCTTTGTAGATTATTCTGTCGGCCGAAACAGTGAAACCGGATCTCCCTGATCCGTAATGTCATTATGTCATATGGAGATTTACATGTACACCAATCAGAACGTGCAATTCAAGAAGATCATGTCGCACCGGCTTTACATTTTCCCACTAATAGAAAAATCCTGAACATCCAATCAGGGACATTCAGGATTTGGCGGAGAAGGAGGGAGTCGAACAACGACGATCCCGCTATTTTGAACTAATAATCTCTCCTACAGTCTCAAGATAAAGTTCGCCTCGCAAGGCTATCTCAGTGGAATTAAACGCGATCATTCTATTCTCGTCCACCCTCATATCATAATTTCCATAAGGATATTTAACGCTGAAAGGATTCTCTTTATCTTTCTTCAACACTTCAAATTGACCCTTAAATACTGAACTATGAATCAACCTGTAGTTAATTGGGCTGATAAACGATTTTTTTTGCGTAAAATAGCAGCCATTCTTTAAAGGCATTGTCTGGCAATTTATTAGCACTAACTCGCCTTTGATTCTGTCACCTATTTGCAACTTCTTAAAACTGCCCCAAACATGTTCAGGATAATGGGATAAGAAGTAATCGTTTATTACTACATAGAATTCGTCATAAGATTCTAAATCTTTAACTAATGCAATAACCTCTTCATCGTCATCGCCTTCTTGTTGAATAGCCAACTTGATAATTATATATTCTCGAATCATAGTTATTAGTTCTCAAAAAATGATTAAGCTCAGTTTTTTAAACAATCAATTGGAATTATATATATTCCATCCTCCCGTCTGTACGCATATTCTCCTACTCCCACGATTATCGCCATAAAGGATGGTCTGTTCATCTTTGTTATGTCAATTTTATCCCGTAAAGCCTTGAGATTATGAATACCTTCTTCTATAAGTTTATTCCCACCAAGCTTTATCTCAATGAGACCATATCTTCCGTTTCTCATGTGAACCACCGCATCGCATTCCAGACCCGTCTTGTCTCTGTAATGGTATACATTTCCACCCAATGACTCGCTGTATACTCGAAGGTCTCTGACACACAATGTTTCAAAAAGCAGACCCAGTGTATTCAAATCATTGATTAAATCTTTAGGACTGATTCCAAGTGCAGCAGTCGCGATCGACGGATCTACATAATATCTCGTATCCGATGTCCGAATCGCTGTTTTAGAACGCAGATTGGGATTCCATGCAGACATATCTTCAATTACGAAGATTTTCTTGAGCGCATTGATATAACTGACTACAGTATCTTCATTCAAAGATTCCGTATCATTGGAAAGGATATCATCCCTAATAAGAGTACTGGGGACTTGCGCACCTTGATTTCTTGCATATGATCTCATAAGTTTCCGGACTCTCTCGGGATTCTTATTCACCCCATCTGCCCGATTTATATCTGACTTAACGACAGCATCATAATAATCCACGGCTTGTGCAAGAGCAGGCCTTTCTTTCATATCTATTGCACGTGGCCATCCTCCGCGGCATATCAGAAAAGCTAATTTGTCTATATCCATGTTGCTTGTTCCTGATATTGATTGGGGTTCAGAAAACAACTCTTCCAGACTCACTTCTCCACTCGATTCTTTTGATTCGAATAAAGACATAGGCCTCATTGTAAGCCATGTAAATCTGCCTGTACCGGAATGCTTGATTTCATCGGACTCAACCGGTACCGCTGAACCAGTAAGAATGAACTGCCCCTCTTCGCCACGAGTATCCACTTCATATCTTGTTGCATCCCAGAGTTTTGGTGCAATCTGCCATTCATCTATCAGTCTTGGTGTATCACCCTTCAATAGTCTTGCCGGGTCGATCTCTGAAATTTGGATGTTTTCATTCCTTTTCTTAGGTTCATCCATCCTAATTGTGCTTTTGGCAACCTGCATAGCTGTAGTTGTCTTACCACACCATTTGGGACCTTCTATGACCACAGCGCCTTTCTCTTCAAGTTTTTCTATCAGCATTTTATCTGCTATTCGTTCTTTATATTCTTTCATATCGTCTACCTCTCTAATGAAAGAATACGTAATCACGAGAGAGCTGTCAACTCTTTTCGGCGTTTTGGCAGAATATTTTTCGGCGTTTTGGCAGAATGTTTTTCGGCGTTTTGGCAGAAGCTATCAAACTTTTTCTGCAGCATTCAATATCATCTTCATTGACGTTTATCTTTTGACCGTAATTGTGGTCATACTTGTGGTCAAACGACATTTGTACACAAAAGAAAAATCCTGAACATCCAATCAGGGACATTCAGGATTTGTCAAGCACGAGTAATTCGAACCGTTACGCATAATGCTTGCGAACGAAACGCACTAAACTTTTATCAAAACTCCTTGCCCTCTTTCATATGTGCACTGATGTTCACATGTGTTATTCCGTTTCTCATTTGTATCAGACTGTCGCGGGTAATAACGTATTTAGGATAGTTGTCCCGTATGGATTCCAACGGTCTATACTCCCTGTTTTCTGTCTCGATGCTGCTTAGGATCGTCATGGCAACCTGAATATATGCATACTGCATCATTTGTTTTCGGACGATGAAATCACATTCAAGTTTTCCGATTCTGCCCACACTTACATCGTATCCTTTAGACTTGGCGTAAATATATGTTATATTCTCCAGTACTGGACCATAATTGATTCTGTTGTCGGTATTCGTGGCAAAATAGAAACCAAGATCTGAAAGATAGTATTTCTGTTCTCCGGAAATCGACCTGCGCAACTTAAGATCAAATCTCTCGCATTTATGAATAATCTTTGCATCTATCAGGACCTGAATATATCTGTTCAGTGTCTCACGTGTAATATCGCTTCCGGCCTTATGAAGATCCTCCAAGATATTAGTTAGACAGGTTGTTGCACCGAAATTGTTAATGATATACCGCTGAACAATATTGAATACAGATACATTACGTATCTTAACCCGCTTTCTGATATCTTTCTCAAATATCTCCGCTATTATTCCATTTATGTAGGTTCTTTTATCTTCCGGATCATCGTAGCTTAAAGCCTTTGGAAAGCCACCTTCGATGATATACTTATCGAATTCGGCTTCTGTGCTGATATCTACAGGAAGTTTAAGAAACTGCTTCATTCCAATATACTCATCGAAAGTCAGCGGAAATATCTCGAATTCCAGATATCGTCCCGTTAGTTTGGTACCAAGTTCACCGCTAAGAAGGTAGGAATTTGAGCCGGTGATGAATATGGAATACTCCTCTTCCTCGCGAAAAGCATTGATGACTTCTTCAAATCCATCAACATTTTATATTTCATCAATAAAGAGGTATTTCACGCCTTTAGCTGTACAAAGACTATCGATTACAGATTCAAGTTTATCTGCTGTTTTTATACTTTTGAATCCTCTTTTATCCAGATTCAGATAAACGATGTTTTCTTCTTTGACACCTGAAGATCTTAGTTCTTCTGCAATGGTCTGCATAAGACAGG
Source organism: Clostridiales bacterium (assembly GCA_017428545.1). Lineage (GTDB taxonomy): Bacteria > Bacillota > Clostridia > Saccharofermentanales > Saccharofermentanaceae > Scatonaster. Next base: position 91,832 of record JAFRQR010000009.1, read on the forward strand.
ATTTACCACATCTTCTTATTCCTGTGATCACTTTGATCAGATCTGTTTCGTGGTAGAAGGATCGGATCTTGCGAAGATAGTTTTCTCTATGATACAGCTTCATGGTTTATACCTCCTTTGATAGAATATTATCATCGATTTGGACTTATTTCAATGTTAACGCAGTATTTTTTGCCAAAACACAGAAATATACTTCGTTAAATGCAGATTAACGCATGTGAAACAAAAACGAGAAACAAAAAACCCGTGATGGGGTAAACATCACGGTGTTCTTTACCCATTTTCTTGTACAGTGTTTTCTTAACCCACATCATACCACAAGAGCTTGTTGTTTTTCTCTGCAATCTTGAGGATTTGTTTTCAGCCTTGTGACTATTCGTTCTTGGTTGTAATACCTGATGTAAG
>JAFRQR010000010.1 GCA_017428545.1 Clostridiales bacterium
AGCGGCTAGAAGAGATATTATCTGGTGTTTTGGGATATTCTCCTTGCCGGTATAATTTCACACACTTTAATTTGAATTCTTTACTGTAACGCATAAAAATACCCTCCTTACTGTTGTCCAGTAAGGAGGGTACATATCACTGCCCCCTCTTTTTTTCGTTTTTGCTTTCTGAATGATCAGCCCTGTACTTTCGGAAGTGTGGAACCGCCGTACGGCATGAGGACGATCTTTGCGTCCGGGCCCTTCTCTGCGATCGCTGCGTCGATCGCGGTCTGGATATCGGAATACGGCTCGAGGAATACCTTCTTAACGAAGTCGTGGTCAAGATCGGATACGAAGAAGATGCGCGCACGCTCGAGGACCATGGCGATCGCGGCCGCCTTGTGTCCGCCGAGGACGAAGTCCGTCTTGATGTGGGTGATCATATCAGAGCTCTTCTCATGACCTGTGAGCCACTGCTCGAAATGCTTCTCACCGAGGCCTTCCTTACAGGAAGCGATCCAGACGATGATGCCGCCGTCCTTGACCGCATGCTTAGCATTGTCCAGGGCCTTCTGTGCCTGATACATATTGATGTCTTTCGGGAAACCGCCGGCAGAAACGACGACGATGTCCGCCTGCTCCGGGATGGAGACCTTGTAGAAAGAATCGAGGAACTTACAGCCCTCACGGTGCGCCAGGATCGGGTCACCTGCGAAGCTTCGGATGATCTCCTTCTTGGCATCGAGAACGACATTGACGATGTAATCGACGCCCAGGATCTTACCTGCTTCCTCGATATCCTCACGGACGGGATTTCCCTCGAGATGACCGGCACAAGCAGTCGGCTCGACCATCGCACTGTGGTTGTGCTGGATGGCATCCCATGTGGAAACGCCCGGCATGATGGCCTTATAGCCTCCGGAATACCCGGCGAAATAGTGATACTCGATATTGCCGAGGCAGATGCGGCGGTCCGCTTCTACGACCGGGCGGAAAATGTCGACCGGCGTTCCGCGGGAAGTCGTTCCTACATGTACGGCGTCATTGACATCGGAATCGATGCAGCGGACACGGTCATAAACCGCGTCACCAACCATATAGCGCATGCGCTCTTCGGTGTGGCCGCCGTGAGATCCGAGTGCGAAAACGATCGTAATATCGGAATCCTTGATGCCTGCTGCGGAAAGTTCGTCGAGAACAGCCGGAAGCACCTTGTAGCTCGGGATCGGGCGGGTAATGTCAGAGGTGATGATCGCGACCGTCTCGCCGGCTTTTACGACTTCTCGAAGCGGCGGAAGACCGATCGGCTCACGCATGGAGCGGTAAACTTCATCACTGCCGGTCAGGCCGATCTCCGCCTCGTTCGGCGTAAGCACCGCCATGACCTGATTATCCGGCACCTGTACCGGGATCTTCTCTTTTCCAAAACCTAATGCGATCTCCATGGGGACCTCCGTATTCTCATGCGCATTCACGAGTTTCCTCGTCTGCGCGTTATTTACCTGCCGTTACCACTTCGGTAAAAGCACTTTTCCTATGAAAAGCTGTGCTCTTCTTCCGGTAGCGTAAGTCCGGGATTCCGTCGTCCCGAAACATCCCGCGGCTTCCTGCTTCTGGTCAGGCACTTCTTGACCATTACGTCCATCAGGATCGCACCGAGAGGCGCCGTAATGAGGATCGAAAGAACTGCCGTGGTCAGAACCATCATACCACAAGCAAGGCCCTGTGCCAGAGGAATTGCACCGACGGCCGCCTGTACGGTGGCTTTCGGGAAATATGCCACGTCACAGTAAAGGATCTCTTTCATCTTCAAACCGGAGCCCAGGAGGCTGACGATAACACCGATCGAACGGAACAAAAGTGCGCCGAGGATCAGCAGTACCGAACCAAGACCGGCCGAAAGCAATGCTTTGATCTCAACGGCAGAACCGAGCATGATGAACAGAAGAAGTTCTGCGCCGACCCAGATCTTCGCGATCTTTGCGGAAAGACGGGAAGCCACTTCGCGGCGGCGGTTCAGGATCGCTCCGCCCAGTGCCATAACGGCAAGAAGACCGGAGAACGGAACATATCTGGAAACATATGTCTCTGCGCCTACAAAGAAGAAAGACATACCGAACAGAAGAAGGATCTTGATCGTATCACGAAGGTGGATCTTTTTAAAGATCTGCGCCATGATGATGCCGGCAACGATTCCGACACCCAGGCCCGTCACGATCGAGATCGGGATCGATGCGATCGTCCAGGCGGAAATACCTTCGCCTTTGCTCATGCCGATAAATGCGGTGAACAAAACGATCGCATAGATATCATCTGCAGAAGCACCTGCCATAATGAGCTGAGGGATATGCTTATCCGTGCCGTAGCCTTCCTCCATGAGCCAGAGCATCTTCGGCACGATGATCGCCGGAGAGGCCGCCGCCAGCATAGCACCGACGATCGCAGAATCGACATGGGAAAGTCCGAGACACAAAGGTCCCAGAATAATCGCACCGACGATCTCAAAAGACGCCGGGACAAAGCAGAGCATGATGGCCGGGCGGCCGATCTTTTTCATGTCGCTGATATCCAGGCTCAGACCTGCACGGAACAAGATAACGATGAGCGCGATCTCACGAAGTTCGGAAGAGATCGACAGGATCTTCGTATCCAGAAGATTGAGCGCAGCAGGTCCCAGGATGATACCTGTGATGATCAGTCCCAGAAGCGACGGTATATGTAATTTCTTAAAAATCCCGCTGATACAAAAGCCGAGCAAAAACATCAGCGCAAGACTCATAAGCATGTTATGCATTTGATAATCCCCTCTTTTACAAAAGCACTTACGTGTTTCCTAATAAAGCTTCTTTTGCACAATAACGGATTATAGCACGCTTCTTATAAAAGGACGCAGAAAAAAGCACTGGAAAAACAACGATTTTCCAGTGCGAAAAATACCTTTTGTTGTGTAGTTCGAAATAGTCAGTTCCGATACATTCTGAAGACGAATGCAGGATTACTTTCGTTAAGTAGCAGTGCCGCCGCCCGATCGGCCAGCCGGATAACAAGTTTTTCATACTCACACTGAAACGCGGATACCTCGGACAGACTTCCCGTATGCCCGTGATTACTGCATGCGCAGGTATGGCGGCAGCGGAACCGCAGCGCGCATCCTTTACAGTCTTCCGCCTCCACTCTCTTACTCTGAAGTGACTCGATCTTTTCCTCGTTCACGCCTTCGTCCAGCGAGCCGATCCCGAATCCGTCTCTTCCGATAAAGTGCGAACACGGATAGTATTTCCCGTCCGCATCCACCATGAGCTTGTGGCACCCGAAATGGCACATCAGACTATCTGCGTCACGGCTTCGGATATAATTCTTGATCTTGTTATCAAACGGAATGAAGCGGAATACATCGTCTCCCGCATTCCACTGCTCGTAAAGCGCCTCTGCTTTTTCCATTTCGCGCTCGAGTTTTTCAAATGCCGCATCGTCCCATACCACTCTCTCGCCGTGCGCGGGCACCATACTTACCGACTTCACGCCTTTTTCATGGAAGAACTTTAACGACTCTCCCATTCGGTCGACATATTCCGGATGCACGGTCATCATGATGATCGTCTCCGGGAAAGTCTTAAGGAGCATCTGAAGTTTTTGGTCTACGAGCTCTTTTGTCATGTGGCCGCCGCAGTCCGTACGTACCGGATCCTGGGCAAGCCCGTCGTGCGAAAGCGCCAGAAGGATCTTATTCTTTTTGGAAAAAGCGATAAAATCTTCATCCAGAAGAAGACCGTTGGTCGTGATCTCAAAAGACAGCCGGGTATCGGGGATCGAAAAGATCTTTTCGGAAGAATAACGGACGAGCTCTTTTATCAGTTCCTTCTGAAGAAGCGGTTCGCCGCCGTAAAAAGAGATCTGGGCTTTATCCCCTTCACAGATACCGGAAATAAAAGCATCGATCGCTTTTATGGCAGTCTGCCTTGTCATCGAAACATCTTCGTGCTTCTGAAGGCAGTATCTGCAATCAAAATTACACTGGTGAGTGACCACCAGTGTAAGTCTTTTTACGAGTTTTTCTTTTGAATCGTTTTCCATATCCGGCTTCCCCTTCAAAAGCACTTGTAAATGTCCGTCAGCCGTCAACGGAAATGTCGCCGTCGATAACGTAGGAAGCCGTGCAGTCAGTCTCTACGGTCTCTTCACCCGCGAGTTCATAATCCGTAGGTTCAACCATATCACCCATGATCATATAATCATCAGTCGTCGCCGCTGTCTCGGCCGCACCCTCGATATAGGTCTCGAGTCCACCTTCGATATACGTCTCGGTCTCTCCCATGAGGACCTCTTCAGTCTCGATCTTCTCGCCGTATTTCGCGGCTGCTCTTTCGAGGCGCTTCATGCTCTTAGTTGATCCGTTTCCTTCCAGGCATCCGCCTGCAAGTGCCATCGAAGCCGTGAGCGCGGATACGATCGCGATCTTTTTGATCGGTACGTTACCGGTCCTGCTGTTTACCTGGTAAAGAGTCGGATATGAAGGTCTGTTTATGTTTTGTACAGGTTGCTTTTTCATGGTCTTGATCTCCTTTGCGAGTTTCGCTTCTGAAAATAAGACGATGGATCATCCGGAACTGTTGCACTTTTCTTGTATTTTAGCAGAAATATCTACAAAACCGGAAAATCACTTTTCATATGATCAGTCATTTGCATACTTAAATTGCACGGTAATGCCCGAGCCGATCAGCGCCGCCCATATGAAAAACGACACCCAGCCGTTATGAAGACCCGCTTTTACTAACGGTTCAAGAAAAGACGGCAGGCTCTTCCACTCATAGAGGATACCCATGGTGCCGAGGAAAACATCGCGCAGGATATCCGCGCCGATCACGGAAGTGATGATCTTGATCGCAGGTCCCTGGATCAGGCAGATGATGATGCCGACGAAGATACCGATCACAAGAGCGATCAGGCAGATCGCCAGAAGTTTCTCCCCGTCGGTCCCGCCGGGCAGCCATTTCATAACGTTTGCGAGTTTACTGTCCGGGATCAGGTTCTGGACATTCTCGGATCCGTCCGTAAGTTTCGCGATCGAGTCGGGTGATAAAGAGATCACCAGCGAAAGATTATTCTGCGTCTTGATGATGTAAAGGAGGCAGATCTTTACAAGCGAATACCACGTGAAAAACACCGTGATGAAAAACAGTGCTTTTTTATAAAGCGCATACGAAAGCAACGCCAGAACGACACCCAGTACGATCGGGAAAAAGAACTCCCACATCTTCTGGGATTTTTCCGGGATCTTCGAAAGAAGGAAGAGCGAATTCATGAGATTTGCGCCCTGCATACCCATGAAAAATCCGGCCAGCGCCATGGAGAAACGGAAAAGGCGGAAACCATAAAAACAAAGCAGTATTCCCATCGCAAGAAACGTGATGAGAGTTACTGTATCAAGCATTTGAGGCACCTCCTTTTCTTTCTTAAAACTTTGCATCTATTATACGTTCCGGGCAATTCACGGATGTAACAAAACGTTTTCATTTATCCGACACTTTTACATAAAATTGCCTTGCGATTATCCGCCGTCTTTGCGAAAATAGAAGCAGTACTTCTATTATATGGATAGGGAGGTTTGAATATGCTTTACGATAATAAAATTTGGGTAGGCGGAACCGCCAACAAGTGCTTCATTGAGCCTTCGAAGGCGAACCGTCACGGTTTGATCGCCGGCGCGACAGGAACAGGTAAATCCGTAACTCTCAAAGTCATGGCCGAGAGTTTTTCCGACATGGGCGTTCCGGTATTTCTTGCCGATGTAAAAGGTGATATGTCCGGAATCTGTTCCAGAGGCGTCAGCAACGAGAACATGGAAGAACGCATTGCGAAGTTCGGTATCGAAAACTTCGAGTACAAGGCATATCCGACCACCTTCTACGATGTATTCGGACAGATGGGTATCCCGATGAGAACGACCATCTCCGAGCTCGGCCCGATCCTTCTGGGACGTATGCTGGGTCTTTCCGACGTGCAGCGCGCGGTAATGTCCATGGTATTCCGTATCGCCGACGATCAGGGACTTCTGCTTCTTGACCTTAAGGACCTGCGTCTGCTTCTGACCTACATCGGTGATCACGCTGACGAATACAAGCTCACCTATGGTAATATCTCCACCGCAACGATCGGCGCGATCCAGAGAAACCTGGCTCTCCTTTCTGACGAAGGCGCAGAAGCTTTCTTCTCAGAGCCTGCTTTTGATGTCAATGACTTCTTTAAAGTTGACGGCGAAGGCCGCGGCATGATCAATGTCCTCAACGCCACAGAGCTTTTCAATAAGCCGCTTCTTTATTCGACATTCCTCCTGTGGCTCCTTTCCGAGATCTATGAGAACATGCCGGAAGTCGGCGATCTTGATAAGCCGAAGATGGTATTCTTCTTTGACGAAGCACATCTTCTCTTCAACGATGCTCCGGCATTCCTTCTCGAGAAGATCGACCAGATCGTACGTCTGATCCGCAGTAAGGGCATCGGTGTTTACTTCATTTCCCAGAGCCCGAGCGACATCCCGGACAACATCCTCGCCCAGCTCCAGAACCGTGTCCAGCACGCGCTTCGTGCTTATACACCTGCTGAGCAGAAGAAGGTCAAGGCAGCGGCAGAATCCTTCCGCGCCAACCCGTCTTTTGATACAGAGGCTGCTCTTTCCGAGCTGGCAGTCGGCGAAGCTCTCGTTTCCTTCCTCGATGAGAAGGGTACACCGAGCGTCGTAGAGCGCGCCTTCATCCTCCCGCCGCAGAGTTTTATCGGTTCTGCAGGATTCGAGAAGATCCAGGAAGTCACCGATTCCAATCCGCTTTATGAAAAGTACAGACTGCCTGTTGATCCGGAGTCTGCATATGAACTCCTGATGGCTAAATACGAAGGCAAGAGCGCTGCCGCAGAAGAAGCAGCTGCTGAAAAGCAGGCGATCGCGGAAGAGAAAGCCGCTGCCGCTGAAGAAAAGGCTGCTGAAAAGGAGCGCCTCGCAGAAGAAAAGGCCGCAGAGAAAGAGCGTGCCGCAGAGATCCGCGAACAGCGCGAAAGAGACCGTCAGGAAGACCGTGAGCGCAGGATCGAAGAAAAAGAGCGCGCCGCAGAGCTTCGTGAGCAGAGAGAAAGAGAGCGCCAGGAAGACCGCGCAAGAAGAGAAGAAGAGCGCATCAAGCGTGAAGAAGAAAAAGCGAGAAAAGAAGCCGAGCGTGCAGAAGCTAAGGCAAAGGCTGAGGCAGAACGCGCAAAGAAGAACAGCCCGCTGACCAAGATCACGAATTCCGCGATGACAGCAGCCGGCCGTCAGGTAGGATCTTCCCTCGTACGTGGACTCTTCGGAGGCCTTCTGAAGAAGTAAGCGATTCACTTCATTAAACAAGTAGAAAAAGGGAATCCCCTTTGCGACTCAGACAGTTTGCTAAAGCAAAACTCGTCGCTCAGGGGATTCCCTTTTTCTCTCTTTTTCAGTTAATCTGCCACCGCTTACTTCTTCACTAAGGCACGCTTTCAGCGACAGTCCGCTTGCCGCTTCTTAGCAGAGACTTAATACGGGTAAGCGGTCTATTCTGAAATAAAAGCATAAAGAAATACTCCGAGTGGCGAGTTTTGCGGAGCAAACTGTTTGAGCCATAAGGAGTATTTCATTTATGCTTTAGTTATGATGGAAAGACCGCTTACTCTGCTTCAGTATATTCGCTAAGAAGCTCTTGGACTTCGCTGATCGTGCCTGCGGTCATCAGGCGGTTTTTGATCTCGGCGGTTCCTCTTCCGCCTTTTAAGTAGCAGGCGATCTGCGCACGCATTTCTTTAACGCCTGTCTTTTCTCCGAGCTGGTCGCAAAGGCCTGTAAGGTGGCGCCGGATCACTTCGGCACGCGTCTTTCTGTCCGGAGTGAATGTTCCGCTAAGCACTTGGGGATCTTCACCTCTGTCGGCGGCTTCAAGCGCCGCGCGGATCTCTGAAAAGATCCAGGGATTTCCCTGCGCCGCTCGCCCTACCATTACGCCGTCACAGCCGGTCTCTTTGATCATGGCAACTGCCGAAACGCCGTCTTTGACGTCGCCGTTTCCCCAGAGGGGAATGCCGGTTCCGAAGATGGCGTCTTTTGTTTTACGGATGACTTCCCAGTCTGCGGTGCCGCGGTACAGCTGCGTCTGCGTTCTCGCGTGAAGGGCAAGTGCTTTTGCACCGGAACTGATACACATCTTGGCAAATTCAGGAGCATTGATATGCGCTTCGTCCCAGCCGGAACGGAACTTCACGGTAACGGGCTTCCCGAAAGGCTCGGCCGCCTTGACGGAGGCCTCGATGATCCTCCCTGCCAGGACGGGATCCTTCATGAGGGCGGATCCTCCTCCGGTCTTTACGACTTTACTGACCGGGCATCCCATGTTGATGTCGATCACGTCGACGGAAGATAGGCGAGGATCATTCAGAATAAACGGGATCGCATAGGCAAAATCGTCCGGATCCGCGCCGAAAAGCTGGATGCCGGTCACACCTTCGTGCGCGGGGTCGATCTTTAGATACCGCATGCTTACTTCCACCGATTCTTTGAAGCGGATGCCGCGCGCGGAAACAAGCTCCGTCACGCCGAAAGCAGAGCCGTACTCGTGGGCGATCGTGCGGTAAACGCACGTGCTCGTTCCGGCCATCGGCGCCAGGGAAATGTTCTCCGGGATCGTTACTTTTCCGATTGAAAGCGGGTGCAAAAACTTAATCATAAGGAAAGGATACCATGAAAATCTCAAATATGTTAAACCCCGACGAAAAAACGGGCTCGATTTTAATGGATTTTTAACGGTTTCGAAGCAAAATAACATTGATTTATAAAGCTGTTCAAGCTATCCTATATAACGTAAGTAGGTATGTCCGTCGGGAGATATCCTGGTGGACGCGTCAAAAAACGAAAATCAGGAAAGGAGGAACGGTATGCCGTCACGTATTTCCAGACGCGAACTGAAAGTATTGGATTGGATCTATGAGCACCTGCGCTGCAGAGTGTTTGACCGTGTCATGCCGTTTCTTTCGCTGACCGGTAACTTCGGCATCATCTGGTTTGCCGCCGCCGGTACTTTCTACTTCGCCAACATCAATCAGGAAGCCGCCATCTGCATTCTTCTTGCACTCGGCTGCAGCCTGTTATTCGTTAACCTTATTCTTAAGAGAGTCACGAAGCGTCCCCGCCCGTACGAGGTAAGAGGCGAGCTTCGCGACATCATCATCCGCGAACCGAAGGACTTCTCCTTCCCTTCCGGACACACATTCTCTTCGTTTGCAGCCGCGACCGCGATCGTCCGTTTCTCTCCGAAGTTCGGCATCGCCGCTCTGGTCTATGCATTCGGAATCGCATTCTCGCGTCTTTACCTTTACGTCCACTACATTTCCGACGTACTGACAAGCGCGATCTTCGGCGTAGCAACGGGAATCCTCGTCAGCTACCTTTATACACGAGGGATCATCGTTTTCTGATCCCTGATCCGGCTTTACCAAAAGCGCCGTTCCCGATCTCCGGAAACGGCGCTTTCTTTTTACTTCAGATGGATCGTCAGATATCACTTTTTCGCATCTTTCTGCATTTTCTTTCTACAGTCTTTACAGTAGCCGAAGACTTCCACGACATGTCCCACGACCATGAAGTCCTCATCCACCGTATGCAGATGTTCGTGCTCGCCGAACGGGCAGCCTTCGAGCTCCGTTCTGCTTTTGCAGTTCATGCAGATCGCGTAGTGATGGTGTCCCGTTTCAGAAAGAGAATAGAGTGCCTCCGGACTGTCCTTAAGAAGCGTCCTGTTCACGGCCTGTGCTTTTTCAAAGGCTTCGAGAGCCCGGTAAACACTCGACAGCCACACGGCCTTTTCCTCATTCCCGCCGTCTGCTTTCTGCGCGATCTGGCGGGCCGTAAGCGGCGTGGTGCTGCTGCTTAAGATCTCCCAGACCTTAAGTCTCGATTTGGTTTTACGAAGAGAATCCGGAAAAGACATGTCAGGCTCCTTTCTTCACAGAGTGCTTTTCGCGAAGATATCCGATCACGCGGAAAAGCAGGAAAAATACTACGGAGAGAAGCACGATGGTTCCTCCGGGTTTTAAGCCGAAATAAAAAGACAATGTAAGTCCGCCGACCGTCGAGACCGTCGAAACGAAGATCGCCCAGAGGACCGTCGTCTTGTAGCTTTTGGCGATGCCCATGGCCGCCGCGACCGGCACGACCAGAAGAGATGATATGATCAGGGCACCGACCGTTCTCGCCGCAATGGAGACCGTCACGGCCGTAAGGATCGTAAAGACCGCATTGACGAAACCGACCGGAACGCCGGAGATCGCCGCCGCCTGCTCGTCGAAGGAGATGTAGAAAAGTTCCTTATAAAGAAGAACGAACGCCAGAAGTACGATCACGGAAAGGATCATGACCAGTCGCGCTTCAAAACCGCTGATCGCCACGATCGAGCCGAACAGGAAACTGTTAAAGTCCGCCGAACTTCTGACGAATCCGGACAGAACGCCCGCCAGGCCGATCCCTGTGGACATCACGATCGCTACGGCAAGTTCGGAATGGTTGCCGAGTTTTTTTCTTATCGCTTCGATCGAAAGCGCCGAAACGATGCAGACCGCCATCGCGCCCACGATCGGGTTGAACCCGAGAAGAAGTCCCAGCGCGACACCGGCGAGGGACGAATGCGAAAGCGCGTCTCCGATCAGGGACAATCGCTTATGGACCATGACCGTGCCGAGACAGGCTACGATCACCGAAAGAAGAAGCCCTACGAAAAGCGCTCTCTGCATGTACTCATACTGAAAGATCAACGGCATATCACTTCTCCTCCTTTCCGTGGTCATGCTTGTGCTCGTGCCCGCACGCATCTCCGCAGTGACTGCTCTCGGCGCAGTGCTCCGCATCGTGGCCATGGGACGAACCATGCTCGCAGTTGGCGCAATGGATGTGCTCCGCCCCGTGCGGGTGGCTGTGCGTATGTGCGTGCACGATCTGCGCGTCCGGCAGGAGTTCTTCCCTGCAGGCACCTTCGGAAAGGCACAGGACGCGGTTCGCGTACGGGCCGACTTTCTCAATATCGTGCGTGACCATAAGGATCGTGACCTTTTTCTCGATATTCAAATGGTGAAGAATATGAAGGAGCCGGTCGACGGATTCCGCATCAACACCGACCGTCGGTTCGTCCAGGATCAGGATCTTCGGATCCCCCGCCAGGACTCTCGCCAGCATGATGCGCTGCTGCTGTCCGCCGGAAAGATTTCCGATCAGTTCCTTTTTCTTATCCAGCATACCGACGCTCCTGAGGGCGCTGTCTGCCTTCTCCTTATGTGCTTTTCCCGGGAAACGCATGAATCCGATCTTCTTATAAAGGCCGCTCATGACGATCTCTTCGCATGTCGCCGGAAAAGCTGCCGCGCGGTTTCCGCCGTTCTGCGGAAGATACCCGATGCCCGATCCCGAAAGAGACGTGACCGGCTTTCCGGAAATACTGATCTTTCCTTTCGTCGGACGGATCGCGCCCAAAAGGAGCTTGACCATGGTACTTTTGCCCACGCCGTTATCGCCGATGATGACGGCAAAATCGCCCTCTTCGACGGCAAAATCCACATTCTCCAGGATCATGTCCCGCGTGTAGCCGAAGGACATATTTTCAACTTCGATCACATTGGCCATTTTCTGCCCCTCCCCGATCTTCTCACTCGAACGAAGACACAAGTGCTTTTAGATTATCCTGCATGACCGAAAAGTAGTCACGCCCGGCGTCGATATCGTCTTTCGAAAGCCCGTCCAGCGGCGAAAGCGCCATGGTCCTGCATCCGGCTTCGTCCGCGATCGTCTGCGCGACTTTCGGGTCGACGAGCTCCTCGAAGAAGATGCACTTAATGCCGTATTCGCCGACCTTATCGATGATCTCCCTCATTCTCGCCGCATCCGGCTCCTGATCCGCCGAGACGCCCTCGATGCCGATCTGCTTGAGCCCGTATTCGCGGCACAGATATCCGTATGCCTCGTGGGCCACAACGATATATCCGCCTTCATATGGCTTTAATCCTTCGCGAAAAGCACTGTCCAGTTCTTCGCAGGATTTCTTTGCTTCTTCCAGATTCTTTCTGTAGTAATCTGCATTCTCTTCATCAATAGCGATCAGCGCCTCGGCGATCGCTTCCATCTCCGCTTCTGCATGCTTCGGAGAAAGCCACACATGCGGATCGTACATTCCGTGGTGGTGTTCATGACCGTCTTCGTCATGCTCATCCTCGTGATCATCTTCATGGTCGTCTTCCATGTCATGCACTTCTTCTGTCTTAAGAAGCGCAATACCCTTCGATGCCTCAAGCGCGACCAGATCCTTATTCTGCACGCTTCCGAGAACATCCTCGGCCCAGGGCTCCATGCCCGCGCCGCTATATACAAACAGATCCGCTTCTTCGAGCATCAGCATGTCATTCGTGGAAGGCTCCCACTCGTGCGGCTCCGTACCCGCCGGGATCAGCATCTTCACAGAGACATGATCCCCGCCGATCCTTTTGGCAAAATCATATACCGGAAAGATCGTCGCAACGACCTTGACCTTCCCCTCGGCGTCCGCACCAAAGCCACGCCTGCAGGAACAAAGAAGCCCCGCCGCGCCGCCGATCAAAGACACCGCCAAAACACCCGAAAACAAACGTCTCAAACTAAACTTCATAAAACAAAAAACTCTTTCTTTTTCCTTATCCAATTGCGAATGGTTCGCAATTGCAAAAGACAGTATAAAAGAAAGCCACCCAAAAAGCAAGCAAAAACCTCTCGAGCGGCGAGTTATCCTTCAACCAAGTATTTCTTAATCGAGATAAAAAAGCATAAGAAAAAGTCTCGAGCGGCGAGTCCCCCACCGGAGTTTCCCTCTTAATCGGAAATAAAAAAGCAAAAGAATATCTCTCAGGCGGCGAGTTTTGCTTCAGCAAACTGTCTGAACCGCAAGAGAGATATTCTTTTGCTTTATTAGTTATTAACGATTAAGAAAACTCCGGCGCATAATCCTCACTCGCTACCGCCTCGTCCATCTCTGCCTGGAACTGCTTGTAAGCGATCTCGGATCTCTGCTTTTCATCCGCTTCTTGTCTGCCTACAAAGTAGATTACGTGATAACCATACTTTGTTTCAACGACATCGACGTCACCGACATTGTGCTCAGCAAAGCACCACTCTTCGAATTCCTTGACCATCTGACCGAGCTGGACAGTATACTCTCTGGCCTCCACAGCCTCACCGGCACTGATCGCAGCTTCTGCTTTTGTCTGCATATCCTCATAGCCGTTTATGGAATTGCGGAAATCTTCTGCTCTCTGCTTCGCTGTCGCTACTTCTTCATCAGAAAGCTTCGCGCCTGTTTCCAGACTGATCGTCGGGAAGAGTACGTGATATACGGTCGGCAGGAGTGTCTCGCCCTCTTCGAAGTGATACTCTTCAACATAGTGCTTCATGGACAGGTTGATCAGCTCATAACGCTGGAGAACGGAACGCATGCCTTCCACGTTTGCTTCCGGTCCGTACCATGCCTGCAGATACTCATCCAGAGTCATGCCGTATCCGGCAGCCGTCTGCTCAGTATCCTTAAAAGTATCTTCGATCTTCTGAAGGATCTCTTCGTCAACTTCCAGATTATTCTTCTGTGCATAGTCAAGAAGGAAAGCCTCACCCTGCAGATCGAAAATGACCTGCTCGCCCATATATTCTCTTACCTTCTTATCCTCTGTCAGATTGCCGTTCATGTCGATAAATCCGGCAGCCGTCATCGGCAGAGAACCATAAGAAGTTGTCATCAGCTGGACATACTCATTTGCAAAATAGTAGTTGTAATCCAAAGTGGTGAACTGGATGCCGTGGATCTTGACCGTCTTATTCATCTCGGCGATCGCACCTGCATCATAGTTATTCTGATATGTCATCTTCATCATGGTAGTGTCTGTCGAAGAACCATCCGGAGTGCCGGCTCCTGTATCGATCGGAAGCGTAAGACCCGAGTCAGACTGACTTGCACCGCTAACGCTCGTGTCGGAAGTAGCCGCATATTCGGAGCTCTTACAGCCGGACAGACATACACCGCTCATCAGACACAAAGCCATGACTGCAGCGCTGATACGTAACTTTTTCATAAGTTTTTCCTCTCTTTTTCAGTTCGGCATTTTCATCGCGAAAAGCACCACCGAACATACGTAGAATTCTATAACAGGGGCATTATACCACAGGAAAGCCCCCTATACACTATTTTTTTAGTCATATAAGGAGTTTGTCGGTATCAGTATCCGATTATTTCAGGTCGATATAGATCGGGCAGTGATCGGATCCCATAATGTCGGACATCATCTCCGATTCGGCAATCCTGTCCTTATGTGCCTCATCTACGAAGAAGTAGTCGATACGCCAGCCGACGTTCCTGTCTCTGGCGAACGTCTTATATGACCACCATGTGTATTTTTCAGTCTTGTCCGGGTAGAGCATGCGGAAGGTGTCGACCAATCCGGTCTCCGCGAAGTGGTCCATATAAACCCGCTCCTCCGGAAGGAAACCGGAGATCTTGCTGTTGGCTTTCGGATTGGAAAGATCGATCTCTTTATGCGCCGTGTTTACATCGCCACAGACGAGCACCATACGGCCTTCGTCCATCTGCTTTTTCACTTTTGCGAGGAAGCAGTCGTAAAAGCGAAGCTTAAACTCCACGATCTCCGGACCGCGTCCGCCATTCGGGAAATAGATGTTGTAGAGGATAAAGTCACCGAAGTCCAGTTCGATCGTTCTTCCCTCATGGTCGAATTCGTCCGTGCCGAGTCCGTAGGAGACCGAGACCGGTTCTCTCTTCGTGTACACGCAAGTTCCGGAATATCCTTTTCTCTCTGCCGAGGAAAAGTAACTCTTGTATCCCGGGATATTCAGAAGGCTGTCGTCCAGCTGGTCGACGGACGCCTTAGTCTCCTGGATGCAGAGTACATCCGGGTCAAGTGCTTTTACCGTATCGAGAAAGCCTTTTTTCGCAACTGCGCGGATACCGTTTACATTCCAACTAATTAACCTCATGTTAACATTTCCCCACTATTTCTTTTATCTTTCTTGTGTATTATATCAGACAAATAAAAAGACATTGCGATATAATGAAAATATGAGTGAATGGTCTTTCTGCGGGGACGGCTTATCCCCGTTTTTGAAAGCCGGGATTTCCTTGATATGGAGGTGCAACACATGGCAGATTTGAAGAAGGTCCTGATGGTTTTTACCGGTGGAAATATCTCTACCCGTTTATCGAAAAAAGCACTCGAACTCGGCACGGCTCCGTATGCCGTCCTCGATGCCGCCGGCAAGTTCGGCAAGGATTTTACGATCATCGAACCTGTGGATGTCTGCTCCGAAAACTTCACTCCGCCGATGTACAAGGTGCTTTTTGATTCCGTGAAAAAAGAACTTGATAAGGGCGGGTATGGCTGTGTGCTCATCGCTCACGGCACTAACACCATGGCATATACCTCCCAGCTCGCGGACCTTCTTTTGTCCGGCTATGAGATCCCGATCGTATTCTTCGGATCCAAGATCGCTCCGACGGAGGAAGACTCCGATGCCGTCATTAACTTAAAGGCAGCCTATGCTCTGGCCATGGAAGTCAATAAGGGCGTTTATGTCGTCGGAAAAGCAGCTGACGGCAAGATCTATGTCCACTATGCCGCTTACATTATGACTCCGAACAGAAAGACGGACGACTACGCAAGTTATAAGAACCGTATCGCCGGTAAGATCTCCGGAAAGAAGTTCATTCCAAACGAAGATGTCATTGCTCCGGAAGAATGCCCGAATGCCATGAAGAATCTCCGTGCATTAAGCAAACTCATGACCCTTCCGAAGGAAGATACGATCCTTACGATCGGCGCACCGGTATGCATCAGTTATGACAACTACAGCATCGCGCGTTCCGACTATAAGTATGTACTGCAGCGCCTCCATCACGACGGCACCGTCAATACGCTTTCCGAGGATAATCCGTTCTCGATCCTATATCTGAAAAAAGCCTGCGACCACTACGGCAAGCAGGTCTTCGTCGCTCCGATCGACAGTTCGCTGGTCCCTTCTCCTTCGACCAAGGCGATCCTCGATGCCAAGATCAAGCCTCTTTACGATATGCCGCTCGAAGCTGCCTGGGCATACCTGATGCTTTCGACCTGGCTCGGAAAGCTCATCAAGAAATAATCTGAAAGAAGCCGAAAGATAAACAACGTCGCTAGTCCTCGGACGAAAGTCCTGCGGAATCGCTCCTTATGTTTTCTTTCGGCTGATTTATTGAAAGATCATCCTCTGATATGCGCTTCCTTTTAGGTCCTAAAAGCCCTGTTTTCAAGGTGTTGCGGGCAATTGTGAAGAAATTGTGTTCAAATATGAAGTGGTCTTCACTTTTATTATTTTTGCATTAACAGAATGATGATTTCTTTTTTTGACCTTATCGATATAATGACAATGGAAGCGGTTGAGAGCGCTTCCGGGGAAGCTTGTTGAAAACCCGGGTTTTGAGTTTGTGTTATAGGGTTTTAGCTGACCATCCGATTAACAACAAAAGTGCTTCATAATAACTCCGGGCAGTCTTTCAATAAAGGCTGCTTTTTTTATGTGTGCGGAACAAAAAGAGTTCCGATGTCTTCTCCGTCCAGGATATCTTCAAGGATCTGGGACTGGGAGCCTTCGGCAATAACGCCGGCAATACCGTGATCCATAAGCATGCTCATCGCAATGATCTTCGTCTGCATACCGCCGGTTCCGAGTGCGGATCCTGCGCCGCCTGCCGCTTTGATCAGTTCATCGCTGACCTCGGTTACAACAGAGATACGCTTCGCATCCGGGTTTTCCTTCGGGTTACTGTCATAAAGAGCATCGATGTCGGAAAGGATGATCAGAAGATCCGCATTTACGACACGTGCAACTAATGCGGAAAGTGTATCGTTATCGCCGAATGTACCTGCGTGAGGGATCTCGGCAGTGGATACGGTATCGTTCTCGTTAACAACAGGCAGGATACCCTTTTCGATCAGGGCCTCCATGGTGTTACTGATATTTGCTCTCGTGATCGGATCGTCGATACCATCCTTCGTCAGAAGGATCTGGGCAACGACACGGGAATATTCCGCGAAGCAGCGGCTGTAAACGTTCATGAGCTCGCACTGGCCGACGGCGGCAACCGCCTGCTTATCGCGCATCTCGCTCGGACGCTCCGGCAGATCCAGGCAGCCGACACCCACGCCGATCGCACCGGATGTGACAAGTACTACTTCTCTTCCGGAATTCATGAGGTCCGCGATCGCTCTTGCCAGGCGGTCGATGTTGCGCATGTTCATACGGCCGTTTTCGTACGTGATCGTAGACGTACCGACTTTCACGACGATACGCTTCGCTTCGGTTATAAGATGACGACCCTGTCTCTCTTCTTCGCCCATTACCAGACCTCAATTTCTAAACTTTCATTTGCAGCTGATGTGTCAAATCCTTTTATCGGAAACATCGCAGCATCAAATAGAATAATCTCTTCCGCGTGAAATTGCAATGGTTTATGTTATAATGTGCGTGTTGATTAGGTAGTTCTTTTCCCTGACATGGATTCAGGAGGGGTAGTGTTAGTGAAAAAGTATTTCGGATTGACGCGTCGTATCACTGCTTTGGGGGTAACGTTTGCATTGATCGCGTCCGCTTCTTTGGTTTCGGGCTGTAACGCCCGCCGTGAGCTGGTCATCTACAACTGGGGCGATTTTATCGCGGAAGATACGATCACCAATTTCGAAAAAACCTATCCGAAGTATAAGGTCGTGTACAGGACTTTTGAAGATAACGAAGACATGTACCCGAACCTCGATAATTCCTACGACGTCATCATCCCGTCCGAATACATGGTGACGCGTCTTCTTCGCGAAAACAAGCTTCGCGACCTCGACTGGAACAAACTCCCGAATGTTGAAAAATACATGGATCCGATGTTCCGCTCCGTCACTTATTCCACGGAAAAAGCAATTAACGACGGTATGCTCAATTACGCAATCCCGTACCTTTACTGCACCGTCGGTCTCATTTATGACGCTAACCGCGTGGATATTCCCGAAGGCACCACAGATCCGAAAGAAATCTGGGGAGTGCTTTTCGACCAGCATTATAGAGGAAAGATCGGCATGTACCGGAGCATGAGAGAATCCATCGGCGTTGCCTTAAACTACTGCGGTTACAGCATCAACTCCATCGATGATGACGAGCTTGCCGAAGCAAAGGAAGTCCTGATCGATCAGAGGAACCGTGTCGCACCGGCACTTGGTATCGATAACTTAAAGGACAAGATGGCCAATGGTGATCTGGTCGCCTCGGTCGGCTGGAGCGGCGACCACCGCGTTATCGAAGAACGTGTGAGAAAGCTCGGCAAAAAAAGCGAACTGGACATCCGGTTTGTACTTCCGAGCGGAAGTAACTGGTCGATCGACATGATGTGTATCCCCACCAACGCCAAAAACGTCGATGGCGCGCATGCCTTTATCAATTACATGTACGATCCGGATGTGGCACTTGCCAACTGCAATTTCGTCGGTTATTCCACCCCGAACACTGCAGCACGCGCCATGCTCGATCCGAAGATCTCCAATAATCCCTGCTACTACCCGGACGAAGCGACTTTCGCACAGCTGGAAGTGTACTATTCTTCCGAAGACTACGAAAAGAAATACGAAGAGATCTGGGAAGCAGTCGGTGCCACCGTTTAGTGCCTTATGAAATTCGAACCCATTGAAAAACGAAACGACAAGGACAATTCGATCCTGTTCTATCTGAGATCGTCCCTGATCCCCGTAATTGCCGACTTTCTTTTAAGCTGCTGCCTGGGATTTCTATATTTTTACACTGACATGACCACACGCACCGGGCGCTTGATCGGTCTTCTGTCATTCGGGTTTTGGATCATTACATTTCTCGGATTTGCAACTGCCCTTCTGGCCAGGATCTGTACCTTGGTCTTCGTCACCAAGTATCGCGTATACGGCCAGATCTACCGTTTTCTTCCTTCCAACCGAAGGATCGAGATCTCTCTTTCCGAGATCAAAGACATCGAGATCAGAGCCACGATCGGCACCAAAGTATTCCGCTACGCGCACCTGATCTTATACCCGTATAACGGCAAGAAGATCTTCCTCCGAAACATCCGAAACGCAGAAGAACTTGCGCTGATCATCTTAAAACTCCAGGAAAAGCTCCAGCGCTCACAGCCGGAAACGAAAGCCTGATAATTCCGCAATAATATAATGGCGCCCAGAAAAAGTTTCTCGTGCTGTCCTCGGCTACGCCTGCGGAGGCACTTCGAAATCTTTTTCATGTGCGCCTTTTGTATTGCGGAATTATCTTAACTTCTCGCTGCTGTGCGCGCCGTAACTATTACGCATGGAAAAGCACATATCGATCAGGCTCTCGTGGTAGGTGATAAATTCGCCTTTACGGATCATGTCGAGGATCTCTTCGCGGGTTGCCCATTTTACGGCCTGCACTTCTTCCTGCTGAAGAGAAAGCGATGCCGGATCCAGATCCATTTCGAGCATATAGTAATCATCGAAACCGTGCTCCCAGTTGATGGTAAAGCGCGGGACCATACCGGTAAAATCAACATCCAGTCCGATCTCCTCCAGCAGTTCTCTTCTCGCAGCATCCTGAGAGGTTTCGCCGGACTGTGAGCATCCGCCCACGGACAGGTCCCAAAGATTTGACCAGTCGGATTTAAACGGCTGGCGCTGCTGGATCAGCATCTTCCCTTCTGAATTAAACACGCAGATATGCACGACCATGCGGAACTGCCCTTCCGCAGGTTTTTGTCCGCGGGTCACGACCTCACCTGTTTTTATGCGGTGAATATCGTAAACGTCCCATTGTTCTTTTCCCATAGTGAACCTCTTGGTATGAAATGAAGGAGCGTTTCCTTTTTAGGAAACGCTCCGTTTCGAGTCTTCTTATTTCTCGTACGGTTTGATGGTCTGGATCGTGCCATCCTCGTTGTACTTAAGCTCAGTGTACTTGACTGTACGGCGGTGGTTAATGCCGTTACTGAGCTCGCAGTCGTGATAGAACAGATACCACTTGCCATGATACTCCACGATCGAGTGGTGTGTCGTCCAGCCGATGACCGGCTCCATGATGCGTCCTCTGTATGTAAAAGGACCGTCCGGATTTTCGGATGTCGCATATACGAGATAGTGTGTCGTACCTGTCGAATAAGAGAGGTAGTAAAGGCCGTTATACTTGTGCATCCACGGACCTTCGAAATATCTTCTGTCCTCATCTTCGGCAAGAAGCGGGTTGCCGTTCTCATCCAGGATCTCCAGGTGCTTCGGCTCGGTCTTAAAGGATTTCATATCGTCATTGAGTTCTGCGAACATCGGTCCGAGTGCCTTATCTTTTCCGGCCGGACGAGGTGTGTTCTCATCAAACTTACCTGTCTGCCACATCTCGAGCTGGCCGCCCCAGAGACCGCCATAGTAGATGTAAGAACGTCCGTCGTCATCTACGAGGACAGCCGGGTCGATGGAGTAGGAACCCTCGATATAGCTATCTTCCGGTGCAAAAGGACCTTCCGGCTTATCGGATACAGCAACACCGATACGGAAGATGCCGTCCTTGTCACGGGCCGGGAAATAAAGATAATACTTACCGTTCTTATAAGCGCAGTCCGGAGCCCACATCTGCTTGCTGACCCACGGAATATTCTTCATGTGGAGAGCTTCGCCGTTATCGACGCAGTCCGCATCGAGGTTGTCCAGAGAAAGAATGTGGTAGTCCTCCATTCTGTACTCATCACCATCGTCGTTATCCTCGCCGTCATGCGGGATATCGTGGGACGGATAGACATAGATCTTGCCGTTAAAAACATGTGCAGACGGATCTGCAGTAAAGATATGGGTTACTAAAGGAGTTCTCTCTTTCATGGCGATGCTCGCTTTCCTAAGATTTCATAGCATCTTTAATAATAGCACAGATAAGGAGAATATATACTATTCTTTTGCCTGAAACTTTAATCTTCTTCTCTTCTCTTTTTACGAAGATACAGGAACGGAGCGTTCATGGCAATAAGGATCATAAGGCCGAGCAGGAAGATCCACATATACGGAGTACTATCAGCCTCGTAACCTGTCGGAGCGATCGTTACTTCACTATTGGTGAAAGTAATGGTTATATCTTCCGTGATCGTCAGCTGACCGGTAGTCAGATTCGCTGTCTGTGCCTGTGTTCCGACCTGTACCGCAGTAGTGTACGGACCCGTCGAGGTTTCAGTAACCGTCAGATACGCTCCGTAAGGCACTGTCAGAACGATGGTATCTTCACCGTTCTTCGCAGGAGACAGACTGAAGACTGCTTTACCGTCAGTTCCCGTGATCAGGTCATCCGTTGTATCAGAAGCCGTTCCGTTGTTATTCAAAGTATAGTTTCCGATCGCTGCGCTGTAGCTCAGGAGAGATTCGAAATCAAAGGTTCCTCCCTCACCGACGACTTCTTTCTTCACAGTTACATCAACGGTCTTTCTGGTGTTGGTAAATGTGATCGTCGCCTCGTCGGTCACGTGTCCGATCGTATAATCATAACCATTTGTCGCCGTTTCATTGTTAAACTGACGAGTGGTGTCGTAAGTATCTGCTACCCACTTATACTGATCTGTATTCGAAACATTCTCGTGAAGTTCGGTTACGACCAGATTTGTCGCGCCCACCGGAACACTGAGTTTGGTGGAAGCAGAAGATCCGGAAACAGGCGACAGTGTGAAATCTCCGCTGAAGATCTCCGTAGCGGGATCGATAGAGGTATCACCGTTGCTGTCATATCTGTAGCTCCATGTGAACTTAAACGTTCGCTGATGGATCAGCGGATCATTGAAAGCTTTGACGATGGTAATGTCCTTCTTTTCCACGTTCGTGACTTTAAAGATCCAGACATTGTTGGTGCTGTCCCACTCCGCCTTCACAAACGGGCTGGAAATGGTAAACGGATCGTTCTCATCACCGCTGACTTTGACCGTAACAGGACCGTTCAATCCGAGATAACCGGTTTCCGTAAAGGTCTCTGTTAAAGTATATGTCTGTCCGGCATAAAGCGGTTCGTACGCAACGCCGCTTCCGTTATCCGCACCACTGACGTAGAAGACACCATCGCTGCCTGCGTTGTCATACGCCTGCAGGTTCGATCCGATATTATACTTACCGGTAGAATTCACAAGATTGAATGTCGCAGCTACAACGCCCGGAGTTCCGGCCTGATCGACTTTGACAAACTTGACCGGATACGATTTGAGCGTGTTGGTATAGACCACAGTGCTGTCCGCCGCAACATCAAACGTGATCGTCTTTCCGGATATAGCCGTTCCGCCATCTCTGGAGATCTCTGTGTCGTAGTTATCGTTTTGTTCCTCCGTGATCGTCAATTCAGCACCGGCAGGGATATCCTTAAGTGCCACGGTGTTTGGCGTTCCGCTTGTTACGATAAACGGAGACGGATCTGTAGCCGGATCAACGGTTACCTCGTCACTTTGCCCCTTATCCAGTACATAACTTGCCGTGAAATTGAAATCTTCAGCGAGGGTACTGTTACCGATAAGGATCTTTTCGACCGAGATGTCATAAGTCTCGATTTCATTTTTGTAATTTACGGTACCGTAAGCATCCGGATTGGACCAGGACACTTTATTTGTAACGACTGTCTGAGGGACCTGTGCCATAGTAAAAGAACTGTCTCCCAGTTTGATTTCGTTGTCTTGCCCCTCATAATCGAGAGTTACACTGGTATTGTAGTGAATTACCGGGGTCTCTGTCACAGTGATCAGAAGACCTGTAAAACCATTACTGCTGGTAGGATTATTCACAGTCGTTTCCCAGCGGATGATGCCGGAACGGGTATCATCCTTTTCGTAGGTAACGTTTCCATTTTGGGTAACCGGTTTATATACTTCTACTTCAACTTGGATGTATGCCGTATTATGCCCGGATTCCACAGCATGGTCATTTGTAGTCACGACTCTCAGATACTCACCATGTCTTATGGAGAATACTTTCGAGGGTTCTGTTCCATTCCCGTTAGTTGCTTTTATGATGTCATAAGACTGGTTTCCGATATGATAGCTGCCCGTGATTTTAACAGTGAAATCAAACAGTTTCGTCTGATTGCCCGGGGCCGGAACGTCCTTATGGATATATACCGCATCTTTAAGAGGCTCCCAAACAGCATACAGTGTCCGGGTAATAACGTTGTCGATTATCACCGTTCCCGTGCTGAAGAAACCGTCATCTTTATTCAGATCATCGATCTTACCGCCGGTTGCCGGGAAATCAGGTACAGTTGCTGTTTCGCTATATGCCCAGCCAAGGAAAGAATAACCCAAACGTGTGCTGGTTACAGGAAGGATCTGCGATTTCGGAACCGCAGGTGTCACGCTGGTATCCGGCTGGATATCATTTAGACCATAGTCGATCTCCTGCTGGCCGCCGCCGGTACCGTCGCCGTTCCAGTTATCGTTCAAAAGCAGCGCATAAGCATTATCTCTGGACGTAAATGTAACCGTTAACGGGTTTTTGTTTACAAGCAGTTTTTCATCAAATGTGAAATCCTGAAGATTATTCTTCTCACCGGAAGCAAGAGCATGCGTATGTGTAGAGTTGTTAACCGTATGGTTAAACTCTGTATCAGGAGCCGCCAGATCATTTGTCGGATCCGGATCTACTGCCGGTCTCGAGCTATACGTTCTGTCATTTTGAAGTGCAATAGAAGTATCCCACATCAGCACCTTACCGGGACCAAGGTTGTTCGTTCCCGAAACAGTGATCGTTCTCTCCGCGCCCTTCGGGAAAGCAAGCGTAACCGTATCGCCATCCTGACCTGCCGGAGCCAATGTGATCTCATCGGAACTGTTCAGCGGAGTACGGTCATACATACCGTTTTTGACATTGATCACTTCAAGCGCACCATTGGCAGAACTGAGCGTAAACTTTACTTCACCGTTGGTTTTATTCTCGAAAGTGACATATACCATCGGTTCCCAAATAGCATACAAAAGTTTATCATCCGTGCGCTGGACGGCGATAATGCTGTCCGCAGGATAATTCGGAACATACGGCTGAGCCGCGCCTGTAATTGCATCATTCTGGGGATCTACCCAGACGATGTTTTCCGGATCCGGCTGCACATCAAAACCAAGAAGGAAGAAACCTTCTCTATGTTTAAAGTAATTCGTGCCGCCGGTAAGTCCGGTATCCAGATCACTGGTCGCGTACTTGTAAAGATGGATCGCCGCATTGGACTGGATATCGCCGAAGACGATCTGTTCTTCGCTTTCATCCATCAGGATCGTACCCACTCCGCTCCATGGAAGATTCGCATCACTTGTAAGATCTTCGCCGGCATCATCGGTCAGGTAACCGCCGTTTGCGTCCAGTGTCAGGTTCGCAATATTCGGGCGGCGGACAGAACTGTTCGTCTCCTCATATACGGCCTGCATATGAATAATGCTGTTACTGTCGGCTTGCTGTACATCAATGATGAAATCATCACCCGGATCATAAAGGACACCATCCTCAAGCGGAGTATATGTCGTGATCGTCTGACCATTTACAACTGTTGTCGAAACGCTCACGACACGCCAGCCGAGGAAGTTGACCGAGTTATCAGTGACGGGCTGACCGTTCTTGGTAAGGTCAGTAGGCTGCTTATAGACGGTCGTTGCTGCACCATCTGTATAGCTGAACGCTCCCGTTGTCGCATACGGATCCGGATCTGTCCATGTCTGCATCTCACCATTGATCATGTAGCGGTTGCCATCAGAGCTGTCCAGCCAGTATTCCGGCGTATACTGGATAGTATAACCGCCATCCAGACGCCATTTCGCCGTCAGAGTAAACGAACCATCCACCGGATCTGCAAAATTGTAAGGAATGTTTCCACCGTCCTTAAACCATCCGAGGAATACCCAGGTCTCCTGACTGTTGCATTTTCTGTAAAGCTGAGGAGTGGTTCCGTCAGTTTGTTTCGCAACATAAAGATTCTTCCAGGCATCGAAGCTTAAGTTCTGTGCAGTCATTCCGGGGAAAGCAGATGGAGCAAGATCCCAGTTGGTCTGTACATACCAGTGCCAGAATTCATAGTACTGATACAACTCTGTATATCCCTGAGAAGGATCATCATTCACGTACATTCCGGTTCCGTCGGTAACATCAATATACAGAGCATTTCGCAGATCTGAAGGCAAGCCGGATCCATCGGAAGAATAGTACTGTCCGTTAATGTAGTAATACAGTCTTCCACTATAGTTAGCCGCCGCCGCATCGCCAATCGGCACATGGGTCCGTGTCACTGCATATTCCGTGACCGTTTCTCCATAGTTACCATTGATATAGGTGGCTTTATCTCTGTTGTATCCCGTGTCTGCTGCACGTTCGCCATTATCCGGACGATTGAAAGGATCATGGCTATATGAAATACCATTATAAGATCCCGTGTAATTATTCCCTCTGTGGTCAATATGGTCGATCTCCGCACCATTGGGGTCAATGAGGATACGGTAACTGATGGGTTTATAGACAGCATAAAGCACAACGCTACCGTCTGGCATCGTGGTGTTGAAATTGAAAGGTTTGCCCACGCCGTCAGGATTCTCATACCAGCCGGCAAAGGAATGTCCGGCAGGAGTAGCCGCTTCTGCAACATCCGAATAGAGATCTGCACCTACCAGAGACTGTCCATACCGTCTAGTAGTGTTATTGCCTACAGTAGTACTTGGATTCGTTGCTCCGGAACCATATACATAAGTAATGCTATGTTCATTTGCAAGAAAATAGAATTCTATGATCATACCGTTACCGACACCGGCTTCGGTAAGTTCAGGGATCGCATACCCGTTATATGTACCTGAGAGCGCACCGCGCGTTCCGGCAGAATTGATTTGATAACTTTCCGCCGGCTTGTTATTTCCATTTCCATCTCCATAACCAAGGAACGTCGGCGCAGTCTGCATGTTCGGATAACTTCTATCTCCCGCTGAAACAATTGTAGAAAAAGAAGGCGTTGCCGGATAAGATCCTGTTTCCGGGTCTTCCAAGTAAACCCGATACAAATAGTTGTTTGTGTTAACCTGATATCTGCAACGGAATTCCTGTGCAATACCAACGTCCGATGGGATTGCCGTGCATGTAGCAGGATCAACGTTCTGCTTTCCGGCATTATAATTAGTATAAGTAGCCCCTGTGAGAATCAGATCCTCGGTCATCGTTTCAAAAGTACCTTTGATACTAGTTTTCTGGGTCGCCCAGAAATAACTGTTTTGCTGAGGGATCCATCCGATAAAACGGCACCCGGGTCTTCCGGGTTGTGACCCCGGATAACGATCAAGGATCGATTCTCCATATTTAGCAGTCAAGTCATAGTAAAAAATCATGCAATCTGCTGAAACAGAATAGTATCCACATGTTGCAAAATCCGCCGGCATTGTTGTTCCCACAGAACTTCTGTTATTATTCGTTCCGGGAGCAAATTCATTATAATTGTCGGTGTTGGTAATCAAACTAACATAAAATTCCCACGTTCCAGAGATAGACGTTTGCTTGTAAAGCGTTCCTGTATATGTCAGCGTTGCCGCTCTCTGGGTATTGTAATACCATCCCTGCGAATCATTAAGAAGGGTCTGCATAGCTCCACTAACAAAACCCTGATTATAACTTGTATTAGTATCGCCATTATCTACACGGAGATAGCGAGTATCGGAATAAGGATTACCGTTGTATGTCCATGTATTTTCTGTTCTGTCGACCCAATAAAGTTGAGGATACTGGTAGTTCCAAACATTTCCTGTCCTTCGATAATACACGGTAGGATAAACAACATTTGCACGATTCACTACATTGTGGTTCGAATCATAGATGGTGCCTGTGTATTCGGCAGCACCGTTATTTGTCTGCGAGAGATAATGCGTTGTCGTCGAACTATATGCTAACTCTACAACGCTGCCATTGACCACACCATACTGAGTTCCGTTATTGCCGGCGGTCTGCAGATAGCGATAACCAGTATAATCATTCCGCACATCTTCCATGCCGGCATATGTATACCCTCCATTGCCATCAGGCGTCAGAGCAACATAACTGCCATTGACAAGGCCATATACGGTTCCGGAATAAGTCTCTGCCTCAGAAGAAGTCATGGATGTGTATGTTGTTACAGATCCATTGGTACTTGTCCTGCGAGCAAAACCTACGTCAAAGCGAAGGGTATATACGTTTCTGTCGTAATAGACATTTACGATGGTAGATCCGTCACCATCGATCACCTGCTGCTGGATTCCGGACTGGATGCCGGCTGTATCTTTGTCCTGATCCGAACTGAGATGGGCAAATCTCAGTTTGTTGTCGGTATAAGCTTCCTCTGTAGTAGCCAACTGAGCAGCTTCGGTCATTTCGCCGGAGAAGCCGCTCAAAATTTTGTAATTCATCATTGTATAGTTGTCATCATTAGCATTTTCCAGCCAGTAGATAACAGTATAATTTACAGTAGTAGGTGTCCACTTTGCGTAGACAGTAAGCTCATCGATGGATTTGTAGAAGTAGAGTCTTCCGTCCGAAGTGATCTCATAGAGTTTAGTCGTACCGTCAACGTCGTAGAAGATCTGTCCTTTTACAGCATTAACAAACGCACCTGTCGCATCGGTGATCTGTGTACCGGTTCCATTGAGATCACTATCCTGACTCAGATACCAACCGCCGAAAACATAGCCTGGACGTGAAGTAGTCGGGAATTTATCTAAATATGTTCCTTTTCCTTCGTCATTCGTCAGTCGGTATTCGGCACCGACATACTTCGCGCCGTTTCCGGAACGGCCCGTGTTATAGTAGATCCAGCGTGCCTCGGCAAATACCGGATACAGATCCAGAGCAGAGAGCGTGGACCCGGACTTATTTACGGTAATTCTGTATCCTGTGTTGGCAGCACCGGCTTCTTCAGTGGAACCGTTATGCAAGATGTTTCTTTCTTCTCCACCGTTGTCCAGAGTCTCATAATACAGTACAGTCTGCGGATCAGACGGAACAGAAAAGTCCACTGTTTCCCATCCGGCGAAGATCTCATGTTTTGGATCGGGGCTCGGTCCCTGCACATCGCCGATACGTACGACTGCAGAATTGTTCTGACCGAAAACGACCAGCCTGCGGGTAAGAAGGTTATTTCTCAAACCTTCGTCTGCCTTCTTATCGCCCATATGGAAGTTAACGAAGTAGTAATCCTCATATACCGGGGCGATATAGACATGCGCTGTTCCCTCGGCATCCAGTACAGCGGTACCGGTAGTTTGACCGATAGACCATGTAACGGATTCGCCTGTTTCGATCTTTCCGTTACCATTCTCATCGACCGGAGTAATGCTGATCGCTGTCTGATCGTCGATCTTCTTCGGATCCGGCCAGGTATATGTGATGGAACCGTTATAATACGGAGAAGCAGTTGCACTGCTGTTATACGCGGTGGAATCTTCCGATGCATCTACGGTATACCAGCCATAGAAGAAGCTGACTTCGTTTCCGTAGTTGTCCTTTTTATTCGGAGGATTAACGATCTGTTCGAGTGTCTCGCCATCTCTCAGGATCTGGGAGACCTGATACTCGTTATGCTTATTCAGGAACTCATAAGCCGGTGCCGTATAAGAATATCCGGAACCGCTATTGTTCTCCTGATAGTCTCGTCCGATATAGTGGAACTCCACTCTCGGCGTAATGATCTCGCCACCTTCATGTTCAACAACTACATATACGCTGAAGGAGTTCGCATTGAAGATGACCGATTTATCTTTTACATCGATATTTCCGCTTACCAGTTCTGCCGAACTGTTCGTATCTTCCATGTGATAAACATCCACGGAATCTGTCTTGAGCGCATCACTCTTAAACTGAACCTGAAGAGCAGATTCACTCGGCTGCCAGGTAATGCCCAGAAGCTTCATGAGCTCGTTGGCATAGATCTTGATGTCATATGCAACGAGAGCGTTTTTGCCGTCGACGGAAACGTCCACGCGCTTGGCTTCGACGATGCCGGTGGACGGCATGCTGCCGGAGATGATGATATCGTCATTACTGTAAAGAGGTCCTGACTTCGTTCCGGATGAGGATACGGCCTTATCGATCGTCGCGGTCACAAGCCGGGAGATAAGGCTGAAGTCCAGGAAAGAGAATACGGAGAATCCGTCTGTTTCGAAGCTGACGGTCGTTCCTTTTGTCGAAGCGGAAAGCTCTTCGGCCTGATTTCCTTCGAAGTGAACGACTTTGACATCGTCGACATTTTCCGTGTCGAGAAGTTCGACTTTTACCTTGACCGTGGAACCATCGACCGGCTGGTAGCTCACGCCATCTTTCACCAGAGAGATGTCGAAGAACTTTCCGTAAGAAACACTGTGAATACTCTCTCCAAGTGCTTTTGTCGCGCTGGTGAGATAGCCGGCATAATCGCTGTCATCTACCTCGGTAACTTTCAGCTGGGCATCCGACGGGATACCGCTGCTTTCTGTAAAGGTAGCCGTGATCTTATAGGTATTTCCGTCACTGGCCTGGATCGTCGTGGTAACGATCGTGCTGACGATACCATATACGGAGAAGCCTTCCGCGTCGAATCCGACAACTGTGGATTCACCTTCGCTGGAAGTGGTGTTTTCAACGACTTCTGCGCTTCCGTTGCCGGGGGCTTCCGGGAAATGGACAACGTTCAGATCTTCCGTGTCCGCATCTTCGAGAATGATCTGCATATTTACTTTCGATCCATCCTCAGGCTGAAGCTCCACACCGTCTTTTACGATACTGATATCGAAGAAGTGCGCATATCCGATCGCGTCACTTTCGAGGGCAGCCTGCGTGTCGGCAAGGTATGCGTCATACTCATCACCGGCGGGAATCTCTTTTACATCCAGTTCCGCATCCGAAGGAATACCGGAATCAGCTGCGCATGTTGCGTAGAATGTGTATTTTTTTCCGGAGCTGTCGGTCATTGTCTTCTGAAGACAAGCAACCGTACCCGGATCCTGCGATGTTGCGTCTGTTATGACGTTGTCGCTGAAGATCGAGAAGGATGGCAGATGCAGCATTCCGGCCGGAAAAACAGACAAAAGCATAGAAGCGGCGAGAACCGTTGAAATAGAACTGCGCAACTTTTTTGCTAATCTGCTCTTAAGCATCTGCTGTCTCCTCTGCTAAATTGTCTTCATCCTTTTTACGCCTTAAGCAGAACTCCTCTGTTGCCATAGCCAGCCCGAGGACGATCAGCATCCACGGCGTATATTTATCCAGGATCGCCATCGGGAGCGTCATGTCTTCGTAAAGGATAAAGATCACGGCACTGATGATGGCCAGGATGATATTCAGTGAAAGACCTGTATAGTCTTTCCACGTCTTCTTTTCTTCTTTCTTCCTATCCATGAAGTCCAATGCATAAGGAAGGATGGTTACAAATGTCAGGAACAGGCAGAACAGATTTACGATCGACCAGCTGCCGCCTTTTCCTCCGGCTTCACCGGTCTTAACGATGACGGCCTTTCCGCCTTTATCTTCCGCCGCATCCTGTCGGTTGATTCCGTCCTGATCCGGCTCCGGAACGACCTTTTTGCCTTCTTCCGTAAGACTGCAGATCAGTACGACTCTTCCGTCGGTAATGCCTCCTTCGCAGGTGGAAAGAACGAGGAACTTATCCGCGGAAGTGATCGCCGGATTGCTGTTGACCAGATGGACATCGGCATTATTACTGATCAGATCCTGATACCCGGTCCAGTCGAGAGAGGTCCGGTCGTAGATCGCTTTTTCATACGCGTTCGTTTTGACGACCGAGATCACATCGATGTCATATACTTCTTTTAAAGTGACCAGCGATCCGCTCAGATGCGCATTAAAGAAATCCGCATCGAGATATTTGGAAAGATCTCCGAACATAGCACCGTTATCCATGTGGTGCCCGTAAATGAGCGTATACGAATCGCTGAAATCGTTACTGTTCTTCGCCTGGATGTAGATCGATCCCGTAAGAGATTGTGCCTGATATACATCGTGATTTGCATAATAGACATCATCCAGACCCTGGACGACCGGATAGTCGATGTGAGTGTCATCGATCGTGATCCAGCCGGATGCGTCCGTAATATTGGCAAGAAGTGCATCGATGGAAACCACATCGCCCTGCACCTCCGGCTTATACTGGATCATTGCGGAACCGTATGCGCGGCTCTGCACATACTGGTTTTCATAGAGCATATAGCCGGAAAAGGCCATAACGGACACAGCGGTGGCGGTTGCCACTGAAGAAAGGATCGTATTTGCTATTTTCAGTACCGAAGCAAATGCCATTTATTTCTCCTAAAAATTGTGATTTCGAATCACCATTAGCAGTGTGCCCAGAATCTCATCGGCATCGACAGTTCCGTAGTACCTGCTGTCGACTCCCGTTCTCCGGTTGTCTCCCAGAACGAAGTATTCACCTTCTTTTAGTGTAAGCGGATACTCCAGAAATTCCGTATAGGGATAGGTCTGAGTGTAGATATTGTCTTCCACGAGAAGATTACCGTTGACTTTAACGCCTCCGTCTTCCGTGATCTCTACAGTATCTCCGGGAACGGCGATGACACGGGAAATGCAAGTGTTACCGTCTTTCTTAAAGACGATCACATCGTGTGCCGCAGGCTTTTTATCCAATCGGGAATAGATGATCCGGTCTCCCATGTTCAGGGCCGGAGACATGTCGAGCGTGCCGACTGTCTGTGTCCCGATGATGAAAGTGAACATGACCCACAAACAAATGACTATGATAAAGCTGTTGCGGACAAATCTCCTGATTCCGGGCTTGGATTTAGAGAGTTCGTCACGTATTTTTTTCAGCTTTTCTTTGAACATCAGTTTTGCGAAGAAGCAAGAACCGGTCATTGGTTTATGACTAGTTCCTGCTTATTTCCCTTCTCAAATTTGCGGTACACATTTCTCTATGAAACCGTTTCAAAAGCACTTTTCCGCGAAGATCCCGGGATCAAGCTTCCTTTGCTTTCTCATTCTTCTTGCCGTGGCGGATCAGAATGAACAGGACTGCACCTACTGCAAACAGCAGGAGATACGGAGCACTTCTGATGATAATGCCTGTCGGAGAGATCTGCTTCAGCGTATTGGTGAATTTCACCTGCTTAGAAGCAGTTGTTGTATGATTCTCAGTAGCGGCAGACAATGCGGTTGCGCCACAATTTACAGTAGCAGTATTAGAATCCACGCCTGTTGCAATATCCAGAGAAGCAGCATCAGTGTCGGCACCGGTAGATACAGATGAATAGGTGACACCGGTTACATCATTTGTCTCTTTGATGGTGACCGTTGTTCCAGTCGGAATACCGACATACGTGATCTTTCCTGTGTGACCGATCGTCGGTAACCAGGTTCCTGCGATAGGACCTGCAGTCAGAGCGGTCTGTGTAGCATACTGGCCGACAGTCATGATCGGAAGAACATTGGCCGTAACGGTCGTATTAGCAAGCGTGATCGTGAACGGGAACTCATGGTGATTGTTCTGCGTATATGTATCGTTCACAACTTCCTTTTCAACCTCAAGATTGAAGGTGTAGTACTTGTCAGCTGTCGATCCGTCAGTAGCAGGATCACCATATGTACCTCCGTCATCTCTGGAGCCTACGAAGCCTTCAGTCTTGCCTGCAGAAGCTGCAGCTGCTGCATCATCGTCTGTTCTTGCATCAATGGCACCTGTTCTGTTGGTGAACAGTACATAACCATATACATCGCCGGCACCGTTTACATAGACATCGATGAAAAGAGTATTCGCTACTTCGCCTTCTTTGATACCGGAAGCATTTTTCGTAGTTTCAGTGGTCGTCTCATCGATCTGGTAACGATAGACGCCTGCGCCTGTGCCGGCAGTTGTAAAATCAATGCCAGAAAAGTCGATCGTCAGCGGGAATCTGTTGGCTGTACCGTTTACAGAAGCATCCAGGGTATCTGTTCCGGGAACCAGTGCAAGCTCTCCTGCTGCAGTACCGGTAATCGTCGGAGTGCCGACGCCTTCCTTGGTCTTCGCATTCACGTTTGCTGCCGGATCATGATGTGACGATGCGTCCCAGATATCCGCTCCTGCAAGAGTCGTGTCGTGTGTGATCGTGTAGGTAAATGTGATCGCCGGAGCATTTACCGTACAAGTTTCCGGGTTGAACGCCGTGATCTCTTTATAGATCTTTACGGTTTTATCTTGCGTAGTGGCTACATCAGGACTTGTAAATTCACCGATTACACCATCCTGTCCGTCCATGTCCGCATCGGCCATGACCGTGCCGCCGATCGCAAGAAGCATCACCATGGAGATGATCAGCGCACATGTTTTTCTTAGTGTTCTTTTCATATTAAGCCACCCTTTCTCTATCTTCATGGGACGAAATGCTATTATTCCATCCCCCCAAGATAATAGCTACTATATAAAAATATATAAGATATTTTAGCACGTCTAAAAACAACATAACAATATTCAGGAGGGGATTTTTAAAAAAATAGTAACATTTGTTTTCTGTTTGTTTGTGAAATATACCTGCCTGAAACCCCTACAGCCATCGGCATCGTTAAAACATGAAGACAAAAAAGTAAAAGAGGCCACCTCTTTCGAGGTGACCTCTTAGTGACTCAGTATAAGTGCTTTTCGCGAAGGATCAGAGCTTCGGGCCGGCAGCTACGAGAGCCTTACCTGCATCGTTGCCTTCGTACTTAGCGAAGTTCTTGATGAAGCGGCCTGCGAGATCCTTAGCCTTTGCATCCCACTCGGAAGCATCTGCATAAGTATCACGAGGATCGAGGATCTCTGTGCTTACGCCCGGAAGTTCAGTCGGAACTTCGAAATCGAAGTACGGGATCTTCTTTGTCGGAGCGTTCTTGATAGAACCGTCGAGGATAGCGTCGATGATTCCACGTGTATCCGGGATGGAAATTCTCTTACCTGTGCCGTTCCAGCCTGTGTTTACGAGGTAAGCCTTAGCACCGGACTTCTCCATTTTCTTTACCAGTTCCTCAGCGTACTTTGTCGGGTGCAGTTCAAGGAATGCCTGACCGAAGCAAGCGGAGAATGTCGGAGTCGGCTCTGTGATTCCACGTTCTGTACCTGCGAGCTTAGCTGTGAAGCCACTGAGGAAGTAGTACTTCGTCTGCTCAGGTGTCAGGATGGAAACCGGCGGGAGTACGCCGAAAGCGTCTGCAGAAAGGAAGATTACGTTCTCTGCAGCCGGGCCGGAAGAAACCTTGTTAACGTTCTTCGCGATCTTCTCGATGTGGTCGATCGGGTAAGAAACACGTGTGTTCTCTGTAACGGACTTATCAGCGAAGTCGATCTTGCCGTCTTCAGCAACAGTAACGTTCTCGAGAAGAGCGTTTCTCTTGATAGCATTGTAGATGTCCGGCTCATTCTCCTTGGAGAGGTTGATAACCTTAGCATAGCAGCCGCCCTCGAAGTTGAATACGCCGTTGTCGTCCCAGCCGTGCTCGTCGTCACCGATGAGGAGACGCTTCGGGTCTGTGGAAAGCGTGGTCTTACCTGTACCGGACAGACCGAAGAAGATAGCTGTGTGCTTACCTTCCATATCTGTGTTCGCGGAGCAGTGCATGGAAGCGATGCCCTTGAGCGGCAGATAGTAGTTCATCATGGAGAACATGCCTTTTTTCATTTCGCCGCCGTACCAGGTGTTGAGAATGACGCCCTCACGGGAGGTAACGTTGAACAGGACCGCCGTCTCGGAATTGAGGCCGAGCTCCTTGTAGTTTTCCACTTTAGCCTTGGAAGCGGTATATACGACGAAATTGGGCTCGAAGTGTTCCAGCTCTTCCGCGGTCGGCTTAATGAACATGTTCTCAACAAAGTGCGCCTGCCAGGCCACTTCCATGATGAACCGCACGGCCATGCGGGTATCCT
>JAFRQR010000011.1 GCA_017428545.1 Clostridiales bacterium
TGCAGCAGTCAAGAAAAGTGGACACAAAAAATCATAAGGCAGAAAGGACAATTCACGAAAGTAGACAGATACAATAAAAGTGAAGAAAGAAATGCTTCCAGTAGGTAGACACTCAAATCAGCGTATGGTTTCAGGGTAGTCATCAAAGCGGCTTTCAAAGGTGTTTTTCGGGGAGATCTCGCCGTTTGTGAAGCGTCGGTAAAAGTCGTTTGGCGTGTCGTAACCAAGCGCATAGCTTGGGCGCTGCTCGTTGTAATAGTCGATGTATTCTTCGATGGCACAGGAGACAAAATAGCGTTCCGTTAATTCATTCAGACGGAAGTCAGAAAACAGTTCTTCCTTGATCCAGCCGTTGAGCGACTCGTTCACCGGGTTATCCGTCGGTTTACCGGCTCGGGACATGGAGCGGATGATGTTGGTGTTCTGTACGAGATCGTTGTAGGCCATGGAGGAATAAACCGAGCCTTGATCCGTGTGAAGATATACCGGCTCCTGAGTGGTTCCTTCATACTCCAGAAGATCAAGCACGTCCTGAAGCCCGAAAAGGTAAGGTTCCCTGTCGCCACGGCGATCTGCCAGCCGCCAACTGAGGATTTGTTTCGTAAAGACGTCAAAATACATGGTCAGTTCGTAGTAGCGGTCTCCCGCGTGGAATGCGGTCATATCCGACACGATGACCTGTCGCGGACGGTCCACCTTCTCCCACGTGGAAAAGATGAGATTTGGGTATTTATCCTTAATTTTCCGCGGCTTGCAGCGCTTTTTATGCCTCGTTTCAGATGTGATCCCCAGATAGCGAAAGGCTTTGTAGATCAGCCCGTCCGAGAAGCTGTAATCCGTGTTTCTGCGGATATAGGCAGCCACCCAGCGGTATCCGTGAGAAGGATGACGCCGATGTGTTTCAGATACCAGGACAACGGCATAGCGCAGCTTTTCCGAACGCAGCTTTCCTGCTTTCTCAAGATGCAGATGCTTGTAGTATCCCGATCGGCTGACGCCCATCAGCTCGCATAGATCCTTTACGGGGTATCTTCGGGAGAGTCGTCGGACGATGTCGAACTCATCGCTTCTAAATGTTGAACTTGGATCCGACCATCTGGCGTCGTCCGGACTGCATAGTTTTTTTTAAGCCTTTCGTTCTCGATGGTGAGCCGTAGGATCTCCTTCTTGTAGTTCTCTACGGTTGGATCCAGGCTCCCCGGGAGCAGATCCGGATACCTGCTTCCTCTGGACAGACCCTCGATTCCGGCTGCGTCATACTGATCCATCCATTTCCGAAATGTTTGGGGAGTGACTCTGTTCGCCTCACAGAATTCTCTTAGCTTGAGGCTCGAGTTTTCCCGGAACTGCCGGATCAGAAATTCCTTCTCGAACGGGTTCAATCGTTTCCTGCTCATTTCTTTTCCTCCTTCTTTCAGAGGTCTCCTTTGAGCTCTTTTCTCACTTTTATGATACCAGTCGAGAGTGAATTATTCTATCGTTTTTGTCTACTTTTAGTATAGCAACA
>JAFRQR010000012.1 GCA_017428545.1 Clostridiales bacterium
AACTTCACAAATTCGTCTTTCGTTTTCGCTTTTGTCATAACCGTATTGATCGCAGCAATCAGCCTCATCTTCCAGCTCATCATGCGATCCACGGCTCTGTACTCTCGCGCACTCATGTCTTTTGCTTTCTTTTTCTGCTTCGGCGGTAGGGTCGATAGACCATATTTCTGACAGATCTCATCACTCAGCTCCCGCAATTCTTTAAGGGTGTTCGGTGTCTGATGCAGCTTCTTTCCATCCTGAAAACTGACAGAGTTGACTACAAAATGTGAGTGAATGTGCTTCGCATCACAGTGGGTGGCGACCAGAACTTCGTGTCCCGGCCATGCTTTCTCGGCAAACTCTTTCGCGATTTCATGTGCTTTATCATGGGTAATAATCTCATCCGGATGGAATGATTGATCGTAGTGATAGAACATGAATCCGCTCATTTTCTGATGGAGCATCTTCGTTGCGATGAAGTCTTCGTATGCGTTTGTTCCATTACAATTTACACCGCTAAGATACCGGATCCCGGTTTTCTGTTCGATGGTTTTATCTTCCCGGGAACAGTAGTCGATGACTTTTTTCATGACCGATGCGGACTGAGTCTTCTCTTGAATGTAGTTAACTGTCGCCATAGAATCGCCTCACAATCATAAACAGAGATGCGTTCAGCAGCTTCAATGCTCTCGCAAGTTCTTCGAAGTTTTGAGCTTGCACTTCGCCGGAATTGATCTTTCTGGCAATCTGATTGATGTTGTTTCCGATCCGTTTCTCTTCCAGAAGCATCGGGTGAAGATCATCACACACAATAAATTCTGCACCGCGAACGGAATCCAAGATGAAATCTGTGACGGTCTTTTTCGCTTTCCTGGCTCCTGTGACGATAACATCTTTCTCCTTTGGAGTGAGATGGATCGACAGATTTTTGCTTCTTTTCCGGGTGATTTTCTTTCCGGTGGAACCGTGTTTATCGAGTGGGTTCGGGCTGCCGCCCGATTCTTCCGCGTTCGGTGGCACGCCGAATGCTCTGCTTGCCTTTTTCTCTTCCACTACTTCTACATCACTTGTGGCTTGCCACTGAGCGGATGGATTGGCTGAAAAAGAAATGGTTTGCTTCTCCACTTCCGTGTCTGCGTTACCGTTCGTTTCTGCGTTCACTTGTGACGCTTGTGACGCTGTGACGCTTTCTTGGAGAGGGTGGGTATTTTTCATCGTCACATCGTCACGCATCGTCACCACCACCTTCCACATTAGGAACCTGATCGCTTGGGGTGAGCATTATGAGAGTGATTTCTCTTCCGATGCGGCTTCGGTTTCTCGTAAAGAGGATCCCGGCACGTTCCAGATCCAATCTCTTTCTTCTGAGTTTCCCGCTCAGGATCTGACCCGGTTTATCGATTTCCAGTTTCTGTGACAATTCACTGGCACTGCCTCGATACTCTTTCGTCGCCTTGATGTACTCAACCACCTTACGCATATCCGGATCACTTTCCAGCGAGTCCATATATGAAGAGTTATCTTTCAAGCATTCCCACTTGCAGGTCTCCTTATTGAACTTCAATGTAAGTACGTGATCCTCATAGTCCCGGCAGCTGCAATAGAGTTTTGCTACCTCATCTTCAAACTTGTCCTTTTCGAGGACAAAACTCCCATCTGCACCACCGGTCACTCCATTGGATCCTGAAATGTTGTTCATCGGGTAAGGGGACTTACTTTTATTGGTATGGTGTATTACCAGAATCGTGATATTATTGTTGGTAGAGAACTCGTGAAGAGCTCTCATAATGTTGTAATCATCCTGGTATATGCTGGCTGTTGCGATAGATTCGCCTTTTACCGCAGCAAGCGTGTCAATTATGACAAGGCCTATGCCAGGATGCTTTTTCATTTCATCTGAAAGCTGACGGATAAGTTCGCCTCGTACGGTTAGTGCATTGGTTGCATAGTAGAAACCCGGCGGAGCTCCAGTTCCATTTCGAAGGATCCTGTCCTGCAACCGCTTCTCTCCATCCTCAAGTGCCAGATACAACACTTCTGTCATAAAGACTTCGTGTTCCCACATTGGCTTTCCTGAAGCAATATGAAGAGCCAGATCAAGTGCAAGCCATGACTTCCCACTCTTGGGATCGCCTGCCAGAATATACACGCCTACACCCGGAAGAAGGGTATCCACCAAATGCGGCTTGTCTTCGAATTCTTTTTCCATCAGATCTTCGATCGTCTTTGTTTCCAAAGGTTCATAAGAATTGTACATGGTTGTTTTCCTTTCTGTAATATAGTTTCTTCTTTGCCCGCATTTACCGTCCACTCCCGGGCAGGAAGTCTCCCTCCTTACGAGGGTTCCTTCGGATCTCCTTCCCCCAGGACTTCTGATCCTTCTTACCTCGCTCATTGGGTGTGACGGCTCACGATGCTCGTTCATCGCTTCAACGCTCGGCCTGTGACTACGGGTAAGGTTCCTATGGAGGGGAGGGAACTGCTATTCAGTTTTCAAGGTTCATAGAAGATGTCGAGATTCATCTTCCGATTGTTTATTTTCATCACTCCTTTCCGACTAAAAAAGCCCCGCAACCACAAGGTTACGAGACTTCTCCTCTTTCTTCGTGGTGCCGATTTCTTATCGTCACCTTGATTGTATGGCGGTCCATTTCGTCTGTCACTTGGAAGTTTCATGAACCGATTTTGGAACAGTTTTTGGGACAAGTGCTGGGACTAATCTATAGTAGCGAATGGAAGGTCAGATAGCTTTATCATCTCATCACGCTTACGCGGAATAACATAATGCCAGAGACACAATCCGAACATGATCATCGCTTCTCGTTTCCGATCATATAACCGGCTGTATTCGACCCGGAGTTCGTGAGCAATCGTCTCATCATCCTGAACGAACGATGTCAGATAGTATTGGTTAATGACACCCGAATACAGATCTCCATCCGGGAACTCTCTCAGCTTCGCTATTGTATCCTCCACGAGTTCCGTAAACCATTCGACTTTGATGTGGTTATAGATGATGATCGAAAGGTCATGTTTCCCTTGATCCGGATCGAGTTTATCTAGAATATCCAATGCTTTCATATAGTCCAGCGGTGGGCAAGGGTAGAGAAAAGCAAACTCGTCTTCTTTCGTTCTCTTAAGCACAACAAGATCCGAATAGAGAGACAGAATCTTCTTGGATTTCTTCTTAATATCGTTTATATCTACTCCGTATATCGTACACAGAGCAATTATTCTCTGCCAGGCTACCGTGTCATGTCTTCCCATTTCATCTCTCCTTGTATCAGATTTAGAAAACGAACATATATTCTATATAGCCGAATAATAGCACGTTATTCTACGCTGTACAAGAGGAAAAACACGATAAAAATGTTTACAAATAGGCATACATCTCCGAAAGCCTCCAAACGCCTAAGACTGGGGCTATTTGTAAACTTTCATCTCGACAATCGTCGTACCTTATTGTCCTAATATTAGGACAGTTAAGGGGGCATACTGAAAGGTTATGAAGTTATGACACCGTTCCTTTCCCATACTGCTCTTTCATATATGTATTGACACGATTCTGAATGATCTGACACACATCTTCCACACTCTTCTGGCCTTTGAAATACGCCATTCCTTCTTCCAGGATGATCTCTTTGATGCGATAATTCGACATTCTCGAGATGTATGCCTTTTCGAGCATCTCCATGAACGAACTCTTTTCCATATCTGTCAGGTCCGCCTCTTCGCAGATATCCGCTGCAGCTTCACGATAAAGCGGAATGGAATAGAAGTCTTTCGCGCATTGGATCTGCTGCTCTTTCTCAAACAAGAAACGGATGAAATCCCAGCACTCCTTCGGGAACTTCGTATTCTTCGATATTCCCAAGGTAAAATCCGAGCCTACGGAGTATCCGCCTTCCATACCATATACGCCGGCATTTCCATTTAGTAATTTCAAATAACCAGCATACATCTCGGGCGTGGAAATGGTTGCAGGAATAAGGGCAACTAAACCTGCCTGCAGCTGTTCTTCCGGCGGCGAATAATCGTCAGGTGCCATATACCCGGTCTCAGAATGTATCTCTACACCAGGTGGATTGGGATCTGCACCAAGTGCAGATGCTTTAAGAATAGAGTGAAAACCTTCATTTGTTACATTCATTGTCATGCTGTTTGCATCCAGGAATTGCGAGAAACTTCCCGGGAGAAGAAGATCCAGCATTTTCTCATATGAATAAACAGGAAACAATCGGGTCGTACCTTCTATCCTTCCCTGCATTTCGAGAAGTTCAGAAAGAGAAAGTATCCTCGATTCACCAAGAAGCCTTTGATCCCCCACGAAGCCGTAAACATCCATGCAGACCGGTATGTGATAGAGTTTTCCTCCGATTTCGAAACTTCGGAAAGCACTGTCATAGTACTTGCTTCGATCCAATCCGCCATCGCCGTCTATAAAACTGTTCAAATCCAGAAGAACCGCATCCGAAGAAAACTGTGGCAATGTAGAGAAATTTGCCAAGATGTCCGGTCCCTCGCCGGAAAGCATATTTAGGTATATCTGATCCTCTACTCCGGATATAACTTTATCATATGCACCGTACCCTGCTATGTCCTGACTGTAATCATGCACATCAATACGGATCTTATGCTCAGTCATTCGGTTATATTCGAGCACATATTCCAGAAGACGTTCATCGTTTATGTTCCGGTTTCCAAGCTCAACAGTCGTTCGTCCTGCATAGGGATTATTATCTGCCTTTCGGATCGTGACCAACTGCACCTGCATCGCACCATACCGCTCTTTCCCGTCCTGTTCAAAACGATTTCGGATCAGTTGGATGCACTCCCCGGTCAAACGGGCGTTCGTTCCGATCACACCATAGCGGTTCATATCCACATCGTTCCAGTCTACATAGATGGAACTCTGCTCGTTTCCGCTCATATCCACTTTACGGATTCCATTTCCATCCAGATAGAAAAGGCTGTCCGTCTGAATCTTCTCTCCGCCAAGAATAGTTTTATCAGCTTCATTATCGGTTGTAAGTAAAGGCTGGATCAAGCCTTCACGAGCTGTATGCTCTAAACGGATCGTCTTCCCGCTCATTTTTCCATTATCGATATCGACCTTCTCCAAATAGAAATAAGTCAGCGATGGATCATCCTCATCATAATGACGACAAACCACCCAGACATCTTCTCCGAGCACATATAAAAAACCGTGAAACTCATTGTCCACGATACGAGAAACTTCTTTTCCGTCCTTTCCAAAAAGAATGATTCCATCGTAATCGTACCATCCGATCCATCGCCCATCCGGCAATCCCCTCATCCCATAAAAGTAGTCATAATCGTCTTTGCCAACCAGTTCGACAAGATTCTTCTGACTGCCGTCTCTTTGCACCTCACAAATGAACGTATGAACCTTTCGGGCTTCCTCATCGTAGGGGCGCGATAGCTTCAATAGTTCACCATTCGGGCCAACAAAAAAGTCACTTCGATTTGCACCTTCATCCGTTTGCCGGAATAAGATGTGCCCTTCATGGTCAAATCCGACATATCCGTTTTCGTGATAGCTATTGTATTCTGCCTGTATTTTCTCAGCTTCTTCCGCTGTATAATTCTCTGGGTGCTGATCTTTATCCAGTGTACGTGCATTGAGCTCCTGCGGGACTTCATATGAAATGCTATAATCAAACACCACCATATCCGAAGAGATCAAGCCGGAATCCAGTTGAACATGGACCAGTTCTTTTGACTCATCAAGCGGGATCTTCATATCGACAAGTTCCGCCGTATAGAAAGGATCGTTTTCAGTAATTACCCTCCCGGAGATCCGATTCTTATGCTGCTGCGTCTTTTTACATCCAGAAACTCCCAGAAGTAGCGAAACCGCCATAATCATAGATAGTGTCTTAAGCTGTATTCTCTTCATGAAAAGCACTTCCTTTCATCGTTCCGAAACGAACGTCTTTGCCCGACTGCCCGTTCATCATTTTTTCTGCCTGTTTCACCGGTCCCGGTCTTTTTCTTACAGGCCGATACAGGCAACAGAAGTGATTCAATTAGGGATAGTGCCAGTATATTCGCAGTGGTCATTTTCTTCACTTTAAAGTCCTCCTACTATTTCGGCTAATGGTTACAATTTAACTACACTTGTCGTTTATTTAAGCAAAAAAATATATTAAAAGATAGCCGTTGCCGTTGTTTCCTCTACTTCATCAAGCTCGGTGTTTTCCACCCAGCCTTCATCGTCGACATACTCCTGTGAAGACTCGATCGGTTCATTATCATCCGTTTCTGTCCATTCAGTAAACTCTTCATAAGCTGAAGATTCAAAGACTTCTGTTTCCTCTACCCATTCTGTATCCGGATCAGTCCATTCTGTTGTTTCAACCAGTTCAGCCGATGACTCAGTTACTTCATTGGTTCTACTGCCGGAAAAAGCGAATCCGGATACTACTGTCAACAGGACTGACAGAACCAAAATACCTACGATCATTC
Source organism: Clostridiales bacterium (assembly GCA_017428545.1). Classification (GTDB taxonomy): domain Bacteria; phylum Bacillota; class Clostridia; order Saccharofermentanales; family Saccharofermentanaceae; genus Scatonaster. Next base: position 6,472 of record JAFRQR010000012.1, read on the forward strand.
TCTTCTTCCCGCTGAGGACCATCGAGAATCTATGTTTCAGCCCGGTCTTCGGCGAATAGAAGCTTGTCGCCAGTACCGGCCGAAAAGCACTGTTTTGTCTTTGTACCTGATCTGCGAGCGTATTCAGGATCGACTGGCAATAGACTTTTCTCATGCTTTCCGGTTCACGTTCCATGACGGCCATATCGCAATAGTACTCACACTCCTTTTCGATCGATCTTCCAAAAAGGATCATGAGCGGATTAAACCAGTGGAAAGCGCGGCATACGATCAGCAGTAATTTGATCCACAGATCTCTATGCTGAAAATGCGTGAGTTCGTGTTTTAGGATCAGCCGGAGCTCGTCATAATCATATTTTCGTTTAGGAAGAAGAATCGTTGGAGAAAGAAGCCCGATCATCATCGGAGAAGAAACTGCTTCCGTCAATAACAATTTGACTTCGGAAACGCGCATTTCCTCCGCGATGGGCTTAAGAAACTCATCGTATTGCGCATAGGAACGGGAAAGACGCAGGACAGTTCTTTTCCATCTAAAGAAGCGGATAAACGAGACTGTCAGGAAAGCCGAAACTCCCAGCAGATACACTACGAAAAGAACATAGAATACGGTGCTGAGCGATGTACCGGGATTTGCCACTTCGACAAGATGTGTTCCTGTGCCTACGGAGACCGGTTCGGACGCAGCACTATTAGAAAAATGAATCAGTGCTTTTCCAAACGTAAATCGTACCGGAATCAGAAAACCAATAAGTACGATCAGCCAGGAGTAATATCGGATCTTGGGCGACTGTCTGTTTTTCAACACGAAAAGGATCACCATCAGTAGCATCGCCACTAATGACATATTCAATGAATTCAGAAGAATCGCCTGAAATATGAATCCCATATATCCCCTCACTGCTCATCGAGCCATTTTCTTAAGTCCGTGATCTCTTCCTTTGATAACTCGCCACCGTCATAGAGTGACTTCACCAGACCGGTTATCCGAGTTCCTCCGAAACGCTGGCGAAGACTCTGGGCTTCTACCTGAAGATACTCCTCTTCCGTAATTGCCGGAGAATAGTATCTTTCTTTCCCATTCTTCTCTGATCGCAGAAATGACTTCTTCTCCAATCGGACGAGCATGGTCATTACTGTCTGCTGTTTCCAGTCTTTCTCCGGGAGAGTTATTCGCAGTTTTTCCGTAAGGATCGGGGAAGTCACAGGCTCATGACATTGCCAGATCGCACGCATGATCTCAAACTCCGCATCCGGAAGCTTTCTGATATCCTTCCCACTCATAACTTCTCTCCCGTCAATAAAATACATTTGTAGTTTATCTTTATGGTAGCACCAGGCAAGAAGTCTGTCAATTCTGCATTATCGTAAACTGTGGACGCTCAAAATTCACGAAATATGACAATGTCTTTTATTGACGGTAATCAGCATCGGGAAATAACTCACTGATTTTCATAACACTACCTCCTCACACGTTGATAATTCCAGACATTTCGGAACTTTTCTATGACATTTCGATTTGCATTTTGAAAACAATACGGCACGCCAAACCAACATTGTGGGTACAGAGTTTTTTCATATACAATGTAATATGTCATCCAAAATGTTGATTAACATAGTGAAAGCTTTCAAACAAGAGGAGCATTATCTATGGAAGATGGAGCAATAGTCGATCTGTATCTGGATAGAGATGAAGAGGCGATCCACCAGACTACGCTGAAATACGGGCGTCTTCTTCGTGCTGTCTCATACAAGATCACGCAAGACCATAACGTCGCAGAAGAATGCGAGAACGATACGTATATGGAGGCTTGGAAGCGGATTCCTCCCAGCGAGCCCAGAACGTATCTTCCGTCTTTCCTCGCGAAAATCACTCGCGCGATCTCGATCAATCGCTGTCTCCATTCGAAGCGCCAGAAACGCTCTGCCCATGTGGAAGAAATTTCCACGGAACTCGAGCAATGTCTGGCATCAACAAATTCCGTGGAAAAAGAACTGGATGCTCAGGTGTTGATGGAAATGACGAACCGTTTCCTAAGAACACTGCCGGCTGAGAAAAGACAAATCTTCGTGCTCCGATACTTCTACTGCGAGGATTCGGAAACCATTGCCAGAAAATACGGATACTCCGTCAGCAAGGTAAATACGACGATGTTCCGGATCCGACAGGACCTACGTACCTTTTTGAAACAGGAGGATGTACTATGAATGGAAACGGATTTCTTCAGGCAATGACCAATCTTGATGATGATTTTGTCATGGAGGTCATGCCTCAAACAGAGAAAATAACAAGCGACGCAAAACGTCGTGTGAAGTGGCAGGTCGTTGCTATTGCGGCTGCTTGTCTCGCAATTGTAGGGGGCGGGGTCCTGGCAGCGAACTACTTTGCAGGAAAAGAAGAGAAAGAAGCGACGACTCCGATCTCAAATCAGACTGCCGCAGGAATCGGTATGGAGGAAACAAACACTGAGTCTGCAAAGGTAACGGATGAGTTGAACACAGGCAAGGAAGAAACTGTCCAGGAGACAAAGGATCACATGAAGGATGCCAAAGCAGGCGAAACTGCCTTGGAGACGCGTGATCCCGATGCCCGAACAGGCGATCAAAGCGTCAGAGAACGCTGCCAGTTTGTTTCCAGCATAGGTGATCTGGCCAAGGTATACGATTCGACTGGAGAACTGGAAAAAGATGCCGATCTGATCGTGGTGGGAACCGTGGTCCGTCAGGAAAACTATTATCTGCAGCATACCGTGCACCAGTTTGCCTGGATCAAAATAGAGGAAGTAAAAGCCGGAAGTGCCAACCTCGGCGATACGATCCTGATCCAACAGATAGGTGGATATGCAACATACAAAGAATGGATCGAAAACACACAGTTTGAAGGAAAGCCAGGCGATGGAGATCCGACGATTGACGAAAATCAGATAACGGCATATGGTATTGACGGTTACTATCCCGTGGTAGAAGGAGACAGGGTCCTTCTTTACCTAAAAGAGACCGGGGATACATATGAGCCGGAAAACAGCAAAATATACGTCCCGGTCGGCACATACTTCGGTGTATTTTACTGGTGTGAAGAACGAAATCAATTTGTGTTCCCGGAGCCTTATTGTTTTGCCCCCACCGATGACGAAACAGAGCCGTGGAAAGATCATCTGAAAGATCATCCGGTCATGACAGTGGACGGATAAGAAGATGGATGAATAGAAAGGAGATGAAACATAATGAGAAAAGCCGCATTTGTTTTAATCATTGTTGTAATAAGTTGCCTGATTCTTTGTTCATGCTCCAAATCGAAAAAGAAGAAGGATTATGCCCCTGTTAATGAGGGAGTCGGAACGATGGACATTGCCTTATATGTGACCGGAGATACGCAGAAAGTCACTGTAGAATTTGAAAACCGCGATGATGAGACCTGGCACTTCGGCGAGTACTATGAACTTGAGATCATGATAGACGGAGTCTGGTATTATGTTCCCGGCGAGGATTATTGCGTTCACGATTTGGCACATGAGCTTGCTCCGGGACAACGGGACTCATTAACATATAGTCTGACTCCATTCGGCAAGCTTGACTCTGGTGATTATAGAATCGCATGTGGAGGATTAGGCGATAAAACAAACAACTACTACGCGTATTTCCACATCACGGACAAGAATGAATTTATCGGCACAACGCCCACAGAATAATCACCTCTACGAGACTCAATAACCATAATCAATCATTTCGAGTGGTCGGTTCATTTTTCGTTCGTAACCTACAATGGATTTTTGTCATTTTTGACAAAAATCCATTGTAGACTCTTGAAGAATACTTCCGTCGGTGCTATTTTAGAATGGAAAAGTGTCACAAATGACATTTTTCCATTCTGGAGGTTGATATGGATATTAAGCGTGACTTCTATTTAACAAAACTCATAAACCGAATGGGAAATGGACAGGTTAAAGTTATTACGGGAGTGAGACGATGTGGGAAATCATTTCTTCTCAACACATTATTCTTTGAATATCTATTAAGCAAAGGCATTCCGGAAGATCACATAATACGATTTGCTTTTGACTCAGCTGACGATCTTGAATTAATAGGCGAAGATATTGTTGAGCTTCAGTTGGAGAACAAGAAGGCCGATCCGAAGAAGTTCATGAAATATATCAAAACAAAGTGTGTAGACAGCGAAAAGTATTATCTTCTGCTTGATGAAGTCCAGTTAATGGATTCATTTGAATCTGTATTGAATGGGTATATACGAAAAAGAAACCTGGACATATTTGTCACAGGTAGTAATGCCAAGTTCTTGTCCAAGGATATTATTACAGAGTTTTCCGGACGCGGGGACGAGATTCATATGTACCCTCTGAGTTTCTCGGAATTCATGACAGCCTTTAAAGGTGATAAATATGCAGGACTATCACAGTATATGACATATGGCGGTATTCCGTTGGTTGTTCTTTGTAAAGAAGATAGCGACAAGTCGGATCTGCTGGCAAACCTTTACAGCGAGATATATGTTTCTGATATAGTAAAACGTCACAAAGTACGAAATCAAAGTGAATTGGAAGATTTATTGAATATTCTTTCTTCTTCCATCGGCTCCCTTACGAATCCAGAAAAACTCCGGAGAACTTTTCAGAGCGTGAAGCATTCGAAGATAACCGGCCCGACTATACAGAAATACCTGGGATATTTGCAGGACTCTTTTCTTCTTGAATCAGCGACTCGGTATGATATAAAAGGCAAATCGTATATCGAGACGCCTCAGAAGTATTATTTTTGCGATTTAGGTCTGCGTAATGTCCGAATTAACTTCAGGCAGATGGAGCCGACTCATTCGATGGAAAATGTTATCTACAATGAACTCCGAATGAGAGGGTATAACGTAGATGTTGGCGTTGTACCAATTGTTGAAACAGATTCAAGCGGTAAGCAGCAGCGAAAACAGTTGGAGATCGATTTTGTATGTAATAAAGGCTCATCGAGATACTATATCCAATCGGCCTATTCGTTACCTACTGAAGAAAAACGCATTCAGGAAACACGTCCATTCACCAAAATCAAAGATGCTTTTAAGCGTATCGTAATCACAGGCGATATGATTTCACCCCATTATGACGAAGATGGAATCCTGCTTGTGAACATATACGATTTCTTACTGAATCCTACGGTGATTGAGGAATAATCCGTCATCCTGCCATCTTATCTATCATCATGCCGACATCCTGCAGCTCCCCCACTTTTTTCTGGGTCAATATTGGGACAGTTCCTTCTGTAGAATTAGGATGTGAAGTCCTGAGCAATGCTGGGAAATCTGACTATCAGTACTTTTAGAAAGGAAGGGAGGCGTGCTATGCATATTCAAAAAAGGAATAACTCATACAAGGTTTATGTAAGCATCGGTTATGAGAACGGAAAGCATAAGTTTCGTACTTCTACATATACCCCACCCAAAGGCATGACATCCAAGCAGGAACAAAAGGCTGTACTCGAGTTCGCCGAAGCTTTCGAGCGCAAAGTCAAAGGTGGTGCAAACATTAAATACACCAAGATGACTTTCAAGAGTTTCTGTTTCGATCTGTATTACAAGACCCATCTTGATACATTAAAACCCAAAACCGCCAGCGGTTATAAGATCGTCATTGAGAATCGGCTTATCCCCTACTTCGGTGATATGCCCATCAACAATATCACGCCACTAGATATTAGGGGCTGGTTATCAAGTCTGGATCGGCGAGATGGAAAGGAAGAAGATCTGTCACGTAATACCGCAGGCAGCTGGTTCCGCACGTTATCCGCGATCCTCGGAAAAGCATATGAATGGGAGATCATTGACGAGAATCCTTGCAAACGCGTCAAAGCCCCGTCCAAACCGCAGTCAGATGTTCAGGCTCTTCAACTTGAAGATGTAAAGAAGATCATCACGAAGCTTCCCGAATACTCTGATAATCGGGCAAGACTGTTTATTCTTCTTGTATTGAACACCGGCATACGCGAAGCAGAAGCAGCCGGCCTTGAATGGCGAGATATAAACCTGGAAAAGCATATGATCTCAATCAACAGAACCTCTCAATACATTCCCGGAGAAGGAATGATCGAAAGCTCCCCCAAGAGCAAGACTTCTGTGCGTTCCATTCCTATCTCTGACAACCTCATTAAAGAAATTGAGGCATATAAAGTATGGCAGAATAAGGAGATAGAAAGACTTGACGAACTGTATCAGGGCAACAAGGGAGATCGGGCAAAACTGTTCACGACTTGGGATGGAAAACCTGTATTTGACAGCACCCTGAGAGATTGGCTGAACAAATTCCTTGTGTGGTGTGAGGTACCTCATGTAACAGTTCATGGATTAAGGCACACTTTTGCGAGTATCTTGATCGCTAATGGAACTGATGCACGAACCACCGCTGCACTTCTTGGCCACAGTTCGCCTGCACTGGTAATGAATGTATATGCGAATACGCAAGAGGAAGCAAAAACGAGAGCCATCAATAATCTTGACGGGATTTTTAACTCGGAATCATCTGCCAGTGATTGAGCATGTTCTTGTGCCAAGATCGCCTCTCAATCACGGACGTTTTTTTCATTTTGGAAAGTTTTTTGTTGTGAAACAAGCTCAAGATTTTTTGTAATCATAGCAGAATCAGCAGGTCGGAGCTGGTAACTATTTGGTAACTATTTACCCAAAAACCTATAAGAATTGGCAAGAACATTTGTTTGTATCAAGCCAGCAAACGCCTGCAATTACTACATCAAAAGCAAACCCTTAAGAACCTATAAAACGCCGATTCCTCCATTTGTAATCAGCAGGTCGCGAGTTCGAGTCTCGCAATCGGCTCCAAAGCGAAAGCCCCGTAACCACAACAGTTGCGGGGCTTCTTGTTTCTTCTGAAATTAGATTCAAAATGTTTCTTTTTCACGTTTTGGGGGACAATTTGGGGACAGTCGATAATTTTTCATCCTATGGAACACTTATAAAACGATACTCCACGATAAGTCTCGCCTGTCCTCAATGCCTCTTTTTTCTCTCACAGGACACTTGCATGATCGAGATACGTTTCGAAGTTTTTGCGTTTGATCATAGATCGATTTCCAAGCTTCACTATAAAGTCAGCATCCGGATTCTCTTCTACGATCTGACGCAGTTTCTTCTCCCCTACATGGAAATACTTTGCGGCTTCTCTGATAGTAAGCGCATACTTCTCCCATACCGGTACTTCTTTATTCATAGTCTCCGCCTCCTTTCTCACATACTCATAGTCGGACCTTGTCGATCCTCTTTTTGTCGGTTTTTCCGTCCTTTTTTTGGTATCCATTTGTGATTATCCTCCGTTTCTTTAGGTCTAGTGTCGATTACACTTGCCAGATCTGCAGCAAGGTAAGCACTGCTGCTAAGAAAGCTGTAAGCAGACATGGGGTCAGGATCCGGTGATACAGTTTCTCCGAATTCTCCCGAGCTTGATTCTCCAATTCGCTCCTGGTCTTCTCCAGCGCTGAAGCATATTGCTCGTTCAACTTCCCAGCCTGTTTCTCCATTTCCATCTTCCAGTTCTTCACCTGCAACTCCATCTCTGACTTCAAATCCTCCTGCGTCTGTTCCAACCATTCCGTTTTCTTCCGGAAAATCTCGGCCAGCTGATTGTAGTAGCTCACCATTTGTTCGCTGGTAACCATACTTTCCATCATCTGAATCTGCAGTCCCAACCCGTGAAGGAGCAGGTTCCAGTTCTCCTGCGTGATCATGAAGCAGGGCGTCGGTTTCTCTGCTTCGGTCAGTTTTTGTGATGCGATTCGCTTCACTTCCGACAAGTTCTTCTCGTATTCTGAATTCACGGTTCATCATCTCCTTACTAAATTTTCTTTCGTGCAGTCGGTTATCCCGACACTTAAACCCGTCAGGTGTGGTGTAGGTAATATACTTTCTGCTATCGGTCCATGTGACATTGTACCCATGTTCTTCCATGAACCTTTCAAATTCTTTCTTCGTTTTTGCTCTCTTCATAGCCTTTTCAATCATGACAATCAAATCGATTTTCCAACTGTCACCTTTCAACGCTGAGCGGTACTCACGAGTTCCCATCTGTTTCTCAGTAGCTTTCTTGGGCTCCACGATAGAGAATCCGTACTTCTGGCACAGTTTATCCGATGCATCCCGCAGTTCCTGAATGTTGTTTTTAGATGAATGGTATTTCTTTCCGTTCTCATAGCTGACACTATTCACTACAAAATGGGAATGAATGTGATGTGCATCCACGTGGGTTGCCACAACAACTTCGAACCCTTTGAACTGACTCTCAGCAAACTCTACTGCAATCTTATGTGCCTGTTCCGGTGTGATTTTCTCGTCAGGGGAGAACGATTGGTCAAGATGGTAATAGCTCCGGCCATCGGTTTTGCCATAGAGTTTCTTCGTAATCATCATGTCAGAGTAGGCGGATTCCGGCACACATCCGATTCCTGTCACAAGTTTTCTTCCATCCTTGAGTGTTTTGGCATCCTGTTCTACGTATTCGAGTACCGCCCGAAGTGACTTATGCGAGCCATGACTTCCGTTCGACAGAACGTTTACCGTAGCCATTAGCGCCACCTCTTTCTCTCAAGAAGATCACTCAGAGTCTGGTTCATCTTCTCGTATTCCGCTTTCAGTTCTTGTAATTCCACAGTTTCAACCTTGCCTTCGTGGGCAAGATGCGTGAGCTGATTGAGATTATTCCCGATTCGTTTCTGTTGTCTTATGACCTCATCCAGTCCCTCAACCACATAGATCTGCTTGCCCAGGGCGCACATGGTTATGTAGTTTGAGATGGTCAGATAAGATCCGTAAGCCTTCTCTCGGATGGTTTCATAATCACTTTTCGTCATCCGAACATGTAAATTTTTATCTTTCATTTTCAATTCCCTCCGTGTATTTTTTTCGCTCTCGCGCTCTTCTAAAGTCTGGAAGTGGGTTCGGGCTACCGCCCGACAAGGCGCATGTGTGTTCACATGTGCGATGCTTGCCTTGTACCAAGTGCACTTTCCTATTCCCAACCCATTTTCCGTTTTCAGATTTCTTCTTTTTCTCCGTATTCACCAAATAGATGAACACTCATATGACGATGTGTAGTCATCATTATGACGACTTGAGAATTCAGCAGAACTCCCATAACTCGGGCAGTATGACGACTATGATGACTTTATGATCATAGGATTTCTGCTAACTTCCCCCTACCCAGAAAAAGTCGTCAGGTCGTCATAGTCGTCATGGTCTTCTTGTGAACACACTTCCTGCGTCTCCGGTTTATCTTTCTTCAGATAGAAAATGGATCCGCTCATCGTCTTGGTTCTGTCAAAGTAGACTCCTCTCTTTTCCAGTAGCCTTTGTCGATTGAAAAGTTTACAGCTGAGCGACTGCGGTTTCTTCTGTGATCCGATAATCTTGCAGAACTCTGCTGCCGATCCGAGATACTCTTCATGCTCATCCATGTATTCGATAACCTTCCTCAGATCCGGATCCGTCTTGAATTCATCTTCCATTGGGTTGTCTGAATCAAGCAGGCTCCACTTTCGTGTTGCTTTGTCAAAGCGGATCGTCATTACAGTCTCTTCCATGTCTCTGCATCTGGAGTAGAGCTTCGCGGTATCATCAGAGAACTTGTCTTTTCGAAGAACAAAAGCTCCATCCGAAGATGCATAGAGTCCATGTGTTCCGGAAATGTCATCAAAGGGATCCTCAGATCGCATTTTTCTTAGTAAGATGCTTTCCGATAAGAGCGCCAGGATCAGAAGGAGACATTTGTTCTGCCATTTCATATGTAAGAAGAATCTGATCCTTGTCTGTAAAATACGAACCATAGATGATTCGGTCAGAAAGCCTGAACAATTCTTTATCAGCGGGGAGTGTTAATACATCATCCAGTTCATACTCAGGTAATGTCCCCATTTCATTATCAAGATCAACATCTTCATTCCCATCAGGGCAGCTCATCGCATAATCAAGCACCACTTCACGTATCATCCCATCTGACAAGTTCATTTCTTCAAAGCGATGAAAACCCATCAAATACACCGGAAGGGTGTTCCACTGATAAAGGGAAGCTCTTGTGATGTCCATTTTTCTATTCGGGAAATCGGCAAACATGGAAAGACAAAAGGCCGTCATAAGAAAAAAAATGAATATCAGACTCTCTGTCTTGTGTTTTTTATTGTGCCGGAAGTATTTCAGCAGCCACGGCAAAGGATTCTTTCCGTGTGTGTTTTTCTCGGAAACAGATTCCATTGTTCTATAAGGCAGGGTTACCGGGGCAGAAATCTCCAGTAACCCTTTCTCCTCAACATCATCTTTAGAAAAGGAAAGTACTACATCCGCGTACAATTCAGCCTTTTTATCATGGGAAGCACAAAGAATCAGCACCTCTTCTTTCAGATCTTTCAGAAGCGAAAAGACCTCTTGTTTATTCGCTTCATCAAGAGAAGCCGTCGGTTCATCCAGAAAAAGGATCCTCTTTTTCCGGAGAAGTGCGCGCACAACGGCAAAACGCTGCCGTTCTCCTCCGGAAAGAGAATTCGGATGCTGATCCAATTGATTTTTCAGATGAAAACGATCTGTTAAATCGATTATCTCCTCTTCATTATCTGATACCATCAACAGGTTTTCTTTTATCGTCAAAAACTCAACAAAATAAGCATCCTGTGTGATGTACTCGGCAATATGAGACACGATGGTTGTATCAATTTTTCCCGCATATTCGGTTCCGTCGATAATCACCGTTCCCCTTTCAAAAGGAACCAGACCGTACAACACGTTCAAATACGTGGTTTTCCCGCTTCCGCTTTCGCCCAAAAGCAAATAAAAACCGGTTTCAGAAAAGCTGTCTGATCGTCCGTGTATTATACAGGTTTCCCCGTAAGATTTAGAAAGAAGATTTGTGCTGATCATACTATCTGAGAAATATATTGAAAATACTCTCCTTTGTGAATGTTATTCAAAAACGTTCTCAAACGTTCCATATCTACATTCCCATATTTTTGCTTCATGTACTTATCGGATGTGACGTTGAACGTCTCTTCCTGTTCAATGTATTGTGAGATCTCTTGAAGCTCCTGAAACAACTGTATTTGATCTTCTGTCGCTTCACCCGCTTCAACGATATCAGAAAGCTGAACATAATCGGTGGGACCCGATCCAGTTTTATAAAGCAGATCAATATAGCAAACGTCTACAAGTCCGGTCTCCTTCAAAAAACATATCTGGAATGCATATTCGTCATAAAATTCTGGTTCTGCCAAAGCAGCATATCCGGGAAGATCCCAGTATGATTGATTATCAGATTCTTCCTGAGGCTCACCGGTCAGAGCTTCGCGCATCAAACGCAAGAACATCTCTTCATCCAAGACATCAAAGGCAAGTGAGTCGGCATCCAGGGCAAGGAGTGTTTCCTTATCTGCCGTCGCGAGCAGCTGATCGATCTTTGCGGAATCAGAAGCAGTTTCTTGACTTTGCCCCCACATCAGACAACCAGATTGATAACTGACCTCTTCGGTGCTACCGTCTTTTTTTTCAATAGTATAATAATCTGCAAAAGCATCTGAATACCTATACCTGACATTAAATCCAAAAAAATAAAAATGTATCAAACCATCTATCGGCTGGACGTTTTCCTTCTCATACTCATAAACAAAAGTAAAGACCCATCCATCCTCGTTACGTTGTCTTGCAACATTCTTATAGCAAGGAAAGTTTGACTTTGAAACTTGAGGTTTCTTTTTTTCGCCACAGCCACATATTGTCAGCAACATGGTAAATACTAATGCGGAAATGCATAGTTTTCTCATGACTTCCTCGATTCTCTCTTTAGACATAGACCCACAATGAATACTTCATCAAAGCACTTGGTATACTTGTCGAAGTGTCTCCGGAAACCGATTCAACCTTCCAAACAAGGCGCAGTTCCGCTGTACTATCGGATTCTATCATGTTTGAATTAGTGTAAGTGTACCCCCATATCTGCGGCCTATAATACCCATTCACCATTCCGAATGTACCCTCTCGGGTACGAGCAAGTGTATTACTTGTTGAGGAATCGTACTCTTTCACATGCGCGATTACTTTTCTGCTCGTTGATTTCACAAAAGAATCCTGAAGTCCGACAGATGTAGTATAGAAATATACGCCTACATCACCACCGCATAAGAAACTAAGATTTGAGTATACGCTATGTTGATATTCTTCCAAGAATACATCAGCTATGCTAAAGCAAGTATCATACCTTGATGTTTCATACACCGAAGAGTCTGCGCATACTGACATTGAAAAACTTGAAATCACAACACTTGAAACAATCAGGCACATCAATTTCTTCATTATCTTCATAAAACAGTTCCTATTACAAATTAATAACTACTCTCAACAATTTGAGTCTTAAGAAGATGATATTGTCGAACAGCTACTTGACTGCTATAAACAGAGAACCTTACTTCTCATCTAGAATCTCACCGGAAACTGTAGACTGTTCGTTATATAGATTTTTGTATAAAGTTTCTCCGTTCGTAACAGTAATCAGATTATTATTCTCACCCAAGCAATGAAACTCATTGTTTGAATCAAGCAAATACGCAAACGCACCATAATATGCCACCAGATACTTTTCATTCGGAGCCGATTTCAGAAGTGAATCCAACACTTCAATAACAGATGGGACCGGCCCGTCAAATCCCATGACTACTGTGTCTGGTTTCTTGGCAATTGTAGTCATTATCGATCCATCATCACCTCGAAGAAGAGTAATCAGTCCAATCACGTTTTGATCATAAACTACCGGAATTTGACAATAGTAATAGTTTACAGAAAGCGTCTCCAAGTTTATCAGGAAGAACCAATTTGACGCAATCGTGTATTCATCCCCAAACCAGGACTTCAGCGTATTTGTAGTTTCCGGACTGCTGATGCACTTCTGTATTTCATCATCAGTCATCATCTGTCCGTCAAAGCCGAGTTTTTGACTACCATCAACTACAATTGGAGGAATTTCTTCTCCTGCGACTGTTTCAGAAGCATCCGTTGTAGTTACCTTACTCTTTGAAGTGCTTTGACAGCCAAAAGCAGAAAAACTAAGAACTAGCACTATGCTCATCAATATACATTTTTGTCGTATTCTCAAAACACTCGCCTCCAATTCGTTATGAGTAATATAACCGAAAAAGAAACAATCATCATGATCGCAACAGAAATACGCGCTGTAGTTATTATCTTATTCTTACGCATAATAACCCTCCAAACTGTTTATCAAAACATCTTTCAATTAATTATGAATGCGCCTGTGTTTATCAGCAAACAAAGGCTTACTGAAGTATCAGCTTATCCCTCCTCTCTTTTCCAATATATTGACCATGGTGTCATTATTCTGGGTGATTCAACATTCTATGAATTCAAACCAATTCCCATCGACTGAAGAATCTCTTCAACGGTTTTTACTTGGGTTTCTCCTATACCTTCCATATTAAAAAACAAGGTTTCTTTGCACGACAATACAAACAGCATCGGGAGTTTATCATCTGTCTGACAATAATATGCCATTAGTTTCATATTATCCTCATCAATTAGGACTTCCTTGATCACAAGATCTTCTTCATACCATCCACCATAATTCTGAATCTCCTTGAATGCTTTTTCTGCCAGCGCAATATCTGAATACTTTGTCATTACCATCAGAGGTTCCGTGCAATTGTATCGCCGCGAATCAGACTCTTCTGTCAGCGTATACTTAATTCCATTATTCTCACAGTAGCGGCTAAATCCCGACTCCATCTCGTCTACGCCCTTTCCTTTTAATCCATATGAGGTGTCAGGTTCGGAGGAATCTATAGAAGATGATTCAACTTCAGTCTCTGACGCAGCTTCTTTCGAAGATACAATTTCCGAATCGGAATGTTCCATTTCATCAGAAAATGAATAAGAAGAATCACTTTGTTCTGTTTTTTGTTTGTTTATCGTATCCTCTGATAATTGGATTTTTTCATTATTGCAACCACAGATTGCGACTAAAAAGCATACAGCAATCCCCACTATAAGCATGGTTTTGTATTTCATCATAACGTCTCCTCCTCACGAACTTGTTTCTTGCAAATAGAGTTCCACTCTGTTCTGAATTATTTCTGCTACATGTTCAGCAGAACTGTCGCCGGAATAATATGCCTGTGCCTCCTCCAAACATATATTAATGATAGCCTGGCATCCGTGCAGATAGCGGTTTCCTCTTGAAACAACACTACGATACATGTCATAGTATTCTTCCCGACTGTATCTTAGATTTTGAGGATTTGCCTTGAAGAAAAGATCATAATCTTGTTCCATCCTTTTTTCGAAGCATCCCCGATTCACCGATATTCCACCTTGCAACTGATAATTCGCTGTTTGAAATGATTCTCCTAATGCATAGTTTAAGATTTCGTAAGCTAATTCCGTTTGATCAGTTGTAGCAGAAACAGCTAACACACTATACGGAACCACATGAAGCGAACCATTTTCATTTGGAAACCCGACAATCACGTAGTCCTGATACATGATGATGGAACCAAGAGAAACCACATCCGCCCAGTCCAACATAAACAATCCATCTTTCAGTTCTGCAGGTACATACTCATCCCAATTACTACGGCACCCAATGTCGTTCGTCCATTTCAAAACATTCAAGAAGTCTTCCCCTGTAAAATTTGCTTTCCCATTCTGGATAAACTTATCTATCTGCGCCATGACTGCATGTTTGAGCAAATACTGTTTTGAGAATATTGTCTGGACACAAGAATAATTCGAGAATTTTTCCGCACTTCGATAGAAATCGTCGTATGTCCACTCATAAGGATTTTCCACATAGTCTTCAGAGGCACAAAAGCCAATAACATCATAATAAAGGCAAACACAATACGGTGTTTCCTCTCCCATAGTAATCTTGTCAATAAAATACTCTTCCTCGGCAAGAGTTGATATCAGAGGTGTCAGATCTTTTAGATATCCGAGTCTGCCTAAATCTTCCATGCCCATATCGTCCAAATTATCAAAGTACATATCCGGAGCTGTTCCATTTGCAAGATCCAAGCTCATGATTCTATTAATTTCCGTTTTTACCTGTGACCAATTCTCTTCAGTCGCATTGATTTCATCTTTGTAATCACGCATGACAAACTTAATCTCAGGGTGGCGGAGACTCATATCTTGAACCAACTGGTTTACACAGCTGTTTTCCAAATCATATCCCGCAATAACGAATTCCTTTTTATTCTTTTGACTTTGTTTTTCAGCCGGTCGTAGGTGATACCACACAAGCAATTCTTCACTCAATGGTCGAACAACAAGCTGCATTTCTCCTTCGTTCAAGAATCGTATATCTTGAACAGTTCCCCAAACCGATACATCTTCCCAAGACAAAGTCATAGGAGCAGACACATCTAGCAAGACAATACCTCTGTTGTCAGTGCCAAATAAGTTTTCCCCTCGAACGATTAAGTTTCTTCTAAGCGGAGTTGCGAGCTTCGTCTCATTCCAGTTCGCATTCTTTTCATCAAAACAAAACAGAACCGTTCCCTCGTCACCACCACCAACACAAGTCCACTGGTCTTGAAAAAAGACAACATTGGATTCCATGACTTCAGGAAGCTCTATCGATTTCTCATAGTTTCCATTTGAGTCGAATATCAGCAATGTCAGTTTATCTACCCAACAAGTAAGCGCTATTTGACCATTCTCACACACAAAGAAATCCAGCACGCTCACCTGTGCCGGACTTACATCAAGATTAACATGCTTCATCACGCCGTCAGTTGAATGGAATAGATCTACACAAAACTGCATTTCATCCGTTGAGACATTAACTACTAAACTCATCACCCAACAGCCACTTCCACTGCAACTCATTTTCCGTGAGTTACCTGAAGTACCACACTCTTTGTTCAGGTCATAGGATTTTGTTACAACACCATTATTGTCAAGAAGCAGCAACTGATTCTCGGGTGTGATAACATCCCCTTCCGCACTAATAGGGAGAAGTGGATAGTGTTTTCCTTCTTCATCATCTATCTTGGGAATACAGCAGTTTCTGTATGCATCCCAATAATCTTCTGACTCGTAGTATGTTTGAACAAACAAGTCATCTCCGGCAAACCCCGCATCAATTTCGTGGGAAATAGATATCAGATCGTTCTCCGTGGAATAGTATGGAAAGAGAAGAGAGGTCGAACCAACTGTTTTTTGATTTGAATTCTTGCATGCACAGCTTAGCGCTATGCATAGCTCCAAAAACACAACTATCACATTTGTCAACCTATTCTTGTCAAATGCCATTCGACCTCTCCCTAATCTTTCATTCCTTCACACGCACTATATGACAAACGGGTCAGCATAAAAGACCTCTTTACTTTGATTGCGCCGATAATTTGAGTACACAACTCCGTAACTAGGTCTGGCCTCAGCCAGTATATTGTTTCCGTTATTCAAGTAAATAGCAACATGGTCTATTTTCAAGAATTTATTATCGTTACTGGTACTAAGATCGTAAAAAATCAAATCCAGTGGCACTAAAGATGAACTCGAACAACTTCCACCTTGTCCATTTAAATACTGTGCTATCTCCGCAGAGCCATGCGTGCTTCCTAATCCGATTCCATTCTGCAAATAGTAAGAATACCAAACAAGACCACTACAATCAAAACTGTTGGGGCCCGCGGCTCCAAAAGAGTAACTGCAACCTATCTTGCTGTTTATGGTATTTACAATAGATATCAGATGTGCAATTCTATTGAGATTGCTGTTAGAATCATGTGCAGTTCCTGCGCTGACAGTTCCAGTCATAGAAATCAGCATTACACAGACGCATAGAATACTCAACCATTTCTTTCTCATATGCACCCTCCCATTAGAACTTTCTTAGTTTTTTCACAGATGCCGTCATCTTCGGCTGAAAAACAACTAACGGACAAGATACATTTGCATAGTATTCAGCGGTGCGAATTGCGATCTTCTTTCCCACCTGTTTGAATGAAATCTTCTGTTTTTTCATATTATCACCTCCCCTTTACATCATTTATTGATAGTTACATCATAACGTGATAAAGTCGAGGATCTTTTTGCTTGGTGAAAATAGTAGCAAACGCGGTGAAATTAGTATTGTCAGTTATACTTTCATCATTATCCTGACTACAAATTCATCGTCAACATCTTCCAAATCGAGTAAGTGATCGTACTTAGCAAGCACCTTCTTAACATTTCGTAACCCATAGCCATGCAGGGCTACTTGCTTCTTTGTAGATATGATCGTGTTGTTTTTTACATTTACTTTGTGATTTCTCGTATTCGATATTTCAATTAATATAGCTCCTTTAACATATTTCATTACAAAATTGATACAAGGGGTTTCAACGCCATCATTAGCCTCAATAGCATTTTCCAAAAGATTACCAAGAATAATATTCATATCAAAAACAGAAATTTCCAAGTCTTCTGGAATAACAACCTTACTCGTTACAGCTATTCCCTTATCCTTGGCCTTTTGAAGCATATAATTCAAAACTCCGTCGACTCCGATATTTCCTGTATAACTCATTGGCACAGTCTCTTGAAGATTATCGGCCACTTCCTGGATATACCGGTCGAGTTTATCCACGTGTTTTCCATCATTTAATGCTTTCATTTGTGCAAGATGGTGTTTGATATCATGGCGAAAAGCCTTCATCTCGTCTGTTTTCTCTTGTTGCATAAGGAGCTCTTTTTCATACGCACGTGCTTGATCTCGAAGAATCAGATTCTCATATTCGTTCTTTCTCGTCTCAATCAAATCCTCGAACAGATACACTATAATCAAGTTTATTACCAAAAACGCACCACATACAGCCGACAAGCTTAGAGGGGAGATTGTATCGTCCATGATAACTATAAGCGAAACCGCTATGCAAACTACAAGCGAAACAATATACCTCCACCAATGAGGTGAGTCCAACTCTTCGTTTTTATTCTTCATCAAAACTCTTCGTGTAACCAATTGAACAACAAACAAGAGAAATAGCGATAATATGCTTGCCGGAGCAGAGTAGTTTTCATAATCAAACGTATTACTTAACAAAGCATATACAACAAGATCGATAATGCAGCTAATAGCTAACACATATAGCACAAATTGCACTTTCTTTTTTACTTTTCCATAATACGGAAGAGAGATAATAACAAGGCCAGCCAAAGTGCTAATCAAATTGAGCCACGCCAAATTGAAGAAAAAGTATGCAGTCGTTGTAATTACGACTGAACATGCATATGCTCCAATCCGCTTAATGTGATCTTCAGTCTTTTCAACAAAAGAGTTTGCAAATCTGCTTGTAATAATAATTCGAATGACTTCCGTCGCAATAATAAATAATAATTTATATATCTCATTCACACTAACTCACCCCCCCCCTCATGTTGTAATTGTGTATGGTTTTTTTGAATTCCGCTCGGTGAGATTGCGCAATTCTTAACCTCTGCTCATCACCAATCATTACACTGTCTGATTTCCAAGATACAACATATTTCATATTAATGATGTATGATTTTGAAATACAGGCAAATTGAAAAGGAAGTTTTTCAACTATATCTGCCAATTTTCCATAGTAAGAATTCTCTTCTCCATTGCGCTTATGGATAATCACAAGTTTATTTCGGCTGGAGAAATACAGTATTTCCCCATATGGTATGCTGTTTTCCTCCTTGTTGTACGAGTATCTGAATTCCTTGTTTTGTATTTCTTCCAAATTCAATATCTTACTTATCGTTGTAAAGAGACTCGTCTTTTGTATCGGCTTCACCAAAAAATCATATGGATGAATCTGAAACAATTCCATTGCATAATTCGTTTTATGAGAAATAAATACTATGCTCATAGCATGATCTTCCAGTTCATCACGTATATACTTGCCCACGGAAACTCCGTTTTCGGATGGTAATTCTATATCCAAAAACAAAATATCCGGGCGATACTTCTCCATATCACGCCGCAATGTTTCTGCATTATTCCAAACCTGAATATCGCAACTCTCGCTTCGACTTTTGAAGAAATCATCTATCAGATTCTCCAACTCTGTACAGGTAGTCATCTCATCATCACAAATGCCAATTCGATGCATATTCCATTTACCTCCTCTCGAAAAGCATTTCTTGGAAACGTCCAATAGAAACTAGGCTCCCTGTTACAACCACTGATAATACTATGATTATATACCATCCTGATTGATTTAAGCTCCACAAGACCAAAAAGACAATAGTTTCAATCAACCATATCATTCTAGTCCTATTACCAAAAACTATCTTTTCATCCTCATCCAGAATACGATTTCTATTTCCAACTGGAGCCCAGTATACAATTGGCATTGAAAAGATAATCAAAACGATTATGGCAATATAATACGAAATTACACAATACTTGATTATCAGCAACATCCCAATTAAACATAAAACAGATACAATCGAGCATGCGTACTTGCTATTCAAATGAAATCCCCCCGCATTCTGTCTTAATGGGAATAAGCAAATCATCAACAAGATAGATCTTATTGTCTCATTAAGAAGAAATCCAAGAAAAAGAATTAAAAAAGTCGCTACGATTATCGTTACAAGCCTTTCCACACCGAAATTCACTATTTCTCGCTCTTCCTCATCAGCATCTTGATCTAGCAATTTTTCTGCAATTTTCATAATACCCTCTCCTATCAGTTTTGAAGGAGATTATTACACAGCACGCATTTCAGATTTGTTTCTCGGCGAAAACAGTAGTTAACTCGTCGAAAATAGTAGTGTTGCTGCGGCGCTAAGACTTGTCGGGTCAATATTGGGACAGTTACCAAGATATACTTTAGATAAGTAATATTGGGAACCACCTGTATTCCAAGGTTAAAGGAGGGATAGTATGAATATAGAAAAAAGAGGGAATTCATATAGAATCACAATTAGTTGTGGGTTTGAGGATGGCAAACGTGTCAAGCGTTATGCTACATTTTCCCCTCCAAAAGGACTCACTACCAAACAGGAGCAAAAGGCCGTACTTGAATTCGCCGAGGAGTTTGAGCGGAAGGTCAAAGGGGGCTCAACCGTCCAATACAACAAGATGACCTTTCGGGCGTTCTGTAATAGTCTTTATGACAAGAATCATCTCCAAACACTAAAACCGAGAACCATTAGTGAATATCGGATTATCATTGATAGCAGACTTCTTCCCTTCTTTGGAGATATGCAACTTCGAAGCATCACACCACTTGATGTCCGAAAATGGTTATCTAGTCTTGATCGCAAAGACGGTAGCGACAAGTCTCTTTCGAGAAATAGCGCTGGCGTGTGGTTCCGTACGTTATCTGCAATACTTGGCAAAGCTTATGAGTGGGAACTGATAGATGAGAATCCCTGTAAGAGAGTCAAAAGTCCTTCAAAGCCTCAATCTGAGGTTAAAGCACTGCAGATTGAAGATTTCAGGAAGATCGTTGAAATGCTTCCAGAGTACCATGACCACAGGGTAAGACTGTTTATACAACTGATGCTCAGCACCGGTATCCGTGAAGCGGAAGCCGCTGGATTAGAGTGGCGTGATGTTGATTTCAAGAACTTTTCACTATCTATCAACCGCACTTCGCAATACATTCCAGGTCAGGGCATGGTTGAAACCACGCCTAAAAGCAAAACTTCTGTAAGATCCATCCCAATCTCTGAGGATCTTGTAAGAGAACTCGAAAACTACAGAATCTGGCAAGAAGAACAGATCCAGAAGCTTGACGTCTTGTATGAAGGGGCAACTGGAGAGAAAACAAGACTCTTCACCACATTAACCGGGAAGCCGGTATATGACAGCACGTTAAGAAGTTGGCTCAAAAAGTACCTGGCTTGGTGCGAGGTCACGCCAATCACCGTTCATGGATTGAGACACACTTTTGCAAGTATTCTGATCGCTGATGGTGTGGATCCACGAACAACGGCTGCTATTCTCGGGCACAGTTCCCCTTC
This sequence comes from Clostridiales bacterium, assembly GCA_017428545.1. GTDB lineage: Bacteria > Bacillota > Clostridia > Saccharofermentanales > Saccharofermentanaceae > Scatonaster. The sequence goes on from JAFRQR010000012.1 coordinate 27,452, forward strand.
TCTTGTGATGAATGTTTACGCCAATCCACAAGACGAAGCCAAGCGTAAAGCAATCACGAAAATCAACCGTCATTTCAAGCGTGATTGATTCAAAATCCCGGGGACAATTTGGGGACAGCCGCGAGGAAAACCTATACTTCTTCAGGCGACGATATGAAACGAAGCAGATTATCAAAGGTAGCTATTTCAGGCATCTGCGCCATTCTATGCCACAATTTAAAAAGCTAAAAATGCAATTTGTAATCAGCAGGTCGCGAGTTCGAGTCTCGCAATCGGCTCCAGGAAGAAAACCCCGATACCACAAAGGTTTCGGGGTTTTGTTTTTGTTTTGCCTGCTGATTTATCAAGAAAAAACATCTACGATAATCCACGCTTGTCGTTCGCACGGTTAACATTTGGTTAACGGTGAGGACAAAATGCCTCATTTTATTGGATTTAGCACCACCGCTTCTCGCGAACACTCCGCTTTGACTGATGAATCCCAGTGATCACAGAAGTCTTCAGTTGGTGAAAACTCTTTGCTTAGTTCATATCCTCGATGAACAATTATCTCCTCAGAAAACCATACATCTTTCTCGAAAGCTATCTGGCGATCCCCGACGTCGATAATGATCCCACGGGTCAACCAAACATCATAGGTCTGTTCACCATTTTCGAACATGCGCTGATTCTCTTGAATAAGAATTATCCCTTTCACAACTTCACCTACTGGTGTTTTTATGAATGACTTTCTGTCGATAATCGGCAGTTTTGTGTCAGACACACTCCAGACCGCAACATCTTCCTTCGTGCCATAATAATCGAGACATTCAGTAAAACTGTAGAGATAAGATGAATCATTTTCGGTCACCATCTCTACCGCCTGTGAGCTAGTAGGGGTAAATCGGAATTCATCATGCATAATCGCAATAAGGTTTTTACCAATCATGGAACAAAGCAAGTTCACTTCAGACTGTTTTAAACGTATATCAATTGTTTTCATAACTCGTGTCACTCCTTAACAAAATGTATCTTCTGAACTTTCAGACCGCCAGAGTCCGTACTTTTCTTGATATTTATATCAACAGCAGGTGTACCATCTGAACTGGATACCTCACGCCAAGTAACAACAGTGCCATCAGCCATCTTTGTAGTTGCACCTTTAATGTTACCATTTTTGTCAACGATATCACTCTCAATTCCTCCGTTCGCAATGCGATCATAGAAGTCTTTTGCTGTCGTCGCCGGATCCGGCGATGAAATATGACGAACACGATCATCTTTCGAATCAGCTTTTGATCCAAAATAGCCATTTCTCAATGGATAATCTTTCTTGAGATCAGGTAAGTTTTCACTCACAGAATGATGATGACCAGTATCGCCTTTATACCCTAGGCCCATTGGTATCACCTCCATTCTCTGGATGAGTTCGTTCATACTCACTTGCATATCGAACAAAGTGTGATCGATGCATGTATTCCCCAAATACATCTTCTGGCATATAGCCATGTATCAGAACCGTCTTTGGCTCCAATTCATCTAGCATAACTGGGATTCCCGCTTTAAATATCTTTCGTAGATTTTTATCACGAAGGCATCCATGCGTGCTAATGCATACAATGCCGTTCCTCGGAACTCCTAAGAAACAGAAATCATATGTTGACTCATCACCCCATCGTATGTTCGGAATTACCGGAATTCCCTGCTTCTGCAGAAAGAAACCCACCGCTCGGTTCATATACGTATTCGTCTGCTGAAGGCAAGGAGATTGACCTATCAGAATTGAACAATCCGGAGTAATCACACCATCATATTGTTTCATGACATCTATGTACTTCGCTGTAGCAGTCAAAACAGAAGAGAAACAATTGTCGAACTGATAGAAGTGAATATACTGCCGTTTGTTCTCACAAGAACGAGCTTTACCAAACGGCAAAAGATCTCTTGGAATCTGCGCATTATTCAAGTTCATCAGCATTGGGATGCCAGGTGCTCCGACAAAGGATGCACCCTCTGTTAAATAGGCTTGAAAGCCATCGTCTAGTATACTTTTTTTCATACGTATACCTCCTCAAAAAAATGAATTTAATCCGAACATTTTCTGTCCGATTATTGAATTCACCTCTCGAATGTGGCATACTAAATAAACCTACTTTTTGTGATGCACACATCCGAAAAGTGACACTTTGTAAACGGTTGCCGCTGTTTACAAGGTGTTTTTTATTTCAATCCCCATAGGCATCATCCCCCTTTCTTTTTTCCATTTCCAGGCGCTTTTCTATCTCATCAACAGGAAGTCGTCTTTCAGGATGCTCTTTAAACCGCTCTAGGCAAGATATATATTCCATCCGACCTATGAGCTTCTTTTCAAAAACACTGTCCAACAGGCCTATCGTCCCTTGGACCTTCACAGACTCCTTCAACGCAGCTTGTCGAAGAGCATTATCACCCGTTACAAGCAGAATACCTCGTGACTTTGCAATGGACAGTGCTATAGAGTCATAAACTGAAATCTTTCTATACTTCGAACGAAGCTCTTCGGCAAGATAGAACTCTTCAGTATCAATATCAACTGCCTGTAACCCTTTTTCTTGCAATTCCGAAATCAAACCCGGCGGGTGGATAATCTCCTTACGAAGAGCTTCACCAAACATAATAAAGGTGCATGGAAGCTTGAAAGGAATATCCAAACATGAAACCATATAAAAATCGAACCATATATTGGTGTCACTACTGATATATTGCAAGTTACGTCACCGCCAATCCATAGAACTGCTCTATATCAGATACGTCAGTTCCAAGGAGCTCTGCTCCACGAGTCAAAGACAATCCCTCCTCATTGATAGCTCGATAAACTAACTGTTTGAGAAGAGAAGGGACTTCAGGATTCTTTATATGAGCAGGTTCATTCGTTTTATATCCTGCTTTATTGGCTTTGATATAGAAATCCTTTGCCAACGCAGACGTAATAACACCAGCCAACGCTGCTCGTTTCACAAGAAGATATAACGAAATTCCGTATTCCTCACAAACAAACACAAAATCCTTTGTCACTCTAGTCCTACGAGAACCCAACTCTCTTATAAGATCTTTCTTTGAGATTAAAAATGCACCCGAAATCGCTGTAGCCAGATCCTCCTCTTTTTCGTCGAAATCCGCGCTTTGTGAGAACATAAGATGGACTAACTCATGAACTATCGTAGAGCGCTTACGTTCAGGCGTCATATTTGCGTTAATTACTATGTAAGGATACTTGTTTACCATTCCATTCATACCGCTGAACTTTCGACAGTCATAATTCAGTTCAAAGATAAGAAAACCACAATTCTCGAGAGCAGCATAAAGCTCTTTTATAGGTCCGATTGTAGGAAACCTGAGAACTTGTTTCAGATTTTGGGCATCAATCTCCGGGTCATTATTCCATTCAAGAATTTTCGTACAAGGCGGCTCGGGAAGCGGATTGCCACCCAGACATTCAACAGCGTCAAAGAAGCGGCTGAAGTATTCTTCAACCGACTCTCTTATATACTCCTGTTTCGATTCCGGAAGTGAGGCCTGTTTGCGAAATTCTCCGTGAACAAAAGAGAGAGATGTATTTCGTTCAGTCAGAAAGTCCGCGACAAAAACACCCAGAGCTTCCGCCAACTTCTTGATCATATCAATATCCGGCTTACGGTCACCATTTTCGTAATGCGTGATTGCCATAGCTGACACTCCACATTTATCAGCTAGCTCTTTTTTAGACATATTCTTTTGTAACCGATAATACTTAAGGTTCTTATTGAACATATGTCAGCACCACCTTCCTGTGTTTATTTTACACAAAAATATTCAAAAAGTAAACACAAGCAAAGGAGAATCTGGACATTTCGTAGCATATCGTTTTTGGTTAACATTTGGTTAGCCCAAAATGGATTTTTGTCATTGTTGACACAAATCCATTGCAGCTTCTTGAAAAATACTCCCGGCAGTGTGGATCGCGGTGGTTTTTATATAGTAGTTTTACTGAGGAATATGGTTGACAAATGTCAACCTGATGTTATTATGAAATAGGGTGGCAATCTTAATAGCGTGAGGTATCAGTACCATGAAAAAGTTCGCTCTTTTTCTTGCGGCAGTACTAATGCTGTCGTGTTTTTCTTCTTGCAAAAAAAGCAAGAAAGATTCGTTTTCCGGAAAGACAATTTCTGCTGAAAGTACATGGTGGAATGAGACCGTGACCACGGTAACTCCTGACGAGATTAAAAAGGCCAAGGACGGTTCTTTTTACAACGTTTTTGCCAGCTATGCGTTTTCCGATGAAGACTCGGCCATTCTTCGTTTCAGTTTATCGCCGGATGACACGGATCAGCAGGAGATCGAGATCCTCAGACATTACTCCTTCGACGGAAAACTCCTCGGCCAGATCATTCTAAACGACCATTTAAAATCGGACGATCTCTTCTCCGACTGGGAAGTTTTTTCCCGAGGCGGCAAGTACTATGCGCAGATCGAGGATTCGGATTCCGGTGACCAGATGGCGTACGAACTCGATTTTGAAAACAGCACGCTGAAAGATCCTGTCCCGCTGAATTACCCCGAACTGGGCGACGGTTATTTTTCTTCCGTCAATACGATGATCGGAGTCGGGGACAGCCTGGTGTATCTGATCAACGATGCAAACGATGGAAAAAATACTTATCAGATCTATGTAGATGACGGAAGTTCCCCGCGCACTTTTGATATCGATTTCGGAAGAGACGCGCTGGTCGGATCCATCTCGTCTTTCTGCGGAACCGGCGGCAACACCGTCTCCTTCACCGCCGAGGTCTCCGAGAACGGCATCACCAAAGAGTATTCCTGCACGCTGGATATCTCGTCTTTCGAATTTAAGAAAACACCGATTCAGAATCCCGACTCTCTCAGCAACCTGTTTTTCATTTCCGAAGGCAAAGCACTGAGCTGTGGCACGCACCAGGTGTTCACTCTCGATGTTGCGACCGGCTCGAAGAGTGAGTTTCTCAACTTCAACGACACCTATGTCCTCGGAGATTTCGCAGGCGCGCTGATCCTGCACGCAACGGACAGTGAAATAGTGCTTTTCAGAGAGGATCAGAACAGTTTCGGCATGAATTCCACGGCACATCTGATCAAGCTCACGAAGGCAGACAAGAATCCGAATGCCGGCCGAAAAGCACTTTCCCTTGCGTATTTCAGCTGGCTGGATGACATGGAATATAACGCCATCAGCGAAATGAATACAGGATCTTCGGAATACTTCATCGAGGTCACCGACAAGTATTTCGATATCGCCAATGCCTCTTCTGATTCGGACTCCACGGTATCCGTCCTTGCTCAGCAGCTCAGCGGCGAGGTCAATGCGATGGATCTTCTCATCTCAGACATCAAGTCCGGAACCGGCCCGGATATGGTCCTTTTCGATTCGCAGTTTGAAAAGTTCAACAACACCGATTATCTTATCGATCTTTCGGATCGCATCAAGTCAGACGAGAGCCTCAAGAGCGGCGATTACATGGATTTCGTGCTTACCCCGAACGGACGTGACGGCAAGCATTACCGGCTTAACTACAAATACATGTTCGACGGATTCTGCGTGAATACGAAATTTCTCGATGACGGCGCGAAGGGTCTGACTTTTTCGGAGTATGACCGAATCATCGAAGAAAACAATCTCGGCAAGAGTGTACTTTATGAAAATGAGCTTTCACTTCTCGAAGAACTCGTCCGGATCTCGGATTGTTTCTCCTATGACGAAAGCGGAAAACTGTCTCTGAACACGGAGAATTTCCGTGCGATCGCAGAATACATTTCTTCGATCCCCGACAGTATCTCCTATGACGACGGGCTGCTCGGACTTAGTAATGTGAATCTGCTCCATTACATGGATGCCAGCGGATTTACGAACCAATACGGAGCACTGTATAAGACCCATGCAATTATCGGTATGCCTTCTACGGACGGACATGCGGAAACGATCAACGGATTCGGTATCGGCATTACTTCGACCTGCTCCGCCCCGGATGGCGCATGGGAATTTGCGATGAAGCTTCTTTCCCCGGAAGCACAGCGTTCTATTTCCGTCGGCGATCCGGTCATGAAGAGCGCTCTGAAAGAACACCTCCTCGAAGTCATTCAGCAGTTCAATGACCTTAAGAAGGAATTCTATGAGCCGGAAAGACTCACGGATGATTATGCCGACTGGTACATCGGCCAGCTTTCCGATGCGATCGTCGTTCCCGACGTCAATCCAACGGTCCTGATGATCATGTGCGAAGAGATGCCTGCTTATTTCGCCGGCGATAAGACACTCGACGAAGTGATCTCGACCATCGAGAACCGCGTCAATCTTCTCTTAAGAGAGCAGGGCTGATCAGGACTAGTGAAGTCTTTTTAACACGAAGATTTACATTTTTTCGAGTATTTCACCCGCGCTCTTTCAGCACCGTCGCAACACGGTTCTGGATCGTGCTTACTACTGCGTTTATATCTTTCTGTCCGAGGAAGTATCCTTCTGCTTCTTCTTTTACGATATTCAGGACCGCATCGTCGGTGACGCGCACTTCATGTGTTCTTTCCAGTTCTTCGGCAAAAGCACTTTTCTCCGGTTCGGTCATCCCGCATTTTTCACAGAGTGCCTCCACCTCACTTCGGATCACCGGGATCCCGCCGAGGCTTTCTGCGAAGTACCTCTGGTTTTCTTCGTTAAAAAGCGACCGGATAAAGTCCCACGCTTCCTGGGCGTAAGGAGTGTCTTTCGAGATCGCAACCGACATTCTGCTGTCGATCGTCATGCCTTGCCGGCCAGACCGTCCGTCATTCCCAGAAGCCACATCCGGCAAGCCCGAACCATTTCCATCGCCAAATGCATAGACTCTTCCCTTCCCGTTTTGAAGCATAAGGCAATTCTTATAGTCAGTCGGAGTAGATATGATGCACGGGATCATCGCGACCATACTCTCACGAAGAAGCGTCTCCGGTGCTTTTGCCATAGCTTCCTCATAAGTTTCTTCATTCGGTTCTTCTATATGGGAACCATACTTTTTCACCACATCAAGGATCTCGGCAAAGGAGGCGTCGGAGAAGTCCGCCCGGCTCTTCTTAGGATCGATATAGCGGCCCGTTTTAAGAGGCAGAAGCATCTTCAGAAGATCGTCATATTCCATAGGCGGAAAAAGCATCGTATTCTCCGGCAAACTGTCGCGGATAGCATCAAAATCAGAGGCAGAGATCGCCGGTCCCTCCGGAAGAAGTGCGCTGTTTCCCCAGAACCCGTAGAGCTCCACATTGGTCGGAAGATGGAATACTTTTCCGTCCTTTTCATACGCACGAAGAAGCGTGCTGTAGTATTCCTGATCCGAAAGCCCGCCATCTCCGCTTATGTACGGCGTCAGATCCAGAAGGATATCTTCCGTCTGAAAAGAAGGAGAGGTAGCGAAGTTCACAAGGATATCGGGACCGGTCCCGGCGAGAAGATCGAGATAAACCTGATCCGCGATCTTGGAGATAACTTTCTCGTAAGCGCCATATGCACTTGCACAGGAAGAATAGTCGTGCACCTCGATCCGCACTTTCTTATCCGGAAGCAAGTTATACGCAACCACAGCATTAACAAGATCCGCATCGTTTTCACGCGCATCACCGAGGGTAAGCACGGTCTTCCCGGCATGCGGATTTTTCGTTTCCTTAGTAAGCGTGACAAGAAGAACGTGCATGACCAGATGTCCATTCTCATCTGTTTCCTCGTTCACATACTTGATCAGCTGACACGTATCGCTACCAATCTGCGCGCCATCTCCGATCACGCCCACATAATTCAGATCCGTATCACTCCAGAGAAGAAATTCTTCCTCTTTTCCACTATCGGTATTGATCTTATATATTCCATCGGAACTCACGCGGAAGATCCCCTGATTACTCGAACAGACATCCCCCTTACTGACCGACCCGGAAAGGCGGATCTGATCTCCCTTTTCCTTCAGCGTCTGGCCATCCAGCCGGACGATATAGTCATACGACGCTTCGGTCTTTTCCTCTTCATAGTGGCGGCAGGAAACAAAGATCTCATCTCCCGCCACAAAAACATCTCCAGTAAACAGCTCGGGATCGTAGCTCGCCAGTTCTTTTCCCTCAGGATCAAAGAGCACTATCTTCTCGAAGCTCCAGCCGAGACTTCTTCCATCCGGAAGAGACTTACAGTAAAACAGGTCCGTGTGTTCGTCCGCCCAGGGCATGGAAGCACGAGGATCCTCCTCTTCTTTTTCCACTCCGAGGAAATTCCCGTTAAGGTCGAAGCAGGCCGTGCCTTCATCGAAATAGCTGACCCACTCTTCCCAAATCGCCAGCTTCTCCTCTTCCGTGAAGTTATCGAGGTTCTGCGCGCATAGGTACTGCTTGTCATTCAGTTCTTTCGGAACCTTGTAGCTCGCAACGAATTTAAAGCGGATCTTTCCGTCCGAGATTTCCGGTTCATCTACGAGAAGCTGCAGAAGTTCTTTCCCCTCCTTATGAGGAATAAGCAGCTCCACTTCTGAGGCGGAATAATACGGGTCGGTCTCCTTTACAACACGATATTCTTTCTTCTGTTTTTCTTTCGGCTTACGGCATCCCGCCATGGTCAGGACGATCGATATCGCGAGAAAAGCAGCCGCCGATTTCTTCCCTATTCTTTTTCCTCTATTGATCATCAGAAGCACTTCCTTTTCTTTTTCGTTTTTCTTTCTTCCATTCTTTTCCCTGATCCGCCCGGCCCTATCCTCTCTCCTGCACGATCGTCTTTGCGCGGTTCGATATCGTTCTGCATACTTCATCGAGACTTCTCTGATCCGTAAAGTATCCTGCCGCTTCTTCCATCACGATCGACAGCAGCTCCGGATCGGAAGATGATACGAGCCGGATACTCTCCAGGATCTTCATATACTCCGAGAGCGTTTCTTCGGTGATCTCGAGCGGTTTCTCATCCGGATACCGCGGATCGGGAACATAGTTTTCGATCCTCTCCCGGTTGAACTCCATCCACTTTTCATTCTGAAGATCCAGTGCTTTTCGCGAAACGGGAATGAAATTGCAGTTTAGGGATTCCGTCATCATCTCCTGCTGCTCATCCGATACCATAAACCGCAGGAATTCCCAGGCTTCTTTCTGATTCTTGGAAGATGCGGAGATCGCCATAGATAGATTTACTCTTGCCATCATAGATCCTCCGGAACGGCTGGGGATACCGCAGAAAACACCCTTTCCTCCAAGCCTTTCTTTCGCTCTGGCATACGAGAAAAGATCTTCAAACGATTCCAATGTAAAGGCCAGCATGTTCTCACGGAAAAGCACTCCGCTGTCCGGTCGGATATTTCTTTCATCTTCCATATCCTTCGCAAGCTGCTCATGTGTCCTCGGCGAGCCATATTTTCTGACCAGTTCCAGAAGTTTCTTAAACTCCGCATCCTCGAAATGCACCTGACCCTTTTCATAATCGACAAACTCAGAAACAGGAAGCAGTGAAAGCAGATCGTTATATGGGCTTTCCGTGAATACAGAGACATCTTCGGGAAGTTTTTCACACGCGTCCAGAAATTCCTTATACGTATAAGATGATGCATCCCCCAGGAGCTCCCGGTTGGCGGCCCAGCCGCGCACATAGAAAGTCAGAGGCAAGTGGTAGAGTTTCCCGTCCTGTTCCGAGGCGCGGAAAACACTGTCCAGATATGCATTCCTGTCAAGTCCCATACCATCTGTGCTGTCGATAAGAGTATTCAGGTCCACCAGCACTTCGTCCGAATTAAACCGGGAAAGCCACGATGCGTTCATCAGGATATCCGGTCCGTTACCACTCAGCAGATCCAGAGACATTCTCTCCGCAACTCGTTTCTCCATATCAAGTCCTGAAGATGCGGAAACATCGTTGAGAGAATAGTAGTAAAGCTCCACCCGGCAGGACGAATCGGGGTCAAGATTATACCGGATGACATGTCTTCGGATATTCACATCCTGCTCGAAAGCGCCGATGAGAATGATCTTCTTCCCGGCATTGGGATTCTTCTCTGCGCGGACAGCCTGCAACAGTTTCAGTTCCACTCTGGGATCGTCGTTTTCTTCTGATTCCGCATTTCCCGATTCTTCGATGAAATAGAATTCCTGATCCGAGCTGATCTTCGTATCCAGGATCCGCGCGGCATCATAATCGGTATCATTCCAGCTGAACACCACCTGATTCTTAGAAAGGTCCAGAAGATCGACCTTCGTGATCTCTCCCTCAGTAATCAGATAGCTCCGGTCCATTCCCCGGGAAATGTGTGAGAGATCCCCGCAACGCATCTTTTCTCCTTTGAACTCACCTGTCTTCGGATCGATCTGCCGGATATAGGTATAGCTTTCATCCCAATCTTCAGGGGAATAGTGGTTACATCCGCCATAGTATTTCCCGTCCTGAATGAAGACCCATCCCATGAATTCTTCCTGGCTGCTTGACCCGACAAGCGTGCCATCCGGTGCAACGATACTCACCTCGCCCATATTGGCGATCATCAGGTTTCCATCCGAAAGAAAAAGCACTTCACTGTCTTCGTCTATTTCCGCAGGGATCTTTCTTTTTTCTCCGCGCGAACCGTCCTGATTGAGTTTTTGGATAGAGTAAGTAAATTCCGACAATTCGAAAGTGATCGCATAAAGTTCATGGCTGTTATCTTCGATGATCTTCTCGATCCGCTCCTTCGAATCCGCCTTGGAAGATAGATCCATAAGAAGCTTCCCATCCTTATCGAAAAGCACTCTTCCAGAAACGCCTTCCGGCTCTCCTTCGGCTTCGTAGAAGAGCATGTAAGAAACAAAGACCTGATCTCCTACGAATCTGCATTCTCCTAAATCGGCATAGACTACTTTCCTGTCCTTTTCAACAGGAATGGACAGTTCCTTCTCCGTTATGTAGAAGTACGGATCGGACTCCGCGACAACTTCCTTCCGATCTCTTGCCGCAACCTGCGTCCCGCCCTGCTTCTCCGACGCAGAGTTTCTCTTGCATCCTGTCACCGGGACCATCAGCGCCATACTGATCAGCATCGCCATCAACCTGAAATCCATTCTGTTTTTCATCGCTGCCTCCTTGTCATGTTATCCCATCCCTGTGTTTCGAACTCTTCATTCGAATCCGATACGTCTCTTAATTAACTACACTTGTAGTTGATCCGGGCAAAAAACACACGCATTATGTAGCCGTTGTTTCTTCCCAGTACGTTTCTTCTACCCAATCGTCATCATTCGAATAGGCAGACGATGCCATCTGATCATCATCTTCGACCCTCGTGGTATATTCTTCGTAGTATGTCGTTTCTTCCACTTCCTGCTCGGACCATTCCGTATTCGTTTCGTATTCTTCAGAAGATTCAATCACATCCACTTGGTGGATCTTGCTGCTGACTCTGGAAGCTTCTTTTCCGCTCTTTTCGCCCAGTACAAAACCGGACACGACTGTCAGCATCCCCGCCAGGATAAGGACACCTATGACCTTTCTCGTCTTTCCCCGAAGCACCATGGAGAAGCGGTGTTTGAGTCCGGATTTCGGCGAATAGAAACTCGTTGCCAGAACCGGCCGCATCTCCCGACCGTTTCTTCTCACCTGATCCGCCAATGTATTTACGATCGAGTTGCAGTAGACCTTCCGCATCTTCTCCGGCTCATTTTCCATGACCGACATATCGCAGTAGTATTCGCATTCCTGCTCGATCGACCTGGCGAAAAGCACCATAAACGGATTAAACCAGTGCACGGCCCGGCAGAGGATCAAAAGAAGTTTGAACCAGAGATCCCTGTGGAGATAATGCGTCAGTTCGTGCTTGATGATCAGTCTTAATTCATCGTATTCATAGTGACGGATCGGAAGCAAAATGGTCGGCTTGAAAAGGCCGATCATCATGGGGGAAGATACCGCATCCGAGATACGGACTTCCACCGGACCGATCTCCATCTCTTCCGCGAAAGAAGAAACAAATGCATCGTAATATGGGGAAGGTTTTGAAAGCCTCAGGATCGTTCTTTTCCATCTGAAAAAACGGATAACAGATACGGAAGCATAAACAACCATTCCCAGGAGCCAGATCGCGAACAATATGAGCATGATCACATTCCACGAAAATCCGGTTTCCGCCGCTTCGATCACAGTCGTACCTGCCCCGATCGTTACCGCCGGAGTTTCGGATGCATTCGAAACATGAAACAGTGTGTAACCGAACGAGAATCGAACAGGGATGAGAAATCCGAGAAGTACGATCAGCCAGGAATAATACCGGATCTTCGGAGACTGGATATTCTTAAGCGCGCGAAGAATGATCATCAGAAGCAGTGCGACCAATGTCATATTCAGCGAGTTTAAGATGATCGTCTGAAAAAGATTTCCCATGCTTCTCCTTACTGCTCATCGAGCCATTTTTTCAAGTCCGAGATCTCTTCTTCCGAGAGATCTCCGCCATCGCAAAGCGACTTTACCAAACCTGTGACACGAGATCCGCCGAAGCGCTGGCGGAGGCTTCTCGCTTCGACCTGCATATACTCTTCTTCGGACACAGCCGGAGAATAGTATCTCTCTTTACCATTTTTCTCCGATCGGAGAAATGCTTTCTTTTCGAGTCGGACCAGCATGGTCATGACGGTCTGCTGCTTCCAGTCCTTCTCGGGAAGAGCGAGCCGGAGTTTCTCTGTAAGGATCGGCGAAGTCACCGGCTCACTGCACCTCCAGATCGCCCGCATGATCTCAAATTCCGCATCCGGAAGTTTCTTGATTTCCTTACTGCTCATATGCTCTCCCATCTGATAAATTACATTTGTAGTTTATCTACATGGTAGCACCGCAAAGAGGCACTGTCAACGCATTTCCCTTATGTTTCGAATTGGCAGATTTTGATTACCGGCATTCGGATTCTCTTTACAAGAATTTTCAGTCTTTGAACAGATCATCTAGGTTCAGAAGGATCGCGCCATCTTCTTTTGCATGGCGAATCACCGACTGATCGTATCCGGATTTGCTGATAAAATACATATAGCGTTCTCTTATCTCAGGAAATGCTTCCATTGCATTTTTCAGATCTTCATACTCTTTGTGAGGCATCTTGTCAGAAGTAAACTTGCATTCTACAAAAATACCCTTCTTGCCACTCCTGTCTATCATGAGTATATCTACATCATCTTGTGCCTTGATATACGGATTATTCCCCCACCATTTTCCGATTTTATAGGGAACAAACGGCAGTTTGCCTTCTTTCCCCTTTCTGATCATATATTCCATACATATCCCTTCAAAGGCATCTCCCATATAATCCGATATGCTGTCCATTATTTCGACGGATGCTTTATCTGCACCTAACATCTCGTAATACACGTTATTTGTGAATTCATACCTGAACCAGAATCGGAAGAAGTTGTCGGTGAGCCGATAAATTCCCTTGCGGGTACTTGTACTCTCTCCACAGGGAATGCTTTTCTCAACAAGTCTCATCGTTTGCAGTACAACCAGGTACTTTGATACTTTGGTATTCTCTTCATGAATATAATCAGAGATTTCCTGCACCTTATTTCTACCATTCGCTATCGCACTCAAAATACTGTTGTAAACGTTCGGATCGCGAAGCTCAGCTTTCAGAAGGTTGGTCGGCTCCTCATTAAGATATGCTCCTCTTCGGATAATCTTGGAGGCAATATTCTGCTCCAAAGTCAGGCTGTCATCAAAGGCTTCCAGATACCTGGGCACACCTCCGAGGATTCCATATGCGATTATCTTCTCCACATTTGTATATCGAGGATAGAAGAGACTGCTGTCAAGATAATCAAAGGGTCTGATCTCTAATGCAGATGTCTGCCGATCATGCAGCGGACTCTTCCTACCCATAACATCTGTTTCCATAAAGCTAACTGAAGATCCGCACAGTATCAGGAAGATATTCTTATTATTCTTCCACATATGGTCGATAGCATGCTGAAGAATCGATTTAACCGTAGGATTCTCTTCCGCGATGAAAGGGAATTCATCGATTATAATTGCCATACGACGACACACCTTCCTGTCAATATACTCAAATGCTTCCTTCCATCCTTCAAAAGGGGAGATATACATACCGTCCAATTTCAGTTGAATCATCCTCGAAAAATCACTGAGATTTAGGGAATCATTCTTCTCCTGAGCAGGGTAGAATATCACTTCTTTATCTTTTGCAAACTCCTGAAGAAGAGTTGTCTTGCCAACTCTCCGTCTACCGTACATGACGAGAAATTCAAATCGATCGCTGCTATATAAAGAATTGAGATAATCTAGTTCATTGATCCGTCCAAACATTCCCGCTTCTCCTTTTATACTCATGAGTATTATACTTATAAGTAGTTTACAATCAAGATGATCATCTGTCAACGTTGTTCGAATGTATCCCGTTTTTATATGTGATGAGATCGATCGCTGTCATGAGTAAAAATTTTACTTTACAAATAGTACAAGAGATTCTCTTATATGGCAAAAAACCGGTTACACAGCGCAACAACTTCTTCTGAAGTATCGTCTTATTTACATGGAAAGATGTACCACATAAAAGATACATGAAGAGGGAGTGCCGTATGAGAGAGTCAGTAGTAAGATTGATCGCATTGGTTTCATTGGCCGCATGTACACTGTCAAGTGCAACAGGATGCAAGAATAAGAAGAAAAGTGCTTTTCCGGAGGAAGACTCGTTCACCACTTATACGATTCCGGTCGAGGACAGGAAAGCGGAAGCAACGAAACCCGTCCCGATCCTTGCGGACGAATCCACATTTAAAGCCAACCTCCACGCTGTTCTGGACGACTTCACGTTTCTCCCGGCAGATGACGAGAAGCTGATCGAACACTATTCGTGTCCGGCGGACAACATGTTCGGGCTGAAAGAGATCTATGTTTATGAGAATACGGTCATCATGTATTTCGATCAGAAAACATTCGACTCGATCGACACGCTATATAACTTCGACAGAAATCCCGAATGGGCAACGAGCTGGGAGGAAGACTATTATAAGGAAGCCGTGGCCAGACAATTCGAGGAAAGCAATACTGACGGCTGGGCAACGACGGTCTCCGGCAAGGACCGGATATGTATCGTTAAGACCTTCTATTCCGAAGAGAAAAAGAAAGAAATCGAGAAAGAGCCAGAGAGTTATTTCGGAAGAGGATTCATCTCCATTCTGGGAAGAGATATTGACTTCAATGACGGAGATATCAGCTTGTACTACAGGGAAGAATTCAACTATGACATCACCCGGGAACACCGGCAGGAATATGATTCAAAATCAGGAAAATGGAGCGAAGAAGATTTAAATGAGTTCTTCTGGAACTAAGAAAAGACCCCGACACCACAACGGTTTCGGAGTCCATATTTATAGAAAGCACATATAGTTTGTGTAGTAGCCAATATTAGTGGACATGTAGCAGTCCGATTTTTGCGGTAAAATTGAGGTAAGCTATCTGGTACGAAGTCCGATGTGAAAGAATGGAATACATTTTGATCACATTGACTATCACTATGAGGATTTAACGATGGAAGAGAAATACCATGTAAAACTATCCGTACTTCTGGAGTCGTTGGAGTATTGCTCCGACGTTGATTCAGATGGATACTATGTCGTTAGGACTACCGGCGAAATCATCAAGTATGGCGAAGATCTGTCAGATGAGTATAGCGGAGAAGATGATGTCTGGGATTTTCTGAAAGCAAACGAGTGTATTCATTTGCCTACCCTGAATAATCTGGAAAAAGCGTCTCCGAACTGGAACAGAGATGTCACATATAGATATATCGACGAGAAGATAGCAGATACGAAGCAAAAGAAACTCCTGACGAAAGCGTACACTTCCATATTCGGCAACCGTATCCTCCCCGCCTTTCCGGGCAGCACCAAGTTCCGCACGGAACTTACGAAGCTCGGGCGTAAAGAGGAATGGGATCAGTTTGTAAAAGATGCTTACGCGGCCCGTCAGTTGGATTTCATTACCACGTGGTGCAAGGAAAACAGTGTAGCGATCATACACGACACATAGCAGATCCTCAGAACAGTTTACTCGCGATATACCATGCGATCACGGCGAGTATCAGCCGGCATAGAACTTACCGAACAGCCAGATGAGTCCGAAGAAGATCGCAAACGACATGACCAAGTACAAAAGTAATCCGATAAAATGAGTCTTCGTTTTGCTGTCTATATCATATAAGGGAAGATTATCTTCCGGATGATCCGGATCATAGCATATGGTCTGGTGCTCTCTGTTTGCGCGTTTCCAGGAACCATACCCCTGTCCCGTATAAGTCATCCCGCCGACATCGAACTCATAGTAAATGACGGTTCCACGGGAATTAGTATGCTTATCCCCGTCTTCATCTTCGGTCTCATATGTATCCTCGTAATGGCTTGTGATCCGGCCTTCCGCCCTTCCGGTAAGATGAGCCAGCTGCTTTCTGGCGCGAAGTTTCCTGGGGATCGAGTTTATCTCCACGGAAAGATATAATCCGATCGTCGCACCGACGACAAAAATGATCGCGGATTTCACATCATGCATCAATTCCATGCCATAGAATTTCACGACGATTCCCAAAACGACACAATACAGAATAATAAACATAATCCTTACCTCACCTGTTGTAGCCGCTCTTTAAGTCAGTGATCGTGACGTATATCATCAGAACAGCGAGCGCGATAATAACGAACGCCCAGAAAAGACGCTTGAGCGCATATTTCTTTCCGACGTTTTTAACATCCTGAATGATCCAGTCATCTTCTGCCGGCGGGCACTCCGTACCGCAGTACGGGCAGTTCTTCGACTTAAAAGAATTGAAGCTGGCGCCGCATGAAGGGCACTGGATCTTCGCGATCGAGAAGTTCGTCGAGAACGGAACATCGGTCCTTCTTGCGGCCGTGATCTGATAGACCTCGCTTTTTACTTTGAGCCGGTCGCCCATATCCCGCGTAGTATCCACAAACACATCGCCCGTGACATAGACGTTATTATTCTCCACTTTGATCTTCTTACAGGACATCCACCCGTGGAAGGTACAGTCGACCACATCATCAAGATCCGACCCGAGTTCTTTTACCGCATTAAAAGGAAGGCTCTCGCGGTTATCGGAGAACACCAGGATCCGGAAAAGTGTCGTGATCTTCGAAGAGAAAGTTTCGAAGGTATATGCCGGGCTGATCGCCGACATCTTCGCCGCGAATCTCTTTCGGGAGCTTCCGACGGAAAGCGCGGCCGGAGTTTCTTTTCCAAGTGTCTTGAATCCCGCAAAGAAGAGCGAAAGGAACCATACGAAGTATCCGATGATCGGGCTTGCAACGATCATGGTAACGATATACGCGATGACACGCTGAAGCGACGGAACCACCCAATTCTCGGGTGTATAGGTACTTATCATACTGTGACTCGCACTGGGATCCTGCAACACGATCGGCGCAAACAGAATGAGCGTAACGGGCAGAGAACAAAGTCCGTATCGGGTCACTGTCTTCCAGATCGGATCCGTACTTACGCCCGGGTCCGGAACGAAGAAATAGTTACCTACCTTCGGATAGAGTTCGGTCATCTGAAAAGATGTGCCGCATTGGCTGCATCCTTCCTGCAGTTCCCGGATCGTGGACACCGCGCCGCAGTTCGGACAGCAGTAGGTATCCCCGCTGACATCTTCGCCGTTTCTGACATCGATGACCGTTTCACAGATCGACTGCGGGTCTTTTCTCTTAAACGTCTTCATGCCAGATCTCTCGGCGGTCTTCTTATGGTTGATATATCCGACGGACCACGACGTCTCGTAGTGGCCGTCCTGCCAGGAACGCACGTTATTCACCGCGCTTCGCACAGGTTTTTTGCCCGGATCGAATTCTTCCGTAAAGCGGATATTCTTTCTTGCGATACGGTCTCTTTGAAGTTCCAGGCAATACCGGAGTTCTCGATCCGCCGACATCACCTTCGCGCCCGGCTCCATCGCGTGTCCTAATTCTTCGCGAAAAGCACCTGCCACGGCAGCTCTTGCTGCCTGCCGGTCAACTGTGCTCCCTCCGGAAGATGCCAGAGCGATGGCTTCTTCTTCGGACAGTCCTCCTGCCAGCGCGATGGCTTCTTCCTCAGTCCGATAATTCGGAGATGAAGCGATGATCTGCTCCAGTTCTTTTTCCTGATTCTGATTATTCTCTGAACACATACCTTACTCTCCTGATCTTCTGTAATGGTGAGATCAAACAACCCATATTCATTTTATCATGTGTTTGACCTCTTCTACTTACTAGACAATTGAAGAAGGGAAATTATTGGCTATTTGCGGAATATTTTTTTCAAAACCTGCCATTTCCATGAATACTCTACTTTCATAAGGATCATTGTTATACTGTTTTTGTGAAAAATGAATATTTTTCTCTACCCACCCAATAATCTGTGTCCCTCAATTGTTTAATGAGTAGATGCGGATATGAAGGAGGCAATAAAATGACACAGAAAGAACTCGAAAAGATCTACAACGAAGGCTATCGTGCCGTGTACTGGACCGCTATGGCTCTTCTTAAGAATGAAGCCGATGCCGAGGATGTCGTACAGGATACATTCGTTTCCTTTATCGAATCTTACGGGAACATCGAGGACACGACCAAAGTCGTCGCTCTTCTTAAGAAGATCGCGGCCAATAAGAGCCTGAACCGTCTGAAGTCGGTAAGGACCGAGAACGTCGATGACGAGGTCCTGGAAAACCTCGAGACGGTCCCGGAAGATTTTCTTCCGGATTCGATCGTAGAATCGGATGCGATGCGTAAAATCGTTATGGATATTATCGAGAATTCTCTGTCAGAAGATGTCAGAAGAACGATCATCTTATTCTACTTTGACGAGATGAGCACAAAAGAGATCTCGGATCTTCTCGGAGTTCCTCAGGGAACCGTTCTCTGGCGTCTGAATTTTGCCAGAAAAAAGATCAAAAAGGAGGTAGAGAAATATGAAGAAGAAAGTAACACGAAGCTGTTTGGTATGCCGCTGCCGTTCTTAACGAAGCTTTTTGCAAAAGAAGCCGAGCAGGTAACGATCAAACCTATGCCCGCTTCATTACTTCACCTGTCCGCATCTTCATCTATCAAGGCTGCTTCCGCGGAAGCAGGGAAAAAGATCGCTTCTGAAGCGGTCAGGAAAGGAACAGGTATTATGATCAAGAAAGTAATTATCGCTTTAGTAGCCGTACTGGCAGCAGGTGCTGTGGCCGGCATGATCTATTTAAATACAAATCAGAAAACAGACAAGGATACGGAAGTTTCGAAAAAAGAAACAACGGAAGCCACTACGGAAGAAACAACCGAAAAGATCCCAGAAGAGAGCACGGATGTCGTGGTGGAAAGCACCACGGAAAATACAACTTCCGAACCGGTTGCAACGACTACCGAACCGGTAGACGAGGAATCCGAGGATGTAATTGCCTATCCTAACGGCGGACAGGAAAATGCGTCCGGTACCGTTTTCATTTCCTTCGAAGGAAAGAGCGCAGATGAGATCAGGGAAAATATTATCGAGATCTCCCGGACGACAAAAGATGCCACTCCGGAGAATTTCCCGGAGCGCTGTATGGTATATCCAATCGATTATTCGTACAGCGATGAAGCAGACGAAATGATATTTTATTACTGGCATCTGAGATTGCAGGAAGGTGCGGAAGGAATAGATCATGTCAACGTCTACATTGTCCGCAACGACGATGGTTCACTGAATATGGCCAGCCGTGCCAGTGTGATCCTCACTTGCCAAAACAGGGAAAGATGGGAAGAACTATATAACACTTCCTGTGATGCCCTCATGCAGCTCACAGGCTGTAATTCGCTCATGAAGTCCGGATCAGGTGACGGTGAGGCTTCCCACTACTTGACATACTTTGTTGCCAAAGACTTTGATGAAAACGGGAACTTTAAACTTCATGTGGAGATCCCTCTGATAGATCCGGAAGACGTGCAAAACGAAGCATAATTTGTCTTAACGGCAGATAATTTGTTCCACCAAAAATACCAGACATCAAAAAACGGACCGGCTCGCAGCCGGTCCGTTGACGATCTGGTATTTTCTTGTCCTGATCAAAGCCGCACCGTCATCAAAGCGCCCGGTGCCGTCCATACATTTCGGATCTTATTTCCACCACTTAATGGTCGAAGAAACAGAGATATCATAATAGACGTTATCTTCCGACATTTCCCATCTATTGTATGAGATAGTATGTGCACATTCATCATTTATTCTGATCAGGTATCCACGATCATGAGGATTTTCAGGGTCAATCTCATTCACGTCTTTGATGTACGAGTATTCACCTTGAGTGTAGTATGCAACAAATGCGTCAACGATGGCATCCGCCGTCTCCTGATCACGAACCGAACAACCCAGGAAGAAGTGCGTCTGCTGATTCGAATCAAAATCATACTGACTGATAATTATACCCGTAATGCAATCTCCTTTTCCGGTAAAAACGGCATCATACTTGCCATACCAATAGAAACTGAGAGAATTCTCATATCTGTCAGTCCTATCGATAGGATTCTTCAAGTAAGATTCAAAATCGTCCATAGATCCATTCGGAATCGAAAATGCGGCTTCCTGATAATACACATACAGTGCAACAAAGTCTTCGGCGGACAGATCATCAATCGGGTAATGGATCCGATCATCCTCTGTCTGCGAAACAGTCGGATCGGTGCTTTCCGACGGGTCGATCACCTCGGAAACATCCGAAATTACCGGGCTGATCCCGCTGTCAGCGGGATCTTCGGTCGCTTTCTTATCCTTATCTTTATCGACCTCTTTCTTTTTCTTCTGGTCCTTGTCTTTTTTACTGGAGGTCACCCTTGTTTCCGGAGTATTGTTCTTGTCGTCATTGACTTTATAGAGAATTAAGGCGGTAACAGCGCCAATGGACAAAACTGCCGCACAAATAAATATAATAATCTTCTTCATCGTAAAACCTGTTCCTTTCCTGACCGCCTCTGCGGCGATCTGTTTCCCTGCTTCCGTAGAAGCAGCCTCAGATGATGCGGATAACAGGTTATAAAGACCGGCAGGCATGGGCCTTAACGGCACCTGCTCGGATTCTGCTGTAAACAGCTGGGTTAAGAATGGCAGCGGCACGGCAAACAGCTTCGTGTTACTCTCTTCTTCATATTTCTCTACCTCCTTCTTGATTTTGTTCCTGGCAAAATTCAGACGCCACAAAACCGTTCCCTGAGGAATGCCCAGAGCTTCGGAGATCTCCTTGGTACTCATCTCGTCGAAGTAGAATAAGATGATCGTTCTTCTGACATCTTCTGACAGGGTCTTTTCGATGATGTCCATAATGATCTTTCTCATCGCTTCCGATTCGACAAGGGAGTCCGGCAGGAAGTTTTCCGGAACCGTTTCGATGTTTTCAAGAACTTCGTCGTCCACATTGACCGTCTTTGTCAGTTTGATCCGGTCAAGGCACTTATTGGCCGCAGTCTTTTTCAGCCAGGAAGTGACCTTGCTCTTATCCTTGATCGTGTCGTAGGACTTGATCAGGGTGAGGAAAGTTTCCTGCACGATGTCCTCTGCATCGGCCTCATTTTTCAGAAGAGACATGGCCGTCCAGTACACCGCGCGGTAAGACTCCGTGTAGATTTTTTCGAGTTCTTGATTCGTCATTTCTGCCTCCTTGATATCCGCATCTGTCCTATAGACGAATAACGGAAGAGGTTTATTGGGTGGTTAGAGAAATTTCCTTTTCATTTTATATCTTTTCATGGGAAAATACTAACCGCACCAATAAAAAAGCAGCCGGGCCGGCTGCTTCAAAGCGCGGTATATATATGTTTTAATCCCACCAGAAATACCAGACGTCAGAAACGGAAAGGCTCGCGGCCAGTTCGCTGACGGTCTGGTATTTTGTGAACTGTTCGACCCGGTCCGGGCAAAAAGCGTAGTGTTCTTTTGCCGCATCGATCGAGCTCTCCTTTCCGATCGGAGAAGGCACCGTCATTTCGATCGTGTCTAAAGAAACGATGGACGGCACGGCTTCGTATTTTTCATACCAGTATCTGCAGACGGAAATAACCTCTTCCTGTTCCGGGCATTCATTCCAGCCGCCGAAAGGAAGATAGGCAAACACTTCCCAGGGATGTGCGACCGGAACCTCGAAAAGAATGATCTCTTCTGCTTTCGCATTCGCAGCGAAAAGCTCCATGAACGCACCTATCTTCAGCGCTGCCCCGGAGCATTTTCCGATCAGGTTCTCCGCAGGTTCGTTATATTCTTTTACATAGTCCTGCTCATATTCCCGGAAGCGGTCAGAAAGGAATTTCTTTCCCTTCTCCGACGAAGCCGTAGCCAGAAGTTCCTTCGTAGGAAGCCCCTCGGAAAAACGCCTCTTCCAGTATTCCAGAAGGCGTTCCGAGGCCGGGACCAGGACCGGCGTGAAGCCCTTTTTCTTTCCCTGGATCACACGATACCGATAGTAAAGAAGTATCGCATTTTTATCTGTTCCTTCAGGAAAATACACCGCCGGACATGCGATCAGCCCGGCCATTTTCTCGGCCAGACTGCTCCCGTGATTTTTAGGTACTTTCTTACTTTCTCTTTTTCCGAAAAACATTATCGGCTTTCTCTCTTTCGATAATAAAAAAATCCTCGATTCAGACTTCCCCCGGAAGTCGATTATACCATAGCTAAGCAGTCTCCCGATTAAAGGGGAAGCTCGATCTTCTTACCGTCCAGATCCGATTTCCCGTCCCATTTGCTGGTCCAAACCAGGAAATCCACTTCAGATTTTTTATTCCTCGGATGATGGATAAAAACGGTAACGGCATCGACTCCCTTCTCGCTCACTTTGATATCAAATGCGGTCCTCTCCGCTACCGGGATATTCGGATAGATCTCCTCCCAGACCTGATTGGTAAGCTCCAGGACCAGATCATCCGTGACCTTTTCATAATCGACCCGAATTTCCTTGATCTCATATTCCGTCCGCTCGAAAAGCACCGTGAAGTCGTCCCCGAACTTATAGTCGTCAAACTTGATCGATACGATATTAAAATCTATATCCATCGGAATGTTCTCTTTTTCCTTAATGAATATTTTCAATTCAGGATAGAAGTCCGGTTCCGCTTTATAGAATTCGTTGACCAGCGTATCATATATCGGATCCATGGCATTCGTGACATGAATCTCAAACGTCGCATTTTCCGGAAGGATCGGCGTATGCGCTTTGACGATCATGGCCGCGCCGAAAGGCTCATCCAAAGAAGTATTTTCCAGTGCGTTTTCACCATATTTATCTTCCAGATAATTTTTGATTTGCGGCATAAATCTCATTTTCCAGCACTGCGTTGCGAAAAACGAGGAAAACAGAGCAGCGGCAATAATGACACCGATCAGGATCCGAGCTGCTATTTTCACTTTTGGATACGTTCCGAAATATTTTTTTGCATACTGGATCTGAAATGCCAGGCAGAAGATCGGCAGGAAAAGCAATACGAATTCGCATATCAGAGTATAAATGATTGCAGTGATCCCGAAAAACCAGGCAAAGTTCTGAAGCCCGAAAAACATTCCGGTAAATCCTTTATATACGGCATAAATAAGTGGAAGAAAAGATGCAAAGAAAAAGAATGTCTCAATCTTTTCCGGAGTGTTCATCGGTAATGTTTCTTTCTTAGAATCGTTAACCATTTTTATTCCCTCGCCAAACTTGATCTACTCGTATCCTAACACGATGTTTCTTGTTTTTCAAGAGAATTTTATCGTTTTTCGATAAATTTTTATGGTTTAGCGAGAAATCGACATTTTGGATGCCGGTTCATTTACCCACACTCAGCGGCCGGAACACGGCACGGAGCTCAGCGTCCGGAACAGCAATGCAGAGATGCTTTGCATTCACCCTCGTTCCTGCACAACGGCGGCAGCGCGTTTCTGAATAATGTTGACGACATCATCCAGCGTTCTTTGTCCGGTGAAATACCCGGGAGCTTCTTCCTGGATGATCATCAGTGCGGATGGATCCGTTGAACACGAATCGTGGATATTTTCGATCACTTTCTTAAGTGCATCAATATGTTCCTGACCAATATGGATGGAGTACCAGATCAAATCCGTTACTAAAGAAGGATCTTTCTCTTTTAGTTCCCATTCATTCTGATTATATGCGATTCCATAGTCCATACATGCATCAAACGCCTTGCGGTTGACCGGAAAGCCGCCATTGATTTTTCGGGCACAAGCCGTCTGATAATCATCCTCGAAAAGATACTTCAGAAAATCCCATGCTTCGTCTTTATACGGACAGGATCGGGAAATGGCAATGGTAGTAGCTTTATCTGCCTTGGCGCCATATCCGGCGGCATTCGGATAACCGATAAAGAAAGCTTTCTTATTCCCGACTCCTTCGATATACGCAAACTGCGACAGACCGCTGAAGGAATAGTTGATAGTCACGAGCATCTCCTCGATAAACATCTGCCACTCATTGAGGACGGTTCCCGTCGGATCCTGATCATGTTCACGGTCAAGTTCTCCTTGCGATTTCGGGCTTCCGTAGGTCTTCACCATATCCAGGATCCCCGCAAATTCCGGATCCTCAAAGTTGACCGTCCGGTTATCGTAATCGAGAAAATGACTGAACGACCCGTTCATCAGCGTCTCCAGAAGATCCTTCTGCGGCACTTTGTTATACATGAGAATATCGGGTGGAAGGGTCTTACTTATTTCCCAGAATTCATCATATGTCCAGCCGGTCCGCTCACTGACATAATCACTGTTGACGAGCATGCCTGTGACCCCGAAGGTCATCGGCATCTGATAGAGTTTCCCGTTTCTTTCGTATGTCCGGAAAATATTATCGTAGTAAAGGCTTCGATCTAAAGGGGAATCTCCGTCGATCATGGTATTCAGATCTAAAAGTGCACGCTCGGTATTGAACTGGGAAAAGGATCCGAAATTCAGAAGAATATCCGGTCCCTCCCCGGCTAAGATATCTAAGTATATCTGGTCCGCCAGCTTTGCCTTCTCATCGACCGTAGGCCCGAAAACAGATCCGATCGGGGTAGATAAAGCGCTTTGCCCGGAATAGTTTTCGATCAGGATCCGCTGCTTCTTGTCGGGATCCAGATTATAGACAGTAAGATAGTGAAGGAAATCATCGCTCACACTATCGATATATGCCAGATAGAGAATATTCTTCCCCGCATGAGGATTTTTCTCTTCCCGATGAAAGTGCTGAAGGTATATGCTGGGCCTACGCCCATATATCGACATGGATTCCGAATCATACACCCTGCACGTCATATATATGTCCTTGTCTGATGCAAAGTAAAGACTCGGAGTCTTTTCCGTAATGTTCAGATTACTGTCCGTTTCACTCCAGGAAAGAACTCTCTGCGGTTCTTTTCCACCGGGAACATCGACCTTCGAAATGCCCGTTCCGTCCGCGAAATATGCACCATCTCTGCACTGCACCAGTCTGTCTCCGGCAACCCAGTCTTCCACATCAATAAGTTCCCCGATCTTTTTACCGGTAGCAGGATCGATCTCCTGCATATACAGCATCAGTTCATCCTCCTCTGAAGATGCATAGTAATTCTCAATCGTCATATATGCATAATACTTGCCTTCGATCTGGATGAGCTTGTCAACTAAAAAGGGGACCGAGTCCTTACCCAGAAATTTACCATCCGCACTAAACAGCAGGATATGCCGCCAGTCAATAGTCAGCATGTTCCCGTTATCCAGAAAAAGAATGTAACCCTGCCCGGAAGAATCTCCTTCAAGTTGCAACTCGTTGACCAGTTCTCCTTCAGGAGAAACATCATAAAGTACCGTCTTGCTATATTCATAGGCGACGCTTGAAATCGCCACCTTCGGATTTCCGGATGCATCTTCGCAAAGAGAGACATCACCGGCGAACCGTCCGTCAAAATCAATGAAATTGAT
The DNA here is from genome assembly GCA_017428545.1 of Clostridiales bacterium. Taxonomy (GTDB): domain Bacteria; phylum Bacillota; class Clostridia; order Saccharofermentanales; family Saccharofermentanaceae; genus Scatonaster. The sequence goes on from JAFRQR010000012.1 coordinate 53,370, forward strand.
CATCTTGCCGGAAAAATCAAAAACTGCGATTCCACTTCGCTGGTAACTTGAGTACTCCTCATTCAGTTTTTCCAAATCTTCTGTTGTTAAGGACGGATCAAGGACCCGATTATCCCATCGCTTTTCCAGGTCCTCGGGCACGATGTAAGACTCGTTCAAAAGAATTAGTACACGGTCAGCATATATATGGATATCAAAAATACCGCGATATTTCAGTTCTTTCCCTTCTGCTTCCGGAACCTCCAGATCCAGAAGGACCTCTTCGCAGCTATAGTACGGATCCGATTCCTGTACAACACGCTGTCGTTTATCCTTATTATTCTTCTTACAACCCGAAGAAAGGACAAACGATAAACTCAAAACCAAAGCACATACACGTGACATTTTCTTATTCATAAGATCAGCTCCCAACCGGTATTCCTGCAAACCAATAATCTCTAAAAAGAGAATTCCCCTTAAAATCGATTATAGCAAAAAAACAGGAATACAGTATATGCTGCCGTACCCTTTGCCGATCAAAAGAAGCCCCGCCGGTCTTTTCCCGTAAAAATGCTTCATCCCAAACTTTCCCCATAAAATCGAAGTCTATCCGATTTCATTATATGGGGCAGAAGCTTGGGATGATATTACAAAGCAACAACTATTTAGTCATTTTCCGGGTAAAGCACTTCGTTTTCATCCGGTCCGTATTCTACGGTCACTTTTCCGCACCGAGCGCGTTGAGAAGTTCACAGAACTCTTCTCTGTACTTATTGTTATCTGTTCCCGACTTGGCGAGCTGATATGCAGAATCGATCGTCGCGTTTCCTTTGTACTTGCTGTTACGGATCACCATGGACGCCTCAATGATGCCACATACGAAGTTGAAGTCTTCTCTTTTGCTGACGCCGTTATCGACGAGCGGATATTCAATCTTCTCGCTCGTATCAGAAGCCGGGGCCTTGTATCTTACGGATACCGTGCAAAGCTCGCCGGAGCCTGCCTGCTCGGAAAGCGTCTGATCCTGATATTTCAGTCCGCCTTCACCATTTGTCTCTGCGCCTGCGGGAACGATCTCGTAGCAGACCGTGACCTGTGCGCCTGCGCCGATCTCGCCGCCGTCTTTTGTATCGTCGTTAAAATCACTTGCACTCATCTGTCTGTTCTCATATCCGATCTGGCGGTACTCCGCGACTTCCGCCGGATTAAACTCGACCTGGAACTTAACGTCCTTGGCAACGGTGACCGTGGTCTGCATCATCTTTTCGCACAGAACCCTCTCTGCTTCGTCGATGGAATCGATATAGAAGTAGTTGCCGTTACCGGCATCTGCGAGGGATTCCATGTTGGCATCGCTGTAATTGCCGGAACCGAAGCCGAGAACTGTCAGGAATACACCGGACTTTTTCTTTTCGGAAATGAGATCGATAAGTCCGCTCTGGCTCGTGATACCGAGGTTCATGTCGCCGTCGGATGCGATAATGACGCGGTTATTGCCGTTCTCTACGAAGCTTTCCTGCGCACATCTGTATGCTGCTTCGATACCGCCGGAACCGTTCGTTCCGCCGGATGCCTTAAGTTTATCGAGCACTCTTGCGATCTCGTCGTAATCGTTCGAACCTTCAAGAAGAGTTTCGGAGCTTCCTGCATAAGTGACGATCGAAACACGGTCTTTCGGTCCGAGATTCTGCGCCAGGAGTTTGAAGCTTTCTTTCACGAGCGGAAGCTTATCTTCCATATCCATAGATCCGGATGTGTCGACCAGGAATACGAAATTGTTCCCTTCGTTCGGGATATTCATCTCGCTGTTGGCCTGCATCGTCATAAGAAGAAGCTTGTTATCTGTGTTCCAGGGACACTCGCCGACAGAGTACTGCACACTGAAAACATCCTCGGTGCTATCCACTTTATAGTCGAAGTAGTTGATCATCTCTTCGGTCCTGATCGAAGAAGCGACATTGTCCAGGCTCCAGCCGTCACGGATGAGTCTTCGGAGATTACAGTAAGAGCCGGTATCGACATCGGCCGCAAATGTCGAAAGCGGAGCGTCTGCGACTTTCACGAAACCGTTCTCTTCGATGTAATTGTATTCTTCTGTGTTGAAATCTTCTTCATAAGCCAGACCGTCGATTGCGTCCGTAACTTCGGCGATCGCGCCGTTATGCGCTTCCATATTCCTGCCGTCTTCTTTCGAAGACGCTTTACCGCATCCCGTAGATGCCACGGTAAAAGCACCTGCCAGAAGCACTGCCATTATTTTCTTTTTCATATTTGCCACCTCCGCAAAGTACACATTCTTATTTATTCAATTGAGGCCTTACAAAGATAAGACGATACATAAAACAGATCTGTTGCAAAAATCTCTTTTTGCAACAGAATTTTCTGTTCACGTAATATGTGCGGAGTTTTTTCGGTGGCGGAGCAGGCAGGAGAGGAAGGAAGTTCAGTTATTTACTGATAGTTCTCCTGCATATATAGCGTCAGGCGTGTTTCGAGCGATTCCGCGATCTGCTCCGGGGAGCGGCTCTGCGAGTAATAGGTATTGACCTCGTCATAGATAATGTCGAATACACCCCAGTCGAAAGTCTGCACGGTATCTGCCGAAGAGATATCTTTCAGAAAACGGTCGACCGCTTCCTGAGAAACCGCTTTTTTCTTTTCAAAATGCTTCTTCAGCACTTCATCCTGGATCTGATCCGGATGCAGGCAGCATTCGCAGAAAGTATCCAGCATGTTCTTTGTGACCGGAATCCTTCCGCCCATCATAGTCTGCTTCTGCGCTTCTTCCGAAAGCAGCATCGAAAGCACATTCCAGCAGGCTTCCTGATCGTCCGCAGTGGTGGAGATCGCCAGGCAGCAGGTCGGTTCAGCCATATGAACCGAACCGGATATGGAAGGATAGCCGATGAAAGTGAATTCGTCATAGGACGAATCTCTTTCGTCATCACTGATAGCACACCAGATCGTTTCCGAGCACATCAGGACAGTTCCGTTGACGACATCTTCTCTTCCCGCAAAGTGGAAGTGAGAAACAGGAAGCGATGTGGCGATCGAAATCAGTTCAGTTAATTCCTGCTGGGTGATCTTTCGATTACCGTCGTATGCTCCCCAAAGATCTGCAAAGTTATAGCGGATCGCCGTATCGACGATATCTGATGCATCGGACATGGAATACAGGATCTCGTTTTCTTTTGCATACTGATAAAGAGTGAAAAGCGATGTGTCCGATACGGAAGAAGCCACACTGTCCTGAATGCTGTAGCCCATCATCGTATATCCTGAAAAGAGCTGGTAGCAGGCGCCGCTGCCGTCGATCATCAGGCGGTTTGCCGTATCCGTCAATCCCGAAAGGCCATCTTCCTTCATGTACTTGGACATATCGATGACCATGCCGTTCCTGCCCATATAGGCATAATCGAAACGCGTGCCGTAGTAGATGTCCGGTGCATTTCCCTCGTTAAAATACTGCGTAAGGTTGAGCGTTGCTTTTCGACGGTCATCCGGAGTCAGGCCTTCGAAACGGTCGCCGTACTCTTCCAAAACGACTCGGTATTCATCCTGGGAAGTATTGAATTCATATACGACCCACTTTAGGATCTCGTCATTGAAGATCCCGAATCCGCCGATCTTGATCGGTGTCATATCCGAGCGGTCGATCGAAGGATCGTAACTGCACAAAAGGACTTCCGTCGTGTTGTCTCTGTATTCATAAGTGACGGCAAACCGGTCATCGTCGATCTTCAAATAGCCGGCAGGTGTGCTCAGGTCATACTTCGGCGGGCAGATATCGATGCAGTTATAGTCAGCCAGAAGTTCCACTCTCATATTCGCAAGATCCACTCTGTATTCCCCGTTCGGATTGAAGAAAAACTTCCCCTGGGGGCTGCCGGAAATACCGATATCTCCGCTTCTTGCCAGAGCCGGACACTTGCCTGTTTCAAAGTCGACTTCATGGTACACATATCTTCCCATGTTCTCTTCTTCGATGGCGTAAAATCTGCCGTTATCTTCGAAGAAAGAATCAGCATCGATATAAAGAGGAAATCCGGTCTCCATGGACTTTAGAAGGTTGCCGTCTTTATCGAACCGAGAAAGTGTCTTCGTCCCCGCGACAACGAATCCGTCCGAGATCGGAACAAGAGAATACGGATCGAATTCGAGACTGATCGTTTTTACGGTCTCAAACGAATCTTTGCTTCGGAAGATCACTTCCCTCCCAAAAAGAAAAATATAGTAGTCATCTGTAGCGGCGCAGAGTCTTTCGTCTTCTCCCACGGTCAGTGTTTTTACCGCATTTCCGGTCTCTTTATCCATCGCATAGATCTCCGTATGCATGTCGAGAACGGCATAGTCATTCTCCTTGTCATACTTGACAAGTTCCACACAGACACAGGTATTGTCCCCGTCCGGGATCATGCTGACAAAGTGATGTTCATCGTAGTCTTCTCTTTGCGGGATCGAGAGGGAAACGCAATTATATGATCCCGATGCAAAAGCACCGTTATCCTTGGCTTTTTTCTTTTTCTTGCACGCGGAAATATTTACAGCCATGCTGAGAAGTAATGCAGCTGCAAGTATTCTTTTCAACGAAGTTCCTGCTGTCTTCGGATTTTTGAATATAGGGTCTTTCATGGAGTCTCTCCTGCATCTTTCCGTATGGTATTATCCCGGATCGTGAAGATGCGGATAAAGCGCTTCGTTCTCGTTCGGGCCGTATGTTTCGGAGTAAAGAGACTCGCCGGTTACCGCATTGATCATAAGGGTCCTTTCCTCTAGCAAACGCTCATCTTTCTGATCGGCAACGGTAAAGTACACTTCCCAGACCGGAACAAGAGTCAGTTCGTGAGATCCCAGAGTCGGATCTCCGTCCACTCCGTCCTCAAGCGGCTCCGGGTCAAGAACAACATATGTCAGTTCCATCATATATACTTCGATATCTGTTTCCCATATATGGATCAGGAACGGATCTTCATCACGCGGGATCGCTCCACCGAAAGAAGGATCATAAAGAAGTGCTTTTCGGATCGCATCCAGGCAGGTCGTCGGATCGACGATCGGCTGGTCTTTCAGGAATGCGTCTCCGATCGTGTATGTGTTGGTCGGAAAATCATAAGTGCACGCACAGTCAGCTTTACAATATGTCCCCTGCCCATAATAACCCATCGTACTATTGAGGCGCGACGGCTGGATTACACCATCCCACTCGAAGGTATGCTCTCCGGAGCAATAGGTACGACCACCGTATAGCGGAAGGCCATCGACATATTGCGAGTCAAGCTTCACCAGTTTTGTCGTCTGGAGATCTCTCGGAATCGTGACCCATTCCGCATCATCGTAATACTCCCAAGGGAAGTCATAAACCTCATAGGTCCAGCAAAGGGCCTGCGTATCAGATGGGAGCTGCAATTTCTGCGCGACTTCATCACCATTTGGAAGAGAAGAAAGCGAAACGGATTCGGCACTGTGGATATTCGCAAGCGCATTTTCCCGGTCAAGCCTGGACCATTTGAAGGAATCCCATGGGTCATATATCCTTCCACCCTGGCACCAGGTAATAATGTCATGGGTCCCATTATATTCCCATGAACCATCATCTTCCCACCTTGTGGGTTCTTTTCCGATGTTATAGTTGGCATGGTACACGTTCACGGTGCTTTTGCCGTAGTCAACGATTTTCAGGTCATCGCTGTATTTCAGTGTGAAATCAAATGTCGACGGCTTATTCCACGGAGCACCGCCCCAGGTCGGCTCTTTTGTCGACTCGGTGGGATCCTTTGCCGTATTGCCGGAATCATCGCTTGTATTTGCAGGATCCTGACCGCTTCCGTTTGTGCTTGCATCACTTCCCGGCTCTTCCGTGATAGGCGTGATGTCCGAGCCCTGCAATGAGCGGCCCGTTTCCTCGGATCCTTCTTTCTTTTGACCGCAGGCGGCCGTGGATAACATTATACAGAGAGCCAGCGTCAGAGACGCGCTCTTAAGATCTTTCCGTTTCATTTTCACCCTCCCCGATACCAAAAACCGGATTTCTGATTCTATTATATAAGTGTGCGTGTCACAACGCGTGACGCTTTCGTCATATAGCACTTGCATTATTTCCCTTTTTCATATAGTCTTTCATTTGTCGGGCGCACGCGCGTGCGCGCGATATAAATGCGCGAAAAAGGCGAAGCCTTAAGTGCGGCGCGGACCCGCAAAGGGATGCGGGCGCGATAAGCAAGCGCGACAGCGCAAGATGAGGAGATTTTAAAATGGATGTAGTTTGTCTGGATATGGAAGGCGTGCTGGTCCCGGAGATCTGGATCGCATTTTCGAAAGCATCGGGGATCCCTGAACTTTCCAGAACGACACGTGACGAACCCGATTACGATAAATTGATGAGATGGAGACTCGGTATCCTTAAGGAGCACGGTCTCGGTCTTAAGGAGATCCAGGACGTCATCTCGACGATCGACCCGCTTCCGGGCGCAAAAGAATTCCTCGACGAACTTCGGAAAGATGCCCAGGTCATTATCCTCAGCGACACTTTCACACAGTTTGCGATGCCTCTTATGGCAAAGCTCGGTTTCCCGACGCTTTTCTGTAATACTCTCGAAGTGGCTGAAGACGGCGAGATCACGGGCTTTAAGATGCGCATCGAAAACAGTAAGCTCACAACAGTTAAGAAACTTCAGGAAATGGGCTTTGATACGATCGCCGCAGGCGACAGTTTTAACGACCTCGGCATGATCCGCGCAAGCCGCGCAGGTTTCCTGTTCCGCTCCACCGAAAAGATCAAATCCGACAATCCGGACCTTCCCGCATTTGAAGAATTCGACGATTTCCTTAATGCGATCCGCGGTGCGCTGAAAGGATAAGTGCTTTTCCATATGAAGCGGCGCTGATTTTTTTGAATCGATCGGAGCGCTGATCATCTCCCTTTATCTTATATAAATGCTTTTCCAAAAAGGACCCTCGCGGTCCTTTTTCTTTTGTGACGAATCGCTCACCGCGAAGTCATTTCAAAGTCATTCCCGGTTGGCAGAATTGAATTATCAAAAGAATATGACACCAGTGTTTACTCAACTTTTCAGAAATGGAGATCAACTATGAAAAAATCCCTTCAACGAACTCTCGGTATTATTCTGGCCTTAGGTATGGCCGTTCCGCTTTCTGCCTGCGGGAAGAAAAAGGCGGATAAGAATTCCGGCGGAAATGAAAGCACGGAAGACATCGCAGCCGGCGATGCCCGCCCGGTGACGAAATCCGGCCACGTCGTATCCGAAAGCGATACTTATTACAATGTATTAAGATCCGAGATCAAGCCCCATGTCCCCGAGGGAAAAGAACTGTTCTACAGTGCCATAAGCGAGCACGTTGTCGTCGGTGATCGTGTCCTCGTGGGACTTATGCTCAACTACGTCATGCCGGAAGACGTGGAAAAGAAACTGAATGATCTCGATCTTCGCGACGAAGGCGCCTGGGACGAATACGAGAAGATCATGAATCAGTATTCGGAAAACATCATGCAGATGTTTGACCTTCAGGGCAACTACATCGGCAATGTGGAGACACCGGAGAACTCCGAATTTATCGGCGCGTATCCGGGAAAGGACGGCGAGATCCTGGTCGTTGCCAGCGTTTTTGAAATGAAGCAGTGTGCTTCCACCCCGAAAGTTTTCGTCATCTCTAATAACGGAGAAAAGATCCGCGACGTCAACCTTCAGATCTCTGAACCTCTTTCGGATATGCAGATCTACAGTGTCGGAAACGGCAACCTGCTTTTGGCATCCACGGGTAAATTCTACATGCTCGATGCCGATGGAAAAGTGCTTTCCGAGGAGTCGAATCCGAACCTTTGCGGAACCATGCTCTGCTCCGGCGGAAGATGGTATGCCGTCATGCCGGATTATTCCGGTGACGAGCTCATCGCGAACATCCAGGAGATCGATATCGATACAGGAAAACTGATCGGAAGTCCCGTCAGGACGATCGATTCGTTTTATATGCTGACACAGGGCGAAAAGGACTGTTTCATTTCCAACAGCAATGGTATCGTGAAGTACGATCTGATCGAACAGAAGAGTCTGGAGATCTTAAACTGGAACGATACCGATGTCAATTCAAAAAACCTATCCCTTATCGGCGGAAGGATCAGATCCGAAAACGAAATGGTCTTCTTCGAAGAAAAAGCAGCAGAGGATGACGGACGTTCCGACATGGATCGAAAAGCAGGTTCCGGAACGATCGTAAATATCGTCACGCTTTCTAAAGCAGACAAAAATCCTCATGCAGGAAAGACGGTCCTGAAGCTCGGGCTCAACGGATACAGCGATTCCTCTTTTATCGAAGAGGTATTGAACTATAACCTCGATCCCGATAATAAGGCAAGGATCGAGATCTATGACTACATGGCAGACGCCTACATGACGGGAAGTCTCGAAGCCTATGAAAAGAGCCTGGGGCAGAGCGTGGATAAACTCACGATGGACATGTTCTCCGGTAACGGCCCGGATATCCTGGTCGGTTACTCCTCCGTATCTCAGTTCAATAACGAGAACATGCTTATTGATCTTAATCCTCTTCTTGATTCTGATACGAGCATCAGCCGGGATGATTACTTCGATAACCTCTTCCGCGCTTTTGAAGAAAACGGAAAACTGTATTCGATCCCGCTCACCTGCTATATCGAAGGACTTGCGTTGGACACAGGATTTCCGGGGGCCAAAGAGAACATGACATTTACTGAGTTTGACCAGCTGGCTTCTTCTCTTTCCGAGAATGTCCAGATCCTCTCTTCCCAAAGCTATGAAGAACTTCTTAAGAGCTGGCTCCCGCATCTTTGCTCACACTTTATCGATAACGAAACCAAGACCGTTTCTTTTGACTCGGAAGAATTTAAGGCTTTTCTGGAAATGATCAAAAAGTACGGCAAGACAAAAGGTGCAAACAGCGGTCCATACGAACCGGCCGACGGATTCAATCTGAATGACGATGTTCTTTTCGGTAATGGAATGATCGCCACCTGTTATGCCAATATCGGTTCTTTGGATTCTTATAGCAACTACAAACACCTGGCGAGAAAGAACGGACTTGTCTTCTCCGGTATTCCTTCTTCTGAAGGTATGGGATTGTCGGTGAAAGGTGAGCTCTCGATGTCGATCACATCCGCTGCGCAGGATCCGGAACTTGCATGGAATTTCATTTCCAATTTCCTGAAAGAAGATGTGCAGAAAGAACTCAGTTTCTATACTGCTACGATGCCGGTCAATAGAAATGCTTTTGCCGCAAACTGCAAAACAGAGATCGAAGTCAACCGGACTTTTGTAAAAGAACTGAAAGAAGATGCTGCCAAGTATCCGGATAAAGTGGGTGACATCGACAACTACCTGGAGTTCAATGAAGCAGATCAGGCAGAACTTGCTAAACTCATCGAAGGCGTCTCGCAGGCAGAAAAAAGCGACACGGATGTAGTCAACATCATCCTCGAAGAAGCACCCGGATTCTTCTCCGGACAAAGAACCGTAGAAGATGTCTGCAAGAACATCCAGAACCGTGCGACCACAGTCGTACAGGAAAGATGAAAGGAGCGTGATGCCACCGGTAATTTACTCTACGCGAATGAAACTATGAGCCGTAAGAAACCACCACTTTACGGCAACAAAAAAGAGGATGTCCCGTTTGATATGTACCCTCCTTACTGGACAACAGTAAGGAGGGTATTTTTATGCGTTACAGTAAAGAATTCAAATTAAAGTGTGTGAAATTATACCGGCAAGGAGAATATCCCAAAACACCAGATAATATCTCTTCTAGCTGCTTC
>JAFRQR010000013.1 GCA_017428545.1 Clostridiales bacterium
AAGTATCCACCACACTGGGCTCCCTGCCCCACCAGATGGGGAAGCCGATGAAAACGGTATCGTACTGGTCAAAGTTCTCTACTTCACCCACGGTAGCAGGACGGCAGCCGGGGTCCGCCATTTCAAGGGTGCTTCTGGACTGTTTGTTCCGCCAGTCAAGGTCTTCTGCAGTATACAGTTCTGCAGGCGTGATCTCGAAAAGATCCGCTTCGAGAAGCTTCGCCAGGGCCTCCGCCGTCTTTCTGGTCACGCCGCTGGCCGAGAAATACGTCACTAATGTTTTGCTCATGTTCATCCTCCTGAGACATTTAAAAGTCAGCAATACTCCTGTTTCCGTCTTTACAACGGAAAACTTATCTGCTATAATTCTATCACTTGCTTGCTGGATGTCAATAACTAACTAAAACTTCCCATAGCAAAAATGGGCTTTGCTCCTTGAAAACTCAATAATACAGGCAATCAGATAGGATCTTTACGCGGACAATGCTGCTTTTGCCAGTGAATTACGGATATAATCCGGAAGTCGGCCGACGAACATCTCTATAAACATCTCGAACTGTTCTTCTGTTGGCTGGAAGATGGCACATACACTGTCTATCATAGCAGTTATGATGATCTGGAAGGATTCTCCAAAAGTGATATCCGCCAGTTCATCTGTGAAGAAGTAGAAGATCTCTCCAAGTGTCCGGTCATCCTCGCAGCGTCGCTGCTCCATAGCGATCATCAGATATCTGGTAAAGACGATTGCTACATGTGCAGTCAGGGCATCATACGAAAGGCTGTGGCATTCCGAGATCAGCTGCAGATAGGACTTGCAGGTCTTGAAGAAAACTTCGATCTGCCACCGTTTTCCGTAGATCCGGATGATCTCTTCCTCAGATAGTTCCGGATTTGTACAGATAAAGGCAATCCAGTCTTTCTTGTTTTTCTTGTTGCGAACACAGACGATCCTGGCCGGGATCTTCTCGTCTTTACCGACCATGATGTTCACGGAGAGAAGGTACTTGCTGCGGCCACGGCGCTTCTTGCAGATGCCGAAGATCTTGTTGATGGAGAGCTGCTTTCCTTCATACTCGTAGTAGACGCGGGAGCTTTTCCTGACCATGGCAATGGAATCCAGGCCAAGTTTTTTTACTGCGATCAGTTGTGCAGGGCTGGAGAACCATGTGTCAAACAGGACATAATCCGCATGATGACCGGCTTTCTGCGCAGTCTCGAGCAGTTCAATCATCACTTCCGGACCCTTTGTTTGCGCAAGCTTTCTGCGCTTTGCGGCAAGAGAACGTCCGTCGTATTCCTCGACTGGGCCAATGAGGTTTCTCTCCTTTGTGGAGGCCAGGAGACAGCTGTTTACAGGCAGAAAAGTATTTCCGTCTGTCCAGCCCAGCGTCATTAACCGATAGCCTTTGCGATACTTCATGGAAGTGTGGTCAAAAACGCGGGATCCCAGCTCGGTTTTCTTACAGCTGGTACGCTCAAAGAGACTGTCATCAACAACAAATGCATTCACACGATCGTCTGATGTCAGCGGCTCGACGGTGTCAGCAACCTTCTTGGACAGAAGCGTTGTAAAGCGCAGCCAGTTTGTTTTCGGACTGTTAAGAAAACGATAGAAGGTATTCTTTGAGAATGACTCTCGGAAGGAACCGGTCTTCTGCTGCATATACATACTGCGGTCGGCGAAAACATTGCAGAGCTTGTACTTGAAGATATCGATTACCGGAACACCTTTTTCTTTCTGCGCATTACATTTGCGGAGAAGGTTTCCGATCCCGAAAGTACAGAAAAATGAAGAGATTGCGTTAAAAAGGTTCTGTCCATCCTGATCTTGTGTTATAATTGAATTGAGCATAGAAAACCTCCTTGGGTATGGTTGTTTCTGGACAATTCAATTATACCATAAAAGCGTCTTCTATGCTTTTTTATTGCCAGTATTATTGAGTTTTCAAGGTTCAACACACCTTTTGGGTGTGGGAAGTTTTAGTTAGAAAAAGTAAAAGAAAAAGAGACAGTCTGACGCCGGAAATACCGGCAGCGGGCTGTCTCTTTTAAGTTTTCAGAAAACCTGAGTTTAGAAGACCTGTGTTCAGAAGACCTGCGTTTCCAGGATGCGGACGAATGCTTCCAGTCCGAGACGGTCTTCTTCGGAGAAACGGTCAAACACCGTCATAATCTATCATTTCATGTCCTCCGTCTCCGTTTTCGGCAGATTTTTCAGGTCCGGAAGGATGTCCAGTTCATCGGAAAGGGGAGTTATATCGAGTTCTGTAAAGAACTCGTCCGGTTTTTTGAAAGAGGGTTCTGTAGT
>JAFRQR010000014.1 GCA_017428545.1 Clostridiales bacterium
AGGAACTCGATAAGGTATCTTCTTTGCTGAATGCAATTTAATGGTACACAAAATGGTACACCTAATCAGAGGATGAGCCTGAGAAGTAAGCAAATAAAGGGTTTTTGAGTGATATAATCGTAAGTAGATTATTTTTTAAGAAAATAGACCCGGAATGCGTGCGCGGCATCTATGTCCCGTACTATCTTTATGACGGAGTACATGCGGATACCCAGCGCTTTATGATCGGAAAAGAACCATATATCCGCGACGGAAGCTGCGAGTTTCACGATCTTCCCGTCGAAGCCTGTAAAGTTCTGGCCGACAAAACGACGGAACTTCTCGATCCGTTTGATATGCGTGAGAAAGTCGATTTTGACACGTCGTACCTGATGGGCTTTTATTCAAACATCGCCGATCTGGACGCGCGTGGCGCGAGGGGTGCTGCGTTGCAGAAAGCAAGAAGTGTTTTTGACTGGGAGATGATGCAGCAGCCTCCGACGAGTATCCGCAAAAAGAGAGTCTCTTCTGTTCCGAAGAGCGAGATGAGAAGGACGTCCCAGGCGCTTCTGCCCGTCTGGTTCATCACCCTCGATAAGGACGGGACCCCGTATACTTTCCTGGTAAACGGACAGACGGGAAAAGTTGTCGGAACGGTTCCGTGGAACCGTGTTCTGGCGGGTGCGATCATTACGGCGATCTTTGCGGTCCTTGCGGCTCTGATCACGATCTTCTTCTTTAAAGAAGGATTCTATAAAGAGATCGTCGATAAAGAAATATTTTTGTTTACGCATACGAAAAGGGGCGGAGAGAACTACCTCTATGCGGAAATCGGAATCGGTTTTCTGGCCGGCTCCGGGGCCCTTGGCGTACTGGGCCTGGGCTTTTCGAAGTTCAAGCATGTGCTTGATAATCTGAACCGGACCAAGTCCGTCGTTACATTTATCTTTTCGAAAAAAAGACAGGGGGATGCCAAATGATACTGGGTATATTTCTATACGGATGTGCAATCGTAGCTGCTCTCGGCATCGCTTTTTTCATAGTCGGACTGATGCTTCAAAAATCGAATTTCTTCGGCCATGAAAAGGAATCATGTCCTTCGATGAAAAAATTCCGTTGTGATAATCCGGAAAAAAGCATCGATCAGGTGTTTAAAGGTCTCTCGCAGTAAGATCCGTTTCCTTTGGAAAAATCACTGTGGGGTTCGGGCACTTAGGGAAAATCACTTTTCCTTCACGCCGATGTGAAGAGCTTTTTGTGGGCATGCACGGACACAGTCGCCACAGCGGATACACTCCATACTGTTCGGCGTTTTGCTCGGGTCGACGTTCATCTTGCAGGCCCTGGCACATGCGCTGCAGTGCACGCATTTACTTTCATTTAGGTGCATGCGGAAAAATGCGAACTTATTGAAGAATCCGTAAAAAGCACCTAAGGGGCAGAGGTATTTGCAGAACGGGCGGTACACGATAAGGCCCGACACGATGATGATTCCGAGAACGATCAGTTTCCAGTTGAAAAGGAATCCGAACTGCGAGCGGATCGCCGGCTGGGTGAACCAGGAAATGATGCCCGCGATCGTCCCGGAGGGACAGACGTATTTGCAAAATGCCGGTGTCAGAGGATGCGACAGCGGAAGAAGGATCACGAGGAAAAGAAGGACGGCATACTTCAGATAGCGAAGGAATTTGTCGATCTTAAACTGATTCTTCTTATAAAACGGGATCATGTAAAGAAGATCCTGGATAAATCCGAACGGACACAGAAGGCCGCAGACGATACGGCCGAGAAGGGCACCGAAGAAGAGCAGGATGCCCAGTACGTAATAAGGGAAGCGGAACTTCAGTCCGCTTAGGAAATTCTGAAGAGAACCCACGGGGCAGGCGCCGACGGCGCCGGGACAGGAATAACAGTTCAGTCCCGGCACGCAGACTTTTTTGCTTGCGCCATTATAGATCTTTCCCGTGAAAAAACCTTTGAAATTGGCATTCTGAAGAAGAGTGGCGGCCGCCTGGATCCCCAGGTGGGCGCCTTTCGGCATGCCGGCGGCGCGGCCGCTTTTCGAGGGCTCGGACGGAGCGGCCTCTTTCACATCGGAATCCGAAGGCACGATATTCTTTTCGGTTTTTCTTTCGTCCTTATCCAATTCCGATACACTCCATGCAGACCCGCACCGCCTTATTGAAGACAGATGTGACCTGACCGCGTGAGATACCGTACACGATCAGGGCGATCCCGACGAGCATTACGGCGATCGCAAGGTAGTTCTTTTCGATAAGGAAGTGCTTTTTCATGGGACTCCTTTTCGGGCGCGGTCTTATCTCTCAGATCTTACTGCATAAGCTCCAGAATGGTCTTTTCCCACTGTTCGTAGGAGGCGGATCCGACGATCACATTGTCGCCGTAGCCGTTGGAGACCGGGTAGAGTTTTCCGTTTCCGTCGACGAAGATCGTGGTCGGGACATACCCGGTCTGGAATCTGTCAAAAGCAGAATCATAGTACGCAATCGGGTAGGTAACGCCGGCATCGGAGATGACCTGATTGACTTCGTCCATCTGGTCGGTGGAACTGAATACGCCGATGATCTGTAAGCCCTGATCCTTGTATGTCTCATAGAGCTTTTCAAGCTCCGGCATCTCGCCGACGCACGGTCCGCACCAGGGCTCCCAGAAGTTGATCATGGTGACCTTTTTTCCGACGAAAACATTTTCCGTGATCTCATTGCCGTTAAGATCGGTGGTCTTAAATGTCAGATCCGGATCGAAGTTTCCGTTATCGACAGTAACGGGAGTATCCTCGGAAGACGGAGCCTCTGTCACGTCGGAAGATCCGTCAGCCGCCTGGCTTTTGGTGAGATTTCCGATATCGATCTCATCATCGATATATTCCGACACGTCGTCCGCAATATCTTCGATTTCCTTTTCAAGATTCTTCGAAAATTTATCTTTCTGTTCTTCTGCCTTTTCTTTTGAGCAGGCGACAAGCGATGTTGCCATCAGAGCGGCAAGCACGATAGACAATTTCTTTTTCATGCGTGATGCACCTCTTTTCGAGATCACTCGACTTCGACCGGGTTGAAGTCCTCGATCCACGGAAGTCCCCACTTGTTAAGGGCATCCATGAACGGATCCGGATCGAACTCTTCAATGTTGTATACGCCCGGACGCTTCCACGTGCCGTTCATGATGAGCATAGCGCCGATCATGGCCGGAACGCCCGTGGTGTAGGAGATGGCCTGAGAGCCGACTTCCTTATAGCACTCCTGGTGGTCGCAGACATTGTAGAGGTAATACTTCTTTTCCTTACCGTCCTTTTTGCCCTTGAAGATACAGCCGATATTGGTCTTGCCGACGGTTCTCGGACCAAGAGTTGCCGGATCCGGAAGCATGAACTTCAGGAACTGAAGCGGTACGATCTCGTGGCCTTCATAGATGACCGGCTCGATGGATGTCATGCCGACATTCTCAAGGCACTTCAGGTGTGTCAGATAGCTCTGACCGAAAGTCATAAAGAAGCGGATACGCTTGATGCCCGGGATATTCTTTCCGAGGGACTCGAGCTCTTCGTGATGGAGAAGATACATGTCTTTCTCGCCGACCTGATCGAAGTTATACACTCTCTTGATCTCCATCGGTTCGGTCTCGACCCACTTGCCGTCTTCCCAGTAGCTGCCCTTCGCGGAGACTTCACGGATGTTGATCTCCGGGTTGAAGTTCGTTGCGAACGGATAGCCGTGATCGCCGCCGTTGCAGTCGAGGATATCGATATAGTTGATCTCGTCGAACTGGTGCTTCAAAGCATATGCGGAGAAGACGCCCGTTACGCCCGGATCGAATCCACTGCCGAGAAGCGCGGTGATACCGGCCTCCTTAAATCTGTCGTGGTAAGCCCACTGCCACTTGTACTCAAACTTCGCCGTATCGAGCGGCTCGTAGTTGGCGGTATCGACGTAAGGAGTCTTGGTCGCCAGGCAAGCATCCATTATGGTCAGATCCTGGTAAGGAAGAGCGAGGTTCAGGCAAACGTCCGGCTTAAACTCCTCCATGATGGCGATAAGTTCCGGAACTTTATCCGCATCTACCTGTCTTGTATGAATAATGGTCTTCGTCGTCGGCTGAAGTTTCTCCTTCAGTGCGTCACACTTGCTGAGCGTTCTGCTCGCGATCATGATCTCCGTGAAGACCTCGCTGTTCTGACAGCATTTGGCGATCGCAACCGAGGCAACGCCTCCACAACCGATGATAAGTGCTTTTCCCATAATGATCACTCCTTTTCTATTTGTTATCCGGCCAAGAAAGGCCGTCTTCATTTTCTGCTTTGATCCAACCGGAAGTTTCTCCGGGTCATTTTCCGTATTTCATGATGAGCGTTTCTCTTAAGATCTTCAGCGCGAGTGCCGTGCTGCAGCCGCTCTGGTCATATGGCGGGGAGAGCTCTACAAAGTCCATGCCCACGAGGTTTATGTCCTTAAGCTGCATCAGGCAGATCCGAAGTTCCTCGAAAGAAAGTCCGCCTGCTTCCGGCGTTCCCGTTCCCGGGAATTCTCTCGGGTCGAGTACGTCGAGGTCCACCGTCAGATAGACCGGAACGGGCTTTTCGGAAAGTCTCAGAAGCGCGAGCACTTCGTCGAAATTATCGGCCCTGAAACGCTCCATTTTCGTGTGCGTTTTTGCAAATTCGAATTCTTCCTTCGTGCCGGAGCGGATCCCGAACTGGTAGATCCTGCCGTCGCCGACGATGTCGTGGATGCGGCGGAGCACGCATGCATGTGAGAGCTTCGATCCGATGTAGTCTTCACGAAGGTCGCAGTGCGCGTCGAAGTGCAAAACGACGACGTCCGGATATTGTTCCGCCACCGCGCGAAAAGCACCGAGCGTGACCAGGTGCTCGCCGCCGAGCATGATCGGGAGTTTGCCGTCATTTAAGATCGTTTTAGTCTCCTCTTCGATGAGGGCAAGTGCTTTTTCCGCATCACCGAAAGGAAGGTCCAGATCTCCGGAATCGCAGATCGGGGCATCCTCGAGATCCTTGTCCTGATAGGGGCTGAAGGACTCAAGTCCGATGCTCTCGTTTCGCATCGCGGAAGGACCGAATCTCGTTCCCGGGCGGAAAGAAGTGGTGCCGTCAAACGGGGCGCCGAAGAGGACCGCCTCGGAGTCTTCGTAAGAGCAGTTTAGCGCGAAGAAGTTCTTTTCGATACGGTCGATCATGCTTTCTCACCTCCCAGAGTATTCGTCGTGTCGTTATTCGGAAGCTCTTCCATCGCTTCCAGAAGTTTCTGCACGTAGTTCGGAAGCGCAAAAGCGCCGCGGTGCAGGTTCGTGTTGTAGTATTTCGTCTCGATGCCGAGTTCTTTCCAATCGGCAGCGTGCATATCGCGTACCGGGTGGTACTTCTTCGATGCGAAACCGAACAGCCAGTGGCCGGACGGATAGGTCGGGATGTGCGCCTGGTAAACGCGGCAGATCGGGAAGTTCGTGTGGATGCGCTTGTGCGCGCGCTGCATCGCACGTGCGTCGTTGGCGTAGAAGGGGCTCTCGTTCTGGTTGACCATGATGCCGTCTTCCTTGAGCGCGGTGTAGCAGTTGCCGTAGAACTCCTTGGTGAAAAGACCTTCGCCGGGACCGAACGGATCGGTGGAATCGACGAGGATCAGATCGTATTCGTTCTCGTGGTGGCGGACATATTTGAGTCCGTCTTCGAAGTGGCACTGCACTCTGGGATCGTCAAAACCGCAGGCGGTGAAAGGCAGATACTCCTTGGCGACTTTGACGACTTCTTCGTCGATCTCGACGACATCGATGTGCTTGATCGTCTCGTAGCGGGTGAGCTCTCTTACGACACCGCCGTCACCGGCACCGATGACCAGTACTTTTTCCACATTCGGATGCACGCACATCGGCACATGGACCAGCATCTCGTGATAGATGAATTCATCTTTCTGCGTGAGCATCATGTAGCCGTCGAGCGTCAGGAAGCGGCCGAACTCCGGCGATTCGAAAACATCGATCTGCTGGAAATCGCTCTTGCCGCTGTAAAGCTGCTTGTCGACCTGGATCGCAAGTTTGACGTGCGGGGTATGAAATTCAGAAAACCAAAGATCCATTTTCTATTTATTTCTCCTTAGTCTGTACCTCGATTGATTCTCGTGCCGGTGGTCGCGCACGAAGCCGCACGGACAGGTGCTTTTCGCAAAGTGCGGATCGAACCGGCGCGAGCCGACATCTATATAATACCACCTATATATGCTTAGAGCATAACGAAAACTTGGGGAGATAAACGCTGTAATTCGCAATAATCGATCCTATAGAAATCGAGCCGGACGGAAGGGGATGGGTTGCAAAAGGGATTGAGATAAGTCTGACGATTGCATGGGTTTTATATCAGGTGAAAAAGTCGCACCTGATATAAAAGCACTATAAACGTCTGATTTATATCAGGTAAAAGTTGGGCGCTTGATATAAATGTTTTAAAAATGGTCGAATTATATCAGTCGGATGGACCGGGCTGGTGATATTACTGATATAAATCTTGAATCTCCTCATCTTTTAGATAACCCGCTTTCATGAAAACTGGTATAAAAAACCCGATATGGGCTGGTTTATATCAATCGATTGGGGAAAAACTGAGATAAATTAACTTCCATTGGTCCATTTATATCAATGAACACCACTAGTGACTCGATTACACATCGAAAAGCTCTTTGATCTGCTCCCGAAAAGATTGAATATTGAAAGGGAAACTTTCTGACTCCCAACTGATAAGAAGATTCTTGCCCGGGAAGATTCCGTTGTCCTCATATAGTCGCAGCTTTCTCATGTTTCGGGCGCGATATGCGTCATCATCAAGACAGCCAAGATGTTCATGGTAATAGACAGTCCGACGAGATGAATGATAAAGAGTAAAATCAGGATATTTAACCTTGCCGTTTTTGAGTTTAAGCTCACACTCGTAGCGATATGGAATGCCAAGATCATAATACATGTCTGCAATCAGCAGTTCCGATTTCGAACGGACAAGTTCTCCGCGCTTTGTCGGATAGATCTTTTCATCAGGTTCATAAGAAGAAATGTTGTATGGGAGGCTATTCCAATATCGGATGCGTTCATCGCTGTTTCGCAAGATCGGTTCAGCCAAAAACTGACGTTTGGGATCCAGCTTAGAATAAACGGACTCAGAATTGTGCTTATCTATCCCTCGTAAATATACTTCTGTATCATGTAATTCCTGCCTTGCTTCAGCCAGCAATTTTTTGGCATAGTCTTTCTGAGCAAGTTGGCAGATAAGAGGTCTATCTTTTGCGTGGATATATTTCCCGTTTGTATCACCTTTCTGAGTGATGAGGTAGTAACGGGTGCAATCGGTAGATTTGCTGATTCGAAGAGACCCGAACGGCGCGCTTTCAAGGAAGCTTTCTGCAGACGAAATTGCTTTTTCAAGACGGTCTTTACGTGCTAATAATTCCTTTTTCAATTCATCCATGAATGATCACGTCCTTACCGATATGCTTTCCATGTAAATCCGACCAGTTTGTTTACTGCTTTCATTGAACACTGCTGAGACAGAGAAGTCTATATGATATATGCGCGATTTCGAAAATAACGGTTGCAAAAGAGAGCGGTTTCGGCCGGTTTGTCCCATTAATCTTCTCTAATCCGACAAATCTTCCTGACAAATTATCGGATAAATTGATTTTTCGGGTAGTTTTTTTGAAAAGTGTTGTTGTATAATGGAAATTGTTAAAATCTCATTAGGAGGGGTATATTTTATGGACTTGAAAAAAATGAAGTTGGATTTTAAGGATCCGGCAACGATCTGTGTTCTTGCTGGTAGCGTTCTTATGCTGCTCGCTAGTTTCCTGCCGCAGGCAAAAGCTAAAGTATCGATGTTTGGTATGAGCGAATCTACAACATCTACACTGATGGGTGACTATGCTCACCAGGGTATTTTCCTGCTGCTCCTTGCTATCGCTACAGTAGTTATCCTGGTTCTCGGCCTGGATAAGGAAAAATTCCTGAGCGGTGCTCTCGGTGCTTCCGCTGCTTTCGGACTCTGGGGCATGATCAATGTCATCAAGGACGTTTCCGATGCTAAGAAGGAAATTAAGGGCTATGAGGATATGATGTCCGTATCTTACCAGATCGGTTTCTTCCTTCTGATCCTCGGCATCATCGCTGTTGTTGGCGCTATCGTTCTTACAACACTGGGTGCTAAGAAGCAGAATGCTGCTCCGGCTCAGCCGCAGGTGCCGCAGGTTTAATCGATTTAACCACGATTAGCTAATAAAAGGTCCTCGTAATGAGGACCTTTTTTCATGCTTCAAAATGCAATAGTAAAAGCCCCGGGGGCAGCTTTTCCTGTCAGGAGGAGCTGCTGGCGGCTGCGGCAGAGGAGGCGGCTGCGGCGGCACAGATTGCGGCGATTTCTGCGGCAATGACGGCCGAGATGATTGCGCTGATTGCGCTGTTCTTTACCTTAACATCTCCTCCGTCGGCGTATGCGTCGATCACGATCGCGGTGGCGATCATGTTGCGGATCTTCTTGCCTGCGCCCAGAGAACCCATACCGCGGATGCTCTTAAGTTTGGAACTGACCTCGGCAATGTGCCCGCAGACCAGGCTTCTGTCTGGCTTATCGACGATCATGGCAAGTGCGCCGACGATGGAATAAGCGTTGGTGTCAAAACGCACTCCGTATTCTTTTAGAAGCTTTCTCGTCTCATCGACAGCTGCGGCTTTCTCGTCCGGAGCTCCATCAAACAGACTGGTGATGCAGGAAAGGTACTGGACCTTGTTCTTCAGAACATAAGACTTCTTCATGTACTGGAAGTCCTGCTCGCAAGTTTCCGTGATCTTTCCGGGATCATAGCCCGAGAGTGCCATCAGCGCGCAGTTGGCGAGATCCTCGCGTCCGGTGAGCATCGGATGATCGGCACGAAGTCTCTTATAGATCTGTCTGGTCCTTGCTACGACCTGATCATATTCTTCCGGTTTGCTGTTCTGGTAGATGATCGTTGCGGCAAGTACGAGATAGTCAGAATTAAAGAACTTCTTGTCGAGTGCCTTGTGGATCTGTGCGATCCGCTTCATGGCAAGATCCGGATCCGGATCTTTAGCGAGAACTGCGGATACGACCTGTCTGGCATTTCCGTGTCCGAGCGTGGAGAGCAATCCCGTGTTTTTACTCAGAAGATGCTTGGCATCTTTCAGTTCGTCGGCCGTGACCGGCTGTTCCTCTCCGATAAAAGCGGCGGCACAGGCGGAAGCTTCCATGCTTGAATTGAGCACGAATGCTTTCTTTGCTGCCTTAAAGTTTTCGGCAAATACTTTCATGTTTGTTTCGATTTTTGTAAGCATCGTAATGACCCTCACTTTCTTGTTCATGAGGTTATTGTACTAAACGTTGATAAAGAAACGGTTAAGGAGTATACAAAGAATTCCTTAAGACTTACTTCACAACTCGGATCGTGAGAAGACTGCTGTCTTCGGCGCCTGTGATCTGGCAGCCTTTTTCCTGCGCGAATCTTAAATATTCGAGTACTTCCTCGGTGATCCTTTCGCCCGGCGCCAGGACCGGAATTCCCGGAGGATAGCACATAATGCTTTCCGCGGAGATCCTTCCGACGGAAGAATTAAAATCAACATGCTCGGTATCCGCATAGAAAGCTTCCTGCGGGGAAAGCACTACTACCGGTGCGATATAGCTGTTCGGAAGAGACACGAGCGGTTCTTTTCCGAAGCGGCGGCGGATCTCAGAAAGAGCACCTACGAGGCGCTCGATCTCGCGGACACGGTCGCCCACCGAAAGATACGCCAGGCAGTTGCCGAAATCGCCGAACTCCATCTGGATATCGTATTCATCACGAAGAAGGTCGTAGACCTCGATGCCGGCAAGCCCTACCGGAAGCGTGTGGATGACGAGTTTGGTCTTGTCAAAATCACAGATCGCCTTACCGTCGATGAGTTCCGAACCGATGGCGTAATACCCGCCGATACTGTTGATCTCATCTCGGGCATACTCGGCCATCTCGATTACTTTGTCGAACAGTTCTTTTCCGTGAAGAGCAAGTCTTTTACGGGAAAGATCGAGGCTCGAAAGGAAAAGGTACGAGCCGGAGGTCGTCTGCGTCAGGTTAATGATCTGGCGGACATAGGCAGGGGAGACCAGAGGAGCCTTATTCTCCTTATTTTCCGCGCCGCCGACCAGAAGGAAAGAACTCTGCGTCAGTGATCCGCCGGACTTATGCATGGAAACGGCGGCCAGATCCGCGCCTGCTTCCATCGCGGAAACAGGAAGTTTGTCGGAAAAAGAAAGGTGGGTGCCGTGCGCTTCGTCGACAATGACCTGCATGCCGTGAGAATGCGCGAGCTTCACTATGCCGCGAAGGTCAGAGCAGATGCCGTAATACGTAGGGTTATTGACGAAGACCGCTTTTGCATCGGGATTTTCGAGAATCGCTTTTTCCACATCGGCAAGCTGCATGCCGAGCGCGATGCCCAGCTGCTCATGGGCGCCCGGATCGACATAGACCGGGATCGCACCACAGAGGACCATGGCGTAGATGACGCTTCTGTGGACATTGCGGGGAACGATGATCTTTTCGCCACGGGCGGCAACGGTAAATACCATCGCCTGCACGGAAGAGGTCGTCCCGCCGACCATAAAGAATGCAGCTCTTGCGCCGAAAGCTTCTGCCGCGAGTTCCTCGGCTTCCTTAATGACGGAGACCGGGTGGCAGAGGTTATCCAGGGGCTTCATGGAATTGACGTCGAGCGTCATGGTGCGCTCGCCTAAAAAGGCGGTCAGTTCGGGATTTCCGCGGCCGTGCTTATGTCCGGGCACGTCAAAAGGAACGACGCGTTCGGATGTGTAATCTTCCAACGCTTCGGCGATGGGGGCACGGCTCTGTCTTTTCAGGAAATCCTTTTCCACTTAATCGTTCTCTTCCTCCGGTGCTTCAAATACATTGGCTCCGGAGAAGATCTCGATCATTTCCTTACGGAGATTGTTGGTGATCTCAAGTCTCGTCTTCGGCGCGATCTCATAGACATCCGTCTTAAAGAGATAGTTCTGCAGATCCACATCCTTGATGAGCATCTTGGTGTGGTACAGATTGGCCTGATAAACGTTGATATCGATGGCGTCATAGCGCTCAAGAGTCTTTTTGTCGATATAGTTCTGGATCGAAACGATGTTCTTGTCGCGGAAGATCTTTTTGCCGCTGACGTCACGCGTAAATCCGCGGACGCGGTAGTCCATCGTGATGATATCGGAATCGAAACTTCCGATCAGATAATCCAAAGTGGAAAGCGGGGAGATCTCGCCGCATGTTGCAACGTCGATGTCTACGCGGAATGTTGCGATAGCGGTGTCCGGATGGTACTCCGGATATGTGTGTACGGTGACGTGGCTTTTATCGAGGTGGGCAACGACCGTCTCGGCCTCCATGTGCGGGATCATGGACTCTTCCGCGATAAGAAGCGTAACAGACGCACCCTGCGGCTCGTAGTCCTGTTTGGAAATAGAAAGCACCTTCGCACCGATCATTTCGGTGAGGTTAGTTAGGATCTTGGTAAGACGCTCCGAGTTATACTGCTCGTTAATGTACGCAATATAATCTTTCTGCTCGCGCGCGGTCTTGGCGTAGCATACGTCGTAAATATTGAAACTGAGGGATTTGGTCAAATTGTTAAAGCCGTAGAGACGAAGTTTCTCGTGCGCCATATGATCCATCCTTTCCAAGATGGTCTAACTTACTGAATATTCTACACCGGGAAAACGTTACATCACGCCCACGGGCAAGAGGTCCTAAAAGCCAAAGCTTCATCGCACTCTTATTGATTATTCACAAGTTATAACCAACTTATCAACATTAAGGGAATTCGAACTTCCCACTCAATAAGGCAGTAGTAAACTGCCGCTTCGGCATTTGACCCGGCTGTCCGTATGGCCTACTAACCACGAAGCTCGTGGCGGTCAAACATTGCAGGTGCTTTTCCTTCTTTGGAAAAAGCACTTCCGCAATGAAACAAAGATATCACGGAAAGCAAGGAATTGCAAGTGTTTTACAATTATTCATGCTTAGAAAAAAAGAACCATATAGAGTTGATTCCCTGCAACATGATAGAATTGTATTAGAAGATGAAGGATGGGGGATTATAGGAATGAAGAAGTTTATATCAGCATTGTTATGCCTTTCAATGATTAGTGCTCTTACCTCATGTAGTGGCAAAGAGACTACATCATTGTCAAATGGTTCTACTGAAATTCCAACAGAGGTTACTACGAGTTCGGAAGAAGTGACAGAGTTGTCTTCTGAAGAGGAAAGTATTTCTCCGAGTGTTTCTCCTGAAGAATTGTATTTCGCAAAAGAGCCTATTCCTGAGGATCTTCCGGTTTATGAAGAACAATATCAGTTTGTTAATCAAGGCGCTTTCTTTGCTAATGAAGAGTATATATACTCTACGGAATACGATTATGATCGACAGATTAACCAAGTTATCAAAATCAACTTACTATCAGGCGAAATAGTAGATAAACATAAGGTTGACAGGCGATGGAGAATAACACATATCCCTTATGAAGATGGAATTCTGGTGTATACCGATGATGAATCGTCTAGTATGAAAGACCCTTATGATCGAACAACTGTTGCCTACATGGATCCAGATACATGCAAGATAACGGAGCTCTTTACAATCACAAGGGAGTTAAGCGTAGATAACGCGTCCTATGAGCTAATAGCGGTAGAAGGAGATTTGTTTTATTTTCATTGCAGTAAACGGAAAAACATAGGGTATGATTGCTGCAAATGCTATGACAAAGACGGAGCCTTGGTATGTCAGACCCCGTACTCGTACTTTGATATACTGGGAGGTGAAGGACCTTTATGGTTTGTGAGCAATGGGACGATATATGCTATTACTCAAAAAATAAACAATGAAACACAAACCCCGTTCGGCGAAGAGTGTGGTTTGAGCGTGTATGAGAATGATGGGCATAAAACCCTTTCGTTGAGCCGCCAAGAAACCATTACACTGTCCCCAGAGCAAAAATGCTTTGTTTCTAATACGGGAGATGAAGTGTATTTGATTGATGGTGAAGGGTACTGGGAACTGAACCCACAGACGTATACTTGGGAGTGCGTATTGCTCTGGAAGGATTATTCGTGGTCTCTAACAGATGGGTATTTGACTGAGTATGGTGCAGAGGTTTTTGAGAATGCCAAGAAAGTGTTGCTGTATGCATACAATGTTGAGACTGATAATGGTGAGATCCTAGATGAAGAATATAAGTGGTTTGAAATTCGAGACACATAAACCACAGATTCTAGAACCTGTGGTTTCTTATTCTTGCACTACTTGATTTCGGGATATAAAATAGTAGAGCATTTGCCCTCATGACCTAAGGATAATAGGGCGATTACTCTTCGGGTCTTCCCGTGGAAAGCAGGATGGAAAATGGTTTATAAGAATGTACTGGAAGCAGTCGGACACACCCCGATGATCGAGCTGTCCTCCCGCATGGTCGGTGAGGATTGTGCCCGCGTGCTTGTAAAATACGAAGGATTAAATGTCGGCGGATCTATCAAGACCCGCACCGCGCTCAACATGATCGAGCAGGCGGAAAAGGACGGCAAGATCACCAAGGATACGATCATTGTCGAGCCGACATCCGGAAATCAGGGTATCGGACTTGCGCTGGTCGGTGCGGTGCGAGGCTATAAGACGATCATCATCATGCCGGACTCCGTGTCCTGCGAGCGCCGCTACCTCGTCGAGCACTATGGTGCCGAGGTCAAGCTCATTCACGATGACGGCGATATCGGAAAAGCGATTGACGAATGCCTGAAACTTGCCGAAAAGATGGAGAGAGAAGATCCGAACGTCTTTGTTCCGCAGCAGTTTACGAACCCTGCCAATCCGATGGTCCACCGCCATCACACCGGCGTGGAGATCCTGGAACAGGTCGCGGGCCCGATCGACGGCTTCTGCGCAGGTATCGGAACGGGCGGTACTTTGTCGGGTATCGGTGAAGTCCTGAAAGCTCAAAACCCCAACATCACGATCTGGGCGGTCGAGCCGGAAAACGCGGCGATCCTTGCCGGCGGTAACATCGGTTCTCACCTGCAGATGGGTATCGGCGACGGATTGATCCCGGACAATCTCAATACCGAGATCTTCGAAGATGTTTATGTCGTAACGGACGAGGCGGCGCTCGAAACAGCCAAAGACCTTGCCAGAAAAGAGGGCCTGATGTGCGGCATCTCTTCCGGATCCAATGTCGCTGCGGCGATCGCCATGGCGAAAAAGCTCGGCCCCGGCAAGACCGTGGTCACCGTACTCCCCGACACTGCCGAGAGATATTTCTCCACTCCGCTTTTTGAGTAAGCTTTGAGTGAGCAAAGCAATCTGAAAGATTAAAAACTGCCTCTCCGGAGGCAGCTTTTTTGTTCGATAGGACTAAAATCATTGAAAGTGGTTTTTAGTCCTATTGCTTTGGGGTATATGTGCCTGTTTTTTGGTAAAAACTATTCTGAAAGCCAAAAAGCAGAGGAAGAAGAGTCATGGAATAGGACTAAAGATGCTATCTCGCCTTTTTAGTCGTACTTTGTGAGCAAAGGCGTAGGACTAATCTGCGAAAACGACAATTTAGTCGCATCGTTTAGTGCCATATACCCCAGGGGGGTATATAAGTGACACATTCATTTCATTTAAACAGTTGAATAGGTATAGCTTCCAAGGGAAAAAAGCAGGAGTTTGAATCAGAGCATCGCTATCAGTTCGCGGTTGACCTGGGCGATCGGGAGTCCTACCACGGCATAGTAGTCGCCGGAGATCGAGTCGATCAGGAGCGCGCCCTCGTCCTGGATGCCGTAACCGCCGGCCTTATCCATCGGCGAGCCGCCCGCGATATAGCGCTCGATCTCTTGTTTCTGAAGTTCATCGAGACTATGGAATTTCACATCGGCAAAAGCACTGGACACGCGGCTTTGTGTGCCGGCGCCGTCGCACTTTTTCAGGATCGCGACCCCGGTATAGACGCGGTGAGTGCGGCCGGAGAGCTTGGTCAGCATGCGGCGGGCATCGGCCTCGTCACGGGGTTTCCCGAGGATCTCGTCTTCGGTCACGACAACGGTATCGGAGCCGATGACGATGATATCGGAATCGGAGCCGGGTGCGGCGCCTTCTGCGCCGGAATCGGGCTCTGCAGCCTCTGATCCCGCCGTAGCAGAAGCGGAAGAAGCCTCTGATCCCGCCGCGCTCACGCTCTTGAGCACGGCTTCGGCCTTGGCCCGGGCCTGCGCGCAGGCGACGTCCTCGGCGATCTGATACATATCAGCGCGGATCGCTTCATTGCGATATTTGGCAAGCACGGAAGCTTCGACCGCGTCTTCATCGACGTGCGAAGTGATCACTTCAAAAGAAAGCCCCGTCATTGAGAGAAGCTCAAAACGACGGGGGGATTTACTTGCAAGAATAATGCGGGCCATGGGAAATATCCTTACTCGATCGGCTTTAAGTTCTTCATGGAGAAGTCCAGGATCGGAGCGGAGTGTGTCAGCGCACCGCAGGAAATGTAATCTACACCGATCTCGGCGAGTGCCTTGAGTCTTTCGATGCTCATGTTGCCGGAAGCTTCGAGTTCAGCCTTACCTTTGGCCATGGCGACTGCCTGTGCGGTCATCTCATCGGTCATGTTATCGAGCATGATGATGTCGGCCTTGGCATCGAGCGCTTCCTGAAGCATCTCCAGGTTTTCGACTTCGACTTCGATCTTTCTGACGAACGGAGCATAGGCACGTGCCATTTCCACTGCCTTGGCGATGGAGCCGGCGGCACCGATGTGGTTGTCCTTGATGAGGACACCGTCGGAAAGGTTATAGCGGTGGTTTGTACCGCCGCCGATGCGGACTGCGTACTTCTCGAAAGGACGCATGTTCGGCGTCGTCTTGCGAGTGTCAAGAAGCTTGGTGGCATAGCCCTCGAGTTCTTTGGTCATGGAACGGGTGAGGGTAGCGATACCGCTCATGCGCTGCAGGAAGTTAAGAGCAGTTCTTTCACCGCTTAAGACTGCGCGTCCGTCGCCGACGAGAACGCCGATGACATCTCCCTTATGGATCTCGTCGCCGTCCTTGAAGTTGGCGCGGAAAGAGGAGTTGTCACAGAGCATCTGGAAGACTCTCTCAAAAACGTCGAGTCCGCAGAGGACACCGTCCTGCTTGCAGATCAGGTCGACCGTGACCATAAAAGGTTCCGGCATAATGGCCTGGGTGGTCACATCATCGGAAGTGATGTCTTCGCGCAGTGCGCGCATGATATAGTCGTCCCAAAGGATCGTATTAAGTACACCATTGTTCATAGAAATCTTTGTCCCTTCTCTTGATCTCTTCAAGTACGATCTCGCGGTATTCCTTCGCGAAATCTCTGTTCTCATACTGGCTGAAATCTACTTCTTCGGTCTCTGTCGGCTCGTACGGGATCGTCTCTTCAATGTTCTGTGCGGAACGCTTCGCAAAAACGAGGCTTTCGAGCAGAGAGTTACTGCCGAGACGGTTCTTGCCGTGCACGCCTGTGCAGGAAGTCTCGCCGATCGCGTAGAGGTTATCCATCGACGTTCTGCCCTTGAGGTCGACCTCGATACCGCCCATGAAGTAGTGCTGCGCCGGAGTTACCGGGAAAGGCTCCTTCAGGATATCGTAGCCTTCCTCTTTGCAGTGCTCGAGGATGTTCGGGAAATGGCTCTTGATGAGCTCCGGATCGAGGTGGGTGACATCGAGCCATACGAAGCCTCTGCCGTCGATCTCCATCTGCTTTTTGATCGCAGCGGAAACGACGTCACGCGGCTGAAGTTCGTCAGTGAAACGCTCCATGTTCTTGTTTCTGAGCACGCCGCCCTCGCCGCGTACCGCCTCGGAGATGAGGAAGGATCTGCCCGGCTTTTCAGAATAGAGGGATGTCGGGTGGATCTGGATATAGTTGATGTCCTTAAGAAGGATGTTATGCTTCAGCGCGATCGCGAGCGAGTCGCCCGTGATGTGGCGGAAAGCGGTGCTGTGCTTAAAGAGTCCTCCGATACCGCCGGTTGCGAGTACTACGGCTTTGCCGAATACCGCGTGAAAAGCACCGTCCGCATCTTGTGTGATGATGCCTTTGCAGACATTCTTCTCGCAGATCAGGTCGACCATGGTCGTGTGCTCGTGAAGATCGATGTTCTTCTTTTCACGGACATTCTGCAGAAGCTTAGATGTGATCTCCTGTCCGGTGATGTCCTCGTGGTGGAGGATACGGGAAGCGGAGTGGCCGCCTTCTTTCGTCAGGTCGAGGTCGTCGCCCTTCTTATCGAAGTTGACGTGATAGTCGAGAAGCTCACGGATGATGACCGGAGACTGGCGGATCATGGTATCGACGGCCTTTCTCGAGTTCTCATAGTGGCCGGCACGAAGCGTGTCCTCGAAGTAGTCTTCGTAATCCTCGGAGTCCTTAAGCGCCGCGATACCGCCCTGGGCGAGATAGGAAGCGCTGTTCTCGAGAGTATCCTTGGTGATCATGTAAATGGAAAGATTTTCCGGAAGATGAAGTGCGCAGAAAAGACCTGCGGCGCCGGTGCCGACGATAACGACATCAGCAGAAGTAGTGGAATAGGACATATTACGATCCCCCTAACAAAATAGCCTTTTTAAGAAAGTGTTTTTCCCGCTGTCAAAATATTATTAGTTTACCAGTAAGAAAAAGGCTTTTTTCGATTTTATCACGCGCGTCGGCAAGTGACAAGGGAAAGGGGAAGGGGTATAATACATTACTGTGTGAAACTGGGCTTTTATGTCCGAAGGAAACACGAAAGATCTTTACGGAAAGGAGAAACGGAGATGAAACGCGACATCATCGGGGACATTTTTCTCGGCGGGGTTCTGCTTTCTTTGCTCTTCCTGTTCTCTTTTCCCGCATATTTCTGCTACAGTCAGAATGTGCCGCGCGACATTTCCCTCATGGAGAGGATGATGAGCGTTTGTTTCCTTCTCGCCATGATATTGACCATCATCTGGGCATGCTGGAAGAAAAAGGTCTGGGTCATGCTCGGCATCTGCGCATTCGGGATCCTGGCATATCTGCCGAAGTGGTTCCTTCCGGGGATCGACGCGCGTATCGCTAAAAACGGGAAGAATCTTCTCGATTCGTTTTTCTCGATGAGCCTTAGCCGGATCCATGAACTGACGCACGCCCCGTTTACCGGCCTTATCGGGATGGTATCCGAAAAAACGGCCGAAAAACTGCCGTACCTGATCCTTCCGGTCGCGGCGATCGGATATGTATGTTCCCAGATCGTCGTTTTCTACCGCGACGCTTATGTGAAGGAAAAGAAGCAGATCCACGATTTCAACCATTTCAGGAAGACCAGCGAGATCAGAACTCCGGTCATGGCCTTCGATATGCCGGAAGAAGCTCCGTCGCCGCTGGGCACGATCGTTCTCAACGAAAAGGCCGAGATCGAAAAGGAGACTTTCCCGGTCAAGCCGCAGGACAATGCGCAGACCGTGACCAATGTCCTGTCGTCGGATGATCCGGCGAAACTTCCGGAGGGGGATGCAACTGCGGTGATCCCGCTTGCGGCCCACGCTCCTTCGTCAAAAGCAACTGACGATACACAGGTGATCGCTCTTGCTGCGCACGCACCGTCATCTAAGGATGACACGCAGGTGATCGCACTTTCGGCCCACGCCCCGACATCGGCGCCGGATATCACGAAAGAGGACGAGGTCCCCGCTTCCGCAAATTCCGTTACCGCGGAAAAAGCACCTGCCGGGGAAGCAAAGAGCGCAGAAAAAACACCGGAAGATGACGGGAATCTCGATTTCCCGGATGTGCACGGTGAAGCAGAGAAGATAGACGTTTTCGGCGACAGCGATCTGGACTGACCGCAAGCCGCGATAAATAGAAGAAACAGGTCTTTGAAAAAGATCTGAAAAACAGGAGGAAGAAAACATGTCAACGAACAAAGCATTCTGGCGGGTATGGCTGGAAGGTTCGAGATCACATAAGGAGGCAAAAGGCGCCGAAGCTGCCCCGGATCCGCTCGAGGAAGGTCTTGCCGACCTGACCTGGTCGGATGAGGAATCCGCGAAGAAAGTAAAGACTGAAGAGACTTTCGGCGAAGAGATCGGAAACGCGACGACACATGGTGTCATGGCGCTCTTTATGCTTTTCATCCTGCCTTATGCAGCTGTCCATGCCTATCTTTCCGCAAGAAGCGGAAATGCCGTTCTGGATACCGTCGCGGTCTCGATCTTCTGCATCGGCACATTCCTTATGTTCCTGATGTCGACGATCGACCACACCATGATGCACGGCACCAAGCAGAAAGAGGTCTTTAACCGCCTCGACCACATCATGATCTTCTATGCCATCGCCGGCGCCTATACGCCGATCTGCCTGACGATCATCGGCGGCAAATGGGGCATCGGCCTTTGCGTGGCCCAGTGGATCGTCGTTATCGCGGGAACGCTCATGAAGGCGATCGCTTTTTCCAAGACACTGATCTCCTACATTTTCTCCGCTCTTCTTTATCTTCTGATGGGCTGGATGATCGTTCTGTGCTTCCCGATCCTGTACGAACAGGCAAACCCGGTAACGTTCTGGCTGATCCTCGCCGGCGGTATCTGCTACACGACAAGCGTCATCCTTTTCTTCATGCGCTTTAAGTTCGCGCACATGATCTTCCACCTGCTGGTCGATTTCGGCGCGATCTGCCACGTCATCGCACTTTGCTTCTTTGCATAATCGAAGCGGAGAAACCGGATAAACGAAAAGTGACAAATCCCTTATCCCCGATAAGGGATTTTTTATTTATAATTTAAGTTGGTTAGTTACGAACTTTCATTGGAAATTAGTTGGTTAGTTTCGGACCTTAATTGGGAAAAAGGAGTTTTCGTATGAAAAAGAATGTGAAGATCATGGCACTGGTGCTTACGGCTTCGCTGATCGTGCCGCTTGCCGCCTGCTCGAAAAAGACAAAGGAAACCAGAAAAAAGAGAAAGACGAAGAAGACCACTTCCGTCGAAGAAACGGAAAAGACGAAAAAGACCACGCAGACAGAGATAGAAGAGCCTTTCGATGACTCCGATCCCACCGATACAAAAGCACCGTCCGTACCTACGGACAGCGTCCCGGATATGCTGATCACGCTCCCGGAGGAAAACTGCGCGATCGAATTTCCGACATCGGAGACCTTCCGGTACACCATGGATCTGACACTGGATACTGAAAAGAACCAGGTCGGCGGACATGTGGATATCGAGTTTTTCAACTACTCGGAAGACACATGGGACGAACTGTGTTTCCGTGACTATTCCAGCCTTTTTGAGGAAGGAAGCGGAGCCGCATATCCGGCGGCCACAAAGACCAACGGGGCGCTTACCGAGATCAATAACATCACGGACGGCCGTTCCGGAGAAAAGATCGATTACAGACGCGATGCCGATGTATCTGTCGTATGGGTCAAGCTTTCTTCGCCTCTTGCTCCGAATGAAAAGATGACACTGTCTTATGATTTTACGGCCCAGATCCCGACGATCGCCGACCGCTATGGCGTTAAGGACGATGTATTTAATGTCACGAATTTCTATCCGATCCTTGCCGAATATACGGAGACAGGATGGTCACATGAGGCGTTCTATAACATGGGCGAATGCTTCTTCTCGGAGATTTCCCAATACGATGTCACGCTCACGGTCCCGGAAAATTACATGGTGCTTTCTACAGGAACGGAAGCTTCTTCGAAGACGGACGGCGGAAAGACCACATATAAGTTCGACGCACCGAATGTCCGCGATTTCGTATTCTGTGCATGTGCTTCTTTCGAGAAGATAGAAGGCGACTATGACGGCACGCATATCAATGTCGTTTATGACAAGGCGCATCCGGCATCCAATCAGATGGATGAGTGCCTTAAAGCCTGTCTAAAGGCTTCGCAGGATTCGCTTGCTGCCTTTAACGAAGCATTCGGCAAATATCCGTATCCGGAACTGGACGTGATCCTTGCGCCGATCGATGCCGGAGGCATGGAGTATCCGAATCTGGTCATCATCACCGTAGATTCTTTTTACTGCTCTTCAAATTCTTATGAAGATATCCCGTTCCAGACCATTTCCGTGGTCGTGGCCCATGAGATCGGACATCAGTGGTTCATGGGCATCGTCGGAAGTAATTCCGGTATGGAGCCGTGGCTGGATGAGTCTTTTGCCTCCTACACGGAAATCGTCTATGGCGAGTACATGGATGTGGATTCGCTGTATTTTTACTACTCGGAAAGTTTTGATGATCTGAAAGATCCGGCTACACAGAGTTCTCTGAAGGCGTCGGACATCATTCCGATCAACAGATCCTACTACTCGTTCAGAGACACCGGTTCATATGTCATGTCCGCATATGAGTACGGAAAGATGGCGCTTTATCAGATGGAAGAGATCCTCGGAAGAGAAAATTTCCACGGCATCATCCGTGAGTATGTCCGGAGGAACGCTTTTACCAATTCGACTGCAGAGCGCTTCTTTGAGGTGCTTTTCGAGGCGGCGGGACCGAATAACGAAAATCTGAATAAGCTCGTCGAAGGATGCTTCGAGGGCGTCGGACCAAGCTGAGTTATAAGTGCTTTTGGAAAAGTGAAAAAAGGCGCCCCGAGGGAAAAAACGGGGCGCTTTTAATCTTTTCTTGCATTATCGGGACTTGCGAATTATAATGTTCCGTGCTGATATTTTATAAGAATAGAAAAAAGGAAGGGCATAATTATGTCTAAGCAGGATGGGTCAGGGAAAGCAAAGACCAAGAAACATATGAAAACTTCCAAGAAGAATAAGATCATCGTGATCCTTGTCGTGGTCGCGCTGGTGCTTACTTGCTTCTTGTATTTTGCCCATATCACCGGTTTCTGGGCGAAGGTAATTCCGGGTGCTTCGATCAAGCATACGGTCGACGGCAAAGAGAAGACGGTCAAGAACGTCCCGATCGTGGAGATGAACTATTACTACTCCATGGCATATAGCGAGATGATCAACAGCGGTATCATCACTTATGAATCCGATCTTGATCTGGTCATCGATGAGACATCCGGCCAGACATACCGTCAGAGAATCTGGGAAACAGCGGCAAACAATGTCCAGCAGGAGTATATCCTTGCCAAAGCTGCTTCTGATGCAGGTTTCGATGACAGAGCTTCCGAAAGATACGCAGAAGTCCTGGTCGAGGACATGCGTTCCATGACGAACTACTACAATACCATCCGCGGCACGAACATGACGATGGACCAGTATCTGCAGAGCACATACGGCCCGGGCATGACTGTCCAGACATATCGTAAGATCATGCAGAGAAAAGCACTGATCGACGAGTTTACCGCTTACTACAAGCTGGTTAAGTGCGCTCCGACACAAGAAGAGATCATGGCTAAGTACAACGAGGATCCTTCTTCCTACGAGAGAGTCCAGATCCAGGCATACTTCATCAGTGCCAACCTTACAGCCGATACAACGGGCGATGAAAAGACAAAGGCTCTCGAAGAAGCTTCCAAGAAAGCGCACGAGATCGCAGACGGCTGCATCAACGCAGTTGAGTTCCAGACCAGAGTCATGGGCGTCTGCACAGAAGAGTACAAGAACCGCATGATCAACGGCGAAGATCCGACGACGGTAAGCGATCTTACCAAGGAGCAGCTCAAGCAGTATAACGAAGAGTTTGCGGATCTCTGCTTTGCGGAAGGCACAAAAGAAAATACGACTATGGTATTTGAAGACAGCGAGCAGCAGGGCGCATTCGCAGTGCTTTTCGAGAAGAAGTACATCGACGAAGAGCCGACGGCTCAGCTCCGTTTCCTGCAGCTGAACGACGATCTCATGCAGGATCTCTCGAAGACACCGGAAGAGAAGGCAGAGTCTTTCTCCAAGTATCACAAGCAGGCAGAAGAGATCATGGCCGGCATTACTTCCGAGGATGAGTTCATCGCAGCCGTAAAAGAGCACTCCACAGACTCCGCTACATATGTTAACGGCGGTATGATGTACGGCATCAGACAGGACAACACCAACTACTTCAAGCCGACGATCCTCGAAGAAGGCGGAGAACCGGTACTTCCGGAAGAGGACGCTAAGCTGATCGAGTGGCTCTACAGCGCAGACAGAAAGCGCGGCGACATGATCATCATCGATTGCGCCAGCTCTGTTAAGATCTTCTACTACATCGATGTCATCCCGGGTTACCAGAACGACATCCGCACGGATATGATCACAGAGAAGTACAACGATTGGTACAACGGACTGATCAACGATCCGTCCTATTCGACAGTAGTAAACAACGGTCTGATCGATTTCTTTACGTAATATAATTTCTTTTACGATAAAGAAAATTTGCATTGACACTAGAAAAAGATCGTGGTATCATTCTATACTGCGTTACAATGGGTAGGGGTACTTTACCCATTTTGACGTAAAAGCATGGCGGAGCTTGCAAAGCCTGCTTTTGGAGTGTATAGGAAGGTACGCGATCTTTTTTTGCGTACACGTAAACAGAGCTGTTTACGAAGTCGAGAGGTGATGTGTAATGGTGCGTCCCATCAAGCAGGGAAGAGCAGAGAGAATGTCTTATTCTCATATCGACGAAGTCATCGAAGTCCCGGATCTTATTGAAGTACAGAAGAATTCCTATAAGTGGTTCCTCGATGAGGGCCTTATGGAAGTACTTGAAGAAGTATCTCCGATCAGAGACTTTTCGGGTGATATGGAATTATCCTTCGTTGGCAAGGAATTCGATATCGATAACCCGGCAAACACAATTGAGCAGTGTAAAGAAAAGGACTGCAATTTCGCAGCTCCGCTCAAAGTAAAAGTTCGCCTTTTGAATAAACGTACCGGTAAGGTAGAAGACCAGGATGTCTTCATCGGTGATTTCCCGATCATGACCGAGCACGGTACATTTATCATCAACGGTGCTGAGCGTGTTATCATCAGCCAGCTTGTCCGTTCCCCGGGTGCGTATTTTGACGTCATCCACGATAAATCCGATGCTTATCTTTATACCTCTCAGGTCATCCCGAACCGTGGTGCCTGGCTGGAATATGAGACAGATGCCAACGGCGTTATCTACGTCCGTGTTGACCGTGCAAGAAAGTTCCCTCTGACCGTTTTCCTGCGTTCTCTGGGTATCGGCACAAACGAAGAACTCATCG
This sequence comes from Clostridiales bacterium, assembly GCA_017428545.1. Lineage (GTDB taxonomy): Bacteria > Bacillota > Clostridia > Saccharofermentanales > Saccharofermentanaceae > Scatonaster. Next base: position 24,194 of record JAFRQR010000014.1, read on the forward strand.
ACCTTTTCGGCGACGAGAAGTTCCTGACCGAGACGATCGGAAAGGATCCTTCGCACTCCCGTGAGGAAGGTCTTGCAGAGCTTTATCACAAGCTCCGTCCGGGTGAACCGACATCTCTCGAAGGTGCGGAATCTCTCCTTAACGGCATGTTCTTCGATCCGAAGAGATATGATCTGGCACGTGTAGGTATTTATAAGTTAAATAAGAAGCTGTCCCTGGCTTCCCGAATCAAGGGCCATAAGTCAGTTTCCGATATTATTACCGACGACGGTGAAGTACTCCTTAAGGCCGGTGAGATCATCACCTCCGACAAGGCTTGGGAGATCCAGGATGCCGGTATTAATGAAGTATATGTATATCCGATCACTAAGATCGGTGATACGGACAAAATCTCCGATCAGCCGTTCAAGGTCATCGGTAATGCCCGTGTAGACGCTGACAAGTTCATCCGCAGCAGTTTCTCCGCAAAAGAACTCAAGGGCTTCGATATCAACGAGACCCCTGTCAATGAAATGGTCCGCACCAAGATCCTGCGTGGCATCATCGCTGAGGTCCGTTCCACAGCGAAGAAGACCGAATATGCCGAAAAACTCATGGAAGCTCTCCGTGCCCAGGTCACAGAGCTTATGCCGAAGCACCTCGTATTCGAGGATATCGTTGCTTCCGTAAGTTACCTTCTCGGCCTGCAGTATGGTGTAGGTACCAGAGATAACATCGACCACTTAGGTAACCGTCGTATCCGTTCCGTAGGTGAACTCCTCCAGAACCAGATCCGTATCGGTTTCTCCCGTATGGAAAGAAATATCCGTGAGCGCATGAACGCTGCTTCCGACGAAGAGCCGACTCATCCGAACCAGCTCGTAAATACTCGTCCGGTAAGCGCAGCCGTTAAGGAGTTCTTCGGATCCTCCCAGCTGTCCCAGTTCATGGATCAGCCGAACCCGCTGGCAGAACTTACACATAAGCGTCGTCTGTCCGCTCTCGGCCCGGGCGGTCTTTCCCGTGACCGTGCAAACTTCGAAGTCCGTGACGTTCACTCCTCTCACTACGGCCGTATGTGCCCGATCGAGACACCTGAAGGTCCGAACATCGGTCTTATCAACTCTCTGGCTACATATGCCAAGGTCAACCACTATGGTTTCGTTGAGACACCTTACCGTGTTTACGATAAGGAGAACGGCGTAGTTACTAACGAAGTTGTTTACATGACAGCGGATAAGGAAGATAACTACAACATCGCACAGGCAAATGAGCCGATCGACGAGAACGGCCGTTTCATCAGCAAGAAGGTCGTCTGCCGTCACCTCGACCAGTTCATCGAGGTAGATCCGTCCGGTGTCGATTACATGGACGTATCTCCGAAGCAGCTCGTATCCGTTGCTACATCGCTTATCCCGTTCCTCGGAAACGACGACGCGAACCGTGCTCTCATGGGTTCCAACATGCAGCGTCAGGCTGTACCGCTCATCAAGCCGGAAGCACCGATCATCGGTACCGGTATGGAGTATCGTGCAGCGAAGGACTCCGGTGTATGTAAGGTAGCAAAAGAAGACGGTCAGGTAACATTCGTTTCCGCCGACAAGATCGTAGTTACATCCTCTGACGGTAAGGAACATGAATACAACCTTACCAAGTACCAGAGATCCAACCAGAGCACCTGCATCAACCAGCGCCCGATCGTAAGAATGGGTGAAGAGGTCAAGAAGGGCGACGTTATCGCGGATGGTCCTTCCACCGAGAACGGTGAGCTGGCTCTCGGTAAGAACGTTCTCATCGGATTTATGACCTGGGAAGGTTACAACTACGAGGATGCCGTTCTTATCAACGAGCGTATGGTACGTGATGATGTTTACACATCTATCCACATTGAAGAATATGAGTGTGAAGCCCGTGACACCAAGCTTGGTGCCGAGGAGATCACACGTGAGATCCCGAACGTTTCCGACGATGCGCTCAAAGAACTCGACGAGAACGGTGTTATCCGTATCGGTGCCGAGGTTCGTGCGGGCGACATCCTCGTTGGTAAGGTCACTCCGAAGGGTGAGACCGAACTGACTCCTGAAGAGCGCCTCTACCGTGCGATCTTCGGTGAGAAGATCCGTGAGGTCCGTGACACATCCGTACGTGTTCCGCACGGTGAGTCCGGTATCGTTGTTGACGTTAAGACCTTTACAAAGGAAGACGAGAATGTCCTTAAGGGCAGCGTCAATAAGCTGGTCCGTGTCTACATCGCCCAGAAGAGAAAGCTCTCCGTCGGTGACAAGATGGCCGGCCGTCACGGTAACAAGGGTGTTGTTTCCAGAATCCTGCCGGAAGAGGATATGCCTTTCCTGCCGGATGGTACTCCGCTTGACATCGTACTCAATCCTCTCGGCGTTCCGTCCCGTATGAACATCGGTCAGCTCCTCGAGGTTCACCTCGGCCGTGCTGCCCGCGCCCTCAACTGGAAGGTCGCAACACCGGTATTTGACGGTGCAAACGAGAGCGACATCATCAAGGCATTCCAGCTTGCCGGAATCGATGAAGACGGTAAGACGATCCTTTACGACGGACGTACAGGTGAGCCTTTCGAGAACAGAATCACCGTTGGTGTTATGTATTACCTCAAGCTCCACCACCTCGTTGACGATAAGATCCATGCCCGTTCGATCGGACCATACTCCCTCGTTACGCAGCAGCCTCTCGGCGGTAAAGCCCAGTTCGGCGGCCAGCGTTTCGGTGAGATGGAAGTTTGGGCCCTCGAGGCATACGGTGCAGCACATACCCTGCAGGAGATCCTCACAGTTAAGTCGGACGATATCACCGGCCGTACAAAGACATATGAGGCGATCGTTAAGGGTCAGAGCGTACCTGAGGCCGGTATTCCGGAATCCTTTAAGGTACTCGTCCGTGAGCTTCAGTCTCTGGCTTTGGATGTCCGCATCTACTCCGGCGACGAAGAGTACAAGCTCAAGGATGCTGCTGATGAAGAAGAGAATCTGCCGTCTCCGGATCCGGAACTTCTCATGAAGTTCGATTCGCTGGCAGAAAGTGAGATGGGTGCCGCAGGTTTCTCTGAGGTCGGTGAAGACGGCGAGCTGATCGACGATTCTCCGGAAGATGAAGAACCGAGCATGGACGATCTCGCTTCCATGGAAAATGAAGATATGTGAGTAGGGAAGGAGATAGCAATATATGTTTGAAATGAATCATTTCGAATCGATCGGCATTCGCCTGGCTTCTCCGGAGACCATCAAGAGCTGGTCCCACGGTGAGGTTAAAAAGCCGGAAACGATCAATTATCGTACGCTCAAGCCGGAGCGTGACGGCCTTTTCTGCGAAAAGATCTTCGGACCTTCCAAAGACTGGGAGTGCCACTGCGGTAAGTACAAGAAGATCCGTTATAAGGGTATCATCTGCGACCGCTGCGGCGTTGAAGTTACACGTTCCAAGGTACGTCGTGAGCGTCTCGGCCATATCGAGCTGGCAGCTCCGGTATCCCACATCTGGTATTTCAGAGGTACACCGTCCCGTATGAGCCTGCTCCTGGATGTTTCTCCGAAGCAGCTCGAGAGAGTTCTGTATTTCGGTGCTTACATCGTAGTTGATCCGGGCACGACAGGTCTTGCCAAGTGCGCGATCATCGATGAGACAGAGTATCAGGAGAATGTCGAAAAGTACGGCAAATCCGCTTTTAAGGCCATGATGGGTGCAGAGGCAGTTAAGCTCCTTCTGCAGGAACTGGACATCGAAGCACTGACCACTCAGCTGCACGAGGATTACCAGTCCGCCACAGGTCAGAAAAAGGCCCGTATCATCAAGAGACTCGAGGTCCTCGAGTCCTTCAAGAAGTCCGGTAACAAGCCGGAATGGATGATCCTGGATGTTATCCCGGTACTTCCGCCGGAACTGCGTCCTATGGTTCAGCTCGACGGCGGCCGTTTTGCGACATCTGACCTTAACGACCTGTATCGTCGTGTTATCAACAGAAACAATCGTCTCAGCAAGCTCCTCCAGCTGGGTGCTCCTGAGATCATCGTAAGAAACGAGAAGAGAATGCTTCAGGAAGCAGTTGACGCCCTGATCGACAACGGCCGCCGCGGCCGTCCGGTAACGGGTGCTTCTTCCAGAGCCCTCAAGTCCCTGTCCGATATGCTCAAAGGTAAGCAGGGCCGTTTCCGTCAGAACCTCCTCGGTAAGCGTGTCGACTATTCCGGCCGTTCCGTTATCGTTGTAGGACCTGAACTGAAGATGCACCAGTGCGGTCTCCCGAAGGAGATGGCTCTCGAGCTCTTCAAGCCTTTCGTAATGAAGCGTCTTGTCCTCGAAGGACATGCACAGCACATCAAGACAGCTAAGAGAATGGTAGAGCGTGCTTCCGATATCGTTTGGGATATCCTCGAAGACGTTATCAAGGACCATCCGGTTATGCTCAACCGTGCTCCTACGCTCCACAGACTCGGTATCCAGGCTTTCGAGCCGGTACTCGTCGAGGGCCGTGCCATTAAGCTCCACCCGCTCGTTTGTACCGCGTTCAACGCCGACTTCGACGGTGACCAGATGGCTGTACACGTACCGCTTTCTGCAGAGGCACAGGCAGAGGCAAGATTCCTCATGCTGTCCACCAATAACCTCCTGAAGCCTCAGGATGGTAACCCGGTAACCGTTCCGACACAGGATATGATCCTCGGATGCTACTATCTGACGATCACCAAGCCGGGCGAAAAGGGCGAAGGCATGATCTTCTCTTCCGTTGACGAAGCAATCATGGCTTATGGCGATCATCACCTTGAGCTGCATGCTCCGATCTCCATCCGCGTAACCCGTGAATTCAACGGTGCGCCGATGACAAGAATCGTTAAGTCCACGCTCGGACGTTTCATCTTCAATGAGATCATCCCGCAGGACCTCGGTTATGTAGACCGTACGAAGGAAGGCAACGAGCTCGTTCTCGAGTGCGACTTCGTAGTAGGTAAGAAGCAGCTCGCTGATGTTATCTCCCGTTCGATCCGCATCCACGGTATCGGCGCAACATCCAAGCTCCTCGACAACATCAAGGCCATGGGTTATAAGTATTCCACCCGCGGCGGTATCTCCATCGGTATCGAAGACATGATCGTGCCGGATGTTAAGGAGAAGATGGTCCACGAAGCAGAAGAGAAGGTCGAGTACGTCAACAAGATGTACAAGAGAGGTCTTCTTGATGAAGACGGCCGTTACACATCCGTCGTTAAGATCTGGTCTTCTACTACAGATGCGATCACAAAAGCACTTATCGATTCTCTCGGTGAGTACAACCCGATCAAGATGATGGCTGACTCCGGTGCCCGTGGTTCCTCGCAGCAGATCAAGCAGCTCGCAGGTATGCGTGGTAACATGGCCGATACATCCGGTAAGACGATCGAGATCCCGATCAAGTCCAACCTCCGTGAAGGTATGAACGTACTCGAGTTCTTCATCAGTTCTCACGGTGCCCGTAAGGCGCTTTCCGATACGGCTCTTAAGACGGCTGACTCCGGATACCTCACACGTCGTCTCGTAGACGTTGCCCAGGACGTTATCGTTACTGAGGAAGACTGCGGTACAGATGACTTTACATGGGTCAAGGAGATCGCGAAGGTCGCAGGTACGAAGAAGGACGTTGTTAAGTCCTTGAGCGACCGTCTCACAGGCCGTTATGCCGCTGAAGACATCTACGATCTGAAGAATAAGAAGAAGCTCCTCGTTGCCAGAAACGAACTGATCACGGCAGACATTGCCAAGAAGATCGAAGAGTGCGGTTACGAGAAGGTCAAGATCCGTTCCGTATTTGACTGCCGCGCCCGTCACGGTGTCTGCAGCAAGTGCTACGGTATCAACCTTGCTTCCGGCCAGCCGACCATCGGCGGTGAGGCAGTCGGTATCATGGCTGCACAGTCCATCGGTGAGCCTGGTACACAGCTGACAATGAGAACGTTCCACACCGGTGGTATCGCTTCCGGCGATGACATCACACAGGGTCTCCCGCGTGTTGAGGAGCTCTTTGAGGCAAGAAAGCCAAAGGGCCAGGCGATCATCTCCGAGATCGACGGTATCGTTAAGATCACCGAAGACCAGAAGCACAAGAAGGTTATCATCGTAACTCCGTCCACACCGGAAGGCGAAGCGATCACAGAGAACCCGAATCCGGACAGCGAGATCGTTATCGAAGAGAAGCACTACGCAATTCCTTACTCCGCAACCATTAAGGTTAAGGACGGCGAGTTCGTAGAAGCAGGCGACCTCCTTACGGATGGTACGGTAAGCCCGCAGGAGATCATGAAGATCAAGGGCGTCCGTGGTGTTCAGAAGTACATCGTCAGCGAAGTTATCGGTGTTTATAAGAGCGGTGGTGTTACCATCAACGATAAGCACATCGAAGTTATCACACGTCAGATGATGCGTAAGGTCCGTATCGACGATCCGGGTGAGACAGATCTCATGACCGGTTCCACAGTCGACATGTTCGATTTCGAAGATGCAAACACCAAGGCTGTTGCAGAAGGCAAAGAGCCGGCTAAGGGTAAGAGAGTTCTTCTTGGTATCACTAAGGCTTCTCTTGCTACAGACTCCTTCCTCTCCGCTGCATCCTTCCAGGAGACCACACGTGTTCTTACAGACGCTGCAGTTAAGGGTAAGATCGACCCGCTGTATGGTCTTAAGGAGAACGTTATCATCGGTAAGCTCATCCCGGCAGGTACCGGTATGCCGCGTTACAGAAACCTCACGGCTGTTCCTGTACTCCCTGAGAACAATGAGCTTCTCGGCAAGGATCCGGTAGTTATCCCGAGCACGATCCCGGCAGAGTCCTGATCCAAGCACCAAACAGTTGATCAGAAGAGGGCAACTCATCACTTCGATGAGCTGCCCTCTTTGCTTTGTTTATGCAGTGGTCAATGTAGTGGTCAATGTAAAACGATACGACATTGACCATAACATTGACTTTTGCTCATATTCCATGAAGTGGTCAATGTAAAACGATACGACATTGACCACTTCATTGGATTCTTGCGCAACAGGATTGTAAAATAAGAGAAACGTCACTTAGGTTGTGTTGGGGATTTACCGATAGTAAAATACAAAGTAACAGAGAATGCCTTATTATCGGGCAGTTCTATGCGTAGTTAGAAGAAAGAGCCCCGAAAGACAAGTGCTTTTGGAGAAGAATAACGGAAAGGTGTCAGATGCGGCAGCATAGAAAAAGCAGAGATCGGAGACTATCTGTTGTCATCATCGCGATATGTACCATGATTACATTCCCGGTGCTGATGATCCCTGTCGGCCTGCGCGAAAGTACACCTGCCGGAGTTGTTGTCGGCCGCGCGTATGCAGCCGCATATCCCTATAATGATCAGGAAGAAGTATATGTCGAGGACTGGGCGCTCGTTCCCGGAAGTTCCGATGTAACGGATCCGACAGGCGATCCGGACGGAACAGATCCGACTTTGGATACGACTGCTGATCCTACGGCGACTACCGATCCTTCGGCTGATCCGTCGGTTACGGATCCAACAGGTGAAGGCGAGGGCGAAGAACCCGACGAGCCGGAAGAAGGATATATGCCGATCCAGACGGTCGACCCGGAAACAGGACTTGCGCTTATCGAGGTTGCTGATGGTGAGACCGCCGTTCAGGAGTCATATTTCGATAACAGCGAACAGATCGAGAAGAAGTATGCAGGTGTTCTGACCGCTCAGATCGTCCAGACATACGATTCCTCTAATCTTCCGATCGAGCTTCTTGATACGACCGCATTTATCCCGACGGACGAAGTGTTCTACATCAAGACAACAGATACGATCCTTAAAGAAAAGCCGAATATGGATGCCGTTACAGTCGCATCGGTCGCCAGATCCACTCAGGTCACACGTATTGCGAAAGGTGATACATGGTCGCTGATCCGCCTGGAATCCGGTGTGGAAGGATACGTACTTACGAACTCCCTTTCCGTAGAGATGGTATTTAACTCGATCGACAGAACCGTCTGGGTCGATGCCAGCGGTCTCAAGCTCCGTTCCGAACCGAATACGAACTGTGAAGTCATTAAAGAAATGAAGCGCTGGACGCGCCTGCACTGTTCCGGTGTTGCAAACGACCAGTGGTATAAGGTCACACTGGACGATGGCACGGAAGGCTATGTTTATAAGTCCTACACGACTCAGAAACCACCGCCGACACCTACACCGAAGCCGACACCGAAGCCGAAGAGCAGCGGTAAGGGCGGAAAGAGCGGAGGCGGCTCAAACAACAATCCGCCGCCGAAGATCACCGGCGTAAACGGCGAGAGTATCGTAAATATCGCAAAATCCATGCTTGGCGTTGACTATGTATGGTGCGGCGAATCAAAAGGCGGTGTAGACTGCTCCGGTCTGGTCGTTTACTGCTACCGTCAGGTCGGACTTTCAGTCCCGCACCAGTCGAATTCGATCAAGACCAAAGGAAGTTCGGTAGACCGTTCGGAACTGCGTCTCGGAGACGTTATCGTATATGACTTAAAGGGTAATGACGGAACGGCTGACCACGTTGCCATCTATGCCGGTAACGGTCAGGTCATCCACGCATCTTCCAGTAAGGATGCCGTTGTTTACGGAAGCCTGGATATGGGTAAGATCTTAACTTACCGGAGATTTATCGGATAAGAAAGAGGATCTCAGAGAGAAGGCAATTTAAGTAAAAAGTGCAAAGGGAGCGCCAAGAAAGGCGCTCCCTTTTTATGGGCGGATAGTGCTTTTTACGGAGTAATCTTTTGAGCCGGAATGAAATTAGCGTGCTATACTGAATACATCTGAAAACATCTTAGGAGGAGAATAGTATGTTAGTAAGTTTGATTATCGGTATTATCGTGGGTGGACTTGCAGGTTTCGTTGCAAGTAAGATCATGAACGTCAGCAATGACCTGATCGTAAATATCATCCTGGGTATCGTCGGCGGTATCCTGGCAGGTGTTATCTTCGGTCTTCTCGGACTTGGCGCAACCAGCCTCATCGGAACATTTATCCTTTCCGTCGTCGGCGCTTGTGCACTGATCTGGCTGTGGAAGAATGTGCTGAAGAAGTAAGGCTTCTATAAAACAGTAGAAAAAAGGATCCCCTTTGTGACTCATACAGTTTGCTTCGCAAAACTCGTCACTCAGGGGATTCCTTTTTTCTGTTTTACATATAGAAGCCTTACTTCTTCTGGGGGCGCTCAGGGGTTTTCTTTTTGTTTGAAAAAGGGTGTTGACTTATGAAAATGACGTTGTATAATGAAATTAGTCAAAGAAAGTCAAAGTCAAATATCAAAAAGGCAAAAATACTGATGAAGACGGAAATGTTTCCGGGCGGAACGGGTGATACTCCTGGCGGACAGGGAAAGGCCTTTTCGCCGGGAACATCAGAATATATAAGGAGATGAGAGGGTATGGCAAGATTAGTCGATGTGATCGAGATGATGATCAAGGAAATGCTCGACGAGAATAACGGTGCAGCGGTAATCAACAGAAGCGATCTGGCTGAGCGTGTGAATTGTGTACCGTCCCAGATCACGTATGTTATTTCCACGAGATTCACGAACGGCCAGGGCTACATCGTGGAGAGCCGGAGAGGCGGCGGCGGACAGATCCGTATCTCCAGAGTCCAGAGAATGCCGGCATCCAGTTACCTGATGCACAGCATTAACTCCCTGGGAGACACGATCTCGCAGCAGGAGGCGGAGATCTTCCTTTTGAACTTCATGGACTATGGAGTCATGGATGAGAAGACCGCCCGTCTGATCAAGGCGGCGATCTCGGACAAGGCTTTGTCGGGGATCGATTCGGATAAGAAAGCCTCGGTCCGGATGGACATTTTTAAGAATATGCTTATAAGCCTGATCACGAAGTAGGAGATCAGGCAGTAAAGAAACGTAACCCCAGCCGGCTTTGTAAAAAGACCGGACCCGCGCCGGTCGAGAAAGAAACGGACCGGCAGACGGGAGACGAATAAGAAGGAAAGGATGAGTACCGGCAAGGAGAACCGGTCGTTAAGGTAAGGATTATAAAATGAAATGTCAACGTTGTAAGGAAAGAGAAGCGAATGTAAAGATCATGAAGCAGACGACGGGAAAAGCGCCGCAGATGCTCATGCTTTGCGACGAGTGCGCCAGAGAACTCGGCATCGCGATGCCGGGAAACCTTTTGGGCGGAGGGCTTTTCGGAGCCGCATCAGGAAACCCGATGGGCGCGGGACTCGGAAGACTGGGGCTCGATGCCATCCCCAATCCGCTGGATATGTTTGCCAGTGCTTTTGAAACACCATTCGGACTTGGCCTGGAAGGAATGGTCGACGAGGACGATTCGGTGACCTGCCCGACCTGCGGGATCACGCAGGGACAGTTCACGAAGAGCGGATTCCTCGGATGTCCGGACTGCTATAAGGTATTTTCCCAGTCGATCGATCCGCTGTTCCTTCGTACCCAGATGGGATCTAAACATGTCGGAAGAAAGCCGGGGATCTCGGATGCGCAGAAGGTAAACGTGGATCCGGAGGAAGAAGTCCCGGTATTTACCCAGGTCGAGACCAAAGCCGACGAGCTCCCGGACGAAGAGAAGGCCAAGCACCTGACGATCCTGGAAAAAGAAAGGCTACTGAAGAAAGCCGTACAGGAAGAAAACTACACCGAAGCGGCGAAACTTCGTGACGAGATCCAGGAATTAAAGGGAGAGGAGGACAAGAAATGAGCTGGTATTTAGAAGCAGGAAATGACAGCGACATCGTCCTCTCCAGCAGGATCCGCCTGGCAAGAAACCTAAAGGACATGCCGTTCCCGAATAAGATGAATGACGAGACGAGAAAGAAAGCGCTCGATCTCATCTCGGAAAAACTTCTTAAGTATTCGAAGAACAATCTGATGCGGATGGATATCGCGCCTCTGCCGCAGACGGACAGACGGGCACTGATCGAAAAGCACCTGATCTCGGAAGATCTGGCAAAAGGACTCGAAGGACAGAGCGTTTTCATCTCAAAGGACGAGAACATCAGCGTCATGGTCAACGAAGAAGACCACATCCGTATCCAGGTCATGGCACCGGGTTTCGCGCTGGAGAATACGTATAAGGAAGCCGAAGAACTGGCGGTCTATCTGGAAAAAGAACTGCCGGTGGCGTTTTCCGAAAAGTACGGATTTCTGACGGCGTACCCGAGTAATACAGGTACCGGACTTCGTGCTTCGGTGATGGTCCATCTGCCGGTCGTGACCAGTATCGGAAGGATGCAGAAACTTACGGACTCCCTGTCCAAAGCAGGATACACGGTCCGCGGCGTATACGGAGAGAAGAGCCAGCCGGCCGGAAATATCTACCAGATCTCGAATACGATCACGCTGGGTATTTCGGAGAGCAGGACACTTCAGAACTTCGCGAAGATGATCAACGAGGTCATCTCTCTCGAAAGAAAGCTCCGTAAGGACTACTACGAGAAGAGTAAGGACAGGCTCGAAGATAAAGTCTACCGCTCCCTCGGTGAACTGACTTACGCGAGGATGCTATCCGCGGGAGAAGCGATGAACCGCTTAAGCGACTTAAGACTCGGCGTGGCCTGCGGATTCATGAAGGATGTGGACGAGCGGCAGCTGATGCTTCTTCTGAATACGATCGGAGATGCATCGGTACAAAAAAGCAGCGGAGAGGTGCTTTTGCCGAAGGATATAGATACGAAGAGGGCAGAACTCGTAAGAGAAGTGCTCCTCAAAAAAGAAGAGAAAAAGAATGATAATGAGTAAGGGGGAATGACCTATGAATATATCGAAAAGAACTATGGAGATGCTTTCCCGTGCGCATATGTACGCGGCATCTTTTAACCTGAATTTCATCGGTACGGAGCACATCCTCCTGGCGCTGTCGGACGCTTCGATGACGCCGGTCGATGAGATCTTAAGCCGATACGGCGTCGGCCAGAACATCGTCATGGGCGAGATCGTCAAGATCACGGGAAGAGAGCCCGGTGCTTTTGTCGAAAGAGAAGGAGATCCGAATGAGATCTTCACGCACTGCACGAACAGGACCAAAAGGCTTCTGTACCTCGCCGAGTTCCTCACCAAGAAGACGGGCAAAAACGTCGTCGAGCCGGAGCATGTACTGCTTGCGATCTTAAAGGACGGCCAGTGCACGGCGTTCCGTATCCTTGCCTACCATGACTTCGATGCCAAAGAGGCAGCCGAGGATCTCATCGATATTTTAAGAGAGCGCGCCAGAGAAGAGAACGAAGAATTCGAAGGCGACGATGACGGCGATGTAGATGAGGGCGAAGAGGACGAGGCCGATGAGGATGCTGACGAGTCCGAAGATGAGGATCCGGTTGCAAAATTCTTCGGCGGACAGGCGCCTTCCAGAAGAGGAAGAGCCGCAAGTAAGCGTGCCGGCGGAAAAGAAAAGGACGGCGGCAAGACAAAGACGCTCGATAAGTACTGTAAAGATCTGACAGCTGAGGCAAAGGAAGGACGTATCGATCCGGTCATCGGCCGTGAAGAAGAGATCTCCCGTGTCATGCAGATCCTCGTCAGAAGAACGAAGAACAATCCGGTCCTGATCGGTGAGCCTGGTGTAGGTAAAACGGCGATCGCCGAAGGCCTTGCCCAGAAAATCTACAATAAGGACGTTCCGGATCTTCTCGCCGGAAAGAGAGTGCTTTCGCTGGATCTTGCATCCATGGTCGCGGGCACCAAGTTCAGAGGTGAATTTGAGGACCGTTTCAAGAAGTCTCTGGAAGAGGCGACGAAGGCCGGCGATGTTATCCTTTTCATCGATGAACTGCATACCATCATGGGCGCAGGAAATGCCGACGGCGCAATGGATGCGGCCAACATGCTCAAGCCGCTTCTGGCAAGAGGCGATCTGCACGTGATCGGTGCGACGACACTTGATGAATATAGAAAACATATCGAAAAGGACTCCGCTCTCGAGCGTCGTTTCCAGCAGGTCCTCGTTAAGGAACCGAGCACAACGGATACGATCCTGATCTTAAAGGGTATCAGAAGTAAGTTCGAAGAGCATCACGGCATTAAGATCCCGGACGATGCGATCGATGCGGCAGTTATCCTGAGCAGCCGTTATATCACCGACAGATTCCTGCCGGATAAGGCGATCGACCTGATCGACGAGGCCGCTTCAAGACTTCGTATCAAGTCTTCGACCGAGCCGGACGAAACAAAAAAGATCGGCGAGCGTATCAACGAGATCATGCGTCTGAAGCAGGAAGCCGTAAACAACCAGGACTTCGAAACGGCACAGAAACTTCGTGACGAAGAGACCGTGCTCGAGGAAAAACTCAGCACACTCCGTCAGCAGGTCGTAAGTTCCGAAAAGGATCTTGCACTGACACCTGACGACATCGCGGACATCGTAGCGCACTGGACAGGTATCCCGGTCAAGAAGATCACCGAGAGCGACGCCGAGCGTCTGAAGACTCTCGAAGAAGAACTCAAGAAACGTGTTATCGGCCAGGATGAGGCGGTTACGGCGATCGCCAAGGCGATCAGAAGATCTCGTCTCGGACTTAAGGATCCGAAGCGTCCTTCCGGTTCGTTCATCTTCCTCGGTACTACCGGTGTTGGTAAGACCGAGCTGGCAAAAGCACTGGCCGAGGTCATGTTCGGTAACGAGAATGCTCTGATCCGTGTCGATATGTCGGAGTATATGGAGAAGCACGACTCCGCAAAACTCATCGGTTCGCCGCCGGGTTATGTCGGTTACGAAGAGGGCGGACAGCTCACCGAGAAGGTACGCCGTCAGCCGTATTCCGTAGTGCTTTTCGATGAGATCGAAAAAGCACATCCGGAGATCTTCAACTCCATGCTGCAGATCCTCGATGATGGCCGTCTTACCGACGGTCAGGGACGTGTCGTTGACTTTAAGAACACGATCATCATCATGACATCGAACATCGGTGCCAGAATGCTGACCACATCCGCAGGACGCCATATCGGATTCTCGATCCCGACGGAAAAGAAGACGGACGATCCGTTCTTCGATGAGGCGGATGCAGATAAGCTCTACGGCGGCAAGTCCTATAGCGAGGCAAAAGAACTCGTTCTCGAAGAGCTGAAGAAGGCTTTCAATCCGGAGTTCATCAACCGTGTCGATGAGATCATCTTCTTCAGAATGCTCGGCAAGCAGTCGATCCTCAAGATCGTCGATCTGCTGACAGAGAGCCTCAGCAAGCGCGTCAAAGAACTCGGTATCGAGATCGAACTGACCGATGCGGCAAGAGAACTTCTTGCCAAGAAGGGCTACGACCCGCAGTACGGCGCAAGACCGCTCAAGCGTGTCATACAGTCTATGGTCGAGGATAAGTTCTCCGAGGCACTTCTCGACAGGACGGTCGAATCCGGATCCACCGCGCTGGTAGATGCGGAAGGCGATGAGATCGTGATCCGCAAAAAGGATGCGGAAGTCAAAGATCCTGCGATGGCGGAAGCAGAAGAGTAATCTTCGGAAAAGAAGGGAGTACCGTGACTTCGAAAACCGCACAGATCGAATTGAAGGAACCCCCGAAGAGCCTTTCTTCGGGGCGTTTCGGCATCAGCGGAAGTGTCCTGAAACTGATCGCAGTCATCTCGATGCTGATCGATCACACGGCGGGATATTTCCTTGCCCACTATGCCTTTGCGAACAGGGTGATCCTGGAGATCATGGGACATGAACTGACACTTCTGGTGATCCTCCGAAAGTTCATCGGAAGACTGGCATTCCCGATCTTCTGCTTCCTGATCGTGGAAGGATTCCTTCATACGAAAAGCCGTCTGAAATATGCGCTGAACCTAGGGGTTTTTGCGATCCTTTCGGAGGTTCCCTGGGATCTTCTTCATAAAGGACAGTACTTTAACATCGGGACGCAGAATGTTCTTTTCACTCTGCTCTTCGGACTTTTGGGCATATGGGCCCTGGAGTATTTTAAGGAGGAAGAGTGGAAGAGCATCCCGATTTTGGTCGGACTTCTTCTGATCAGCAGTTATGCACATGCTGACTATGGCGTAAAAGGATTCGGTCTGGTCGTCGCTCTGTATGGGTTTCGCGAAAGCAGGCTCCTGCAGGCGATCGTGGGATCCGCGCTTACTTCCTGGCGCGCAGGGATCGCTTTTATTCCTATCGCTTTTTATAACGGGGAGAGGGGATTTATCAAAGGCAAGGTCATGAAGTATTTCTTCTACGCCTTTTATCCCTTACACATACTTGCACTATACCTACTGCAGAGAGCAGTTTTTTGAATCTTCATTCATATGGAAAACCTCGTTCCGGCTTTCGCCGGAACGAGGTTTTTTTGTTTGAAGGGGTTATGTGTTTTTACTTAGACCGGTTCAGATCTTCTTTACCGGTACGAGTTCGATGTAGCCACGCTCGCCTCGTGGCTCGAGCTGGATACGCGGGTTCTTGTCATCCCATTTGTATCCGATGAATGCCGGATCATATTTCTTTTCCGCATCCCAGATCTCGACGATCGCCTTCTCGTAGTTTTCTTCCTTGAAAGGTTCTCCGCGGAAGAGAAGATAGGTGGATGCAGGAAGGTCGATGACCTCAAAGCCTTCCGGTACTGTTCCTGTATAGTCCGGTTCTACCTCAACACCCTGGACATACTCATTCGTTACCGGCTTTCTCAAGTGTTCCGGCAGCCACAGGCAGACCGGTTCTCCGCTTAAGGACTTGATGCTCGTCAGAAGTCCCCAGACATCGCAGCCGACTTCTTCACAGTAGCTCCAGTACTCGGTGGCCTTGATGCCTCTTTTGATGATGACCTTTCTTCTCGGCTTCTCGATTACCTGAATAAATACGTTTCTGATCTCACTCATGTTATCGTCATTCCTTTCTTCATCAATGATCAGCGAAGGAGTGAATAGCCAGATCGGGACCGGACTTGTGGAGTACTCTTTCGGATTACAGCCGAACTCACGTCTGAATGCGCGCTGGTATCCGTCAACACTACCGAATCCCATCTGTGTGGCCACATCAAGTACGGACACATTTTCATCTCTTAAAAGCAGGGCCGATTTCGACAGTTTCAGGCGCCTGATGTAAACTGCCGGCGTCATCCCGAGGTTCTCGATGAAGAGCCTTCTTGCGTACCAGGGAGAAAACGACGATGCCTTTGCAAGATCAGAAGGTGTGATCTCCTCGCTGAGATGCTCAATGATGTAATCCTGCATGGATCGTACCGCTTCTTTATGTTCGTCCACTTGGCCTACCTCCTTTGTGAGCACATCTTAACGTAGAAGGTCATTTTGATTCTCGACATTTTTTGCACAGATCTTCAGCTGATGTTATTTACGATGCCGACAGATACATAGTGATCCAGAAGGGCACGAAGATCCGTGCCTTCGTCGGCATGGTCGCGGTCCACCCAGTGGATCGAGTAGCGTCTGCCGCCGCCGGGGAGTTCTTCTTCCATCCTATAGGTATCCACATAAGGCGTGTTCATGCTGACCCTGCAGTTCCAAAGGACCCCTTTACACTCTTCCGGCGGACAGTCCGGGAAGTTGACGTTGATCACCTGTCCGGGGGTGAGAAACGGTCTTCTTTCCTTGGAAAAAGCACCGGCCTTTTCGGGAGTAAGAAAGGCCTGAAGGATCACAGGCAGATATTTCTCCGTGATCTTTCTTCCGTGACCGTTACTTCTCGGATCATTTAAGAACCCTTCGGAAAAAGCAATGACCGGGTATCCGCACATCGCAGCGTCAAGTGCGGCGCCGACGGTAGCGGAATACTGGATATCCGTGCCGGCGTTAAAACCGTTATTGATCCCGCTGAAAACGAGATCCGGCTTTTGCGGCATGACGCATTTGCTGCCGATGCGGAAACAGTCCGACGGAAGTCCCGTGCAGGAAAATGCGTGTATCTCCGGTATCCCCCAATCGACCGGATAGACATCCAGGGGCTTATCGATCGTAAGGCTATGGGAAGCGGCGCTTCTTTGCCCGTCGGGCGCGACGACCCATACCTCACCGTATGCTGTCGCGGCTTCTGCCAGGCGGCGAAGCCCGGAAGACTCGATCCCGTCATCGTTTGTGATCAGTATCTTTAACTGTTTTTCCATCGGATCTTTCTCCTTAAGAGGAATCTGTATGTTAATTATCTCATAATAAGCACCACCCCTGTAAATCGTTTCTTGGTTTTTATTTGGTATATCATCTCATCGTTGCTGTCCGAATATTCGGATTGACAAAACGAATGTTCGGTATTAGAATGACCTCACATTAGTCGAACATAATTTCGGAAACGAAAGGAGGACCTGAAATGGAGAACGACCTGGAATATATTTACGACGGCACATTTGAAGGTTTTTTATGTTGTATCTACGCAAGTTATGTGCGCAGGGAGATCCCGAGATGTATCTATGTGGAAGATGGTGTTCCGCTCCTGGGGGAGACGGCGACATGGATCCCGACAGAGTGGGAAAAGGCACAGAGCGTGTATGTTTCTTTAAGTAAGAAGATCGGGATGGAAGCACAGGATATCGTCAAGGAAGTCTTTCTGACACATCTTCCGAACAAAGAAGAGATACTGTTCCGGTATATCCGTCTGGGATACTGGATGGGAAGGAAGATCCTTTTCGAGGGGGACTCCGAAGAGAGTAATTCCTACGGCGGGGAAAAACTGTCGGACGATTCGAAGGATCTGGTCCAGCAGGTGCTTTTCGCATCGAGAAATTATCGGGCGGAAGTGAAAAATATCGAAGGACATCTCCGGTTCCGTTCTTTTTCGGATGTCATGATCTCCTGCATAACTCCCAGGAATCTGGTGCTTCCGGACCTGGCGGAATTCTTTGAAAAGAAACTGGGGGATTCGAATTTCCTTCTTTATGACAAGACGCACCAGATGGCGGCCGTGCATAGAGAAGAAGGGACGATGGTGACGCGGATGAAGAACATTAACCTGCCGGTCCTTTACGATGAAGTGAATGTGTATGAGAATCTCTGGAAGCCGCGCTATGAAAACATCCATATCGAAACTCCGATGAATCAGAGATACGCGCTTAATGAGATGCGGAAGCGTCTCTGGTGCGAAATGACAGATGGCTAAGGGGCGAAGATCTGTCGGGGAACAGTTTCTCAGATCTCTTCTTTATTTCCGTCCGAAGCTTTGTTGCGCAGAACAAAGAGAAAGTGAAGCGCAAACGGAAGGCTCGTCAGACAGGTCAGAAGATCGCATACCGGAAAGACCGATTCGATTCCGCGAATGCCGAAGAAGTACGGAAGAATGAAGATACACGGAATGAAGTACAGACCCTGACGCAGGCAGGAAAGAAACGATGCCTTAAAGCGTTCGCCAATAGACTGGAAGGTCATGTTACACATGACGTTAATGGTAAGCAGGGGGAGCATGAAGGCTTCCAGCCGCAGGGCATTGGTGCAGATGGAGATAACTTCCGCGTCATCGATGAAAAGCGGCACGAGCTGTGGCGCGAAGATATAAAGCGGGATCGCAAAGACGAGCATGACCGCGGTACCGAAGATCCAGGTGAACGTGTATGCGGTCTTCATGCGGTCCCATTTCTTGGCGCCGAAGTTATAGCCGAGGACCGGCTGGTAACCCTGGCCGATACCGAGGAGTATACAGAAGATCAGCATGACGACCTTGGAAAAGATGCCCATCGCGGACAGCGCAGCATCGTCGGCAAGATTTCCGGCCTGCTGGTTCAAAAAGATCGTGGAGATACTGGCAAGACCCTGACGCAGAAGGGACGGAAGTCCCGTAAACCAGATATTGCCGTGGAAAGACAGGTCTTTGGAAAAGTGTCTGATGCTGAGTTTGGCGATGTTCTTCTTCAAAAGAACAGGGACCAGAAGAAGACAGAAGGATACGCACTGGGAGATCAAGGTGGCGATCGCAGCACCTGCGACACCGAGATCCAAAACGTTGATCATGAGCGGGTCAAGGAAGATATTGAGGACACCGCCGAGACCGATACCGATCATGGAGAAGAAGGCTTTTCCTTCCCATCTCCAGAGGTTGTTGAGTACGTAGGTGCCCATCATGACAGGGGCACCGAAAAGAATATATGTGGCGTAGGTCTTTGCATAAGGAAGTGCAGTCTGTGTGGAGCCGAGCATGTTCATGATCGGTTCGATAAAGATAAGACCCAAGATCGTGATCAGCGTTCCGATGCCGAGTGCAGAGAAAAAACTGGTGGAGAGGGCGCGGTTGGCGGTCTCCTTATCTTTCGCACCGAGCGAACGGGAAAGGATACTTCCGGAGCCCATGCCGAGCGTAAAGCCGATGGCCTGGATGAGGGCCATGAGAGAAAAAACAACACCGACGGCGGCGGACTGGCTCTTCCCGAGCTGGGATACGAAATAGGTATCTGCAGTATTATAAATTCCGGTCACGAGCATACTGACCGTTGTCGGAACTGCCAGCTTTAAAATCAAGCGGCGGACCGGTGCCTCAGTCATTCTCTTAAATTGTTTCTGATCAGCAGATGATGCAGACATGAGTGCAGATACCTTTCTATCCTACGAGAAAACCGAAAAGAAACGGCGAGGGGAAAGAGTCCTTCTGCGAGCCGTTTCCGAACAAAAATCATTATAGCAAAGGGGTGATATTTGGGGAATAAGAGATATTGCACGAAATTTCGTGATTTTTCACACGCTTCTCCAACTATCATGCAGATGGCGGAAAATCTTCTATCTTACGAAAAATACAGTGTTCTACTGATTTCATTTCCATTTATGAGACGGCATGATATTGTAAATTTATTAGGGTTGGCAAATTGGAGAGGTCTAGACATCACTGAATGCATCATAGGAAATGGCCTCAATGGAGGAATACGATATGATGAAGAATCGTTGGTTGATGTAATAACTACTCATATGTACTGTTGCACCCAAAACGGCATTAAAGAATATCTTTTGATACAAGAGTATAATGGATATGATCCCCAGGATATAGCGAATCGACACAATCCATTGTTATCTTGGAAAGCGGGTGAGATACCAGGATGAGGAAATATTTAATATCGAGGACTGTAATAGCAGCGCTGATTGTGATGCTTTTACTTTTAAACGGTTGCAATAATGTCGAAGATTCAGACATGACTAGCACTGAGTCAGATTTGTATAGTGATACAATGTCAGAGATATTAGTAGAGTCAACGAATTTGACTTCCATTTACGATCCGACCTGTCGTCCATTTTGTAGTATGCCACCAGAGACTAAGGCAATGCAAGAGTCATTCGAGTATGTCATTTTTGCTGAAGTAGATTACCCGACAGTGCTTAATCTCCCTGTTCATGTAGAGGATTATATCAGCGAAAAGAATGATTTTCTTTTCTTTGACATGGATTTGGTCGCTTCAGACTATGGATGGAAACAAACCACTTCCTCCCGTGAAGAAGATGGGAAGACTGTCGAATACACATACTACTATTATGATTGTGGAGAGATGTGGGTGTATCTTGAGTTTGAGTTTTTGGCAGATGATCACACAGATGGTGTGATGCGTGACTGCTTAGGGCGTATAAAATATGCTTTTATCTATCCCAATGAACCAGAACACTATTTCTATGATCCTAACAATGAATTTGCTACATCAACCAATAATTCATACGTATTTCTAATCAGAAACGTTATGAAACAAGAACTCTACCAGGTTCAAGAGGAAAAAGACCTTTACGCTTATGAGGATGAAACTATACTGATGACCTACGTTTTTTCATTTGTAAGTCGTTATCCAGAGTATAACCCATTTTGCTTCGAAGAGTTTAGACAATGGCGCTGTTGCGACTACTATTCGATTTCGAATGATTATCCGTGGGATAAATATGAGGTTGCTTGATAGTAGTATACATCTATGCAAGCAGTTATCCACGCTGCAATCCGCTCGCGTTTAAAGAGTTTGACTACAATAGAAGCCGCTTCCCGATTTCGAATGAAAATGATTCTTGGGATTTATACCGTCAGTCATGGTGAAAAATGTAAAAAGCAAGGTGAATATATCAGGAGAAGATTATTCAGCAATGCAGTTATCATTATGTTCCCATGGTCAACTATCTGTCCGGGAATTTTAAAGATTTGGACTAGATGAACTAAATTTCGTGATTTTTCCCACGAGTTTCTTTTTTCGTCTGCCGTTTCGCTCATGTATTGATATACTAATAGTAGTGGCTATGAATATTTCCGATCCGGATCCGGGCATGAAAGGGGGACGAGAATTTGTTAGACAAAATGATCATCCTCATAGGTATGCCCGGGTGTGGGAAAAGCACGATCGGACGCATCCTTGCTCAGGAACTGGAAGTTCCGTTTGTCGACACGGACGAACTGATCGCCAAGGCGGAAGGAATGCCGCTTTCGCAGATCCAGCAGGATAAGGGAATGAGGTATTTTCTTCAGGCGGAAGAGAATGCTCTCTTTTCTTTGGACGATTCACCGAAGGTCGTGGCGACCGGAGGAAGCGCCGTGCTCTGTTCACACGGTATGGTTTACTTAAGTTCGATCGCAACGATCGTATATCTGGAAACGGATATTAATATGCTGATGCGCCGTATGGGCGATCCGAAAAAACGCGGTGTCGTTCTGGCTCCGAACCAGACGATCATGGGCGTATACAGAGAAAGACGTCCGCTTTATCTGCGATATGCAGATATACGGATCCGCACTTATCATACAAGACCGAGAACGGTTGCACAGAGAGTGCTTGACGTTCTGACGGGACAGGGAAGGGACGAAGCGAAAGGAGAAGATGATGCCAAGAGCAGTGAAGAAAACAACTGAGACGAAGAAGCCGGCAGTGAAAAAGAAAACGGCCGCCGTGAAGAAGCAGGAAGAAATGCTTTATGATCTGGCCGATCTGTTCAAGGTATTCGGAGACTCCACACGTATCCGTATCCTCTATGCGCTGATGGATGGTTCCCTGTGCGTCGGTGATCTCGCGGCGGAACTGGAGATGAACCAGTCGGCGGTATCGCATCAGCTGAAGATCTTAAAACAGAACAAACTGGTCAAGAATACCCGCGCAGGTAAAGCGATCCTTTATGAACTGGCAGACGGGCATGTAAAATCGATCCTCGAGATCGGACAAGAGCACATCGAGGAGTTGTGATCTTCTATGGACAGAAGACCGTCTTTCAGCGCGCTTGACATCATTTCCAAAGTTATCCGTGAACACGTAAAAGAAGGGGATCTGTGTATCGATGCAACAGCAGGCCGCGGCAACGATACGGCGATGCTCTGTGAACTTGTCGGAAAGACCGGCAAAGTCATTGCTTTTGATATTCAGGAAGATGCCGTGAATAGCACAAAAGAACTTCTGGAGAAGAAAGGTCTTTCCGACCGTGCGGAAGTACACCTCGAAAGCCATAGCGAGATGGGAAAGTATGCTGCTCCGGGAACGGTATCCTGCATTACTTTTAACTTCGGATGGCTTCCGAAAGGTGACCACAATATCTTCACGAAAAAAGAAACAAGTATCCCGGCGATCGAAGCGGGGCTCGAACTTCTGAAAGAAGACGGGATCATGACGCTGATCCTTTACTACGGAAGAGAAACGGGCTTTGAAGAAAAAGATGCACTTCTGGAATATCTTCCGACGATCGACAGTTCGAAATATACGGTAGTCGAGATGCCGTTCGTAAACAGAAGCAACTGTCCGCCGATCCCGATCCTGATCCTAAAAGGCAGATAAGAAAAAGAAGCACAAAAAGAAAAGAGACCGTGCAGGATGAGTAAACTGATTTCCGGAACGAACCCGATATTGAGGATGGATTTTCCCGATCCCGATGTGATCTTTGTGGATGGTGTGTATTACATGATCTCCACCACGATGCATTTCCTTCCCGGTGGTCAGATCCTGCGTTCGTATGACCTTCTTGCCTGGGAACATGCGGCTTATGTTTTCGACTATCTGGATGGCACGGACGCACAGAAATTAAGTAGCGGCAAATACATCTACGGCAAAGGAATGTGGGCGGCAAGTCTTCGGTATCACAAGGGTATCTTCTATGTCGTGTTCGTCTGTAATGATACGCAGAAAACATATCTTTACCGGGCAGAAAAAGTAGACGGTCCTTGGAGAAAAAGTGAGATCGAAGGATTCTATCACGACTGCTCACTTCTCTTTGATGACGACGGCCGCACATATATTGTTTACGGCAACCGGCAGATCTATCTGACGGAATTAAATGAAGACCTGACAGGACCGAAAGAAGGCGGGCTGAACCGCCTGATCGTTTCGGATTCCGAGGAGACTTCTCTGGGCTTTGAAGGTTCGCATCTTTATAAGATCAACGGCAGATATTATCTGTTCTTTATCCACTCGCTTAAGGAAAGATGGAGAAGAGTCGAGGCGTGTTTTTCTTCGGATTCTTTGGAGGGCGAATTTACGGGCGGAGATATCCTTAATGACGATATGGGATTTAGAGATTCCGGTGTTGCGCAGGGAGGTATCGTCTGTGGTGTAGATGGCACCTGGAACGCGATCCTTTTTCAGGACAGAGGAGCCGTCGGACGTATCCCTGTTGTAGTTCCGGTAACCTGGGATAACGGCAGAATCGTATTTGGTATCAACAAAAAAGTACCGCATGAACTGACACTTCCTGTCTCTGAAAAATGTCCGGTAAAAGATGGGGAATATGAGTATTCCCCGCTCATCGATTCGGATGGTTTCCGCTATGGATTCAACTGGGGCGAGATTCCGGCAGATAAAAGAAAGCACGGGACATTCGGACTTAGAAGTATCTGGCAGTTTAATCACGAGCCGGATCCGGAGCTTCTTTTCCGTGATGAAAAAGAAGGCAAACTCTGGATCACGACGGATAAGATATGTGCGGATCTGAACCATGCGAGGAACACGCTGACACAGCGTACGGTGTATCCCGGATGTTCTGCGGAAGTATCGGTCGATGCATCAAAACTTCACGACGGAGACCGTGCCGGGCTATGCATCCTGCAGGGAGATTACTGCTGGGCAGGCGTAGAAAAAAGAGACGGAAAACTCTTTTCTGTTATGTATTCACAGAAAGAAGAAAGAGGCGTCTGGGATCTAAGTCAGGCTCCGGCGGATCTTCTGGAGGAAAGAGAAATCACTTCGGAAGAAGAAAAGAAAAACAGTGTCTTCCGGTTCCGCATAGAAGTCTGTTTTGAAGACGAAAAAGATGCGGCCGGGTGCTTTATCCAAGAAGACGGGAAGTGGAAGAAAATCGGCGGCGCGCATAAGCTTCATTTCCGGCTGGATCACTTCACCGGAGCGAGGTTCGGGCTTTTTGTCTATTCGACAAAAGAACCCGGAGGAAAAGCCGGATTTTCGGATTTCCGGATAGGGAGGTAACCTGAGATGTCGTTGTTTCTTCTGATCGCCATTCCGCTTGGCCATCTTCTGATCTTCTGGATAATTGCCGCGCTTATCCTTTTCTTCGTGAATAAGAAAAAGAAGACACCCAAATGGCTGTCTGTCGCAATTGCCTTACCGGTCACGATCATCTACATGTCGGTCGCGTATTTTCTGGGAACGCACATGTATAAGACTGAATACAACGTGAAGTCCTTAAAAGAAGTTGCACCGCTTCGTATCGCGCTCATTTCCGATGCGCATGTGGGCGCCTGTTTCGACGGCGAAGGATTTTCTGAGCGTATCGAAGAGATCGAAAAACAGAAGGCAGATCTACTGGTCATCACCGGTGATTTTGTCGATGACGGAACGAAGAAAAAAGATATGGTCACCTGCTGTGAAGCGCTGGGAAATATAAAGACGACATATGGTGTTTACTACGTTGCGGGAAATCACGATGTGGGAGACAGCAGCAAAAGAGATTTTGATTTCGACGAACTTATCGCCGAACTTGAAAAGAACGATGTGCATGTCCTTTTTGACGAAGTGGCTGAGGTCGGAGATGACTACTATATCGTCGGGCGAAAAGATGCCAGCATGGTGAGAAAGCCGATCTCTGAACTGACGGCATCTCTTGATCAATCGAAATACATCATCGTTTTAGACCACCAGCCGACCGACTATAACGCAGAAAGAGAAGCCGGATGTGACCTGGTCTTAAGCGGCCATACGCATGGTGGCCAGATGTTCCCGATCAAGATCCTGACAGGTATTCTTAACGCATACGATCAGACCTATGGAAAGAAGACGGAAGGCGATACGACCTTCATCGTCACTTCCGGGATCGGCGGGCTTCTGGTGCCGTATAAGACAGGAACGATCTCCGAGTACTGCATTATCGATATAGAGAAGTGATGAAATAAATAATGGAAATATCCTTTTGAAAAAGTGTCGCCCGCCGGGCGACCTTTTTTATGTTCAAAACCTGTTTAATGAGCTTGTAAGAAAGAGATGCGGCCGAAGCAAAACGCCGGTGAAAGCAGCCGGTGAAAAAGGCCGCAGCAGAAAGACGCGGGATCCGCGGTAGAAGTTACAGGAGGAAAAGGACATGAAAAAGGACATGAAGAAAGAAAAGATTTTAGGTGAGTGCGGAGGCATCCCGACGATCACGATGAATAAAACCACGGAGATCGTTTTCATCCTCGACAGATCCGGTTCGATGGGAGGACTGGAAGAAGACACGATCGGAGGCTTTAACTCCATGATCAAAAAGCAGAAAAAGGAAGATGGCAAGTGCTATGTCACCACGGTGCTTTTCGATTCGGTCGTGGAAACACTTCATGACAGAGTGGATCTTGAAAAGATCGGGGAGATGACCGATAAAGAGTATTTCGTAAGAGGCTCTACGGCGCTTCTGGATGCGATCGGAAGAACGGTCAAACACATCTCGGATATCCATAAATACATAAGAGATGAGGATGTTCCGGCGCATACGATCTTCGTGATCACGACAGACGGAATGGAGAACAGCAGCCGCGAGTATTCTTCCGATAAGGTCAAGAAGATGATCGGAAAGAAGAAGGAAAAGGGCTGGGAGTTTATCTTTCTCGGTGCAAACATCGATGCGGTCGAGACGGCAAGATCTTTCGGCATCGCAAAGGAAAATGCGGTGAACTATCACTGTGACGCGAAAGGTACTGCGATCAACTTCGCATGTGTCGGCAAAGCCGTCAGCAGCATGCGTGCCAAGGGAAAGATGGACGAATCCTGGCGCGAAGAGATCGACGCGGATTATGCTTCCCGCGGATAAAAAGATGCGGAGGACAGGTGCTTCGCGGGAATTTGAAAATTCTTTTTGCAAAGTGACATCGAAGTAATTTTTTGTTGAGAAACTCTCCATATAATGAAATCAGAGATTAATCTTGAGTTTGTTGTGTGGGGAGTTCTTTTCATGAAGAAAGTCATTAAAGGCGTGGCCGCAGTCTTACTGTGCGGCTGTATTGTATTGCCATCAGCAGCTTGTGGAAAAAAGAAAGCGGGAAAGACCGCAAAAGTAGTACAGGAGAGCGATACGTACTATCGCGCGGAAAAGATCGATCTTCCTCTTCCGAAGGCAGATCCGGATCTTGAAGTGAAGATGGCGGTCATTGAAAAATGCTATTGCCTGAATTCTGTGGTAGTAGCGAAGTATGGCATCGAGTATGAACTGCCGAAGGATCTTTCCGACAGATACCAAAGTACCATCATGAATCCCTTTGCTCTGAGTGAAGAGGAGAACGAAAAACTGCAAAAAGAGGTCGATGCCTATTCCCAGTCCGGCATGATCATCTACAACTTCGACGGAAGTACAAGATGCACGATCCCGGAAGCAGCACGCGAATCCGGATGGATAACGAAAGTCATGGAAACAGATGACGGAAGATTGCTGGCGCTTATTGAAAAGCACGGAGAACCACCGGATTGGATCCTGACTTATTCGATCGCGGAGATCGGTCCTGACGGGGAAATGAAGGAACTGTTCGATCTGGAAAATGAAGGCGAGTCGTTCCACGATATCGCCCTTATGGACAATGGCGGATTTATCTGCACCGGGTATCAGGAGATCGTTGTATTTGACGGCAACGGCAAGAAAGTCGCAAGTGATACGAATACGATGGACAATTCGGTATTGCAGGAAGTGTTCTGTCAGGACGGTCAGTACTACGGCCTGTTCTGGGAGGCAGCCTCCGTGGTCGATGAAACCGCTTATTTTAGAAAATTCGATATTCAATCCGGTAAATTTGCCCAGGACATGATGTATACGAGAATGGGCGGTTTGCGGCAAGGAAATGACGGGGTGTACTCTTTGGACGGCAACAATGTCGAAAAGATCGATATTTCCACCTGTCAGACGGAAAAAGTGCTTTTCTCATGGAATAATGTGGATATAAACAGAAGACTGATCACCTCTATTCATATCCGTTCCGAAGAAGAGATATATATCCTCCAGGAAAGATCACTTGCTGATGACCCGTATTTTTTCAAACTTACGGATCCGTCGATCAGCCTTTATAAACTTACAAAAGAAGAGAAGAATCCGCATGCGGGAAAGAGCATCATCGAGATCGCTTCTTCCCAAAACTACGGCATGATCCCGGACGTTCTTTTGGACCGTATCGTCGAATATAATCTGGATCCGGATAATAAGACCAGGATCGAGATCGTCGACTACAGCACGTTCGCGACGCCTTTCCCTGAAACGGGAACAGACGAAGATACCCTCATCTCTCAGACGGTAGATAAAGTCTATCTGGATATCCAGAACGGCGGCGGGCCGGACATCCTTCTCGACTTCGGTGAATTCAGCCAGTTCGATAACGAGAAGATCCTTGTCGATCTGAATACCATGATCGACGGTGAAAACGGACTTAACCGCGATGAGTATTTCGACAATATTTTCCGCGCCTGTGAAAAAGACGGACATCTTTATCAGATCCCGGTCATTTTCGCGGCTTCCGGAATAGTCGCAGATAAGAAGTATACTTCGGGAAAAACATCCTGGAGTTATGACGATTTTCTCAATCAGATCGATTCTCTTCCGGAAAACGTGACGATGATCCAGGAAACATACTGGGCCGATGTTCTCAAAGAACTTCTTTATTCCAACGGCAGATCCTTTATCGACTACGAGAAAAGAACTGTTCATTTTGACGATCCCGAGTTCCTGAAGATCCTGGAGATCGCGAAAAAGACCGGTTCTCTGAGAACGGAGGACGAGATCCTGGAAAGCAACATGGAGCAGTTCTATTCGGGAACAAATATCAGCGTGCAGTATCTCAATCAGGGGATGACGGCATCTGCGATCTGCCGCCTGATCCATATCCTGGAGTTTGCCGAGTATGACGCGGCCTGCTCTGACGGAACCGATTTTATCGGTACTCCCGGAAGTGAAACCGGCGGCCTTTCTGCCGAATATAACATGAGTATCGGAATCTCGAAAAACTCCTCGTATCAGAAAGAAGCATGGGACTTCATAAGATACCTTCTCGATGCAGACGCACAGACGGAATGCGTGCACCTGATCGATGGGTTCCCGGTAAATAGAGAAGCCTGCAAAAATATCCTTACGGAGCAGGTAGGAAGATATGAAGATGCGATCGCACATCCGGCTCTCGGATATGCCCAGGAACTTCTTGAAAGCTACCCGGTCCTTAACGGAGAAACCGTAGAACGCGCAATGGCGATGATGGATAATATCCACACGGTCAAGACCTTTGATAAGACGGTATTCCTTTTGATCAAAGAGGAAGCAGAAGGCTACATCATGGGCGACCGGACAGCGGAAGACGTGGCAAAGAATATCCAGAACAGGACCGCCACGGTCGTTAATGAGCGCTGACGCGCAAAGAACGTATGAAGAAAGCGGCCGGATCCGAGGGGATCCGGCCGCACGGCGTCTCTTTTTTGAGATCGCAGGTCAAGGGGGGCAATAGATGAATAAGAGAAAAGAAGTGGCGTGGATAAGTGCTTTTCTAGCGGTATCGGTCCTGCTATCGAGCGCATGCGGAAAAAAGAATAAGGAAAGCGATGCATCCGGTTCGGGATCTTCTGATCTTGCTACCCGCGTGACGATGGATGCGGACAATCCGAATAATAACGTGGACTTCTCTGCAGATGTTGTTAAAGCGGACGATCCGTTTTACGAAGTGGAGAGAAATGAACTGATCGCTCCTGAGGATCCTTCGAAGAAAATAGATCGGGTCTTTGGGGGAGGCGAACTATCCTTCGTTGGAGATTATATTGCGATGGAATATTACCGCCAGTATGAGTTCCCGCCGGATGTGCAGGCCAAGGTCTCGGGGCTTAAGTTCCCGGATGATTATGACGAATATGTAGAGCTCGCATCGGACTACTATGAGAATGGTCTGGCGATCTTTAATGCGTCCGGGGAATACCAATTCTCACTTCTGGTGGACAGCCTTGATTCCAACCCCGGAATGGCGTTTGAGACCAAAGACGGAAAATTCGGCTTGGTCGAGCACACAATGAAAAATGACGGTTTTTATACTGACATCCTGATGTTTAACGAAAAGGGCGAAATGATCAGCAAAGAACCTTTGAGTTTTTCAGAACAAGCGATGTCTTCCTGGAACGGAAAATCGACGATCCTTCCTTCCGGAAATATCCTTCTTACCAATTTGGGTGTGGTGGTCCTTGTGGACGGCAACGGAAAAGAACTCTGGTGTCTGGCACCGGACGATCGTTCTACTATGCAGAACGGTTCGATCCACGATGCTTTTGTCATAGACGGAAAGATCTATTTCCTCTATGTCAACGACTGGGATTATCCCGTGAAGCGTTATATCCGGCAGATCGATGAAGCGACCGGAGATCCGGTCGGCGATATGATCGATATCTCGCCGAATGTGCCGGAAAAAATCTTCCAGGGGAACGATGCCGTTTTCGCGGTCGGTGCGAACGGTATCGTCAAGGTCGATCTCAGAAGCGGCGACATGGAAGCCGTCATCAACTGGAATGAAACAGATATCAACTGGTTTAACTTAAAGACAGACTCCTGTCATATGGTCTCGGAAGGGGAGATATGCTTTCTTGAGTCTTCTTATGACGCGGATAAGGATGAGACCAAGACGTTCGTAACTCACTTTAAACGCGCTGCGGCCAATCCTCATGCGGGAAAAACACTTCTGCACTTAAGTGCCTACGGTCTTTATGATTCGAGTCTTATCGACCTTCTGATCGATTACAATATCCGTCCGGACGGAAAGGCGCGCGTCATGACGTATGACATGAGTGACGACGTCGATGCTTCCATTCCCGGGAATGCGGCAAATGCGGATATGGCATATAAAGTGTTTCTGGAAATGCGTTCGGGAACCGGACCGGATCTTCTTATGAACTTTACGGATTTCGGCGAGTTTGAAAACGAAGAAGTGCTCTGTGATCTCAATCCATATATCGACGGAAGTTCCGGCATTCAAAGAAGTGAGTACTACGACAATATTTTCCGCGCATTTGAGACGGATGGGAAACTCTTCCAGATGCCGCTTGTCGTGCAAGGTCTCGGACTTCTGGGTAATGCCGATATCGTCGGGGACCGTTACGAGTGGACTTACGCGGATTTCCTTTCCATGTGCAAAGGGCTTCCTGACGGGACGACGGCTTTCTTCGACAAAACGGCCGAGGATTTTATGGTAGAAATGTTAAGCAGCGACATCTCCTACTATGTGAACTATGCCACCTGTGAAGCGAAATTCGATTCGCAGGAATTCAAGGATCTTCTGGAGCTTGCCAAATTCTGTGAAGTTTCGAGGGCGCGGCAGTCTGTCGGGGACGACTACGAAGGAGATCCGGTACTGGACGGATTGGCCGCGAAAAACTGGGCGATGGTTTCCTATCTTCTCGATGGGGTGGAAAATGTTGCAAGGTATAAGAAACTGAATTTCGGAAGGATCTCCTTTATGGGATTCCCGTCCGCTTCCGGAGAGGGATTTGGAGCGATGGCCAATATGTCGGTCGGCATCTCGTCTTTCTCGGAGCACAAGGATGAGGCCTGGGATTTTGTGATGTATCTTCTGGAAAAGGACTCGCTCGTGGATCTGGGAGGATCATATGGTATCCCTGTCGGCCGGGAAGCTGTGGATGAGAAGATAAAGATGCAGACGGAGATGGTCGAGAAAAGAAATGAGGGGACATCGGACGATCCGGCGGACAAATCGAAATATTCGGTCGAAGACTCCGACATCACTAAGTATATTGACCAGATCGGGCATATCGACAGAAAGATCGCGAATTATCCTGCGATCATGAATGTCGTAAAAGAAGAAGCCGCAGCATACTTCGCCGGACAAAAGAGCGTGGACGATGTATGCGCGATCATCCAAAACCGAGTGAAACTGATCTTACAGGAAAGCCAATGATAAAAGGAAGCTTCTCCTTGCGACGAGTTTTGCGCTTCCGGAAAAGGAAACTTCTCCGAGCGACGAGTTTTGCGCTTGCGCAAACTGTTTGAGTCGCAAGGAGAAAGTTTCCTTTTCGCATACATTCCTTTTCGATAGTTGGCTTTTCTGTGCGTTCTCGTAGG
The DNA here is from genome assembly GCA_017428545.1 of Clostridiales bacterium. Lineage (GTDB taxonomy): Bacteria > Bacillota > Clostridia > Saccharofermentanales > Saccharofermentanaceae > Scatonaster. Next base: position 55,541 of record JAFRQR010000014.1, read on the forward strand.
CGCGGGGGCGGCTTCATGCTATAATGAACCTACTGTAAAAAAGGAAGGTATTTCGCATGGGTGAGGAGAAAAAGACCACGGGTTTTTCCAAGGTAGGTATCGTTGGTCTTGGTCTGATCGGCGGATCTCTGGCAAAAGCGATCCACGGTAAGACAGATGTCAAAGAGATCGTCGCGATCGATACGGATCCGAAGGCGGGCGAACTGGCTTCTTCGGAAGGCGTGATCGTAAACTTCAGTACAGATGATCTGAGTATCCTGGACGGATCTGATCTTGTGATCCTCTGCGCGCCCGTGGATGCCATTAAGAAGATGCAGCCGGAACTCAGTAAACTCAATATCGGCCTGATCACCGATGTCGGTTCGGTAAAAGCACCTGTCATGGAAGCTATTTCGCTTAGTAACTTCGTCGGCGGCCATCCGATGGCCGGCTCCGAACGTCACGGCTATGCATGCAGTAGCGGTTCTCTTTTTGAAAACGCACTCTATGTCATCTGTATCCCGGATACATGTGAAGTTTCTGCGAGAAACCTCGGGTATTTTGAAAACCTCATCCGCGAGATCGGCGCGATCCCGATGCGGATGACCGCGGAAGAGCACGACAAGCGAGTCGCTGCCGTATCGCACCTTCCCCATATCGTAGCGAGCAGTCTCTCGCTCCTTCTTGCCAACCTCGACGACGGCGCCCTTTCACGAATGGCGGCCGGCGGATTTAGAGATATCACGCGTATCGCGTCCTCGGACCCGAAGCTCTGGGCAGGGATCACCGAGAATTCGAAAAAAGCACTTCTCCCTGTTCTGGAGGAGTACATCAAGCTCCTTTCCTCCTGGAAAGATTCTCTTCAGAACGATGACAAAGCAGAACTGGAGAAGCTTTTCGCGCAGGGTGCCTGCTACAGAGACCACCTCGACACGAACCTTCGCGGCGCGCTGGAAGCTTCTTGCCTGCTGACCGTCTATGTCGACGATAAACCGGGTGAGCTCGCCCGCATCACGGCGATCCTCGGAAAAGGAAACATCAATATCCGAAATATCAATATCCGTAACTTCAGAACCTACGAAGGCGGCCAGGTGAGCCTGCTGCTCGGTACGGCGAAAGAAGCGGTGGAAGCTTACGCGCTTCTTAAGGAGGCCGGTTATGAGTGCGATTAAAGCAGGCCTGATCGGATCCCCGCTGGGGCATTCGATGTCGCCCTATATCCATGAGCGGATCATGGAGGCCAGTGGCATTTCCGGAACCTACGAACTTTATGAGATCTCACCGGAGGAACTTCCGAAATATGCGCCGATCCTGATGCGTGATCTGACGGGATTTAATGTCACGATCCCGCACAAAGTCAGCATCCTTCCTTTCCTCGATGAAACAGCACCGATGGTCAAAGAATACGGAGCGGCCAATACCGTCAGCGGAAAAACCGGCTACAACACCGACGTGGACGGATTTTTGTCCTGCAACATTCCGATGAAGGATAAGAAAGTCCTTCTTTTAGGTGCCGGCGGCGTTTCCCGTATGATGGCCATCGAAGCCTTAAAAGCCGGCGCGGATCTTTCGATCTGGGCCAGATCTTCTGAAAAAGCACTTGCCCTTGTAAGTGAGTGCAAGAAGAAAGGGTACGACAAGGTCGCCGTCGCAGATGAAGTTCCCGCGGAAGGTGCTTTTGACACGGTATTAAACGGAACGCCCTGCGGCATGTGGCCGAATGTCCACGATACCGCCCCGCATCTTTCGGCATTAAAGAAAGGCGGCACGTTCTTCGATACGATCTATAACCCGTGCCCGACGAAGTCCTGCATGCAGGTAAGGGCCGGCGGCGGAACGGCAGTTTCGGGACTGAAGATGCTTCTGAACCAGGCGATCGCCGCGGAGAAGATCTGGGCTCCGGATGCGCATTTCGATGACGAACGACTCTCGGAGATCCTGCCGGACGTCAGAAACAAACTCTGGGAAAAGAACCCGATCAAGATCGTTTTCACCGGCTTTATGGGCGCGGGAAAGACCAGCATCGGAAGAAAGACCGCAGAGGACATGAAGGTGCCTTTTACGGATCTGGACGAGCGGATAGAAATGATCGCGGGATGCCCGATCACGGAGATCTTCAAAAAGGACGGCGAAGAAACCTTCCGAAGGATGGAGCACGACGTACTGAAGGCAGTCCTTGAAGGATCCGGGTCCGAGGTCATTTCGCTGGGCGGTGGTGTGCTCACAAACGAAGAGAACAGAAAGCTTCTTTCCGATAGCAAAGCCCTGGTCATTTATCTTCAGGCGGATGCGGACACGATCTGGGAGAGAGTGAAGGACGATACGACAAGACCGCTTCTTCAGGCTTCCGACAAAGACACCGCCTACAAGAATATGTGCGAAAGACTGAAAAACAGAGAAGAGTCATATCTGGCCGGATCCGACGTCGTCGTATCCGCCGTGGGCGAAAAAGAAGAAGTGTTCGACAGGGTGAAGAAATTACTCCTGCCGTGATAAAATAGAAAAAGACGGGCAGTGCTTTTGCCGGACCCGAAAAGCGCGGGGTGAAAGCTTCCGCGCGAGATAAAAAGATGAGTAAAGAGAGGTAACAAATATGCCGGAAATCATGGCCAATACCAATCATGGAAAATATCCGATCCTGATCAGAACAGGAGCGCTCGCCCAGCTCGGAGAAGTTGCGGGTAAGACAGTAAGAAGCAGAAAGGCGTTCATCGTTACCGACGATATCGTTGAAGGCCTGTATTTCGAAGCGGCGAAAAAGTCGCTGGAGGCATCCGGGTTTGAGGTCGCTTCCTATGTGATCCCGAACGGCGAAGCCAGTAAGTGCGAGACAAAACTTTTCGAGATCTATACTGCGATGAATGCTTTCGGCATGGCGAGAACAGACCTTGTGATCGCGCTCGGCGGCGGTGTTGTCGGCGATCTTGCAGGATTTGCGGCCGCGACCTATATGCGCGGATGTAATCTCATCCAGGTACCGACGACGCTCCTGGCGCAGGTGGACTCCAGTATCGGCGGAAAGACCGGAATCGATATGCCGTTCGGCAAGAACTGCGTCGGTGCTTTTTACCAGCCGAAAGCCGTCGTCATCGATCCGGGTCTTCTGAAGTCCCTGTCGAGGGCACGTATGGCCGAGGGTATGGCGGAAGTCATCAAGTACGGCTGCATCCGCGATGCGATGCTTTTCGAGGCGATCGAAAAGGGCCAGGCGGATATGGAGTGGATGATCCAGCGCTGCGTAAAGATCAAGACCACGGTCGTTCAAAACGACGAGTACGATACCGGAGAGAGAATGCTTCTTAATTTCGGCCACACCTGGGGCCATGCGATCGAGAAGGTCTCCGGCTACACAAGATATACCCATGGAGAGGCGGTCGCGATCGGCATGATCAAAGCAGTCGACCTCGGCGTCAAGCTCGGCGAGACCCCGGAGGGAGTAAAAGAGCGTATCCTTGCTGTCCTCGAGAAATGGCACCTGCCGACATCGACGGATCTTCCGGTCGAGGATCTGTATCAGACGATGCTCAGTGATAAGAAAAAACTCAACGGCAAGGTCTACTATGTCATGATCAATAACATCGGCGAGAGTAAGACCCGGCCGCTTTCCGAGCAGGAACTTCACGACCTGCTGTGAGAAGATCCGATCTGTCCCTTGAGGGAGAACAAGGCGGCCGGATCAAAAGGAGAAACTTTGGAAAAAGAACTGCTAAAGAAACAACTATCGGAGTTTTATGCTTCCGGCAAACTCGGCATCACTCCGGGAAAACTCTCGGGTGATGTTTTTGTGCCGCAGAGCAAAAGCGCCGCACACAGAGCGCTGATCATGGCTTTCCTTTCCGGTGATATCGAGCTTGCAAAGATCGACGAGTCCTGTGTTTCAGATGATATCAAAGCGACGAAGCGCGCTCTTCTTTCTATGGGAAAAGCACTTGCCGCCTCTTGTAACGGCAAGGAAATTTCCGCATGTCCTTCCGGCGACCCGGTCGAGATCGACTGTAAAGAGTCCGGCTCGACACTTCGTTTTCTGATCCCGCTTGCAGCTGTACTCGGTATCCCGACGAAGTTTATCGGATCCGGAAGACTTCCGCAGCGCCCGGTCAAAGAATACGAGGGCGTTTTCGAAGGCTCCGGTGCGAAGATGACTTATCTCGATGAGACAGGACTTTCCCTTCCTCTTCTGATCACGGGAAAGATGAAAGCCGGTGAGTATACACTCCCCGGAAATGTCAGTTCCCAGTATATCTCGGGCCTTCTCATGGCGCTGTCCGTAGCAGAAGGACCATCCCGCCTGACGCTCACGACACAGCTCGAGTCCCGCCCGTATGTAGATCTGACCTGCGAAGTCATGCGTTCGTTCGGTGTAGAAGTCGAAGAAGAAAACGACGGCTATTCTCTTAAGTGTGAAAAGAAACCGTCCCGCACGGATGAATTTGAAGTCGAGGCAGATTACTCGCAGGCGGCTTTCTGGCTGGTGGCCAACTATCTCGGATCGAAGGTGAACTTAAAAAATCTTCCGGAAAAGACTGCGCAGGGCGACCGCGCGATCGTGGATCTTCTTTCGGGACTTTCTGAAGTGGAGAAGAAAAACGACGAAGCGGAAGAAAGAGATGCCGAAGAAGGAAGGATCACCGATCCTGAAAAAAGAGACATATTTGAGATGGACGCCAGAGACGTGCCGGATCTGGTTCCGGTATTTGCCATTGCGGCGGCTGCAACGAACTGCATCACGAGAATCGTGCATGCCGAGAGACTGAGAATAAAAGAGTCCGACCGTATCGCTTCGACCTCGGCGATGCTTACTGCACTTGGCGTGAGAAACAAGATCACGGAAGACGGACTGGAAATAGACGGGCAGAGTGCCAAAGGAAAGAAGTGCTTTTCGGGCGGAACCGTGGACAGCTATAAGGATCACCGTCTTGTCATGGCGGCAGCTGTGGCGGCGGTCTGCGCATCGGATACGGTATGGATCAAGGACCCGGTCGCGGTCGAAAAATCCTATCCGTCATTTTTCGAGGATTATTTGAATTTGGGAGGAAATATACATGGGATCAACGTGGGGTAACCGCATCAGGATAAGTGTTTTCGGTGAGTCGCACGGACCTGCGATCGGAGTCGTTATCGATGGGCTTCCTGCAGGCATTTCCATCGACGAATCAAGGATCGTAAAAGAGATGCAGAGAAGAGCGCCCGGCGGATCTCAGGCGGGCGCAACGGCGCGTACGGAAGCAGACCTTCCGACGGTGCTTTCCGGACTTTATAACGGAAAAACAACGGGAACTCCTCTTGCGATGGAGATCTTAAACACCAATACTCACTCTTCGGACTACGACGGATTTACCGTCACCCCGCGTCCGGGACATGCGGACTATACGGCGAGACTTCGCTACAAGATGAATAACGACCCAAGAGGCGGCGGACACTTCTCCGGAAGACTTACCGCGCCTGTTCTTTTTGCAGGTGCGATCGCCAAGCAGGTCTTAAAGGCCAAGTGCGGCGCGGAGGTGTACGGGCACATCATCCGGATCGGCAAGGTCAATGCACCGAGCTGGGAAGAAGAGGAGATGCCGGTCATCCCGACCGAGGGAAACTTCCCTCAGGAGAACCCTTCGATCGCGACCAGAATGGCCTCTGAGATCGAGGCGGCAAAGTTGGATAATGACTCGGTCGGTGGTATAGTAGAGGTGATGGCCACGGGATTTCCGGGCGGCATCGGCTCCCCGATGTGGGACACGGTCGAAAGTAACTTCGCCCAGCTGATGTTCGGTGTACCGGCAGTCAAAGGCGTATCTTTCGGATCCGGCTTTGAAGTGGCAAGCAGAAGAGGCTCGCAGAACAACGACCATCTTTTGTTTAAAGACGGGAAACTCAGAATGTCCACTAACCACGGCGGCGGATTTGAAGGCGGCATCAGTAACGGCATGCCGATCCTAGCGCAGGTGGCATTTAAACCGACACCGTCGATCGGCGCGGAGCAGGATACCGTGGACCTGGACGCGAAAGAAAACGTGAAAATACAGATCAAGGGGCGCCACGATGCATGCATCGTCCCGAGAGCTCTTCCGGTAGCGGAAGGCTGCCTCGCACTGGCGCTTCTGGATGCATATATGGCAAAAGGAGAACTTGCATGAAAACGATACTGATCATGAACGGCCCGAATCTCTCACAGCTGGGAAAGAGAGATCCGAAACATTACGGATCCGGAACTCTTTCTGATCTGGAGAATGCCTGCATCAACAAAGGCATCGAGCTGGGCGTGAAAGTACAGTGCTTCCAGTCGGAGTCCGAGTCGGCTCTGATCAAAAAACTCCATAACTCCATGGGAGCCATCGACGGTATCGTCTTAAATGCCGGTGCATATACACACTATAGTATTGCCCTTCGTGACGCGATCGAACTGATAAAGATCCCGGTCATCGAAGTGCATCTTTCCGATATTCATAACAGAGAAGACTTCAGAAACACTTCCGTCATCGAAGATGTCTGCGTCGAGCAGGTCTGCGGCATGGGCGTGAAGGGGTATCTGGTCGCGATGGAAAAACTCGTTGAAAAGTATATCTCCATCGACTCCGACGCGGCAGAAGTACTTACCGCCGTTACCGATCCGCTCTTTGAAGAAAGAGCCGCTCTTAACGAGATCGATAAGGAAATGTTTGTGCTTTTCGAGCGGAGAATGAAACATGTAGACAGAATTGCGAAGATCAAGGCCGAAAAGGGGCTGCCGACGAAGATCCCGTCCCGTGAAGCCGAGATATTAGAGCGGGTCGGACAATCCGTAGACCCACAGTACAGTGAGTCGGCGAAGGCACTGATGCAGGAGATCCTGCGGCTTTCCCGAACGCGACAGCAGGAGATCAACAAGGAGTGACATAAATGCAGAAGACCAGGATCAGATATTGCGCGAGCATACTGCTCGTCCTGATGTTAATTCTCACACCACTAAGGTTTTTACGCGCGGCAGATGCGGAAGCAAATGTCGAAGCGAATAACGGCAACTTTACGATCTATTCCATCAAGAATAATACCGATAAAGAAATGTCCGGATGGACAGTCACGATCAAGGGCGTGCCGGAAGGTGCCGTAGTACAAAATGCTTGGAACGCATCCTGTTCTTTATCCGGTGGCACGTTGACTTTTTCCTCGAATCAGGACTGGAACAGTACGATCAAACCCGGCGAGACGATCTATGTCAGTGTCGGATGCTATATGGAAATAGCCGGACCTGACGGAAATTATGCTATGGGCAGCTGGTCTCCTTCGAGTGTTACCGTTACTCCGAAATTCAGCGGAGCTTCAAATACTCCGACGCCGGTTCCTGCAACCCCGACTCCGATTCCGACAGCCGCACCTACTGCGGCACCGACTGCAGCTCCTACCGCTGCACCTACGGCAGCCCCGACAGCGGCGCCGACCGCAGCTCCTGTAAACCCGACAGTCGCACCGACCGAGACGACGGTCGTTCCGGCAGATACTACGACTACTGAAGTAGTGGAAACTACACCGGATCCGAATGCGGGCACGGCGGTTCCTGTTGCGGGAGATGACTGGCTGACGACAGACGGCAATAAGATCGTGGACCAGAACGGTACACAGGTCTGGCTGACGGGCATCAACTGGTTCGGTTATAACACCGGCACGAACATTTTCGACGGATGCTGGAACTGCAATATGGATCAGGCATTAAAGGCGATCGCGGATCACGGATTCAATTTCCTGCGTATCCCGATGTCCGCCGAGCTTGTTCTGAATTGGAAGAACGGCGTATATCCGGAAGCGAATTTCAATCAGGCAAATAACGCCGAGCTCGTCGGCATGAACAGCCAGCAGATCTTTGACTACGCGCTTTCGCTCTGCCAGAAGTACGGCATCAAGGTCATGCTCGATATCCACAGCGCCAATACGGATGCGTCCGGCCACATGGCTAACCTCTGGTACACCGATAAGGTATCGCTCCAGGATTATTATGATTCCCTTTCTTATCTTGCTGACCGTTATAAGGACAACGATACGGTCGTGGCGTATGACCTGAAAAATGAGCCTCATGGAAAGCCGAACGAAGAGAAGGCGATCTGGAATGATTCCGAGCTGGACAACAACTGGAAGCATGTGGCCGAGACCGCCGGAAATCTCGTCCTCGATGCGAACCCGAATGCCCTGATCATGATCGAAGGCATCGAGATCTATCCGAAGGATCTTACTGCGAATGCGGATTTCTCCAGCACAAGTGATGCGGATTATTACTACAACTGGTGGGGTGCTAACCTCCGTGGCGTCAAAGACTATCCGATCGATTTCGGATCTCCCGAGAGAAACCGCCAGATCGTTTATTCCCCGCACGACTACGGTCCGACAGTCTATGAACAGCCGTGGTTCCAGGGTTCTTTTGACTATGAATCGTTAAAGGCAGACTGCTGGAACGATAACTGGCTCTTTATCCATAACGAAGGGATCGCGCCGATCCTGATCGGTGAATGGGGCGGATTTATGACCGAACCGAACCTGACCTGGATGACCTATCTGCGCCAGCTGATCGGCGAAAACCACTTGAATTTCACGTTCTGGTGCTTTAACTCCAATTCCGGCGATACCGGCGGACTGGTGCTGGATGATTTCACCACCTGGGACGAAGAGAAGTATGCTTTTGTAAAAGAAGTTCTCTGGCAGGACGACGGTAAGTTCGTCGGACTCGATCACGCAGTTCCGCTGGGAGATAACGGTATCGCACTTTCCCAGTATGGAGGGACGATCGTTTCCGTAACGCCCGATAAGCCGGCAGATCCGACAGATGCGCCCGCCGAGACGACCGCTTTGGAGTCCGGTGCAGAATCAAAGCCGGCTGCAGCTGCAGCAGCTACTGCCGCAACTTCTTCCGGCATCTCCGCGGGAAAGATCATCCTTTACTGCTTCCTGTTCCTTCTGATCGCTCTTGTTGCCGTGATCGCTTATCTCATCATCAAGCGCCCGAAGGATTGGAACAATCTCGTTGACCGTCTCCACCTTCCGGAGAAACTGAAAAGAGACATTCCGTGGGAGATCGTACCGGAAACAGGCGCTCTTGGAACATCCGACAGTGTCAGCAGAAACAACGAATTCGCGGGACGTTTCCGTCCGGTCAAAAAAGAAGTAACAGACGAAATAACCTTTTCTCAAAAAGCACCGATCAAGCGTCCGAATATGCGCCCGGCAGCTCCCGAGAAGCCGAAGCTGAGTCTCGAAGAAGAAGTCGCACGTCTGGCGGAAGAAATGAAGGCAGAAGCAGAGGCTCATGAACAGGCGGCCCTCGCGGCAGAAAACGGAATCGCGGCAGCTGCTGCCGTTGAATCGATCGTCCCGGACACAGTACCTGAACCGGTGATCGAACCGGCATCGAAGACCGATGATGAAGAGATCCCTTCGATCGTAAGAAATATGATGAAGGAACAATCTCCCGATCCGGAACCGGCGGTCGAAGAACCCGAGGAAGAACCGATCGTTCCGACATGGGCACAGGCGATGCCGACCGATCGTCCGATCTGGGCAAAACCGGCAAATACGGAAAATGCTTCCGACGAAACAAAGACGGAGAATAATCCTTTTGCACCGGCAAGGAAGGGCCCGATCAAGCGCCCGAATCTGAGACCTGCGGCGAATAAACCGAATGAGCCAAAAAGCGACGACAAACAATAAAAGCCGGAAGATGCGGCTTCATACGGCACACCCTGCGATACTGACTGTCTGTTTTGTACTGGGTGTGCTTTTGCATCCGTTGTGCATCGGCTTTAGCGAGGAATTCATGTCCCCTATGCAGGAAGTATTCCTGTTTTCAGTGACACTGGGATTGACACTTCTGATGTTCCTGCTGTCCAAAAGCCACTTTCTCTGCTCCCTTCTTCAGGCAGGAGGACTTCTATGTAACGCGGCCATTTTTGTGATCAACCGCCTGCAGTTCGGATGGAGCGATCTTCTGACCCACATGGATTATGAATGGTGGTTCAGGGTCATTTTGATGTGGATCGGCGGTGTTTCCGTGACGATCCTGATCCGTCTTTTTGCGCATAAGAAATGGAATGCACCGCATATCCGAAAGAGCTTCGGCAGAGGCTTTCTGGTCAGCAGTATCGTATTTTGTATCCTCTATATTTTCCTTCTTTTAGACCTTTTCATTTTCCAGAGAAGTACGTATGCAGATCCGGCGGCCACGCTGAATCTGATCCCGTTTAAAGGCGCATTTAAGACCTACTGGCCACACATCAGATCAGGACGCTTTACCGATGGTATCTTCGTCCAGTTTTTCGGCAACCTCCTGATCTTCGCGCCACTCGGGTTTTACCTTCAGCTCTGGTGGAGAAACCACAAACACAAGTGGATCCTGTGCCTGATCCCGATCGTCCTTGCTACGGTTATCGAAGGCTGCCAGTACCTGTTTAAGATCGGTCAGAGCGATATCGATGACCTGTGGATGAATGTCGTCGGTTTCTTCTTAGGCGTGCTCCTGGCAATGATCCTCGACGCGATCCGAAAACTTGTCACCAACGGAAAAGAAAAAACGATCTTCTCGTTCCGCTGACAATACGCGGTGTACCGCCGTTTACACGTTCTGATTGACATTTCCCATAACACCAAGTAAATTGAAAGTGTGGCAAACTTTTATATATTGATTGAGAGGTTTTTATGGGGCATAACCGTTGGCGCAGGCTTCTTAGCACTTTTATATCAATACTCTGTCTATCAAGTATTCTATGTATTCTTCTTAATGTATCAGGGTGCAGAATCCTTATGGGGAAAACGAAATATACCGTTTACTCGGATGCAAACAAAAAGGTATCGTTTGTGGGGGGGACAGATAAATCCTTCATCGGAATTGTTTTAGATAAAAGAGAGCTTCTTTTGTACGATTATAGAGGATCGATTTTAGATAGGATGAGCTATAAGACTGATATAGTTTCTATGGATGTCATGGATGACTGTGTTCTCCTCGCGTTCGAGGATAATAGCTTAGAGGCATTTCGAATAACAGAAAAGGGTAATGAACCCCTAAGCAGTTTCAAGTTTAACTATCCGATTAAGACGGCAAGATTTACCGATGATGAGCACACTGAGAGTCCAACCAGTACGGTGTTGCTAAACAATGGAGATTTATGGAACAATGAAAAAACTGATTTGTTTCATTATTTCCAAGTTGATAAAGATGTTGTTTCTTTTGCTTATGACATGTACGGTGATTTGATCTTATATAATACAAAAAAAGGCGATTTGCGTTATCTGTCATTCGGGGAGCGTGATTATAACTTGGATGATAGTATAATTAAACTAAATGGCATAATCGAAGTTAAAGAAGCAAGTATAGATTCGTATAATGAAGCAGATATACGATTTCTCATAACAACGAAAGAAGGAGACTATTTTGTTCAAATAAGTAGCGATTATTCGACCTTCTCTCTTTGCGAAAAGAATCCTAAAAATGTCATTATACTGGGAGTTTCGAATTCAGTTCCTAAAGGAGTGCTTTATAGTAAGGCCGGAAAAAAATACTATGAAGGACCATCACATAATGATCGACACTACTATGGGAGTAGCTCCCGAGAGAACTACATAGTATCTATCCCGGATGGCTATAATATACATGTCATTCAAGGCGGTATAGTATACTACAATGACCACGAAGTGAAAGTGAAGTTGATCCCCTGACCCTATCTCTCAAAAAATAGAATCTATCTCGATAGACGACCAAACAGGAGACCCAACAGATCCATCCGATATGAGAAACCTGAACCTGCAGAGGTAAAGTATGAGAAAGCATCTGACAATTCTTTGTCTATCAAGTATTCTATGTATTCTTCTTAGTTTTACGGGATGTAGTTTGTTTCAAAGAACAAAGAGATACACCATTGCCTCAAATTCGGATAAAAGCGTTTCTTATGTAAGTGGATCGAATCCGTATTATCTCGGAATCGTTTTCGATAACAGGGAGTTCCTTTTATGTGATTATGAAGGGACTGAGTTGGGAAGATTGACTTTTGAATCTGAGATTGTGGCTATGGATGTCATGAATGACAGCATTCTTCTTGGATTTGGGGATAATCACGTTGAAGAGTTTCGCATAGCCGGTAGTGATGTAGATCTGCTATGTAATTATTCATTTGATTGTCCTATAGATACTGTTGCGTTCACTGATCGGGAGTATTCACCAACTCCGGAAATAACTGTTTTGTTAGCCAATGGAGAATTATGGAAGAACGATTCAAATGATTTATCCGAGTTTTCTTTGATTGATGAGAATGTTGCTTCTTTCGCTTACGATATGTACACTAATTCGATAGTCTACAATACAACCCTCGGAGAATTGCGCTGCTTCTCGATAAATGATTATATGCTGACAAAGGATCTTAGTTGTTTGCAGGATATAATACTGGTGGAGAATGCATGCTTGTACTTGAAACGCGATTTGCATATTCGTTTTTTGGTGAAAACGGGAACTCGAAGTCTGTACATTCAAGAGGATATGGATAAAAAGGTCTTTTCATTGTGTGATGTTGATTATGAAGACTATACTATGATAGACACATCAAATTCGACTGACTATGCCATATTATATTCTCGCGAAGGTAAGACGTATTATGAAGGGTCTTCTTACAATGAACGGCATACTTACGGGGTGAGCGGCAGAAATCCATTACGGATTTCAATTCCTGAAGGGTATAAGATCCTTGCTGTTCAAGGAGGAGCTATATATTATAATGAACACGAAGTGAAATTACTGCTTATCAAGTGATTACTTCTCAAAAAACAGTATCCAGCTCGTTGGAAGGATCTTTGATGCGACGTGCAGGAGTTTCTGCGAAAAACCATGGACGTACATCGTGCGTCCTTTTTTCGCGGCTTTCAGTGACGCGGGGATGAGTTTGTCGACGGAGGTGACGAACTTTCCTTTAATGCCGGTGAATGTGGCGTTCGGGTCGTTCTTGCTTGCCTTGATGAAGCCGGTATCCACAGGTCCGGGGCAGATGCATGTCACGGCGATCCCTTTGCCTTTCAGCTCGGCAGAAAGTGCGCGCGAAAAAGAGATGACATAGGATTTCGTGGCGGCATAGACGGCGAAGTCCGGCTGCGGAAGGAAGCCTGCGGAAGAGGCGATGTTGATGACTGTTGCCGAGCGGCCATTCGGACCTTTGTGTCCGGTCATATAGGGAAGACAAATATTCGTAAGAGAAGAGAGCGCGTCGCAGTTTAAAGCGATCGCGTTATGTGTGTCGGATACTGATTGTTCTGAAAAAGCACCGTTTCTGCCCATGCCTGCGCAGTTGATAAGAAGGCGGATATCCGGCTTTTCTTTGGAAAGAAGTTCTGAAACAGAAGAGAGTGACTCAGGGGCTGTCAGATCCAAAGGGATCACGCGGATACGTTCGGGGGAAAGTGCTTTTTGCAGGGAAATAAGCTTGTCTTCGGATCTTGCGATGATCCAGATCTCGTCATAGGGGGCTCCGATGCGCGCATCATTTTCCGTGATAAGACGGGTAGTAAACTCTTTTCCCATTCCCGACGAAGCGCCGGTGATCACGGCGATATTCATGGCGGATACCTCGTTATGCGGTAGCGGCGGGTTCTCCCTTAAGAGACTTGAAATATGCTTCGATCGCATCATCCAGAGAAATGGCGGTTGCCTTTAGCTTTTCATCGTCATAGAAGAAATCGCGGTCATGCGGGTTCGTGATAAAGCCGACCTCGAAAAGAGTTCCGACGAGGCCCTGTTCACGGATGACGGCGAAGGCGCTGGGCAGGTGGGACTGCTGGGCGCTGTAAGAAACCATTTCCGGGAAATCCTGTACGTAGGTGTCGTACAGCATCTGTGCGAACTTGCTGTTCAGTTCGTTGTTTCTTCCGTAATAAGGATCGTGACGCGGTTCGCCGCCTTCGTCGTGGGAAGGACTGCTGATATACTCGTCGTCTGCGTAGTGAACGGCTGCGCCGTGCTTGATCTCGTATTCGGATTCATCACCTGTGGAGTTGATGTGAATGGATACAAAGACAACGTCCGTCATCTGGGCTTCCATATCCATGAGGGCCTTGAGGTCTTCGTTTGCACCGAAGCCGGCCATGAAGCCCATGCCTTCGGTAGAAAATTTCTGCCACTCGTTGATCTCTTTGATCTTCTCGCACTTTTGGCGAAGATCCTGTTCTTTTTCGGCAGAGAAAGGAAGTGTACCGCGCTCCTTGGCGATATCCATGCAGATCATGTGCACTTCCGCCATGCGGTAATAGATGCCGACCGTATCATCGGTCTTTCTTGTGACATACACTTTAGCGCCACGGGAGATCAGATCTTCTTCCATGGCGTTTACGATCTTAAGCGTAATGTCTTTTTCTTCAATTTCGGAACTGTTGAGAGGCCAGCCGCATCCGGTATCTTCGCCACTGTGACCGGGGTCCAGGATAACGGTATATCCGGTAAGGTCATCAGGAAGGGTAGAGGGCTGTGTATCTGAGGATCCTTCCGTTGCCGCGGGTGTCTGGTCTGCGAATGTCACAGTACTCAAAGCAGTCCCGCCGGCATTGGAGGATTTAGATTTAAAGAGCCCCGAGCGGCTGAGAAGATACACACCGCCACCAAGAACGAATAACATGCAGAACACGATAATGCATTTTGCGAAGAATATCCGACGGGCAATCTCGGCTTTAGATCGAGCAGGGCGCTTGGTTTGGGAATAGGTTCGGGTTGGATTGGTTTTGGGCGCGCCCCGATTAGGTCTCGATTGTGGTTGGTTGTTACTCATAGCATTCCTCTCATTTACGTGCATCTCTAGTATAAGCCATTCTGCATTTTTGTAAATTACAAATCAGACATTTTCGGGCAAAATACAAAGCCGGACGTAAGAGAGGAGCCTTTTTTCATCACTTTAACGAGAAAAGATCAAATGTCTTTTTGGATAAAGTACATTTTGACACCGTCAGAGATGGAATAAGCGATCTGATCGACCACCTGATCCTGCTGAAGCATCTCTCTGTCATTATCGTCGGAAAGGTATGCCACCTCGATCAAAGCACCGGTCAGGCCGTGCTCTCTTAGTACGGCATAGTTATCGGCTTTGACCGGAGTTCCGTTCGTTTCGAAAGCCGGGATATTTCCGACGATGTTGTCGTAAAGGCAGCATCCGAGAAGGAAATTGTCCTCGTTGTGGCGCCCGTAATACTCTTCCCGGATCGGAAAATCAGAACGCTGGAACTCGGAATTTTCGGTCATCTGGCGGCGTTCACTCTCGATAATAGAGTCGTCGGTGACATAGAAGATCTGGTTGCCGTGAAGGGTGCGGGTCTCACTGGAATTCAGATGGATCGACAGGAAAAGCACTTTCTCGAGTTTGTACTCCATCTCGAAAAGCTCATTTAAGTCCTCGCCGACGCCGCTTCCGACCATGATGCCCATACCGCCGGAGGCAACGGTATCTTCGTTGATGTAGATGCTTTGCCAGAGAAGGTCACGAAGTTCATCGGCACGCTCTTCCGGGAAGGGGAGGATGCCCTGTTCCTGCGCGATGTCCAGGCAGATCAGGTGTGTCTGTGCGAGGCGGTTGTAAAGAGAGACCCAGCTGTTATCGGTGCGGAGCATATGCACGGTCGCGCCTCGGGAAGTAAGCTCCTGCTCGACTCTTTTGGCGATCCGGAGATTAAAGTCGCACTCGTTATATTGCGGGTTATCAAACGGGAAGACACAGCCGGTGTCACGTCCGCCGTGGCCCGGATCGAGGATGATGGTATATCCGGAAAGATCGTCACTGGAGATGTCTTTAGGGAGAGTGTAGCCCGGGTCGTTAAAACCGGAATCATCTTGCTTACCGTCATCGTAATCGTCATAGTCGTCGTAATCATCGAAGTCGTCAAAGTCGTCATCTCTGCTGATCCTTCCGCGGCTGCCGCTTGACGTATTCTCCTCTTCCTCGTCGTCTTTCGGACGGTAGAAATCACCACGGGATCCCGAAGAAGAGCGGTTGGAAGAAGACGTGCGGTAGGAAGAAGAACTTCTTCGTTTTTCTCTCTTCGCCTCAGCGTCTTTGCCCTTTGTAAAATACATGATGCCTGCAAATACTCCGAGACCGACGAGTGCTCCGCAAACAAAGATCAGCATGCGTGTCCAGAAGGAATCGCCGGAACGCTTTTTCTTTGCCTTTTTGGCGTTGGAACGGGGTCTTGGTTCATTTGTGACAGCAGAAGATTGACTCCCGTAGGCGTCTTCAAATTCCGCCGTGAGGGAAGCTTTTGGATTTTTCATATGTGTTTCCTTTCTAAAAGAAAATCAATGTAGTTTGGAGAAGATCTCTCCCAATCCTTCGTGGAAAACGATCTCGGCGTAGCGATCCTGCGGCGTCTCATCACGGTTCATGATGATCAGATGTTTTCCGCGGAAATAATTGGTCAGTGTTGCGGCCGGATATACCGTCAGGGAAGTGCCGCCGATGATGAACACATCAGCTTTGGCAAGTGCCTGGATCGCGTTCTCCCAGGCCTCATGCGGCAGGCTCTCTTCGTAGAGAGTAACATCCGGACGGAGCATCCCGCCACAGGAACAGTGGGGGACCGGCTCGGTCGAAGTAAACAGAAGATCAGAAGGATATTCCTTCTTGCAGCGGTCGCAGTACACGCGCTGTGTCGTGCCGTGCACTTCGTACACGTTTTTGCTTCCCGCTTTCTGGTGAAGACCGTCGATATTCTGGGTGATCACGCAGGTGAGCTTGCCTTTCTTTTCCATCTCGGCGAGCTTAATGTGAGTGATGTTCGGCTCGATCGTCCGTACATCCATCTTCTGTTTGTAGTATTCGAAAAAGACCTTCGGCTGGTCATAAAGGCAGCTGTGGCTCAAAAGATATTCCGGCGGGTACTTGTCGAACTGTACGTCATGCTGGTTGTAAAGCCCGTCTTTGCTTCGAAAATCCGGGATCCCGCTTTCGGTGGAAACGCCTGCTCCGCCGAAAAAGACGACGGATCTTGCTTCATCTAAGATCGCTTGGAGTTTTTCTAACCGCTCTTCAAAAGACGCCATAAGCACACCTCATCCTTTCTCGAATCTACACTTATTGTAGCATAGTGCTTTTCCAATAGTGTGACGGATTGTTCATGCTGGGGCGTCTGAAAATAAAAAGGATGTCACTTTTGATGACATCCTTTTTGTCTTTGTGGAGCCTTTAACCAGGATCGAACTGGTGACCTCATCCTTACCATGGATGCGCTCTACCTACTGAGCTATAAAGGCAGGTAAGTGCTTTTTAAAAGGCACGACATACAGTATGTCATCTACAAAGGAAAAAGTCAAGATAAGACCTTAAAACTCGGGAATAATTGAAGCGAAAGGCCATGAAAAAACTCCGGCTCGAAAAGCACTTTTCGCATCCGGAGTTTTCTGGAGCGGATAAAGGGAGTCGAACCCTCCTGTTCAGCTTGGGAAGCTGACGTTCTACCGATGAACTATACCCGCAGTTCTTTTGCATAATCGATTTTGCCATGCCGGATACGATATGTCAAACCCGTCTTAAAGCCTTAACCGTAAATACATAAGAGTTTCACGGGTTTGAAATAAAGGAGTTGTAGTATAAAATAGACAAGGAATGTAGTGGCGGAAAACATTCGAAGGAGGCCGGGAATGGGAAAACAAATCGCAGGGATCCTGCTTAGCATCTTTGTTCTTTTTTCATGCGTTTCATGCTCGCAGCCGGTCAACAGCGAACAGACTCAGCCGGCGACTATGATCGATGTGCAGATCGTTTATAAGAACAATCAGATCTGCTATTCCATTATTGAAAACGGAGACGAAACTTCCCTTTACATGTTCAATGCGGCAGCCCAGCCGATCTACGATATCTACGGCCTTTCTGCCACCGCAGCGGATCTTCAGCCGGGCATGAAGGTTTCTCTTTCCTATGACGGATATATTCTGGAGACCTATCCTCTTCAGTTTTCCGGGGTTTCGGAGATCCGCGTGACGGATCTTGGTGCCAACAGCGTCGAGTTTTTGTCTTCCATGATCTCCGGCATGTTCCCGTCCTCGACTCCGGCTGAGATCGAGCAGTGGGAGATCACATTCTCCGGAGACGAGTTCCTAAATGCAAAAGAAAAGCGCGCGCTGGAGTTTTTCTTAAATGAGAAGTGGGAGGGCACCGCAATCAAGGTCGAACCGAAGGATGAAGAGAAGAGGAAAAATGCCGGAAGGATCAATGTCACGACAACGAATAACAAAGATGAGACGGTGACGCTGACCGTCAATATCGCAAGCGGCCTTCCTGACCAGGCACCGATGGAAAGAACGATGACGGTGCATCTTGAAAAAGGAAAGTGGACGATGTAAGAAAGATCCTCTTTTTCACGCTTTTCGGATATGTTTCGTATAAAAAAGCGGCTGTCTTCGAGAAAAGACAGCCGCTTTTTCTATCTCATGCTTTTGAACCTTAAGCGTTAAGACGAGCCTCGAGAGCATCCAGCTCAGCAAAGAGTTCCTTCGGCATCTTCGGACCATAGGACTCGAAGTGTGCACGGATGGACTTAGCTTCTGCTTTCCACTCTTCCTTATTGACGGTGAGCAGCTCTTCCATGTCAGCGTCTGTTACGCTGTCAAGGCCGGTTCTGTCGATGGCATCTACTGTCGGGAGATATCCGATCGGAGTCTCAACAGCTTTGCCTTCTCCGGAGCAGCGCTCAACGATCCACTTCAGAACACGGCTGTTATCGCCGTAGCCCGGCCACAGCCACTTGCCGTCTTCGGACTTTCTGAACCAGTTAACATAGAAGATCTTCGGCAGCTTGTCAGCGTCGGTAGCCTTACCGATGTCGAGCCAGTGCTGGAGATAATCACCAACGTGATAACCGATGAACGGGAGCATGGCGAACGGATCACGACGAACCTGACCTACCTTATCGGAGATAACGGCAGCGGTGATCTCGGAACCCATGATAGCACCCATGAAGATACCGTGGTTCCAGTTGAAGCTCTGGTGAACCAGCGGGATAGTTGTCTTACGACGGCCGCCGACGAGGATCGCGTCAACAGCAACACCGTTCGGATCTTCCCAATCCGGAGCGATAACCGGGCACTGCTTAGCCGGAGCTGTGAAACGGGCGTTCTTATGCGCAGCGACTTCGCCACAATCCGGTGTCCAGTCTTTGCCCTGCCAGTCGATGAGGTGCGAAGGAGCATCGTAGCCGATGCCTTCCCACCAGATGTCGCCATCGTCTGTGAGAGCGCAGTTTGTGAAGATAGTATTCTCTCTGCAGGAGAGCATAGCGTTCGGATTGGACTCCATGGATGTTCCCGGAGCAACACCGAAGAAACCGGCTTCCGGATTGAGAGCGTGGAGACGTCCGTCAGCACCGAACTTCATCCATGCGATATCGTCGCCGAGAGTCTGTACTTTCCAGCCCGGAATGGTCGGAACGAGCATAGCCAGGTTGGTCTTACCGCAGGCAGACGGGAAAGCGCCGCAGATGTGCTTAACGTTGCCGTTCGGATCTGTGAGCTTCAGGATGAGCATGTGCTCGGCAAGCCAGCCCTCTTCACGAGCGAGAACGGAAGCGATACGAAGAGCGAAGCACTTCTTTCCGAGAAGAGCGTTTCCGCCGTAACCGGAACCATAGGACCAGATGAGTTTTTCTTCCGGGAAGTGAGCGATGTACTTTTTGTCCATCGGAGCGCACGGCCATGTGGTTGTGTCCTTAGCGCCGTTTTCCAGAGGAGATCCGACGGAGTGAATGCAAGGGATAAACTCGCCGTCAGAACCGAGCTGCTCAAGTACAGCGTTTCCGACGCGGGTCATGATCATCATGTTGACAACTACGTATGCGCTGTCTGTGATCTCGATACCGATCTTGGAAATCGGGGAACCTACAGGACCCATGGAGAACGGGATAACGTACATGGTACGGCCGTGCATGCATCCTGTGGAGAGCTCTGTAAGAGTCTTTTTGAGTTCAACGGGATCGATCCAGTTGTTTGTCGGGCCTGCATCATCTTCACTCTTGGAAGCGATATAAGTACGGCCTTCTACACGAGCTACGTCAGACGGATCGGATCTGAACAGATAGCACCCCGGGTGCTTAGCTTCGTTTAAT
Organism: Clostridiales bacterium; assembly: GCA_017428545.1. Classification (GTDB taxonomy): domain Bacteria; phylum Bacillota; class Clostridia; order Saccharofermentanales; family Saccharofermentanaceae; genus Scatonaster. Next base: position 75,584 of record JAFRQR010000014.1, read on the forward strand.
TTTGTTGCCATTCCACTGGCTACCATTGCGTCGAGCAGTTCCTGCTTTTCTGCCTCGGTACCTTCAATCCAGCGGATCGCGTCAGGTTGAGTCATCTTGGCGATCTCGTCAACCCAGTTCTGCAGTTTAACATTAGTTGTCATATGCATTACTCCTTCCGTATTTTAATCCGTATTTTTAGTATGCCTTCGGACACACTGTGGATTTGGTATTTGGCCTTGCGATAATCGGTCTGAAAAGCCTTGCTGAAATAATCGCAAATCACTTCAAATATTAGCACAGATCGCCTCGAAAGACAATAAAAACACCCCGGTGAGAAAGGAGAAACACCGGGGTGAAAAAGAAAGGAAAAAGAAACTGAAGTAATAATTAGTCTTTTGCTACAGAGGACGAGAAACTGTACTGTTTTACAACTTCCTCATTCTCATAGATCTTGGTCTGCCACTTGTTAGCAGTCTGCAGGACCATCGTGTACGGATTCTCTTTTCCGTCGATCAGTTCCATGTTGTCCTGATAGCTGATCGCCTGAGCTTCGTCATCAGAAAGGAGCATGTACTGGGAAACCAGGAAGAGAGATCTTACGCCTACGCTCATGTGAACGAGCTTCGGGTTGATCGTATATGTCGGAGCTACGGAGAGGGAACGTCCGCCGAAGGACAGACCCAGTGTGGAAGAAGATGTCTTTTCTTCGAGGAGGAAGAGAGGCTTACCTTCCACGCCGACCTTACCGACATCGTGGAACAGAGCCATAACGATCGCGGACTCGTCATCGAGCTGCGGCATCAGGGTATCTTTGATGCGGAGAAGCTGCTTCGCTACGCCTACGGAGTGGATCAGAAGACCCTTTTCAAATGCGAGAGGTCCTTCGATCTCAGCCGGAGCTGTGAGCCAGGAAGTACGGTTCTCGAGGAAATCGATGAAGTGATCGAATTCAGTCTTTCTCTTAATGATCTTAGACTTCAGATCTGCATAAAGTTCATCAACGTTATCTTTTGTTACCATGATCATCGGCATGATGGCGCCAACTACATTTCCCTTAGCAGTAACACCGCTGCCGGAAGAAGATGAAGCTGTGGGAACACCCTGTACGTTTCCCTGACCGTCTGTAAAATCATACTTACACTTCGGACATCTGATCGCCTGATTCGCAATCGTCATACCACAATCTGGACACTTTTTCATATGAACCTCCTTTGATGTGGATCCTCTCATTTGTATAGGATTCACATCCTTCACGTTTCCTTTCGGGATGTTTATGTGATTATTCTACAACGGATTCCATCATCAGACAACCTCAAAGACCTTTGAAGTCAACAAAAAACGAAATTTTAACAGGTTGTTCATTTTTTGCGGAATTTCGGAGGATGGTTGACTTTGTAATGGCGGTGAAGGCCGCGGAAATAGGTACCGAAGTGGAATTGTTTCGGGAAATACTGCATACGGTTATAAAGGTGCGCGGTAAGCACCATCTCAAGTTCCTGAGGATTGACCTGACGGTTCTGGTTCATCATGAAATCCGTGGTACCGGGGGCTTCGAAATAGAAGCGGTAGTTGGCTCCGTATGCATCTCCCAAGCCCAGGATATGACCGAATTCATGCGCGCATTCCTGCTGGAAAGCGTGACGGTCGGCATTCTGTCTGATCGTCGCGATGCCCGGATGTTTTCTGGACCAGTTAAGTGTCAGCGCTTCCGGCTGGAAACTCTTAAAGAAACCCCATCCCCAGCGCCACAAAGGACTTGTCACGTAACCGGCCCTGTTCTCGGAATAGGACATCTTCACTTTAAGGAAACGCTGATGCGGGTAATCGTTTACCGCCTGCGGAGTCTGGTAACGGATGAACTCCAGGGTGACACGGGCAGAAGAAGGATCCGGCTGCATCTGCTCATCGAGCGGGTTGTTATCCTGGGTGAGCACACGGTAACTGGCGTGTGCACGCGCAAGCTCATAGCCGTCGTCTTCAAGCCAGGACATCGGATATTTTCCGGACCAGTTTCTGCGGATGCCGGCCTCGGCGACATCTGCGTAGGTGATATTCGTGCCGGGATAGTAACGGAACATCTTGGAAGAATAGCGGACGAACACACGTATACGCACACTGTTCCCGTTAAGGATCAGCTGGACCGGCACCTTGTTCGGATGCGGATACCTTATCGGGTATCGCTTGGACAGGGTGCGGGAAACTATGTCACGTTTTGTGTTTGGATCATAGACATGTTTCATCTTTCTTCTCCAAAGTCCGATTTTCCCTCATTCTATCAACAGAATACCACGAAATGAAAGGAAAGAGTATAATAGACGTACTAAGCACTTCTAGGGAGAGATGGAAGATGAAACTCGAAGGCAAGACTTTCAAAATGAACGTGGTACTTCAGATCCACGTCGTAGAGCATAATAACGCCAAGGCTTCTTTTGTAAAAGAACTTGACGAGGCGCTCGTGCAGCTGTGCCGCGAGATGAATGTGCCTTTCCCGCTGTGGCTGTCGAAGAACACCAGGGAGTTTGCCCAATTTCATCAGACGACGTTTTTTGAAGACCAGTTTTCCGATAACAAGGTCCCGTTTGACCGGTTCATGATCAAGCTGATCGGATAGGTGCTTTTCAAGAAGAGTCGGATAGTGCTTTTAAGTAAAGAATAAAGACACAGGCCTTTTGCGGCCGATAAGGAGTATAGAATGCGAATCGATAAATATCTGAAAGTTTCCCGTGTGGTAAAAAGAAGAACGGTGGCCAATGAGGTCTGTTCCGCAGGGCGTGTCCTGATCAACGACAAAGTCGCAAAACCGGGAACGGAAGTAAAGACCGGCGACATCGTCACGATTAAATTCGGTAACGGCGAGACCCGTTTCCGCATCCTGACCATCAAGGAGACCGTCCGAAAAGAAGAGGCATCCGAGATGTACGAGCTTCTCGAGGGGACCGAGGTCGAGTAACTTACAATTCAGTTACAAATGCCCGTAAACGAGATACAGAAGTTCTTTTTTGTGAGATAAATATGGTAAGTAATTATCTTCGGAGAAAGGACTCTATGAAACACAGACAGCGCAAATCTCCTGTATGGAAAGTCATCGTATTCGTATTCTTCGTGATCGTATTCGCGATGGTGCTCGTGCGCCTCAATAAAGAGAAGGAGATGCGTGAGCGTGTGGAAAAGAGATCCCGGGAACTGGATGTCGCGGCGGCTCAGGCGAGTGCCGAATATGCCGATACGGTGGACAGGACAAGAAACGCCGGTTCCGATGATTATGTCGAAGAGATCGCAAGAGAGTCGCTGGGCATGGTCATGCCGGGCGAGACGGTATTTAGGACGACCGAAGAGTAATACCGGTAAAAACGTAAAAAAAGAAAGACTGCGCGGAGCTTGCCCCGGCAGTCTTTTTGTTTATCGGATAATGAATTCTCTCAGAATTCGTGACGTGCCTGCATCGCTTTGGAAAGCGTGACGTCATCTGCGTATTCCAGATCGGATCCCATCGGAAGTCCGGAGGCGATACGCGTGACCTTGATGCCGGACGGCTTGATCAGGCGGCCGAGATACATTGCGGTCGCTTCGCCTTCGGCGGTCTGGTTGGTCGCGATGATGACCTCTTTCGTTTCCGGATTTTCGCGAAGTCTCTGGATGAGTTCTTTGATCTTGATCTCATCAAGTCCGACATTATTAAGCGGAGAATATACACCGTGAAGGACGTGATAAAGACCGTTATAGTCGCGCATCCTTTCCATCGTGGAAACGTCTCTGGGATTCTCGACGACGCAGATCGTGCTCTTATCGCGCTTGGGATCGGAGCAGATCGGGCAGACCTCGGAATCCGTGAAGTTCTGGCAGACGGAACAAAGACGGGTGGAAGTCCTTGCCTCCATAAGCGCGTCAGAAAGAGATTTTACGTCTTCCTGCTGCATGGCAAGAATATGAAAAGCCAGGCGCTGGGCTGATTTCGGCCCGACGCCCGGAAGCTTTCCTAATTCAGAGATCAGTTTTGCGACACTCGGAGAGTACCTTGCCATAGTCTATTCCTTCCGATACGGGGATCAGAACGGAAGCTTCGCTCCGCCTGTTGCCTTGGTCATCTTCTCCGCAGAGATCTCTGCGAGCTTTCTTGCAGCTTCGTTATAAGCGGCGATGATCAGATCCTGAAGCATCTCGACATCGTCCGGATCAACCGCGGACGGATCGATCTCAAGAGACTTGATCTCATGAGTACCGGAGATGACGATCTTGACGACTCCGCCACCTGCCGTAGCGTCTACTTCCATAGCCTCGATCTCAGCCTTTGCTGCTTCGATGTCACGCTGCATCTTCTGTGCCTGCTGCATAAGCGCGCCCATATTGCCGCCGCCCATGCCGCCGAATCCACCTCGAAATCCTTTTGCCATTTTCTTTTCCTCCTTAAATATCTAATGACATAAAACTACATATCTTTCACATGTGTCAATGGGATACCGTTTTCCTCACTGACTTTTTCCACTGCTTTTACCCAGTCCGGACGCTCGGGAGCACCTGTTATGCCCTCGCCGGATCCGGAAGAATCCTTCGTGTCAAATGCCTGCTGTGTCACTACATTGACGTGCAGAAGTGACGGTTCGTGCTTCTGGCAGATCGACAGAAGATGGGTCATGATGATCGGGTTTCCGCGGATATCGTCGATACTCTGCGAGAAACTGTCCGGCATGATGCACCAGACGGTCTGGTCTTCCCAACTGAGCTTACAGTCACACATGTACATATATTCAAAAGTATAGTCCTTTTTCAGGTAGTCCAAAAACTCGGATCTTGCCGAGCCAAAAGCATCTGTGCCGTTTCCGTGGATGACCTTCTGAAGGTTCGATACAGGGGCCTTGGCAGGTGCTTTTTCCGGTGCGGAAACATCTTCCGGCATCAGGATATCGTTCGGCATATCCGGGACGCGGACTTCCGGCTCTCTTGCGGCCTTCGCAAGATTGGTGTTCTGGCCTTCGCTGACATGCGCAGAAGAGAAGGCCTTATGAAGATTCGGTGACGCCGGCTGCGTCTTGGCAAGCTCGGCAGCATCGGGGATATCGTCCGAAGGGATCTCTTCCGGAACATCGTCATCGGTCGGCGCCGGGATATCGGAAGGGGCGTCTGACATGAAATCCATGTCCGGTGCCGGCGGCGGAGCGCTGATATCGTCGAGTACCGGCGGCGGTGTTACCACCTTCGGCTCAGCGGCCTTGACCTCGGCAGGCTTTTCTTCCACGGGTCTGGCAATCGCGGGAACCGGTTTTTCTTCTACGGGCTTCGCGATGGCAGGGACCGGCTTTTCGGCGACCGGTTTATCGATGACCGGCGGCGGAGTCATTGCCTTGGCAATGGCAGGAACCGCTTCTGGTTCCTTCTTAATTTCCGGCTTTGCCTCGGCTGCCGGGGCAGGTGTTGATGCAACCGCCGGGACCGGGGCAGGCTTTGCCTCTTCTTTCAATTCAGAAGGTGCCGGTGCTTTTGCCGGAGCGGGCGTCGGAACAGGAGCGGAAGCCACAGCCGGTGCTGCCGTTTTGAGCGGCGGAACGACCGGAGGTGCGATCTTATTTCCTCTTGCTGCCAGACGCAGCATCATGATCTCAAACGAAGTTCTTGCGGACGGAGACCACTTCAGTTCATTGGTCAGATCCGAAAGACGGGAGATGAAGAAAAGGAGAGTGGTCGAATCCGTTCTTGCGCCAAGTGCTTTCATAGCGGCGATCGCGGAAGAGGTCGATTCGATCAGCGTCTGCGGAGAAGGGGAGATCTGGGTGACCAGGATATTTCTGAAATACTGGGCCAGGTCGAGATTAAAGCGGATCAGGTCGCGGCCGTCCATCGCAAGCTCCCTGCAAAGCGGGAGAAGATCTGCGGCGCGGCCTTCGAGAAGGGCGGTCGCGAACTTGTTGAGGAAGGCTTCGTCTACGATACCGGTGATCCGGAGGATATCGTCTCTTGTGATCATCTTTCCGTCCGAAGTCGTGCTGACCTGGTCGAGAAGAGAAACGGAGTCACGGAGCGCGCCGTCGCCGATCGTGGCGATCGCGGAGAGCGCATCCGGCTCGATCGAGATATTCTGCTTTTCGGCAATATACGAAAGACGCTTAACGATGCTTTCGTTACTGATGCGGCGGAAGTCATAGCGCTGGCAGCGGGAAAGGATCGTTGCCGGGATCCTGTGCGGCTCGGTGGTCGCAAGAAGGAATACCGCATGGGCCGGCGGCTCTTCGAGGGTCTTTAACAATGCGTTAAAAGCACCTGTCGAGAGCATGTGGACCTCGTCGATGATGTATACTTTGTACTTGGCTTTCGCCGGCATGAACATGACTTCGTCACAGATTCTGCGGATGTTATCAACACTGTTGTTACTGGCGGCGTCCATTTCGATGACGTCGAGAAGAGAACCGTCGATGACGCCTTTACAGATCTCGCATTCATTACAGGGGTTACCATTAACGGGGTGCTGACAGTTGATCGCACGGGAAAAGACTTTCGCGATGGAGGTTTTTCCTGTGCCTCGGGTTCCGCAGAAAAGATATGCATGGCCGATCCTGCCGAGAATGACAGACTGGCGGAGTGCCGCAACCGCATGTTCCTGTTCGACGATATCGTCGAAGTTCATAGGACGGTAGAGTCTGTACAGTGCGACATGTTCCATAGGGCCCTCCTTCTTTTTAAAGCGGAAAACTAAAATCGTCCCGGCTGGACTACAGTCGGGGCAAGCACCCTTGCGGCACATACGAGTGACCGCTTACTGCTGCTTCCTTCCGGACCTGACAGGGTTCACAGGCTCGTATCGCACAAGACCCACCGCCAACTGTAGACCACCCGGGACGAAAATACGAAGAAATTATATCATAAAATGCTCACGCGTGACAGTAACTGATGAAATTATATACCAGTGCCCCGAGTGCCGACTGGATCTCTTTGGCTTCCGCGGGAGTTGCCGCTTCCACGGTCACGCAGACGACACAGGGTTCGGCGCCGAGCATGATGCCGACATCCGATTCGCTGTGGAAATCGGAATTGCTGCCGCTTCGGTGAAGGAACAGGACATCCGACGGGATCCCTTTTCCGATACCTTCTGTTCTGTCCGCATTTCCGAGCGCATCGATGAGATCCTGATAATCCTCGGGGTAGGACATATATCGCCAGTAGAGCATCTCGGCAAAAGAAGCAAGATCGAAGGCCGAAGATCTGTGATCGCCGGTCTGCTGTTTGCCGGAATAGTCGAAATAGTTCTGGGTGGCCATGTAGTCGACACAGGAACACATTTGCGAAAAACGCGTCATCAGTGCATCCATGTCGCCCATCTGATCGAGGACCATTCCCATCGCGGCGCTGTCACCGTCGCACAGGGCGAGGTAAGCAAGCTGGTAGAGGAAGAACTGTTTCCCGTCCGGAACATCTTTCATCTTACTTGTGGTCTTTTCGCTGAGATATGACTTTTGGAAAGCCAGCGCGACATCAAGAGATCTCGTTCCGGCCCGGACATCGTCGTAGAGCATCATCGTCAGCGGAAGATAAACGGACGAACCGACGACAAAAGGCTGCGCTTCGTTATATCCGAACGCTTCGCTCGTATTCAGGTTAATGTAGTAAAAACCGATCCGGGCATCTTTGTGTTCTTCGATATACTGCTTGACCGAATGTTTCAGGCTGGAGTAGGACTGGTCGCGCTGTGCGTGTGTTACCGTCTGAAGCGGATATTTCTCCGGGAAAAGCACTGAGGGGCGGTCACTCCAGTCATCGGGAAGAAGATTGACGGTAGTGGTCGCGGTGGTATCTTCGCCGGAACCCTCGGTACCTTCGGATCCGTCAGGAGCAGTAGTCGTCCCGGTATCTTCTGTTTCGGAAGTATTATCCGGCTCAGAAGGAGTATCAGTCTCACTCGTCGGAGGGATCGTTTCCGTATCGGAGATAGGAGTTTCCGAAGGGTCGGTTACATCGGAAGACGGTTCCGTGTTTTCCGTCGTGGGGCGCACCGTAGTGGCAGACGTCCCCGTAAACTCGGAATCGATGTCCTTTTTCATCGAAAGGATGTACTTAAAGAAGATGGCGAAACTCAAGATAAGGATCACGGCACCTGCTACGATGATGCGGATGAACATGCGGTTCCTCTTGATCCGCCGCGCTTCTCCAATGTAATTACTCTTCGGATTCTTCATAAAATATCAGAACAGTCCTTCGATCACGCCGTTGGCATCGATATCGATGTCCATGGCAGCCGGATGCTTCGGAAGTCCCGGCATGGTGACGATCGCACCTGTCAGGGCAACGAGGAAGCCGGCACCTGCAGACAGCCAGATATCACGGACGGTAAGGGTAAAGCCTTCCGGACGGCCGAGGACCTTGAGGTTATCGGACAGGGAATACTGCGTTTTTGCGATACATACGGGAGTATTGCCGAATCCCGCTTTTGTGAAGTCTTCGATCTTCTTTTTGGCTTCCGGCAGGATCTCCACATTTGCAGCGCCATAGATATTCTTGGCGATCGCTTCGATCTTCTTTTCAACAGGCATATCCAGATCGTACATATAGTGCGGTCCTGAAGCCGGGGTCTCGATTGCGGCAAGAACCTTATCTGCGAGCTCCTGTCCGCCGTCACCGCCCTTGGCAAAGATCTGTGCCGGAGCAAATGTCGCGCCTTTTTCTTCGCAGAGGCGGCGCAGAGTCTCGAGTTCTTCCTCGGTATCTGTGAGGAACTGGTTGCTGGCGACAACACACGGGATGCCGTAGGAAAGGATATTTTCGATGTGCTTGGCGAGGTTCGGGAAGCCCTTGGCAACTGCCTCGGCATTCGGCTTATTGAGTTCTTCCTTCGGAATGCCGGCATTGTACTTCAGGGAACGGACGGTAGCAACGATAACTACGGCGTTCGGCCAGATGCCTGCCGTTCTGCACTTGATGTCCAGGAACTTCTCGGCACCGAGGTCAGCACCGAAGCCTGCTTCCGTAACGACGATATCGGAAAGCTTCAGCGCCATCTTCGTGGCGATGATGCTGTTGCAGCCGTGAGCGATATTCGCGAACGGTCCGCCGTGGATGAGGGCCGGTGTATGCTCGAGGGACTGCACGAGGTTCGGGCAGATCGCATCTTTAAGAAGAACGCTCATCGCACCTTCTGCCTTAAGAGCGGAAGCACGTACGATGTTGCCGTCCATGTCGTAAGCGATCGCGATATTGGCAAGACGCTTCTTAAGGTCTTCCATATCGGAAGCAAGGCAGAGGATCGCCATGATCTCGGAGGCTGCCGTGATGGAGAATACTTCGTTTCTCGGAACGCCGTTGACGCCGCCGCCTACACCGAGGTTCAGGCTGCGAAGGGCACGGTCGTTCATGTCAAGGCAGCGCTTCCACAGGATCCTGTCCTTGTCGAGGTTCAGCTCATTTCCCTGATAAAGGTGGTTGTCGATCATGGCTGCCAAAAGGTTATTGGCAGAAGTGATGGCGTGAAGGTCACCCGTGAAATGCAGGTTGATGTCATCCATCGGAACGACCTGGGAATATCCGCCGCCTGCGGCACCGCCCTTAATACCGAATACCGGTCCGAGGGAAGGTTCGCGAAGAGCGAGCATCGCGTTTTTATTCTGCTTATTCAGAGCCTGGGCAAGTCCGATACTTACGGTCGTTTTGCCTTCTCCTGCCGGAGTCGGGTTCATGGCCGTAACCAAAACGAGCTTGCCGTCCTTTTTATCTTTTCTTTCCGTGAGGAGACGAAGCGGCAGCTTCGCTTTGTATTTGCCGTAGAATTCCAGGTCATCTCTATCGATCCCGAGTTTCTCCGCGATCTTTTCAATAGGCAGCATTTCAGCATTGCGTGCGATCTCAATGTCACTTAACATAATCGTCCCTCACTTCATATTATTATTCTTTCATTCCCTCTTTGCGAAAAAGCACAAAGCTAAGTGCTTTTTTCACAAAAAACTACGAATATCATTATATGCTTTCCCTTATGTAATGCCAACATAAAATGACAGATGTGTTACAAAAAACGCCTTTTACGGAAAAGAAATGTAGAAAGATAAAACACTATATTTTGGATTTTTGTGCAAACTCACCACAACAAGTTGTGTTTTTGATTGACAACTTTTGTTGACCCTGTTATAATTTCGTAACAGTAGGTATTCTTTTTATAACCAGATGGGGAGGGAAGACCAGTGATCATTAAATCAGATGTTGAAGCTTGCAAGAAGAATCTTGAGTCTTATATCGGACGCACCGTCCGCCTGACTTCCAACGGCGGAAGAAAGAGAATCATCGTACATGAAGGGATCCTCGATCATTGCTATCCGAACATGTTCACCGTTAAGTGTGACAGAAAGCCGACGAACGCAGCACAGGAGACCGTTTCCTACAGCTACATCGACGTTCTGACGAAGACGGTCCGCATCGCTACAGTAGCGGAGACACAGGCAAGCTGATCTTCTTTCAGACAACAAACCAAGAACTAACAGCCGTCTATGGAAGTCACACGTTTCGTGTGGGCATAGCGGCTTTTGCTTTTTTATATCATAAGAGGTCTATATGGAAACTACGGTAAAAGCACCGGCAAAGATCAATCTGTTCCTTCGGATGGACGGAATAAGAGAAGACGGATATCACCTTCTTTACAGCGCTTTTCAAACGCTGTCGCTTGCGGATGAGATCCGGGTGAGCGTTCGTTTTACCCCCGGTCAGCCGACTTCTGTCGTGATCCGTTCATCGGCGGAAAACCTTCCTGAAGATATCACGAAGAATACTGTCTACAAAGCGGCTAAACGCTATCTCGATGCCCTTCCCGGGAATTCGGCCGAAGTGGTGATCGATCTGGAAAAAAAGATCCCCTCCCAGGCGGGACTTGGCGGCGGAAGCTCCGATGCAGCCGCTGTCCTTCTGGCGATGGATCAGTTATTTGACGGTGCCGTTTCCAATGAAGAGCTAAAGAAGATCGCCGTTTCGATCGGCGCGGATGTCCCGTTCTTTCTTACCGGGGGAACGGCCCTCTGTGAAGGTATCGGTGAGATCATCACGCCGCTTCCGGATCTTTCGGGACTTCATGTCCTTCTCATGAAACCGCCGAAAGGCGTCTCCACTCCTTCCTGCTACGCGGCTTTTGATGAAATGGGCGCGGTGCCGATGACAGCGGAAGAAAAGAACACCCTGAAAGAAACTTTGTCGGGAGAAGGATCTTCCGAAGAGCGTTTCCATAACGCCATGCAATTTTGGGCAAACGATCTTGAGCCGGCGGCAGTCGAGGCTGTCCCGGAGATCGAAACAGGCATCAGGCTCATGAAAGAACACGGATCTTCCTTTGCCGCCATGACCGGTTCGGGAAGCTGTGTTTTCGGATTCTTTGACGAAGAAGAGAAGATGGACGAACTTCTCTCCGGCAAGGCTTTTTTTGCGCTTCAGGCAGAGGGCTGGTGGGCGGAAAAAGTAGAGACGATCTGATCTTTCAGTAGAGAAAGGACCGTTTGGACTGAAGAAGTACTCCGTGGATACGGAGCTTTCCGTCCTTTATCTCGGACTTATGAAAGACACGGCACTGTACAGGGTCGTTATCGAAGAGTGCGACGATCCCGGATTCTCCCTTGGTCAGTTTTATAAAGGCCGCGTCGTTTCCGTCAATGCTCACCAGGTGGATATGCGGTTCGAAGATCTTGTCCGTCCGATAGATGATGTTTACGGATCGGGGCATGATCTGGTGGTTCAGCGCAGGAGCTTCGTTGTAGAAGCCGAAGAACCACGAAGGGTCGATCCTTGCTTTCTTGTCGGAAGACAGTCCGCGGCTTTTGACCTCGGCCCGCGGAAGCAGCATTTCCAGTTCTTCCTCAGAAACTTTCAGAAGAGATCCTTCTTTTGTACTGAGGATACATTCTCCCGTGCTCCTAATGACCGAATAGACCGGAAGGTCAAAAAGTCCCCCGCGTGACGGACAGTCGTATATCTGGTCGAATGGAATATTCAGGATCTCGGAAAGCTTTTTTGCCGTATTGATCTCGGGATATGCAAATCCCCGTTCCCATTGCGATACGGCAGACTGCTTGACACTGAGTTTTTCGGCCAGCTGTCCTTGACTTAAGTTAGCGCGAATCCTGTATTCTTTGATCTTTTTCATGATGTCAATCCCGCAGAACTTTTTGTTTTATTTTATTAGAAATCCGCGAATATTCGAGCATTTGAAGCAAGGATAATCGGCGATATTAATTTGAATGATAAAAAAAGCGAACGTAGGATAATAAACATAAATCAAACTTATATTTTCGGAAAAAGGAAAAGCCGTCCCGGGCCGAGACGGCTTTGGAATCTGCTTTTTCTTTCAGGTGCTTTTGAAAAAGTATTATGACCTTATCGCGGGATCATGCGGATCTTCTTTCCGAAAAGCCCGCGGCGGTATCCGCGGCCGGAATCTTCAGAGAGAAGATCGAATCCTCTCGACTGATAATACTCGACCATGTTCTCGTTACTGAGCGCAGTGTGAAGAAGCATGTGCGAGCAGAGTGAAAGTCCGGCGACGCGTTCGCAGTAAGAGAACAGGTAATTTCCGATACCCTGGTTCCTCCACTTGTCCCACACGGAAAAACGCGCAAAGTAGGCGATACGTGTGGAAACCCCGGGGATCACGTTTTGGATCTCAGTATCGAGTTCTCTTCTCGGGCGGATATAGAGGCGGCAGGTGCCGAGGATCTCCTCATCCTCACTGAGCGCGACGAATACGACACCGGAAGCGATGGCATTCTCGATGGTCTCGACCGTCTCGGAAGTTGCCTCGATATAGGAATCCGGGATGCCGGAATCGCGGCAGTAGGACTTCATCGACTCGTGCACCAGGCGGAGGATCGTCTCCGCCTCGGTCATTCTTGCTTTTCGAACGTGGATATCAGCCATGCTTTTCACTCATGAGGTGAACGAGGATCGCCTTGTGGGCATGCAGTCTGTTCTCCGCTTCATCAAAGACAACGGAACGCGGTCCGTCGATGATGTCCTCGGTAACTTCATATCCGCGGTAAGCCGGCAGGCAGTGAAGGAAGATCGCATCTTTATCAGCCACGGAGAACAGGTCGGCATTGACCTGATAGTCCTTGAAGATCTTGGCGCGCATCGCTTTTTCGGATTCCTGACCCATGCTGGCCCATGTATCCGTGTAGATGACGTCTGCATCCTTGCATGCTTCGTACGGATCCTCGGTCATGACGATCTTGGAACCAGTGATCTTGGCATCTTCCTGTGCCTGAAGCACATACTTCTCGGGACATGTATAGTCTTTCGGGGAAGCAACGGAAATATCCATGCCCGCCTTTGCACAAGCGTGCAGCAGAGAGTTGGCCATATTGTTGCCGTCGCCGACATATGCCATCTTCAGGCCCTTCAGTTCACCCTTATGCTCCTTGATGGTCAGAAGGTCAGCAAGTACCTGAGTCGGGTGCTGGTCATCGGAAAGACCGTTGATGATCGGGATGGAACCGTAAGTTGCCAGATCCACGATGTCCTGGTGGGCAAACGTTCTGATCATGATGCAGTCGACCATTCTCGAAAGCACGTTGGCCGTGTCATGGATGGTCTCGCCGCGTCCGATCTGGATGTCGTCACCGGAAAGGAACAGGGCGTGGCCGCCGAGCTGGTACATACCGACTTCAAAGGAGACACGTGTACGTGTGGAAGACTTGGTAAAGATCATGCCGAGGGTCTTTCCGGCAAGGATCGGATGCGGGATGCCCGCTTTTGTCTTCGCCTTCAGATCGATGGCGGTGTCAAGGAGAGCGCTAAGCTCCGGGATCGTTACGTCCTCGTGAAAATCAATGTAGTGTTTCATGTGTTTTTACTCCTTTCCTTCAAGAACGTCCTGCAGTGCAGAAACGAATTTGGCTGCTTCTGATTTAGAGATGATCAGCGGCGGTGCGATACGGATCACATTCGATCCGATGGCGCTGACGAGGAAGCCCTTATTGAAAAGCTTCATCTTGATGTCGGAGGCGGGACCGGAAGTAAGTTCGATACCGATCAGGGCGCCTTTGCCGCGGACTTCGGAGATTTTTTGTGTCTTCTTGGCAACGGCATTGAGCTTCTTAAAGAGAAACTCGCTGACCTTTCTTACGTTGCCGAGCAGATCTTTCGATTCGATCTCTTCTACGACGGCAAGTCCTGCGGCACAAGCCAGCGGGTTACCGCCGAAGGTCGAGCCGTGATCGCCGGGGCCGAAGCCTTTCGCTGCCATGTCAGTCGCGAGAACGGCTCCGATCGGAACGCCGCCGGCAAGTCCTTTTGCCAAGGTGACGATATCCGGGATGATGCCGTACTGCTCATATGCGAAGAAAGTGCCGGTTCTGCCGACACCGGTCTGAACCTCGTCGACGATCATGAGGATGTTCTTCTCCGTGCAGAACTTTCTTACGTTCTGGACATATTCGAAATCTGCCGGATGCACGCCGCTCTCTCCCTGGATGAGCTCGAGCATGATGGCGCCGGTGCTCTCGTCGCAGGCATTCTTCAGTGCTTCGAAGTCGTTATACTCAACGTACTCAAAGCCCGGCATTACCGGAGCGAACGGAGCGGAGAACTTCTCCTGGCCTGTCGCGGCGACGGTTGCCAGAGTACGTCCGTGGAAAGACATCTTTGCCGTGATGATCTTCGGCTTCGGGGTGCCTTTCTTGGACCAGTACCCGCGGGCGAGCTTGATGGCGCCTTCGTTGGCCTCTGCGCCGGAATTGGCGAAGAATACCTTGTCCGCGAAGCTGATCTCGCAGAGCTTTTTCGCCAGTAGCGTCTGCGGCTCATTGTAGTAATAGTTGCAGCAGTGGATGACCTTCTTGGCCTGGGAGGAGATCGCCTTAACGAGCTTATTGTTACCGTGGCCGAGTGTGTTTACGGCGATGCCGCCGATCATGTCCATATACTTTTTGCCGTCGGTTCCGTAAAGGTAAACGCCCTTACCGTGGTCGGCGACAAGCGGGACGCGCTTACCGAACACCGGCATATAGTAGTCTTCATCGTACTTGATGATCTGGTTGAGTTTTGTATCTTGAACGTTTTCCATATAAATACCTCTTTGTATTATGCGGGAAAAGCACTTTCCCCGAAGATGATCAGATCTTTTCTCCCTCGAAATAGGGCTTCTTCTCCTGAACGATCATCGTACCGATACCTTTTCCGGTGAAGATCTCGAGGAGGATACTGTGAGGGATACGCCCGTCGATGATGTGGGCACGGCCGACGCCTCGTCGGATCGTATCCAGGCATCCGTTGACCTTCGGGATCATGCCGCCGGTGATGACACCGGATGCGATCATCTCGTGGATATCGGATTCCGTGAGAACGGGAAGTACTTTTTCAGTGCCGTCCGGAAGAACGGCCTTAACGCCTTCGACATCTGTTAATGTCATGAGCTTTTCTGCTTTCAGGGCGACCGCGATCTCTGCGGCAACGGTATCAGCGTTGATATTGTAGCTTTCGCCGTCGGAGCCGACACCGATCGGAGCAACGACCGGGATGTACTCGTCATTGGCGAGTGTGGAGATGACTTTGGTGTTGATTCTTTTGATTTTACCTACGAATCCGACGTCGATCGGGTTACCGTCGGCATCCTCGGTGAGCTTTTCACACTCGATCAGGTGACCGTCGATACCGCTGATACCGATGGCTTTGACACCTTTCTGGCCGAGGTAGGATACGATCTCTTTATTGGTCTTTCCGACCAGGACCATCTGAGCGACACTCATGACCTTGGCGTCCGTTACTCGTAGACCGTTCTCAAAACGCGATTCCACGTTTAATGTCTTGAGCATGTTGCTGATGTCCGGTCCGCCGCCGTGGACCAGTACGGGGTTGATGCCTACGGACTTCAAAAGAGCGATATCGTCCATAACGGAGGATTTCAGCTCGTCGTTGACCATGGCGTTGCCGCCGTATTTGATGACTACGGTCTTTCCCGCAAGGCTCTGAATGTACGGAAGCGCCTCGATAAGAGTTGCCGCCTTATTGATCAGTGTCTGCATGTCTCTTCCGACGGTAGGAAGTGTCGTATCCTTTTCCATAACTAATCTCCATAAGTATTATTACTATTTAATATAACTTAGCGGTGCTTTTCGAATAGGAAAAAACCTGCCGATCATAGCCGTTAATATTTATACAGAATACTGAATAAAATTGCATAAAGCAATACTACGGGGTAAAAATCAGGAAAATTGTACATTCTGCACAAGGTGCCGATAGGATTAATTGTCAAGTTGCAACAATCGACGTTGTAGGAGTGTCAAAAAAGACCTCGGATTTTTGGGGATTTTTACGAGTAGTAAGGAAAGTGGGCGCGTGTTATAGTAGTTCCATAAAGAATAAGTGCCCCGTATATCGGCGCACCATTTGGAGGTAAAAAATGGCAAGTTTATCACTTCAGCATGTTTACAAGAAGTATGAAGGCGGCGTAGTAGCTGTTTCTGACTTCAACCTTGAGATTTCCGATAAGGAGTTCATCATCCTGGTAGGACCTTCCGGTTGCGGTAAGTCCACAACACTCCGTATGATCGCTGGTCTCGAAGATATCTCCGAGGGTGAGATCTACATCGAAGATCGTCTGATCAACGACGTACTCCCGAAGGATCGTGATATCGCGATGGTTTTCCAGAACTACGCTCTCTATCCGCACATGACAGTATTCGATAACATGGCATTCGGTCTTAAGCTCCGTAAGGTAGCTCGTGATGAGATCAAGCGCCGCGTTCAGGAAGCTGCTAAGATCCTCGAGATCGAGCACCTCCTCGACAGAAAGCCGAAGGCTCTCTCCGGTGGTCAGCGTCAGCGTGTTGCTCTCGGCCGTGCTATCGTTCGTGACCCGAAGGTCTTCCTCATGGACGAGCCGCTGTCCAACCTCGACGCTAAGCTCCGTGTTCAGATGCGTGTTGAGATCACCAAGCTCCACCAGAGACTGCAGACAACCATCATCTACGTTACACACGACCAGACAGAGGCTATGACCATGGGTACTCGTATCGTAGTTATGAAGGATGGCTTCATCCAGCAGGTTGACTCCCCGACGGAGCTCTACGACAACCCGGTTAACACATTCGTAGCCGGATTTATCGGTATGCCGCCGATGAACTTCATCAACGCTATGATCCAGGTTGAAGGCGACGACGTTTATGTTGCATTCGAGAACACAAGCATTAAGCTTGCTGAGCGTTACTGCGTACCGGAAGTTATCGAGCGTGACGGAACAGAAGTTATCTTCGGTGTTCGTCCTGAGGCTCTCACAGATGACGGTACTTACGTTTCCATGCATCCGGAATCTGCATTCTCCGCAGACGTCGACGTTGTCGAAATGCTCGGTGCTGAAACATATCTGTACGTTACAGTAAACGGTTCTCTCCCGCTGACAGCAAGAGTAGACCCGACCACATCCGAGTCCCGTGTTGGTGAGGTTGTTGACATCGCTGTTGACGCTAACCGTATCCACCTCTTCGATAAGGATACTGAGCAGAGCATCATTTCCTGATTGGGAACAAGTGAGATAAACATATGCAGGGAACTGCCCCGATTCGTCGGGGCAGTTCTTTTTTTGTGGGAAACATCAAAAAGAAGTGCGAATGTTGCAAGATTTTCGTGAAAAGTTTAAGATAAGTAAGATAGCGACAACTATGGGACGTTTTATGTCCGATACCGCATAACAATTGACGAAAGAGAAAAGGTGAAGCGTATGGAAGAATTAAAGAAATGTATGCGCGAAGCAAAGAAGATCCTCGATCTTACTGTAGGTGTTATGGATACCTCGGGAATGGTCGTAGCCTGCACCGATCCGGCATGGGAAGGTATTGAAGATTCCAGTGCCAGAGCCGTTCTCCTTTCGGATGAGTTATTCTCCAGTACGGCCGGTAAGACCTACATGAAGATCGTCATCGGCGATGCGACCCAGTACATTGCTTTTATCAGCGGTGTAGACGCCGTTGCCAGAACCTATCTTGAACTTGTTACGCAGTGGATCAAAGCCGCGATGCGTGAAAGAAATACTGATGTCGAGCGCGAAACATTCATCAAGAATGTTCTTCTCGATAACGAACTTCCGGGCGATATCCCGCTGAAGGCAAGAGAATATAAGATCCCGTTTGCGACCCGCCGTATCGTCTTTATGGTCCAGGTCAGCAAGAACGACGGTGTCGAATGCCTCGAGATCCTGCAGAATCTTTTCCCGGATACGAAATCCCAGATGGTCGTCGCCATGGATGAAGAGACCATCGTACTTGTCATGGATCTCGGCGAGAACCTCGACAGTTACTTAAAAGAAGTCAGCAACACGATCCTGGATAACCTCAATGCAGAGTCCATGATCCGCGCGCACGTCGGTATCGGTATGCCGGCACAGACCCTGCGCGATATCGCCAAGTCCTACCGTGAGGCTACTTTGGCACTTCACGTCGGCAGCATCTTCGAGAGTGAACAGTTCATCATGCGTTATGACAAACTGGGTCTCGGCCGCCTGATCTATCAGCTGCCGTCTACGCTCTGCAATATGTTCTTAAATGAAGTATTCCCGAAGGGCGCATATGAATCCCTCGATTCGGATACACTGGTGACGATCCAGAGTTTCTTCGAAAACAACCTCAACGGTTCCGAAACCTCGAGGAAACTCTTTGTTCACCGTAATACTCTCGTATATCGTCTGGATAAGGTACAGAAGATCACAGGTCTCGACCTTAGAAGTTTCGACGATGCGGTTCTCTTTAAACTGGCCGCGATGGTACGTGCGTACCTCGAAAAGGTCGAGAAGAACGGCGAGGGTGGAAATCTTAACTGGTAAAGTAAGGAAAGAAACACTTTGATTCGTTTTGAAAATGTACACAAGACATACAAGACCGGTACGGATGCCCTCCGCGGAGTGACATTCAGCATCCGTGACGGCGAGTTTGTGTTTGTCATCGGCAAAAGCGGCTCCGGAAAATCCACTCTGATGAAGTGCATCACCCGTGAGGAAAAGCCTACAGAGGGTATGGTCATCATCGATAAATACTGTATTTCCAAGATGCCGCATGCCCTGGTCCCGATCCTGAGAAGACAGATCGGCATCATCTATCAGGACTTCCGCCTGATCGAAACCAAGACCGTAAAAGAAAATATTGCCTTTGCCGGTGAGATCATCGGCGTTCCGAGAAAAAAACTCATGCAGATGGTCGATATCGTGCTCGGTGCCGTCGGACTTCGCGACAAAGCCGATTCCCTGCCGCAGGAACTTTCCGGCGGTGAGCAGCAGCGAGTCGCGATCGCAAGAGCGATGCTCAACAGCCCGAAACTGATCGTTGCCGACGAGCCGACAGGTAACCTCGACCCGGAGACCTCCGAGTCGATCATGGCACTCTTAAGTGAGATCAACAGGACCGGAACGACCGTCATCGTTTGTACGCATGACAGTAACCTGGTCGACAGAATGAAAAAGCGCGTCATCGAAGTTGAAGACGGCCTGATCATCCGTGACGAGAAGGGCTCCGGATATACAGCCGAAGAGAAGCACTCTCTCCCGCAGTCGATGATCGACGAGTTCGTGCCGGAAGTCGTATCTCTTTCCGAGATCACCGGCGTATCCGAACCTCTCCCGGAATTCCCGGAAGAGAAAAAGGAAGAACCGCTTCCCGAATTTCCGTCTGAAGAGGCTCCCGTGAAAGAAGAAAAGGTTCCTTCTAAGACCGAAGAAAAGATCACGGTGGTTTCCACGACGAAAAAAGAGAAGAAGACAGAGATAAAGGAAACGGCAAAAGAAGACAAGAAGCCTTTGAAGGCTGAAGAAAAGAAAGAAGATAAAAAAGTAGAAAAGAAGGAAGATAAGAAGGAAGAGAAACTGCCTCCGAAGAAAAACGAGGATCCGGACTTCCCGGAAGATGATCCTGATTTTCCGTCGGAGATCAAGGAGGATAAGGACAAATGAGTATCCGCGCATTTTGGAATTCTTTAAAAGAAGGCGTTCAGGGTATCGTCCGTCACCCGCTGGTCACGATCGCTTCTGTTTCCACGATCCTTCTGATGCTTCTTCTGATGGCAGTGTTTTTCATCTTCTCGGCAAATGCCAGATATCTGATGAAGAAGGTCGGACAGCAGCCGCCGATCGAAGTATATATGAAGCTCGGCTGCACGCAGGAACAGATGGATATGCTCGTTGATTACCTGCAGGGAAACCCGCAGATCAAGGGTTATCAGGGTCTTTCTCCGGAGCAGAACTATGAGCGTTTCAGAAAAGACCTCGGTGACAGCGCATCCATCCTTGATGATTTTGATTACAATACCTATCTTCCGTACACAGTCACGGTGCAGCTGACGGATCCGGCCTATGCGGATGAAGTCGTCATGCGTCTTAAGGCGATTCCCGGCATCGAAAAAGTCATGCAGGAGAGCCACGTCATGAAATTTCTGACCAGTGCGACGAAAACGGTAAATGTGGCGACGGTCGTTTCGTTTATCGTACTTTTCGTGATCTCACTGTTTATCATCTCCAACATGGTCCGTATTTCCGTTTACTCACGTGCCACGGAGATCGCGATCATGAAATTCGTCGGAGCCACAAACGGATATATCCGTCTGCCGTACGTTGTCGAAGGCGCGCTTGTCGGTATGGTCAGTGCACTTTGCGCATGGGGGATCACGCATGCCGCATATAGCGCGATCTACAAGCGTGCCATGAGAAATGTCGATCCTTCGAGCATCTACTCGATCCTGACGATGAGATCTCTTTCGCTCTCTGTTTTGATCCTTTGCCTGGCAAGCGGCGTGATCATCGGTTCCATCGGAAGTGGTATCGCCGTACGAAAGTACGTAAAGGTCTGATGAGGTGTCTCCCATGATTTTCAAAAACACTAGAATCAAAACCGTTATCGCTTTTACTTTATGTGCATCGATCATCTTCGGAGCGGTATCTTTCCTTTCCAGAAAGCCGATCAAGGCGGTCGACAGAGGCTTTTTGTCCTATACGCCTTCCCAGCAGGATATCGATGATGCCAAAAAGCAGCGTGAAGAGGCCAGACAGAAGGCAGAGGAAGCTTCCGGCCGCGTCAATGAACTTCAGCAGGAAAAGAACCAGCTTTCCGGTGAACTCGAGGAACTTAAGGGATTAAGTGATGAGCAGATGGCGCAGTACAGAGAGATCTCGCAAGAATATGCTGCTGCCCTGATCGCTAAGGAGGAAGCACTCGATTCTTATATCGAATCCCAGGAGAATCTTCTGAATAAGCGCCAGGAGTATGCCGAGAGGATCGGTATCATGTTCGCTTATGAAAACAAATCCACACTGGAGATCCTTCTGTCTTCCGATTCGCTTGCCGGTTTCTTTACGAACCTCGAGCTGATCTCCCTGATCGGAGACGCCGATCTTCAGATGATCGACCAGCTCACGATCGCAATGGATGACGCCGAACTGAAAAACCAGCTGGCTCTTCAGGAAGCAGAAGATATGCAGGCGATCGCCGACCAGAAAATGGCCGAGCTCAAAGAACTCGAAGACCGTATCGGTGTGACCGAAGCGGCTTTGGAGGATACATCCACCTCTCTTTCCAGATGGCAGCAGAAAGAAGACGAATTCCAGGCCGAGGCCGATCGTCTCGACGAGGAGATCCGTGAGCTGCAAAGACAAAGAGAAGAAGAGGAAAGAAGACAGGCTTCCCTGACTGCAACGGCAGCCGCAAAGAGAGCTTCGGAAACAACGAAGGCCGCGACCCCGACTCCGAAACCGAGCGGTTCCGGAAACGGCGGAGGTAATAGCGGCGGTGGCAGTAGCGGTGGCGGTTCCGCGCCTGTCGGTGCGAAGATGACCTGGCCTTATCCGGGAGACTATACCGTCTATTCCGGATACGGTATGCGTTACCATCCTGTTTATCATTACGACAAGATGCACTGGGGTGTTGACCTCGGCGGTTCTTACGGCAACCCGATCGTAGCTGCGGCTGACGGAACGGTCATCAAAGTCGACGAGCCGGTAGAAGGCCAGAACACGGGTTCGGTCAACTACGGAAACTATTGTGTTATCGACCACGGAAATGGCATTACCACCTGTTATGCGCACTGCCGTGATGTCTATGTTTCTGTCGGCGACAAGGTATCGGCCGGCCAGACGATCGCGGAATGCGGCAGTACCGGTACATCTACGGGTCCGCACCTGCACTTTGAAGTCCGTGTCAACGGCCAAAAGGTCGATCCGGTTCCTTATATTAAAGGATAAGAATATGTCAGCCTACGATTTTTTAGCGGGATATTACGATGCGTTCCAAAAGGACCTCGATCCTTCCGGATGGGCGGATTTCGTGACCTGGATCGCAAAAAAGTGCGGTCAGTACGAAGGTGACGGCGAAGGCGGCAAGCCCCTTCTTTGCGACCTCGGCTGCGGTACCGGACTTGTGACATGTGAACTTTCGGACAGAGGATTCGACACGGTCGGTGTCGATAATTCCCCGGCGATGCTCGACCGCGCAAGGCAACGGGCCGAAAAGAAAAAGAAGAAGATCCTGTGGCTTTTCCAGGACATGACGGAGCTCGATCTTTACGGAACGATGGACGTTTTCGTCTCGCTTTTGGACACGGTCAACCATATTACCGATAAAAAAGGACTTTTCGATCTTCTTCGGTCTTTCTACTGCTTCTTAAATCCCGGCGGCCTCTTTATCTTTGATGTCGCTACGGAAAAGCACTTTGCCGAAACTCTCGGAGACGGATTCTTCTATTCGATTGAAGAAGACTTTGCATTACTTTGGGAAAACGACTATGATGTGAAGTCTAAGATCAATACTGCATCTCTTACGATGTTCGGTACAGAGGATAAAGAAAATTACACCCGCTGCGATGAGGATATCATCGAGCGCTACTATTCGGATAAGGAGATCCGGGATCTGGCATCTCGCGCCGGACTTGAAGTCGCAGGCGTTTTCGGAGATCTCAAAAAGAGAAAGCCGAATGAAGCGGATGAGAGGATCTTCTACTGCTTAAGAAGACCGAACGATCCGAAGGCAAGAGAAAGACAGCAGATCACGGAGTAATAGAGTATGAATGATTTTTATCTGGCACCGGGTTCTCCGATGGATGACTCGGATTATATCGTAACCGCCACGGCGCTTTCCGGAAAGGTAAGGGCGCTTGCGATCCGTTCCACGAATCTGGTCAAAGAGGCGCTCCGGATCCATAAGACTTCCCCTGTCGCAACGGCAGCTCTCGGAAGATTTCTGACGGGAACGCTTTTTCTTGCGGACACATTGAAGGGGGATGGAGATTCCCTTACGGTCAATATCCGTTCCGACGGACCGCTTCAGGGCATGACGGCGGTCGCGGATTCTCACGGAAACGTTCGCGGCTATTGCCTGGAACCGGTCGTCGAGACTACATATCACCGCCCCGGAAAACTCAATGTCGGAGCCGCTGTCGGAAACGGAAAACTTACGGTAGTGAAGGATTTCGGTCTGAAAGAACCTTATGTCGGGCAGGTCGAGCTTGTTTCCGGCGAGATCGCCGAAGATTTCACCTATTATCTGGCCTCTTCCGAACAGACTCCGTCGATCGTATCTTTGGGTGTCGGTATCGATGCAACCGGCGTGACATGTGCCGGAGGCTTTATGGTGCAGCTTCTCCCGGGTGCAGATGAAGAGACGATCTCTTATCTCGAAAACCGTGTAAGCGGAGGATTCCCGGATGTGACGTTCCTTCTTACCGAAGGGATGAATCCCGAAAAGATCCTCGATATGTTCCTCGGTGATAAGGACATCTGCTTCCTTGCGGGAAGAAAAGTGGCCTATAAATGCAACTGCAGCAGGGACAGGATGGAAAGAAACCTCATGGCGATCGGCAAAAAAGATCTCACTGAACTTTCGCAGGACCCGAACGGGATCGATCTGGAATGCCATTTCTGTGATCAGAAGTATCACTTTTCACAGGAAGATGTTCTCGGGATGCTTGATGAATAAGAAAAAGGAAACTCCGAAATGCCGTCAAAATGCCCGTTTTCGGGAATTGAATTTCGGAAAAGTCCTTTTTCAGGCAAAAAATTCACTTTTTTTGAAAATAATGCTTGCAAACACTTGATGTGCGCTGTATAATCTTTCCTGCGCGACTTTGTACGCGCAAGCGTTGATGCTTGAGATTGCCGCAGGATAAAGCGGGCTGTGCTTTAGAGAGCGGGTAACTTAGGCGGAGCAGTCGAAGGCATGGATCTTCGGCGAGGAACCCGGACGTACAGCGTGTGTTTTGAAGAACACATGCCCAGGCCCAAAGTGCCGCAAGAGGCGGTAACTGGTTTCCTGGGTTTTATGATGGGATCAAAAGAAACGCTGGACAGGGTGAAGAAAAAACAACAGCAAAGATTTGGAGGAAACAAAACATGGCAACCAACCAAAAGATCAGAATTAAGCTCAAGGCTTATGATCACGAGCTCCTTGACCAGAGCGCAGCAAGAATCGTTGAGACGGTCACCAGAACAGGCGCAAGCTTCTCCGGCCCGATCCCGCTCCCGACAGAGAAAGAGATCACTACGATCCTGCGTTCTCCTCATAAGTATAAGGATTCCCGTGAGCAGTTTGAGCTCCGCACACATAAGCGTCTCATCGACATCTTCGCACCGAACCAGAAGACGATCGACGCACTGACAAAGCTTGACATGCCTGCAGGCGTGAGCATTGAGCTCAAGGCCTAATGGCTTTTTCCGCGTTCTGCCGGCAGTCCAAGCGGCAGGATATGCGGAGGTCATGTTCGCGGACTAAAACAAAACGCGAACCAATAACCTAAATAGGAGGAAGAAAGAAATGACAAAGTTCGTACTTGGCAAAAAAGCCGGCATGACACAGCTCTTCGACGAGAGCGGTCTGGCAGTACCGGCAACCGTTATTGAATGCAACCCTATGTTTGTTATTCAGAATAAGACGGTAGAAAAAGACGGCTACAAGGCTGTGAAGGTCGCAACAGGCGACATTCGCGAGAAGCTTGTAAACAAGCCGGACAAGGGACAGTTCGCAAAGGCTGAGGTCAGCGTAAAGCGTACTATCCGTGAGTTTAAGACAGAGGAAGATTACAGCCTCGGTCAGGAGATCAAAGTCTCCGACATGCTCGCAGTTGGCGATCATGTAGATGTAAGTGGTGTTTCTAAGGGTAAAGGTTACCAGGGCAACATCAAGCGTCACGGTCAGAAGGGCGGTCCGGACGGACACGGTTCCATGTACCACAGACGTGTAGGTTCTCTGGGTGCGAACTCCACACCGGCTCGTGTTCTCCCGGGTAAGAAGATGCCTGGTCACATGGGCGCAGTTAACTGCACAGTACAGAATCTGACGGTCGTCAGTGTTGACGGCGAGAGAGGAATCCTCGTTCTTAAGGGCGCGGTTCCGGGTCCTAAGGGCGGCATCGTAACAATCACGTCGTCTGTAAAGGCTAAGTAATTCGACGACAAGGAGGAACTAAGAAATGGCTAAAATTGATATTTTGAATCTTAGTGGAGCCGTTGTCGGATCGATGGATCTTTCTGACGCGATCTTCGGTATCGAGCCGAACGCTGCAGCAATGCGTACAGTAGTACTCAACATTCTGGCAAATCGTCGTCAGGGCACACATTCCACAAAAACAAGAAGCGAAGTTCGCGGTGGCGGTAAGCGTCCTTATCGTCAGAAGGGTACAGGTCGTGCACGTCACGGTTCTACACGTTCTGCACAGTATGTCGGCGGCGGCATCATCTTTGGGCCTAAGCCGAGATCTTACAGCTACACTGTTCCGAAGAAGATCAGACGTCTGGCTATGAAGTCTGCATTCTCTTCCAAGATGGCTGACAGCAAGATCGTTGTTGTAGATGCACTCGACTTCGATACCATGAAGACAAAGAACATGGTTGATTTCATGAAGGCGATCAAGGTTTCCGATTCTGCTCTCGTCGTTCTCGGCGGTAAGAACGAGAACGTTGAGAAGGCTTCTAGAAACATTCCGACAGTCAAGACAGCTTTCGTTAATACGATCAACGTATTCGATATCCTTAAGTATGATTCCTTTATCATGACTAAGGAAGCTGCTGAGAAGATTATGGAGGTGTATGTATGAGCAAGGCACCACAAGACATCATCATTAAGCCGATCATCACAGAGAAAAGCTCTTTTGATGCAGCAGAAGGCAAGTATACTTTCCAGGTAGCTAAGACAGCTACAAAGACAGACGTTAGAAAGGCTGTTGAGCAGCTCTTCGAGGTCAAGGTAGTTGCCGTTAACACAGTAAACTACGATGGAAAGAAGAAGAGACAGCGCTATGTTGAGGGTACTACACCGGCTTACAAGAAGGCTGTAGTTACTATCGATACAGAGGGCAAGGACGTGTCTTATCTCGGTAAGGGCGGCAAGGCTGCTAAGTCCGATAAGAAGTATAAGACAGCTATTGAAGAATTTGGAATCGGCCAGTAATGGGCCTGATGGAAAAGGAGTGAAGAGAGAATGGCAGTAAAGACTTTTAATCCAACTTCTCCTGCGAGACGTAACATGACTGTCTCGGACTTTTCTTCTCTGACGAAGAAAGAGCCTGAGAAGAGTCTGCTCGTAGCACGCAGCAAGTCAGGCGGACGCAACTCTTACGGACGTATCACAGTTCGTCACATCGGTGGCGGCAACCGTCGTAAGATCCGTGTCATTGACTGGAAGAGAACAAAGGATGGTATCCCGGCAACAGTAGTTGCAATTGAGTATGATCCGAACCGTACCGCTTTTATCGCACTGATCCAGTATGCAGACGGCGTTAAGTCCTACATCCTGGCTCCGCAGGGCCTCAAGGTCGGCGATAAGGTAGTATCCGGTACAGATGTTGATATCGTTGCAGGTAATGCACTTCCGATCAACAACATTCCGGTAGGTACAATGATCCACAACATCGAGCTCAAGCCCGGCAAGGGTGCTCAGATGGTTCGTACGGCAGGTGCCGGCGCACAGCTGATGGCAAAAGAGGGCGATTTCGCTCAGGTCCGTCTCCCGTCCGGTGAGGTCCGTATGGTCTCCATCAAGTGCAGAGCTACGATCGGTGTTATCGGAAACAACGAGCACGAGAACGTATCCATCGGTAAGGCAGGACGTCATCGTCACATGGGCGTAAGACCTGCAGTCCGCGGTGTCGTTATGAACCCGTGCGATCACCCGCATGGTGGTGGTGAGGGTAAATCCCCGATCGGTCTTCCGGGTCCTGTTACACCTTGGGGTGTTCCGACTCTCGGTAAGAAGACAAGAAACAAGAAGAAGCAGTCTAACAAGTACATTGTTAAGGGTAGAAAGTAAGCGAAGGGAGGAACCAAAATGAGTAGATCAACCAAAAAGGGTTATTTTGTACAAGATGCCCTGATGAAGAAAATCAATGCGATGAACGCGGCGAATGAGAAAAAGGTTGTACAGACTTGGTCTCGCGCTTCGACGATCTATCCTGAGATGGTCGGACATACGATCGCTGTTTATGACGGCAGAAGACATGTTCCGGTTTATGTCGTTGAAGAAATGATCGGTCATAAGCTGGGTGAGTTCGCTCCGACGAGAACATTCAGAGGCCATGCCGGTGAGAAATCATCCGGTGGTAAATAATCGGTAAGCTTTGAAGGGAGGAAAAAATAGTGGAAAAAGTTAAGTTGACTAAAGACTATATCGAATCGAATCGCGATGAAATCCTCGAAGCTTACGGTAAGCAGCAGAAGAAGAACGCGAAGAAGCCGGTTCTTACTAAGAAGCAGAAGAAGCTCCTTGGTATCGGCAAAGATCAGGGTAAGGCAGTTGCCAAGTACGTTCGTATCACACCCCGTAAGGTTAAGGTCGTTGCTGACCTGATCAAGGGTAAGGATCTGGACGAGGCTTACGCCATCCTGGATTACACACCGAAGGCTGCATCTCCGGTACTGAAGAAGGCTGTTAAGTCCGCTGAGGCTAACGCTGTTAACAACAACGGTCTTTCCAGATCCAGCCTTTATGTTGCTGATGCATATGCCGGTGCCGGCCCGATCCTGAAGCGTTTCATTCCGAGAGCAAGAGGATCTGCATCTAGAATCAACAAGAGAACAAGTCACGTAACAGTTGTTCTCAAAGAAAGAGTATAAGGAGGAATAAAGAATGGGCCAGAAGGTTAATCCCCATGGATTGCGCGTCGGTGTCATCAAAGAGTGGGACACACGTTGGTATGCCGACAAGAAGACATTCAGCGATTTCCTCGTTGAGGACAAGCAAATCCGTGATTTTGTAAAGAAAGAGTGCTTCGCTGCAGGCGTTTCCAGCATCGAGATCGAGCGTAAGGGCGCTGACAAGACAAGCATCATCATCAATACAGCTAAGCCGGGTATCATCATTGGTCGCCAGGGCGCAGGTATTGAGGAATTCAAGAAGAAGCTTCAGAAGAAGTTCAAGAAGAATTTCTTCGTAGACGTTCGTGAGATCAAGAACGTTGATGCAAACGCTCAGCTCGTTGCTGAGAGCATCGCTTCCCAGCTGGAAAGACGTGTTTCTTTCCGTCGTGCCATGAAGATGGCTATGTCCCGTACAATGAAGTCCGGTGCAAAGGGTATCAAGACATCCTGCTCCGGTCGTCTGGGCGGCGCTGAAATCGCTCGTTCCGAGACATATCACGAAGGTACTATCCCGCTGCAGACACTGCGTGCTGACATCGACTATGGTTTTGCTGAGGCAAACACACAGTACGGCCGCATCGGTGTTAAGGTATGGATCTACCGCGGTGAGGTCCTGACAGCTAAGAAGACTGTCAAAGTTGCGGAAGGAGGCGAAGCGTAATGTTACTTCCTAAGAGAGTTAAGCACAGAAAGCAGCAGCGCGGCCGTCTGACCGGTAAGGCTTCCAGAGGTAACTTCGTTGCTTACGGTGATTATGGTATGTACGCAACCGAGCCGTGCTGGATCACAAGCAATCAGATCGAGGCAGCCCGTATCGCGATCAACCGTTACGTAAAAAGAGGCGGTAAGGTCTGGATCAAGATCTTCCCGGACAAGCCGGTAACAAAGAAGCCTGCCGAGACTCGAATGGGTTCCGGTAAAGGTTCTCCGGAGTACTGGGTAGCAGTAGTTAAGCCGGGTCGAGTTCTTTTCGAGATCGCAGGCGTATCTGAAGAAGTAGCCCGTGAGGCTATGCGTCTTGCAGGACACAAGCTCCCGTGCAAGACAAAGTTCATCAAGAAGGAAGAGGAGGTATCTGAAAATGACGGCTAAAGAATTGCGTTCGAAGTCCACTGGAGAACTTCAGCAGGAACTGGTTGCATTGAAGGATGAACTCTTCAAGCTTCGTTTCCAGCATGCTACAAACCAACTCGAGAATCCGCAGCGCCTCGGTGCTGTAAAGCGTGACATCGCTCGCGTCAACACGATTCTCCGTGAACAAGAGCTTAAGGCTAATTAAGAAGGGGGATAAGTGAATGAGCGATCGTAACCTCAGAAAAACTCGTGTCGGTATCGTTTCCAGCGATAAGATGGACAAGACAATCGTTGTTTCCGTAGTTGAGCACGTAAAGCACCCGCTTTATGGCAAGATTATGAAGAGAACATACAAGCTGAAGGCGCATGACGAAGAGAACAAGTGCGGCATCGGCGACAAGGTTAAGGTAATGGAGACCCGCCCGCTTTCTAAGGACAAGCGTTGGAGACTGGTCGAGATTATTGAGAAGGCGAAGTAATACGTAAGGGAATTACGTAAAGGAGGAAATCAACATGATTCAAGTAGAATCCAGATTAAGATCTGCGGATAATACTGGCGCAAAAGAACTTGCCTGCATCAAAGTGCTCGGCGGTTCCTGGCGTAAGTATGCGAATATCGGTGATGTAATCGTCTGCTCTGTTAAGACTGCTACTCCTGGTGGTGTGGTTAAGAAGGGCGATGTAGTCCGTGCAGTTGTTGTCCGCACAAAGAAGGGCGTAAGAAGAGCTGACGGTTCCTACATCAAGTTCGATGAGAATGCTGCCGTTATCATTAAAGAAGACAAGAACCCGCGTGGAACCCGTATCTTTGGGCCTATCGCAAGAGAGCTCCGTGACAAGGATTACATGAAGATCCTTTCTCTGGCTCCAGAAGTTCTGTAAGGAGGATGACAAATGGCTAGCAAGATTCACGTTAAAAAGGACGATAAAGTCGTTGTTATCTCCGGTAAGGACGCCGGTTCTCAGGGCCAGGTCATTAAGACTGAGCCGAAGAGCGGCAGAGTTATCGTTTCCGGAGTCAACATGGTCAAGAAGCACCAGAAGGGTGTAAGCCAGACAAAGCCGTCCGGCATCATCGAGAAGGAAGGATCCATCGATGCTTCCAACGTAATGCTGGTTTGCCCGAAGTGCGGCAAGGCTACCCGTGTCGGCAAGAGAGTTGCTGAAGACGGTGCTAAGTATCGTGTCTGCAAGAAGTGCGGCGCTGATATCGACCAGATCAAGAAGGCAAAGGAGGAGTAATTAAATGTCTAGACTTAAGGACAAGTATGTAAATGAAGTTGCGCCTGCTTTGCAGGAAGAATTCAAGTATAAGTCTTGCATGCAGATCCCGAAGCTTGAGAAGATCGTTCTCAACATGGGTGTCGGTGAAGTTAAGGATAACCCGAAGGCTCTCGAGAATGCTATGCGTGATATGGGTATCATCTGCGGTCAGAAGCCGATCGCAACAGTTGCTTCCAAGTCTGTAGCTGCTTTTAAGCTCAGAGAAGGCATGAAGATCGGTTGTAAGGTAACACTCCGTGGCGAGAATATGTACAACTTCCTCGATAAGTTGATCAGCATCTCCCTGCCGCGTGTACGTGACTTCCGTGGTGTAAACCCGAACTCTTTCGATGGTCACGGTAACTATGCTATGGGCATCAAGGAACAGCTCATGTTCCCTGAAATCGACTTCGATAAGATCGATAAGGTCCGCGGTATGGATATCATCATCGTAACAACGGCGAAGACAGACGAGGAAGCAAGATCTCTTCTCTCCCTCATCGGTATGCCGTTCAGAAAGTAATAGGAGGATATAAGTAATATGGCTAAAACGTCAATGAAACTCAAGGCGCAGCGTGCACCGAAGTTCAAGGTACAGCAGCACAACCGCTGCAAGCTCTGCGGTAGACCGCATGCTTATATCCGTAAGTATGGAATCTGCCGTCTGTGCTTCCGTGACCTGGCTTACAAGGGCCAGATCCCGGGTGTTCGTAAGGCAAGCTGGTAAACGATAGCGACAAGGAGGAAAGATTTATGCAGATTACAGATGCAATTGCAGATATGCTGACAAGAATCCGTAATGCAGGCACAGCCGGTCATCCGACAGTTATGGTTCCTGCTTCCAATTTGAAGAAGGCTATCGCACAGATTTTAGTAGATGAAGGTTATATCGCTTCTTTTGAAACGATTGAAGATGACAAGCAGGGAATGATCAAGATCACACTGAAGTACGCTGCTAAGAAGCACGTTATCTCCGGTATCCAGAGAATTTCCAAGCCGGGTCTGCGTGTTTACGCTGACAAGGAGAACCTCCCGAAGGTACTCGGTGGTCTCGGTATCGCTATCATCTCTACGTCCAAGGGCGTTATGACTGATAAGGCAGCCAGAAAACTCGGCGTTGGCGGCGAGGTTATGGCTTACGTTTGGTAATAGAAAAACCATGAACACTCTGAAATGGAATCCGAAAGATTCCGCAATCTAAAGAGCAGGAGGTAGATTGTATGTCTAGAATTGGCAACATGCCGATCACGATCCCGGCAGGGCTCGAAGTAAAGCAGGATGGTCAGACCATCACTGTAAAAGGCAAGGACGCGACACTTTCTCTGAATGTGCATCCGTCCATCATTGTAGAAGTAAATGACAATGTAATCACGGTTAAGAGACCGAACGATGAAAAGCAGGTGAAGGCTCTTCATGGTTTGACACGTTCTCTGATCAACAACATGGTTATCGGTTGTTCCGAAGGTTTCAAGAAGGAACTCGAGATCCAGGGTGTTGGTTACAAGGCCACAAAGCAGGGTAAGAAGGTTGTATTCAACCTTGGTTACTCCCACCCGATCGAGATGGAAGAGCCGGCTGGCATCACTATTGATGTTCCGGCACAGAACCAGATCATCGTTAAGGGTGCAGACAAGCAGTTAGTTGGCGAAACCGCCGCTAAGATCCGTTCGTTCAGACTTCCGGATGCATATAAGGGCAAGGGCATCAGATATGTTGGTGAATATGTCCGCATCAAGGAAGGTAAGACTGGCGCTAAGAAGTAAGTGAAGGGGTGAACAAGCATGATTAATAAAATTGACAAGAACGCTATTCGCCGTAGAAAGCATGTCCGTGTAAGAAAAAAGATTGCCGGTACCTCTTCTCGTCCGCGTCTTTGCGTTTTCAGAAGTAACACAAACATCTATGCCCAGATCATCGATGATGAAGCAGGCAAGACTCTCGTAAGTGCCTCCACATTGGATAAAGAAGTGAAAGCTTCTATCGAAAACGGAAGCAACAAGGAAGGTGCAGCTGCAGTTGGTAAGAAGATTGCAGAGCGCGCTCTGGCTGCGAATATCAACGAGGTTGTATTCGACAGAGGCGGTTACATTTTCCACGGTCGTGTAGCAGCTTTAGCAGAGGCAGCTCGTGAAGCTGGCCTGAAATTCTGATTAGGAGGGAAACAAGATGGGTTTTGAACCAAATTCAACCGAATTAAAAGAGAAAGTCATCCATATCGGACGTGTTTCCAAAACGGTTAAGGGTGGTAGAAATTTCCGTTTCGCAGCCCTCGTAATTGTAGGTGACGAGAATGGTCACGTTGGTAAGGGCCTCGGTAAAGCAGCCGAGATCCCGGACGCGATCAGAAAAGGCATTGAAGATGCTAAGAAGAACATGATCACTGTTCCGCTCGACGGCAACACGATCCCGCACGAAGCATTTGGTGTTTTCGGCGCAGGTAAGATCGTTATGAAGCCGGCTGCAAGTGGTACAGGTATCATCGCCGGTGGCCCGGTTCGTGCGGTATGCGAACTTTGCGGCATCAAGGATATCCGTACAAAGTCTCTGGGTACGAACAACCCGAACAATGTTGTTAACGCAACAATGGAAGGCTTGAAGAGCATGCGTTCTCTTGAAGAGGTCGCACGTCTGCGCGGAAAGTCTGCTGAAGAAATTAGGTAATGGAGGTGTGCTAACATGGCAAACTTGAAGATTACATTGGTCAAGAGCACCAACAAATCCAAGAAGAACCAGGCTGCTACAGTTGCTGCTCTCGGTCTGAAGAAGATCGGCCAGTCTGTTGAGAAGGCTGACAACGAAGCAATTCGCGGTATGGTCCGCACAGTAGCACATCTTGTTACTTGCGAAGAAGTGTAATGGAGGTATAGGAAACATGAAACTTAATGAAATGTCTTCCTGCGGAAACGAGAAAGCATATCGTAAGGGCCGTGGTGCCGGATCCGGTAACGGTAAAACTTCCGGTCGTGGACACAAGGGTCAGAATGCTCGTTCCGGCGGCGGTGTCCGTCCTGGTTTCGAGGGTGGTCAGATGCCTCTTTACAGACGTCTGCCGAAGCGTGGTTTTAACCACAAGCGTTTCGCTGCAGAGTATGTTGAAATCAACGTCTCCGATCTGGAGAAGTTTGATAACGGTGCAGAGGTCGATGCAACGATCCTCGCTGATGCCGGTATCATCACACTTGCTAAGGTCAACGACGGCATCAAGGTCCTCGGTAACGGTGATCTGACAAAGAAGCTGACTGTTAAGGCAAAGAAGTTCTCTGCTTCTGCAAAAGAGAAAATCGAAAAGGCTGGTGGAACGGCACAGGAGGTATAACATGAAGGGCGTATTTGACACCTTAGTTAATGCATTCCGTCTGCCGGATCTGCGTAAGAAGCTTCTTTTTACGCTGTTTATTCTCGGCCTTTATATGGTAGGCGGTTTGATCCCTTGCCCGGGTATCAACCGTACTGAATTTACAAGTGTCGTTCAGAACTGGGGTCAGATCGGTAGCTTGATGGATATTATCGCAGGTGGTGGTCTTTATGCGGCAACCATCTTCGCAATGGGTATTACTCCCTACATCAACTCCTCGATCATCATCCAGCTTCTGACAGTTGCCATCCCTGCTTTGGAAAATCTTGCCAAAGAGGGTGAAGAGGGACAGAAGAAGATCCAGAAGATCACCCGTTACATGACGGTAGGTCTGGCTCTTATGCAGGCATCTTTCTTCTGCTACGCTACAAGATCTGCTATGACAGGTTATCTGCCGAAGCCGCTTTGTGCAGCACTGATCATCCTGACATTTACTGCCGGTACGACATGTGTTGTATTCCTCGGTGAGCGCATCAATGAGAAGGGCATCGGTAACGGTGTATCCCTGATCATCTTCGCCGGTATCGTTACACGTATCCCGCAGATGATCCAGACTCTCTACTACGATGCACTCAACATCGCAGGCAGCTTCAAGAACGCAGCACTCGGTAACACTCTGGGAGCCACGGCTTTCGTTATCGTAACCCTGATCTCCCTGGCAACGATCATCTTCTGCGTATACGTTCAGAATGCAGAAAGAAGAATTCCGGTTCAGTACTCTAAGAAGGTCATCGGAAGAAAAGTCTATGGCGGACAGAACACATACATCCCGTTGAAGGTAAATGCATCCAGCGTTATGCCGGTCATCTTCACGATGTCTTTCCTGTCCCTTCCGTCAACGATCGTGACATTCTTCTTCCCGAACAGTAACAACATCATCGTAAAATGGTTCCGCGACTTCGGTAGCAGCCCGTTCTACTATGTTGCATACTTCATCTGCATCTTCGCTTTCGTATTCTTCTATTCTCTGATCCAGTTCAATCCGATCGAGATCTCGCAGAACCTGCAGAAGAATGGCGGATTTATTCCGGGTGTCCGTCCGGGTCGTCCGACTTCGGAGTTCATCGCGAAAGTGGCTAACCGCCTTAACTGGTGTGATGCATGCTTCCTTTGCATCGTCGTTCTCGTACCGACACTGCTTGGTAAGCTGACAGGTATGGAAGGCGTATGGTTCGCAGGTACATCCGTTCTCATCATGACAGGTGTTGCCAACGACCTGGTCGACCAGATCGAATCGCAGATGGTTACCCACAACTACAAGGGATTCCTTGTATGACGAATAAGCAGGGTACGCGTTATGCTGCTTAACGGTAATGCACAAACCATAAGATAAATGCCATGCAGCCTCGCGTGTATACACGTGGGGCTGCTTGTGCGTATAAAATTGATAATAGAGAAGAGGTTTTTCTAATGAAACTGATCCTTTTAGGCGCACCGGGTTCCGGTAAGGGAACCATGGCAGCGGTTCTGAAAAACGAGTACAAGATCACACACATCTCCACAGGAGATATTTTCCGCGCAAACATCAAGGAGCAGACACCTCTGGGTATCGAAGCCAAGAAGTATATCGATGCCGGTCAACTGGTCCCGGACGAAGTTACCATTTCCATGGTAGAAGATCGTCTCAGCCAGGACGACTGCAAGAACGGTTACCTTCTCGACGGGTTCCCGAGAACGATCGCGCAGGCGGAAAAGCTTGATGAAATGCTGGCTAAGAGCAATTCTCAGATCGATGCGGTCATCAAGGTTGACGTTCCGTCTGAGATCATCATGGAGCGCGTCGTGAACAGAAGAGTCTGCACATCCTGCGGTGAAAGCTACAACGTAGTTTCCCGTCCGACGAAGGTCGAGGGTGTTTGTGATGTTTGCGGCAAGGAAGTCATCCAGCGCGATGATGACAAGCCGGAGACAGTTAAGCAGAGACTTCTGACATACGAAGAGAACACTAAGCCGCTTATCGATTTTTATGAAAAGAAAGGCATCGTGATCTCCGCAGATAACTCTAAGAGTCCGGACGTTGCTTTTGCACAGGCTTCCGAGGCACTCGCTGCCAAGGGCTTTAGAAAGGCGTAATCAATGATCGAAATTAAGACAGAAGCGGATTTTGCAAAAATGCGTGAGGCCGGTAAGGTCGTAGAAGAGTGCCTTCTGACACTCGGAGAAAAAGTCGAGCCGGGCATCACGACATGGGAACTTGATGAGATCGCCAAGCAGGTCTTTGACAAGCACGGCGCGATCTCTTCGTCCTATCACTATGGCGATCCGCCGTTCCCGGGGCAGATCTGTATCTCCCCGAACGAAGTCATCGTTCACGGCATTCCGAGAAAAGATGTGGTCCTTAAGGAAGGCGACATCGTCACATGTGACGTATGCTGCTCCCTCGACGGACTTCACGCGGACGCGGCAAGAACTTTTGCCGTAGGAAAGATCTCGGAGGAGGCCGCCAAACTGGTAAAGGTTACAGAGGAATGTTTTTGGAAAGGTTTTGAAAAGGTCTCTACCGAAAACCGAATCGGAGACATTTCTTCCGCCGTACAGGCACACGCCGAGAGCTTCGGCTACGGTGTCATCCGTGAGCTTACCGGCCACGGCATCGGACATCAGCTCCATGAAGACCCGGATGTTCCGAACTACGGCAGATTCGGACACGGCCCTCGCATCGTGAAGGGCATGGCCTTCTGCATCGAACCCATGATTTCGATGGGAAGAAGAGAAATAGCAGTATTAAGTGACGAGTGGACGGTCATCACCCGTGACAGAAAATACGCAGCTCACTATGAAAATACGATCATCATTACAGAGAACGGACCGGAAATCATCACATTAACGGAGGGTAAGAATGTCTAAAGAGGATGTAATTGAAGTAGAGGGCATCGTTGATGATGCTCTTCCGAACGCAACTTTTAAGGTAAGACTGGAGAACGGTCATATCGTACTTGCTCATATCTCGGGCAAACTGCGTCAGAACTACATCAAGATCCTGCCGGGTGACAGAGTCACAATGGAGCTTTCTCCATACGATCTGTCCCGTGGCCGCATCACTTGGCGCGCGAAGTAAAATCCGCGCCAAAGATCCGTCCTTAACGGCCTGTTTTGGACGAAATAAAAAAACCGAAGAAAAAATCAAAAACTCTCTTGAAATGCAGAGAGTTTTTGGTATAATGTTTTAGCGTGCGCGCATAGCGTATGTTAGTTTTGCATTGTTTTTTAAGTAGACAGGGAGGTTACGTCATGAAAGTAAGACCGTCGGTAAAACCCATGTGCGAGAAGTGCAAGGTCATTCGTCGTAATGGTCGTGTTATGATCATCTGCTCGGATCCTAAGCATAAGCAGAAGCAGGGTTAATTCCTAATCCTCCTGTTTGCAGGCTTCGTCATTGTCTGCATAAGACAGGAAACGAAAAAAAGTTTGGATATTACATGCACCAGTTATGCCAAGGCGGCTGCCTCTCCTAACCCGAGAGGATCTTAGCATCAGCATGTCATATATATACGAAACAAAACATTTATTGATTCATTCATGGAGGTACACAGAATGGCTCGTATTGCCGGTGTAGATCTGCCAAATGACAAAAGAGTAGAAATCGCTCTTACGTACATTTATGGCATTGGTAAGACAAGTTCTGATCGTATTCTTGCGGACACAAAGATCAATCCTGACACACGTGTTAAGGATCTTTCTGAGGATGACATCGCTAAGATTCGTGACCAGATCGAAAACAATTACAACGTTGAGGGTGACCTGAGAAGAGAAGTTTCCCTGAACATTAAGAGACTGACAGAAATCGGATGCTATCGCGGCCGCCGTCACAGAATGGGTCTGCCTGTTCGTGGCCAGCGCACCAAGACGAATGCTCGTACCCGTAAGGGACCGAAGCGTACGATCGCTGGTAAGAAGAAGTAAGGAGGCGAACCCATGGCAGCAAAAGCAGTTAAGAAAACGGCCGCAAGACCGAAGAGAAGAGAGCGTAAGAATATTGACAAAGGTCAGGCACATATTCACGCTACATTCAACAACACAATCGTTACTATTACTGATATGCAGGGTAATGCAATCTCCTGGGCTTCCGCCGGTGAGATGGGCATGAAGGGCTCCCGTAAGGGTACACCGTTCGCTGCTCAGATGGCATCTGAGGATGCAGGTAAGAAGGCAGCTGATCACGGTATGCGTACCGTTGAGGTTTACGTTAAGGGACCTGGACCGGGTCGTGAATCTGCGATCCGTGCTTTGCAGACAGCAGGACTTGAAGTAACCATGATCAAAGATGTTACTCCGGTTCCGCATAATGGTTGCAGACCGCCTAAGAGAAGAAGAGTCTGAGTTCGGAGGTATAGAGAATGGCTAGATATACAGAAGGAACCTGCCGTCTCTGCCGCAGAGAAGGAGACAAGCTCTTCCTCAAGGGTGAGAGATGCTATTCCGCAAAGTGCGCACTTGCTAAGAAGAGTGCCGCTCCGGGTCAGCATGGTCAGGGCAGAAAAAAGATTTCAGAATATGGTGTACAGCTTCGTGAGAAGCAGAAGACAAAGCGTTTCTACGGCGTACTCGAGAAGCAGTTCAGACTTACCTATGCACGCGCTGAGCGTAAGCAGGGTAAGACCGGTGAAAAGCTCCTTGAGCTCCTCGAACTCCGCTTCGACAATGTCGTTTATCGTCTCGGTCTGGCTTCTTCCAGAAATGAAGCTCGTCAGCTCGTTACACACGGTCATTTCCTCGTAAATGGCAAGAAGGCAAACATCCCGTCTATGACACTGAAGACAGGTGATACGGTCTCCGTTAAGGAAACATCCAGAAAGTCCCCGAAGTTCGAGACACTTTCTAATTCCCGTCCGGTACCGGCATGGCTGTCTTTCAACGAAGAGACACTTACAGGTTCTATCGTAAGAGAACCGGCTCGTGAGGATGTTGATCTCGAGGTCAAGGAGACACTCATCGTCGAGTTGTACTCGAAGTAATAGAAACCTTTCGCTTTGCATGACAAGCTAGGAGGATAAATATGATTGAAATTATGAAGCCGACAATTGAGTGTGTAGAAGTCAACGAAGACAGCTCCTATGGTAAGTACGTAATCGCTCCGCTTGAGCGCGGCTACGGTACGACACTGGGTAACTCCCTTCGTCGTGTGCTTCTTTCTTCCTTGTCCGGTGCAGCAGTAACATCCGTTCGTGTTGAGAATGTTTTTCATGAGTTTTCCACGATCCCGGGCGTTATCGAGGACATGACCGAGATCATCCTCAACGTTAAGGGCATCCGTGCTAAGCTTCATGTTGATACACCGAAGACGGTATACATCAGCATGGATGAAGGCAAGACCGGCGTAGTTACAGCAGGCGATATCGTTCACGATGAAGAAGTAGAGATCATGAATCCGGATCATGTCATTTGCACAATGAACGGAGCAGGTCGTCTCTTCATCGAACTCACGATCAGCAAAGGCCGCGGCTATGCTACGGCTGACCAGAATAAGCCGGCTACACAGACGATCGGTACGATCGCTATCGACTCTATCTTTACTCCGGTAAAGAAGGCCAACTATCGTATCGAGAATACGCGTGTCGGTGAGCGCACAGACTTTGACAGCCTGACGCTCGAAGTTTGGACCGATGCAACCATTAAGGTTGATGAGGCTCTTTCTTCCGCAGCAGCGATCCTTCGTGAGCACCTGGGTCTGTTCACAGCTCTCACAGATGTGACCAATGGTCCGAGCTTCCGTGATTCTGATGACAGCTCCAGCAAGAACTCCACACATGACATCGTCATTGAGGATCTGGATTTCTCCGTTCGTACATATAACTGCCTGAAGCGTGCAGGTATCAACACGATCGGTGATCTCGTTGCTAAGTCGGAAGACGAAATGATGAAAGTCCGTAACCTCGGTAAGAAGTCTCTGGAAGAAGTTATCCAGAAGCTCGAGGATATGGATCTGTCTCTCGCAGATGTCGAGGACTAAATAGCGGCTCGAGGGTCAGCTAGGATATTTTAAATATACAGGAGGTATGAACCCATGGCAGGTTACAGAAAATTAGGAAGAGTTAGCGATCAGCGCATCGCAATTTTGAGAAATCTGGCAACATCTTTGGTTGTTTGCCCGGTAAAAGAAGACGGAAAGGCACTTTCCGAGAACAGAAAGCATGTAGTAACAACTGTTGCCCGTGCTAAGGAAGTTTCTAAGATCATGGATAAGCTGATTGCTGATGCCATTCGTGAAAAAGACAACTTTACTACAAAGGAAGTTACGGTTTCTTCTGCGAAACTGGATGCGAAGGGCATGAAGGTCCTGGTTTCCAAGACTTCCAAGAACGGCAAAAAGTACGAGGTCGTTGACCGTCAGGTTTCCAAGAAGACGGTTCAGGTTGATGCTCCTTCCCGTTTGGCAGCTCGCAAGAATGCAGCTTACTGGCTCAGAAAGAGCCACGACGCTGAGGGCAATGTTGTTAACCCGGTAGACATTCTCTACGATGAGATCGCTCCGGCTCTTGTAAATCACAAGGGTGGTTACACAAAGATCGTGAAGCTCGGCACACGTCGCGGTGACGCTTCCGAAATGGCTCTCCTCACATTCGCTGAGTAAGATAGCCCAATAGATCTGATACAATAAAGTGGCGGATGGGCAA
The DNA here is from genome assembly GCA_017428545.1 of Clostridiales bacterium. Taxonomy (GTDB): domain Bacteria; phylum Bacillota; class Clostridia; order Saccharofermentanales; family Saccharofermentanaceae; genus Scatonaster. The sequence goes on from JAFRQR010000014.1 coordinate 115,911, forward strand.
AACCCTTCCGTCACTTTTACTATCCTGAAGAAATCGGAGATTGCAGTAGCATGGAATCCAATACCAAGGACATTGCGGAATATAACCTGACAGTGAAAGCAGAGGATATACTGTTTTCCTATGAGACGAATTCCGGTAAGGATGTCGTGGCGGTGGACCATGCTTCTTTTTCTGTTAAGAGGGGCGAATATGTCGCCGTCTTAGGCAGAAACGGCTCCGGCAAATCCACGCTCGCCAAGATGATCGATATCCTGGAGTTCCCGGATTCGGGAAAACTTTCCGTATTTGAGCTTGAGGCGGACAAAGACGAGAACTTCTGGCAGATCCGCTCCCACTGCGGTATGGTATTCCAAAATCCGGATAACCAGATCGTCGGAACAACGGTAGAAGAGGATGTGGCTTTCGGTCCCGAAAACCTTTCCGTTCCGCTTCCGGAGCTTGCTCTTCGCGTGGAAAAAGCACTTGGCTATGTCGGTCTTCTCGAAAAGGCAGACAAGCAGCCGGCATCTCTTTCCGGCGGCCAGAAACAGAAACTGGCGATCGCGGGCGTCCTTGCGATGCAGCCGCAGCTTCTGATACTCGACGAGAGCACATCGATGCTCGATCCAAAAGCCCGAGACGAATTTTTGCAGCTGGTCTCCAGAATGCGTAAAGATAAGGGTATCACCGTTATCCATATTACCCACGATATGCATGAGGCATATCTGGCCGACCGCGTGATCATCCTGGAAAAAGGAAAGATCCGATTAAACGGCACGCCGCCTGAAGTTTTTTCTCAGGTGGAAAGGATCAGGGAACTCGGCCTGGAGCTTCCGAAATGGGCGGAGCTCCTGTGTGAAGTAGCAAGGATCTGCGGAGTAAAAACCGAGCAGAGTGATTTTCTGTCGGAAGAATCCGCGAAAAATAAGATTCGCGAGATCTTAAAAAACAAGCATCCGGATCCGAAGATGAAGACGGAAAAGAAGCCGCATGAGGTTTCCGACCAGGTCATCCTCCGCGTCACCGGACTTTCCCACAGCTACGATAAGAAAGAAAAGAAAGCGATATCGGACATTGCTTTTGACGTAAAAAAAGGCGAGATCGTAACGGTTATCGGACACAGCGGTTCCGGTAAGACGACGCTGATCTCTCACCTCAACGGTATCCTCCGTCCTTTGGAAGGAAAAGTGGAGGTCTGGAGTGAAGAGGACCAAAAGTACATCTCGACCGAAAAAAATAATGAGATCAAGAAGATCAGAGGCCACGTCGGTCTTTTGTTCCAATACCCGGAATATCAGCTTTTCGAAGAGACGGTCGAGAAGGATATTAAGTTCGGACCGAGCAAGATGGGCTATGACAACGAGACATGCGACAGGCTGATGCGAGAGTCTTTGCCGCTGGTCGGTCTTTCCGAAGATATTTTGAAGAGATCTCCGTTTGAGCTTTCCGGCGGACAGAAACGAAGAGTCGCATTTGCAGGGATCCTGGCGATGAACCCGGATGTGCTCATCCTTGATGAGCCGGCGGCAGGACTGGATCCGGCAGGCCAGAAAGAGATCTTCGGTTATATTGAAAAACTAAGAGATCAGGGGAAATCCATCGTTCTGGTCTCCCACGATATGGACGAAGCCGCCAGGATCGCCGACCGCGTGCTGGTGCTCAAAAAAGGAGAGCAGGTATTCTTCGGATCACCGAAGAAGCTTTTCTCGAAGGAAACGAACTCATATGCGATGCGCCTCGACAAGCCGTGTCTGGTGCAGACCATGAGCGATCTTAAAGCGGAATATCCGTACATCGATGACACCGTCTTTGATGTGACCGAGGCAGCGGAATCGCTGGTATTCGGTGACATGAAGGAGGTGGATGCTCCATGATGAAAGATATTTCCATCGGCCGTTTCGTGCAGGGAAATTCCGTTCTCCATAGGCTCGACCCGCGAATGAAGGTCCTTCTTTTCATCATCTATATGGTGACGCTTTTTCTTGCGGACGAACCGGTCACCATGCTTGCCGCAATTGCCGTAGTGCTTTTCATTACGCTGCTTTCGCGGATCAGTACGATCGAGGTGTTAAGATCCATCCGGCCGATCGTCTTTATCATGATCTTTATCTTTATCATCAACGTTCTGACGATCAGGTCCGGAGAGACTTTATGGTCCTGGTGGGTCATCAAAGTGACTTACGGAGGCCTGGAACGGGCCGTTCTGATGGTCCTGAGGCTCCTTCTTCTGATCGTCGCAACGAGTGTTCTTCTTACGCTGACCACGACGCCTCTGAAACTTGCGGATGCACTGGAATCACTGGGCTCTCCGCTGAAGGTGATCAAGGTGCCGGTCAATGAGATCGCCATGACGATCTCGATCGCCATCCGATTCATTCCGACACTCGTCGAGGAAACGGATAAGATCATGAAAGCGCAGTCATCGCGAGGCGCAGAATACGATACGGGAAACGTGTTCCAGCGCGCAAAAGGATACGTAGCCGTACTGGTGCCGCTGTTTGTAAGTGCTTTTAAAAGAGCGGAAGAACTGGCTGTTGCCATGGACGCCAGATGCTACCAGGGAGGCGTCGGAAAGACCAAACTTCATCCGCTGCGCCTGAAGCCTTTTGACTTTTTGTGGTTTTTTATCCTGACGGTAGTGGCTTTTATTCCTGTGGCAGTAGATTTATTGCCGAAATTAATATAAAATATTCGCGCATAGGCGAATTCCCCCGGGGAAAGGGATCCGGGGCGTAAAGATAGAAGAGTTTCAAGGTGAGGAGAATTTGAAATGGCTTATTATGTAGGAATCGATCTCGGCGGCACGAACATTAAGGCCGGCGTAGTAAGTGAGAAGGGTGAACTTCTGAACAAGGTCAGCATCAAGACAAACGCAGACCGCCCGATGGAAGATATCATCAAAGACATGGGCAATCTGGCCAAGCAGGCGATCGCCGACGCTAAGATTTCCGAGTCGGATGTTGATGCGATCGGTATCGGCTCACCGGGAACCCCGGACAACAAGGCCGGCACACTGGTCTATGCGACCAATCTTCCTTTTGTAAATGCACCGATGAGAAAGATCATCCGTTCCGTGATCGACCTTCCGGTATATATCGACAATGACGCAAACTGCGCAGCTATGGCGGAGAGTGTTTCCGGCGCGGCGGCAGATGTTGCTGATTCCGTTACGATCACACTCGGCACGGGTATCGGCTGTGGCGTCATCATCAACAACCGTATTTTCTCCGGCTTTAACCAGGCCGGATCCGAGTTCGGCCACCACGTCATCATGGTCAACGGCCAGCAGTGCTCCTGCGGACGTAAGGGCTGCTTCGAGGCATACGGCTCCGCATCTGCTCTTGCCAGAATGACGGAAGAGGCTGCGGCGGCAAACCCGACTTCCATCCTCGGAAAACTCATCGAGGAAAACGGCGGCTCGGCAAATGCGAGAATCGCTTTTGACGGTATGAAAGCCGGCGACGAAGTTTCCGCTAATGTCGTAGATACATATATCGACTATCTTTCCGAAGGTCTTGCCAACGCGATCAACACTTTCATGCCGGAAGTCCTTCTGATCGGCGGCGGTGTCTGCAACGAAGGTGATCCGCTGATGATCCCGCTTCGTGAGAAGACTCTGAACAAGCCGTTCTTCGGCCCGGGTGTCAGAAAGACAGAGATCCGTGTAGCCAAGATGGGTAACGATGCAGGTATCGTAGGTGCTGCCATGATGGGTAAGGCCTGCTTCGACGACAAGATCCAGGGATAATTCAAATGGGTGAGGAAGGCAGAAATACTGCGGATATCCGCATCGCTTTGCTCACGGAATATGACGGGACCGGCTTTGTCGGTTTCCAAAGACAGGATAACGGGCGCTCCGTACAGCAGACACTGGAAGAAGCAGTGGAGAAGGTGTACGGGCGCTTTTGCCGTATTTACGGATGCAGCCGGACGGATTCCGGAGTGCATGCCAGAGGACATGTATCACACGTGGACGTTCCTTTTTCGATCCCGGAGGAGAAGATCCCGCTGGCATTAAATGCGGTCCTTGACGATGACCTTGTCGTTCTGGCGGCCAAGGAGGTTCCCGAAACATTCCACGCGCGTTTCAACAGTAAGGGCAAGCGATACTGTTACCGTGTCCGAAATGCGAAAGTGCCGTCGGCAATCGACCGGAGGACCGAAGCGTTTGTCCCGGGAGTTCTGGATGTAAAAGCAATGGATGATGCGGCGAAGGCTTTTATCGGGACGCATGATTTTTCTGCATTCCGCGCGCAGGGCGGTCCGGACATTACTCCGATCCGCACGATGAAAGACGTTTATGTCAGACGCGCCGAAGGGGATCCCGACCTTATCGAGATCACGGTCATCGGTGAATCCTTCCTTTATAACATGGTGCGCATCATGGCAGGAACTCTCGTATATGTCGGTCAGGGCAAGATGACGAAGGCCGAGATCGAAAAACTCCTTACGGGCGAGGGCGTCAGAAAAGAGGCCGGAAAGACCATGCCGGCAAAAGGACTTACTTTGGAAGAAGTGTTCTACGAGGATCTCATCTGGTAATATAATTGCGCAGAATAAAAGTCCCGTCGCTGGTCCTCGGCTTCGCCTGCGGAATCGCTCCGGGACTTTTTTCATGCGCAATTACCTCTCATGGAAGATCCGGTAAAAGGGCATTCTTGCAAATTCTATTCTTTTCACTTACTATCAAAAGAGTGACGAATGTACAATTTACGGAAATAAGGAGACATTATTATGGCGAATCCTATTGTTACTATTGAGATGGAAAACGGCGGCATCATGAAGCTTGAGCTTTATCCGGATGTTGCGCCGATCAGCGTACAGAACTTTGTAGACCTGATCGAAAAAGGTTTCTATGACGGTCTTATTTTCCACAGAGTCATTTCCGGATTTATGATCCAGGGCGGTGACCCGACAGGTACAGGCATGGGCGGCCCGGGCCATCACATCAAAGGTGAGTTCAGAGCCAACGGTGTTCCGAACGATCTGTCCCACGAGCGTGGAGTTCTTTCCATGGCGCGTTCAGGAGATCCGAACTCCGCAGGATCCCAGTTCTTCATCATGCACGAAGACGGCCCGTTCCTCGACGGCAACTACGCTGCATTCGGCAGGATCATCGAAGGCATCGAAGTCGTTGATGAGATCGCTTCTACCCCGACAGACAGAGGCGACCGTCCGCTCAAAGAGCAGAAGATGAAGAAGGTTACTGTTACCAAGTAATCGCTATTTTATAGTTTCGCGCTGAAATAAACCTTCTCGCGCTGGTCCTCGGGCGAAAGCCCTGCGGAGGCGTGTCGAAGGTTTTTTCATGCGCGAACTCTGAAGAAACAGCGATTCCGCAGGCTGAAAGCCGAGGACCAGCGACGGGACTTTTATTCTGTTTAGCGAATGGATGAATGTTAAGACTTCTCGTTAACGTCTTTCTTTTCGAGGTTGTGTTCGCCGATGACATACAGCGGACGCTTCTTAACTTCGATGTAGGTCTTGGCAAGATATTCGCCGATGATGCCGAGGGCCATCAGGATCATGCCACCGAGGAAGAGCATGAAGGACAAAAGGGAAGGATAACCTGCCGCTTTTTCCCATGTCTGGTAGATGAGGGCATGGATGAAGTAGTAAAGCAAGTAGATGAAGGCACCCAGAGAAGTGAGGAAGCCGACGATCATAGCGATACGCAGAGGCGCGGTGGTAAAGGATACGATACCTTCGATGGCATAACGGAACAGTTTCCAGAAGGACCATTTTGTTTCACCGGCGACACGCTCGACGTTTTCGTACTCGAGCCATTTGGTGCGGAAGCCGACCCAGGCGAAGATACCTTTGCTGAAGCGCTGTCTTTCACCAAGAGAAAGGATCGCGTCGACGACCGGACGCTTCATGACGCGGAAGTCTCTGGCGCCGTCCACGATCTCGACATCCGTGAACTTGTTGATCAGGTGGTAGAAACGGCGGGCAAACCAGCTTCTGATCGGCGGCTCGCCTTTTCTGGAAACGCGTCGCGTCGCGATGATGTCACACTCATCGTTTTCCAGTGCCTGGAACATTTCGGGAAGAAGTGACGGCGGGTCCTGCATATCGGCATCCAAAAGGCCGACCCAATCGCCCTTTGCAGCATCAAGGCCGGCATACATCGCGGCTTCTTTTCCGAAGTTTCTGGAAAAAGAGATGTAGTGGACACGAGAGTCCTTTTCGGCCATATCCTTAAGCACGGAAAGTGTCTTGTCACGGCTGCCGTCGTTGACAAAGATCAGTTCGTACTCGTACTTCGAGCATTCGTCCATGACTTTGCAGAGCGCATCATAAAGATACGGCAGGGCTTCTTCTTCGTTGTAACAGGGAACCATCAGACTGACCAGCATAACCCACCTCATAAGAATTTGTTCTTAATCCAAGTATACAACATAGACGCCGCAAAAGGATAGTTTCTGCGCTTCCCTTTGGGAAAAGTGGCATTTTGTGATACGATACCTATGTAATGAGTAAGGAGTTTTCCCATGATCGAAAAGAACTCGCTTGAAACTAAGAACAGAAAAACGAAAAACCGGGATCTTCGCCCGCTGTTTTCGTTCTTTGCCGTATGCTTCTCACTGGTCGTGGTCATGTTCACGGTGGGCGTTTCACCGTTTGGAAATAACAGTGTACTGGTGTCGGATCTGTCCGCACAGTACGCGCCGTATCTCGCAACTCTCCGGAACAAACTCATGTCCGGAGGATCTCTTTCCTACTCTTTTGAGGTCGGCATGGGAAAGAACTTCACGGGCATCCTTGCCTACTACATTTCAAGTCCGCTGAATCTTCTGACGCTGCTTTTCCCTGTGTCGAAAATATCGGAAGCAATCGTCATCATCGCAATTTTGAAACTCTCCTTTGCCGGTGCTTTTATGACGGCACTGATCGACTATAAGTTCGGTTCAAAGACGAAGATGAGCATACTCTTCGGCATGATGTATGCGCTCTCGTCTTTTTCCATGTCGTTCATCTTCAACTTTATCTGGTTCGACGGCTTTGCGCTTCTTCCGCTCGTGATCCTTTTCACTGAGCAGTTCAAAGACGATCTCCGGAAGGCGTGGAAGCTTCTTTTCGTCCTGATCCTTTTGTTTGTGTCGAATTACTACATCGCGTACATGGTCGGTGTTTTTGCATTCTTCTATCTGATCGGTATTTTGGAATATCAGAGCAAGGATCCCAAGGCAAAAGCACCTTCCGCGGGAAAGACACTGGGCGTATTCATTCTGGTTGCGATCTGTGCGGCGATGGTATGCGCTGTCCTTTTGGTTCCGGCCGGTCTCGACACCATAAGAAACGGCGACAATTCTTCGAGTCTTTCCGTTTCCATGGACGCGGGATTCCCGCTGGTCAAACTGCTGCCGCAGCTTTTCATTAACAAAATGAAGAGCATCTCGGAAAACCTGCCGTTCATTTATTCCAGCCTGGCAGTTCTGGAACTGGTGATCCTTTTCTTCATGAATCCGTCGATTGCTCGAAAACTGAAAATCCGTGCCGGACTGGGACTTGGTATCGGGATCTTATCGTTTGTTTTCCCGATCCTGAATACGGCATGGCATCTTTTCAATGAACCGAACTGGTTCCTTTACCGCTATTCGTTCCTCTTTATCTTCGGAACGATCCTTATCGCGTTCTATTCTTTCCTGCATATTTCGAGTCTGAGAAATAAGGACTTTCTGAAAATGGGAGGACTCATCTTCGCGCTCCTTTGCATCGGTGAGGCATTCGGCGGAATCGAAAAAGAGTCGTCCATGTACTTCCAGAACCTGATCATGATCACGCTGACTGCACTTTGCATCTGGGGAATGTCAAAAGAGAAATGGCCGGATTCCATGTCGAATCTGCAAAAATACCGAAAAGGGATCCTCGTTCCGATCGTGGTCGCGGAGATCGTTTTTATCGCGCCGAAACTGACGGTCGGAGCCCTCTGGAATGATACCCAGAGCGCGAAGTCATTCTCGGCGGAGGTCTCTGACCTTATTGAACTGACGAAGGACACCGACGACGGTTCGGGAAAGAGAACCGAGAAGGCAGGAACCCTGGGTGAAAATATTGACTCACTAAGTCTTTCGTCTTATACGGGTACAAAAGGACTCGGCGCTTTCTGTTCGATGTCAAATAAACCGATGCAGCATTTCCTCAAGCAGCTCGGCTACTGCGCAAATTTCAACTACACATCCATAGAACACAGAAACGTCAACCTTCTGGCGGACTCTCTCATGGGCATTTCTTACGTGGTTTCCGATGAGAGTGAGATCCCGGGATTGACGCCGGTTTCTTCTTCTGGGAAATATACGCTGTTTGAAAACCCGTATTCTGTCGGAATGGTTTTCCTTGCCGAAAAAGACGCTTACGGATTTGACGGATACAGTCTGGAAAAGATTGCGGGAGAAAAGAAAGACGAAGAAGATCTTAAGGACAAAAAGGCAAAACCGGAAAAGGTAATAGAAAAAGACTATTTCGCTTTTCAGGAAGATCTTCTGAGTTCACTTACGGGGATCGGGGCGGACAAAGTATTTGATGCCAGACATCTTACCTGGGAAGTTTTCAACGCGCAGAAATCAGAAGGCAGATTCATCAAAGAACCTCTTGAGTACGATCTTAAAAAGGACAGACTCAATCTCGAAAATATTGAAGAGGGATACACTGCTCCGACTTATTATCTGCGCGGAAGCAATAAGTCCCCGATCATCCTCAAGGCGACCATGTACGTCAAAACGGACGGCCCCGTTTATCTTTCGGTACCGTTCCTGATGAAGAGCGCGCCGGTCAGTATCTACTGCAACGGCAAATGTATCTACAAAGAGGAATCCACTTCTTACTATTCCGTGATCGTGGACGCGGGAATACATGGTCAGGGCGAACTGATCACCTTTGAGATCCGCTGCGACGATGATGTCCTCGCCTGCTTTGAACCATATGCCGCCGAGACAGATCTTAAGGCGCTTTTCGAGCAGACGGAGATCCTGAAAAAAGGAATATCCGGCCTTTCTGTCAAAGACGGATATGTTACTTTCTCCACGGAATCTTCAAAAGAACAGCTCCTGATCACGACGATTCCGTACGAAAAGGGCTGGTCGGCAAAAGTAGACGGAAAGGATGTAGAGATCGTACCGTATCAGGATGCATTTATCTGCATCCCTCTCGATGCCGGAAGCCACAACGTGCAACTGCAATTCGATCCCCCCGGAGCGCGAATTGGTGGTATAATCAGTGCACTGGGGGTCTTTGCCTGTGCGGCTCTCATCTTCTGCACAAGAAAGAGCGGTAAGGTAAAGCAGCAAAGGAGGGAACAGGATTGATAGAGAAGACGACGCTTGAAAAGAAAGCGGGAAGAAAAATCGACACCCGTCCCCTTTTGGCATTCTTCGTGACCATGGTCGCCATGATCGTGGTGTTCCTGATCAATATGATCACTCCCTTCGGAAACAGAAATGTGCTGACTTCTGACCTGGGCGCACAGTATGGTCCGTATCTTGTCGGATACAAGCAGGCACTTCTTTCCGGCGAATCCCTTTTCTACAACAGAAGCCTCGGTATCGGTTCGAACACAATGGGTGTATTCGGCTACTATCTTTCGAGCCCCTTAAATCTGATCGCGCTTCTTTTCCCTATGACGATGATCCAGGAGCTGGTCGCCTGCCTGATCATCATCAAGCTTTCTTTTGCCGGTGCATTTATGACCTGGCTTTTGGATCGGAAGTTCAAGACCGAAGATAAGATGACCGTCATTTTCGGACTGATGTATCCGCTTTGTACGTTTGCGATCGTTTATATGTTTAACATCATGTGGCTTGACGGATTCGCGATCCTGCCGCTTCTGATCCTCTTTGCGGAGAAATTTATCGAAGATCGGAAAAAGAACTGGCCGGCGATCACTCTGATCCTTCTTGTCCTGTTTGTTTCCGGTTACTATATCGCCTACATGGTCGGAATCTTCTCCTTCCTCTATCTCGTTTCCGTAATGGGCTACCGGGGAATGTTCAAAAAGGAAACGGAAAAAGAGAGCATGAAGACTGTCGGTATGTTTATCCTCTCGGCGGTCACCGCTGCGATGATGAGCGCGTGCGTTCTCCTTCCGGCAGGACTCAATACGATCGGCAATCCCGATTACTCCGAGCAGAGTTCCATCATGTCCATGCAGCCGGAGTTTAAGTTCGCATCTATATTCGACCAGTTCGTTGAAAAGAAAGTCGGAGATCTTTCGGCCAACATGCCGTATATTTTCTGCGGAATAACGGTGCTGTTCCTTTGCATCCTGTTCTTCTTCAATCCGAAGATCAAGAGATCTCTGAAGGCCGCGCTCGGCGTGGCTTTCGGATTCGGGATCCTTTGTTTCCAGTTCCCGCTTCTTAACGCGGCATGGCATCTGTTTGATGATCCGAACTGGTTCAATTTCCGTTACGCATTCCTTTTCTCATTTCTGATGATCCTCGTCGCATTCTATTCCTACCTGAATATGAAGCATTGCGAAAAGAAACATTTCTATAAATCTTTCGGCGTCATCCTCGGGCTTCTGCTTTTCTCTCAGAGTTTCGGCCGGATGGCTCAAAAGGAAAATTCTTTCTTTGCGACACTTCTGTTTTCGGTTCTGATCAGTGTCCTGCTTTACGGAATCACACTTGAAAAGTGGCCGGATATCATCTATAACCTTAAGCGCATCGGAGCAGGACTTCTCGTTGCCGTGATCGCTGTTGAGATCGTTGTTTTCAATCCGCGCTCCCTGATGCCGGATGTATATAACGGTGCGCAGGATGCCCCGGAGTTTAAAAAATCACTGAACGATATCGAAGCGCTTTCCGGCAGTATCGAGGATCAGGACTGGTTTCGTACGGAGTTACACAGAAACTGGCAACATCTGATATACGCGAACAATCTTCCTTTCTATTCGGGAAAAGAAGGCATGAGCATTTTTGCTTCCATGGCAAATAAAAAGGCTAATCATTTTCTCAAACAGCTGGGTTATAACTCGAACTATAATTACTTCGCTCTCCATCACGATGAACTGATCATGCCGTCTGATTCGATCTTGGGTGTCAGATATATCATGTCGAAGGTGGAAGACATTAAGGAGCTGGAGAAGGTAGCAACAGAGGACGAACTCTATCTTTATAAAAATGAATACGCTTGTCCGGCGGCACTCGTCGTAAAAGCGGATGCGCTTTCCTTCGACGGATACGCTTTGGAGAAAGACGAAACGACAAAGGATTACTTTGCTTTCCAGGAAGACTGGATAAAATCTCTTTCCGGTGTGGATGCTTCTGATGTCTACGACACATTCACGGCTGATTGGGAGATCATCAACGGCCAGCCCACGGATATTCCTCCGGAAAAAGCGATCGTGGCGAATGACCTTGTGAAAAACGAACTGAACAGCGAAACGGTGAATCTTAAAGCAGAAGGACTGAATCTCTACTTAAGAAACAACGATAAGGCTCCTCTGGTATTCCGTACTACTTTCAAAGCGGATCGCGACGGCGCCGTATATTTTGAGATCCCGTACTTGTGCCTGCAGTGCGAGACAGAGATCTATGTAAATGACGAAATGATCGCAGATAAGGCGTCCCACTCTTTCTACACCGTGATCCTTAACCTCGGTTCTTTCAGCAAGGGAGATGAAGTGAAGGTGGAGATCAGAGCGGAAGAAGATATCTTCGGCTCGTTTGAGCCCATCTTTGCATATGTCGATCCGACGGCAATGGCGCCCCAGAAGGAAGCTCTGACCCAAGGGCTCAAAAGTGTCGATGTCACAAACGGTCACTATGTGATTGAAACAGATACGGCCGAAGATTCCGGTATCCTGATCACGGCTCCTTACGAAAAGGGCTGGAAGGCATGTGTCGACGGAAAAGAGACTGAGATCATCGCATATCAGGATGCGTTACTTTATATTCCGGTTTCTGCGGGAGCGCATAAAGTGGAACTCCGCTTCACGCCGCCCGGATGGAAGATCGGACTTCTGGCAAGCGGACTCGGCGTAGTTGTTTTTGCCGCGGTATCGTTCCTGATGCTGAAAAAGAAGAAAAGTTCCGATGCTGCCGCAAGTGAGGGAAAAGAAGAAGCCCCCAAGGCAGAAGCAGAAGAACAGACGGATACTTGATCTTATTTTATGAGGAGGAGAAGAGAAGATGAGTGTAGAAGAATTGTACAAGTTTTGGAGTGAAGATCCCTATTTCGACGAAGCGACGCGCGCGGAGCTTCTTTCGATCAAGGATGACAAGAAGGAGATCGAGGAGAGATTCTACAGAGACCTCGAGTTCGGAACGGCCGGACTTCGCGGTATTCTGGGCGCAGGTACGAACCGCATGAATATGTATATCGTATCGAAGGCTTCCGCAGGTCTTGGAAAATATATCGCAAGTGAAGGCGAAGAAGCCATGAAGCGTGGCGTCGTTATTTCTTATGACTCGCGTCATTTCTCGCCGGAGTTTGCCGAGATCACGGCAAGAACGCTGACATCCATGGGCATCCGCGTATTCCTTTCGGATGAGCTTCGTCCGGTACCGATGCTTTCTTATTCCGTCCGCTGGCACAAGGCTTTTGCCGGTGTCATGATCACGGCCAGCCACAACCCGTCCAAGTATAACGGCTACAAGGTATACGGCGAGGACGGCGGACAGGTGCCGCCGGAGGCTGCATCGAAGATCCTGGGCTTTATCGAGGGCATCGAAGATATCAGAACGATCCATCCGGATACTCTGGATGAGGCAAAGGCAAAAGGCCTTCTGACTTACTGGGGTGAGGAAGTCGACGAAGCATATACGGATATGCTCGACAAACTCGTGATCGACCGTCAGGCGATCCTCAACCAGAAAGATATGTCGATCGTTTACACACCGCTTCACGGTTCCGGTAATAAGCCGGTACGCCGCATCCTGAAGAGAATCGGTCTGGAGAATGTCCATATCGTTACCGAGCAGGAACTTCCGGACGGAGACTTCCCGACCGTAGAAGTACCGAACCCGGAAAACCCGAAGGCACTGAGTATGGCGATCGATCTTGCCAAGAAAGTAGATGCGGATCTTGTTATCGGCACCGACCCGGACAGCGACCGTATCGGTATCGCAGTACGTACAACGGTAGACGGAAAAGAGACCTATGTGCCGTTTACGGGTAACCAGGTCGGACTTATGATCCTCGACTATATCCTCGATTCCAAAAAGCGCGCAGGGGAACTGCCGGAAGGTTCTTTTGCCGTAACAACGATCGTATCCAGTAAACTTGCCGGCGCGATCTGCAAGTACTACGGCGTAGAACTCCAGGAGGTCCTCACGGGCTTTAAGTTCATCGGTGAGCGCATCAAGCTCGACGACGAATTCGGCAGCAAGCACTTCCAGTTCGGCTTCGAAGAGAGCTACGGATATCTGGCAGGCCTTGACGTTCGTGACAAGGACGCGGTAGTCGGTGCGATGCTGATCGCCGGCATGTATGCCCAGTCCAGAGAACGCGGACAGTCGCTCATTGACCGTCTTGAAAACATCTACAAGCGTTTCGGCTACGGCTTCGAAGAGACCGTTTCGATCACGCTCGAAGGAAAAGAAGGTATCGAGAAGATCGCCGGTGCTATGAAAGCGCTTCGCTCGGAACTTTTTTCCTGCAAGAACAAAGCAGACGCCCAGGCGCTCCTCGGCGGCGCTCCGGTCGAAGCAGTCCGTGACTACCAGGCATCGAAGAGATATGTATTTACAGACGACGGCGTAAAAGAAGAAGAGATCGCTCTTCCTGTTTCCAACGTGCTTCTTTACGAGCTCGGCGGAGACAAGGGACTTGACTGGGCATGTGCCCGTCCGTCCGGCACGGAGCCGAAGCTGAAGATCTACTTCGGTATCTACGGTGATACTAAAGAGGGCTCCGCAGCATGCCTTGCCGATACTAAGGCGAAGGTAGAAGCTGCCGTAAGAGCTAAGCTCTGATATTCGAAAGGAGAAAACCTTTCGGATTCCGATCAATAAAATCACGAAAAGCAAGGCGCCCGTAAGCTTAGGCTAACGGGCGCTTCTTTGTGGCAAATGCGACATGAAACGTCAAATTTCCGTTTAAAACTTCTGAATTGTGACACAAATGTGAAGGAATTCGCAATTGTCCACAGAAATGTCAATTTTCAAGCGCCGAAATGGGTTTATTCCCAGAAATTTTGAAAGTATACTCAAGGTGATTTCAAAAGGAGGAAGATGCGAAATGACGGCGAATGAGTGTCTGGTCAAGTTTAATTCGATCAAAGATTGCCTTTCTGATGTTTTATGGATGTATTTCGAGATCCAGTCTGCAGACAGTGAACAGGTCGTACTGGTCGGTAAACCGGATGAATATGCGGAACCGATCCTCGAGATCGTATTCATGCAGCCTTTCATGATCTCGTGCCCGATGCGTTTTACATACGAAGGCGGGGACTTCATCGGTCTTGCTCCGCAGGAGGAGTTCTACCAGATGAATGAAAGATATCACATCGGTCAGGGACACCACATCTTCAAGATCAAAGTGGATAACAAGAGATTCTTCATCATTGCAAAGGCAATGCACGTAAACATCCACAGCTGATCGTTATGGACAAGCCTTCGGGCGAAAAGGATAAAAGCTTCAGATAAGATGGCGGATCGCGTAAGCGACTCCGTCATCTTTGCAGTTACGGGTAATTACGGATGCGAAAGATTTCGCCTTTTCCGAGGCGTTTCCCATCGCGACTCCCACGGCGCCGCAGGTAAACATGCTGATGTCATTGTCGCCGTCTCCGAAACAGAAAACATTTTCCATCGGAACGTGAAGGTAAGAAGCCAGTGCAACTACGGCATTTCCCTTGGTGCATCCTTCGGGCATGATGTCGATGACCCTGTGCATGGAAGACGTCACCTCAAGTGCTTTTTTCGCGGAAAGTTCCTGTATCAGATCGTCGGTAGGCTCATATACAAGGATCTTCGTAAGCTTTTCAGGCGTGTCGGAAAGGTCTTTCTCATTAAGAGGGATGAGCGGGGCACGGATCTCTTTTCTTACCGAGGCATTGTAGTTATTGAAAAAAGCCATATGCGCACTTTCCGGACGGTAGAAAATGCCGTCTTTTCCGTATGCGACGAAATCAAAGCCGCGGGAAATGAGCGTTTCCATCAGGTCTGAAGCGACATCATCCGGGAAACTGTTCTCGTAGATCGGGCAATTTTGTTCGTAATCGTAGACCTGGGCGCCGTTACTCGTGATGACGGGCGCGGAAAGAGAGAATTCTTCGACGAATTTTCTTACCACATGAAAGGATCTTCCGGTCGCGATCGTAAAACCGGTGGAAGAAGGCAGAGACCGGATCGTGGAAAGGGTCTCCTCCGAGATCTTCCCGCCGGCGGGAAGAAGCGTATTATCGATGTCACAGACGATCAGCCGGTCCAAAGAAAAATGTCCTCCGAAAAGTGCTTTTGGCACGGAATTCACAACGTCTATGATACCACGGATCGAAGGGAAGTTGTAAATCCCGGAAAATGTCAAACGGAATATGCCAGATATAACAAAAAACTATATCCCGAAGTGACGTATTTTGTAGGGTAAAAAACATAGATTATCTCTTGAAAGAGAAGTCATCCTATATTAAACTTTTACATGGTGAAGTAGTATGATTTTTTTGAGAGAGGCGTCAAAAGAATGAAGAAAAATGCAGCGAAGAGAAGACAGAAGAAAATAACAACTGCTGTAGTCGGTGTAGTAGCAGGCCTTCTGGCCGTTTCCGCCATCGGTACAGTACTCTACTTTACGGTCCTGAAGAACGTGATCGGCGGTAAATCCAACAAGATCGTTGTGACAGATGTCAACGGCAGCGAGGTTTCCTTTGAACCGGAAGAACTGCAGGCACAGCTGGATGTACCGACTTTTTATGAGGGCATCACGATCAATGGCGTGAGCGTCGCCGGTAAGTCCAAGGACGAAGTCAAAGCCCAGTTTGCCGAAGAAAACAACAAATCCGCATCGGATCTCGTGAATGTTACGTTCCTCGTCGGTGACGAGTCGATCCCGATGCCGACAACAGGCCTTACTGTGACAAGTGATATCGATTCGATCATCGATAAAGCTTATGATTACGGACGTACAAGTACGCTTCAGGGAGATGACGGCCTTAAGGACCGTTATAACACCATCAACGCATTAAAGACGAATCCGGTGGACTTCGTCTCGACATATTCTCTCGATACTTCTGCCGTAGACCAGCTGACAAGAGAAACTCTCGAGCCGCTTCAGAAAGAAGTCGTCGAAGCATATGCCAGTGGTTTTGATCTCGAAAATCTCGAGTTTGTTATCGAAGAATCCCAGGAAGGTAATGTCATCGATATTGATAAAGCGATCGCTGATGTCAAGACCGCGCTGGACGGAAAAGAATACGAAGTCGTCATTCCGGTTACCCAGGAGGTCATCGAACCGACCACTTCCGCGGAGTTCCTCAGGGAATATCTCGGACTTGTCTCTACGACGACATCCAAGACCAGCAGCAACGATAACCGTAACACCAACATCCGCCTTGTCTGTGAGAAGATCGACGGGCTGGTACTTCAGCCGGGAGAATCCTTTAACTTCAACGATGTTGTCGGACAGAGAACGGAAGCGGCAGGCTTTAAGATGGCTCACGGTATCTTCAACGGAGATATGAGAGATGAGCTCGGCGGCGGTATCTGCCAGGCCAACACCATGCTCTATCAGAGCGTTACCAAGGCGGATCTGCAGGTGGATGAAAGAAAGAACCACACGATCCCGAGTACATATGTTGACAAGGGAACAGATGCTACCGTTACATGGGAAAGCCCGAACTTCCAGTTCACAAACAATACGGAATATCCGGTAGCGATCCATGCGTTCTACGCAGATCAGCATGTTACCGTTGAGATCTACGGCCGTCCGCTTCCGGATGGACAGACGATCGAACTGGTCGGCGAACTCGTCCGCGAGATCGCTCCGACGACGGTATATGTCGCCGATCCGACCATGGCGATCGGAACGAAGTCAACAACGACAGGTTCCCGTACCGGTTATGACTACAAGTCCTACAAGGTATGGCGCGATGCAGACGGTAACGAGATCAAGAAGGAAGAGTATTTCCCGAGCCACTACCCGGTAAGAAATGCCGAGATCCACGTGGGTGTTCTCGGCGCCGACGGAAAAGTCTATCCGATGGATCCGAAGACCGGAGCAGTAAATGCACCGCCGGAAGCCATCACTCCGACAGTACCTTCGGATACTACACCTGTGGCAGATACGACTCCTGCAGATACTACACCTGCAGACACAACGCCTGCGGATACAACTCCGGCTGACACCGTTGCCGATACCGAGCCGACGACCCCGCCGGAAGAGAACGGTGGCGCCTGATTCCGAAAGAAGGGATCCGCCGCTTCGGCGCGAAAAGCGCTTGAACACAGATATTCAGGGCACCAGTCCTATTCGGAGGACTGTGCCCTTTTTATAGAAAAGGAGAATGAGTATGAGTACATCTTACAAAGGCCCGATCGTCCTGATCATCATGGATGGCGTGGGAATCAAAGAAATCGAGACAGGTAATGCTGTCACAGGCGCAAAGAAGCCGATCCTGGACAACTGCATGAAGAATTATCCGATGCAGAAACTTAAGGCACACGGTACGGCAGTAGGTCTTCCGTCTGACGGTGACATGGGTAACTCCGAGGTAGGCCACAATGCGATCGGAGCCGGCCAGGTATACAGCCAGGGCGCTAAACTGGTTTCCGAGTCTCTCGCAAGCAAGAGCATGTATCAGAGCGAAGTATGGAAGTCTCTCGTTGCTGACGCAAAGAAGGGCGGCACGATGCACTTCATCGGACTTCTTTCCGATGGTAACGTTCACTCTCATATCGACCATCTTCTCGCTATGCTCGACGAAGCTAAGGAAGAGGGCGTAGAAAAAGTACGTATCCACATTCTCCTGGACGGACGTGATGTCGGTGAAACATCTGCGCTGCAGTATGTTGACCAGCTCGAGGCGAAGCTTTCCGAGCTTTCTGACGCAACACACGATTACAGGATCGCCAGCGGCGGCGGACGTATGGTCATCACCATGGACCGTTACGGCGCAAACTGGGGTATGGTCGAAGCCGGCTGGAAGACTCACGTTCTTGGTGAGGGCAGACAGTTCGCAACTGCAAAAGAAGCCATCGAGACATTCCGTTCCGAGATCCCGAACGTTATCGACCAGGATCTCCCGGCATTCGTTATCGCTGAAAACGGCGCTCCGGTCGGCACGATCGAAGACGGCGACAGTGTTATCCTTTACAACTTCCGTGGCGACCGTGCCCAGGAGCTGACAGTTGCATTTGAAAGCGGTGCTGACTTTGACAAGTTCGACCGTGTTCGTGTTCCGAACGTAAATTACGCCGGTATGCTCGAGTACGACGGCGACCTTCACATCCCGAAGAAGTTCCTCGTTTCTCCGCCGGTCATCAGAAACACACTCGGCGAGCTTCTTGCCAACAAAGGCATCGCTCAGCTGGCGATCTCCGAGACACAGAAGTACGGCCACGTTACTTACTTCTTCAACGGTAACAGATCCAGTAAGTTCAACGACGATCTCGAAGAGTACATCGAGATCCCGTCTGATATCGTTCCTTTCGAGCAGCGTCCGTGGATGAAGTCCGCTGAGATCACAGACAAGCTTGTCGAGCTCATCTCCGAGAACAAGTATCCTTTCATGCGTGTTAACTTCCCGAACGGCGATATGGTCGGCCACACAGGTGTATTTGAGTCTGCTGTCATCGGAGTTGAGTCCGTTGATATCGCCCTGAAGAGGATCCTCCCGGCGATCGATGCAGTCGGCGGTATGGCGATCATCACAGCTGACCACGGTAATGCCGAGGAAATGTATGAACTTGCCAAGGACGGTTCCCCGAAGGCAGATAAGGATGGCCGTATCAAGGCAAAGACATCCCACACACTCAATCCTGTTCCGTGCATCTTCTATGACAACACAGAAAACAAGGATAAGTACGAGGTCGTCGATTCCGAGTCTTACGGTCTTGCCAACATCGCAGCTACCATCGCGGATCTGCTCGGTGTAGAGAAGCCGGAATGCTGGGAGTCCTCAATGATCAAGATGAAGTAATCCTTCACCGACGTTTTAAGAACAGAATAATAGTGCCGCTACGGTTCAGACAGTTTGCTGTCGCAAAACTCACCGTCGCGGCACTTTTTCTGTTCTTTCCGGTGACGGATCAGTTTTGCGTGAGGGGGTCGCCGAGGAGGCATTTTCTATTCTTCTTATGACTTATGGGTTATTTGCGTTTTTTTGGGAATACACCGTCGCGGCACTTTTTCTGTTCTTTCCGGTGACGGATCAGTTTTGCGTGAGGGGGGCGCCGAGGAGGCATTTCTATTCTTCTGTTTTAACGATTCTTTGTTCAGGAATAAGATTTGTGCAAAAGACAATACTTTTATTTTCAAAATGATATTGAATGACGGGGCATATCATACTATTATTCTTTAAGAAGGAAAAAGAAGGTTATTGGCAGGTCTGAAGAGAGGCTGAAAAAGGAATGAAGAAGAATACATCATCGCGTGGTAAAAGGACCACAAAAAGGGCATCAACGAGAAAGTCATCGTTCCTGAAAAAGACTATGTATCAAAAGAAGGGAACGGGAAACCGAAGAAGAAAGAAGTCGGTTATCTCAACAAAGGCGATCGCGATCATCACGGCGGTCCTGGTGGGATGCCTTGTTATCACTATCCTTTGCACGCAGGTCTTTAAAGATGACATCGATCATCTTTTCGCGAAGAAATATTCAGTTACTGATATCGACGGCTCGAAAAAGAGTTATACGGCCGATGAACTGAAGGAACAGGTCGACAGCGACAAATTCTATCAGGGGATCAGCGTTGACGGAGTGGATCTTTCCGGAAAAACACTGGAAGAAGGCAGAGCGATGTTCGCGGAGATCCGTCATCAGCAGGTCAATGAGCTGGTAGATATCCACTTCCAGGTCGGAAACGACGACGTCAGACTTCAGACCGACGGCATGAACCTGGCTTCCAATATCGATGATGTATTGCTCGAAGCATATAACTACGGAAAAACAAGTACGCTGGAAGGCGGAGACGGACTGGTTGAACGTTATAATCAGATCAAGGACCTGAAGACGAATCCTAAAAACTTCGAGTCCGCGTTTACTCTCGGTGAAGATCAGGTATCGCTTCTGACCCATGCCGCACTGGATGGATATAATCAGGCACCGGTAGAGGCAAAGGCGACAGGCTTTGATACAGCTAACCTCGTGTTTATCATCGAAGACTCCAAGAGCGGATCCTCCGTGGATATTACCAAAGCGATCGCGGATGTAAATGCCGCTTTTGCCGCAAAGAACTACAAAGCCGTAATTCCGGTCGATCTTCATGAGATCTCCCCGGTGACTACGGCGGACGCGCTTCGCGCCAAACTCGGCAAGGTCTCTTCCAACACTTCTAAAACGAAAGATGACGCGAACCGTAATACAAATATCTATCTGATATGCAAGGAACTCGACGGAACCGTTCTGCAGCCGGGCGAGCAGTTTGACTTTAATGCAAGGACCGGTCAGAGAACTCCGGAAAAAGGCTATAAAGAGGCAGCGGGTATTACAAACGGAATCTCCGGTCCGGAGTACGGCGGAGGAATCTGTCAGGCGAATACCATGCTTTATCACAGTGTCATGGAGGCTGACCTTCAGGTCGATTTCCGAGTCGCGCACTCCTGGCCGAGTGACTACGTCGATCCGGGCACGGATGCTACGGTCTCCTGGGAGTGGCCGACATTTAAGTTCACGAACAATACGGACTATCCGGTCGCGATCCACGCCTGGTACGGAGACAGCTGGGTAACTGTCGAGATCTTCGGCAGACTTCTTCCGGACGGACAGAAGATCAAGTTCTTCGGTGAACCTGAGCTTTTGATCGACGAAGAACCTACGGAGACCGAGTACGTGGCGGATCCGACACTTCCTGTAGGCCAGAAGGTCAAGGAAAGAAGCGCTCACAACCACAAGCTGGCAAAGGCTTACAAGGTCAAGTACGATGCGGATGGCAATGAGATCAAGCGCGATGAGATCCTGACGGAGTATCGTATGATCAATGCGAAATACCGTATAGGTACACTGGCTTCGGACGGAACGATCTTCTATATGGATCCGAAGACAGGTGAAGTCTCGGCACCGGCAGGATATGTTGATCCGGCAACGACAACGGCAGCGCCTCCGCCGGATACCACGGCGGCTCCGGAACCGACAACACCTCCGGCAGAGACCCCTGCGGAGACTTCGGCGGAAGCAACACCGGAAGCCTGATATCCCATGGTTTCAAGGAATAATGAAGATGTACGAAAAGCGCCCTGACGGGCGCTTTTTTCGCGGGAAGGAAAATATAGAACATATGGGGGATTTCATTCGTAAAATATCTCGATAATCAAAGCAGAAATAAGAGCCAATCCCTTATATATGTGATATAATATATGCGCTCATTGTGTGCCCATTCGCACACGAGTGAGCCACAAACTATAGTTAAATCTTTATATAAAGGAGAAAGTGTATGGCAATCGAACTTACAAAAAAGACCATGGACGGTAACGAAGCTGCCGCATATACCTCATATGCATTTACCGAAAACGCAGCGATCTACCCGATCACACCGTCCTCGCCTATGGCTGACCACACTGACCAATGGGCACAGCAGGGCAGAAAGAATATCTTCGGACAGACGGTTAATATCGTCGAGATGGAGTCTGAGGGAGGTGCTTCCGGTGCAGTTCACGGCTCTCTGGCAACAGGTGCTCTGACAACTACATATACCGCATCCCAGGGTCTTCTCCTCATGATCCCGAACATGTACAAGATCGCAGGTGAACTTCTCCCTTGCGTATTCCACGTTTCCGCAAGAGCTCTTGCAGCTCACGCTCTTAACATCTTCGGTGACCACGCAGACGTATATGCCTGCCGTCAGACCGGTTTTGCAATGCTCTGCTCCAACTCCGTTCAGGAAGTTGCAGACCTTGCTGCAGTAGCTCACCTCGCTACAATTAAGACAAGAGTTCCGTTCATTCACTTCTTCGATGGTTTCCGTACATCTCACGAGATCCAGAAGATCGAAGTTATCGATTACGATACACTCGGCTCCCTCGTTGATTATGATGCAATCAAGGAATTCCGTAAGAGATCCCTTTCCCCGAACCACCCGACACTTCGTGGTACAGCTCAGAACCCGGATATCTACTTCCAGGGCAGAGAGGCTTCCAACCCGTTCTATCTGGCAGTTCCGGATCAGGTTCAGGCTTACATGGATAAGATCAATGAGATCCGTGGCACAAACTATAAGCTCTTCAACTACTATGGTGCTGAGGATGCTGACCGCGTAATCATCGCTATGGGTTCTGTCTGTGAGACAGCTGAAGAGGTTATCGATTACCTCAACGCTCACGGTGAGAAGGTTGGTCTTGTAAAGGTTCACCTCTATCGTCCGTTCGCAGCTGACAAGCTCCTCGAGGCTATCCCGGCTACAGCTAAGGCAATCGCAGTTCTCGACAGAACAAAGGAGCCTGGTTCTTACGCAGAGCCGCTGTTCCTTGACGTTGCTGCTGCTTACGTTGGCAAGAACGCTCCGAAGCTCATCGGCGGCCGTTATGGTATGGGTTCTAAGGACACAACACCTGAGACGATCCTTGCAGTTTATAAGGAACTCAAGAAGGATCAGCCGAAGGAAAGATTCACCATCGGTATCGATGATGACGTTACATTCCTCTCTCTCGATTGCTCCGAGTCTATCGAAGTTGCCGGCGAAGGCACAGTTCAGGCTAGATTCTGGGGTCTCGGTGCTGACGGTACTGTTGGTGCTAACAAGAACTCCATCAAGATCATCGGTGACCACACAGACAAGTACGCTCAGGCTTACTTCTCTTACGACTCCAAGAAGTCCGGTGGTATCACGATCTCTGACCTGAGATTCGGTGACACTCCGATCCGTTCCACATACCTCATCAACAAGGCTGACTTCGTAGCTTGCCACAACCAGTCTTATGTTTATGAGTACGATATGCTCTCTTCCCTGAAGCCGGGCGGCACGTTCCTCCTCAATACTCAGTGGACAAGAGAAGAGCTCGAGGAGAGACTCCCGGGTTCCATGAAGAGATATATCGCTAACAACAACATCAAGTTCTACACTCTCGACGCTGTTGCAAAGGCTAAGGAGATCGGCCTCGGCGGAAGAATCAACACCATCTGCCAGTCCGCATTCTTTAAGCTTTCCGGTATCCTCCCGGTTGAGCAGGCTGTTGACTACATGAAGAAGGCAGCTCTCAAGTCCTACGGTAAGAAGGGTGACGATATCGTTCAAATGAACTACAAGGCGATCGACGCCGGTGTTGACGCAGTCGTAGCAGTTGACATTCCGGATTCCTGGAAGACAGCTGAAGACAAGCCGGTCGAGAAGAAGAATGTTCCTGAGTTCATCGAGAAGGTCGTTAACGTAATGAACAGACAGGAAGGTAACAAGCTTCCGGTATCTACCTTCAAGGGTATGGAAGACGGTACTTTCCCGCAGGGTACAGCTGCTTACGAGAAGCGCGGTACTGCTGTTGATATTCCGGTTTGGGATGCTTCTAAGTGTATCCAGTGTAACCAGTGCTCCATCGTTTGCCCGCACGCTGCTATCCGTCCGTTCCTCCTTACTGAGGAAGAGGCTGCAAAGGCTCCGTTCGAGACAAAGGACGGCATGAAGGGTTACGAGCAGTATAAGTTCCGCATTCAGGTTTCCGCTATGGACTGCCTCTCCTGCGGTATCTGCGTAGAGTCCTGTATCGCTAAGGAAAAGGCAATCACAATGGTTCCGCTCAAGGACAACCTCAAGGAAGCCGAGAACTGGGATTACTGTGTTGCTCTGTCGCATAAGGACAACCCGATGAACAAAGCAAGCATCAAGGGTTCTCAGTTCGAGCAGCCGCTCCTTGAGTTCTCCGGCGCATGCGCAGGCTGTGGTGAGACACCTTACGTTAAGCTCCTTACCCAGCTCTTCGGTGACAGAATGCAGATCTCCAATGCTACAGGATGCTCCTCTATCTGGGGTGGTTCTGCTCCGTCTATGCCGTACACGACCAACTACAGAGGTTTCGGTCCGGCTTGGGGTAACTCCCTCTTCGAGGATAACGCTGAGCATGGTCTTGGTATGTTCCTCGGTTACAAGCAGCTGAGAAACAGAGCTAAGGGCCTCGTTGAGGAAACAGTTGCTGCTACAGCTTCTGAAGACCTCAAGGCTGCTGCACAGGCTTGGATCGACGGATTCAACTCCGGTGATCAGGCTCGTGAGAATGCTGAGAAGCTCGCTGAAGCTCTGAAGGCTGAAGGTTCCGATTCCGCTAAGAAGGCTCTCGAGTATGAAGACTTCTTCATGAAGAGATCCCAGTGGATCATCGGTGGTGACGGATGGGCTTACGATATCGGATACGGCGGACTTGACCACGTTCTTGCTTCCGGTGAGGATGTCAACGTTCTCGTTCTCGATACAGAGGTTTACTCTAACACAGGTGGACAGGCTTCCAAGTCCACACCTCATTCTGCTGTTGCCCAGTTCGCTGCAGGCGGTAAGGCAATCAAGAAGAAGGACCTCGGCATGATGGCTATGAGCTACGGTTATGTATATGTTGCTCAGGTATCCATGGGTGCTGATAAGAACCAGCTGATCAAGGCATTCACAGAGGCAGAAGCTTACCATGGTCCGTCCATCGTAATCTGCTATGCTCCTTGCATCAACCACGGTATCAAGGGTGGCCTGAAGGTTGCTCAGATCAAAGAGAAGCAGGCTGTTGAGTGCGGTTACTGGCATCTGTTCAGATTCAACCCGACTCTTACAGCAGAAGGCAAGAATGCATTCACTCTCGACTCCAAGGAGCCGACAGGTGACTTCATCGCCTTCCTCAAGAGCGAAGTTCGTTACAACTCCCTCTACAAGAAGTATCCGGAAGACGTCGTTGACGGTATGTTCGAAAAGACACACCAGGATGCGATCGAGCGTTACGGTTCTTATGTAAAGAAGGCTAACGAAGCTTAATCGCAAGCTGAAACAAACGCTTGAACAAAGGAGCGATCCCATACGGGACCGCTCCTTTTTCTTTCGAAAGAACCTCCCCAAACGAGAAATGAACATGTTCTTTGGAATCATGCGAAGGAGCGATTCCGCAGACGCGAAGCGGCGAGGACCAGCGACGCGCATGTATTCCAAAGAACTATCTCAGGCGCTGTTTGGGAGTTCTTTCGGATGCCAAAAGGTGCTATAATGGAAGCACTTATTTTTCTTGGAGGTAGCCATGACAGCGGACGATAAAGACAAGCTCCTGCTTTCCGACACACCGGTGCCGGATCTGTTTATCACTCAGTATATGTCGTCCCTGACCGGTTCTTCGATCCAGATCTACCTGTTTATGCTCATGAACCGTTCTTCTTCTTTAGGAAAGATGAACGTCGAGAAGATCTCGAAAAAGCTCGGCATGGCACAGTCGGAAGTCGAAGAGCAGCTTTTCTATCTGACAAGTGCCGGCCTTATGGAAAAATCAGAAGACGGGTCGCTTCTTCTTACCGACATCAAAGCCAGAGAAGTCGACCGCTATATCGAATCCCGAAAAGACGAGGGCCTCGAGATGCCTCCACAGCATCGCGAAAAGGGCCTGGAGACCGTTTCCAGAAGTATCAGCGACACTTTCTTTATGGGACGAATGAGCTACTCCTGGCAGCGTTTTATCGACGATTCCGCATCCGTTTATAAGATGGATCCGGATGTCATCTATTCGCTTTTTAATGAACTTCAGGAAAGAGGAAAGCTCTTAAGCAAGAACTCCCGCCCGGCAGAAGAACTTCGCGCGGTATGGAGCAAGCGGGGGGTACACACTTCCTCTGAACTTGAGAAGGTATTAAACGACGACCGAAAGATCAAAGAGTGCATGAATGCTTTGGGCAAGAAGAAGCGAAAAGCACTGGACGGCGTCGATATCGAGTATATCAACACCTGGATCCTGACCTATAAGATGGACCCGGATGTGCCGCCTTTCCTGTATTCGTATCTCCGTAAGGAAAAGAACAAGGAGAACGTGACATTCCCGCAGATGGACGAGATCCTGCAGGAGTGGTTCTCCCATAATATCCACGATGTGGAATCCGCAAGAGACTACGAGATGAAAAAGATCGCAGCTGACAGAACGTCTGCGATGACGGCGTTCTGCGGAGAGCTTTTCAGGAAGAAACTGGATGGTATGGACCTTTCGATCATCGACAGATGGGCAAATACCGACTGCTGGGAAGAGCCGATCGTCCGTTATGCTTATGAGGTCCTTCACAAGTTTATGAGTACGATCACGCTGTCTCAGGTCGATGAGAGACTGCAGCTGTGGAAAGAAAACGGAGTGGCTTCGGTGACAAAGGCCAAGCAGTTCGAAGCCGAGCTCAAAAGAAAGAATAAAGAAGCATATCAGGAGCGAAAGAGCGTATCCGCATCGGGATACGCAAGCGACGTTCCTTATATGGAGAACGAATATACGAAGGATCATCTGGATAAGAAGGAACAGGATTCGATGAACGTCCTGGATGAGCTTTTACAGGAGTAACTAAGGAGACCGCCTATGGACAGTGTATATGAGGATGTAAGAAGCATCCTGGAAAACCGCAGGATCCGAAGCGAGATCCTTCTGCAGCAGGAGAACGAACAGATCCGCATCGAGCATCCCGAGCTTGCCGAAGTGGAAAAGAAGATCGCGGATGTTTCCGAGGAGATCCTTAAAAATTCCCTCGAAGGACAAAGCAGCGAGGATCTGCAAAAAGAACTTGTAAGGCTCAAAATGGAAAGGGAGAAAGTGCTTTTCACGCATGGGCTTTCGAGCGATAAGATCAAGATCAGGCCGTACTGCGAAAAGTGCCGGGACACGGGTTATATCGAGGAAGCGGGAAAAGAACCTGTCCTTTGCGACTGCATCCGTGAACTTCTGTCGCCCGTCATGACCGCAAGATCCGGCGTGGAAAAATACCCGGAATATTCGTTTGAAAAAGACTCGGAGCAGTTCTTCGCCGAAAATCCGAGAATGCAGGAAACATATAAGAAACTCCGTCTTCTGACCGAAAAGGAAAAAGTCCCGAATGCCGTATTCTACGGCCGTTCCGGTCAGGGAAAGACCTTCACGGCGGTAGCGATCGCAAGGCAGTATGCCAAGCAGGGCAGATCGTCCTTTGTGATCCGCCTGGCGGAAGCGCAGGAGCTGATGATGGAACACAGAAAACTGATCCAGTCTTTCTACACACCCGCCGGAAAAGAGCGCGATGTGGAAAAGAGAGTCGCTTATCTTACGGAAGCGGACCTTCTGGTGCTGGACGATCTGGGCGTGGAGCCGAGAACGGCGAACACGGAGGCCGACCTTCTGAATATCGTCGACACAAGGATCCTTTCCGGGAAGACGACGATCATCACGACGAATTTTGATATGGAGTCCCTGAAAGAGCGCTACGGCGGAAGATTTTTCGACCGCATCGACAGGAATTTCGTACGTTTTAATTTTTCTTCGGAGGGATCCCGCGCATGATCACGAACGGCGTGGACATCGTTTCGATCGACCGGATCGAGAAAGCACTGGGAAGATCGGGAGATGCTTTCTTTTCGCGCGTCTGTGCGAAGGAAGAGATCGAGATCGCCCCGAAGCTTGCAACCAGACGGGTCGAGTTCCTGGCCGGCCGTTTTGCCGCCAAAGAGGCCGTTTCAAAAGCACTGGGCACGGGCATCGGCGGCAAAGGCGTTTCCATGACGGACATTAAGATCCTGAAAAAAGAAAACGGCGCACCGCGCGCCGAACTTTCCGGAGCTGCGCTGAAAGTATTTGAGAGCGAGGGCGGAAAGAATGTCAGCCTGTCGATCTCGCACGATCACGGTGCGGCGATCGCTTTCTGCTGTATCGAATGGAAGGATGAAGGACAGAAATGAAAAGGGAATCACGCTTTTTCAAACAACTTAAACTGAAGCTGTCCTCGACCTTCAAAAAGAAGAACAGAGATGACGGAGTATCCAGGAAAGGTCCTTTTCTCGAACTGGACGGAGATTACGGAAAGGCCGAGGATCTGGCAAATGTATGGTCTTTGGACAAAGCGGATTCGTCCGTGGCCGAAGGGCAGAGAAAGCGCTGGCCGAGACTGGTCCTGGCAGGATCTGCCTTTGTTGCCATCATGCTGTTCGTATTCCTTTTGCTCCCGAAAGTGCTGCCGGGATTTTTCAAAAATACCGATATCGCGCTTTTCGTCGAGAAGGATCCGGAACTGATCTATGACGATTCCTACCGCGTGGTCAAGGTAAGTGCCTGCAGTGTCATGGCGGATGATGACATTACGAGCCAGAGGATCACGCAGCTTCTGATGAATGAGCCTGTCCATTTCCTGAACGATGATTGTGAAAACGGCTATGTGCTGATCCGTACGTCGGACAACATCGTCGGTTATGTAAAGGGCGACGAACTGAGCGCGGATATGTCCTCGTGCGAGCCGGATCTGCACCTTTTTAAGCTCGTTGTCGCCGATATTTCCAAACGAGTCATGTCCCACGCAAGTAACGGTACACTCATTGCCGAAGTCAATATGAATACGGTGCTTTACGCGGATGTCAAGCGTGACGGCGTATACCAGGTCCAGCTTCCGAACGGCGAAAGCGGCTGGATCAGCAGCAGTGGTGTTATCGAGCTCGGCATCAACGAGGAAACGGCGGAGGTAGGTGTGCGTTACTTTGTCAGCTCCGTGCTGACCATGGTCAATGCCACGTATCTTGACGGCGGCGTGACCAACCGCGGTATATCGATCCAGGGCTTAGCGTATGTAGCCGCCGGCGTAAACGGCGTCCCGATCCCGAGAGAACTGAAAGATCAGATCGATTGCGGAACAGAAGTTAAACTGGAATATGACGAAGTCACGGGCGAGCTTCTGATCGACAGTATCATTCCGGGAGATATCGTATTTCTTTCCGACCCGTACCGTCCGAACAGCAGAGAGCCCTATGAATCGGCGATCTGCACGAACTCGGGCGTTCTGCTGATGAGGTCTAAGACGGGAACCTCTATAAAACTTTGTAAATTTGACGCGGATTCCGAACTGGTCGACCGCATCATCACGGTACGGCGGGTATTCTCCTGATCATTATTCTGCGAGATTTTTTTCCTCTTCCGAAGCGCGGGAAGTATAGTACTCATGCACGAGGCTTTTAAAGCCCAGGGCTTTGAGGTTTTCGTAAGATATGCGGTAATTGCCTTTGTAGTGGCGGCCGGAATAGAGGTATCTTGCGTATTCCAGCAAGTAGGCATCGATCTCCCTAAGGCTTTTGTCCGTCGTGATAACGGGGAAAAACCAGCGGCACCACGTGAAAAGATCTTCATTTTCTTCGTTATAGAGTTTCTTATTAAAGGTGCGGATCAGGGCTTTTGCCGCACGTTCAAACGAGGCGTCCGTTTTTGTTTTCCACCGCAAAAGCGCCCGTGCCTTCCTTCTTATCTTTCCTTTTAGCTTGGAAAGCGTCACATGGGAGATATCGACCTGTCCGTCCGTATAACAGAATCCGAGGAATTCCCAGGGCTCTCCGGGAGAACTGACCGAGACCTTTTTCGGATTGACGGAAAGCCCTTTTTCTTCGATCTGCCGGTAAAAGTCGGTGATATGTGTATCCAGGTCTTCCCGTGAACGCGAAAAGATCAGGATGTCATCCGAGTAGCGGAAGTAAGAGACGCCTTTTTCTTCGAAATATCGGTCCATGGAAAGAAGATACACGTTGGCGAAAAACGGCGAGACCGGGATCCCGGCCATCGCGCCGCGGGGTTCTTCGGAGACGGTCCCGTCAGGGAGAGTGCTTTTGCCGGATAAAAGAAGATCAGAAAGAAACGAAAGAAGCTTCGGATCGTCCGTGATGATCTCTTTCAGGACTTCGACCAGGGACTTGGCGGGAATGGAATTAAAGTAGTTACTGATGTCCGCCTTGAAGCAGTAAAGGGAGTCGCGGTCCTTTTGCGAAAGGATATCGAAGATCGCCTCCCTGGCGCTGATCGTTCTGCGGAACGAATAACAGCGTGTCGAAAACTTGCCGTCGTAGCGGTAAAGAAGGTAGCCCAGGGCTTTCAGATAGATGTTTTCGTCGTCGGAAAAAGTGAAGACGGTCCTTTTTTTGGAGGTGCCGCTTTTATTGATCTCGCGCCGGGCGGGAAAAGAGAGCCCGCCGTTTTTCCTGATCGCGGAGGCGACTTTGGAATAGCGCTTTTCCGAAACGAAAGACGTGAACTGTTCCTTTTCCTTTTTGGAAATGTAGCGGTTACTGAGCTTATAGGAAAGAAATTCCTCCCAGGTATCTTGTTGTTCAAGAGAATCAAGCGCAGAAGTCATTCCTTCGGACCGGTCCTTTTGCAAAATAAAAAAGAAGAGAAACAGCTTTGAAACAAGCATTGCTTGTGTTACCGGGTCTGTACCCGCGCCGGCCGCCTGAAAGACCGATCCCCATGGATGGGATCTTCAAGGTGCGGGCTAGATCCACCTCAGGCGCGGATCCGCATTTCTCTTCTTTTTATATATCGAGCATCAGAGATACTGATGGAGTCGATCGATGATGTAGCTCTCCTCGTTCGGCAGGCTTTCGAGGAAGTTGATCAGAGGGATTCCCTGACTTGCCGCAAACTCCTT
The DNA here is from genome assembly GCA_017428545.1 of Clostridiales bacterium. Taxonomy (GTDB): domain Bacteria; phylum Bacillota; class Clostridia; order Saccharofermentanales; family Saccharofermentanaceae; genus Scatonaster. Next base: position 146,555 of record JAFRQR010000014.1, read on the forward strand.
GGAGAAGCGGTATCCGCGCGAGGCACATGTATTGCTCCAGCAGCGCATGATGAACAGTTTCGGCTGACCTTTCAGATAAACTACGTAGGTGTAGGGCATCATGTTCGCGCCCACAGCGCCCAGTGTTGTCGGCGGGACTTCCTTTCCGAATCCGTAAGCGGGGAATTGGGTGGACAGGATCTTGTCGAGTTTCTGCTCGATATCCAGATCCGGAACATAATCCGCAGGAAGTGTTGTCTGACTCTGCTGCTGAGGAAGTGGTGCAGTCGGCATCGGTGGCGGGGCATTTCGTCCGGTCGCACTGTCGATGGCATCACGAAGGCTTTTTCTGGCGATATCGCCTAAAAATCTGTCTAATAAACCCATGCTGATTTCCCCCCCTTATTCTCTGATCAAAATCATTTGTCACTATATTTTGAGGATACCATAAAAAGAGAAAGATAACCACACCGCAAGATCGTCGAAGAAGAATAACGGGGATGCGGTTATTTTGCTTTTCGGGAGAAAAGAGGTTTGGTCACGTAGAGTTTCGGATTAAAGAGCATCAGCATCGGGAAAAGCTCCAGTCTTCCGGCGAGCATATCGAAGATCATGGTGAGTTTCGCCGGATCTGAGAAACTTGCATAGTTCTGCGTCGGTCCTGCAAGCTCGAGCCCCGGGCCGATGTTGTTGATCGTCGCGGCGACCGCGGTAAAGGAGGTGATCAGTCCTTTGTTGTCGAAGGAGACGAAAAATACGGATGCGGTAAAGAGGATAAAAAAGGTAATGAAGTAAACGTTTACCGACCGGACGATCTCGTGCTCGACCGGACTTCCGTCCATGGTGATCTTCGAGACGGATTTCGGATAGACATAGGACTTCAGTTCTTTTCCGATAGACCGGATCAGGATCATAAAACGGGATACCTTAATACCGCCGCCCGTGCTTCCTGCACAGGCACCGATGAACATCAGAACGACCAGGATGACCCGGCTGGGCTCCGGCCATTGGTTAAAGTCGGCCGATGCAAATCCCGTGGTCGTCATGATCGAGGCGACCTGAAATCCGGAGTGGCGGATCGCGGCGCTGAAGCTTGATACCTGGTGGTAGATGTTTGCCGCGATGACCAGTGTGCTTGCAGTAACGACCAGAAAATAAGCGCGGATCTCGGTCATCTTTGCGGCTTTCCTGAAGTGACGGTATAAAAGGTAAAAGTAGAAATTAAAATTCACACCGAACAGGATCATGAAGATCGTCGCGACCCACTGTATATAGGCTGTCTGACTTGCAAGGCTGTCCCGGTAGACACCGAATCCGCCGGTTCCGGCTGTGGCAAAAGAGGTACAGATACTGTCAAATACCGGCATTCTGCCTAAGACGAGAAACAGAACTTCCAAAGAGGTGAGGAAGCAATAGATCAGGTAGAGAAGGGCAGCGGACTGGCGAAGTTTCGGAACCAGTTTTCCTACGGAAGGTCCCGGGCTTTCGGCGCGCATCAGGTTAATGTTCGATCCGCCGCTCATCGGAATGATTGCCAGAAGGAATACCAGTACGCCCATGCCTCCGATCCAGTGAGTAAAGCATCTCCAGAACTGGGTCGCATGGCAGAGGCTCTCGACATCAGAAAGGATGCTCGCGCCGGTCGTCGTAAATCCGGACACTGTTTCGAAAAAAGCATCCAGCATCGAAGGGATCTCGCCGGAAATATAAAATGGGAGCGCTCCGAAAAGACTCATCACGATCCAGGAAAGCGCAGTGATGACACAGCCTTCCTTCAGATAGAAAGTCGTGTCTTTCGGCTTCTTAAATGAAAGCAGAAAGCCGAGAGCGAACAGGGCGGCAGCAAGGATCAGGAAAACAAGTCCCTGCTTTTCTCCGTAGATCCCTCCCACCAGAGAGGGAAGAAGCATAAGAACGCCCTCGATCCGGAGCACGTGCCCGAGAATATAAAAGACCATGTAAGCATTCATGCGGGCAGCTCCTTATTTCAGGATATCGCGGATCTCGTTGAGTCCGGTGTGGGTCGTCACGATCATGACCGTATCTCCGATCTCGATCGTATCGGTACCGGAAGGAATAATGATTTTGCCACGCCGGTTGATAAACGCAATCAGAAGGCTGGACTTCAAAGAAAGGTCTTTCAGTGCTTTTTCCACGACGGGAGAAGACTCTTTGATACGGAATTCGATCGCCTCTGCGCGGGAGTCGAAGAGATGGTAGAGAATCTCGATCTCACTGCTTCTGGAGGCGCGGAGTGCGCGGGCATAGGCGATGATCGCCTCGGAGGTGATGAGCTTCGGGTAGACGACCGAGCCCAGATCCAGATCGGTGATAACATCTGAAAAATTGATGCGTCCGATCTTGGTGATGACTTTGGCTTTGGATACTTTTTTCGCAAAGAGAGTCAGAAGAATGTTCTCTTCATCAATTCCGGTCAGTGGAACAAAAGCTTCCATATCTTTAATTCCCGCACTCAGAAGATCTGCCTGATTCGAAGCATCCGCGTTGATGATGACAGCCTCGGGAAGAAGGACTGCAAGCTCTTCACAGCGTTTCGGAGACGACTCCAGGATGTGTACATCGATCCCGGTATGCAGGAGTTCGCTGGCCAGATAGTAAGAGGACAGGCTTCCACCGACGATCATGGCATTTCTGACCTGCTTGGTAAAAACACCGATCGCTTTGAGGAATTTTCTGGCCTCATCGCGTTTGGCGGTAAAATAGATCGTGTCGTCTGCTTTTAAGCAAAAAGCACCGGAAGGGATAGATACTTCGCCGTTCCGCTCGACACCGCAGATCAGGATCTTATAGCTGCTCTTCTTTCCAAGTTCGGCGATCGTTGTATTATCCAGGACATTTCCTTCCGGGATCTTAAACTTGATCATTTCCGCCTGACCGTGAGCGAAAGTGTTGACCTGCAGGGCAGTAGGAAGATAGAGGATACGGGCCATCTCTCTAGCGGATTCCAGTTCCGGATTGATGATCATTGCCAGACCGAGCTTGTCTCGAAGATAAGCGGTTTCCTGACTGTAGTCCGGGGTCCGGACACGTGCGATCGCGGCACATTTACTGAATTGTTTGGCGATCGTGCAGCAGAGAAGATTCAGTTCATCAGAGCCGGTCACGGCGATCACCAGATCGGCCTCCTCGACGCCGGCTTCTTTTAAAGTATTATAACTGGCCCCGTTTCCCTTGATGGTGATAATGTCGTATTGGGAATCGAGGTCCGCAATAACGGAGGCATCCTTTTCGATGACCGTGATATTATTGCCTTCTTTACTCAGCTGTTCGACCAAAGTATGACCGACTTTACCGTTTCCGACAATAATGATCTTCAGACTCTTACTATTTGAATGTGAAAAACCCGAAAACATATCTGCCCCCTTGCGTATGCTTACTTCTACTATACTTCAAAAAGTGCCTTTTGACGCGCAAATTTGTTTGAAAAACCTTTTTTTCGGCCCGCCGGAGCACTACGGGGCAGGCGGGAAGAGGTTATCCTCGTTCTGCCCAGTCCGGGAACTCCTTGGAGAAGAAGATCTGCGGAAGAACGGACAGGAAGTGCATGTCTTCTTCGTTGATGGTAAATCCGAAGATGTCCATGTTGTCTTTCATTCTGTCTTCGTGCGTACTCTTCGGGATGATCTGGATCCCCGACTGATTGAGGAAACGGAGGAGCAGCTGGGATACGGGACGTCCGTACTGCTTTGCCATCTTCTGAAGACACGGTTCTTCCGAGAAATACATTCTTCCAAGTGGGCTCCATGCCTGCGGTACGATGTTGTGCGCACGGCAGAAGTCCAGCGTGTACTGCTGAAGATATCCGACGTGAAGCTCGAGCTGGTCGACCATCGGGACGATCTCGCAGTCATCAAGGATCACCTGAAGATGATGCGGCAGGAAGTTACAGACACCGATCGCGCGGCACTTGCCCTCCTTATAGAGCTCCTCCATGGCGCGCCAGGTGTCGCGGATCTTCTGTCTCCACTGAAGATCCTGTGGATTCAGCTTCGGCCAGTGGATCAGATACAGGTCGATATAGTCGGTGCGCAGTTTCTCGCAGGAACGTGCGAAAGCTTCTTTTGCCTCGGTATAGCCCATCTCGGTCGGCCACATCTTTGTCGCAAGGAAGATCTCTTTCCTGGGGATGCCGCACTCGGCGAGCGCCTCGCCGATCACTTCTTCATTCTTATAGAAAGACGCGGTATCGAGGTAGCGGTAGCCGAGCTCAAGAGCCTTGAGGATCGGTGCTTTCCCATCCTGAAGAGTAGACCTGTAAGTGCCGAATCCGACCGGCGGGATCTCGATGCCGTTGTGAAGCCTGAAGTTTTCCGGCTTCCCGGGAGTACTTAAGCGGTACATGGAGACGGTCCTCTCGGCACCGTCTTCGAGCATGTGGTCAAGGCACTCGCCCTCGCAGACGAATCCCAATTTCTTCATGACGTTGCCGGAAGCGGTGTTTCGTATATCGTGGCGGCCGCGGAACTGTGTCTGGTGAAGGGTGTTTCTTCCAAAGTCGAGCATCGCGCCGGCCGCTTCGGTTGCAAGACCCTTGCCCCACTGGGCTTTGGCAAAGTTATATCCGATCTCGAACATGCCGTCCTCGTCGTCATAGTAAATGCCGCCGGAGCCGATAAGCTTTCCGGTCTCCTTCAGAACGAACCCCCAGTCATAATCCGTGTCGCTGTTTTCATTGGCGACGACTGACTTCAGCCACTCCTTCGTGGTGTCCACGCTCTTGTGCGCATAGTAACGCATATATTTCGCGACTTCCGGGTCCGATGCCCAGGTATCAAAAGCGGTCTGCGCATCGTCCATCGTCAGCGGCCGCAGGATCAGTCTCTCAGTCTCAATAACAGGACTCTTCATAGGGAAAACCTCCAGCAAACAGATGCTTCTATTATACAGATAAACCGCCCGTTCGGTAAGAAACCAGCAGGCTATTACAATTTGATAGAACACTTTATGGACTTTTTCCCGAAAAGTCAAAGAAGTGGTCAATGTAAATCGTTTCGACATTGACCAATACATGGATTTTTCTGGAAAATCAAAGAAGTGGTCAATGTAAATCGTTTCGACATTGACCAAATCATAGACTTTTCACAGAGGCGGGGAAAAATGAAAAAACCCGCTTTCCTCATGTGAAGAAGCGGGACTATTTTCATTTCTTTGATTTGTCCGGTAAAAGAACTTACGCTCTTTCTACTGCACCGGAACGAAGGCAACGCGTACAAACATGCATAGTCTTAGGGGTGCCATCAACAACGACCTTAACGTTACGAACGTTCGGCTGCTGCTGTGTCAACGCACGACGGGAAACCTGTGAACGCGTGATGCTGATCTTTCTGCCGAAATGAGTATCTTTCTGACAGATCTCACACTTTGCCATGTAAACACCTCCTATGTGCTATAAATACGCGACCTGAATAACGCGCAGACAAGATGATAACATAATTATCACTCTGATGCAAGAGATTCTAAGTGATTTTATGATTTTTCCGCAGCTTCCTTCTTCGCCTGTTCTGCTGCAAGCTTCAGATCCTCCCTCAGGAAGGCGATCGCGTGGGTCGGACAGCCGTTGACGCAGGCGTCGCAGTGGACGCATTTGCTCTGGTCGATGACCGCGAGGGACTCTCTCATCGAGATGGCGCCCTGCTGGCAGGATCTGACGCATTTCTGGCATCCGATACAGCCGATGTTACAGTTCTTTCTGGTCCTGGCACCCGGCCATTCATTCTGACAGCGTACGGCAACTGTTGCCGATACGGGCATGAGCTCGAGAAGATGCTTCGGGCAGACTTTCACGCACTGGCCGCAGCCGTGGCACTGGCTGCGGTCGACGGAGACGATGCCGTCTTTTAATTTCAATGCGCCAAAAGCACATACCGCGATGCAGTCGCCGAAGCCCAGGCATCCGAATGTGCACTGGTTCGGTCCGCCGAGAAGGCCGGAAGCCGCGTGGCAGGAGCTTGTGCCGAGATAAACATAACGCTTGCCGGTCTGTTCGCAGGTACCCTGACAGCGAAGGACTGCGACCTTCTTTTCCGGGACGGCCGCCGCAACACCTAAGATCGATGCGATCTCACGGGCGCAGTCCGCGCCGCCGACGGCACATAGCGCCGTATTCGGTCCGCCTTTGGAAAGGTAATCGGCGTAGCCTTCACATCCGGCAAAGCCGCAGCCGCCGCAGTTCGCGCCCGGAAGCGCTTCGATGATCTTTTCTTTGGTCTCGTTCTTTTCCACGGCAAAAGCACGTGAGACGAGCACGATGAGAAGTCCGAGGATCAGCGCGATCCCCAGCATGATTCCGGTCGGTATCAGTATATTGGTCAAAGTCTGAGGCATAAGCAATTAACCTCCGAACAGATTCTCAACCAGGCCTTTAAAGCCCAGGAAGGATACGGCGACGAGAGAAGCGGAGATCAATGTGATCGGAAGGCCCTTTAAGGCTTCCGGCACATCCGCTTTGTCGATCCTCGAACGTACTCCGGAGAAGAGGAACAGCGACAGGGTAAAGCCGATACCGGCACCCAGCGCGTTGACCATCGATTCTGCGAAGGTGTAGTTGGAGTTGATGTTCAGGATCGTAACGCCCAGGACCGCACAGTTGGTGGTGATCAGGGGAAGGTAGATGCCAAGTGCTTTGTGAAGCGGAGGCATGGACTTTTTCATGATCATCTCGATCATCTGTACGAGGGCGGCGATGACGAGGATAAATACCAGCGTCTGCAGATATCCGAGTTTAAGGGGATTCAGAAGGAGATGCTGGATCGGCCAGGTGATCGCGGAAGCAACGAGCATGACGCAGACGACCGCGCCGGACATACCCATCGCCGTCTTTAAGTTTTTCGAAACACCGAGGAAAGAGCAGATACCCATGAACTTCGAAAGAACGAAGTTATCAACGAGGATCGCGGAGAAGATAATGATCAGAAATTCTTTTGCCATAACTTACTCCCCCTTTCCTTTGCAGAGACTGCAGCCGCCGCAGGACAGGCAGTCGGACTTATCTCCTGCGACACCGCAAGGTGTGGAAGACTTCGAGGATGCGTGCTTTTCCTGCTTCTTCATAATGATCTGCACCAGACAGATGCAGATGCCGAAGACGAAGAAGCCTCCCGGAGGCAGCATGAAGAACATCATCGGCTCGATCACATCGCCGAAAAGCGGCAGCTTCATGTCAAAGAACGTACCGCATCCGAGGATCTCACGGATCGTGCCCATGAGAAGAAGTGCAAGCGTAAAGCCCGTGCCCATCGAAAGACCGTCGAGGATAGACGGAAGGACTTTCTGTTTACTTGCGAATGTCTCGGCACGCGCCAGAAGGATACAGTTAACGACGATCAGCGGGATATAGATGCCGAGAGATTCGTTGAGGGCCGGGAAATAAGCGGAGATCAGCATCTGCACGATCGTAACGAATGTCGCGATGATCGTAATAAATGCCGGGATCCTGACCTTATTCGGGATCACGTTACGAAGAAGCGAGATGATCGCTTCCGAAGCCGTCAGTACGAAAAGCACTGCCAGGCCCATGTAGAGCGAGGACTTTGCAGAGATCGTTACCGCCAGGAGTGGGCAGGTACCGAGGACCAGTCGGAGCGCCGGGTTCTCATATAGTACACCGTTTAAGAAGATCGACTTTGGTGTGTATTTACTTTTCTTTTCGGCAAGACGTTCATCCGGTGAACGGTAGGCGGCGTCTTTCATTTTGTTTTCACTCATCAGACCAGCCCCCTTTCTTTCAGTTCGAGATAGGCTTCGCGGGCGCGGTTGATGCAGCCGGTCGCCGCACGGGAAGAGATCGTCGCGCCGGAAACGGCGGAGACATCTTTATTGAGGACGATCTCTTTATCTGTGGAAAGTCCCGTAAATCCGTCGAGGAACGGACGGCCTTCGACTTCTTTACCGAGCTTCGGAGTATCCGAGGCAGCGGTCGCGATGACCATGACGATTTTTCCTTCGGGATCGATACCGGTGGTCGTGACGATATTTCCGGCATAGCCGAAACCCGTGTTCACGAAAACATAACCGAGGACCTTGCCCTGATCGTCGTGGGCAAAGAAGATCTCGTCCGGAAGGATGCCCTTCGTTTCCAGATCGGTCTTGATATCATCGGAAAGCTGAAGCGGATCGAAAGATCTGGCGTCCGGGAAGATGGTGCGCTTTCTTTCGAGTGCGCCCTCTTCTTCCTGCTTGGCGATCTCGTTCTTCGTAAGGGAATACGTGCCCGCCAGAAGGAAAACGCAGGTGCCGCAGATCAAGGCCAGGATGAGAGCGGGGAGAAGGTCTTTGAACTTAAACTTTTGCATTCTCTTTCACCTCCCCGAACGGTTTACCCATCGTCCAGTTGTCGATATGCGGAGTCAGGATATTCATCAGAATGATGGAGAAAGAAACGCCCTCGGCCATGTTGCCGTAGTAACGGATCAGGAACGTCAGGATACCGCAGCCGATACCGAAGATGAATTTACCTTTGGTCGTAAGCGGTGACGTGACATAGTCCGTGGCCATGAAGAACGCACCGAGGATCAATCCTCCGGACAGGACCATGTAGCAGCACTCATGGAAAAGGTCGCCCCATCCGGAAAGCACTGTCAGATCTCCTGCAAAGTTAAATACATTCGTCTTTCCGAAGAGGAAAGCAAGGAGTGCGAAGGTCCCGATATATGCCACAGGGATCCACGGACGGATGACGTGGCGGAGGATCAGATAAAGCGCGCCGATCAAAAGTGCGATGATGCAGACTTCACCGATACAGCCGGCTTTATCTCCGATAAAGAGTTTCCATAGCGAAGGAGCTTCTGATGTGTGGATACGTGTCAGAGGCGTTGCGGAAGAAACGGCATCTGCCGAATCGAAACTGAACCAGGAACCGGATCTTACCGTCCAGGAAGTCATGGCCTTCGGAAAAGCAATGACCAGGAAGATACGTGCCGCAATGGCGGGGTTAACGAAGTTGTTGCCGAGTCCGCCGAACATCTGCTTAACGACAACGATCGCAAAGCACGCGCCGATGACGACCATATAAAGCGGAAGCGATACCGGAAGATTCATCGCCAGAAGAAGTCCGGTAACAACGGCAGAAAGATCCGAGATCGTGTTATTTCTTTTCATGATCCGGCGGGAAATATATTCGAAGATGATGCATGATGCGACAGAGATCAAAGTGATCAGCACGGCACGGATACCGAAGTAATACCATCCGGCCAAAGTGGCGGGGATGAGTGCGATGATCACGTCGAGCATGATCGACTGTGTCGTTGCTTTATCTCTGACATGCGGGGAATGAGAGACCTGCAATTTCATGAGGGAGCATTACCTCCTTTTTGTTCAGATGCGGCGAGGAGCTCCTGCTCCTTCTTGATACGTGCACGCTCGGCACGGACCATGACCTTACCGTTTTTAATGCTCTGGGTAAGGAAGCGTTTCGAGGGGCATGCATAGGTGCAGCAGCCGCACTCGATGCAGTCCATTACATGATATTTTTCGAGCATCTCCGTATCGCGAAGACGCGTGGCCTTATCGATACCGCAGGGGATCAGATCCATCGGGCAGGAAGCCACACAGCGTGCACAGCGGATGCAGGGAGATTCCGGAGGAAGCGTCGTCTCTTCCGATCCGAAAACGAGGATCGCGTTATTGGCTTTGATGATACCGTGGTCGATACGGTCGAGGGCAACGCCCATCATCGCACCGCCCATGATGATCTTTTTCGGCTCTTCTCTGGTGCCGCCGGCCGCCTCGATAATATCCTGGATACGCGCACCGATCGGTACGATAAAGTTACCCGGTGTATTAAGGGCTGAACCGTCAAGCGTCATTCTCTTACGTGTCAGCGGGATACCTTCTTTAAGATACAGTCCGATGAAACGCAAGGTGCTGACATTCATAACGAGCGTATGCACGTCGATCGGAAGTTTTCCCGGAGGAACTTTACGGCCGGTGAGGGTATAGATCAGCATCTTTTCCGCGCCCTGCGGATAGATGGTCTTAAGAGTCCGCACTTCAATGTCCGGGTGCTTGCCCGTCTTATACACGCGCTTTTTGATCTCGTGGGAGAAGATACGTGTAACGAGAGGTTTGTTGTCCTCGACACCGATGATCGTCTTCGGGATCTCAAGCCATTTCATGACTTCTAAGATACCGTCGATGATGTCATCCGGATGCTCGCAGATCTGACGGTAGTCGGCCGTGATGTAAGGCTCACACTCTGCCGCGTTGACGATCAGGGTATCCGGCATTTTATTCTTCGGAGGATTGAGCTTGATGTAAGTAGGAAATGCCGCACCGCCTAATCCGACCAGACCGGAGTCGCGGATCATCTGAATAAAGTCCTCGAAAGATTCCACTTTCGGGGGGCGGCAGAAGGGGTTGATGGAATGTTTAAAATCTGATTCGATACGTACGGCTTCCACAGGAGTACCGTTCGCTGATACGACATAGTGAACTTCCTTAACGGTACCGGAAATACTGGAGTGGATCGGGACGGACATGGGTTTATCGGCACGTCCGACCATGGTTCCTACGTCCACGTGATCACCGGGCCTTACCACACAAGTACAGGGAGGCCCGATATGCTGCTGCATCAGAAGTTCCACTTCGGGAAATCCGTGCAGATGGATGGAAGGAAGTACGTCGGTGTTCTTGTTGCCGAGAGGATGTACACCACCGGCAAACGCATGAAGCGATCTAAGCGACATGTGGAAGTACCTGCTTTCTCCGAGTCTTAATCTTATATACAAATCTTAACACATATATAAGAAAAAAGCAGAAATGATTTTCATTTCTGCTTTCCATTTTTTAGTATTGATTTTTCTTGTTTTCCCGCGGGAAAATCACTCGTATCTGTTCGTGTAATTCGCGGCCGCATTCCAAAGGATCCACTCGTCATATCCGGCATCCTGGATGGCCTGGATCTGTGCTTTTACCTCGGGAACTTTATAGTTCAGATGGTGCGTGATCCAGGTTGCCGTAAACGCCTGAACATAAGGCCTTACCGTCGCATAGCCTTCCTGCGAGGCGGCAGTCTTTCCTGCCATGAGCGCATTGTACATAACGTCATGCGGATAAAGATCCGGATAGTCGAACATCTTTCCGTTCAGCTGTGTGTTATCCGCATAGTGCGAAGGATAAAGCATCGGACACAGAGAATCGATACCGGTAAGACCTACCGTATCCCAGCCCTGACCGATGAGCTTACCGTCGAGCTCGGAACTTAAGATGATACCGAATACGTCAGCCGTTACCGGAATACCTGTCGGATCCTGGATACGGCGGCGTGCCGTCTGAAGGAAACGGTTGATCGCATCGATACGGGAAGGTGTCGTATCCTCCGGACCAAAGTACGGCTTCTCGTTATACTTCTTCGTACTGATGGTCGGGAAGCGGACGTAGTCGAACTGGATCTCATCTACGCCTTTGTCGATCGCTTCGAGGGCAAGATCGATAAGGAAGTCCCAGACTTTGGAATTGTAAGGATTCAGGAACTGGTGCTTGCCTTCGAGATTGAAGTGCATGGAGTTACCGGCTTCATCCTGGATACTCATTTCCGGATGGTTTCTTGCCATGGACGGGTCATTGAAGCAGACGATACGGCCGATGACCTTGATGTTGTTCTCGTGACACTTCTGAACGACATTCTCGAGATTATAAGAGCCCGTGACATAGCTTCCGGCACCCTTGTCTTTCCACTCGCCGCCTTCTTCTACCCATAGGTGCATGGACTTGGCAAGTTCATTGTCTGTGTTGAAGTAAACACCGCCGCCTTCATCTTTGAGGTCGATGACGAATGCGTTGATGTCCGTATTTTTGGCAAGCTCGAGATTCTCTTCGAAATGCATGCAGGAAGCGATATAAATACCATGGATCTCGTTATGCTGGACAGGCTTTACTTCGGAAACGGCAGGGAGCGGTCCCCAGTAAGCTTCCGCCAGATCGTTCTGCGGGAGGTACTCTTTCACTTCGACTCCGCCGGGCTGTGCGGAAGTATCGGAAGTTGCATCGGAAGATGCATCCGATCCCGAGTCGGAAACGTCAGCCGTGTCCGACGGGAGCGTGGCAGATGTGGTCGTTATATCGGTGGCGGTATCTTTCGATTTTCCTTTACCGGAGATCAAGATGATCATGCAGATGATGTCTGCGATCAATAAGATGGCGCAGAGTACAAAGAGCACGGCAACTACATTGCGCAAAAGCCGGATGCGGGCTCTTTTCTTTTCGCGTGACATTGAATATCCCATAAACTGTCCTTCTTCATCCATGATTTCAAGGGGCGATAAAATCCCTACTAAATTATATAAATAAATAAACCCTATGACAAGGACGGAAGGTTGCAATACGTTGTCAATAGAATAAGTAAAATGTTAGAATAGAAAAAACCGAAAGACAAAAGCGGGGTGAATGATCGATGCTGGAACGCAATTGTGCAGGGGGAATCGTTTTTTACGGAGATTCCGTACTGCTTCTTCAGAATGAGAAGGCTGAGTGGTGCTTCCCGAAAGGCGTTATCCGCACCGTGGAAAAGCCCGAAGAAGTCGCACTTTCGAGAGTTTCCGTCGAGGCGGGAGTGGAAGCGAAGATCCTCTTTCCCGTGGGCAGAACGAACTACGAATTTTATTCGATCACGCGTCAGAGACCGGTCCGGAACAAGATCGTCTGGTACGTGATGCGCGCCGAAACGGACAGCGTCAAACCGAATGCAGAGCAGAACTTTTCGGACGGCGGTTTTTATCCTTTGGAAAAAGCACTTGAGATGGTTACATATAGTCAGGACCGGTCGCTCCTGATGATGGCCTACCAGAGATATAAGGAGCTCGTTTAAATTGAGCCGCAAGACATGGAATACGGTCGGTAAATCCGCCCGTATCGAATATGAAGTGAAAAAATCCGTCTTTATCGCCGATGTCGCACCTGTTTCGACCGGTGAAGAAGCGACGGATTTTTTGCGTAAAATCAAAAAAGAATTTCCGGATGCCAGGCATCACGTCTATGCATACCGTGCCGGAGATGAAACGCTGGAACAGCGATACAGTGATGACGGCGAGCCGTCGGGCACCGCCGGCATGCCGGTCCTGGATGTGCTCCTTCACAAAGAACTCGACGATGTCATCTGTGTCGTCACAAGATATTTCGGCGGCATCCTTCTCGGGACCGGAGGCTTAACGCGCGCCTATTCTACCGCCGCCTCCATGGGCATCGAAAAGGCGGGCCCATGTAAGATGGCCGTCCTTGAACTTTATCACGTACAGCTGGATTATTCCGTTTCCGAGAAGTTCCAGTACGCGGCCAAGAAAAGTGCTTTTGCATTGGGAGACATCATCTACGAGGCAACGCCGGTCGTGCCGGTATACTGCCCGAAGGAAGAAAAAGAAAAACTCGTCGCGCTGGTCAACGATGTTACCGCAGGGCGGGGGAAGATCACGCATATCGGATCTTCCGCAACAAGGATCGAGGAAAAATGAGCGAAGAAAAAAAGAAAGCTCCTGCTTCGAAAAAGAAAACAGCAAATGCGAAACCGGACTGCCCGGTCAGTAAGAACTGCGGCGGCTGCGCTTTTTCGTCCGTTTCTTATTCCGAGCAGCTGAAAAAGAAAGAAAAGACCGTCAAAGATCTTCTCTCACCGATATGTGAAGTCCGTCCGATCGAAGGCGCGAAAGAGCCGTATTTTTACAGGAACAAAGTCCACTGGGCATTCGGGCACATGGGCACGCACCTGATCGCCGGACGCTACGCGGAAGGCTCGCACCGGATCATCGAAAACGACAATTGCCTTCTGGAAGATGAAGAACTGGCGAAGATCCTTTCCGACATCCGGGATCTTGCCGTGCAGTTCAAGATCCGCGCCTATGACGAAAGAACGAAGCAGGGACTTCTGCGCCGTGTGCTTCTTAGAAAAGGAATGGCCACGGGCGAGGTCATGGTGGTCCTCGTTTTAAGTTCTCCCGTGCTTCCGGGAAAGAAAGGTTTCATCAAGAAACTTCTCGAAAAGCACCCGTCGGTGAAGACCATTCTGATCAACATCAACACGCGTTCCGACTCCATGATCCTCGGTGAAAAAACGATCTGCGAATTCGGAAGAGGATCGATCCGGGATGAACTTCTCGGCGTGCAGTTTAAGATCTCGCCGGAGTCTTTTTATCAGATCAATCACGACCAGACCGAAAAGCTCTATTCTCTTGCAATAAAGGCCGCGGACTTAAAGCCGGGAGAGAAGATCCTCGATGCCTATTGCGGCATCGGAACGATCGGCCTTTGTGCGGCGGCAAATGCCGAAGGGATCAGACTGACCGGCGTAGAATTAAACCGCGCCGCGGTTACCGATGCTCGTGAAAATGCGAAGATCAATTCGGAGAAGAACAGTGCTTTTGAAAAGGCAAGATTTATCGCCGCGGATTGCACGAAGTTTATGCTCGAAGCTTCCGCGAAAAACGAAAAGTATGACGTGGTATTTCTGGACCCTCCGAGAGCGGGGACGACACTGGAATTCATCGCCGCGTGCCAAAAACTTTCACCTAAGAGGATCGTCTATGTTTCCTGCGATCCGACGACACTTGCACGTGACCTGAAGGAATTTAAAAAGCACGGATATAGGGCCGAATACGCGGTCCCGGTCGACATGTTCCCGCTGACGGAACATGTAGAATGTATAGCGTGTATACAAAAAATAAAAGGCAGAAAAGACTGAGTATTTCTCAGATGAATATAACATATGACTGCTTTAAATATAGGCCATGTTATAAAAAGTCCTATTATGAAAAAGATACGGAGAATAATTCCGTAGAATGCTATATAAATTTGAATGAAGTGCCTATATTGGTAGGAAGCAAGAAATTGTAATCAAAAAATGTTTTATGAGACTGACTAACCTCAGTCTCTTTTTTATGTAACGAAGAGCTATTTAATTATAACAAGCGGTAGTATGTCCGCTGAATAAAAGTAAAGGAGAATAAAGACTATGAAGAAGCTCAATTTATTTCAGCAATTTAATTTCGGAGCATGGGCAAAGGACAAGCAATTTAAGATTCAGTCTATCAAGTGGAACGACAAGAAAGGTTGTGTCTCTCTTGATGTAATCATTACCGAAGATAATACCGATTATGGAGATGATTCCGTCAGCAATATTTTTGAAAAATTCAAGGTACATCTTATTAAAGATACCGATGAAGATGATGTAAATAAATACCATGTAAGAGACAAAATCATTTTCAAAAATATCGGCAAATGTTCTGTATGGGGTGACTATGCAAGTAACCTAAGTGTCGAAGCAATTATTGAGGTGGTCGAATGATAATCAGTAAACG
>JAFRQR010000015.1 GCA_017428545.1 Clostridiales bacterium
ACCATTTTTCTGTGAATTATAAGGATTTACATAAGGATATATCGTAGTTGCAAATCATCTGAAAGCCTTTAATATCAACATTTATCGGCATATATCCAAATATATGAAAATACATTGAATTAGGCTCGTTTTATATTAAAATACATATTACCTTTGCCTGTTTCCTCCGATGTAACCATAAAGAAACAGCTGCTCAAGTATGGCATACAATAGAAGAGTTTAGATATCTTCATCGATGGGAACATCTTCAAGCGATTGACTCCCGTTGTGTAAAACTCCTGAGCTTCTTTACCTGAACAGATAAGATACTTAAAGTCCGCGCCTTGTCGGGACGCATGGTTATAATCTTCGATATTCTCCGTTTTGCAAGTACTGAATTCGTCCATGACCGCTTCCAGGTCATCATAAGAAAATTCCTTGTTTTTTTTCGTTTTCGTAAAACACCCGGAACATACTAAAGCAGACAAGACAAGAATTCCCGCCACGGCTCTTCGAAAAGATCTCATATATACCTCCCCAATACCAATAAACGGAAAACCCGTTCATCGCCTAAAACATAACCCAGATAGATTATATCATGTTGTGGGGTACGAAAGAAAAACGGAAGTATCAGAGTTCTTTTTCCATCACATAATCGTCGCAGATGAATCCGCCGCCGATATCGGTCTTTTCTTCCTTCACGATACGGAAACCTCTGCGCAGATAGACCCGGACGGAATTATAGTTATAGCGGTTTACGAAAAGGCGGACTTTGTCCTTTCCTTTTTCGCGCGCGATTTCTTCGGCTTTTTCAAAGAAAACATTGCTTCTTCTCTGGCCGCGGAAAGGCTTCATGAGATAAAGCTTGCTGAGAAGCAGGGCATCTTCCTGTTCTTTAACGCCCATATAGCCGATCGGCGTATCTCCCAGCACTTCAAGGAAATACTGGTACCCCTCTTCTTCGATCGCCTTATCGATCGCCGGCATGCTCTGAAACTTTTCGACCATATAGTTGACCTGCTCCTGTGAGATGATCGACGGGAACCATTCGTTCCAGATGATCTGTGCAAGAGATACTACCGCCATTTTTCTCGTCGGTGAAGTGACCGGCAGGATCTTTACCTGCGAAAGCTGTTCAATGATCTTCGGGATCTCGCCTAAAGACTTTACGACGACATCTGCGGCATTGACGTTCTGCCCTCCGGATGTCGGGTTATCGTAACCGATCGTATACATACCGGCCATGCGTCCGGCCTGAACGCCCGCCGTGGAATCTTCGACGACGAGGCAGCGCTCCGGATCAATGTCCAGACGTGTCGCCGCAAGAAGAAAGATATCCGGCATGGGTTTTCCGTTTTTTACTTCGGAGCCGCTCGCGAATACTTCCACATATTTCCAAAGGTCGAGGTGATCGAATACCGCCTCCATGAAATCCTGGCGCGAAGAAGATGCTACTGCGACGCGGATCCCTTTGTTATGGCAGAATTCCAAAAGCTCGGAAAGTCCCTCCGAACGTTCCAGTCCGGAATCCGAAAGGCCCGACACGTTCTTCTTCCACTGAAGTTCCACAAGATCTTCGACGGACGCCGGGATATCGTACTTGACCTTCATGGCCGCCCACATGTCTTCCGGCGATCTTCCCACAT
The DNA here is from genome assembly GCA_017428545.1 of Clostridiales bacterium. Classification (GTDB taxonomy): domain Bacteria; phylum Bacillota; class Clostridia; order Saccharofermentanales; family Saccharofermentanaceae; genus Scatonaster. Next base: position 1,626 of record JAFRQR010000015.1, read on the forward strand.
ACGGACGGATCGCTTCGTAGGCACCCTTGGCGCCATAACTTTCGAGAATAGATGTGGTGGTTTGGTCGTGGTACGGTTCGCTGTCCAGAAGGACGCCATCCATATCGAAAATCACTGCTGAGATCATGTCGTCTCCTTATTCATTCATCATGTCGATGCCGGTCTCTTCGTTCGGGTAGTTCCCGGTGAAGCAGGCATCACAGAAACGGTGGTCCTTATCTCCGATCAGATCGCCGAGAGAATCCACTTCGAGATATCCGAGGGAATCTGCCCCCAGGATCTCACAGATCTCCGGGATCGTATGCTGGCATGCGATCAGAAGATCGCAGCTCGGTACGTCGGTTCCGTAATAGCACGGAGAAATAAACGGCGGAGAACTGATGCGGACATGTACTTCCGTCGCGCCTGCATCGCGGAGCATCTTGACGATATTGGCCATTGTCGTACCGCGGACGATCGAGTCATCGATCAGAACGACTCTTTTCCCTCTGACTGCTTCCGCGACCGGATTGAGCTTGATATGTACCGCCTCCTGGCGCTGGCCCTGCTCCGGCTTGATAAAAGTTCTTCCGATATAGTTATTTTTCATGAAGCCTCGAACGGCAGGAATACCTGCCTCCTCGGCAAAACCACTTGCCGCATCAAGTCCGGATTCCGGAACGCCGATGACGACGTCTGCCTCTACGGGGTGCTGACGGCACAGAAGTCTTCCTGCCTGAAGTCTTGCTTCATATACACTCTTGCCGTCAATCCGGCTGTCCGGACGGGCAAAATAGATATATTCGAAAATACACATGTTGCAGACGCCTCTGCAATGTGTTCGGATGGAAGTGATCCCGTTTTCATCGCACACGATGATCTCGCCCGGCTCGACGTCGCGCTCGTATTTTGCACCGACCGCATCGAGTGCACAGGTCTCGGAGGCAAATACATAAGAGTCTCCGATCTTTCCCATGCAGAGCGGTTTAAAGCCGTACGGGTCTCTGGCGGCGATCAGTTTCTTCGGGCTCATGACAAGAAGCGCGTAACCGCCCTGGATGCGTTCCATGGCCTTCTCCACCGCTTTTTCGACAGACGGGGTTTTTGTGCGTTCTTTTGCTACGAGATATGCGATGATCTCCGAGTCGACCGTCGTCTGGAAGAATGCACCTTCCTCTTCGAGTTCGCGTCTCAGTGTGATGGCATTGGTAAGGTTGCCGTTATGGGCAAGGGAAAGCGTTCCTTTGACATACTGGGTAACGAGCGGCTGGGTATTTTTCAGAATACTTGCGCCGGTCGTGGAATATCTGACATGGCCGATTGCGATCGTGCCTTCCAGGGAATCGATGATGTCGTGCGTGAACACCTCGGAAACGAGGCCCATGTTCTTCTGGCAGCGGATCCACCCGTCGTTATTGATAGCGATGCCGCAGCTTTCCTGGCCTCTGTGCTGGAGAGCAAAAAGACCATAGTATACGAGCGGCGCGATCTTCAGTCCGTCTCGGTCAAAGATACCGAATACGCCGCATTCTTCGTGTCGGGAACCGATCACTCGACATCACCTTCCTTTTCGAGAATATTGTATGAAATCACTCTTTTTCCTGTCAATGCGATATACTGATAAGAAATGAATGAAAAGGAGCTACTTTTTCGTGGAATTCTGCTCAAAAAGCACTTTTGATGCATTTTCGGATGCCTATTGCTCATGTCATCTGTGCCCGAGAAACTGCGGATGTGACAGATCCCGGAAAGCCGGTGTCTGCGGGATGACCAATGAGCTTCGAATCTCAAGAGTCGGACTTCACATGTGGGAAGAACCCTGCATCTCCGGCACTTCCGGTTCCGGCACGATCTTTTTTACCGGCTGCAATCTCGGATGTATCTTCTGCCAGAACCACGAGATCTCCCGCCGATTGAGCGAAAAGGATCTCAGCTCCTCTTCTCCTTTTGCTCTTCCCGGCCGCCCGTATACGGTTTCCGAATTTTCTGATGCCATGCTTTCCCTTGAAAAACAGGGAGCAAATAACATCAACTTCGTCACCGGCACCCACTTCGTCCCGCATATCATCGAGGGCGTGCGTATTGCCAGAGAGCGTGGACTATCTATTCCTACGCTTTATAACTGTGGCGGATATGAATCCGTGGAAACGATCAAGAGTCTGGAAGGAACGATCGACATCTATCTTCCCGACATGAAGTTCTTTTCGAGCGATATCAGCAAAAAATACGCTCATGCCGCGGACTACTTCGAACGCGCAAAAGAAGCGATCGCCGAAATGGTCCGCCAGTGTCCCAGGCAGCTCTATAACGAAGGCGGAATGATCCAAAAAGGTGTGATCGTCCGTCACCTTATGCTCCCCGGACTTCTTTTTGACAGTAAACACATCCTTGACTATCTCTGTGAGACGTATGGAAACAGCATCACGATCAGCCTGATGAACCAGTACACACCGATGCCGGGTATTCCTGAAGAACTTGACCGTCCGCTTTCGCCGGAGCATTACCGTTCCATGATCGATCACCTCACGCTTCTCGGTCAGGAAAACTGCTTTATCCAGGAAGGCGGTACCGTCAGCGAAAGCTTTATCCCCGACTTTGAATAAGAATGTAGAAATGTCACTTTTTGGGGGGCTTCCTGCGATTTGATATAATAGAATAAGATTTATCCGGAATTTAGTGAAAGGAGCAGATGCATGAACGACGAACTGCAAAACGTAAAGATCATTTCCGCAAGTCATGACGACACGACGCCGATCATTTACAATCAGCCTGTACGCCAGTTTTCGAAACGTGTTCTTCACGGGGAAGACGAAGATGTCGACTTTATTCCGGAAACAGGTATGCGTATCTGGTACAACAATCAGTTCGGTAACTTCTCTGCACACAAGCACGATGTTCTTGAGATCTGTATTCCGATCGAAAATGAATATAAGTATATCGTCGGAGGAAAGTCCTACACGATCAGTCCCGGAGATATCCTTTTCATTCCGCCGGGAATGCTTCATGAGATCGAGTGCCAGAACGAGGGATGCCGTTTCATCTATCTGTTCGTCATCGACTTTTTGAATCAGTTCTTCGAATACCAGTTCCTGACGGATTTCTTCCGTGAGGTCCGTCTCGTCAACGAATCCACGTATCCGTCTATTTACGGGAAGATCTATTCCACTTTCATGGAGATCAACGACCAGTATTTCATGTATGAAAACATGGTCCTTGAGATGCCGATCTATGCACATCTTCTGAACATCTTCAGTCTGATCATATCTACGAATCCTCAGTGTTCACCGATCCCGCTTGAAGATGTGAAAACAAAGGACAAATATGTAAAGTTCAAAGCTTTGATCAATCACATCAACGCTCACTTCATGGATGAAATTTCTCTGGAATGGGCCGCAGATTATGTCGGTTTTTCCAAGTTCCATTTCGCGAGGCTCTTCAAAGAGTATACGGATGTATCTTTTTATGAGTTCGTCCGCCACAGAAGGATGCAGGCTGCAAAGGTCCTGCTTCTTGATACCGATAAGACCATCACGGAGATCGCATTCCAGACCGGCTTTAACAACCTCACAAGTTTCACCAGAAGCTTCAAGAGTGCGACGAACCTGACGCCTTCCGACTTCCGCCTGACGAAGAGAAAGCCACTCGATCCGACGGAAGAGATCAGCTGATTTTTTCTACAAATCGAAAAAAACAAAAAGGGCTTCCAAATGATATGTACCCAGGAAACTGGACACATAGATTAATGAATTTGTTTTAACAGATGGATGTCTTCCTGTAAACAGCAGGAGGCATCCATCTTGTTTTGGCTTGAATTCTTCTGTTGTTGTAATAGTCTATATATTTATCTA
>JAFRQR010000016.1 GCA_017428545.1 Clostridiales bacterium
CAGCCGGGAGATCAGATCGCTGTTGTGATCTTTGAAATCCTCGATACTGACTTTAAGATCGTACGGAAACGACGTATTCAGCCGTTTAGCCGAGCGGAGCAGTTCCGTGTCTGTACACGGAAGCATCATGAAATCCCGGTCGGTGCCGTTTTCCAGGAAACACGCGATCTGAAAGTCCCGGTCGAAATACGGTGGCAGATGTTCACCATCAAAGAATTCCTCAATCGGGATTTCTTCGCTGACGTAGAGCTTTCCGTAGGGAGTGTCCTCGCATTTGCCAGAGGCGATAAGATCTCGTGCAATCATTTCATAATCCGTTTCCTCGACCTCAGATGTCGGAATTCCGCCTCGTAAATCCAGTTCGAAATCCAATCCGCTTTTATGAAGATCGTTTGGATCAATTATTGAATAGCGGTTCGGCACCTGAGAGATGTTGATGATGTCCTTAAGATCAGACGGGCTTTCGTGGTACAGTCCCATACGGAACTGATCGTATTCGTGAGCGTCCATACCGTACATGAGTCTCCCGAGCAGATTCAGGAAATCCAGATCCAGAGTCTGTCCTTCGAGCACTTCGAGCTGCTCGATATCCGTATCAATGCCAAGCAGCTTTACTCGGGTATCGGTTTCGTACGGTATCTCTAGTTCAGCCTGTACACGGCAAATATACTTTTCATCGCAAGGAAACCTGATCTCGGCCTCGTTTCCGTTGCGGCCGACTTTACAAATAATCATTAGATTTCACCTCGATTACATGGACATCCCGGTATAGGTGGGACCGTCATTTTTCTGGGTTGTCAGTTGCTGCAGCTTTTCTTTTGCCCATTCGGGTAGTTTGTCCTGGTCTGCGATCCCCAGAAAATCTGCGCGTCTAAATGAAGCCTTTTCGCCGTCATATAGAAACTCTCCAAATATCTTCGTGCCTAACTTGGATGGATCGCATCCGAAACCGGCTTTTGCATAGAAATACTGGAATTCTTCATGTCGGAATTCTTCTTTCAGCGCTGTTGGATTTAGGACAATAAGCTTGTTTTCATAGTTTTTCATATATGACTCGGGAATGACGGACGAAACTTCAACAGGCGGATGGAGCTCAACGTCCATTTGCTTTCACTCCTTCCTGTTCAGCCCATTTTACGGACAGATGGATGAGCGCCGCTCTCTGTTCCGAAAGAGAAAGACTGTCGAGAAAATCGAGCAGCGTTTCTTCATCGTCGGGCTTTGAGATCTGATCTTCAAACAAATCGTCCGTGCAGTGAGTACAGAGCGCCTCGCGTTTAACCGTTACGGTGTCAATACCGTTATCTGTAAACGAGAGTATGTCGTTCTGTCTGAAACCGAGCCGTTGTCTGACCTCAAAGGGAATTGTGATCCTGCCACGCTTTCCGAGAATCTTAAGCGTTTTTTCCATTGTGAAATGCCTCCTTTTTTGCTTTCATATAGCCGTCCGCATATCCTGCGTCGTATCCTTCATTGAACCCATCTTCGTAAGCGTCTTCAAACTCATCTTCGCAGTCATTTTCGAAATCCTCATCGATTTCTCCGAAAAGAATGATTCCGACGCATCCGCTTTCTGTCCTGTCATCGCATCTGCCATTCAGAAAGTCGAGAATGGTTTTGATATCGGCCTCATCGACCGTTACTCTGATTTTTCCTGTTTCCATACAAATTTTCTTCCTTTCAGTATTTCTGTGCTTTCTTCGAAAAGATCGAAAAGCGACATCTGCCGGCAGCTTTCGAGCCATTCGGCGGTGTCGTAGTTTGAGATAAGAAGCTCGGCGTACTGTTTGCCGGCCTCGTATCTCTGGGCGATGTTGTTGAGTCTGCTTGTGCTTTCTATAATGATGCCCGGTCTTGAATACAGTTCGCGTATACGCGGACAGTCGTTATATGACAGGAGGAATTTCCCCTGAATGGAGCACAGGCAGTTTGCCAGCCGTTCGTGATCCTTTTCCGTAAAACCGACGTCTTCGTAGTAGTCTTCAGTTTCGTAATATGGAGGATCACAGTAGAAAAAGGATTCCGGGCGGTCATACTGTTTGATGAGCTTCTCGAAATCCTTGTTTTCGATGACCACTTTTTGTAGCCGTCTGCATGCTTCGTGTATCAGTGGAAAGTTGTTCCACATCGAGTGCGGCTGACTGGCAAAGGAGTCGAGCCCCGACGCGTAGCTCTCGCGTATCAGCTGATAGAAATACGCCGCGCGCTTTATATTCGGAATATCCGTTTTCGTGTGCAGCGTCTCCCGTATGTGATCGAAATCCGTGCGGGAGTTAAGTGTGTACCGGAGCTCGTCGCAGAGTTCATCCGGATGATCTCGGACACAGCGGTAAAGATTTGTCAGATTGGGATTGAAATCATTGTAGACCTCAAAGTCTTTTCCGGGGGCTTTGTGGAAGAGCACCCAGCCGCCCCCGCCGAACACCTCGATGTATCTCGAGTAGTGCGCGGGAAACCTCACTACAATTTCATCCCTCAAGGCTTTCTTTCCGCCTATCCAGGACATAAAACTGTTCATTATGCACCTCGCTTTCTGTGCAAGGCGCTTTGCGTACAAACAGAAAAAGGCCGTTTCGTGTATTCTTCTGAAATACGCAAAACGACCTTCTGCTTTATTTTTACTTTATTTGATTACGAGAGCGTCATACCTTCGCTCTGACGCGGTACCGGCTCCATCGAAAAACGTCCGTCGATGAAATCTTGAAGTGTGATCAACTGGCCGGTGAAGTTCGGTTCCGTGTCTTCGGTAAAGGGAATATATCCTTCTTTTCCGAAGTTTACCGGCTCCTTCGTTATGATGCTCCCGAAGTGATTGACCAGAACTCGAGGAGCGAGTTCGGCAAAACCGCCGGTTGTTTCATCGTCGCCTCTGACGTGGCAAAGATACAGATCGAGAGGTATATCCGCTTTGGTCAGTCTTTCATTCGTGAACAACGCGGGCTTCCCGAACAGTTCGATCAAATCATATTTGTCATAGTTGATCTGGATATAATTGGAACCGTCTGCGTTAATAACGAGACCGTAGTCCTCCGGAGTATCTCCCCAGACTTTTGTGGCGTATTCGATAGAGTCTTTTCTCGACGACGGTGCATAATCGTAAACACACTCGCCGTTTTCATACTCTCTCATGCCACAATTCTGTCCGATGTCCTCATCCGCCCATTCATGGGTGATAAAGACGTCAGGATACTTTTTGGCCATCGCCTCGATTACAGGATGCGGCGCAGACCAGGCCGTACTGAAGATGAGACCTTTTTCTTCGCCTTTCCAGGGATCGTAGGAATTCCATTTTGTGCCCCAGTTGTTGATGCACCAATCGTACCAGGTAGTGGCTCCGTAATTGATGTAGTTATTGATCGCCTGTTTTCCTGTATCCGCGAGCTTACCAAAAGAGGAATATCTGGTATATCTTTCGATTTCCTCATCCGAAAGACGTGCCTTATATGTGGTGAATCTGCGCTCGCCGTTGAGATCGCTGAGCAGTTTATCAAACTTGTCCTTCGGCATTTTCGGAAGATCGTAGTCCTGCGTATCCGGATTGACCGCC
>JAFRQR010000017.1 GCA_017428545.1 Clostridiales bacterium
TACTTAAGAAAACGCATTCATTTATGAGAACACTACAGAAAAACACCGACAAGGTGATCAATATTTTTAAGCATAAGAACCTGAATTATATTGCACAGTGCGAAGGGAGACTGTCTTGATATTTAATGGCCGGAGTAATAGAATGAATTCCGAAGGACAATTGAGGTAAGACGATATGGATAACCGCTTCAACGCACAGCCGGCCCCCGGCAATGCTTTTTCTCCGATCCCGGCTGATGTATCCGGAGGCGGGCTTCCTCCGTTTACGGATAAAGAGATCGCATCTTTCCGGCACAAAGCCGAAAAGCCGCTATACCTGATCATGGTCTTTATCAACGCCGCACTGATCATAGCTGCGGTCGTATGTATCATTCTTGCGTTTTACGATTTCGGACCATTAACCGGAGATTCCGGCGCATGGGTCACAGAGAGGATTCTGGGCATCAGCGCGGAAGCGGAAGCTCATATTGAGATCCTTGTGATCCTGATCATGCTGCCGCTTATTCTCATGGCGGCCGTCTATCTTTACTACGCACAGTACCGGGCGAATTCGATCCGTATTACCGAAAAGAACTTCCCGGAGATCTATCAGGTGGTCGAAGACTATTCAAAGAGACTCGGCCTCAAGAGGGTCCCGAAGATCTACCTGACACAGGAAAACGGTGTTTTAAATGCATTTTCGACATATATCTTAAGAAGACAGTACATCGTGCTTCTGACCGACCTTTTCGAGGTCGCTTATCTGGAGCATCACGATCTGGAGAGCATGAAGTTCATCATCGCGCATGAGATGAGTCATATCCGCCTTCGCCATGCGACTTTCTCCTATCAGATGAGCATTCTTTTTGCCAACTATATTCCGATCTTGTCCTCTGCGCTGTCCCGTGCCCGAGAATACAGCTGTGACCGTGTCGCCCAGCATCTGGTCGGTGTCAGCGGAGTCGAGCCGATGCTCGCATTAGTCGTCGGCAAGCACCTGTATAAGAAGGTCGATGTAGAGGATTATGTCAAACACTGCCATGAGACACGTGGTTTCTTCGTGTTTATCCTGAATCTTTTAAGTTCGCACCCGATCATGCCCAAACGTATCCAGGCTCTTCTTAAGGGTAGCGGAAGCGGCCGTCTGTTCTTCTGATTTTCACTTCTTCATGCAACTTGGCCAAAATAATCTTGCAAAAACAAGACCTTGAAATGAAAAAGTAGAAAATTCGTTTTTTGCGTTGACAAGCGCCCTCGAAACCTATTTACTATATACGTGTGCAATGGGGCACAACTATATAATTTTGCAAGCAGGAGGAATATCACATGAAAAATATTGCGTTGAGCGACAAGAGCAATCTTCTTGAGCAGGATCCGTATCAGTACACTTTGCAGGATGTCGAGAAGCCGGAACTCTTCCGCGAACTGTTCCCCTATGCTGAAGTTCCGAAGATCGCCTATAACTATAGAAAAGTTCCGATGAATATGCCGGAAAACATCTATATCACAGATACGACATTCCGTGACGGACAGCAGTCTCGAGCTCCTTATACCACTGAGCAGATGGTTGAGATCTATAAGATGCTCCACCGCCTCGGCGGCCCGAAGGGCATCATCCGCCAGACAGAGTTCTTCGTTTATTCCGACAAGGACAGAAAAGCACTTGAGCAGTGCATGGCGCTCGGCTATAAGTTCCCGGAGATCACCACATGGATCCGTGCGACAAAGTCCGACTTTGCACTTGTACGCAACATCGGCATCAAGGAAACAGGTATCCTCGTATCCTGCTCTGACTATCACATCTTCAACAAGATGGGTCTTACACGTAAGCAGGCGATGGATAAATATCTCGGTATCGTTAAGGATGCCATCGATGCAGGCCTTCGTCCGAGATGTCACTTCGAAGATATCACACGTGCCGATTTCTATGGTTTCGTAGTTCCGTTCGCAACGGCTCTTATGAGACTTTCCGAAGAAAGCGGTATCCCGGTAAAGATCCGTGCCTGCGATACCATGGGTTATGGTGTTCCGTTCCCGGGTGTTGCTCTCCCGAGATCCGTATCCGGTATCATCTATGGTCTTCAGCACTATGCAGGTGTTCCTTGCGAAATGCTCGAGTGGCATGGTCACAATGACTTCTATAAGGGTGTTGTAAATGCAACTACCGCATGGCTTTATGGTGCACAGGCAGTTAACTGCTCACTTCTGGGTATCGGTGAGAGAACAGGTAACGTACCGCTCGAAGCCATGGTATTTGAGTATGCACAGCTCCGCGGTACTCTCGATGGCATGGATTCCCGCGTGATCACAGAGATCGCGGATTACATCTCCCGTGAGACCAACTATGAGCTGCCGCCGATGACACCGTTTGTCGGAAAGAACTTTAACGTGACAAAGGCAGGTATCCACGCAGATGGTCTTCTGAAGGATCCTGAGATCTACAATATCTTCGATACGGAAGCACTTCTGGACCGTCCGCCGCTCGTTGCCGTAAGTAACGTTTCCGGTCTTGCCGGTATTGCATGCTGGATCAATAACTACTACCGTCTGGCCGGTGAAAGCGCCGTCAGCAAGAAGGATCCTTTTATCGCGAAGATGAAGGAGTGGATCGACAAGCAGTACGATGAAGGCCGTATCACGGTCATCTCCGATGAAGAAATGGTCCACCTCTTCGAAGAGACAGCACCTGAAGTATATGCGAAGGTAGCAAGACCGAAAGCCTGATTTTAAACAAAAATTAAGCATAAAAGAAAACCACTAGGCCACGAGATTTTTGCGAAGCAAAACTGTTTGAGTGGCAGAGTGGTTATTCTTTTATGCTCTTAATTCTTTCTGGAGGATCGGGCTTTCGGTCCGATAGCCTTTTTCAGAAATTTCAGGTACTGCTTGTAGCGACGACGCCGGGGAGGACTTCATCTCCGACGGAAACAGGAGCATCGATGATCGTTTTGTGGACCTTGGATGCGAGCTGGAAGATCTCTTCTTTCGGGATCTCGCCCTTGGACTTTACGCTGACTCTTCCGAGGGTTCCGTCTTCGTTTCTGACGCGGATCGTAGTCGTCAGGGTACGCATCGGATGCGTGACTTCGGCGATCGCATATTCTTCACCACGCGGACAGCTGTTTCCGGTAACGACCGGCGGCTCGGAAAGCTTGACGCTTAATCGGCATCCGCGCGGGCAGATAATACAGGTCATGTGGCGGACATTTCCGTCTTCGTTATTTTCATCCTCATTTTCGTTCAGCGGCTTAATGACTTTGCCGGGGAAGACCTTCGGATTGTCGATCGCATCTTTTGCCGTTGTTTCAGCTTCGCCCGAAACATAGAGCGCAGCAGCTTTTCCTGCCTTAATGGCCTCTTTGGTGACATTATCGGCAAGATCATGTACATGTAAGACATTTCCGCAGGCGAAGATACCGGGAATACCTGTCTCCAGAGATTCTGAAGCAAAAGGTCCGCCGGTCTTCGGGTCGATCGGGACGCCTGCTTTTCTGGACAGTTCGTTTTCCGGGATCAGACCGCAGGAAAGAAGAAGGGTATCGCATTCGATGTCCCATTCCGTTCCCGGGATGACCTGGTATTTGCTGTCCACCTTCGAAACAGTGATGCCGGTAAGGCGCTCTTTTCCGTGGATCGACGTGATCGTCTGGGAAAGATAAAGCGGGATGCCGTAATCTTCGAGGCACTGCGTGATGTTTCTTGCAAGTCCGCCCGGCTGAGGAGCGATCTCGATACACGCGAGGACCTTGGCGCCCTCTAATACCATGCGGCGGGCCATGATGAGTCCGATATCACCGGAACCGAGGATAACGACCTTTCTTCCGACCATAAAGCCGTCCATGTTGACATAGTGCTGGGCAAGACCTGCGGTCATGACACCTGCAGGACGTGTTCCGGGGATCGCCAGAGCGCCTCTTGCTTTTTCACGGCAGCCCATGGCCAGGATGATGGCTTTGGCGGAGATCTCGAAGTATCCGTCCTTCTTATTCATGGCATAGATCTTCTTTTCGGGAGTGATCTCCATGACAAAAGTATCGAGAAGAACATCCACGCCCGGAGCTTTTTCCTTAAGCTCTTCCATGGCGCGGTGTGCATATTCCGGTCCCGTCAGTTCCTCGCCGTAATGGCCGAGACCGAATCCGTTATGGATGCACTGATTGAGAATACCGCCGAGTTTGGTATCTCTTTCGATCAGAAGTACGGAAGAACATCCGTTTTCAAAAGTACTTGCCGCGGCGGCAAGACCTGCCGGGCCTCCGCCGATCACAACGATGTCGTAGTTCTTCATACGTTCACCTCCTCATCACGGGAAGTAAAAAGATTCGAGCCGGTTCCGTCCTGAAGGATGGAAAGAGGAGAAGAATCTTCTCCCTGCTTGGCAAGGAGCATCTGTACGATACGGGGACCGCAGAAACCGCCCTGGCAGCGTCCCATGCCGGTTCCGGCACGGCGCTTGACGGCGTCGAGGGACTTCGGCGGGATCGGGCTGTTGATCGCATCACGGATCTCACCCTCGGTCACGCCCTCGCAGCGGCAGACGATACGGCCGTAAGCCGGATCTTTGGAAACGAGCTGGGCACGCTCCTCATTGCTCATATATCTGAAGTGGACGGTCTTTCGGGTCATGTCATATCCGCCGCTCTTTTCGGGAAGGGAAACGCCGCCTTCTTTCAGAAGACCGACCATATAGCGGCCGATCGCAGGACTGCTGGCAAGTCCCGGGGACTTGATGCCGGCGGCCTCGAAAATACCCTTGTTATCCGGGATCTCGCGGATAATGAAATCATCGATATTGGTGTTGGCGCGAACGCCCGAAAAGTTTCTGATATTGTCGCGCCAGGAAATGTTCTTGACGGACTTCATGGCTTTTTCTTTAACTACGGCCAGCATCTTGGCGGTCGTTGCCGTGTCTTCCGGATCGCCCGTGAGGACTTCTGCCGTCGGACCGCAGATCAGGTTGCCGTGAACGGTCGGGGAGACGAGGATGCCTTTGCCGTCTTTATTCGGGCACTGGAAAATGACGGTATTCGCTTTTGATGCTTCACATTTGTCGAGAAGGAAGTACTCGCCGCGGGTAGGAACGATCTTGAAATCCGGTTCGGCAACGAATCCGTGGACCTTATCGGAACGAAGTCCGCAGGCCATAATGACCGTGCCCGCGTCAAAAGCACCGTTATTTGTAGTTACGGTGAACTTGGAAGAAGACCCTTGTTCGTTTTTGGAAATTCCGGTTACTTCGGATTCTCCGATAAAAGTACCGCCGTTTCTGACAAATACTTCCGCCTGCGCCAGACACAGTTCCCAAGGGCTTACGATACCTGCAGACGGAGCATATAATGCCGCAAGGGCCTCTTCAGAGACGCACGGCTCGAGTTTTCGGAGCTCTTCCTGATTCAGGATCTTTAGGTCCGGAACGCCGTTTTTGTTACCACGGTCCAAAAGTTCGCCGAGCAGTTCTTTTTCCTCGTCGGAAAAAGCCAAAACGACGGAACCGCAGCGCTTATACGGGACACTTAAGTTCTTGCAGAGTTCTTCGTAAAGGGCGCAGCCTTCTACATTGAGCTTTGCCATGAGCGTTCCCGGCTTCGGATCGAATCCTGCATGGACGATGGCACTGTTGGCTCTTGTGGAACCCATGGCTACGTCATTATTCTTATCGAGTAAAAGTACGGAAACATCGTACGGAATGAGGTTGTAGGCGATCGATGTGCCTATGACACCTGCACCGATGATGATGATGTCGTATTTCATATGACCCTCTCTTTTAACCATCTGGTTTTCATTATCGAACCTATTTTACTACAAATATGGCGCGAACTTGCATGAACCGCGCGAAATTCTACGAAATTGACATCGACAGTCCAAATCATTATACTTTTCTTTGCTATATATATAGGATGCGAGGGATTAATCATGCGAGTTTCTAAGCTTTTCATGTCCACACAAAGAGAAGTACCTTCTGATGCCGAGATCGTGAGCCATCAGCTCATGCTCCGCGCCGGCCTGATGCGTAAGGCTGCCGCAGGTATCTATTCATATATGCCGATGGGCTATCGTGCATACCGTAAGGTCGAGGCGATCGTCCGTGAGGAAATGGACCGCGCCGGTGCCCAGGAGCTGATCATGCCGGCAGTTCTTCCGGCTGAGACCTACATGGCTTCCGGCCGCTGGGAAAAATTCGGCCCGGAGATGTTCCGTCTGAAAGACCGTGGCGGACGCCAGTTCTGCCTTGGCCCGACACACGAGGAGCCTTTTACCGAAGCCGTAAGAGATACGATCCGTTCTTATCGTAATCTTCCGGTCACCCTTTATCAGATCCAGCATAAGTACCGTGACGAGAAGCGTCCGAGATTCGGCGTCGTACGTTCCCGTGAGTTCGTCATGAAGGATGCATACAGCTTTGACGTCGATGAGGCAGGCCTTGATAAGTCTTACCTCAACATGAAAGAGGCTTACTGCAAGATCTTCGACCGCTGCAATCTCGACTACATCCTCGTAGATGCCGATTCCGGCGCGATGGGCGGTTCCGGTTCCCAGGAGTTCATGGTCAAGTCCGCTGTCGGTGAAGATGCGATCGCGTACTGCCCGGATTGTGATTATGCCGCTAACGAAGAAAAAGCACCGTGCCCGGAGCTTCCGAAGGCCGAGGGATTTGAGATGCTTCCGATCGAGAAGATCGAGACGCCTCACGTAAAGACCATCGAAGAACTCATGGAGTTCATGCACTCCGAGCCGACGGCTTTTGCCAAGACGATCCTTTACAACATCGACGGGAAGATCGTTGCCGTAATGGTCCGTGGTGACAGAGAGATCAACGAGACAAAGCTCGGCAACCTCTTTGATGCCACCGAGATGAATCTCGCCTCTTTTGAAGAAGTTGAGAGAGTGACCGGCGCTGCAGTCGGATTTGCAGGCCCTGTAGGTCTTAAGGAAAAGGTAGAAGTCATCGCCGATTACGAAGTTGCCGCTATGCAGAACTTTATCGTCGGTGCCAATGAGACAGACTATCACTTCAAGAATGTAAACTTCGGCCGTGACTTTACTCCGGACCGTGTCGTAGATGTCCGCTGTGCCGTAGAAGGCGATCCGTGCCCGAAGTGCGGTAAGCCGCTTGCTATGTGCAGAGGTATCGAAGTCGGTCATATCTTTAAGCTCGGCACGAAGTATTCCGATGCCCTCCACTGCATCTACCTCGATAAGGACGGTAAAGAGAACTCCATGATCATGGGCTGCTATGGTATCGGTGTTTCCAGGACCTTAGCCGCCATCATCGAGCAGCACTACGATGAGAACGGTATCATCTGGCCGATGTCCGTCGCTCCTTACCAGGTCATCGTCGTTCCGACGACTTCTCAGGATGAGACTGTCGTGAAGATGGCAGAAGAGATCCACGATGCGCTTGAAAAGGCCGGTGCCGAAGTTCTGATCGACGACAGAGAAGAGCGCGCAGGCGTGAAGTTCAAGGATGCCGACTTAATCGGTATTCCGGTACGTATCACTGTAGGCCGTAAGGCAGCTGAGGGTAAGGTCGAGTACAAGCTCCGCAGTGGATCTGAAGTTATCGAGATGACGGCAGAAGAAGCTGTCGCCGCTGCCCTTAAGGAGATCGAGGAGAAAAAGTGATCCTTTAAACCGATTATACTAACAGGATAAGCCACGCTGAGGAAAACAGCGTGGCTTTTTCATATCGAATGGTATAATGATTCCGGCAAACTGAAAACGGAGAGTGATATGTGATGGAATTCCGAAAGATTTTTGATACGATCCCCGAGCAATTCGACAAGTACAGACCGAGATACAGCCAAGAGCTTTTCGATGCGATGATCAGTTACGGAAAGATCGGTCCCGGTAAAACTGTTCTGGAACTGGGACCGGGTACCGGCCAGGCAAGCGGACCGGTCATCGATACGGGCTGCGACTACCATGCGATCGAGCTCGGCGAACATTTATATGCAAAGATGAAAGAAAAGTATTCCGGCCTTCCGAATTTCTCGATCGTCAATGATGACTTCATCACGCATGATTTCGGGGAGCAGAAGTTTGATATGATCTATTCTGCGGCGACGATCCAGTGGATCCCGGAAGATGTGGCTTTCGGAAAGACGTTTGAGCTTCTTAAGCCGGGCGGAGTCCTCGCCATGTTGTATACAAGAGATGACTACCGTTCTGATAACGAAGAACTGTATGACAAGATCCAGGAGATCTACGCGCAATACTTTAAGCCGGAGATCGAGTATAAACAGGGAAACTTCGGGTATACGAAGGCGCCGGATTACGGGTATTCCGAGGTTGAAAAACTCGAGTTTGCCGGAAAACGAGAATATACTGCAGACGATTTTGTCAGCTACACAGGCACGCACTGTACCCATATCGTGATTCCCGAACCTTATAAGACAAGGTTCTTCGACGGACTGCGGCAGGCGGTGCTCGATGCGGGAAACAGGATCGTTTTCAAAGATACCTATGTGCTTTATCTTACGAGAAAGCCGGAAAAGTAAACACGAAGAACATCCGTAACAGGAAGAATATCCCTCAGCTTGGGGAGATATTCGTGTACTTCGATTCTTCAAGAAGCCTCGAAAGCTCTTCTTCCGTATGCTCTACAGGCAAAGTTGCACCCTGTTTGGACTTAATGTCCTTCGGGAAAGCTCTGTGGAAGTTCTGCTTTCTGTATTCTTCCGGAGTAAGCCCCGTCTGCTTCTTAAAGGCCTGGATAAAGTGGCTCTGCGTCGAGAACGACAGGAACTGCGAGATGTTCAGGCAAGAGTGGTCCGAATGCTTGAGCATGTGCTTGGCGGCTTCGATCTTCTTAATGCGGATGAAATCACTTACGGATACGCCCGTTTCTTTCTTGAAAAGCTTAGAGAAGTACGCGTCATTCAGGCCCAGGTATTCCGCGAGGTCCGGGACGAGGATGCGTTCCTGAAGATGACTGTAGATATATTCGATCGCGCGGACGACATGCTTACTGAAAATGTTGTCCAGACGGAGCGCTCTCATCCTGGTGCAGTAGTCCTCGATGCACTGCTGCTGGATCTTGTCGAGCTGCGCCGTGGATGTCGCAGCATCGCACTTTTGGATATAGATGTCCGAAAGCGAATAGGAAGTTTCGACGTCCATGCCGTAGTTGATGCAGTATCTGGCGATCATGGCGATGGAAATGATCAGGTGATAGCGGACATTTCTCAAACGGTCAGGGGAGAGCGTGCCGACGCCGCGCAACTCAGAGATGTGATATTCTCTGACCTGACGCATGACTTCCTCCAGCTGTCCGGTCGCCACAAGGTCATAAAAGTCCACCTCGTGCTCGTAAGAAGAGCGCACCATAAGATGCTCTCTTTGCATGAAAAGAAGCCTCTGGAGTTCTTTATTTATGTCTTGATCCATGATTGTCACCCCCGTTAATAACATCCCTGGAGCACATCCCATAGGGCAGGTGCTTTTCGGCCTGTTATATGACAAAACCCCAAATGTCAAATAATCTTACAACATTATTATGACACAAAGTGCAAAAATTTGGTATCGCAATTTCAAAAATAGAGTAGAATAATAATCGTAGGGGGCGGTGTGAAACAGACAACCCCAATGCCTCCGTTAGAGAAAGTTTGCCATCTTTCTGACGCACACGACTCTAGCCCCCTCGCTTGTTGACAACTTCTTGCATTTTGCACGACACACATTTTGATGCAAGAAAAGATTTCGTTGCTGAATCCCGCAGCTGCAAAGTTGCGGGATCGGTTTCTTTTTAGGGGTTTTTTCTTCTTTCTCAGATGAACAGATTACCGATCAGGGTGACAATGAAAGCCGCGATCCATGCGATCACGCACTGGAAGATAACGATCGATGCAGCCCATTTGGCGCCGAGCTCACGTTTGACCGAAGCGACCGCTGCGACACATGGTGTATAGAGCAGGCTGAATACCAGAAGTGCCATGGCAGATACCGGTGTCAGAAGCGGGAGTATCGCATCGCCGGAACCGACAAGTACATTGAGGGTCGAAACGACGCTTTCTTTGGCCATGAAACCGGAAATGAGGGCGGTGGAGAATCTCCAGTCGCCGAATCCCAAAGGACCGAATACCGGCGCGATATAGCCTGCGATTACTGCCAATATGCTCTTGCTGGAGTCTTCTACCAAAGTCAGGCTCGTGTCGAAGGACTGCAGGAACCAAATAACGATCGAGGCAATGAAGATGATCGTAAATGCGCGCTGCAGGAAGTCTTTGGCCTTTTCCCATAAAAGCTGACCGACGTTCTTTGCGCCCGGCATACGGTAGTTAGGAAGTTCCATGACAAACGGGACGGCCTTGCCTCTAAAGAGCGTCCGCTTGGAAATAAGCGCGACAAGGATCGCCATGAAGATACCGATGAAATAAAGTGCGATCATGATCAGGCCGCTGTATTTCGGGAAGAACGTGCTCGCAAAAAAGCCGTAGATCGGAAGCTTGGCCGAGCAGCTCATGAAAGGCGTAAGAAGGATCGTCAGCTTACGGTCTCTTTCGGAAGGAAGGGTCCTGCTGGCCATAACGCCCGGAACCGTACAGCCGAAGCCGATCAGCATCGGGACGATCGAGCGGCCGGAAAGCCCGAGTTTTCTTAAAAACTTATCCATGACGAAGGCGATACGGGCCATATAGCCGGTGTCTTCGAGAAGAGACAGGAAGAAAAAGAGCGTGACGATGACCGGAAGGAAAGATAAGACGCTTCCGATACCGGTGAATATACCGTCGATGATCAGAGAATGCACGACCTCATTTACATTCCAGGAAACCAGTGCGGAATCCACGACCTCCGTGAGGGCTTCGATCCCGCTTTCCAGAATGCCCTGGAAGAAGGCGCCGATGACGTTAAAGGTCAAAAAGAAAACGGCGGCGATAATCAGGACAAAAGCGGGGATCGCGGTATACTTTCCCGTGAGGATCTTGTCGATCGCGCGGGAACGCTGGTGTTCTTTGCTTTCTTTCGGCTTGATGACGGTTCTGTCGACCAGTTTCTGTATAAAGGTGAAACGCATGTCGGCGATCGCGGCGGATCTGTCCATGCCGGATTCTTCCTCCATCTGCAAAATGATATGCTCGAGTGTTTCTTTTTCGTTCTGGTCCAGGTTCAGTCTTTCGAGAATACGGGAATCGCCTTCTACGAGTTTGGTTGCGGCAAAGCGCTCAGGGATACCGGCTTCCTTTGCATGATCTTCAATAAGGATCATGATGCTGTGAAGGCATCTGTGGATCGCACCGCCCTTGTCGTTTTCGTCACAGAAATCCAGTCTTCCGGGGCGTTCCTGGTATTTAGCGACATGAAGGGCATGGTCGACCAGCTCATGGATACCTTCATTCTTGGCCGCCGAGATCGGTACGACAGGAACCCCGAGTTCATGCTCCATCTGGTTAACGAGGATGGAGCCGCCGTTGCCCCGGACTTCGTCCATCATGTTCAGGGCGAGTACCATCGGGACATTGAGCTCCATCAGCTGCATGGTCAGATAGAGATTTCTTTCGATATTGGTGGCATCTACGATATTGATGATGCCGCAGGGCTTTTCGTCCAGAATAAACTGGCGGGAGACGATCTCCTCGGCAGTATAAGGGGACATGCTGTAGATGCCGGGAAGATCCGTGATCTCAGTTTCCGGATGTTCCTTGATGGCGCCGCTTTTCCGATCGACGGTAACGCCCGGGAAGTTTCCGACGTGCTGGTTGGATCCCGTGAGCTGGTTAAAGAGTGTAGTCTTACCGGAATTCTGGTTTCCTGCGAGCGCGAAGGTGAGCTTCGTGCCTTCCGGAAGGGGATCTTCATCTGCTTTTACGTGATAGCGGCCGCCTTCACCGAGACCCGGGTGGTCAATGATGATACGGCGCTCTTTTTTCTTTTTCTTCTCTTCGGAAGTTTCTGAAGGATCTTCGTGTTTTTCATCCTGATCGATACGTTCGATCTCGATCAGGCGCGCGTCGTCGAGACGAAGCGTCAGTTCGTATCCGTGGATCCGAAGTTCCATCGGATCTCCCATCGGCGCAAGCTTTTCGACTTTTAATCCGGCTCCCGGGATGACACCCATGTCCAGGAAGTGCTGACGCAGCGCGCCTTCACCTCCGACTTTCAGGATAGTGGCATGTTGGCCCGGTTTTAATTCGGCAAGATTCATTGTGCTTCCTCAGTTCTTTTCGTCAATTACAGTTTGACATCGTAAAGTGGTTCGATAGAAAATTTTCTTCCGCTTAAGCGGGTATGCATATTTCCTTTCGGGATCGTGCCGAAAAGAAGCGTGGACGCAAAGAGCTGCTGATAGCGGACCTTTCCGCCCTTAAGATTCGTAAAGTGAAGATTGTACTGGTTTCTTCCGTAGTTGCCGTCACCGATGATCGGATGACCGAGGTGGGCAAACTGGGCACGGATCTGGTGCGTGCGGCCCGTGACGAGCTCGACTTCGATATCGGAAACGTCTTCGCCGTCGGGACCGATCCCGGGAAAGACCTCCAGAACGCGGTAACGGGAAGTGATCGGAAGATCACCGTCTTTTGGGATATCGTGGATGAAAACATTTCCGGCTGCCGGTTTTTCCAAATATGCGGAGACCTCTTTCATAATGGCCTCGTCTTTACAGATGACGGTTTCCCCGACCTTCGGAACACCTCTTACGAGACAGCGGTAACGCTTCGTGATCAAATCGCTTTTGAAAAGTGCGATCGCGTCTTCGAGGCTCTTTTTATTCTTGGCAAGGAGGATAAGGCCCCCCGTATTCATATCGATACGATGGCAAAGATCCATCTGCGGGTCGTGATAGTCTTTTCTCAGGATATCGATCAGACAGTCGCCGCTCATGCCTTTCCCGCCGTGTACGGCAAGCCCCTGACGCTTATTTACAAGGAGAAGGTCATCTGATTCAAACACGACCTTATAATCTTCAAAGGCAGGTTTTACCGGCTCTGACTTCTGTTCGAACATAGCGTCCGGAAGCCAGATCTCGACGTTGTCGCCTTCGCTTACGATCGTGTCGGAAGAGATGCGTTTGCCGTTAATACGGATATCTTTATGTTTCAGTGCTTTTTGCAAGGAAGCAGGCGTCAGGTTCGGAAATTCCAGGATCGCTGCGCGGATGACTTTCTTGCCGTTGCTCTTTGCAGAAACGGTAAAATGCTTCATTTTTCTCCCCTTTACATTTGTGACCAAGCATATTATTTACCATTTTTATTTAAATCTCAAGAGAAGAGTCATCCGAAAAAGAATGCCTCTCTTGCGGCTCAAACAGTTTGTTTGCACAAAACTCGCCGCCTGAGAGGTTTCTTTTTCGGTTTTCTATTGATTGTTCGAGATGTATATAAAAATCTTGCAGAGGTTTTCGCGCCTGAGAGATTTCTTTTTCGGGGTGGCTATTTCTAATTTGAGTTTCATGATAGAATTGGGTGCATAAATCGTGAGGTGTATAAGTGATGGAGAAGACTGCCTGCCTGGTCAGTATCAAGACGGCTTTTGAGGAAGAGGAGAAGCTCTATGAGGGGACTTTTGAACAGTCGGAGGAGCGTATCCGTGTGTCCTGGATGCAGAAGGAAGAGAATAAGGGAGAAGGAGACACCAAGTTCCTTCTGAGTTATCGCGTGGCGGAAAAACTCCTTCGTCTTACCAGAAAAGGTTCGGCCGAGATGGAACTTTCGTTCTGTGAGGGCGAAGTGACGGAAGGTGTCATGCAGACAAGCCATGGTGACTTTGATATCTCGATCGAGACTTTCGGTATCCTGTTTTTCCCAAAGGCAGGGGATACGGAGACCGAAATCGACGGGCAGAAGTACCTGGTAAAGAACGCGATGCTCGAATATGATCTTCGTTTTCCGAATCAAGATCCAATGAGAAATACGATGTTTTTTAAAGTACATCTTGCCAAATGAGAAAATTATGTATAAAATCTTTCGGTAACTCTTTGAAAGTTGCTTGACAAAGGGTTTTCATTAGTGCATAATATCATTCGCGCCTCAGGGATTTAGTGTGGCTGCGAATGAATTAGAGAGATCTAAGATTTGTATTGGAGGTGGATGCGATGGCTCATCCGAAGCGTAAATGGTCGAAAGCTAGAACTTCTCGTCATAGAAGTGCCTGGAAGCTCGTTTTGCCAGGTTTGGTAGAGTGCCCCAATTGCCACACTAAGATGTTGCGCCATAAGGTTTGTAAGACCTGCGGTTATCTTGATGGCAAGGAGATCATCAACAAAGCTGATGAGATTGCTTAACAGCTAATCGAAAAGTACTACTACAAATAATCGGCAGTGTTTCGAATAAAATTGAATCACTGCTTTTTTATTGCATTTCACATTGTTACACTCGCGCAGCCGCAGGACTTTCCCGGCATTTATCGTGAAGACGAAGAAAAAGACAAGTGGCCAATAGAAGAGAACAGTACCGCATCATAAAGGAAGTCGTTCCGGGTAGTATCGCCGAGGAAGTCGGTGTCGAGCCGGGTTATATCCTTGTATCCATCGACGGCGTTGAGGTCAGGGATGTTTTTGACTACCGTCTTCGTGAGCGCGCGTCGGAGATGCTTCTGGCTTTCCGTCTTCCGGACGGGCAGATTGCCGAAGTCGAGCTGGAAAAAGATGAGGACGAGGAACTCGGCCTTGTTTTCGAAGACCCGATCATGTGTAACTGTACGTCCTGCGCAAACCACTGTATCTTCTGCTTTATCGACCAGAATCCGAAGGGTATGCGTGAGACGCTCTATTTCAAGGACGATGACATGCGTATGTCCTTTCTTACCGGAAACTACGTCACACTGACGAATCTGTCTGATAAAGAGTTTGAAAGGATCATCGGATACCATCTGTCGCCGATCAATGTATCTGTCCACGCGACCGATCCGGTCGTCCGTGAGAAGATGATCAACAATAAATTCGCCTATAAGCTGATGCCGCGCCTTCGTAAGATGATCGAAAACGGCATTACCATCAACTGCCAGATCGTCTGCTGCCCGGGCTATAACAACGGCCCCGTGCTCGATCAGACGATCAGCGATCTTGCAGAGCTTGGCGAAGGAGTGCTATCCATTGCCGTCGTTCCTGTCGGCATCACGAAGTTCCGTGACGAGAACGGACTTGTAAAACTGACCCCGTTTAATAAGCAGACCGCGGGCGAACTGATCGATCAGGTCAACAACTGGCAGGCGTATTTCCTTAAGACACGCGGTGAGAGGATCTTCTTTGCGGCGGACGAATTCTATATCCGCGCGGAAAGACCGATCCCGTCGGCAGAAGAGTACGAAGGATATCCGCAGCTGGAAAACGGTGTAGGCATGGTCGCAGAGCGCGATCACGCCATGACGAAGGGTATTGCGCTTCGGAAAAAGCACTGTCCGGAGACATTTTCGCATGACTATGTAGGTAAGCGCTTCATGATGATCTCCGGGACGGATGCGGCTCCCTACACGGAAAAGTTTGCGCATCCTATTTCCTTGTTATATAATATCGATTTGGTCGTTTTGGCTGTGGTCAATAAGTTCTTCGGATCGACGATCACGGTGTCCGGTCTTCTTACCGGCGGCGACATTTCGGACGCTGTCCTTGCCGAAAGGGAAAAGGGTAATGGTCCGGATGTAGTGATCCTTACGGCCAATATGCTGAAAGCGGACGAGGATATCTTCCTCGATGATATGACGCTTGACCAGTTTAAGGAAAAAGTCGGCATTCCCGTTATCGTTGCGGAATGCGAAGGTTCCGGAGTGCTGAAGGCTCTGGACTCGTTTATCGGCCTTTACGAAGGCATCGAAGATTAAAGAAAGGAAGTGAAAGGGATGGGAAAACCGGTAGTTGCGATCGTCGGCCGTCCGAACGTGGGAAAGTCCTCGCTTTTTAATGCACTTTACGGTGAGCGTATCTCCATCGTGCACGATGAGCCGGGTGTTACACGTGACCGTATCTATGCCGAGTCCATCTGGCGTGAACGTGAGTTCGTCATGATCGACACGGGCGGTATTGAGCCGAAGTCCGATGATATTATCCTTAAGGGCATGCGCATGCAGGCGGAGATCGCCATCGAGACCGCGGATGTCATCCTTTTCATGTGTGATATCCAGTCGGGACTAACGGCTGCAGATGAAGAGATCGCGATCATGCTTCGAAAGGCAAACCGTCCGGTCGTTCTTGCCGTCAATAAAGTCGACCATGTCGGAGAGCCGCCGTCCGAGCTTTATGAGTTTTATAACCTCGGTCTCGGCGAAGTCTATCCGATCTCCTCGTCGCACAGACTGGGTCTCGGCGAGATGCTTGATGCGATCTATGAGCATTTCCCGAAGGAAGAAGAGAATGAGGAAGGAAACGAGACGATCCGCGTCGCACTGATCGGTAAGCCGAATGCCGGAAAATCCTCTCTTTCCAACTATATGACCGGTGAGGAAAGATCCATCGTTTCCGATATTCCGGGTACGACAAGAGACGCGATCGACTCCGTGGTCGAGAATAAGCACGGGAAATTCACGATCGTTGATACCGCAGGTCTTCGTAAAAAAGGCCGTATCGAGGATCAGGTCGAAAAGTACAGCATGATCCGTTCTCTTTCCGCAATCGAAAAAGCAAATGTCTGTGTCATCCTGATCGATGCGGTCGAGGGTGTCACCGAGCAGGATACGAAAGTAGCCGGATACGCGCATAACGCAGGTAAGGCATGTATCTTTGCCGTCAATAAATGGGACCTGGTCGACAAGCAGACAGGTACTCTCGAGGCCATGGAGCGCCAGCTTAAGGACCGTTTCGCATTCATGAGCTATGCACCGGTCGTCTTTATTTCCGCTAAGACCGGACAGCGCGTAGATAAGCTTTTCGAGCAAATCAAGCGTGTATATGAGAATGCCGGCAAGCGATTAAAGACAGGTGTCCTGAATGACCTTCTTACCGAATGTGTCGCTATGGTACCGACGCCGCAGGATAAGGGAAAGCACTTAAAGATCTACTACGGCACACAGGTCGCTGTCTATCCGCCGCAGTTCATCCTGTTCGTTAACGACCAGAACCTGATGCATTTTTCCTACGAACGTTACCTGGAAAACCAGTTCCGTAAAAACTTTGATTTCGCCGGTACGCCGATACGAATATACATGAGAGAAAAAGATAAGAAGAAAGATCTGAAACCAGAAGGGGAAAAGAAGTATGACAAAGATTGAGAACCTGAGAAACATTGCAATCATCGCCCACGTTGACCATGGTAAGACCACGATCGTCGACTCCATGCTCAAGCAGGCGGGTATCTATCGTGAGAACGAGCAGATCGTCGAGCAGGTCATGGACAGTAATGACCTCGAGCGTGAAAGAGGTATCACGATCCTTGCGAAAAATACCGCGATCTCCTATAAGAACTACCGTATCAACGTGGTAGATACTCCCGGTCACGCCGACTTCGGCGGTGAGGTAGAGCGAGTCCTGAAGATGGTCGACGGCGTACTTCTGGTCGTAGACGCTTATGACGGACCGATGCCGCAGACACGTTTTGTTCTTCGAAAAGCACTTGAAATGGGACTTAAGCCGATCGTCTGCATCAATAAGATCGACCGTCCGGACGAGCGCGCTCTTGAGGTCGTAGATATGGTCCTCGAGCTCTTCATCGAACTTGGCGCGGATGACGATCAGATCGATTTCCCGATCATCTATACATCCGGTAAGGTCGGTCTTGCAACAACGGATCTTCAGAAATATATCGACGGCAAGGACCTGAACTTCTGTCCGCTCCTGGATGCGATCATTGACAATATTCCGTGTCCGGAAGGAGATACTGAAGGACCGCTTCAGCTTCTCGTAAGTAATATCGACTCTGACCCGTATATCGGACGTATCGCGATCGGCCGTATCGAGAGAGGTTCTATCAAGCAGAACCAGCCGGTCGTAGTCTGCACATACGATGACAACACCACAAAGAACGCACGTATCGTTAAACTTCTCCGTTTCCAGGGTCTCGGCCGTCAGGAAATACAGGAAGCATCCGTTGGTGAGATCGTCTGTGTTGCAGGTATCCCGGAGATCAATATCGGTGATACCATCTGCGCCCAGGACTGCCCGGAGCCGCTGCCGTTTGTCGATATCGACGAGCCGACCATCGCAATGACATTCTCCGTCAACGACAGCCCGTTTGCCGGTCAGGACGGTAAGTTCGTTACATCCCGTCATCTCCGTGACAGACTCTTTAAGGAGATGGAGACCAACGTTTCCATGAGACTGGAAGAAACAGACACGACTGAGGCATTTGTCGTAAAGGGCAGAGGTGAGCTTCACCTTTCCATCCTTATCGAGACCATGCGCCGTGAAGGATACGAATTCCAGGTTTCCCGTCCGCAGGTCATCTTAAAGGAAGTCGACGGCGTTCTCTGCGAGCCTGTCGAGATGCTCCTTATTGACGTACCGGAGGAATTCGTAGGTGCCGTTATTGAAAAGCTCGGCGCCAGAAAAGCCGAGATGGTCAACATGTTCCCGCCGGAAAAAGGTTATACACGTCTTGAGTTCAAAGTACCGTCTCGTGGTATCCTCGGCTATCGTACCGAGTTTTTGACCGACACTAAGGGCAATGGTATAATGAACAGCGTAATCAGCGGATTTGAGCCGTTTGCCGGCGAGATCGAGACACGCTCCCACGGTGTACTGGTAGCGTTCGAGAGTGGCGAGGCAATGACTTACGGTCTTTATAATGCACAGGAAAGAGGACAGCTCTTCATCGGTGCCGGAACACCGGTCTATGAGGGCATGATCGTCGGTATCAACCCGAAAAACGAGGATATCACGGTCAACGTCTGCAAGAAGAAGCACGTTACGAATATGCGTGCCGCAGGTTCGGATGATGCGCTCCGCCTGACACCGCCTCTGAACTACAGCCTCGAGCAGTGCCTCGAGTTCGTAGGAGACGATGAGCTTTGCGAAGTCACACCGAAGAACATCCGTCTTCGTAAGAAGATCCTTTCCACAGAACTTCGTGCGAAGGACCGCGCTGCTAAGAAGAACAGCTAAGGGACAGGTGCTTTTGCCGTAATATAGGCGGGAAGGACCTCCCGGAAGGAGATAAAAACGTCATGTTTTCGAGAAAAGTATCGATTGCATTGCGTGTTCTGATCGCAGTTACAGCGTTGATCGTCTGCGGAGTGATCGGCGTATTCCTCGGATATAACTACGTCATTTCCCAGAATGCCCGTTTTAAGAATCTGGAGAAAAGGATCGAGACGGAGGAACTGGTCATCAACCAGGATACCCCCGGCTCCGTCATGATCGTTATCCGCTCCGGTGATACCACAGGCGATATCGCGGATAAGCTTAAAGAAGCGGGCCTTATCAAAAATACCATGACTTTTTCCATCATGAGTAAGTTCAACGGATTCGACGGCGGATACCTCGCAGGTACACACTTCCTGACTCCGGACCTTACTTATGACGAGATGATGTATCTTCTCTGCCAGGAGCCGGAGGTCGTGCGTATCACATTCCCGGAAGGCCTTACGTACCGTGAGATCAAGCAGAGACTTAAGGAAAAGGGCCTGGCTTTTAACGAAGCCCACCTTGACGAGTGCATGAACAGCCCGGACCTTTTCGTTAACTATCCGTTCGTTTCGGCGATCTCGACAAACGATGACCGTGACTTTATCCTTTCCGGATATCTGTTCCCGGATACCTACGATTTCGACATGAACGCCAGTGAAGAGGAGATCATCTCCACTTTCCTGCGTAACATGAACAATAAGCTTTACGACGAGTTCTATGAGCGTGCGGAAAAACTCAATATGACCATGGATGAGGTCATTACGCTAGCTTCCCTGATCCAGAAAGAGACGACCGATCGGACCGACATGCTCTATATCTCGGCCGTATTCCACAACCGTCTCAAATCTGAAGATCCGGATATGCAGTTCCTGGGCTCGGATGCCTCGATCAACTATCTGCGTGAGCAGGAAGGAATGAGCCATGTCTGGGCGGCGACCGCAGAGGATCTTGCCTGGGATAATCCGTACAACACATACATGTACAGAGGACTTCCGCCGGGACCGATCTGCATGCCGAGTCTCGATGCGATCCAGGCGGCTCTTTATCCGGAACCGAACTGCAACTATATGTACTTCTGCGCCAAGGGCGACGGAAGGACCGCATTTGCGGTAACGAAAGAAGAACACGAGGCGAATGTCGAAAAGTATAAGGATAACTGGAACGACAATGCCGTGATCGATGACGATCCGCCGATCAGTGACGAAGGCTGATACGTAAGACCTGAAGTGACTTCACAGAAAGGGGAAAAGGACATGAGTGATGTTTTCCGCGCACCGGAAGTTCTCTCTCCGGCAGGAAATCTCGAGAAACTGAAGACAGCGGTAGCTTATGGTGCCGATGCTGTTTATATGTCCGGCAAAAACTTCGGGCTTAGAACATTCAGTGATAACTTTACCCATGATGAGATGAAAGAGGGCGTCGAATATGCCCACTCTCACGGCGTGAAATGCTACTGTACCGTTAATGTAATGGCGCATGAAGACGACATCGGAAAACTGGACGACGAGATCCTCTTTCTTTCGGAGATCGGAATGGACGCCCTCATCATCTCCGATGCAGGTATTTTCAGAAAAGTAAGAAAACTTGCGCCTGACATGGAGATCCATATCAGCACGCAGGCAAGTGTCACGAACAGCGAAGGCTGCATGTTCTGGTATGAACTTGGTGCCAAGCGTGTCGTTCTCGCACGTGAACTGACTTTAGAAGAGATCATCAAGATCCGTAAAGCGATCCCTTCGGATCTGGAACTGGAGTGCTTCGTCCACGGAGCCATGTGCGTATCTTATTCCGGAAGATGCCTTCTTTCCAACTACTTTACGGGAAGATCCGCAAATTCCGGTTCCTGTGCCCAGCCTTGCCGCTGGGGATATTATGTCGTTGAGGAAAAACGCCTCGAAGCCCCGCTTCCGATCCAGGAAGATGAGAGAGGCACATATATCTTTAACTCCAAGGATATCTGCATGATCGGCCATATTCCGGAACTGATCCGCGCAGGCATCACGAGCTTTAAGATCGAAGGCCGCATCAAAGGTGCTTTTTACGCGGCATCGGTCACAAAGGCATATAGAGAAGCCGTTGATCTTTATATGAAAGATCCGGATGCATACAGGGAAGATGAGAAATGGCAGCAGATGCTCGACCGGACGGTCCATAGAGAATTCGCGACCGGATTCTTCTACGATAAGCCCGGCGAGAATGCCCAGATCTTCCCGGATAAGACTTATCACCGCCCGGCATTCGTGGTCGGCGTCGTGACCGGTTATGACGAAGAAAAGGGCTGCGCGATCATAAGCCAGCGAAATAAGATCTTCAAAGGAGACACTCTTCATGTCCTGACACCGGACGGATATCCGGAGCCGGTCATTGCAGAAGAGATCTTCGACGAAAACGGAGATCCGATCGAATCGACGCCGCATGCCGAGATGACGTATCTTCTGAAGGTCAAAAAGCCGCTTGCGGCCTATTCTTTCTTAAGCCGCGACGGCGATAAGGACGAAGGTATCTATAAGAGCGGGGAGCAGCCCACTCAGACAAAACCATAGAGGTGAGCAAAATGTTTCGGAAAATGCGCCGTTTCAAGCAGGAATTAAGTCAGGAAGAATGTATCGAGATCTTGAAAAATGAGCCTCGTGGAGTTCTTTCCATGCTGGGCGAGGACGGATATCCATATGGCATTCCGCTGTCGCACTACTATAACAGCGAAACCGGAAAGATCTATTTTCACTGCGCAAAAGAAGGACATAAGCTCGATGCGATCCGCGCCTGCGATAAGGTAAGTTTCTGCGTGATGGACAAGGGTTTCCGTAAAGAAGGCGAGTGGGCGCTGAATATCAAAAGTGTCGTTGTTTTCGGAAGGATCTGCGAAATGACCGACGAGGAGAAGAAGAAGGATTTTCTGATCCGCCTTTGCGGCAAGTTTACGGATGATCCGGAATATGCCGAAAAAGAACTGAAAAGTGCTTTTTCACGGGTATGCTGTCTGGAACTTACGATCGATCACATGACCGGGAAACTGGTCAACGAGTCCTGATCTTATGCTTAGGCCGAAATATCATTTCACACCGGAAAAAGGCTGGATCAACGATCCGAACGGACCTGTCTTTTATAAGGGGAAGTACCACCTTTTCTATCAGCATGATCCTAATAGTCTCGTATGGGACCGCATGCACTGGGGTCACGCAATCTCCGATGACCTTCTGACCTGGAAGCACCTTCCGATCGTGCTTTTCCCCGATGAGATGGGTGATATCTATTCCGGAAGTGCCGTCGTGGATAACGAAAATGTCAGCGGCCTTGGGTCGAAAGACGATCCCGCGCTACTGGTCTTTTATACTTCCCATCACATGGAAACGAGAAGAGAGCAGCAGTGTCTGGCCTTTAGCCGAGACGGGCTGACGTTTACAAAGTACGAAGGAAATCCGATCATTCCGGGAAAAGAACATACTCCCGCAAGAGACCCGCATGTGATCGCAAATCCCGTCCTCGGCGGCTTTACCATGACCTTCACCAAAGAAGATCGAGTCGTGTTCTACCACTCTGAAGACCTGATCCATTGGGATCAGACCGGGGAGTTTATTCCTTCTGAAAAAGCACTTACCGGCATGATCGAATGTCCGTGTATGTTTCCTTGTCTTGTAGAAGGTGAAAGTTCCAGATATGTACTGATACTGAGTATGGATATCCCGGAGGAAGAGTTCGTAAAGCTTCCCGAGGAATGTGAGCCGCACCGCCGCCTGATGCAGTATTTCGTTGGGGATTTCGACGGGAAGAAGTTTATTCTGGATGATTCCTACAACGGGCCGCTTCTGGTCGATTACGGGCCTGACTTTTACGCGGGTACGGTCTTTTCCAATGTGGACGATCCGCTCCTGATCTCCTGGCTCGGTGATTTTTCCGAAGGGGCAAGGATCCCGATGGAAAAAGAAGGTTTCCGCGGTGTGATGAGTTACCCGAGAAAACTTTCACTCGGATACGAAAACGGTGCATATTTTCTGAAACAGAGCTTTTATCCGGATATCCTTTCCGGATCGTCCGATGATCCTGATGTTTCCTATGTAAAAGCACCTGATCGTGCGATCCTTCGAGATCACTGTGTGGAAGAGACCATTATGGCCGGAAGAATGGCAAAAACCCGTTTTGTATATTAACGAGATTATCAAAACCGGTCACAAAAACGTATAATAGAACAAGATTAAAAAGCAGGAGAATAGTATGAGACTGATCATTGTCCGTCACGGAGATCCCGATTATGAAAAGAACTGCCTGACCGAGCTTGGCAAAAAGCAGGCAAAGCTCATGGCAAAAAGATTATTGAAGGAAGATATTACGGAGATATGGTCTTCTCCTTATGGAAGAGCAGTCGAGACGGCCGAGGCTTTTGCGGAAGTGTCCGGCATCAAAGACATCCATATGCTCTACTTCATGAAAGAGATCCGTTACGGAAGGATCGATGCTCTTTATCAGGACTTAAATCCCTGGTTCGGCGTCGATGATATGATCTTCGAGGGCTGGGATCTTAAGGACCCAAACTGGAGAACTCATCCTTTGTATATTGAGAATACCGCCACCGAGGATGTCGATATCATTGCGAAGGAAACGGACAAATGGCTTTCAGATCTTGGATATGAAAGAGAAGGCCGGTATTACCGCTGTACGGGAAAAGAAGAAACGGATAGAACGATCGCGCTTTTCTGCCACGGCGGATCCGGAACGGCGATGATCTCTCATATATATAGCCTTGCATTTCCTTTCTTGTGCGGGACGATCCATATGCCATGTACGGCGATATCGATCCTTCGCTTTGACAGAAGAAAAGGCAGCCTGAATCTTCCGATCGTGGAACTTCTTTCTGACGCGACGCATCTGAAAGAACTGGAAGACAATTAACGAATGAATAGTTGTTCAACATATAATCACTAATATAACGAGATAAGAAATATAATCGCTGATAAAACGATCACAAATAATGACAATCATTGACAGAGGAGAGACAGCATGGATTTCAAAGTAGCATTACTTCAACTTCTTCCCGGAAAAACGCAGGAAGAGAACTTAAGAAAAGGAATAGAAGCCTGCATCATGGCAAAAGAAAAGGAAGCAGACGTGGCGCTTTTCCCGGAGATGTGGAATAACGGCTATGCACTTTCTTCTGATACAAAAGCACTTGAGAAAATGGCGGTCAGTAAAGACAGTAATTTCGTTCAGAGCTTCCGGAAACTGGCCTTTGAACTGGAGATGGCGATCGGCATCACTTTCCTTGAAAAGAACGATCCGAAGCCGTTAAATTCCGTCGTATTCTTCGACAGAAAGGGAAATGAGATCCTTCACTATTCGAAAGTGCACACATGTGCTTTTGAAGCGGAAGCGATGCTTGAACCGGGCGACGATTTCTATGTGGCAGAGCTTGATACCGGAAAAGATAGGATCCGCTTCGGTTCTATGATCTGTTTCGACAGGGAATTCCCGGAGAGCGCCCGTATCCTCATGATGAAGGGGGCGGAAGTGATCCTGGCGCCGAATGCCTGTCCGATGGAGATCAACCGTCTTTCGGCACTTAGGACCCGCGCATATGAGAATATGGTCGCAGTCGCGACCTGTAACTATGCCGAGGGGCAGCCTGACTGTAACGGCCATTCCACCATCTTCAGCGGTGTTCCGTGGCGTCCGGATGAGCCGGGTGTACGTGATATGTGTGTGCTCGAAGCTCCGGGTGAAGAAGGCGTCTATGTCGGATCGGTCAACATGGATGAACTTCGCGAGCATAGGCAAACAGATATCATGGGCTGGAAATTCAGACACCCAGAGAAGTACCAGATACTGGTTCAAGAGTAAAATAATAAGAGATCTTCGGATAAGACCGAAGTATAATTGGGAGAAAAGTATGCTTAGATTAAGACCATATAAGAGCTGTGACGCAAAAAGGATCGTTACATGGCATAAAGATGAAAAGACATTTCTTTACTGGGGAGGAAGCCTGATCGGTGCTTTTCCGTTATCACCTGAACAGCTCGATGACATGTACACTAACAAAAACGGGCTTTGCGAGGAAGAAGATAACTTTTATCCGATGACGGCTTTTGATGACGATGGGATCGTCGGAAGTTTTATCATGCGCTACATTAAAGGCGATAAGAAGAAACTTCGCTTCGGATGGGTCATCAACGATCCCGAAAAGCGTGGAAAAGGCTACGGAAAAGCCATGCTTCAGCTGGGATTCCTATATGCTTTTGAGGTCTTACATGCAGATAAGGTCACGATCGGTGTATATGAAGATAATCTTCCTGCATATAAATGCTACGAATCCATAGGTTTCCATAAGGGCGGAGAGCTCGAAGACCACTACGAAGATGTGCTCGGCGAGAAATGCAAAGTCGTAGAATTAGAGATCAAAAAGGAAGAATGGCAATGTGAATGCCATTAAGACATGATCCAGCATAAAGCCAGGAAGGCGGCTCCGATAATGAAATCCGCATGAAAATGCTCACGAAGCGGAATACTTAAGGGTTTTCCGTCTTCGGATCCGCAGCGGATGTCCTCGTTCTTCTGAAGGTAGCGGATCGTTCGCAGCTGCCTGATCAGGACCAGCATCATGACGATACCAAGTGAAACTCCGATGATCGAAGAATATAAGGTCGTCTTATTGTAGTCGATCGCATTTTGGACCAGATCCGGATCCTGAAGCGAAAGGATCTGTCCAAGAAGGATGCGGATGCAGAAATAGCCGATCCTCGTCATGCAGGAAGCAAGTGTATTATCCGTATAGTAGCGGACGATGGAGCAGCAAAGACCGATCACGAGAAGAGAGGGGAACTCGAGACGGTTCACGGCGAAAAGCGTGCTTAAGAGCGCCGGGATCGTGATGCGAAGCCACCATTTGTCCGGGATCACGGCATAAACAAGTCCCCGGAAAAAGAGTTCTTCGACCAGGATCGGGAAAATAACGGCCATGATCAGAAGGAGAAGGATCCCCCAAACGGACTCTTCGGAAGTCACGTAGTAGTAAAGCTGCGGCGGGATCGGGTTTTCCAGTTTCAATTCCAGATAGATGAAAAGATTATGGACACCGACGGAGATCAGCATGGCCGGAACGCCGACAAGAAATGCCATGAAAAAACCGCCCAGGCCCGGGTTTCTGCCCCAGGTATGGTGATCCTGGATCTTGTAATGCTCGGTGACGAGAACATATACAAGAAGAAGGCAAAGAAGCCGGCAAAGGGTGATCAGGGAATAGCCGATCAGCGAAGTTTTCGAGTAGAAGAGCTTTTCGTCGGGATACCCCGTCCAGATCATCTGAAGAAGAAACGTCAGGCCAAATGCGCCGGCCATCACGATGCCCAGATTCGGGTATTTCGACGGGCACAGAAATGGAAGAACGTAGTCTTGGAGTACGGACATGAAAGTCAGGTTGCCGCTACTTTTCGAATCCTTCATCAAACTGCCCCCATGACCCCGAAGTAACGGTCAAACAGTTCAAGGAAATACGGCTCGTACAGCAGGAAAAGCACTGTTCCGAATACCAGGAAAGGACCGAATGCCAGGTAATCCGGGTCATCCGCAAAGTGCATCTCGCGCTTTTTCTTAATAAGGATCTTTCTGGCTTTTGCAGGATCCGGGCTCTCGCGGATCTCTTTTTCTTCTTTTGCGATCCTTATACGCTTCTTAATGACCATAGGAACAGCTACGACACCTGCCGTTACAAACGAAATGCAAACGACGAATATCAGGCCTTTAAGACCGGAAAGAAGACCACAGAGGAAAAGGAGCTTAACGTCTCCCATACCCATGGCTTCGGCCTTGGCGATCGCGGAGGAAATAACCCCGACAAGAAGAAGGATGCCACTGCCGATAAGAGCGGCAATGACACGGTTCAAAACGAAGTAATACCAGGCTTTATCGGATGCGATCCAAATGTTGCCTTCGACGAAATCGGAAACAAAGTACAAAAGACCGATCGCGATGCTCAAAATGACGATCTGATCGGGGATAATGCGGTTTAAGGAGTCGGACATGATAATGACCGTAAAGCCCGGAAGTAAAAGAAGAAGCGCAGTCACGCGGATCCAGTTGCCACTGTAGAGGAAATCCGGATAGATCGCGTTACTGAAGAAGAACAAAACGGCGTAAATAACGGCGAAAATGGCGATGTGGTAGGTTTTCAGACGCTTGGCCCAGCGGACATTATCGGCTTTCGGATCAAAGTCATAATCCTGAAGCCAGGCTTCAGGCATCTTATTGAACATGAAAAAAGCCGGAACGGCCATAAACGCTGCAATGAGCGTTAATACAATGGTTTGAGACGTTACTGTCATGATCACCCTCCACGGAATACTATATATAATAATACTTTGATTTGCACAAATTGTGAAGTCTGCTAAAATAGCAAATGTGGTT
The DNA here is from genome assembly GCA_017428545.1 of Clostridiales bacterium. Taxonomy (GTDB): domain Bacteria; phylum Bacillota; class Clostridia; order Saccharofermentanales; family Saccharofermentanaceae; genus Scatonaster. Next base: position 27,359 of record JAFRQR010000017.1, read on the forward strand.
TTAGACAAACCAATGGGGAAAAGGAGGTGCTACGTTATGAGTGAACGTGCACAAAAGAAAGAAACACAGAAGACAGTAAAGAAAACCGCAACAGCTAAAAAGGCTGCTCCGGCCGCTAAGAAAGCACCGGCAAAGAAGGCAGCTACTACGGCAAAGGCGCCGGCAAAGAAAGCAGCTACAGCAAAGAAAGCCGCTTCTGCAGCAAAGGCTCCGGCCGCAAAAACCACTACTGCGAAAAAGGCTGCTCCTGCAAAGAAAGCTGCTACAGCTTCTAAAGCTACAGCAAAGAAGGCAGCTCCGGCCGCTAAAAAAGCACCGGCAAAGACTGCTGATCGCAAAAAGATCGTGGTCCATCCGGAAAAAACACACAACATCACCGCACAGGAACTGCACGACATGGTTGCTTTCCAGGTCAAGTCCTGCTCCGGTAAGAGCGCCGATAAGGGTACGGCAAGAGATTACTGGCTGGCTCTTTCCCGTTCTATCGTCGAGATCATGGCAGATGACTGGGAAAAGACACGCGAGAAGTACGGTAAAGTCCGTCAGGCACATTACCTCTCTGCCGAGTTCCTGGTCGGCCGTTCCATGCTCAATAACCTCGTTAACCTTGGTATCTACGAGCAGGCCGTTGAAGCCATGAAGGGCTTCGGCATCAACCTGACAGATCTTCTTGAAGAAGAAACGGACGCAGCGCTCGGTAACGGCGGTCTTGGCCGTCTGGCAGCATGTTTCCTGGATTCCTGCGCTACACTGGATCTTCCGGTAACAGGTTACGGTATCCTTTACCGCTATGGTCTGTTCCGCCAGACATTTGAGAACGGTTTCCAGAGAGAACATCCGGATTCCTGGATGGAGAACGGTTATCCGTTTGTTATCCCGAGATATGAGGATAAGATCCGCGTACACTTCAATGACTTTGACGTATGGGCGATCCCGTGCGATATGCCGATCACCGGCTACAATACACATAACGTAAACCGTCTGCGCCTTTGGAAGTGCGAACCGGCTCAGGAATTCGACTTCAATCTCTTTAACTCCCAGCGTTTCGATGACGCAGTGATCGAGAGAAACCGCGTAAACGATATTTTCCGAGTGCTTTACCCGAATGATACATCTTACGATGGTAAGGTGCTCCGTGTTCGTCAGCAGTATTTCTTCGTATCCGCTTCTCTGCAGGATATCGTAAGAAACTACAAGGCTGTTCACGGTAATGATTTCTCTAAGTTTGCCGAGCTCAACAGCATTCAGCTCAACGATACCCACCCGGTTATCGGTATTCCGGAACTTATGCGTATCCTCGTCGACGAGAACGGCGTGAAGTGGGAAGATGCATGGGAGATCGTACGTCATACATTTGCTTATACGAACCACACCATCATGGCAGAGGCTCTCGAGAAGTGGGACTGCAATATCTTCCGCTTCCTGTTCCCGCGTATCTTCGAGATCGTCGAGGGCATCAACAACCAGCAGAGAGCCCAGTTCTTCGAGATGGGCATGTATTCCGAGCTTGTTGACCGTCTGTCGATCCTTTCCGACGGAAAAGTCCAGATGGCCTGGATGGCGATCTACGGTTCCTACTCCGTTAACGGTGTTGCGGCTCTGCATACCGAGATCCTGAAGAGAGATACTCTTAAAGAGTGGTATGAGATCTATCCGGAGAAGTTCAGTAACAAGACAAACGGCGTTACTCCGAGAAGATGGCTGCGTGTCTGTGACCAGGATCTGGCGGCTCTCATTACCGACCTTCTCGGCAGCGAGGACTGGGTAACGGATCTTGACCAGCTCAAGAAACTCGAAAAGTATGCAAACGACAAGAAGGTCATGGAGCGCTTCCTTAAGGTAAAGCGTGCCAATAAGGTCGCTCTTTGCAACTACCTCGAAAAGACCAAGGGCATCAAGGTTAATCCGGATTCTATCTTCGACGTACAGATCAAGCGTCTGCATGAGTACAAGAGACAGCTTCTCAATGCGCTCTATGCACTGAACCTCTACGACAGAATTAAGGAAAATCCGAAGCTCGATATTCCGCCGGTAACCGTATTCTTCGGTGCAAAGGCAGCTCCTGGATATTTCCGTGCAAAGGCCATCATCAAGTTCATTAACGAGATCGCCAAGATGATCGACAACGATCCGGCAATGAAGGGCCGCCTGAAGGTCGTATTTATCGAGAACTATAACGTAAGTAACGGTGAAAAGCTCTTCCCGGCAGCAGATATCTCCGAGCAGATCTCTACAGCAGGTCTTGAGGCTTCCGGTACAGGTAACATGAAGTTCATGATGAACGGTGCCGTAACACTTGGTACATGGGACGGCGCGAATGTTGAGATCGCACAGTCCGTAGGTGATGACAATGTCTACATCTTCGGCTGCCGTGTAGAGGATATGGAAGCAACACGTGCTTACTATAACCCGAAGTGGCAGTATGAGAACATCCCGGGTCTGAAGAAGGCTCTGGACCGCCTTGTAGACGGTACTTTCAACGATGAAGGCACCGGAATGTTCCAGGATCTGTTCAACGGCCTTATCTACGGCAGCAACTGGCAGCCGGGCGACACCTACTATGTACTGGGTGACTTTGACGACTACAGAAAGACCAGAGATCAGGCGTATAAGGATTATGCAAACCGCATGGCCTGGGCGAAGAAGTGCTGGATCAACATCTGCAACTCCGGTAAGTTCTCTTCCGATAGAACGATCAGCGAGTATGCAAAGGGGATCTGGAAGATCAAACCGGCTAAGATCAAGTAAGCAAGCTATATAGAATTCAAAAGGCGGGAATCTTTCTCGTGCTGTCCTCGGCGCTATGCGCCTGCGGAGGCACTTCGAAATGATTTCCGCCTTTTTTTATTTCGCTTGCTTACTTGATCTTACGTGGCTGTGATCGGGGGAGGCACGGCGAAGGGGTTTTTGTCAGATGTGGAACTTGAGGATATGGATCTCGGGGCGGGCGAAGAGGCGGATCGGCAGGAAGCCGCATCCGACGCCTTTACTGATGAATCCTTTATAGCTTCGGAATTGGAATTCGCCTGAAAGGATGCCCTCTTCGCGGGCGATCCTGTCTTCTCTGAAGATCCGGAATTCGAGATTCCCGGGGAGGTGTACCTGGCCTCCGTGAAGATGTCCGGAGAGCATGTAGTCGAAGGGGAGATCTTTCTCGTTGCTGTTTGAACGGTCGGGGAGCTCGTAAGTATAGTCCGGGTTATGTACAAGTAAAAGGCGGAATCCGTCGAAACTACTGAATTCAGAGGGAACCGTTCCCCAGGGACGGTTTCCTCTTTCGCTGTCGGCGATCCCGCAGACGGCTATCTTAGCGGCGCCTGGAAGTTCCTTCCAGTTGTCGTCGAGAAGGAGGACACCCATCTTTTCGTAGTCGGCTTTTTCCAGTTGCCAGTCGTGGTTTCCGTGGACCGCGATCAGGTCGATGTTCTTTTCCGAAAGAAGGGCAGAGATCTCAGTAAGGAGCCTTGTATCCGAAGAATGAACGTTTCTGTGATGCACGCAGTCACCACCGAAAAGCACCACATCACAGTGCTTTTCGATAAAATGGCGCGCGATCCATTTCGGAGAGCGTAGACAGCCGATCCCGTGTGAGTCCGAGAAAAAGCCGATCTTTATCTCTTTGGTGTCTTTTCTGTTTTTGTTTGTCGGGTAAATATCGCGGATATCCACCTTTACGAGGGCGGCGGAAAGGACCATGAATGCGACGAAAAGGATGCCGAGGGATACTAAACCGAGAAAGATCTCAAGAAGGGGGATCTTAAGCGAAAAGATCGTGGCGGTATAAAGAAAACGGTGCATGGAAGATGGTTCTTTTTCCTTTCGCGAGAATTGCTCTTTTAAGTATATATATAATAGCATATATGGTATAATCATGAGGTATTACAAAGAAATGGTTCGCGCGAGGGGCTTTTTCCCCGTCGGAAACGCGTGAAGGAAGGAAGTAGAATATGCCTGAAATTAAGTCTGAAGTCGTTAAGGAGATCGGTATCCTTTCGACAAGTAAATCTAACTGGAACCGTGAAGTTAATATCATCCGCTGGAATGACGGTAAGCCGAAGCTGGATATCCGTGACTGGGCTCCGGAGCACGAGCGTGCCGGTAAGGGCATTACCCTGACGGCAGAGGAAGTCGCTGTTCTTAAGGAACTGCTCGCGGACTACGATCCGTACGAATTCGAAGAGTAATTATTTGTATCTGAAAGGCTAAAGCCGTGCGAAGTGATATCCGGGCATTGATCGTTTCCATATTGTTGTTTTTACTTTGGGGAACTGTGCTCACATATCCTTTCCGCATAGATTCGGATCTAATATGTCAATCAACAGAAGCAATTGTAGGTAGAATAGGTCTGCCTGCAATTGCTTTTGCCGTTATTGTGCTTGTTATCGTCATGGGGATCACCTGTATCCTTCTTTATCTGGGAAGGATGGAGATCAGCGACGGAGTTGCGCTGGCCATGGCGCTATTTGGCAGCATTGCATACTGTGTGCGCGTGTTTACATCGCGCTCCTTTTCGATCGAGGCGGTATTTATCGCGATCGTTCTTTCGGGAACGATGATCCTTGTGCTGATGAGGAAGACGGAATGGAACCGCTTTATCGCGGATGCTTTTATCATGGCGCTTCCTGTACGCATGTGCTATGAATGCATCATGAACCCGCTTTACCGTCTTCTGAAAAAGGACCTGTATCTGCTGTCTCCGTTTATCACCGTTCCGCAGACGAGTATTTTTTCCAAGGTCGGAAATCTTCTTCATGTCGACCTTCTGGTGTGGAGCGGCTTCTTTTTCGTGCTGACGCTTCTTCCGGTGATCTATCTTGCCGGAGGAAGAAAAGAGGGTAAGATCCGAAGATAAGAGGTGTTCCGGTATGGAAATATGGGAAAGAATGGAGTTCCTTCGAACGGAGCTCGAAAGACATAACAAACTCTACTACGAAAATGACGCGCCGGAGATCTCGGACTTTGAGTACGACGCGATGCTTAGAGAACTTGAAGACCTGGAGCAGAAATACCCGATCTATGCGACGCCGGATTCTCCGACGAAGCATGTCGGCGGACGGGTGAACGAGAAGTTCTCCAAAGTCACGCATGCCGTGCCGATGAAGAGCCTCGGCGATATCTTTTCCAAAGAAGAAGTATTCGAGTTTACAAACCGAGTCAGAAATACCGTCGGAACAGAGGGACTGTCTTTTGTTGTGGAGAGAAAGATCGACGGTCTTTCCGTATCCGTGGAATATGAAAACGGCCGTCTGATCCGTGCTTCGACCAGAGGTGACGGTCTCGTCGGTGAAGATATTACGGAAAATGCCATGACCATCAAAAACCTTCCGAAAACGATCGATCCGTCGATTCCGTATCTGGAAGTCCGTGGAGAGGTATATATGCCTTTCGAAGTTTTCCTTCGTGTCAACGAGCAGGCAGAACTTTTGGGCGAAAAAACTTTTGCAAACCCTCGAAATGCGGCTGCCGGCTCACTTCGCCAGCTGAATGCGAAAGTGGCGGCAGAACGTCAGCTTTCCATTTTTGTGTTTAATATCCAGGCGGTCCGCGGAAGAGAGTTCTCTTCCCATGCAGATACGCTTCGTTTCCTTTCCGGCCTCGGTTTTGAGGCAAGTCCGGGCTTTATCGAATGCCGTACCGATGAGGAGATCTGGTCGGCGATCGAGAGCATCGGCGAGTCCAGAGGTGAGCTGAGCTATGGTATCGACGGCGCCGTCATCAAAGTCAACGAGATCGCGCTTCGTGAAAAACTCGGCGAGACCGCGAAGATCCCGCGCTGGGCGATCGCTTATAAGTATCCGCCGGAAGAAAAGCAGACACGCCTTCTTTCCGTCGAAGTCACTGTCGGAAGGACCGGAAAACTTACTCCTGTTGCGATCTTAGAGCCTGTACATCTTGCGGGAACTACAGTCAGTAAGGCAACATTAAATAACGAAGACTTTATCCGCGACAAGGATGTCCGTATCGGAGATATGGTCGTGGTCAGAAAAGCCGGCGAGATCATTCCTGAGATCGTTTCGGTCAATATCGATGCGCGTCCCGCTGATGCGAAGCCTTTCCTGATGCCTGAGGTATGTCCGGCATGCGGCGAGAAGGTCTATAGAAAAGAAGGAGAGGCGCATATCTACTGCCTCAATGAGCTCTGTCCGGCGCAGGTTTACCGGGCGATGATGCATTTTGCATCCAAAGATACGATGAATATCGACGGCATGGGTCCCGGCATGATCAATCTTCTTCTGGATGCCGATCTGATCCATGATGTGGCAGATATCTATTCTCTTTCCGAGAAGAAGGATCTGTTGTCCGGACTTGACCGTATGGGCGAGTCTTCCACGGCAAATCTTCTCGCATCCATCGAAGAATCCAAAAAACGTCCGCTTTCACGCCTGATCGCGGCTCTCGGCATCCGTAATGTCGGTGTGGTCGCGGCGAGATCTCTGGCAAAAGCATTCGGCAGCATGGATAAACTGAAGAACGCTACGGTTCTCGAGCTTGCGGCGCTTCCTGATTTCGGCATGGTCACGGCCCAGTGCGTCTTTGATTTCTTCAGTAAGGAGAGCAATATCGCGCTGATTGAAAAGCTCCGTTCTCTCGGTGTAAATATGGAAGAAACATCTGACGGAAAGGCGGGAACCGCTTTTGCCGGAAAGATCTTCGTTCTGACCGGAACACTTTCCAAGTATACAAGAAGTGAAGCTTCTGAGCTGATCATGGCCCAGGGCGGCACATGTTCTTCGTCGGTGTCGAAAAATACTTCTTATGTCCTTGCCGGTGAATCGGCAGGCTCGAAGCTTACCAAAGCCCAAAATCTCGGTGTCACCATCCTTTCCGAGGACGATTTCGAGAAGATGCTGAGCGAGGCGTCGTCATCGGAGGAGTCCGTATGAGCGGCAATGCCCAAAGGCTGAAAAAACTGATCCGAAGGGTCCTCCGGGACAGAAGAAAAGCGGTTGCGGAAGAAAACGCTCCGATGGCCGCAGATATTGAGAAATGGCCGAAGAAGTGGCAAGATAGGATCATGGGGGCGAAAATGGTCGCTGCCTATATGCCGATCGATGAAGAGCTGCTTCTGGATAGTATTATAAGAAAACTTCTGGAAGCGGACGTGAAGATGTGCTTTCCGAAAGTAGAAGGTGACGACATCATCTTCTATGAGACGTCTTCGGAGGATTCGTTTGAAGAAGGGAGCTTTTCGATCAGAGAGCCGAAAAGCGGTCTTAAGAAAGTGGATCCGCAAGAAATCGATGTCATGCTCGTTCCGGGTATGGCATATGATAGAAAAGGAACCAGGCTCGGCAGGGGAAAGGGCTTTTATGACCGATACTGCCGAAAATTGAAGGAAGAGGGCCGGATACGTATCCTCGGCTTTGTTTCCGAAAAGAACTGTTTTGCCGCACTCCCGAGGGATCCGTGGGACCTTGTGGCCGATGCGGTCGTTACGGAGACATCTTTTACGGATGTTTCTGAAAATAGAAAGAACGAGGTAGATCAATGAGCTATTTCTGGGCAAATCTGGCGGGACATCTTCTGATTACCCTGATCCTTTTGATCGTTTTCCTGTGGACTGTCAAAAATACCCGGCAAAACCGCTGGAAACACGGGTATCTGATCTTTCTGCAGGTCGCTTTGCTCATCGTTCTTTTGGTGCAGATGGGGCTTTACTCGATTCCGAGGCTTCTGGATACGACGACGGTTCTCCGTTCTTCTTACCGCATGAGCAGCGGTAAGATCGAGTCTGTCAGCCAGTTTAAGGACAGAATCGTGATCGATGGCACGAGTTACTATATCAATCCGTTTTCTTTTGAATTGAAGGTGGGCGATGAGGTGACGGTAAAATATACACCGTATGCGCATTATGCCTATTCTTTGGAACTTGAAGAGGACGATAACAGCGTCGGCTGAGTTCTTTTCAAATTGTTTTCATAACTACTCATATATCATATTGATTGCCTTGATCCTTCCGTGATTTAATACAGAAAAAAGTCGGGAGGGATGAGAGATGACTATCTACAGAACGAATATTGCCGAGGTTGCTTCTTCTTCCGTACGGTATTCGAAAAATGAATTCGGATTTTATATCGCCTGTGATGACCGGTCGATCCTGAAGTGTATTAATTCGATGCTTCTCGATAATGGTATGGTGGGTTTAAGTGATACCGAAGGGAAAGTCCATTATCTGATCGATGGAAGGCGTGGTGGGAACTATGTGCTCGGACGGGTGAAAGAGAAGGTCCTGACGCTTCGGGAACCGGCTCCGTCAGATAACGGATATGAAGATGCGATCGTTTATCGGGCGATCGATTCCGTCATGAAAAGATACGGATTTATGGATACGCTTTCCGGTACCAGGATCCTTCGATATCTGCTGTTCCGTCTATATCGCGACCCGAAACTTCTGAAAAGCGCCGTGAAGTGCCTCTATCCGCTGGCCAGAGCGGAGTTTCAGATGTCTCCTGCCCAGGTGGAGAGAAATCTGCGGTATGCGATCAGGAAATGTCCGAAACTGAAAGAGGAGACCAGGGTGATCATGATACTTAGAAAGCTCCACGATAAGACGATGGAAGAAGTTTTGTCCAGATACGGGAGAGCCTATTAGAACAAAAAAGAACCGTCTCGGAAGAGACGGTTCTGATTAAGTCTACTTAAGCAATTAATTACTTCTTGTTGACCTTGTCCTTCAGACCCTTACCAGCCTTGAAAACAGGAGCCTTGGAAGCAGGAATGTTGATAACTTCCTTTGTGCTCGGGTTTCTGCCCTTGCGAGCAGCGCGCTTCTTTGTCTCGAATGTACCGAAACCAACGAGAACAACCTTCTCCGGCTTCTTAGCAGCGAGAGCGTCGCCGATAGCATCGAGAGTAGCGTTGATAGCTGCCTCAGCCTGCTTCTTTGTCATGTTTGTTTTCTTTGCAACTGCATCAATAAGTTCTGATTTATTCATTTTCATTGCCTCCTTCAGGGCTTTATTTCAAAGTTATTATGTACGTCAAATCGCCTATTGTCAAGGCTTTTTTCGTTTTTTCGTCAAAAAACGAAAACAAGCATATTATTTTATTTTGTCAAGATGCTTTTCTATTTTATTTAAATATCCATTTCCTCAAAAGCACTCAATCCTTTTGCCGGTTCCGCTCGGTTATCACCATGTTTGACGAAGTACATCGTGCAAAAACTCAAAAACGCAAAAAGTGCGGCGTAAGGGAAAAGAACTTTATAACTGACGTGCTTGAGCAAAGCACCTGCAAGTACCGGAGTTACTACCTGTGCGCTCATTGAAGCAGTGTAATAGTATCCGGTGAATTTGCCCGTATCAGCACCGCTGCACATCTCCACGCACATCGGAAGCGAATTGACGTTGATCAATGCCCAGGCGGCACCTACGATGAAAAAGTCGATATACATCGTGAAAAGCGCGCTGTCGTGGCCGCTTGTGGTGATGAAGTACGCAAATACGAAGCAAAGACCGAAGGAGAAAGTGCCGATCTGTATGGTCTTTTTTCTTCCGATCTTCGAGGCCAGGATGCCGGCGGGGATAAAACAGATGATCGCGCCGATGTTGGTGACCAGAAAACATGTCGAAGCAAAGCCGAGGTTTTTATTCATCAGCGTAGAACAGTAGGTGGTAAACCATGTGGTCAGTGCATTGTATGCGAAATACCAAAGGGCGACCGATGCCAGAAGGAAAAGCATGGACCGAAGGACGGGGCGTGGGAGCTTGCTGTGCTTGCCGTCGGTCTTTTCGGTCAGATCCCATTCCGGGTGTTCTTTTTCGATCTTTTCGTTTTCTTTCGACCATTTCGGCTCTCTTACGGTCAGGAACATGATGCCGACGGCGATGAACATAAGGGCGGAGATAAAGACGAAGAGCGGCTGGTAATTGACGTGGTCCAGTGCTTTTGTCTTGGATTCGGGATACATAAGGGCCGAAAAGATCAGATAGATGATCCCGCCGAGGGCGCCCATCAGGTTGATGATCGCATTTCCCCGGGAGCGCAGCGGCTTGGGGGTAATGTCCGGCATCAGGGCAACAGAAGGCGAGCGGAAAACGGACATGGCCACAAGTAGAAGCCCGAGCGTGATGGTAAACGATATGAACTTAAACTGCGACGGGGACGACGCATAACTGTTGTCAAAGAAAGGAAGAAGGTTAGTGAGGATGACGGCGATGCCTGTTCCGAAAAGGATATAGGGCATTCTTTTACCGATCCCGGTATTTGTCTTATCGGAAATCTTACCGAATAAAGGCAGAAGGAACAGCGCCAGGATGTTGTCGGAGGCCATGATCGCGCCGGTCACGCTCTCACTTAAGTGAAAGGTGTTTCCGAGGATCAAGGGAAGGACGTTATCGTACATCTGCCAGAAGGCTGTGATGGCGAGAAAAGCAAGTCCGGAGAGGAGAGTACGTCTGTAGTTGAGTTTCATGCAGGCCTCCTGATGCTTGGTCTTATATAATCACTATATCATGAAATTTTCTGTCAAAAAATCAAAATTGAAATCTGACCTAAGTCATGGTAATGTACTTATGTAAGAAAAAGAATTACCATCGGAGGAAAAAGATATGGCTATTACTAAAGATATGATCATCGCAGAAGTTCTCAATGAGCATCAGGAGCTCGTTCCTGTATTCATGAACAGCGGTCTGCACTGCCTGGGCTGCGCTATGGCTCACGGCGAGTCCATCGAAGAAGCTTGTGCCGTACACGGTCTGGACTGTGATGCACTGGTTTCCGCACTGAATGTGGCTCTTGGCGAGTAAGCCCGGTCAATTAACTGATTATCAGACAAATGAAAAAGAACTGCTTGAGATAGCAGTTCTTTTTTTATTCTTCTTCTTCAGGTTCTTCATCGAAGTTGAAACTCGAGGCTTTGAAAACGATATGGAACTCGGAGCCGACGCCTTCTTCGCTTTCGACCCAGATCTTGCCGCCGTGCTTGTCAACGACGCTCTTTACGATGGAAAGTCCGAGTCCTGAGCCTGTCTTGTTAATACCTGAATTCTCGGCTCTGTAGAAACGGTCAAATACATACGGGACTTCGTTTTCGGGGATACCGACACCGTTGTCCTTGATGATGACTTCGACTGCGTTTCCTCCGAGCATGGCCGGATCTTTATAGCGGTGACAGGTGATGTCGATCTTGCCGTCATCGTGGGTGTACTTCATGGCATTTACGATAATGTTCTCAAATACGCGCAGGAGTTTTTTCGGATCGCCTTCGATCAGAAGGTCGTCATCTTCCGGAGCATGGAAAGAGATGACCTTTTCGGAGCCTTCGCACTCTGCGTGGTAAAGCTGATAAAGATCACCGACCATTTCCTTGATACTGATCGGCATCAGTTCGATGGTGTCGTTTTCGGATTCCATACGTGTCAGCTGGACAAGGTCGGAGATGAGCTGCTCCATCTGTACGCTTCGGGTATGCATGTTCGAAAGATACTGCAGTTCCTGTTCGCGCGGAAGCGGTTCCTTGGCGTTCATCATCAGCTCGACATACCCGCGGATCGCCGTGATCGGGGTCCTCAAGTCATGGGAGACGTTGGACATCATCTTCTTTCTGGCTTCTTCGTTTTCCAGAAGCTTCTGGTGGTTATAAAGAAGATCCTGATTGACGCGGGTAATATATTTGGTCTTTTCTTCTACGGCGCTGGCGAGATTTCTGTTATTATCCTGAAGCTTCTGATATGTCTTAACATAGTCCATAACGAAGTAGAGGGTAAAGCCGACGGCGATGAACAGAAGCAGGAAGGCATGAAGCGTGATATATACGAAGTACTGCCTTCTGTAAAAGTAGGAAAAGTGCATGATGAAGCACAGGATGACGGTGCCGCTATATAGGAATTTACCGTGCTCAAAGCGCTTGATCATGTAGAATACGCGGAAAGTGCAGTATAAGTTCGTGATGAGTACCAGGACCATCAGCGCAACTACGGAAGACGGCAGGTAAAGAAGACTCGGGAAGCCCCAGAATACAATGAGATAACATGCCGTCAGCATGGCAAAAAGCGCCAGATCGATAAAATGAAGCTTATCGAAAAGCTTGCTGTAGCCTTTCGGGTACAGGGAGCGGAAGAACATGAACATCCAGAAGTTGGAAACGATCATGAGCGTGATCTTGGCATACATATTCCAGTTTTCCGGAAGTATCGTAACCATAGGTGAGAAGATCTCATAGAGGATCTCGCCCAGGAACAGTAAAAGGAAGTAGTAGAACTTCGATTTACTGGCGAAAGTCTTGGATACATAGTGACCGCCGATGGCAAAGAAGATCCAGAAGGCGATCAGTACGGTAAGGTACATACGGACGGAGTACTCGATCGTTCCAATCGTGGCGGTGGATGCGATAGCCGGGCTGCAGAGGATACCGCCATATGGAGAAGAGAAGTTCGCGCAGTCGATAACGATCTCGACTCTACCGTCTTCCGGCTCCAGCTGGATATCCGTACAGACCTGTGAAGGTTCGTAGTAATCTTTGTTTTTAGTGACGTTGCCGTAATGGCGTACGGCCCTGCCGTTGACCCAGATCGTTGCAGATTGTGAGATCTCCGGAATATTCAGCGTGACAAAGTCGACTGTCGGGTTTAAAACCAGTTCGATACGGTAGGTGCCGACACCGAAATTGCCCATTTCCTTTACTTCCTGTCCGAAAGAATAAAGCTCGGCGCCATCTCCCAGATCGGACCATCCGTCAGAAGAGATCGTTACTCCTTTATAGTACGGATAGTGTTCCGTCGAGTTTTCCAGACGGCTGACACGGATCATTTCCGGAGTCAGAAGCTGATCCGGATAGAATTCCCAGCCCTTTTCGAGCGTGACCGGCATTCTCTGGTTCTCACCCCAGTAAGTAAGATTGACCTGTCCGTAAATGGTATAGGAAAAATCGCTGCCCCGTCTTTGGTTGATCAGAAGAAAAGCCAAAGACAAAGCAACGATCGATATCAATAGAATAAACGCGAAAACGCCGACAGATAAGCGGCGTTTTTCGTTAAGTTTAGATTCCGACGACATAACGGCCTACGCTTTCCGAATAAAGAGATTACTCGGCGCGCATGGTGTTGCGGATCGGCGGGTATGTGAAGGAATAACCGGAACCCCATTCCGTCTTAACGAACTGAACGGTCGGATCCGCTTTTTCCATCTTCTTACGAAGGTAAGAGATGTTTACCATGACGAGGTGGTTGTCGCAAAGACCGTCATCACCCCATACGTGGGAGTAGATACGTGCGAACGGAACGATAACGTTCGGTGTCTCGGCCAGAAGGCGGAGGATATCGAACTCACGGTTCGTCAGGTGTACGGGAACATCGTTGAGGGTGACCTCACGAGTCTTAACATTCATGGTCAGCGGCGGGAACTCCATCAGGAATCCGTCACGGGTCATGTTTCTTCTGATATGGGCAGAGATACGTGCGGAAAGCTCCGGAAGATTATACGGCTTTGTCATATAGTCGTCACCGCCGGCCTTAAATCCGGTGATCTTGTCTTCCAGCTGGTCTTTTGCAGACAGGAAGATGATCGGAGCATTCGTGTAAACGTGGATCTTGGAAGGAAGATCATATGCGTTTCCGTCCGGGAGCATAATGTCCAGAACGATACAGTCATAAGAATTTGTTTCCACCTTCTGAAGCGTCTGCGCAATGTTTGTAGCAACGCTTACGTCGTAGCCTTCATTCGTCAGAAAAGAACGGTTGATCTCCAAAATGTCGGTATCGTCGTCAACCAATAAAATGCGATGTTTTGCCATACTTACACCATCCTTTTGAAATACATGTTTTCGGTTTTGCTGAATCCCCAAATTTACAATTACAAAAAAACTTGTGTTCTTCGACATTATACATTTTTCGAATTCAAAATGAAAGCATTATTGAGAATTAATAATGACTAAATTGTAAATCTATAGAAAAATGGACTTTGGTGTGATAGAATAAAAACAAACAAATGTTTAGGAAAGGACAAAATGTACTGATGGAGTCGAGAGATATCCTGCATGTGGATCAGAATTGCTTTTTCGCCTCGGTCGAGATGAGAAGCCATCCCGAGTGGCGGAGCATCCCCATGGCTGTCGGCGGAGACAGTAAGCAGCGTCACGGGATCATCCTCGCCAAGAACCGTCCGGCCCAGAGTTTCGGCGTAAAGACAGCCGAGGCGATCTGGCAGGCAAAGCAGAAGTGCCCGGATCTTTTAGTCGTGCCGGCGCATTTCGATCAGTACGTTTATTTTTCCGAGCGTATCCGGGAGATGTTTTTGCAGTATACGGATAAGGTCGAACCTTTCGGTCTGGATGAGTGCTGGCTGGATATTACGGGATCGTCCATGGGGACGCCCCGGGAAATCGCCGACGAGATCCGTGCCCGTGTAAAAGAGGAGCTCGGCCTTAGCTGTTCCGTAGGGGTAAGTTTTAATAAATCCTTCGCCAAGCTCGGCTCGGACTATAAAAAGCCCGATGCGACGACCGAGATCACAAAAGAGAATTTTAAGACGATCGTCTGGCCGCTTCCGGTAAGTGATCTTTTGTATGTCGGCCGTGCGACGACTTCTGCTTTTACGAAGATGAACGTCAAGACGATCGGGGATCTGGCGGCTTTAAATCCCGATTTTGTCGTATCGGTCCTCGGAAAGAACGGCTTTGCGCTATGGCAGAGCGCAAACGGACTGGAAAACGACCCGGTCAATCCGGCTTCTTATGTCCGGCCGCTGAAATCGATCGGCAACAGCACGACGACACCGAGAGATATGGAAAACCGAAGTGACGTTTGGAAAGTGATATGCACACTTTCCGCCCAGGTGGCATCGAGGCTCCGCAAGCACCATTTCTATGCGGGGACCGTAACGATCTGGGTAAGGGACACGGATCTTCAGTCCTATGAGAAACAGCGTGCCCTTCCCGCAGAGACGAATGATGAAAAAGAGATCGCCAAACTTGCGATGGAGCTTTTCGATGAGAGTTATGACTGGCATGCGCCGCTTCGAAGCTTCGGCGTCCGTACGACTCATCTGACGGATGAAGATGACTACCACCAGATCACGCTTTTCGAAAACTTCGAGAGGATCCGAAAAGATGATAAGGTCAACCAGACGCTCGATGGCCTTCGCGCCAGATACGGGTATAATATCGTTATGAGAGGGACCCAGCTGGAGGGCTATGGCGATATATGCGCCGAGGGAAGAGAAGATGCCCCGCACGGCGGTTTCCGGGAGGATCTGTGAGTTATATAAGCGCAAATGAATACTATCGTTCTGTCTTCGGACAGAAGGTCTACCGCATCGCACTTGATGCCGGATGCACCTGCCCGAACAGAGACGGGACGAAAGGAACCGGAGGCTGTATCTTCTGTAGCGGCTCCGGCTCAGGTGAGTTTGCCGCGAGCAGAGAAAAGTCCATACCCGATCAGCTTAAAGAAGCCAAAGAAAGAGTCGCACGAAAACACGACTCGGGTATGTATATCGCGTATTTTCAGAACTTTACGAATACATACGGAGATGAGGACGATCTAAAAGCCAAGTATGAGGCGGCACTTTCCGATCCGGAGGTGGTCGGGATATCGATCGCGACAAGGCCGGATGCCATCAGTGAGAAGATGTACGGCATTTTGAAGGATCTTTCGGAAAAGACAAAGGTCTGGATCGAACTGGGTCTTCAGACGATCCATGAAGAAACGGCCCGATGGATGAGAAGAGGATACGAGCTTTCTGTCTTTACAAAAGCAGTAGAGCGTCTTTCCAAGATCTCAGGAGTTGACGTGATCGTGCATGTGATCATGGATCTTCTCGGAGAAACGAAAGAGATGATGCTCCAAACGATCGACTATTGCAGCGCTCTTCCGATCCACGGCATCAAGATCGCCAATCTCAATATCCTTCGGGGAACGGATCTGGAAAAAGAATATCAGAGAGCTCCGTTTTCACTGATGGACCGGGATGAATACATAGCGTTCCTCGAAGAAGCAGTCGAAAGACTGCGTCCGGATATCGTTATTTACAGGTTAACGGGAGACGGCGCGAAAAGCGCTTTGATCGCACCTTTGTGGGTCGCAAATAAGCGTGAGGTGCGTAACGCCATCGCTGCTGCTTTTGCCGGGGATGGCGTCGTTCAGGGGAAGACCTATCGTCCGAAGGGATCTTCTTGATTTACGGGATATCTCTTTTTACGAAGCCGTCATATGCGGTCAAAAGAAGAATGAACACCAGGACGGCTAGATAGATCAGGGAGAAACGAAGGGACAGCGTATTGCCGCCGATTCCGAAAAGACCTGCATCTCCGGCATCTAAATATCCGCTTAAGTCAAAATACGGGAAGATCTTTCCTGCCAGATCCATATTGGAAAACGGCAGAAAATCGATCCATCTTTTGTGACCAAGTATCTCTACAATAATGGAAAAAGAACTGTTGCAGAATATAAGTCCCGTCGAAATGCCGACGGCGATACCGGTATTTCTGGTAAAACACGAGATCGTAAATGCGCCGAGAAGATAAACAAACAGAGAAATGTTATCTGCCAGGAAGAACAGGAATGAGAAAAGGAGGTTCGGCATGGTCTGAACTACGCCGCCGGAACAGTAGTAGTAAGGCGGAAGCGAAGAGGGCCCCATGCATAGAGCCGTGGAGAGCGTCGTGATAAGCGTAATGAGAATGCTTCCCGCAAGCACCCAGGTGACAAGCGCCAGAAGTTTGGAAGTAAATATCTTCCAGCGCTTAACTGGTGCGATGATCAGGGATTTGATCGAACCTGTCGCCATTTCCTGGGAAATACTGCTACCTGCAATGATAATGAGCAGAATCACAAGAAGAAAGCGGGATACCTTCTGTGCGACCTGCCTGACGACGGTCGCACCGGAAGCTCTCTTGCTGATGAGGCAATTATTCTCGATCTGGTACTCCAGGATCTTTACCTTGTTTTCGATCTGCGTTTTGCGGCTTTGGGTCAGTGGCATTAATGTGCCGTCTTGATCATCGACGCCCATGGCAAGATTTTTCTTGTATCCTTCGCAGAGTAAAATGGCTTCGATGATTTCGTGGGTTTCATTCTCGCTTAGTTTTCCTTCGGGATCTATTTCGATCACTTTCCGAAGTACAGAAGTTTCTTTCAGTTCGGAAAGCGGATCTTCGTTTTCCTGATTCTTCAGATATGCTTCGTAGTCATGATAGAAAAAAGCTTCCTTAGCAAGATCCAGCTGCTTAGTGGCAAAAGTATACTCTTCATACCATTCATTCGTACGGCTTGAAAACGGTTCCGAGTTCAGACTGCAGAGCCGGCTGAAAGAGGCGCGGTAGGCATAGAAAGCATTGATCGAAAGATAAGTTTCTTCGATCGGGTATGAATCAAAATCATAGTTCGCGAGGATCGCGTTGAAGCAGCTGAGACGTTCATATTCGTAAAACTGTTCTTCGCTCAGGTTCAGCTTCGTTGCAAAGAGCTCGACGGTCTGATTGTCAATGGTGAACCGTAAAGTCTCATGTTCGACATATCTGTTGGGGTCTCCCAGAGAACTCTTCGCAGTATCGCGTTCTTTGGTGATCTCCGTCTTTCCGATCTGAGAATATGTTTGGCCGGAATCCTCGAGAATGAGGTTTTTTAGCAAAAACGGCGTGAAAAACGAGGTCAGGATCATAAGGATAACGAGGATCCAGACGAGTATCCTGTGAGACAGTTTGAGCATTTCGTTATGGTAAAGTGCGGCAAGCTTACTCAACGTGGACACCTCCTCCCGTGATCTCAAGGAATGCTTCCTCAAGAGAGGATTCCAGTTTTTGGACGCCGAGGATATCCGAACCGGATGCGACAAGGGTGCGTACGCATTCGTTAATCTGTTCCTCTTCGATCTCGATGTCCAAGGTGTCTTCGTTTACGTTAAAGATCCTGTTATTGTATTTTTCCGAAAGGATCTCTTTGGCTTTGGCGGGATCTGATGTCTTGATACGGTAGACGGTAGAACTCTGCGCCTGATTGACGAAGTCGTCGATCGAACAGATCTGAAGGAGCTTGCCGTGGTTGATGATACCGATACGGTCGCACATCACCTGGATCTCACTGAGAAGATGAGAGGAGACCATGACGGCGACACCCTCTTCGTGGGCACACTGGGTCAGGATATCGCGAAGTAAATGAATGCCGGCAGGATCGAGACCGTTCGTCGGCTCGTCGAGAATCAGGACTTTCGGGCGGTGAAGAAGCGCCTGGGCAAGGCCGATGCGCTGTTTCATGCCAAGCGAGTACTTTTTGACCGGTTCATCGGCGCGGTCGGTAAGCCCGACAAGTTCCAATACTTCGTCGATACGTTCTTTCGTCACGCCTTCGTGAAGCCGTGCATACATCTGAAGATTCAATCTTGCGGATAGTGAGTTATACATCTCGGGGTTTTCTACGATGCCGCCGATCGAAGCCATAGCTGCTTCGTAATGCGTCTTACGGTTAAAGCCGTTGATGATGATCGTGCCGTTATCCGGGCGGAAAAAACCCATGACCATCTTAATGATCGTGGTCTTTCCTGCGCCGTTCGGGCCGAGAAAGCCGAAGACCTCACCTGGATAGATGTCGAAAGAGACGTTGTCAACGGCAGTTTTTTTGCCGAATGTCTTCGTCACGTTCTGTATCTGAAGAGCAGGTTGTTTCTCTTGTTCGGACATTTCGTTCTCCTTCGTTTCGATCCTTATTACATCTCGATCTGCGGCATGTTGCTCCTGGCACTTACCAGTTTCCATTCGCCTTCCTGTTTTAAGAACAGGAGAGTATCTTCAGTCGTGGTTACTTCCGTCTGCCTGGAATCGTCTTCCTTTGTATATTCGATCGTTGTCTGCGTAGTGACAACGACCGTGGCAGATCCGTTATAGATATCCCGGACCTCGATCGATAGAGGTACTCTGGTACAGTTAGCCGGAAGGGTCTCGTTCAACCGGCAGTTTTCGAAAAAAGAGAAGTAGTAACTTATCTGATTATTCCGTACGGCTTCGTTTTCGCAAAAGTATGTTTCCACGTGTGCGGTCTGTGCGGCCATCAGTGAGGAAAGGGACTCCTCGGTCAACTCCTCCTGCCCCCAGAAATCAAAACCGTCAGGGCATGTGAAATAGGCAGAAGAATCAGAGATAAACTCTTTTGTGATCTCGATAATGGCTTTTTTATCTTTCTTGGTTTTCTCGTGATCCATAAAAAGATAGACGGACACGGCAAGAACTGCTACGAAAAGCAGTAATAGACCGCGATTCATATGTTGCCACCACTTCTTCATGATTCTCCTCCGACTGAAACTAATATAATTCTATCATAAGAAAAATCAATAATAAGTGACTTGCACGTCATATGAGGCGGAAGGGAAATAATTGGCGTAATTTATTTGCAATATGTTGTAATCGAAACGTAACGATTTGTGCAAGATGTACAAATATGATAATTGTTTCGCTTGTTTCGTGATAAAATGTTGACAACAAATGAAAAGGTGTTATACTGAAAATAGCTCCAGGGAATGCGGGTTCACACCGAGTCCTAGTCGGAGAGCCGCCACTTGCAGATGCACAAGGCGAGGTTGGAAAAAACAGAAAGACCATAGGGTGGTCAGGAAACGAAGATGGGACTGCCGTAGATCGAATCCAGTGAGGTTTGATGGCAAGCGAAATCGGAACCGTCAGAGCCATAGCAGAAAGAAGTGGAAAGCGGACAGCGATTGACGGTACGCGATGGCGGACACAAGTCGCAGGTCAGGTCAGAGACCATGGTTTCGGAAACGGATCGAGATCGTTACGGGCGGTCAGTTCGTAAAGGGACCAAAAGAAATGAAAGGATACGGGTCGTTGCCGAGTAGGTTATCGGGTCGGTTCGGAAAGGTGCAGTGGCACGGGGTCATTGCCAGTTGGAAGGATCGCTGAGGATAACGGAAGGAAGACCGCTGATACGACATCATTTCGGATCGGACCGGTTGGAAAGGTGCTTCTGATGAGGTATCGAGTAATTCTGGAAAGAGTGGGATCGGCAGGATCGGGAAGGTTCGCAGATAATATAGGGCGACCGAAGGATACGGATGGAAGGTTGGTTCGCTGGAGCTTTTATTTGTCCTCATTTTTCACGTGCAACGGAGATCCGGCCGGGTCTCCGTTTTACTATGTTTTTTCAGTGTTCGAGTTCAGCAATGAACGGAAGGTTTCTGCCGTATTCTCCGGAATCCATGCCGTAGCCGATCAGCCAGGAACGGTCGACCTCAAAGCCGTAGTATTTGACGGGTAGGTCGATAAGCTGGCGCTCCGGATTGTAAAGGAGCGTGCAGACCTCGATAGAAGCGGGTTTTCTGGCTTCCAGGGTCTGAAGAAGATATGCCGTAGTAAGCCCTGTCCGGATGATATCTTCGACCACGATGACATGTTTTCCGGTGATATTGATGTCCACGTCCTTGGTGATGCGGACGATACCGGTGCTTTTGGTCATGTCCGGGATGTTTCCTATGGCGATCATGTCAAGCTGCAGCGGGAGATCGATGGCTCTTGCAAGGTCGGTAAAGAAAAAGAGTGACCCCTTTAAGACCCCGAGGATGACAAGTTCTTTTCCCTGATAATCCGAACTGATCTTTTTGCCGAGTTCATTTACGCGGGATAGGATCTTCTCGTTATCAAAGAGTATCTTTTTGTAGCGGATCTCATCCATATATTATTTCTCCTGTCCGTTTCCCGGATCCGGTGAACCGAAGGCTTTCAGACGCTCGGCCAGTTCAAGGAAGTCTTTTTTGTAGACGATCTTGATGGAGATGCCGGGGTAGAGTTCTTTTACTTTCTTAAGCTTCCTATTCTTCTTGGTGACGTACTTTTGGTTCATCGTGGTAAGTTCCAGGTAAGTATCAAAACGCGTCAGATAGAAGTCCGGACTAAATGCCAAAGTGACGTTACCTTCGCTGTCCCATTCGACCGGGAAGGTCTTCGGCTCATATTTCCAGTCGATGTGATACATGTCGAGGATCTTGGCAAACTCGGCCTCAGAAGGATTTTTAAATACCGGCCGGTCTGTCTGATGATCGATCGCGCCTTCGGTCTTGGTCTCGGAAGAGATACGGATCCGAAGTTCATGCTCGTGAAAAGCGGCCAGGATCGCGGCGACGCATTCATCGACAGACATAAAGGATGTGTTCAGGACCAGATGGTAAAGAGAAACATCCGTGGAATCTTTCCCGAATACGTGAGATACGAAGCGTTTGTGCTTCCTGTCCGTGGAAGAAAGAAGTTCGGAAGCCGCCGTTTCGGAAAGATGGAACTGCTTTTGCACGCGGGAAAGCCGGACATCGTCAGAAGCGACGATGCGTACATGGATGGCCTTATCCGAGGCGGAGAAAAGAAGCTGGGAACCGAACCCGAGCAGTACGGCGGAGCTTTCTTCGGCCATGGAAAGAAGAGATTCCGATAAGGTATCTTTAAAAGTCTTTCCGTCCTTATACTCGGAAAGGTAGAATTTCGCACTTTCACCCAGTCTCGTGCGCTGGTCCGGACGGATATCCGGGAAAAAGCGCTCCATGAGAAGGTCACGGGTGATCAGGTCCCAGCCGAGCTTGCTGCTCAGGGCCTTGGCGACCTCGTCACCTAAACTTCCCATCTGTCTTGAGATCGTGATGATCGACATGCGAAAAGCGTCTCCTTTCAGTTCTTGCGGCGGGTCAGTTTGCCGAACTGGTTGATTTCGTACTTCGCGGCAAATGCCGGGTTGATGGCGGCGATCTCTTCGTAAGATGCGCGGCCGTTGTTTACATAGTTATATGCAACGATCGGATTGGTATGGATCTGCTTTTCAAAGTCCTTTTTGGCAATGGATGCGCCGATCTTCTTTCCCAGGAAGAAGTAGAAGAATATTGAAAGCGCGATAAGCAGGAATCCGAGAGGGACCATAAGGATGCCGAATTTGACGGTCAAGAAGAAACAGACGATCGCTCCGAGGCCCAGAACGTAGGCGATCAGATCCATAAGGATCGCAAAGAAAGTTGCCTTGTTGGAGTATTCAAAAGAAGTGTAGATAAAGATCATAAAAATACCTCCATGGACTACTGTTTTCATTTTATCACAACGCATACTTATAGATAGCAAAAGGAATTGAAATAGTTTTGCTTATGTGCGAAAATTCATCATGAGATTGCGGGGATGACCGTAAGAGGAAAGGGAAAGAATATGCTTAGTTACTATTTTGTTTATGGCGTTAGATCGTTTAAAAAAGTTTACGGACCGAAAGGCCAGGCTCAGGCTTGTCCGTTTTGCCACAAGGTCTATCAGGAAACATACGTAAAGTTCAGAAAGTACGGACATCTCGATTATATCCCGCTGATCCCTCTGGGTTCTGATCTTTATCACTTCTGCCCGGTGTGCTTTTACGGCGATAAGTTCGACAAGCAGGGAAAGAAAGAAGCGAAGGCGGTCATCAAGGATCAGACCCCTGCTACGACAAACCTGATCCCGCGCGGAATTCATCACGTTTCTGCAAAGACATGGGACCTGGTTTTACAGGATCAGACAACAAATGAAGTAATTCCGATCAAAACCGGCATTAATAAGAGTGAATACAAGAAGCTTAAGAAAGACAGGTTTTATAAAAAAATAGATGAGATCGATGCATAATACATATTCAACACTGAAAAAGATCCTTTCGGGTATTCTGGCATTGTCGGTCGTTCTTGCCTGCGCTTGCGGCAAAAGCGATAAATCGGAAACCCAAAGAAAGACCAGAGCAAAAAAGACAGAAGAAGTTATTTCGGATGCTTCGGAAAAAGAAACAGAGAAGGAGTCTGAGACGGATTCCGGGTCTGATAAAGAAGAGCCGGCGGCGACAGAAACATCTCCGAGTTCTTTTGACGCAGATCAAGCCAAATCTTATATGAGTTCTGTCGATTTTGACGGAGTCGTCCTCGTGGCGGAAGGTGACCAGATCGTCTGGACATATGCTTCCGGATATGCGGACCGGAAAAACAAGACACCGAACACCATGGATACGGTATTCGAGTTCGGCTCTATTACCAAGCAGTTTACGGCTGTGGCCATCATGCAGCTCGAGGAACAGGGACTTCTTTCCACGGATGACAAGCTCGATAAGTACATCCCGGAATATAAGTATGCCGATCAGATCACGATCCACCAGCTCCTCAACATGACATCCGGAATTTCGGACTATCTTTTCAACGGTATGCTGGGTTTCTCGTTCGATGATTTTGATAACATGACGGTGGAGATGCTTTTGGATTTTGAAAATACCATGACGAAGCTCGTGACGACACCGCTTTCTAAAGATGAGTTTGTCACCAAGATCTCCGAATATCCATTGGATTTTACGCCCGGTACGCAGAATGAGTATTCGAATTCGAATTACTACCTGCTCGGCATCATTATCGAAAAACTAAGCGGAATGTCCTATGACGAGTACGTCCGTAAAAACATCCTCGAACCACTCGGCCTCAAGGATCTTTATCCGGATATCGACCATCTGACATCCAACGGCCGCACGGATCTTTTCATCAAGTCCTTCGATCTTCCGCATCAGGATGCGACTATCAGCTATGCGGTCGGCGTCATGACGGGAACGGCGGAAGGCCTTCTCGAGTGGGAAAAGAAAGTCATGGACAAAGCACTCCTTTCTTCGCAAAGCTGGGATAAGATCTTAGATGGTGGTGCTTTTGGATACGGATACGGCTGGTATATCGAAAACGGCTATATCGAGCATTCCGGTATGACGCTCGGCTATAACACCAATGTGCGGGTGGCATCGGAATCCGGAAGAGTCATCATCGTACTCTCGAATATCCAGCTGCTCGAAGGAAGCGATAAAAAACCGATGTCTTCCGAGATCTGTGATGAGCTCTGGAATTACTACGGCTGATATTATGCGGAAAGCCTTTGGGAGATAGTATGAAGAAAGAAAACAAGACCAATGCCATGCGCATCCTGGATAAAGAGAAGATCCCGTATGAGCCTTTCTACTACGACTGCGAGGAGTTCATCGACGGCGTTCATATTGCCGATATGCTCGGCCAGCCGTATGAAAGCTCTTTTAAGACACTCGTCATGCAAGGAAAATCAAAGAATTACTTTGTCTTTGTGATCCCGATCGCCGAGGAAGTCGATATGAAAAAAGCGGCCAAAGCCGTAGGGGAGAAGAATCTGGAGATGGTCCATGTGAAGGACATCATGGCTGTTACGGGCTATATCCGCGGCGGCGTGACCTCGATCGGCATGAAGAAAAAGTATCCGACCGTGATCGATGAGACTGCGCAGCTTTTCGATACGATCATCGTAAGCGGAGGTATGCTCGGCACGCAGATCCATCTGGCGCCGGATGATCTTCTGAAAGCAGTATCGGGCCAATTCGCCGATATTACTCTGGCGCACTGATCCCGATACTTAAAAGTTCTATTATTCTGCTGTGTGATAAAGACGGGCATATGCTCCGTCTTTTTTCAGGAGCTCTTCGTGGGTGCCTTCTTCCTCGATGCCGTTCTCGGAAAGCACCAGGATCCGCTTGGCATTCTGGATAGTGGACAGACGATGGGCAATGACGAGCGTGGTGCGGTCTTTGGCCAGTTCCTCAAGAGAATCCTGAATGACGCGCTCACTTTCGTTATCCAAAGAAGAGGTCGCTTCGTCAAAGATCAGGATCGGCGGGTTCTTAAGGAAGACTCTGGCGATCGAAAGACGCTGCTTCTGGCCGCCGCTTAACTTGATGCCCCTTTGTCCGATGTCCGTGTCATATCCGTTTGGAAGCTCCATGATGAAATCATGTGCGTTTGCACGTTTGGCAGCATCGACGACCTCGTCAAAAGTAGCTTCCGGGCGGCCGTAACGGATGTTTTCCAGGACCGTTCCCGCAAACAGATACACATCCTGCTGGACGATACCGATCTGCTTTCTTAAAGATCTCTGGGTCACCGAATTGATGTTGATATTATCGATCGTGATCTCGCCTTCGCTCGGCTCATAGAACCTAGGGATCAGGCTGCAGATCGTGGTCTTACCGACACCGGAGTGGCCTACGAGCGCAACATACTCGCCCGCTTCGATGTGAAGATCAAGGTGGGAAAAGACCGTCGCCTCTTTCGTCGGGTTGCTTCCGTAAGAGAAGGTGACGTTTCGGAAATCGATGTTGCCCTTGACGTTTGTCATCTCCGTCGCATCCGGAGAATCCTCGATATCCGGCTCGATGCAGATCATTTCATAGAAACGCTCAAATCCGGACATGCCGTTTTGGAACTGCTCGGTAAAGCTGACGAGCTTTCGGATCGGCTCGGTGAAGTTGTTTACGTAGAGAAGAAACGCGATCAGATCCTGAAGCGTCAGAGCGTCTTTTCCGATCATGAGAGAGCCGACCGTTGCGACGACGATCGTGATCAGTCCGGTAGTTCCCCACAAAACGGCGTGATAGATCGCCATATAGCGGTAGTTATCCTTCTTGCTCATGAGGAACATGTCATTGCCTTCCGTGAACTTATGGATCTCCATGTCTTCCCCGGTAAAGGACTTGACGACACGGATGCCCGAGAGGCTGTCCTCCATGCGTGTGTTGATCTCGGCGATCTTTTCACGGTTCTTTTTGAACGTTCTTTTCATCTTTTTATTAAGGATAGAAGCGAAGACGATCATGAACGGGACCGGAACCAGCGCAACAAGGGCCAGCGGGACATTGATCATACAGAGGATGACCAGGGATCCGACCAGCTTAATGGCGGAGATCATGAGGTCCTCAGGCCCGTGGTGATAAAGCTCCGTGATCTCGAAAAGATCATTGGTCACGCGCGACATCAAAGATCCGACCTTCTGGTCGTCGTAGAAACGGAAGGACAGCTTCTGATAATGCGTGAAAAGCTCATTTCTCAGATCATATTCCATCCTGGCGCCGACCATGTGGCCGACGTAGGCAATGAAGTAATTACAGCCGAACTCGATGGCGAGAAGCCCCAGCATGATGAGAAACAGGTTCAGGATCGTCTGCGATGCATTGGTAAAGCCTTCTGCCAGAACGGTGCCCGTGATGTACCGGATGATAAGAGGGATGATAAGGGATGTTGCGGCCCCGATCAGTGCGAAGCACATGTCGGCGATAAACCCTTTGAGATAGGGCCGGTAATACGATAAGAACTTGCGCCATTTTTCGTTCATGAGACCGCTTCCTTTCATGTCATTTCCGGTTCCCGGATCCGATAATTTTAGAGGTATTCTAGCAGATTTAGAATTGACTTTCCAGCAATTAGTAAGCAATAATAATAGCGGTATAAAATCTTATGTTAGAGGTGACTGATATGGCTTCTGAAAAAGTGCTTTTCGACACGACAAAAGACGGTAAAGACGTAGCTGAATTCGTTATTACACGCCCGAACGGGGAGAGCTTCTCCGTCATTGAATACGGTGCGGCGATCCATACACTGAAAGTATTTGATAAGGAAGGAAAACTCGACGATGTCATGCTCGGTTTTGACACGATCGAGGGGTATCTGGGATCCGGCTCCGGCCACGGTTCCATCATCGGCCGTACGGCAAACCGCATCAAGGGTGGTGCTTTTACCATTGACGGCGTAGATTATCAGCTTCCGAAAAATGAAGGTGAGAACAACCTTCACGGCGGACCCGGAAACTTCCAGAACAGTTTTTGGACCGGTAAAATCGTTTCCAAAGAGGATGCACAGGCTTTTATCGATGAACTGAAGATCAAAAACGACTGGACGGTCGAGACGGAGGGCGTTTTGCTTTCGTTCCTTCTGGCGGACGGCGTCTGCGGTGTTCCGGGCAACATGGACATGAAAGTCCTCTACACCTGGGCAACCGACGGAACTCTCATCATTACTTACCGTGCGGTCTCCGATAAGAAGACGATCTTTGCGCCGACGAACCATTCTTACTTTAATATCGACGGCCAGGCGGCCGGAAGGATCGGCGAGCAGCTGCTGTGGATCGATTCCGAGCAGGTGACAGAGAAGGATATGGACAATGTCCCGAACGGTAAGTATATCGACGTTGCCGGTACCGAGTTCGATTTCAGGACTCCTTGTGCAACGGAAAAGGTCCTTGTAAAGACTTCTTCCAACCCGCAGCTCAACTGCAGTAAGGGCGCGGACTCTAACTATGTACTCAAGACCACGCAGGATCAGGTTTCTCTGGTCGCTTCCGTGGAATCTCTGAAGTCCGGAAGAAAGATGGAAGTTCTTACAAACTTCCCGGGCGTACAGCTCTACTGTGCCTGCAACCTTGACGAAGACGGAAAGGGCGGCGTCCACTATCATCCTTACGAAGCGATCTGCCTGGAGACGCAGATGTTCCCGGATGCGATCCATCATGAGAATTTCGCATCGGCTGTCATCGACAAAGATGAAGTCAAGGGCTTCCTTTGCGGCTATCGTTTCTCGGTAAAGTGAGGATCGGTCTTTCGTGAGTTCAAAAAAACTGTATTTTCGCGGTATTAAGGACGGGTTCCCGATATGTCTCGGGTACCTGTCCGTTTCCTTTGCCTTCGGTATCTATGCCGTAGGTGCGGGCCTTTCTGTCTGGCAGACGATCCTGGTCTCCGTGGCGAATGTCACGTCCGCCGGACAGCTGGCAGGCGTTCCGATCATCGTCGGAAGTCTTCCGCTTATCGAGATGGTGCTGACGCAGTTTGTCATCAATCTGCGTTACTCGCTTATGTCCGTTTCACTTTCGCAGAAACTGAGCCCTCGTGTAAAGCTCCTACATCGTTTGGCGATCGCTTTCGGCGTGACTGATGAGATCTTTGCGGTCTCCATAAGCCAGAAGGGTGACGTCGAAACGTCATACATGATGGGCCTGATCACGACGCCTTTCTGGGGCTGGACGATCGGTACGGCACTCGGCGCGCTGGCGGGAGATATCCTGCCGGAAATGGTGGTCTCGGCTTTGGGGATCGCTCTTTATGCGATGTTTGTTGCCATCGTTATTCCGCCATCGAAAAAGAACCATTCCGTGGCATTTTGCTGTCTTCTGGCAATTGCTCTTTCCTGCGCCTTCCGGTATCTGCCTGTTCTCAAGGATGTATCGGCGGGGATCGCGATCATCATCTGCGCCCTGGTATCCGGTCTTCTTTTTGCCTGGATCGCTCCGATCCCGGATGAGGAGAAGAAGGACGGCCCGAATGATAGCGCTTCCGATGAAGGAAAGGCGGTGGCCACATGATCCGTACAGACGTTTTCTTCCTGTATCTTGTCGTCATGGCGGGCGTGACCTATCTGATCCGTATGCTTCCGCTTGTCCTTTGCAGGAAGAAGATAGAGAACCGGTTTATCCGCTCATTCCTCTATTACATACCGTACGCGGTACTTTCGGCCATGACGATCCCGGCGATCTTTTATTCGACAGGATGCCTTCTGTCCGCGGCCCTCGGGCTTTTTGTAGCCGTGCTGCTGTCGCTTTTTGAAAAGAAACTGCTGACTGTAGCGATCGGCGCGTGTGCCACTGTTTTTGTTGTAGAATATCTTATGAATCTTCTGGGCTGACCCGATAGTACAGTAAGAGAAAGGAAATACTATGAATGAGAATTTTGTTCCTGTAGAAAAACGTGATCTTGCCTGGGCAAGAGAGACGTTTGCCAATGACCGTTTCGCGACGGAAGCTGCCGGAGTCATCATCGAGGAGGCAGGGGATAAGGTCTGCCGCTGCAGCATGAAAATCACACCGGTGCACAGAAATGCCGCCGGAGGAGTTATGGGCGGTGCTATCTTTACGATGGCTGACCTGACGTTTGCGGTAGCGGCGAATTTCGGCGGAAGAATGACCGTATCTATAAGCAGCAACATTTCTTTTGTCGGACCGTGTAAGGGCGATGTGCTATATAGTTCGGCAAGATGCATCAAGTCCGGAAGAAGCACCTGTTTTTACGAGGTCGAGATCGTTGATGACCTGGGAAATAAAGTAGCGTTCGTGACGTTTACGGGTTTTGTCAAGGATCAGAGTTTCTAAGCAGAAAGCCCGAAGAACGGTGCTTTTGCCGATGTGGTGAAAAACTTTGTGCTTTTTTGGGAAATCTTGTTGACAACTAAGATGTGTTTCGGTATACTTCTTCTTGCGCTTCAAGGAGCGCCCCGGCAATGAATAGATGGAAGATTAGCTCAGCTGGGAGAGCACCTGCCTTACAAGCAGGGGGTCACAGGTTCGAGCCCTGTATCTTCCACCATCATGGCGCAGTAGTTCAGTTGGTTAGAATGCCAGCCTGTCACGCTGGAGGTCGAGGGTTCGAGCCCCTTCTGCGTCGCCAGATGATCGGTCCATAAAGGACCGATTATCATTTGCCCAGATAGCTCAGTCGGTAGAGCAGGGGACTGAAAATCCCCGTGTCGTTGGTTCGATTCCGACTCTGGGCACCAACCAGGGACTGTTTCAGAAATGAAACGGTCCCTGTTGTTTTTTCCGTTGATCTATTTCGCTAAATTCGACGAAATATCTAATGACTTATTTAGATTTTCGTCTTTCCTATATTTTTTTAATATGATATATTTTGTAGGCACGCATGTATGCGTAGGAGGTAGAAAATGAATCATCCGTTTTCAAAAGAAACCGAAGCCGTTGTAAAAGAACTTGAAACCGACATAAAGGCCGGTTTGACGAAGACCGAGGCCGACAAACGTCTGGCTAAGTATGGTCCGAATTCCCTCGGAGAAGAAAAGAAGACTCCGCTCTGGAAACGTTTTTTAGGTCAGTTTGCAGATGCAATGGTACTGATCCTTATCGGCGCCGCGATCCTTTCGGCGGTCATGGCCGTAAAAGAAGGCGGTTTTTCCGGATGGATCGATGTAATCGTTATCCTTGCGATCGTTATTATCAATGCGGTCCTGGGTGTATATCAGGAAGGTAAAGCGGATGAAGCGATCGCCGCGCTGAAGAAGATGAGTTCTCCGCAGGCAAAAGTCGTCCGCGACAATATGCAGCAGATGATCGATTCCGATAAGCTCGTTCCGGGTGATGTCGTCGTTCTTGACGCCGGTGACCTGGTTGCTGCAGATATCCGTCTTACGGAAGCAAGCTCCATGAAAGTCGAAGAGGCATCCCTTACAGGTGAATCCGTTCCGGTCGATAAGGATGCGACCGTTGTCCTCGAAGAAGACTGCGGCATCGGTGACCGTAAGAACATGCTCTATATGGGTACAGCCGTTACATACGGCCGTGGACGCGGTGTTGTAGTTGAAACGGGCGGTACCACTGAACTCGGTAAGATCGCGAATCGTCTTTCTTCCATTGACAATGAAGATACTCCGCTTCAGAGAAACCTCAATAAACTCGGTAAGATCCTCGGTATCGTCTGCGTGGCGATCTGCCTGATCGTATTTGTCGTTGACGTATTCCTGCAGGGTGAAGCCTGGGATGAAGCCCTGATGACTGCCGTCAGCCTGGCGGTTGCCGCCATTCCTGAAGGACTTGCCGCCGTCGTTACCATCGTTCTTGCCCTCGGCATGACGAAAATGGCAAGCAAGAACGCGATCGTCCGCCGTCTCCTTGCCGTTGAGACACTCGGCTGCGTTGACGTTATCTGCACCGATAAGACCGGTACACTGACGCAGAACGAAATGACCGTACGAAAAGTATTTGACGGTGAAAAATCCTACGATGTCACCGGTATCGGATATGCTCCGGAAGGTCAGATCCAGGATGAAAACGGAAATAAGATCACACCGGACGAAAAGCTCCTTCGTCTTCTTCAGTCCTGCGTACTTTGTAGTGATGCAGTAACACCGAAGGGCGAAGACGGCAGATATTCCTGCATCGGTGACCCGACGGAGGCAGCTCTTGTTGCACTGGGCGCAAAGTCCGGTCTTCCTAAAGAAGAAACGAATAAACTTTACCCGCGTATCGCGGAACTTCCTTTTGACTCGGATCGAAAGATGATGACGACATATCATCCGAACATCGTTCCGGGCGCGATCGTATCCTTTACCAAGGGTGCTCCGGATATCGTTCTTGACCGCTGTATCGAGTACTTCGACGGACAAAAGAATGTACCGATGACCGACGAGATCAGAAAGCGTATCTCCGAGACGAACCACGGGTATGCCACCAAAGCGCTTCGTGTACTGGCTTTTGCTTATCGCTCTTTCGAAGGTAAGACTGAGATCGAGGCGGATTTCTCTCATGAAGCGGATATGTGCTTCATCGGTCTGGTCGGAATGATCGACCCGGCCAGAACAGAGGTCAAGGATGCTATGGCGATCTGCCGTGAGGCAGGTATCCGTGCCGTCATGATCACCGGCGACTATAAAGATACGGCCGTTGCGATCGCCAATGACCTCGGCATGATGGATGAAAACTCCGGCAGCCTTTCCGGTGCCGAGCTTGATAAGGTCTCCGATGAAGACTTCCAGACCGTCTGCGAGACCACAAACGTATATGCCCGTGTATCTCCGGACCATAAAGTCCGTATCGTTACCGCGCTTAAGAAGAACGACCACATCGCTTCCATGACCGGTGACGGCGTTAACGACGCGATGGCCCTGAAGTCCGCGGATATCGGTGTTGCCATGGGTATCACGGGAACCGACGTTGCGAAGAACTCTTCCGACATGATCCTGACCGATGATAACTTCGCCACGATCGTATCGGCTGTCGAGGAAGGACGTGTCATCTACAGCAACATCAGAAAGTTCGTCGGATTCCTTCTTTCCTGTAATGTCGGTGAGATCCTGGTCATCTTCCTGATCTCCCTGATCCCGGCATCCCTGATCACAGGTATCGGTACTCCGCTTACCGCGATCCAGCTTCTGTGGCTGAATCTTGTCACCGACAGTTTCCCGGCACTTGCTCTCGGAAGAGAGAAGGGTGAGCCGGATATCATGAAG
Organism: Clostridiales bacterium; assembly: GCA_017428545.1. Lineage (GTDB taxonomy): Bacteria > Bacillota > Clostridia > Saccharofermentanales > Saccharofermentanaceae > Scatonaster. Next base: position 59,117 of record JAFRQR010000017.1, read on the forward strand.
CAGCCGCCGAGAAAAAAATCTGAATCGATCATCAACAAGTCGATGAAGATCAATATCCTCGTACAGAGCCTGGCGATCTTTGCTGCTGTATTTACTTCTTTCGTTCTCGGTCTGACGGTATTCTTCAAAGATGCCGAAGTTCCGATCGAAGGCGCAAGAACGATGGCCTTTGCCACATTGATCCTCGCAGAGCTTTTCCGTGCTTACGGCGCCCGCTCCGAACGTATCAGTGTCTTCAAACTCGGCGTGTTCAGTAATAAGTTCATGAACATCTCCGTCGCCGGATCCATCGGACTTCTTCTGGCAGTTATCTACATCCCGGGTGTGAATTCGATCTTCGACAATATCATGCTCGCTCCGATCTACTGGATCCCGATCATCATTCTGGCATTTATACCGTTTGCCGCAAGTGAGATCCATAAGTTGATCAAGAATCGAAAATAACTGTTGATTAAGAAATATTCTTGTGTTAATATCTAACAGTTATTATAATTGAGAACAGTCTTGGAGGCTGATATAATGAATACATTAGCAGTTGTACTTACATGTGTCGATATTATTGTATGCATCGCCTTGATCATTCTGGTCATGTCCCAGGAGGGCAACGATCAGGGTATGGGTGTCGTTGGCGGTAGCGGAAACAACTCCTTCTACGAGAAGTCGAAGGGCAGAACATTTGATGAGAAGCTCAAGAAGATCACTCTTTTTACGGCGATCCTCTTTGCGATCCTCACTGTAGTTCTTTTCCTGGTTCTTGCCAGAGGTTTTTAAGACACATCTGATCTAAAGTGAAAAAGTGAACTGCTGACCGGTTTTCCGGGAGGCAGTTCTTTTTTATCCTTCTGCTAAGGAAACGAGGGACGAAAATGGGAAGACATAACAGAAGACATATCAAGATCCGCCCGAGCGGAAGAAAAGAAAGTTCCAAAGCCAAGATCCCGGCTTCCCGCGAAGTGACGATCGCGGAACTTCCGCCGAGAGGACCTCAGTGTCTGGAAAACCAGTGTGTGGGTATCCTTAAAGAAGGAAGGGAAGGCGGCATCGTCGTTCCTGATCCGGGGTATCCGGCTACGGCATACGGTCAGATCATCATAAGAAGAAACCAGTTAAACGGCGCGCCTTACGGCATGAAGGTCGTCTGTGAAGTTTTAAATCCATCTGCCAAGAGGGCAGAATACGAAGGCCGGATCATCGAAGTCCTCGGAGATCCCGGAAATAATGACGTGGCCATGCTTTCGATCCTTCGTCAGTTTGGTCTTTCGAACGTATTTCCCGCTGCGGTCACGGATGAGGCTTCAAGGCTGCCGCTTTCTCCTACGGAAGAACAGATCGAGGAAGCGATCCTTCACGGAAGAAAAGATCTTCGAAATCTTCAGACGATCACGATCGACGGCGAAGAGGCGAAAGACCTTGATGATGCGATCTCCATTTCCAAACTCGAAAAGGGCTGTTACCGGCTCTGGGTGCATATTGCCGACGTTTCCGAATATGTAACGGACGGTTCTGCTTTGGATAATGAGGCAAGGCTTCGCGGCACCTCCGTTTATCTGGTCGACCGTGTCATTCCGATGCTTCCTCCGAGACTTTCCAACGGCCTTTGCAGCCTGAATCCGCATGTTCCGAGATTTACGCTTACCTGTGAGATGAAGATCGATCCGCAGGGTGAGATCATCGACAGTGAGATCTACGAAAGCATCATCGAAAGCAACGCCAGGACCTCATATAACGAGATCAACGGTATCCTTTTCGAGGATAAGACGATCGAGGACTATATCCCGCTTGTTCCGATGATTAAGCTGATGCTCGAGCTTCGAGATGCCTTAAAGGATAAGAGAAAGAAGAGAGGCACGATCGATTTTGTGTTCCCGGAGACGCATGTTGAACTGGATGCGGACGGTAATCCCGTCGATGTTTATCCGTATCCGATCAACACGATCCACAGTGTGATCGAGGAGTTTATGATCGCGGCCAATGAAGCCGTTGCCGAAAGATTCAATAAGCTCGAGAGTCCTTTTGTTTACCGTATCCATGAGGAACCGGACGAACTGAAGATCGCCGAATTCATGCATGTGGCAAGACTTTTCGGCGAGAACAGAAGACTTACCGGTAAGGTCACGCCTCTTTATCTTTCTGAACTTTTGGATGATATCGCGGATAAAGAATATGCGCCTGCTTTAAACCAGCTTCTTTTGAGAAGTATGGCCAAGGCTGTCTATTCGGAAAAGAATGTCGGTCATTTCGGTCTGGCATCAAAGTATTACTGTCACTTCACATCGCCGATCCGAAGATATCCTGACCTTTATATCCACAGGATCATTAAGAGCTGGCTGCATCAGAAACATCAGAAGCAGATGTTTGCCAATAAGGTTGCCGATGTGGCTTACCATAGTTCGGAGATGGAGAGAAACAGCGTAGAAGCAGAGCGTGCCTCCGTAGATCTGAAGTGCGCCGAATACATGGCGGAGCGTGTAGGTGAGGAGTTCCCGGGAGTGGTCTCCGGAGCATGTCCTGCAGGAGTCTTCGTAAAACTGGAAAACACGATCGAAGGTATGGTCCCGTTTTCTTCTTTAAATGAGTACTTCGAGTTCGATGAGAGAAAACTTGAGGCCAAAGGATCGCGCGGTACTGTCTACCGGATCGGAAAAAAAGTGCGTGTCAAGGTTGCTTCCGCAGACCCGCTCACGCACCATATTGATTTCAATTTCGTAGAGTAAAGAGTGTTGTTACTCTTCAACCTTAAAGGGCGCCAGTGCCTCAACAAGATCATCACAGGAATTGCTGTGGATCTCGAGGTTGATCGCGCTCTGAAGTTCCAGACTGAAGATGCCCATGATGGACTTCGCGTCTACCACGTAGCGTCCGGAGGAAAGATCTACATCATAAGGATAGGAATTAACGATCTGAACAAATTCCTTGACATCAGAAATAGATTTAAAGCGAATCGGAAAACGAACCATGCTTTTTGCCTCCTATATGTGCTGAAAGACTATGGAATTAGTTTATCACAGCAGTTTGGTATGTCAATGTGATAATGTTTGAAAGATATCGGTTTACAGGTATAATTAGTTCATCAATTTGACGAAAGGGACAAGATGTCTTTAAAAGTTTACTTTCTTACTTTGGGCTGCAAGGTCAATTCCTATGAGACTGCGGCGATCGGAAAACTTCTTTCTGAGGAAGGATTTGAGGAAACGGAGGATCCTTCTTCCTGTGATGTTTATATCGTAAATACCTGCGCCGTAACGGGAGAGGCGGACAGAAAGTCACGCCAGATGGTGCGTAAGGCCCGCCGTGTGGCGCCGAATGCCGTCGTTGTGGCGATGGGCTGTCATACCCAGATGTGCAGGGATGAAAAAGACGCAGACATCGTTGTCGGAACGGATGACCGCCCGACACTGATCCCTCTGCTTTTGGAAAAACTCAATATCAAGAAAAACGGAAATACGGAGGATGACCTGGATGCCGGTACCCGTTTCTTCGAATACGGTTCGGTCCCCTATCAGGAAAACACCCGTGCCGTCGTCAAGATCGAGGATGGCTGCAACAATTTCTGCACATACTGTATCATCCCTTATTCCAGAGGAAGAGTCAGAAGCAGAAACAGAGAAGCGATCCTTTCGGAGATCTCGGACATGGCGGGTAAAGGATATCGCGAGTTCGTCATTACCGGGATCCATCTTTGTTCCTTTGAAAAAGAACTCGGGCGCGACAGTATGGCGCTCGGTGAGCTTTTAGAGGAAATATCGAAGATCAAAGGGGTGGAGCGTATCCGCCTGGGATCTCTGGAACCATCGTGCATGACACCGGAACTGATCGCAAAACTTAAGGCGATCCCTGCGATATGCCCGCATTTCCATCTGTCGCTTCAGAGCGGATCGGATACGGTCCTTAAGCGAATGAACCGTAAATACGATACGGATCTTTTCAGGATAGTCGTAAGCGACCTTACAAGTGCTTTTCCAAATGCAAGCTTTACGACGGACATGATCTGCGGATTTCCCGGAGAGACGGAGGAAGAACATAAAGAATCCTGTGCTTTTGCCGAGGAGATCGGATTTACTCATATCCATGTGTTCCCGTTTTCACCGAGAGAAGGGACGAAGGCCTGGAATATGGAAAAACAGGTCGACGGACAGGTCAAGTCAAGAAGAACGGCAGAGCTTCGCGCGATATCAGACCGTATGGAAAAGAAACGTGCGGAATCATTTATCGGAAAGACCGTGGAAGTGCTGGTGGAACAGGCGCCGGGAGACGGAACCTATGAAGGATACAGCAAAGAATATGTGCGCGTGATTGCATCGTCGGAGGAAAAGTTTGTCCCGGGAGATATCATTTTAGGTACGATCAATGATTTTCGAGATTTCGAGGTCCTCGGAACGGGATTTTCGAAAAAAACGTGAGGAATTTCCAAAAAAGCGGTTCTTTTTCGCGGAAAAATCTAAATATTTTTATACGACGTGACAAATTTATAATGAAAAGTTGATTTCTTATGTGTTAGAATAGATACACAAATGTGAAAGTAAAAAGGAGGTGCGTCAGCTATGCAGGATTCCGGTACAGCCAGATTCTCATTTAACATGGAGAGATCTGAGGATGCCAAGGTATTGATGATGCAGGTTTTGGATGCGCTGCAGGAAAAGGGCTATAATCCGATCAATCAGCTGGTGGGTTACTTTATGTCCGGTGACCCGACCTACATTACAAACTACAAGGGCGCACGTGGAATTATCCGCCGTATGGAACGCGATGAGCTTCTCGAGGTCATCGTCAGGGAGTATTGTGAGAGACTGGCGGAAGAATAATATATCAGGAGAAATGAAAGAATGAGTCGGGTAATGGCCATTGATTTCGGTATGCGAAGAATCGGGGTGGCTGTATCCGACCCTCTTCGTATTATGGCCCAGGGGCTGGAGACGATCAACTGGAACGGTGTAGACAGCGATTTCGCTATCGAGCGCGTATATCAGATCGTAAAGGAAAAGGAGATCACGGAGATCGTACTGGGAAGACCGAGCAGAACAGACGGTACGGTCAGCGAGTCTGAAGAAAAAGCGGTGCTTTTCGGGCAGATGATCGAGAAAAAGACGGGGATCAGGCCCGTATTCCGTGATGAGCGGTTCACGACCGTGATCGCCTCCCAGTTCTTAAGACAGACGGGCGTTTCGGGAAAAAACAAGAAAAAAGTCGTCGATCAGGTCGCGGCAGAGATCATTTTGCAGGAATATCTGGATATTTCCCGAAAGTAAATAATTTCATGTTATAATGTATATAGTCTTAAGTAAGACGAAAAGATGGGTATTTTAATATTCGGAGGATCAGATTATGTTATTTGATTGTGGAAAGAGCTGTGACAACGGCGACTGCGATAACTGTGAAGAGAACATCGAAGGCATCGAAGGTATCTATGATGATGAAGCGATCATCACGATGGTAGATGCGGAGAGCGGCGAAGAGTATCAGTTCGCGCTTGTCGATGATTTTGAATATAAGGATCAGTCTTATTGTGTGCTTGTTACCACTGATGAAGAAGAGCCGGAAATGGTCATCACGAAAGTCGTTAAGATGGATGACGGTGAAGAAGGCCTGATGAGTCTGGATGAAGATGAAGCAGACGAGATCTACGAAGAGTATGACCGTCTGTGCGCGGAGGCTGAGCTCGACGATGAAGAAGACTTCTCAGACGAAGAAGAGTAAATCAAAGTCCATAAGAAGACCGCAGTTCACGCATCATTCTCCTAAGGAGGGTGATGCGCTTGCTGTTATTCGTGATGCTTCTAACGGAAAAGAATACTATCTTTCCATGATCGATACGTTCATGATCGAAAAGATCGAGTATGCGGTCATGTATAACTATGAACCCGATGACGGCAACCATGCGGATCCGGAGCTCGTGATCATGCGTACGGAGTATGCCAAAAACGGCGATCAGTATTTTTATTCCATCAAAAACGAAAGCGAACTTGAAGCGGCATTTACCGTTTTCATGAGAAGATATGCCGCGAACGTGAAAGACAAGAAGAAAAAGAGCGGTGTATACAATCGTATGCCCATGGTGACGCCGACACCTGTTTCGGAATCCGCACCTTCGCAAAGTGAGGAGAAAAAATGAGTTACAGAAGCAGGATCGCGTTTCGGTTTTTTCTGTGCCCTTTTATCTGCATTATCGTGTATTTCGTGATCATGTTCTTCTCGATGCAGGTAGCTGCACTTTTAAAAGGGGAGAAGTATCTGGATCATGAAGGACTGATCTATCTTATCGAAGGTGTTTTGGGTGTTGCGGTCTGCATCTTATGGTGCCTGATTAAAAAGAAATATGAGCTGGGCACTCCGACGATCTCGTCCGGAAAAGCCATCGACTGGATATACGCGGTCGTTTCCGCTTTTTCTATGATGGGCGTTGCCGTCCTGTATTTTTATCTGGTGAAAAATCTTCACATATCCGCCATTCAAAAGTCCCTCGAAGACTATGACGAGATGATGGATATGACCAGTATCTCCCAAGCGGATCTTTATATGAACGTGATCGGAACCTGCATCTTTGTACCGATACTTGAAGAGATGCTTTTCCGCGGTTTTCTCATGCAGGGAATGCTGGAACTGAAAAAGCCGCTTCTGGCGATATTTGCAAGTGCCTTGGTCTTCGGCGGGATGCACGGACAGCCGATCCAGATCGGATATGCTTTTCTTGCCGGCCTTATGCTCGGATCGCTTTATTACCTGACGAGAAACCTGTTCATGACGATCCTTGCGCACATGATCTTTAATCTGATGGGAAGCGGCATTTACATGATGTGGAGTATTCCCGAAGCCGCGGAAAATGTCCTGACGGTGACTGAACTTGCCGCGATCGTGGCTTTTGCCGTGATCACTGTTTATATGGCTTTGAAGAGAAAAGAACGCTTTTCGAAAGTGGAGGAGGAGACAGGAGACATCAATACGATGTTGCCCGAAAGACACACATGAACTGGTTTCGACGAATCTTTAAGCGGGATAATCGTGTTCATAAGCGCCCGATGCTTACTGCAATGACGGTGTTTGTTATCTTTTTGCTTGTTGCGTCGATCCTCTTTGTCAGTCTCGGTATCCTCCGTAAATCATCGGAATTTCCGAGGGTTTCGACACAGAATGAAAATTCAGGTGTGGTGACTTCCGGTCTGGGGGTTAACCTTTCTTATGTCCCGTCTACGAACCTGGTCTTCGATCCTTCCTTTGAAAGCAGTTATAATGAGGACGTTTTCAGCGTAGCGGAAGCCGGTGAAAACGTGGTTTATCTTCATAACCGTGCGGATGAAAAGGATGTGCCTTCCGGTTCCTATAAAGGCGGTAAACTCCGCATTCTTTCTTATGATGAGGACGGTCAGCTGAAGCAGGTCGTCGATGCGGGGATCCTCGATTATGCAACGGAACAGCTGGGGATCTGGCGTCCCGTTGAAAGTTCAAAACAGGGAGACCTGTTTGCTTCACTGATCCGCACGAACGGCTCTTATGTGGCCTGCCTTCTTGAAAACGGAGAGATGATTGCCGATCTGACTTCGGCAGAGCCTGTCAATGTGCAAACGCCTGTCGCCGATGATCCGATCGTCGACATTTCCGTCATGAACGGACATTATTATGCGGTAACGGCGAAAGGTTCTTTTCTCGTATCCGCAAACGGAAGAAGCTGGGAGCCTGTTATCTCTCCGGAAGGATCCGATTCCGAGATAAAGTCCCTGACGATCCTCGGAAAACTGGCAGTAGCCTGTGGCACAGAAGGTACGGTAAGGGTTTGTGATACTTCAAGTGTTGTATCTCCGATGACGGGAACGACAAATGATCTTTATACAGCGGTTTCCGATGGGACAAGAGTGATCCTTGCCGGCACAAACGGGTATGCTTGTACTTCCGTAAATGCGTCTATGTTCCGGAAATTATCGAAAGAAGAACTTCCGGCCGAATACAATGATACCTGGGTGCTTTCCGCATATAACGGGGAAGAATTCGTTCTGATCGGAGATCTGGGGCAGGTCGCGGTCGGAAGGTACGACGGCCTTTCTGAACAGTTTGCCTTTGACCGTTTTGACGGAAAGCTTCCCGACGGTGTAGTTCCGAAACAGGTCTCGATGTTTCCGGGTGGAGATATCTGGGTGCTCACGGATAACGGATATATTTATTCGTTTTCAAGAAGCTCCGGCACCTGGCATCAGGTGTTTGCCGGAAAAGAGAATCAGATCACATCGATCTGCTGTGCTTCCGACGAAAGCATCCTTATTTCACGAACAGGTACGATATCTTCGGCATCGATGTATACAAAAGTGACCCTCGACCGTGACATCGGAGAGGTCGAAGTGCAAAACGGGGATATGTGTATCCTGTTTGCACCGGTTCCTTCCGTTTCTTCGGAGGGGAATGATGCTTGGGAGGTCATCGGTCCGGACACGTTTGTTCAGATCGCATCGGACGCCCCGAAAATGGCGGGCGAAAAATCACTCCATCTTTCTTCTTCGAATCCGAATCGGGAAGATGCGCACTTTATTTCCCAGGTGATCTCGAGAGATGAACTGAATCCGATGAAGGAAAAAGTTTTCTATAACGTCCGTCTCTGGCTGAAACAGACGAATATCGAAAATGAAGAAGTGCTTGTCTGGATCTCCGGTCTTTCTGAACCGATCGGTACGACATTTACCGATGTTTCCGGCAATTGGAAAGAATACTCATATACGTTTGTTTGGCCGGCTGAAAAGCTTGACCCCGAGAATACGGAGATCCGTCTGAATGTCGGATTCTACGGAAGCGGCGAGATGTATGCCGACGTTATCCGTCTGCAAAGAGATACCTATTCTGATCCGCAGATCAAGCCTCAGCTTGTCGATCTGCTTTCGGACAGCCATCCTGAGTTCCTGCGTCTTGAAAACCTGGGCCTTGGCAGAAACGGCAGACATATCGCTTCGAATATTTCCGTGATCGGAAATGAATATGCATATGAAGATGACGAAGGTAATGTCGTGGATTCCGGCGTGGTCTCGCTGGAAGCGACGATGCGTCTGGTCAAAAATGTCGAGGCCGATCCGTGGCTGGTCATCGATTCTTCTTTTGATGCGGAAGAATCGGATATCCTTTTGGGTTATTTGTGTGGCGGTATTACAGACACATACGGAAAACTGCGTGTGGATAACGGCACCGCGGTTCCCTGGAATAAGCAGTTTGACAGGATCGTGATCGAGATCTCCGACCATGAGGGACTGTTTGAGACGGACCTTCAAAGAAGAGCTTATGTAGACTACATGATCGCTTTGATCGCCGGTTCCAAGTACTATGCGGATCTTAAAGATAATGTTTTCTTTGTCGACGGAATGAAGTATGACAGCGGAACGATGGCATCTGTTGCTGATTATCATGCATCTTCTTTGGATATCACAAACAAAGGTATGGAGGCTGCGGAGACTTTGCCGGATGGAAGCAGCACGGCTCTGATCGATTCCGCATATACGGATTATATCGATGCGATCCCGAGAAATACGTCGCATCTTCAGGAGTCTACCGGCGAATGGATCAGTGATCTTTCTTTCTCCGTTGTCAATAACCGGGTATCCGAAAACCGTATCCTTCAAGACGAAACTCCGCTTTCGGCGGCCGAGATGATCGATTTTCTTTTGAAAGATCTTGGTATGCACACCTCGTTTGTTACCGTTGACCTTCCTGTCAGCAGGTCAGGATCAGATTCGAACGATGACTTCCTGTTCGCAAATGACGGCGATACAATTGAAAACCGTAAGATCAAAACCGCGAATACCAAGACACTGATGAGACTTGTGGGAGTCTTGACGGAAGTGGCATCCGGGCAGCGGATCGAAACCGAATGGACTGCTCCTCTTACCCATAAGAAGGATGAGAATTATACGATCGCCTTACATTCTTATGCGTTTTCTTCAAACGGATATATCTATCTGATCATTACAAACCCGACACAAGAACAGCAGCAGTTCCTGATCGACTCCAATGCTTCGGACCGTGATATCTCCGTTTCGAGATATTCTTCGGAATGCAAGAAGATCGCGCTGGCATCAAAGAAAGGTTTCCTGAATCTGGGTGACCGCAGATATACACTTCAGGCCGGACAGTTTTGTGTTGCGGTGATCCCGATTTGAGTGTGAACTTTCCCGAAATATAAACAATCACAAGAAAACATGATATAATTAATTAGTTGATCTTCCCGCTGAACGTGCATGTTTTCGTACGGAACGGGACGTTAGAAATTGAACAGGAGGATTCGATCATGATTTGTCCTAATTGTAAAACAGAATTGCCGGAAGGCATGAAGTTCTGTTCGTCTTGCGGTACGCCTCTTTCCGCTCCTGAAGCGGTAATTGACGCGGCCCCTTCGGTACAAGAAGTTACTGAAGATGTCCCGAGTGCTTCTTTTGATCCGGGTGCACCGATTGCGGTTCCGAAGCAAAAAGAAGTTATTCCTGACGTTTCTTCCGAGATCCCGGAAGTCATTCCGGAAGTTGCACCAATTGAAGAAGTAGTTCCTGAGTTTTCTCAGATCGATCAGGCTCCGCTGACGGCACCTGCTGTTGCCGTTGCTCCGGTCCCGGTCCCGGCTCCTGCTCCGGCGCCTGCACCTGCACCTGCACCGACTCCGGTTCCGCCGCCGGTCGCCCTGAATCCTGAAACGATGGCCGCACCGGTTTATTCGTCGAATCCGTACCAGGCTCCGGTTACAGAAGATCCGAATCCGGATGCCGACCAGAAGCCGCTTAAGACGGGTACGGCTTTCTTCCTGATGCTTTTGTTTGCGATCCCGGTCGTCGGCCTGATCAGCTCGATCATACTCTCGGCTGCAGGTAAGAAGTGCAAGAGCAGAAAGAGCCTGGCAAGAGCTGTATTGATCTGGAAGATCCTCCTGATCATCCTCGCACTCTCTCTTGTTATCGTCGTTTACTTCATGTTCTCGGAAATTTTCGATGCGGCAATGTCCGGTGATTTTGAAGAACTTGTAGACGCCGTAAGAGACGCTTTTGATTTCTGATAAGCGCTTTTCCTTTTAGTGCTTTTCGAGACGTAAAAGGAATGTAAATGCTATATGGCTGTTTAGAAGTTGTAACATTGTTTCTCTAAAATGATAGCTGTGGATTAATCTTAGGGGATTATCCGCAGCTATTATTTTGTGAGGGGTGAAACCATGTTTGAGAATGAAGAATTGATTTCGAAAAAACAGCTTCTTCGTGTTGCGCGTATTTCTTACGGTACGCTTTATCGTTGGAAAAGAATGAAATTGATTCCGGAGAGTTGGTTTATCCATAAGGCGACCGTGACCGGACAGGAGACGTTTCTCCCCAGAGACCGTGTCCTTGCACGTATTGAAAGGATCCAGGATCTTAAGGGGGAACTGACTGTTGAACAGCTTCAGGAGATCTTCTCACCGAATGTAAAGAGTTTCCTGATCCCCGTAGATGATTTTGTAAAACTGAATCTGGTTTCGAAGATCTCGATGACTGTTTTTACTTCCGTTTTCCCGGAAAAGAAGAACATGAAGTTTGATGATGTCTTCGGTGTATATGTGATCGACCATCTCATGCGTCTTTCCGGTATTTATCTGGAAGATGCCAAGCAGATCCTTCGCATGTTAAGTAAATATCTCGCAAATCAGCCGAGTAAGGAATACCAGCTTCTGCTTCTCAGAAAGCTCGGCGTTCCGATGACACTTCTGGTTAAGGAGGATGAAGATATCCTTCTTGAAGATAATACGGAAGTCGTAGCTTGTGCTAATCTTTCTGATTTCGAAGAGGCTCTCAAAGGACAACTGATCGCATAAACGGGAGGAGACGGCTTTGGATAACGTAAATACACGCTTCGAAGTTTTGGGTGATCCGACAAGAATGCAGATCCTCGGTATCTTAAGCCGGGGCAATAAGCTTCGCGCAAAAGACATCCTTGAACATCTGAAGATCTCCCAGCCGACGCTTTCACACCATATGCAGCTTCTTACTTCGTCCAAGATCGTTTCCGCAGAAAAAGTCGGACGCGAGTGCTTTTACATGATCAATGAAAAAAGCATCCTGGAAATGAAGAATTGCCTTTCTGCACTTTTAGCAATTCCGTCGGATGAAGAACCGGAAAAAGAGAAGAAGGTAAAGAAAGATAAGAAAAAGAAGAAAAAGGACAAGAAGGATAAGAATAAGTAGTTCACAAATGGTTCCGTTTGGAATATAGTGAAATAAAGTAAAAAACATACGGAGGGTTGTTTTATGTGGAAAGATTTTAAAGCTTTTCTTATGAGAGGAAATGTTATCGACCTGGCAACTGCAGTAGTTATCGGTGCTGCTTTCGGTAAGATCGTTACTGCACTCGTTGATAACATCATCATGCCTTGCATCGGTATGCTGACATCCGGAGTGGATTTTGCGAACATGAAGTATGTTCTGAAGTCTGGCACACTGAATCCCGAGACACTTGAAATGGAAGGCGAAGTCGCGATCGGCTACGGCGTTCTGATCAATGCCATTATCCAGTTCATCATCATCGCTTTCGTTATCTTCATCGTTATCCGCCTCATGAACAAGGCTAAGGAAAAACTCGTAAAGAAGGAAGAGGAAGAGAAGAAGGAAGAAGAGACACCTGCAGATATCGCTCTTCTTACTGAGATCCGTGACCTTCTTAAGAAAGAGAACGCTTAATTCTTTTTCAAATAACTAAAGCAAAATAGAATCTCTCCCGGCATCAAACAGTTTGCTAAAGCAAAACTCAGCCGGGAGAGATCTTCTTTTGCTTTTTGATATTTGAAGAAATATCGTTCTCTTTCGGTTGCTTGTTTTTTGTATTGTTAAGAATGTCGGCTGAATGGGTCAAAAACATTCAGTTTCCTAGCCTTTTGCCATGTTGATTTATATATATTGCAAGACTATAATTCATATTACGCAATAAAATATCAGGAGGGACATATGGCTAAAGTATCTTTTCAAGACGATTTATGTAAGGGCTGCGGCTTATGTGTAAATGCCTGCCCGAAGAAGATTCTGGTCCTTGATAAAGAGAGACTGAATTCAAAGGGTTATCATCCGGCTTCCTGTGTAGATCTTACTCAGTGCATCGGTTGCACATTCTGTGCGACAACTTGCCCTGATTCGGTTATCACTGTGGAAAGATAAGGAGAGATGGTTATGGCAAAAAGAGTTTTAATGAAGGGTAATGAGGTTATCGCTGAAGCGGCGATCCGTGCCGGATGCCGTCACTATTTCGGTTACCCGATCACACCTCAGACAGAAGTCATGCACTACATGGCCAGAGAAATGGTCAAGCATGGCGGTACATTCGTACAGGCAGAGAGCGAAGTTGCCGCGATCAACATGGTCTACGGCGCTGCTGCAACCGGTGAGAGAGTTCTCACATCTTCTTCCTCTCCGGGAATCTCCCTTAAGCAGGAAGGTATTTCTTATATCGCCGGTGCCGAACTTCCGGCAGTTGTTGTTAACATCATGCGTGGCGGTCCGGGTCTCGGTGGTATCCTCCCGTCCCAGAGTGACTATTTCCAGGCAACAAAGGGCGGCGGACATGGTGACTACAAGAACCTTGTTATCGCTCCGGCTTCCGTTCAGGAGCTTTATGAGCTGACAGTTAAGGCATTCGACCTTGCAGACAAGTACAGAATCCTCGTTATGATCCTCGGTGACGGTACCATGGGTCAGATGATGGAGCCTGTTGCTTTTAAAGAGAAGGAAGAAACATTGGAAGTTGCTAAGCCGTGGGCGACCACAGGTATGCACGGCCGTGCAAAGCACAACACGATCACTTCTATCTACATCGATCCGGATGATCTTGAGGCGAAGAACCTTGAACTTCAGGCGAAGTACAGAGAGATCGAAGAGAAGGAAGTCATGGTCGAGACCATGAATATCGAAGATGCCGAGGTAGTGATTACTGCTTACGGTACATGCTCCCGTATCTGCAAGAACGTTATCCGTCAGGCAGCTGAGCTTGGTATCAAGGTCGGTATGGTACGTCCGATCACACTGTGGCCTTTCCCGACAAAGGAGATCGCTAAGGTAGCTGATATGCCGAGTGTTAAGGGCTTCCTCGATGTTGAACTTTCTTCCGGTCAGATGATCGAAGATGTCCGTCTTGCCGTAAACGGTAAGAAGCCGGTCTACTTCCACGGCCGTATGGGCGGTAACCTTCCGACCCAGAAGGAGATCCTGGATGAGATCGTAAAGATTCATAAGGGGGAGATGTAATATGGCAGTTGTATTCCAGAAAACAAAAGGTCTGACAGATAAGCCGTTCCATTACTGCCCGGGTTGTATGCACGGTATCATTCACCGCCTCATCGCGGAAGTAATGGAGGAGATGGATATCCTCGACAAGACCATCGGTGTCGCATCTGTAGGATGCACATATAACAACTATGATTATTTTTCCTGCGACATGGTACAGGCAGCTCACGGCCGTGCTCCGGCTGTAGCCACAGGTATCAAGCGCTGCAAGCCGGAAGAAATGGTTTTCACATATCAGGGTGATGGTGACCTCGCTTCCATCGGTACTGCAGAGATCGTTCATGCTGCAGCCCGTGGTGAAAAGATCTGCACATTCTTCGTAAACAATGCCGTTTACGGTATGACTTCCGGCCAGATGGCTCCGACAACACTTCTCGGTCAGGTTACTACGACCTCTCCGCTGGGCCGTGATGCCGAGACACGTGGCTATCCGATCAACGTCAGTGAGATGCTCTCTACATTGACCGGTGCCGTTTATATCGAGCGTGTCGCACTGTTTGACTTCAAGCATATCCAGGAAGCGAAGAAGGCAATTGCAAAGGCTTTCCGCGTTCAGCAGGCAGGCCTTGGTTTTGCAATGGTCGAGTTCCTTTCCACTTGCCCGACTAACTGGGGTAAAGAGCCGATCGAGGCGCTCGAGTGGTGCAAAGAGAAGATGGTTCCTCAGTATCCGCTGGGCGTATTCAAGGGACAGGATCTGGAGGTGTAATGACATGATCGATTTTTCTATTATTCTCGCCGGATTCGGTGGTCAGGGCGTTCTTTCTGCAGGTAAGATGGCTGCGGAGTCTGCTTTGATCGAAGGCAAAGAAGTTTCCTGGTTCCCGTCCTACGGTCCGGAAATGCGTGGTGGTACAGCGAACTGTTCCGTTGTTATTTCCGATGAGCCGATCGGTTCTCCGGTCATCAACGAGCCGGATGTTCTCATCGCTTTGAACCAGCCGTCTCTTGAGAAGTTCGAAGATACCCTCAAGCCGGGTGGAATCATTATCATTGACAGTTCTCTGGTAAAGGTCACACCGAAGCGTACGGATATCCGTTTCATCCCGATCAACTCTTCTGAGATCGCATCTGAACTCGGTTCCATGGCATATGCAACCATCGTTCTTCTCGGATGCGTATCTGCAGCGACAGGTGCTTTTACAAGAGAATCCTTTGAAAAAGCACTGTATGACGTTCTTCCGGAAAGAAGACATCACATGATCCCGAACAACCTGAACGCTTTCGATAAGGGCGCAGAGTTCGCTAAACAGTGAGTTCCCGCTAAACCGGTTGAGGAGTTAACAAAATTTTAACAAAGCCTTATATCTGTTGGTATTAAGGCGGAGAATTGTGACATGTAATAAAAGAGAGCCGAGAAATCGGCTCTCTTTTGTTAATTATGCTAGAAACTTTCTCAAGGTTGATTTATAATATATGAAATGAAAGAACGTGGGCGCATATGCCCATGCGAGTAGGAGATATCACATGGATCAAGCGTATCTTTTCAATACGGGAAAGGACTACAAGAGTTATAACTATCTTGGTTCAAGACCCTATGAGAAACCGGACGGTGAGAAGGGCTTCCTTTTCCGTGTCTGGGCTCCGAATGCGAAAGCCGTAAGTGTTGTCGGCGACTTCAACGACTGGAACCCTGAAGCGTACTATCTTTATAAGATCGGAGATTCCGGTATCTGGGAAGGATACATTGCCGGTGCGAAACAGTGGGACCGCTATAAGTATCATGTTTACGGTGCGGACGGCTCTGAGGTCAATAAAGTCGATCCGTATGCACGTCATTGCGAGACACGTCCTGCCGATGCATCGATCCTTTATGATCCTGATGATTACACATGGCATGATGAAGCTTTCACAAGTAAGCGCGTGCATGCCAATGCTCCGCGTCCGATCTCCATCTACGAGATCCATCTGGGTTCCTGGCGCCGCCATGAAGACGGCAATTTCATGAACTATCGCGAGATCGCCAAAGAACTCGCCAAATACTGTAAGAAAATGGGATATACCCATGTTGAACTGATGCCGATCCTGGAGCATCCTCTCGATGACTCCTGGGGTTATCAGGTCATTTGTTATTATGCGGTCACCAGCCGTTTCGGAACGCCTGCTGACTTTAAGTATTTTGTTGACCATCTGCATAAGAACGGTATTTCGATCATTCTGGACTGGGTACCGGCGCATTTCCCGAAGAATCAGGAAGGCCTTGTCCGCTTTGACGGCTCCGCCTGCTATGAGTATAAAGATCCGAGGATCGGAGAACATAAGGAGTGGGGTACTTTCGTATTTGATTACGCCAAAGCGGAAGTACAGTCGTTCCTTATTAGTAACGCCGTTTTCTGGATCGAGGAATTCCACCTCGACGGTATCCGAATGGATGCTGTTTCCAGCATGCTCTACCGTGACTACGGAAGAACGGAGTATATCCCGAATATTTACGGCGGTACGGACAATCTTGAAGCGATCGATTTCATCAGAAATCTCAATACCATCATGTCGGAGAACTATCCATATGTCATGATGATCGCCGAAGAATCCACGGCATGGCCGAAAGTTTCGCATTCCGTTTCTGACGGTGGCCTCGGGTTCACGCATAAGTGGAATATGGGCTGGATGCATGATACGCTCGACTATTTCCAGACGGATTCTTACGCAAGAGAGTGGCATCACGACCAGTTCTGTTTCTCGATGATGTATGCCTTCTCCGAGAACTTTATCCTCAGTTTGTCCCATGACGAAGTCGTACACGGAAAGAAGAGCCTGATCGACAAGATGCCGGGCGACAACTGGAGAAAGTTCGCCAATCTCCGCCTGATGTTCCTTTATATGATGGCGCATCCGGGTGCAAAACTGAACTTCATGGGCGCCGAGTTCGGCCAGTTCATCGAATGGCGTTTCTATGAGCAGCTCGAATGGTTCATGCTGCAGTATGAGTCGCATAAACTTCTTCAGGATTTTGTCGCGGATCTGAATCATTTCTACATCAAGAACCAGCAGATGTGGCAGGATGATCATTCCTGGGGCGGCTTCGAATGGGTCGATGCTTCTGACGTTAAGAATAATGTATTTGTATTCAAACGTAAGGGCGTTGCGAATCAGGAAGACATCTATGTGGCGCTGAACATGGTTCCCGTTCCGCTCGAGAACTATAACATCGGTGTGACGGAAAAAGGAAAGTATAAGATCCTGATGAACACGGATGACATGAAGTACGGCGGTTCCGGATATCCGGACGGTTCGGACGAAAAGGGTGTCTTCAAGACAAAGGAAGAAGGATGGAATGGTAAGCCTTATCACATTTCCGTCAATCTCCCTCCTCTCGGCGGCATTTATTTCAAGAGATTAAAAAAGTAAGAAAATAAGAAATCGGAGGTTCTAGTTATGGCGAAAGCGCAAGTAGTCGCAATGATTTTGGCAGGAGGTCAGGGCTCCCGTCTGGGTGTTCTGACAAAGAGTATTGCGAAGCCGGCCGTTCCGTTCGGAAGCCGTTATCGCATCATCGATTTCCCGCTTTCCAATTGCGCAAATTCAGGAATTGAAACTGTTGGTGTTCTGACTCAGTACCAGCCTTTGGCATTAAATACCTATATCGGTAACGGTCATCCTTGGGATCTCGACCGTAATAACGGCGGTGCATTTATCCTGCCGCCTTTCCAGAAGACGGGAAAGAGCGACTGGTATAAGGGTACTGCAAACGCGATCTACCAGAACCGCGATTTTATCGACGACTGCGAACCGAAGTATGTACTGATCCTTTCCGGTGACCATATCTACAAGATGAACTATGCCGAGATGCTCCGTCAGCATATCGAAAACGAAGCCGACGCGACTTTGGCAGTTCTCGAAGTACCGTGGGAAGAAGCATCCCGTTTCGGTATCCTCAATACAAAGGAAGACAGCGACGTCATCACGGAGTTTGTTGAAAAGCCGGCAAAGCCGGAGAGCAACCTTGCTTCCATGGGCGTTTACATCTTTACATGGGATGTTCTTCGAAAAGCACTTGTCGAGGATGAGGAAGATCCCAAGTCCAACAATGACTTCGGTAAGAACATCGTTCCGCTGCTTCTCAATCAGGGCAAGAAACTCTGTGCTTACCGCTTCTCCGGTTACTGGAAAGACGTAGGAACGATCTCTTCGCTTTGGGAGTCCAATATGGATATCCTGGACCGTCCGCATGAGATCAATCTCATCGACCGCTCCTGGAGAATCTACAGCAGAAACCCGGTAAAACCTTCGCAGTTCCTGGGCGACAGCGCTGAAGTAAGAGGCTCCGCACTGACAGACGGCTGCCAGATCTTCGGATCTGTCCTGCATTCTGTTCTTTCCAACTCCGTTACGGTGGAAAAGGGCGCTTACGTAAAAGACTGTGTGCTTTTCCCTGGTGTTACGGTTAAGGCCGGTGCACATCTTAACCGCTGTATCGTAGCTTCCGGCACGATCATCGGTGAGAACGTGAAAGCCGGTTCCGACGTCAAAGGCAAGAGCCCGTATCTGAATGAGAAGATCTGCCAGGAAGGTATCGTTGTTATCGAAGGCGGACTCCGCATTAAGGACAACGCCGTGATCCCTGCTAATTGTCAGGTTGATAAGGATATACGTGTTCCCGCGAAAGACAATGTGATCGAAGAGATCTTTCGTGTATGACAGGAAGTTGGGAGGAATAAAAAATGTTTATTGATGCAATGGGTTTGATCCTTGGTGATAACAAAAAGATAACGCTTGGAGAGCTTTCCAAGCCGAGAGCTCTGTCCGCTATCCCGTTTGGCGGCAGATACCGTATTATCGACTATATGCTGTCGAATATGGTGAATTCCGGTATTAAGAATATCGGTATCCACACATACACGAAATATAAATCCCTCATGGACCATCTGGGAACAGGTTCTTCCTGGGATCTCGACAGAAAGAATTCCGGCGGACTTCATATCCTGCCGCCGTATGTAAACTCTGAAGCGACATCCGTTCAGGGTGATGAGGAAATGGCAGGCCTTCTGGATTTTGTCCGTTCCAGCAACGCTTCTTATGTCATCATGGCAGCAAGTAATGTCATCCTGAATACGACATTTACGGAATTCGTTGAAGATTTCAAGGCTTGTGGTGCCGACATCTCCGTTATGTACAACAGAGACGGCACGAAGTTCGGCGGTCCGAACTACATCCTTGATGTAGACAGAAGAGGCTGGGTAAAAGATATGCTCTTCAATCCGGAGAAAAGTTCTTTTACCAAGAGCAGCATGGGTATCATCTGCATGAGAAGAGAACTTCTCATCGACCTCATCGCTGAGATGATGGCAAGAGGAACCAATCATGTAGGTATCCATTCCTTCGTTAAGAAGTATGACACGCTCCGCGTACACGCATATGAGTACAAGGGCCTGGTACTTCGTATCAACAATGTACAGTCCTATTTCAATTCGTCGATGATGCTTCTGAATAATCAGATCCGTGCCGAACTGTTCTGGAACGGCATGCCGATCTACACAAAGGTTAAAGATGAAGCTCCGACGCTTTACTTTGATGACTGTAAAGTTACCGACGCGATCGTTTCCGATGGCTGCCGTATTTCCGGTAATGTGACAGAATCGATCCTTTTCCGCGGTGTTGCGGTCAGCAAGAACTGTACGATCAAAAACTGTGTTATCATGCAGGATGTGCATATTTCCGATAACTGTTATCTTGAGAACGTTATCCTCGATAAAAATTCTGTGGTCCGTCCGGGCGTAAAACTTGTTGGACACAAGGATTATCCGGTCGTGATCGGTAAAGGAGCGATCGTATGAACAAAGTGAAGGTCCTGTTTGTCTCTTCGGAGGTATATCCGTTCGCAAAGGTCGGCGGTCTGGCAGACGTAGTCGGCGCATTGCCGGTTGAACTTCAGCATCACCACTGTGATGCCAGAGTCATCATGCCGCTATATAAGAGTGTAAAACAGAAGCATCAGCACAATCTCGATTTCATCGGATGGAAGATGATCAAGATGGGCTGGAGATCCCTCTATGCGGGTCTTTACACATTGACATTGAACGGCGTGAAGTTCTACTTCGTAGATAACGAGTATTACTTTAACTTCGATCAGGTCTATGTAGAGTATGTATTCGACATCGAGCGTTTCTGCTTCTTCCAAAGAGCAGTTTTGGACTTCATGGGAGACTTCATGGGATTCGAACCGGATGTTCTCCACTGTAATGACTGGCAGTCCGGCATGATGCCGCTGCTTCTCGATGCCCACTACAAAAAGTACGGCTATCACACGAACGTGAAGACGGTCTACACGATCCATAACCTGAAGTATCAGGGCATCCACGGTATCGAAGTGATCCAGGATCTTTTGGATCTGCCGAGCGAGTATCTTACGGATGAACTGTCCATTAAGGACGGCGCGGTCAACTTCATGAAGGCCGGTATCGTTTACAGTAACTCCGTAACGACAGTTTCTCCGACATATGCTTATGAGATCATGACGGACTACTACGGTGAAGGACTCAACCATACACTGCAGCGTTATGCTTATAAGGTTTCCGGTATCTTAAACGGAATCAATGCAGAAGAGTATAACCCCGCTAAGGATTCAATGATCCCGGCGAAGTATTCCATTAAGAACTACGAAGAAGGAAAGGCGATCAACAAAAAGTCCGTGCAGGAACAGCTGGGACTGGAAGTTAATCCGGGTGCTCCGCTTTGTACCATGATCTCCCGTCTGGTTGACCAGAAAGGTCTTGACCTTCTGCTTCGTGTCGTTGAGGAAATGCTCTATGACGGTATGCAGATCGTTATCCTCGGTACAGGAGATGCTTACTATGAGAGATCCCTTGCGGATATCGCCTCGAGAAACCCGGGCAAGATGTGTGCCTGCATTTCTTTCGATAACGGTCTTGCCCATACGCTCTATGCAGGTTCGGATATCTTCCTGATGCCGTCTCTGTTTGAGCCTTGCGGACTTTCCCAGCTCGTGGCCATGACCTATGGTACGATCCCGATCGTCCGTGAGACCGGCGGACTTCGCGATACTGTCGTTCCGTATAACGAATTCACCGGCGAAGGCAATGGTTTCTCCTTTGCCAATATCAATGCGCATGAGTTCCTCTTCGTTACAAAGTATGCCTGTGATCTTTATCGTCACAATAAGCCTGTATGGAACAAGCTTATCGAAGAAGGCATGAAGGCAGACTATTCCTGGAAGAAATCCGCAGAAGAATATGCAGGTCTTTATTCCTTCATTACCGGTATCTCCATCGCAGAAGAGGAAGAACCGGTCAAGAAGCCTCTGACAGAAGAGATCCTCGATATACCGAAGAAGAAAAAGGCAGCTCCGAAGAAGACTGAGGAGAAGAAGGCCGAAGCCAAGAAGCCTTCTGTTAAAAAAGCATCTCCGAAGGCGGAAGCAGAGAAGAAGCCTCAAGTGAAGAAGGCGCCTGCCAAAACAGCGAAAGCTTCTCCGGCGAAGAAGGCAGATCCGGCTGCGAAGAAGTCCGAAGCTAAGACTGCTAAGAAATCTTCCGCAGATACGGAGAATAAGAAGGCATGACTTCTCTCATCGCAAAGAACACGGATTGCGTGGTGCATTGCTCGAGACTTGCGGAATACCGCTTTCCGTTCGGCGCGCAAAAGACCGGCGGATATGTCGACTTGTACATAGACGTTTCCGTTTCTGTCGATGAAATCGTTCTTTGCTATGCGTATGGTCTTTACGGCCTGTCATACAATGAACTGCGTTGTAAAAAGATCGAATCAGTCCCGAACCGGTATGGATGCCGTCTGCGCATGCCTGCCGAGCCGGGACTGCTTTTTTACTGGTTCTGTATGCGCGGAAAGCACTCGGATATCGAAGAGATCGTTGACCCGCAATATCATGAACTTCTTTATAGAAAGAATGAAGAAGACAGAGCCTATCTTTACTATGTCGCCAGCTGGGAAGGGGAAGACGGCAAAGGAAAGTTTGCCTTTTCCGCGCCGCGTGTCGGAGTCGATGAGGAAAAATATCCGCACGCTTTCCAGATCACGGTCTATGAAGAAGGATTCACGACGCCTGACTGGATGAAGGGGGCCGTGATGTACCAGATCTTCCCGGACCGTTTTGCCAGAGGCAGTGACTACAGTTTCGAGAAAATGAAAAGTACGGGAAATGACCGCCCGGAACGTATCTTCCATGAGGATTGGTACGAAGAAGTCGATATCGACGGTAAGCCTGAAACAGGCTATCTGGCCTGCGATTTTTACGGCGGAACACTTAAGGGTATTGCCGAAAAGGCCGATTACCTGAAGTCTCTGAATATCGATGTTCTGTATCTGAATCCGATCTGTGAGGCCAGATCCAACCACCGTTATGACACGGCGGACTATCTGAACGTGGATCCCATTTTAGGTGGAAAAGAAGGGTACAAGTTCTTTTCAAACACGATGAAAGGAAACGGTATCCGATATATCGTGGACGGCGTTTTCAGCCACACGGGTGCTGACAGCAGGTATTTCAATAAGTACGGAAGATACGAAGGACCCGGCGCGTACAGTGCTTTTACCGAAGGAAAGAACAGTGACTATTCTTCCTGGTACGCATTCCGCAGAGATGAAAACGGCAATGTCGTTTACGATTCCTGGTGGGGATTTCCGGAACTTCCGAATACCAAAGAAGATGACTTAAGTTTCCGTGATTATATTCTCGGACCCGATGGCGTAGTATCTTCCTGGATACGGGGAGGCGCCAGCGGCGTGAGACTGGATGTTTCCGATGAACTTCCGGATTCGTTCCTTCGTGAGATGCGCTCTTGTGTGAAAAAGGCATCTTCCGGAGATGGTCTTGTTCTCGGCGAAGTCTGGGAAGAAGTCACCACGAAGATCAGTTACGGCAGTTACCGTGATTTTGCGTTCGGAAGGACACACGATACAGTCATGGGATATCCGTTCCGGGAAGCTTTGCTCTCATTTTTGCGCGGCGAAACATCCGCAAGGACCTGGAGCCTTACGATGGAAAAGTACAGAGAGAACCTTCCGGATCAGATGTTTTACTGCATGATGAACCTGATCTCCAGTCATGATGTGCCTCGTGCGATCACGATACTTGTCGGTCCGCCGGATCCGGGCTCGCGTGAAGAGCAGAAAAAGGTGAAACTGACAGATGACATGCGAAGCCGCGGTGCCGCTTTGATGAAGTTGGCCTTTGCGATCCAGATGGTGTATCCGGGCTGCCCTTGTACCTATTATGGTGACGAGATCGGTATGGACGGCTTCCGTGATCCGTTTAACAGAAGAACATATCCTTGGGATAAAGAAAGCAGCTGGCAAAAGGATCTTCTTTCTTCGTTCCGAAGCCTGAGTGAGCTTAGAAGAAAGTATGAAGTCTTAAGATGCGGAGATGTCGAGATGCTCCTTGCTGAAGGCGATGATCTTATCTTCCGGAGGACTTTGGATGAAAACAGAAAAGATCACTTCGGAAAGACCTGCGAAGGTCCTGAAAAAGTTTTGTGCATAATCAACCGTAGTGATAAAATGAAAATGCTGGTCCGTCTGGATGATTCTGCGAATGTCGTTTCTATTGAACATTCGCCGGATGCCTTTACGGGAACGGGAGAGACGAATGTCGTTTTCTCTTCGGCGGCGCAGGGAAGAGTGGAGGTAAGTCCTCTTTCTTCAGTGATTTATATACAAGATTAATTACATATATATCTTTTAAGGGAATAGGGAGGTTTCTATGGCAGATTTTGATGAGCAGGGTGTACAGATCCAAAATGAAATGACCGAGGACGTTACGAATAAAAAATGTCCGAATTGCGGTGCCACAGTCGTATTTGATCCGGAATCCGGCGGAATGCTCTGTGAGTTTTGCGGATACAAGGCTGAGCTTCCGAAGCCTGAGTCTGACAACGCGATCGTTGAATTGGATTTTGAATCGGCAACACAGACGGCAAGTTTCGAATGGGGTACACAGAAGAAATCCGTAGTATGTAAGCAGTGCGGTGCCGAGACGATCTACGATGCACTGGAGACAGCTGCCGTATGTCCGTTCTGCGGATCTACAAGCGTTATGCCTGCCGCTTCGAACGATTCCATGGCTCCTGGCGCGGTCGTTCCTTTTGCCGTTACAAAAGAAAAGGCCGGCGAAAGATTTACTTCCTGGCTCTCCGGCAAGATCTTTACTCCTTCCAAAGCGAAGAAGAGCGCACGTCCGGAATCCTTCCAGGGTGTTTATCTCCCGTATTGGACATATGACGCACAGACAACTTCCAACTTCTCGGCAAGAGCCGGTTACGATCGTCGTGTAAAGAGAGGCGACACATATGTTACCGAAACAACATGGCGTCCGGTAAGCGGTGTATACCAAGAATTCATCGATGATGAGACGGTAATGGCTTCCAAGAGAAACGAGAACTCCGTTGTGAAGAAATGTGAACCTTTCGATTTCTCGAAGCTGGTTCCTTATTCTCCGCAAGTTGTCGCAGGCTTCATCGCCGAGCGCTATTCGATCGGTCTTAAGGAAGGCTGGGGTCTCGCGCAGGAATCCATCAAGAAGCAGCTGCGTTCTCATATGGATCAGTATATCCGCAGAAACTGGAGATGTGACCGTGTAGATTCACTTCGTTTCTCGACACTGTACAGCAATATCACATACAAGTACCTTCTCGTACCGGTATGGATCTCCTCGTTTAAGTTCAACGATAAGGTCTATCAGTTTGTTGTTAACGGACAGACCGGTAAGGTTGGCGGACACGCTCCGATATCTCCTTGGAGAGTACTTGCGGCGATCGCTCTCGGTATCCTTTTGATCGTACTGCTTTCGTCCATTACCCGCTGAGTAAAATCAAATATCGTTTGATATGTGTGAAGAGGATCGTAACAAATGTTACGATCCTTTTTTCGAAATGTGTACAAATTGTGAAATTTGTGCAATTTGCACAAGCGAAATCGGTTGAGCAATTTTTCTTAATATATTACGATATAGAAGGTTGAGTATGTATTTACATACATTTTTTATGGTTTGGGAACCATATGGAGGGTTAAAATGACAGAAGAAATCACGCATCAGGTATCGGCCGGCCATCGTTTTGGCCGCTGGATCAGGACTTTGTCGACAACTCTTGTGATTGCATTCTTGGGCGCACAGGGTATCGCGGCTCTTCCGGGCGGCACGGCTACAAATCATCTCTCTAATGGCAATTCTTCAGTAGTAAATCCGGATAATCCGTTTAACTACGCACTTTATTGCTTCGGCAACTTCGAGATCGGTAATGGTGAAGGCCACCACTCTTTAGGTGCTTTTGCGATCGGCGGAGATGCCAAGTTCCAGGGACAGTATTCTTTCGCGGGAAGCAATGCGGCTCCCGGTGAAAAAGGACTTCCCCAGCTCGCGGTAGCAGGTCAGCTGAATTTTGACCAGATCAATACTCTCCGCGGTAACCTTGAGGTTTCCTCTGCAGCAAATATTCACGGTAACAGCTATAGCTTCAGTTCTGATTCTTATCATCTCGTAGAAGGCGTTTCCGCTAACTTCGGTGAGAGAAAGGCGGCTATGGTAGCTCGTGCGAATTCCGGTAATGAACTTGCGCAGAAGGCTTCCAATGCAATCCTGAAGACTCAGGGCGGCGGCGGATGGACTGAAGTCGAAGCTTCCGTTCCTTCCGGCTTTAATGCCGAGACGGACGTACTTGTTTTCAACCTTCCTGCAGGTACGAATAAGCTGTACATCCCTGAAGGTGTTAATACGATCATCAACGTCCGCGGCGATTCCGTTAACTATTTCCCGCAGCTGATGTATGGTTCTTTCAACAGCGCAAGCACACCGAACGATGGTGGTGACGATCGTGACAGACATGTAGTTTGGAACTTTGCTGAGGCAAAGAGCATCTATATGCCGGATAACCTGGCACTTCACGGTGCTGTTCTTGCTCCGAATGCTTATATCCAGAAGCTCGGCGGTAACTCCAATGGTGCGATCATCTGCGCATCCATCTTCACGACATCTGAGTTCCACACGGTTTCTAACAGTGTAAAGTATCCGACTCCGACTCCTACACCTACACCGGAGCCGACAGCTACACCTACACCTGTTCCGACGGAAACACCTACACCGACTCCGACCAACACACCGACACCTACACCGACAAATACGCCGGTTCCTACTGATACGCCGACACCGACAGCTACTCCTACAGCTACGCCGGTTCCGACAGATACACCTACGCCGACGGCGACCCCTACGGCAACTCCTACGCCGACAAGTACTCCTACGGCTACACCTACACCGACCAACACGCCGACACCTATGCCGACGGCTACACCTATCCCGACAGCGACACCGATCCCGACTGCAACTCCGATCCCGTCGCCGACGGCAACACCTGTTCCGACAGCAACTCCGACGCCGACAAATACACCGACGCCTACGCCGACGAACACACCTACTCCGACCAATACGCCTACGCCGACGAATACGCCGACACCGACGAACACGCCTACACCGACCAATACGCCGACGCCAACAAATACGCCTACTCCGACGAATACACCTGCTCCGACGAGTACGCCGACACCAACGAATACTCCGACGCCTTCGCCGACTCCGCTGCCGACGGCAACACCGATACCGACAGCGACTCCGATGCCGACGGCGACCCCGATACCATCGCCGACCGCGACGCCGGTACCGACCAGTACGCCGACACCGACGATTCCGCCGATAGAGGATCCGTTCGAGGAGACTGTAACACCGACTCCGATACCGACGGATACACCGACACCGACGATCCCGCCGATCGAAGATCCGTTTGAGGAGACAGTTACACCGACACCAACGGTTCCGCCGATCGAAGATTCGTACGAAGAAGAAGGTACTCCGACACCTGTTCCGACAGAGACACCTGTAGTACAGGATCCGGTTCCGGAAGTAACTTCCACACCGGTACCGACCACACCTCCGGATGAGGGTGAAGTTCTCGGTGTATCTCGTGTACCGAAGACAGGTGATACAGGAAACAACTTGAAGATGTTCGCCGGTCTGTTCTTCCTCGTAGCTTCTGCAGCATCCTTTACTAAGGTTGTTAAGAAGAAGGAAGAAGACGAAGAGTAATTGAACAATATCAAACATCAAGGCTGCCTTTACCGGGCAGCCTTTTTGTTTTACCTGTTTTCGTGTAAAATATGTTTGGGGATTCCTGAAGGGAGATAATAGTTACAGCATGATCGATCATTATAATGCGTTTATTTCTTATAGACATGCGCCGCTGGATATTAAAGTTGCGGAGCACATCCATTCCAAACTTGAACATTTTCATATTCCTGCGAAGATCCGTAAGAAGACGGGAATGAAACGTATACAGCGTATCTTCCGAGATAAAGATGAACTGCCGATCACAAGCGATCTTTCGGATACGATCTCCCATGCGCTTATGCACTCTGACTTTCTGATCGTTATCTGCTCCAAAAGCACATGTGAGTCCGAGTGGGTAAAGCGTGAGATCGAGTATTTTCTGCAGACACATTCCAGAGACCATATCCTTGCCGTACTTGCTGAGGGTGAACCCTATGAGGTACTTCCTGAGCAGCTTCTGAAAGAAGAAGTGAAGATCTTAAATCCCGATGGAACTACTTCGACTTATCTTCATGAGAAAGAGCCGCTGTGCTGTGAATACCGCCAGTCTTTCCGTAAAGCCGATAAGGATGAGCTTCCGAGACTTGCCGCGGCTCTGATCGGCTGCTCCTATGATGAGCTGATGAATAGAAGACGTGCTTATCAGATGCAGAGGATCACTGCCCTCGGCCTGACTCTTACAGCTCTGGCTGTCGGTTTCTCCGGCTTCTTGATCTGGAGTCGTATGAAGATACAGAAGAACTATAGAGATTCTCTTAGAAACCAGTCGAAATACCTTGCTTATGAATCGGAAAAACTGCTTTCGGAAGAAAAACGCATCGAAGCGATCCAGCTTGCTCTGGCGGCACTTCCGACCGATGATAATGACCGCCCGGTCACATCAGAAGCCATCCGTGCGTTGACGGATTCTACTCTTGCTTACCAGCCGCTTTCCGGGAATACGATTCAATCTGTCTGGAATTATCAGACCTCAACGAGGATCGAGCGAATGGCGCTTTCACCGGAAAGAACATCGTTTACCGTTTCCGAAAGCACCCAGACGGTGACTACATGGGATACAAAGACCCATGAAGTGATTTTTGAAAAGGCATTTTCCGGAAAGACTGTATTCGCTCTCAATTATATAGGGGATGAAGATCTTCTGGTCACAACAGATAAGACCGTGTATATGATCGACTTGAATAAGTCAAAAGTGACATGGGAATACTCACTTCCGGATCTGAGCAATTTCAACACCTATGGTCCGCTGTTTCCTGAAGATAGGTCCTCTATCTATCTGCCTTCTTCAGGCCGTATTATTCTTCATTTTTCTATGGATGGACAGCTTATGGAACAATATGAGCTTCCTTTGATGATTGATGATAAAGTTGCGACTTTCTCGAATTATGCGCTTTCTCCGGATGGAAATAAGATAGCTTTTCATTTGAATAGTGATTCTAATTATATAGGTGTATTTACATTTGCAGACAAATCGATTCAAAGAACCGAAATCGCAGGACCGGATGTTCGAGAACTCATCTGGGCCGATAATGAAACGGTCGTCTTTGTTGAATTTGACTATCTTTCTTCTGAAAACCTTCTTCGTGACACAAACATCGTCGTACAGCCACATACGGATATTGTTTCTTGTGTTGATACAAGTACGATGACAAGAAAGTGGTCGAAAGAGTTCAAATATAATGTCAATTATTCATTCAGTGAACTTTTAAACCTTCCTGCCAGAAATGCGGTAGCCTATGAAACGGGGGATGGGATCGTCGTGTATTCCGTAGAAACAGGCGAAGAACTCGGGCTTTATATGATCCAGCAGGTGGTGGTCGATATCGATGATAGTGACGGGGACGGCTCTTTTATTTTCGTTACCCAGTCCGGCGGATTAGGTAGCCCTTTAGACAGTATCAGCACCAATACCACGACGATCAGTTACGAGTTTGTGGATAAGATCCGGCAAGTACTTATCGGCGATGGTGTGTATGTTCTTCAGGATGGAGGCAGTGAAGTACTTTACTATGATCTGTATGTTTCTGATTCCGAGTGGACGGAAATCGATGAAGATGTGGTACTTTCGAGTCTCTATGAATTCTATACGGATGATGATTATCTGGTCATCTCATCGATCGATAGTGAAAAAAAGACCTCTCGTATATTGGCTTATGACGCGAATGATACGGAACTGCTGTTTGATATCATGCTTCCTTCTGACGGTTATTCCGGTTCAAGAATTCTCGGCATTTACAAGGATAAACTTTATGTTTTGGATCATGATCCGGATTTTCAGGTTATTTTGTATGAGATCTCCATGAAGAACGGAGAACTGGAAAATGAGACCATTCTCGGCTCATCGTATATCTCTCTTTCGGACTACTGTAGTATGACCGACAATTATCTTACCCATTACGTCAGAAGCGATTATAGTTCGGACTTTCAAATATGCCTTCTTGATTTGAAGACCGGCAAAGAAGAGTTATTCGATATGCCGGAAAGTGATTTGTTTCCGAGATCGGCTCCGAAATACTATCCGGAATATAAAGTGATCCATTTTTCAACGGAAACAGAAGACTATATGCTTGATGTAACAGATGAATCCTATATCGATTTTGATGTTCCGGGTGACTGGAGCATGACATTTGTAGTTGAGCATGACAGTAAAGGGGAGAGATGGATCCTTTCGGACAGCAGCCGTGTCATCGTTTTTAATTCGGAAGGACGCCAGGAGATGCAATTGGAATGTAATGGCCTTTCTGCGATTGGTGCGACTTTCTTAAGAGAAGGAAAATCAGACGAACAGATCCTTGTCGTATTCGATGACGGTTCTTTGTACCGGTATGACGCCAAGGATGGTAGTTTCCTCGGGAAATCCGAGGTGGAAACCTACTATAATTCCATGGTCAGAGCGAAGTTTCGTGTATTCGAGGACCAGAACCTGATCTATATCCAGACAGGCGAGATCACGGATATCGTGGATATGAACGAATGGATCGAACTTGGGGTCGTTTGGAATTCCATGGGCTATCATGCACCAACGGACCGGTTCCTTTCTTTCTCGTTTAAGAGCATGAAAGAGATCCGTGTCGGATACTTCCGGCACTATACCCTTTCTGATCTTACCGAGAAAGCTTACCGGATCATAGGCGATTTGGAACTGACCGAAGAACAAAAATCGCAGTACGGAATCAGTTAACTGATTTAGCTTCCTGATAAAGAAGCGGGAACAGGTGCTTCTTTATAACGTAGATATCGTGTTCATCTTCCGAACGGACTGCGATATAATCGCCGACATTTCCAAGATAGTATTTTTCTTCATCCCACAAGGTGAAGATCTTTACGCTACGCTCCAAGGGCTTGGCGTAGATCAGACCGCCTCCGTGGCTGATCATGGCCTGGGCATAAGACATAACGTCAGTCTTTTGTCCGGTCGCGAGGCTCTTGATGCTCGGGGCATATTCAAATGTCTTCGAATACGGACGGTTAAGAGACATATATCTTGCGAAAAGCTTTTCGCGGTTCGTCGGATATACTTCGCCTTCGATACCGATCATGAGGTAACTGTCTTCTTCCACGGAAACGACAACGTCGCCTTCGAGAGTACGGATCTCGACCTGTGTCTTTGGCGGGAAGATATCTGCCAGGTGCACGGCACCGACTTCCTGAGGCCGTTTCTCATAAAGCAGCATATCGGAAGTATCCAGGACCGTATCCTTGGTATAAAGGATCGTAAACATTTCAAAGTATTTCTTCATGCGCTCTTTAAGAAGTGCAGAAGGATCCATATCCAGTTTTTCCGGACGAAGAGAACCGCCGGCTTTGTACATGTGTCCGCCGCCTCCTCCGACACCTTCTGCCAGGAAGGCCGCAAGTTCATTGGCATGGACTTCCTTGGTGCAGGAACGGACGGAGAATTTTACTTCATACGGGCTTACATAATAGGCCAGGCATACGTCGACTTTATCGGTCTCCAGAGAAAAATCACTGATGACGCCCAGGATATTCGGATCGCAGGGCTCAGATCTTAAGATCAGATAGTTGTGGTCTTCATAGAACTCATATTCAAAGATCGTCTTTCCGGTGATCTTTAATTCGGTAAGAGAGATATTTGCGTTGCTCATACGCGTGATCAGGCTTCTCTGGATGACCAGGGAATCCAGCATATCACGGTCGAGCGGGTGGGATACTTCGGAAAGACGGTTGGTATCCGAGAAAAGACCATAGTAGAGGGCAGTGGAGAGGTTCCTCTCATCAGAAAAATCAAGACCTTCATTTCGGATCAGGTTCCATACGACTGTGGCACAGCTGCCGATGTTGCTCTTTACTTCTGCATATTCAGGAAGAGCTACGGTCACCTGATGATGATCGATGATCGCGATATTCTGCGCCTTTGTCGTTGTGACATTTCTCTGACCGTACTGGCAGTCGACGGTGATCAGAAGCTGCGGATTGTCATCAAAGTCCGGTTCATAAGTGATCGGGATAGAAAGCTCTTCGAGCATGATCTTGAGATTGCTTTTCTGGATCTTATTGTTTCCCCGATAGATGAAACGGACTTTTTTCTGTTTCTTCGTGAAGTACCAATGCAGCGCGGCTCCGCTGGCAAGGGCATCTGCGTCCGGGTTATCATGACATTGGATCACAATATCATCGAATTTAAGAAGTTCCGAAAGTCTCATAAGGCATGCTCCTGTTTCGTCTTTTCCTATTTATTCTACCATTCTCTAAACATAAATGAAACGTGATAAATTAAGAGAAAAATCGTGCTTGACACCATCAGAGTTTATAAGTATACTTATTCATGCTTTAAGCCATGCGGCGGTGGCGGAATTGGCAGACGCGCACGTTTGAGGGGCGTGTGGGCGACCATACGGGTTCAAGTCCCGTTCGCCGCACCAGGATCCGGAAAGTGATTTCCGGATCCTTTTTTTATTCTCGAAAACCGCTTGTTAGGATAATTTGAGCGGATCATTGAAGTTTCCGGTAAATATGTATATAATAGTTTGTTGTGGAAAAGAAACTGTTTATTTTCTATAAGGAGGATAAGACATGAAATTGAATGTTAAGAAAATTGCCTGTATGGCTCTTTCTTTTTCTATGATTGCTTCTTTGGCTGCATGCAGCAAGAAGGATGATAAGAAGAAGGATGATGACGGTGAATCAACAGGTTGCGTTGCTGCCACAGAGACACTTATGGATGCCGTAGTCTCTCTTAATGCCAAGAAGATCAAGAAGCTTGAGAAAGAACTTGGTGTTGACGGTGATGCCGTAGCTGATCTGCAAGCGATTGCCGATAATGAGTTTATCGCAGCCGTAATGGAGAAGGCTTCTTTTGAGATCGATGAGGATAACGTCAAGGAAAAGAAGAAGACGGCTTCTGTTGATGTAACAGTTACTCTGCCGGATTATGAGGAAGCTTACGATGAAGCAGGTGACGACATCGACGATTTTAAGGATGCGATCGATTCCCAGAAGGAAAAGAAGTATCAGACAGTTGATGTAACTGTTAAGTTCGACGTGGAAGACGAAGAGTACACGCTTTCCAATTTTTCTGATGTTTGCGAGGCTATCTACGCTGACATGATCGCAACTCTGGATGTTGATATCGATGTTAAGCCGACAGATACAGAGCCGGTTGTTGTGCCGACAGATACAGAACCGACTGACACAGAGCCCACAGACACACAGCCGACAGATACAACACCTGCTCCTACTACAGATGATACAACATCTTCTACGACTGCCGGAGCGAAGGGCTCTCTGAGACCTGTACCGGGTAAGAAGATCGATCTGACACAGGATGCTTTTACTGCAGCTGTTGCAAACGCTGACCCGGATGCTGCTGCCGGTGTTATGTTCATGAATCAGGCTACGGATATCCAGGGTTACCAGACAGTATGCACAGGTATGGCTTTCTCTAATTCCGGCCTTATCTACACTTATTACGAATTTGACAGCGAAGATTCTGCTAAGGCTTATGCCGAGAAGTGCATGGCAGGTATTGAAACGATCGCGGTTTCTTATGAGAAAGAGAGCGATTACAATTACTGCATGTATATGTACGGTGATATGTCTATCGTAGTTTACCAGTCCGGTGTTTCTATGACGACGATCCTTGCTTCTGAGAATACTGAAGAGATCTGCGAGCAGGTTTGCTCTTTCGCAGAGGGTCTTTTCAAATAATCTGAATAAAAACGGATTTACAGAGAGCTGTCTCGTATGAGGCAGCTCTTTTTGTTTGTAAAAGATATAAGGTATACTGGTTTTAGTAATGATTAGTAAGACAGGGAGATCTTCTATGAAAGTAACCGTTCTTTCTGAAAATACCGGCACAAAGGGCCTGATCACCGAGCATGGGCTGAGCCTTTATATCGAGACGGACCGGCATAAGATCCTTTTTGACTTCGGTTCGAGTGATGCCTTTTACAAAAATGCAGAGAAACTCGGGATCGATCTCGGGCTGGTCGATATCGCATTTCTTTCGCACGGTCATTATGATCACGGCGGCGGACTCGAAAAGTTCCTGGAGATCAATAAGATCGCTTATGTATACATGAATGAACTTGCCTTTGAACCTCACTACAACGGCAGAAACCAGTATATCGGTCTGGATCCGTCTATGGACGGGCACCCCAGATATATCAAGGTGAGAGGAAATGCTGATATCGATGATGAGCTTTCTTTTGTAAGCATCAAGGATCTCAAGACTCCGATCGATACGCACGGCCAGAAGGTCAAACGCGGTAAATACATGGAAAAAGAGAAGTATGAACACGAGATGTATCTTCTGATCCACGACGGATTTAAAGACTATCTTATCAGCGGATGCGCCCATAGAGGCATAATCAATCTTGTTTACGCGATGCGTTTCCGCTCCTTTGTCGGAGGCCTTCATACGATGGGGTACGACGAAGTGTGTGATGAAGAGATCCTTCTTGATACGGCAAAAGCACTTAAGGACTCAAACGCAGAGTACTATACCTGCCACTGTACCGGAAAAGAACAGTTCCTTTTCCTTCAAAAAGAAGTAGGAGACAAGATGCATTCGATCTCCTGCGGAGACACAATAGAGATACGATAGTTTCCCGCGTTTCAATAGAATAGGTAAAGAAGAGTGTCAAGGGATATCCGAAACGGCGAGTTTTGCTTTTGCAAACTGTCTGAGCCGAAAAGGATATACCCTTGACACTCTTTATATATATTTATATGGAAACAAGCGAAAACCCTTGCATCTTTATTTATCTCTGTTATCATGGGAATGTAGTTTTTATGCCCTTATGGGGCGAAAGTAAATGTAGGGCTGTCAATTCCGGCAGCAGAAGGATGGTAGATTATGGATTCTCTTGATCTCTTGTACGGGATAGTCATTGTCGTGTTCTTCGCACTGATTATCGGGGTAGGCTTGTACTCAAGAAAAAACACAAAAGACGTTTCTTCTTTTGTACTCGGCGGTAGAAAAGTAGGACCGTGGCTCACGGCTTTCTCTTTCGGAGCTACGTATTTTTCCGCAGTTATTTTCATCGGTTATGCAGGTAAGTTCGGTTGGGACTTCGGTGTTTCTGCACTTTGGATCGGTCTTGGCAACGCCTTTATCGGTTCACTGGCAGCCTGGGTCATCCTCGGTAAACGCTGCCGTATCATGACCAAAACTCTAAACACGAATACGATGCCGGACTTTTTCGGTAAGCGTTATAATTCCAAGGCACTTCGTATCACGGCGGCTCTGATCATCTTCGTATTCATGATCCCTTATTCCGCATCGGTATTTAACGGCCTGTCTTATCTCTTTACTTCCGCGCTTCGTCTGGACCGTATCAGCAACGGTTACGAGATCTGCATCGTCGTAATGAGTGTTCTTGCTGCCACATATGTAATCCTCGGCGGTTACATGTCCACAGCGATCAATGACTTTATCCAGGGCACGATCATGATCGTCGGTATCGTAATGACCATCGTCTGCGTCCTGAATTACCATGGCGGTCTGATGCCGTCCATGACTGAACTGTCTAAGATCCCTGCACAGGGTGGTGCGCAATTCCAGGGTGTATACGCTTCGCTTTTCGGCCCTGAGCCGCTTAATCTCCTGGGTGTTGTCATCCTGACATCTCTGGGTACATGGGGTCTTCCGCAGATGGTTCAGAAATTCTATTCCATCAAGGATGACAAGTCTGTTCATACAGCCACTGTCGTATCCACGATCTTTGCCGTCATCATCGCCGGCGGTTCTTACTTCATGGGTGGTTTTGCCCGTATCTTTATCACAAATGAAAACGTTGACTCGATCAAAACAGCTTCCGGCGGACTGAATATGGATAAGATCATGCCGGTCATCCTTGACACGGCGATCCCGACACTTCTGATCGCGATCCTCGTTGTACTTGTTCTTTCGGCTTCCATGTCCACACTGACATCGCTGGTTCTGACATCCAGCTCCACGATCACTCTGGACGTTCTTGCCGATAACGTGATCAAGGATATGACAGAGAAGAAGAAGGTCAGCATCATCCGTGTGCTCCTTGCTTTCTTCGTTATCGTTTCCATGGCACTGGCAATTTACTCTTACCGTTCCAATGACGTATATATCACGAAACTGATGTCTATCTCCTGGGGCGCTATGGCAGGTTCCTTCCTGGCTCCGTTCCTTTACGGTCTTTTCTGGAAGGGCGTTACAAAAGCAGCTGTATGGGCATCTTTCATCAGTGGTGTCGGCATTACCGTATCCCACCTGATCCTCAGCAACGGTGCTCTCTTCGGACATAGCTTTAAGTTCCCTACAGGACTTCCGATCAATCTCGCTTCTCCGATCAACGCAGGTGCTTTTGCCATGGTATTCGGACTTATCCTCGTACCGGTAGTCTCCTGGATCTCTCCGAAGCTGGATAAGAAGGTCATCGACGCTGCATTTAAGGATATGCCGAAAGACATCCCGGCGAGAATTGATGATATTAAAGACTAAATCGTGATACAATAGACGGGTGCTAATTCTAGTGAACACTAACTGAATATAAGTGAGGT
Organism: Clostridiales bacterium; assembly: GCA_017428545.1. Lineage (GTDB taxonomy): Bacteria > Bacillota > Clostridia > Saccharofermentanales > Saccharofermentanaceae > Scatonaster. Next base: position 95,438 of record JAFRQR010000017.1, read on the forward strand.
ATGAAGAAGTGAAACAGATCATGTTAGGTAATGAAGCTGTTGCACGCGGTGCCTATGAAGCAGGAGTGAAGGTAGTATCTTCCTATCCGGGTACCCCGAGCACAGAAATCACTGAGACGATCGCCACCTACGACCGCATTTACTGCGAGTGGGCGACGAACGAGAAGGTAGCATCCGAGGTAGCGATCGGAGCCAGCATCCGCGGCGCACGTGCGATGACATGCATGAAGCATGTCGGTATGAACGTAGCTGCCGACCCGATGTTTACAGCCGCTTATGAGGGAGTTAACGGCGGTCTGGTATTTGTCGTCGCAGATGACCCGGGCATGCACAGTTCCCAGGATGAGCAGGACAGCAGAAACTACGGCCGTGCTGCAAAACTTATGATCCTGGAGCCTTCTGACAGCCAGGAGTGCAAGGACTTCGCCAAGATGGCATTTGACCTTTCCGAGAAGTTCGATACTCCGGTCATTCTCAGAATGCATACCCGTGTCTCGCATTCCAGATCTCTGGTAGAGCTTTCCGATCCGAAGGACATCGTCGTACGTCCTTATGAGAAGAATGTAAATAAGTATGTCATGATGCCGGCTATGGCGATCAAGCGCCACGTCGTCGTGGAGCAGAGAACACTGGATATTGCCAAGGCTTCTAATGAGGAGTTCCTCGGCATGGGCATCCACAAGATCGAGATGAACGATACAAAACTCGGTATCATCACGGCGGGTGCTTCTTACCAGTATGTAAAAGAAGGCGTTCCGACAGCATCCGTTCTGAAGCTCGGCTGTGTATGGCCGCTTCCGATGGATCTGATCCGCGATTTCGCATCCAAGGTCGACCGTCTGGTCGTCGTTGAAGAACTCGATCCTTTTATGGAGACAGAGATCAAGGCGGCAGGCATCGCATGTGAGGGTAAAGACCTTTTCACACTGCAGGGTGAATACAGCGCCAGAATGATCCGTTCCGTGCTTTCTTCCGAAGCTCTTCCGGAAAAAGCACTGGACCTCGACAAGCTTCCGAAGGCTCCGGGCCGTCCGCCGCTTCTTTGCGCAGGATGTCCGCATAAGGGCATGTTCCTTGCTCTGAACAGAGCGAAGGTCCAGGTCATGGGCGATATCGGATGCTATACGCTCGGTACACTTCCGCCGACAGCCGCTATGGACGTTTCCGTCTGCATGGGCGCTTCGGTCGGTATGGCTCACGGTTTTGACAAGGCAAGTGACGGAGAAGACAGCAAGAAGACAGTTGCCGTTATCGGTGACTCCACATTCCTGCATTCCGGTATCACGAACCTGATCAACGCGGTATATAACCAGAGTGCAATTACTGTTATGATCCTCGATAACTCGATCACGGGTATGACGGGACATCAGCAGAATCCTGCTTCCGGTAAGAATATCCGCCTTCAGCCGGCTCCGGCGATCGATCTGGAGACTTTGTGCAGAAGCGTCGGTGTCACTTCCGTAAGAACAGTCGATCCGGTAGATACTTTTGAAGTAGAAAAGATCGTAAAAGAAGAGATCGCCAAGGATTGCGTTTCCGTTATCATCGTACGCCGTCCGTGTGCGCTGATCCCGACAGGCAAAAAGCCGAAGGGAGTTTCGATCGAACTTAACGAGGAAGCCTGCAAGAAGTGCGGTGCATGCTCACGTATCATGTGCCCGGCACTCGTAGCCGGTCCGGACAAGAAGCCGGTCATCGATCCGGAGGCCTGCAATGCCTGCGGTCTTTGCATCAACATGTGTAAGTTCGATGCACTTTCCAAGAAGGAGGAAGCATAATATGGCAAAGGATATTTCTATCGTACTCGCCGGTGTCGGCGGACAGGGAACCTTGATCGCCGGTAAGCTCCTCGGCATCCTGGCTATGAAGCTCGGTCTGGATATCAAGGTATCCGAAGTACACGGCATGAGCCAGCGCGGCGGTTCCGTTATCACATATGTAAGAATGGGGGAGAAGGTCTATTCTCCGATCATCGAAGAAGGTATGGCAGATTATGTGCTCGCTTTTGAAGAAGTCGAGTCCGTGCGCTGGGCAAACCTTCTGAAAAAAGACGGAGTGCTTCTTGTCAATTCCCAGAAGATCAAGAGCCTTCCGGTCCTTCTCGGTAATGCCGAGTATCCGGAAAACATCAAGGATTCTCTTGATGCTTCTGCATCCGGAAATGCGAAAATCGTCGAATTTGATGCTCTTTCCGCGGCTCTTTCCTGCGGCAGCAGTAAGGCCGTCAACATGGTCATGGTCGGCGCACTTTCTGCCGGTATGGATTTCCCGAAGGAACTTTGGGAAGAGGCGATCAACGAGGCTTTTGCTTCGAAGGCCAAGCTGATCCCGATGAACCTGAAAGCTTTTGAGATGGGACGCGATTTTTTCTCGTAATCAAAGATAATTAGGTTATAATAGAATTAACTCATATATTGGAGGATCCGCTTATGCTGGTAAAACAGATCAATGTTTTTCTTGAGAATTCCTTCGGCCGTCTTGCAGAGGTGACGAAGGTGCTGGGCAAGGCTAATATCGATATCCGCGCGCTTTTTGTTGCTGATTCAACTGATTACGGAATCCTCCGTATGATCCTGGATAAGCCGGAAGAAGCTGTTATGGTCTTAACTGAATCCGGTTTTACGGTAAGCATGACTCCGGTTCTGGCAATCGCGATCCCGGATAAAGCAGGAACGCTTGACGCGGCACTGACTCAGTTTTCCGAGACGGGTGAGTCGATGGAATACATTTATGGTTTCGTCGGAAGAAAATCGGATGAGGCAGTCATGGTGATCCGTGTACAGAACTTTGATCCCGTCATCAAGAAGTTTGAGGAAGCCGGGATCAGGATCTTAAGCCCTGAGGAGGTTTACGGTATCTGATGAATCAAGATCCATTCAAAGAAATGTTTGGAATCAGTGATACGGTGGTCAACATGGCAGATGAAGCGATGACCACCGTTTCGTCTGTTTTCTCCAAGATCGACGAAGTGCGGCAATATAACCAGCTCCGTGTGCTGAATGCTTTTAGAAATGCCCGTTTTGCCGAAGCACATCTCGGTGCGACGACAGGCTACGGATATGACGATATAGGCAGAGAGAAGATCGAGCAGATGTATGCCGAGATCTTCGGTGCCGAAGCCGCTTATGTGCGTATCCAGGTCACCTGCGGCACGCAGATCCTGGTTGCTTGCCTTTTCGGTATCTTAAAGCCCGGTGAAGAGATGCTTGCCGTAACCGGCCGTCCGTATGACACGCTGGCTTCAGCGCTGGGTGTTGAAAAAAAGGAAGAGGGCTTTACCGGATCTCTTCTGGATTACGGCATGAAGTATAACGAAGTGCAGCTGAAAGAGGACGGTTCGCCGGATCTGGACGCTATTGCCTCAGCAATCAAGCCGGAAACTAAGGTCGTGTTCCTTCAGAAATCGAAAGGCTATACTTCCAGAAGATGCCTTCGCGCCGAAGACATCAAGGCCGTGGTCGATCTTGTCAAGAGCATCCGTGAAGATATCATCGTATTTGTAGATAACTGCTACGGCGAATTTGTCGAAAAGCAGGAGCCCTGTGCGCTGGGAGCAGACCTTTGCGCCGGTTCTCTTATTAAGAACGCAGGTGGCGGGATCTGTCCGTCCGGTGCATATGTTGCCGGCCGAAAAGAACTTGTCGAGCGAGTGGCCGAAAGAGTAACGGCTCCCGGACTGGGAAGCCATGTCGGCCCAAGCCTCGGATTTAACCGTCAGATCGCCCAGGGACTTTTCATGGCGCCTCACGTGGTTTCTGAAGCCATGAAGGGCGCGGTATTTGCCGCCAAACTTCTGGAGATGGCAGGATGCCGCTGTGAGCCTGCTTCCGATGATCTCAGAGGAGATATTGTGCAAAGCGTGGCTTTCCCGGATGAAAAACAAATGGTAAACTTTTGTAGAAAAGTACAAAGCTGTTCGCCTGTTGATTCTTTTGTTTCGCCGGAACCGTGGGATATGCCCGGTTACGACGCGCAGGTCGTCATGGCGGCCGGTGCTTTTGTACAGGGAGCATCGATCGAGCTTTCGGCAGATGGCCCGATCAAACCGCCGTATCTTGTATATATGCAGGGCGGTCTGGTATTTGAACAGGTGAAACTGGCTGTTATGATGGCCGTTTCCGAAATGATGGAGAAGAACTGACAGATGGCAAAAGGAAGAAGACCCGACAACGGCAAACGCCCTCAGGGAAAAAGACCTTCCGGCAGACCGCAAAATCCCAATGCGCGTCCGCAGCAGGGCCGTCCTTCTGCGTCTCCTTCTTCCGCCAATATAAAGAAGAGACCTGCACCTTCTAAGCAGGCTCCATCTTCGGATAACATAAGACAAAAAGCAAAAAGACCTGCTCCTTCAGGTCCGAGATCCGAGATCAATAAGCCGTCGGATCTTCGCTCCCGTAAAACCTATGATGTTGAAAACGGAACCAGAGTGAATGTCCGCCCGTCTTCCGGCGTCAACTCGCAGGATCCGAGAATCGCCGGGCGCCCACTGTTTGGTGATGAACAGATCGTTCCCACAGGTCCGGTCGTAGAAAAAGAAAAGATGAAGGCGCCTCCGAAGAAACTCTCCTGGTGGCAGATCTTTCTGGTCCGTAAAAAGAATAAGGCCGAACAAAAAAGCAAGCAGAAAGAGGAAGAGGCGGCTTTAAGAAGAGAAGCCGAGAAGGCCGAAGAAAAAGTCCCGGATGTTTTCGATGAGATGCGTCCGGATGTCGGTGAGGAAAGAAGAAAGCATATGGCCAAGACGCGCAAGAGAGAAACTCTCCGCGTTGCCTTTAATGCATTCCTGAGCCTTCTGATCCTGACGGGGCTTATGATCATTGCCGTACTTTATGTCGTCGATTATGTCGCGGCAAAACCTGCGTATGCTTTTGCCGCGGAAGGTTCGATCGAGCATACGATCGGTGCGACCGCGCTTGTTGCCAGAAATGAGACCGTCATGACCTCGACCCATACCGGTGAACTCATGACACAGGCCACGGAAGGAAGCCGTGTAGCCAAGGGGCAGCTTCTTGCCATGGTCATTCCGGAAGGTATGGAGTCCACTTTGGAAGATCTTCAGAACGTGGAACAGCAGATCGTCGATATCGAGCGTCAGCTGATGATGCAGGGAAAAGGTGTGGCTGCGAAGGCTGTTTTCAGTGAAGCCAATGAGGAAATAAGTCCGATCATTACCATGATCCGTCAGGATGCGATATTGAATAAACTGAATAACATGACCAGTTATTCTTCTTCGATCCGTGTACTTATGGAAAAGAGAGATTCGAATCTGAAGGATATCGACTTTGAAGATGAACAATTGACATCTCTTCGCGGCAGCGAGAGCGCACTGAAGAGCCAGCTGGAAAGCAGGGCCAATTCCATCTTTGCCGATGCTCCGGGAATCGTTTCTTTTAAACTGGACGGCCTCGAGAATGAAGTCAATTATGATCTTCTGATGTCGATGGTAGATTCCAGATGCGATGAACTGATCAATCAGAGCAACAGCATCATTACCGGCGACCTGGATGTGAAACAGAACGAACCTGTCCTTCGTATCGTTCAGAACGATGTGCAGTATTTTGGATGCATCTTGAAAGGTGCATCGATGGAAGAGTTCCAGTTGGGATCTTCCCACGTCATCCGTATTCCGGCAGAAGGCATTTCCATTTCCGACTGCAAGGTCATCCGCTGCACTATCACAAGCGACGGCCTTCTCGTCGTTTTCGAAACCACAAATTCAGTAGAGCGCCTTTTGGATAGAAGAACGGTAAACATCCAGATCGTGCAGACAAAGACCACGGGGATCCGTGTTCCGGTTTCTTCTCTTGCGAATGCCGATTATGACAGAATGATCGCTACGATCTTTGTCAACGAGAGCGGATACGCCAGAGGTTATACGGTCCAGATCAAAGACTATGACAGAGAGTACGCGATCATAGCTCCGCTCGAAAAAGAGAATATCCCGAGCATCAGTACGATCGTCATCACCAACCCGCAGACTGTAAAAGAAGGGGATAAGGTGGAGAAGTAACATGAATATGTACAGCAAAGAGCAGATGCTCGAAAATATCAACAAAGTCCGTGATCAAATCGCCGATGCGGCAAAAGAAGCAAAGAGAGATCCGTCTGAGATCACCTTGATCGGTGTTTCGAAGTTCTTTCCTGCCGAGTACGCAGCTCAGGCATTTTCACTTGGTCTTACCGATCTTGGCGAAAACAGAGCCGAGGAGATGCATGCAAAAAAGGAAACGCTTGATGCGCAGGGCCTTACTCCGAACTGGCATCTGATCGGAACTTTGCAGAGCCGTAAAGTAAGAACGATCGTCGGCGATCCGTATCTTATCCATTCGGTCGATACACTTTCTCTGGCACAGGAGATCTCGAAGCGATATACGGCAAAAGAACTTACCGCGCGTATTCTTTTGGAAGTAAATGTTTCCGGAGAAGAAAGTAAGCATGGTTTTACTTCCGAGGAAGTAAAACAGCAGTTTGAGTCGATCCTTTCTCTACCTTCGCTCGAGGTGTGCGGACTTATGACCATGGCGCCGATCCAGCAGAAAGAAGGGCAGGCACGAGAAGTCTTTGAAAAGACCAGAGTGCTTTTCGAGCAGTTGAAGGATCTCGGTGCGGATCAAGAAAACTGGAAGTATCTTTCGATGGGTATGAGCCAGGATTATCGTGACGCGATCATCTGCGGTGCAACACATGTTCGTATCGGAACGGCGATCTTCGGAAAGAGGGATTATCCGGATCCTGTGTGATCTTTTGCACAAATAATTACATAAAATCATCTTTATATTTCAATAAAATTACATGGTAAAGTATCAAAGTTACATGTTATTTACCTTTGCCCGTATTCTATTGCGTGTCAAAAATGGTAGACATATACTTACCTCATAGTGAAATTCGCTAGTGCTTAAAAGCACTGTAGCAGTAAATTTTGGAGGTAGTTATGGCAGGTTTTTGGAATAGTCTCGTAAACAAAATTGCAGGCGTTGACAACAGTGAGTATTACGAAGGTGATGACGGGATCTATGAAGATGAGTACGAGGAAGAAAACCTCTCTGATCTTCATGTAGAAGAAAGCGACTACTCTTATCAGGAGCCGCTCCCGATGCCGGAAATGAACAACCGCATCGTTCCGATCAAGAGCGTATCCGCTGCTGATACACAGGTTGTTATCCTTCAGCCGGACAGCATCCGTTCCTCTCAGCAGGTTTGTGATCACATCCGTGCAGGTCACACAGTTATCTGCAACATCGAGAATGTTGATCGTTCCGTTGCACAGCGTGTAATCGACTATATCTCCGGTGCAGCTTATTCTATCGACGGTAACGTTAAGCCGATCGACCAGAACAGAAAGACTTTCGTAGTTGCTCCGAGAACAGTTGCTCTTATGGACCGTGAGTCCCTTGCAAAGCAGGAAGCTGAGCAGGCTCAGGTTAACCAGTATCGTCAGGTACTCTGATTTATTCAAATTTCAAATAGAAAAGGACTGTTACAGATCATGTGACGGTCCTTTCTATATACCCCGTGCCACAAGAAATAAAAAGGACGATCTTCGGATCGTCCTTTTGTGTTATATCAGATCAATTAAACGATTCAGCCCTGCTGCGGCTTGTAGCTGTCCTTCAGCGATACGCTTCGGTTAAATACGAGCTTTCCGGGCTTACTGTCCTTGGTATCCATGCAGAAGTAACCAAGTCTTAAGAACTGGAATCTGTCTGCCGGCTTGGCATCAGCAAGGGAAGCTTCTACTTTTGCACCTTCAACGACTTTGAGTGAATCCGGGTTGATGTAATCGAGATAATTACAGTCAGCAAGATCCGGTGCCTCTATAGTGAAGAGGCGGTCATAAAGACGTACGGTCGCATCAAGAGCGGTCTTGGTATCAACCCAGTGGATCGTGGCCTTGATACGGCGTCCGTCGGCCGGATTTCCGCCGCGGCTCGATTCTTCGTATTCAGCATGTACGGCGGTCACTTTGCCGTTTTCATCCTTGTCACAGCCGGTACACTTAATGACATATGCGGACTTAAGTCTGACTTCGTTACCGGGGAAGAGACGGAAGTATTTCTTTTCCGGAACTTCCATAAAGTCATCCGCTTCGATCCACAGTTCCTTGGAGAAGGAAACTTCACGTGTGCCGTCTTCCGGACGCTCCGGATTGTTCTCGACAGTGAAGGTTTCCGCCTGTCCTTCCGGATAGTTGTCGATGATGAGTTTAACAGGGTTAACAACGCCCATGACACGCTTTGCAGTTGCGTTCAGATCTTCTCTGAGACAATACTCCAGGAAGGCAAAGTCAACGACTGCATTTACCTTGGAAATACCGTTTCTGGAGTGGAAGTTATGGATCGATGCCGGCGTATAGCCACGGCGGCGAAGACCACAGAGTGTAGGCATACGCGGATCGTCCCAGCCATCGACAAGACCTGTCTCGACCATATTGCGGAGCTTTCTCTTGGAAAGGACCGTATGGGTGATACCGAGTCTTGCAAACTCGATCTGACGCGGCTTAGACGGAACGGATACGTTCTCGATGACCCAGTCATAAAGCGGTCTGTGCGCCTCGAATTCAAGGGAGCAGAGGGAGTGTGTGATTCCTTCCAGAGCATCCTCGATCGGGTGTGCAAAGTCATACATCGGGTAGATGCACCACTTGTCACCGGTATTGTGGTGACGCATGTGGTTGATACGATAGATCGCAGGATCTCGCATATTGAAGTTACCGGAAGCCAGATCGATCTTCGCGCGAAGTGTCATGGCACCGTCCTCAAACTCGCCGTTCTTCATTCTCTCAAAAAGATCCAGGCTCTCTTCGATCGGACGGTCACGATACGGGCTCGTTGCCGGGTGCGTGAGGTCGCCTCTGTGTTCCTTCATTTCTTCAGGTGTCAGCTGGCAGACATAAGCCAGACCTTTCTTAATGAGTTCGACAGCGTATTCGTACATCTTGTCGAAGTAGGAAGAAGCATAGTAGAAGCGGTCGTCCCAGTCATGGCCGAGCCACTTGATGTCTTCCTTGATGGCCTCGACGTACTCTTCGTCTTCTTTGGTCGGGTTCGTATCGTCCATACGGAGATTGCAAAGACCGCCGTACTGTTCTGCCATACCGAAGTCGATCTCCAGTGCTTTTGCATGACCGATATGAAGATAACCGTTCGGCTCCGGTGGGAAACGCGTGTGAACGGTCTTACCTTCGTAACGTCCGCCCGGTCCGATATCTTCTTCGATTGCCTCATGAATAAAACTCTTATATTCGCTCATTTTCTTACTCTCGCTTTCTTATCACACGTCATTGTGCATAGTTTTTCTGTTCGAAAAGCACCTGCGCTTTTCGGGTTTTATGAAAGTGCAGCGGAGAGTCGCTGTCGTCCGGATTCGATGCGCTTCAGGGCTTCTTCTTTTCCGAGAAGGAGCATGACTTCGACGGCTCCGCCCGGAGTAACTGCCGTACCGGAAGCCGCAATACGTACCGGCCACATAACGAGTGCGTTCTTAACGCCCATGCCTTCGGCAAGACCGGTCAGACACTCGGAAAGAGAATCTTTGGTCCATTCGATCTCGTGAAGCATCGGAAGAACGATGTTGAGCATCTCGAGAGAACCTTCCTTGGTGGTCTTGCTCTTTTTGTGCACATACAGCTCCAGATCGTAATCGGCAAGCTCAAGAAGGAATGAGAGCTTTTCGCTGATCTGCGGAAGTCTGGTGATACGCGGCTGCATGATCTCGGTAAACAGAGGATAAAGGTCCGGAGTGATCATCGGGAACTTTTGAAGCTCGGGTTTTGCAAACTCGATAAACTCTTCCTCCGTCATCTTTTTGATATACTCGCCGTTAAACCACTCGAGCTTGTCGTAGTCGAATACGGACGGAGACTTACTGATACCGGAGATATCGAAAGCCTTGCAGAGTTCATCCAGTGTGAAGACTTCCTGGTTATCTTTCGGGCACCAGCCGAGAAGTGCGATGTAGTTGATGATCGCTTCAGGGAGGAAGCCCTGTGCGACGAGATCCTCAAATCCCGTGGAACCATGACGCTTAGAGAGCTTACTTACCGTGCCGTCATCGTTCTTGCCCTGGATAAGGGGAAGATGGACATAAGTCGGGATCTCCCATCCGAAAGCCTCATAGCAGAGGTTATATTTCGGTGTGGAAGAGAGGTACTCGGAACCACGTACGACGTGGGAGATCTTCATAAGATGATCATCGATGATATTTGCAAAGTTATATGTCGGATATCCATCGGCCTTAAGAAGGATCTGATCCTCGAGCTCTTTGTTCTGGACGGTGATATCGCCGTAGACGCAGTCGTGGAAAGTCGTCTCGCCGGTAAGAGGCATCTTCTGGCGGATAACATAAGGGATGCCTGCTTCGAGGTTCTTTTTGATCTCCTCTTCGGAAAGATCCCGGCAGTGGCGGTCATATCCGCCTTCCACGCCGCCTTCTTCGTGGAGAGATGCCAGACGTTCTTTACTGCAGAAACAGTAGTAGGCATGACCTTTCTTTACGAGCTCCTCGGCATAAGGCTTATAAAGATCCATACGCTCGCTTTGGACATACGGACCATATTCGCCGCCGATGTCCGGGCCTTCGTCATGGACGAGACCTGCGGTCTTTAATGTCTTGTATATGATATCGACGGCTCCTTCCACATAGCGTTCCTGATCGGTATCCTCGATACGCAGCACAAACGTGCCGCCCATGGATTTTGCGATAAGATACTCATAAAGCGCCGTTCTCAGGTTTCCTACATGCATGAAACCCGTGGGACTCGGTGCAAAACGTGTGCGTATAGCCGGATTTGTAATTGGCATAGTTATGACCTCTTCCATTATTTATAACAACCTATTTTATCACATAACTTTCCGTATAGGCACTTGTATTCATACTTTTTTATTCAAAGAACGCCGCAAAAGTGTTATCATATCAAGGGTAAATATCCGTATATGGAAGGAGAAGAACGTTCATGACATGTCTGAAGCGTGTGGAAAGCCAAAGAAGCTATCCGATCGAGTGTGGCCGGCAGATGGCGCATACCTGTCTTTATGAACTGGTAAAAGAGCGTTCTTCCGATCATGAGATCCAGGTTGCGGTCGTTACGGATAAAGAAGTCGACGGGCTTCACCATGCAAGCTTTATCACGGAGCTTGAAAAGAAGGGGATAAAGCCGACGGTCATCCGTATCGACGGACGCCAGTCGTCGAAGAATTTCGACGTCGTCATGCAGGTGTTTGAGCGCCTGATGGACATTTCCTTTTCCGGCGAAGATCTTCTTGTCGGCTGGGGAGGCGGAAGCATCCTGGATGTGACGGCTTTCTGTGCCTCTACATTCTTAGGCGGCCTTCCTTACTGCCTGATCCCGACGACTCTGATGAGCATGCTGGAATCGGCTGAAGCAGAACTATCGTATCTGAATTATATGAGCCATAAGGACTGCGTCAGCGTGAAGTGCCATCCGCTTGCTGTTTACATGGACGTGGAATTTCTTCCTACCGTTCCGTCATCCTTTATGAAAAACGGCTATGCCCAGATCATCCACTATGCCATGCTTGACCAGATCACGCTTTTGAACCGTCTTGTGAATAAAACGGATATGTTTATTACGATCGATGAATGCTATCTGGCAAAATCCAGGATCCGTGAGATGGATCCCGATGCGTTTTCTTTTGCCAGAGAGATCAAAGAAGCGATCCTTGAGCATTTCAGGTTTCTTCGCTATTCCGAAGGCGAGGCACTTGCTTTTGCGGTCGCGGCCATGAATCCTTCCGAGCCGCTTTTCAGGCTTTATGATATGCTGGGATTTCCGAGAAAACTCGAGGGAGTATCGAAAGATGCCCTGCTTCGAAGGATCAGTAAAAACCTTTTGCCCTATAAGGATCAGATCCCGGTGATCCGTGCTTCCGGAAACGGAGAGATCAAGAAGACGGTGATGACATTAAAAGAAGCCGAAGTGTTCTTTTCGGAAAGACTTGATGTGATCTGCGATTCTTCGGCAAGGTGAATATAGGAGAGTTAATGAAGTATACAAAAACACATAATAAGATTACAAGGATCCTGTCGGTCATGCTTTGTTTCTTGATGACCTTTTCTCTTTCTTCCTGCGGGGAAAAGGATGAAGATTCCAAGCCGGCACAGTATGGCACTTACGGTGCGGATTTTGCGTTGAATCTGGCGAAATCGTTTCCTTACCGCGAAGCTTTTTCTGCAGGAGAACAGGGCGCCGGCATCATGATCAAAAACGAACTGGAAAGTCTCGGTTATCAGGTCGAGGTCCAGCCGGTCAACGCTTCCGCGGGTGAGTCATCTAGTAATTACATCGTCCGTATTCCCGGCGAAGGTTTTATGCAGAGAGACTCCTTCGGCGAGTATAATCCGGTACATAAAACGGTAGTGATCGGTGCACATTATGATTCACCGATCAAGTATTCACAAAGACTTGAGTATCCGCTTTATAACGGTATCCAGAATAACGCCTGCGGTATCGGTTCTCTTATGACGATCGCCAAGGAGATGGCCGGAAAAAAGTTCGCTTATGACGTGATCCTGGTCGCTTTTGGAGCATCCACATCGAATTACCTCGGTGCGAGGACATTCGTATACGGCCTGTCCGATGAAGAAAGAAGCAGTATCGAATGTATGTACTGTATCGAGAGCATCTATGCCGGGGACAAGCTCTATGCGCATTCCGGTCTTTCCTCCCTGAAAGCGGGAAATAAGTACAGTTACAGAAGAAAACTCTATGAAGCTTACGACGTGGCTTATGAGAACAGCCTTTTGTCGGAGACGGGTGTTGACCTTTACTACAACATGTCGCTTCTGAGTTTTGACGCCAATGGTGACGGTGTGGACGATATGTATCGTGAGGTCACGACGGTCCAGTCCGACTATACCGTGTTCGATAATCTGTCGATCCCGGTCGTGTTCTTTGAATCATCGGATTATAATTTCACGAAGCTTTCCGATATGAAGGAAACAAAGAACCTGACACTTCAGACATATGGCGGAGCTGTCAGAAATACACCGCTCGACTCTTCGATCACGCTTAAGGAGGCGCTTGATGAAACGAGACTTGAGACACGGATCAATGTAGTGTCGTATATCGTCATTAAGGCTGTCGAAAAGGGCTCGAAGGATTGTGTACCGGTATCTAACTATAACGATGGCGAGCGGCTGGCGCCGACTGTCTCTCCGAAAAAGAAGGAAGAGAAGATGGCATCTTTGAGTGAAGCCGCCGCAACCGCTGAGAGCAGCAAATCTTAAATTGAAGGAGAATCGATATGGACAACGGCGAAAATGAGCAGATCATCCGAGGTGATCTGTTTTCCGGACTTGTGGTCAGTGAACCGGAAGATCGTGATTATCACTTCACCATCGACGGAACTGAAGTCACTGTGAGCCAGAGAGTACAAATTCCAAAAGAAGACAGAAAGGTTCTGGGTTTTCTGTTCCTAATGGATAAACCGGTCCGTTTCCGTCTGGATATTCTCGTACCGGAGGACTGCAAAAATGCCCAGTTCTCGTTGAACGACAAAGAACTTCTCGGTTTTTTCAGCAAAGATATTCCGGAAGACCCGGAATATGTACAGGTCACGCATTGTAATGACGAGGCGAAATACACGCCGCTTCGCCCCGGTGTATTTCAGTCGCTGAACTTCCGCTGGGAGTCCGGAGACGTTCTGAAATGCTTCTTTTACTACTGAGAACCTCGAATTGACGTGATTTTTTGCTAGTGATATATTGAATTTATAATCGGGAGGGTCAATTATGAATTATAATGCTTCAATGACGGATAGAGCTTGTGCGATTATCCTTGATCTTATTACATTTATCGGATATGTGTGCGGAGTTTGTATGCTGATATTCTCAGTAAATGAAATCAGTACGGAAGTGAACTCGGTAAAGATCTCACAGAATCAGTTGATCAAACTTATCGTTGTGCTGATCGTCGTGTATTTTGCTTTGGATGTGCTTCTGACGAGAATTTTCGCTACGACGCCCGGTAAGCTCTTCATGAACTGTGACGTTGATTTCCATATGGGTAATTCCATGATCCACAATATTATCAGAAGCTTCGTTAAAGTGATCTGCCTCTTCACGGTAATTCCCGGTATCATTTCTTATGTATACGCTTCCGGCAACGCCGATAATCAGGCGTACCACGATGTACTTGCCAAGTCCAATGTAACAAGTACTACGAGAATGCCCCGCTTCCTCGGTGTATTGGTCGTTCTCGTCGGTATCGCTCTTTTGATCATGTTCATTGTGAACTACCGTGACGCAATCGGAATCAATTTTGATATCGGTCTTAAGAGCTTCAAGATCTTCAATATTTAATTCGCTTTATTGAGCGTAGTTTACAATTCGGTGAACTTATTTTTTGATACTTGTTATTTTATCAAATACATGGTATTATTCTTTTCAGAAAGACGGATAATTAACCGGATTTTGTAACTACAAGAATGGCCATCTGATTTATCAGATGGTTATTTTTGTATATGGCTTTATTTCAGCGTGTTTGAGGTCTTTAGATGAAGATTTTATATGCTTGAAAAATCCCCCTTTTTCTATTACGTTTTTCTGTCTGAAAATACGTGTGAAAAAGGGGGATATTAATGCTTTGTTTTTTTAGAGAAAACTTATCAGTCTACCTTAGTTACCCAACCGAATTTGTCTTCTACTTTTCCGCTCTGGATACCTGTGATCGTATCGTAGAATTTCTGTGTGATCGGACCGATCTCACCATTGTTGATATTGATAACAGTATCTTCATACTTGAGCTCGCCGACAGGGGATACAACAGCAGCTGTACCACAGCCGAAGCACTCCTGCATGCGGCCGGATTTACCTGCTTCGATAACTTCGTCGATAGAGATCTTTCTTTCCTCAACTTCAAGGCCCATGTCCTTAGCGATCTCGATGCAGGATCTTCTTGTGATACCCGGCAGGATGGAACCTGCAGCAAGGGAAGGTGTAACGAGCTTGTTGTCGATGATGAACATGATGTTCATAGCGCCGACTTCTTCGATATATTTCTGCTCAACACCGTCGAGCCAGAGTACCTGCTCGTAACCGGAGTCATGAGCGATCGTCTGAGCGATCAGGGAGCAGCCGTAGTTACCTGCGCACTTTGTAAAACCTGTACCGCCACGTACTGCACGGACGTACTTATCTTCTACATAGATCTTGACCGGCTTGATACCGTGAGCGTAATAAGCGCCGGAAGGTGAGAGCAGGATAAAGAACTTGTATGTGTTGGAAGCACGTACACCGAGGTACGGGTCAGTTGCGATAACGAACGGACGGATATACATGGACTCGCCCTTGCCGGACGGGATCCAGTCCTTGTCCAGTTCAACGAGCTTCTTGGTAGCATATACGCAGAAGTCAACGTCGACCTTCGGGATAACAAGACGGTCATTACTGTTGTTCATACGCTCGAAGTTGCAAGCCGGACGGAAGAGGTTAATAGAACCATCTTCGCACTTATAAGCCTTAAGGCCTTCGAATACAGCCTGGCCATAGTGGAATACCATAGCGGACGGTTCAATCTCGAACGGGCCATAAGGAACGATTCTCGGGTTGATCCATCCCTGACCCTCAACATAGTCCATGACGAACATGTGATCAGAGAAGATGTGTCCGAAAGGCAGCGGCTGACCCGGCTGCGGTTTCTGTCTTGGTGAGGTTGTCTTAGTAACCGTAATTTCTGGGAACATAATAATCCTCCTACTTACTTTTAATTATTTACTGCTTTTGATTATAGTCCCTTTTACACGATATGGAGCAGGGTTTTTCGCAAAAACGTAAAAATGTCCTATTTCGTAAAGAAAAGCACCATGTTTGCGTCCGAAGGGCAAGTGGCATCTTCGGTTGTCATAAAAGAGTTTTTAGATGTAAAATTATTATATGAACGCAGACTTTACGTTCGGGAGGAACAATCGAATGCGACTGAATCATGTGGATCTGGTAGATGCTTCTTTTTCACTTCAGAAGGATATGACGATGACAGTGGATAACGGGCGTATCTCCGCTATCGCAAAAGAGATCCTGTCTGTTCCTGCTGACGAAGAAGAATATGATCTTTCCGGTCTGATCCTTATCCCCGGTTTTATCGATCTTCATGTGCATGGTGCCATGGGCGCGGATACTTCAGACGGAGCTTTGGAGAGTCTTTCGAAGATATCCTCATATCTTGCATCCAAAGGTGTGACGTCTTTTTGCCCGACGACCATGATGATTCCGAAAGAAGACGTCAAACGCGTGCTTCTTAGTGCAGATCATTTTAAAAGAGAAGAGACCGGAAGCCGGGTGATCGGCGTAAGACTGGAAGGTCCTTTTCTATCGAAAGAAAAGTGCGGTGTCCAAAATACCGATTACGCAGAAGATCCTTCTTCCGATTACATAAGGGACGTCCTGGAAGGTTTTCCCGAGGATCTGATCTCGATCATCGATATCGCTCCGGAACTTCCCGGAAGCGGTAAGTTTATTTCGGAAATGAAAGAGAAGTATGTTCTTTCCTGTGCGCATACGGCATCTTCGTATCAGGTGTGCAGGGAAGCGATAAAAGCGGGGCTCCATCACGCGACGCATCTATTTAATGCCATGAATCCGCTGGGGCACCATGAGCCGGGTGCACCGGGGGCTCTGTTGGAAGATCCTGATGTTACAAGTGAGCTGATCTGCGATGGTATGCACGTTCATCCGGCACTTCTTAAGATCGTCTTTTCCGTATTGGGAGAAGACCGTGCAGTGGTGGTCTCGGACGCCATGCGCGCAGCCGGGATGCCTGACGGAGATTATGATCTCGGCGGAAAAACGGTGCATGTTGCTAACGGAAGGACCGATTTCGGAGACGGAAGACTTGCCGGTTCGACAACGGATATCCATTCGGAATTCCTGAATCTTTTAAAGCTCGGGATCCCGATGCGCACCGCGCTCAAGGCTTGTACGGTCAATCCTGCAAAAGTCATGCATATCGAAGAAGATACCGGCACGCTTGAGGTCGGAAAATATGCGGATATGGTCGCTCTTGATAAGAACAACAATGTCCGGAAAGTCTGGGTGAAAGGAAAACTGGTTTATTCCCCGGAAGAAGAGACCTGAGACAAAATAACATGAAGATGACTGATAAAACTGAAGTGTCGATCCTGTTTTTAGGGTTGAGTGATGCGGAAAAAGAAGAGTGCCAGGCGCTTTTCCGCACAAAAGATCTTACTAAGGGCGAACTGATCGCATCGGAAGGGGATCTGTGCCAAGGATTGTTCATTATAGAAAAGGGAGATGCGGCAGCGCAGAAGTATACCCATTCCGGAGAATTTTCGACGCTTCGTATCCTGGAGGCGGGAGATATCTTCGGAGAAGATCAGATCCAGAAAGAAGACGGGCGCTATACGTCAACGCTGGAAGCCATCTCGGACGTCAGTTTATCGTATATTACCCAGAGCAACCTGAACAATCTCGTTGCCCGTTTTCCGTCGATACGGGAAGGACTTTGGAAACTTCTTCTGCAAAGGCTCAAGCTTTCCGATGAGAGAGTGATCCTCCTTTCCCAGAAAAGTGTAAGGTCAAAAATATCCTATTATCTTTTGCGCCTTTCGGAAAAGCAGCAGCAGACATCCGTCACGCTTCCGGGGTCCCGGGAAGTGGTGGCCAAATACCTTTCGATCCCAAGACCGTCCTTTTCCAGAGAATTGTCCGCGATGGAAAAAGACGGGATCGTCAAGTATTCGGGAAGGACCGTAACGATCCTTGATGATCTTTCTCTACGAAAAGAAATCGGCGAGATATAGGCATTCTCAGACGGAAGGACCATCGCGGGGTTTTCCAAGTACGGTCAGAATATGGTATAATAAACAGACGTATGTGAAAGGGGGATGAATAATGTTCGAGAAATTCGCAGATTTTATCCGCGAAGTTTTTTCCAGTCTGGACAGCGGATATCTGTTCTTCGGCGGGCCGATTGATCTCGTTCGTTATATCATCGACATCATCCTCGTTACATTCGTTCTTTACAATATCCTTAAGATCATTCGCGATACCCGTGCATGGCAGCTTTTAAAGGGCGTCCTGCTGATCCTGGTCTTTATTTTGTTCTGCAGTTTCCTCGGACTGGAAATGGTCGGATACATTTTCAATAAGCTTCTTTATATCGTAGCGATACTGTTTGTCGTTATCTTTCAGCCGGAACTCCGTCATGCGCTCGAGACGGTCGGATTAAAATCCTTCTCGTCCTTCCAGAGTGCGATCATCAACGATGATTCCGAAGATCAATTGCGCTATGTGAACATGGTCGATGAGATCGTCAGTGCCTGCACTGAGATGAGCAAGACCTATACCGGCGCGATCATGCTTTTGGAAAGATCTACGAAACTCGGCGAACTTCTCAAGCAGGAAAACGTCGTCCGGCTTGATTCTTCGGTAACCAACTCCATGCTTCAGTCGATCTTTTACAAGGGATCTCCGATGCATGATGGAGCGCTTCTGATCCGTGACGGCAGGATCATTGCCGCCAGATGCCACGTTCCGCTCTCTGAGACTTTCCATATGATCGAACGTTACGGTACCAGACACAGAGCCGCCGTCGGCGCAAGTGAGATCGGCGACACGATCGCTGTCGTTGTTTCTGAGGAAAGAGGTACGATGTCGATCGCTGTTGACGGTACGCTTTATGAGATGAAAGACGGACAGGATCTGCGTAAGAACCTTTTGTATCTTCTGGGCCTTACCGCCGGAACCGGCAAACTTACGATCAGAAATAAGAAACACGGTAAAAAGATCGGCAAAAAGGCAAAAGCTGCAGCTTCGGCCGCTGAACCGGTCACGGCCTTTTCCGTCGCCGCTCCGTCGGATGAGTATGACAGCGAGCGCGAAGAAGAAGCGATGCCGGTCGTTGCCCGTAAGAAACAGAAGACGAAAAAGGGCAAAAAATCCAGAAATGCACTTTTGCTCCTGGTCTCTTTTGCGTTTTCTCTCATGCTCTGGATGTATATTCAGGTCACGACCAACCCTGTGACCGAAAAGTCCTTCTCGCTCCCGCTTCAGTATGAAAATGATTCTGTTCTTAAGGAAAAGAACCTGGCGGTGAAATATCCGACGGAAAGTGTAAAAGTCCGTCTTATCGGCCGTAAGAGCGATATGGACGATCTTACTTCGTCTGACCTTTCGGCATATCTGGATCTTTCCGAGATCGAATCCACAGGTTCCGTCCGTCTCAATGTAAATGTGAAGTGCGATGAACGTATCTATTTCCGTGTAGAGATGCAGAATCCGACTGATATCCCTGTTTCGGTCTATACGCGTGAATCAGATGAAGAATAAAAGAGATTAAAGAGAAGAGACGACTTCGATCGCCTGTTCGATGCTTTCCGAGATCGAATAATTCCGATAACATGCCATTCTTCCGAGAAGCCGGACAGAAGGGCATTTTTTTGCAAGCTCTGCATACTTTCCGTAAAGCGCCAGGCTCTCGGAGGAATGTGCAGGCTCGAACGGTTCGGAAAGACCTCTGGAAACAGATGTGAACGGTTCTTCCATGCAAAGGCTCGTACGGCCCTCAATACTCTGAAGCGTCATATATTTACATTCGGAAACGCGTACACAGTCTTTGGCCTTCGGAGTCAGAATGACCGCACACTCGTTATGGAAATCGATGTCCATATCGACAAATGATGTACGGCTCCTTCTGTACGGAAGCGCACCGTAACAGAATCCGAACAGCTTATCCAGGGACGGTGTATAGATAACAGGTCCTTTGAAGGGAACTCCGTCTAATAGCACGGTAGATCCGTCCTGGTGAATAGAGACACGGGAAAGAGCATCGATATCCAGATAAGCCGTGATCGCCTTGTGGTCGATCATCTGCTCCATGATCGACATAAAGCCCTGCATCGGCATGGATTGGATACTCTCCGTGTAATAGCAGTCATCAGATCCGATATCCACAAAAGCATCATTCATGTAAGAATCATCGGCAGGAATAAAAGAACTGCCGCTTCTGTGGTTGATATCCAAGGTCAGGATGTTCTCGATAATAAATCTTCCGAGATCATTGAGTTTTGCATCCGAAGATGCCATCAGCTGATCAACGGAGACACGCTTTTCGTCTGGAAAAGCAACGGACAGTTTCGAAAGAAGCGATTCGGCCTGCTTTGGCCCGAAAAGCATCTCGAGAGAATGTGCATTGAGCGGAAGAGGAACCATCTGGTTATTGATCGACACAACGACACGGTGGCGATAAGGGAAAAATGATCCGAACCGCTTGATGAAATTATATGCATTTTCGTTGTCTGTGTGAAAAATGTGAGGACCGCAGGTCTGGACTCTGATCCCGTTGGGACGTTCCTCTTCGAAAAGGGCTCCACCGATGTGGGATTCTCCCTCGAAGCACGTGACGGTATATCCGGATTCTGCCAAAAGCCTTGCGGCAGCGCAGCCGGAAATGCCAAGTCCGATCACTAATGCGTTTTTCGTCTTCACGTTACACCCCTTAAACGAATTCCAATTCATTTTATACGATAAATCTGAAGAATTCAAAACAATTTTATAAAGGAAAGTGCTTTTTAGGCGAAAACCCTGAAATGTGTCATTCTGTAATAAAGGATACGCAAAGATGTAAATTAGTTTACACATGCCGTGTGTTAAAATCACACTGAAATATGTGTGTGAGGAACAGATATGAACGGTTCAGACGAGAATAAGCCGAAAAGGCCAAATGATAAACCACTTCACAAAGGAGTCCCGGATCTTCGTGACTTTATGAACAAGCCGGCTCCCGGTAGCGAAAAAGAAGAAGTGGATATCCAGAGTCTGATGAGTGAGATCCGTCGGGTTCCTTCGTCGCGCGCGACCGCAAAACCTCAAGAACCCCGCCGCGATGCTCCGCAGCAGCAATCTGTCCCGCAAAAACCTGCTACGCAACCGGTGCAAAAACCGGCAGCTCCGCATGCCTCTTCAGCCGCAAATTCTGAGCAGCTTCGTCCGGCAGCAGCAGTAATGCCGGGTTCTCAAGTAAGATATCAAAAACCGGATGTGGATGATGAAGATGATGAGGAAGTGATGTCTTCCCAGGTCCGCAGAACTCCGGTAAGCAGAGAAAGAAGAAAACAGATCGAGGCAAGAAGACGCCGTGCGGTCATTTTCATCGTGGTCACTTTCGTCCTTATCCTCCTTGCCGTCGGATTCGGCATTTATTATCTGATTACGAATCTGTCGTCAAAGTCGAGTGGTACCGGTACTACGGCGACTTCTTCGACGATCGCTTCTTCTTCGGATACCACGCCTGTTTCACAAGAGTCTGAGACGACCACTAGTGAAACGACTGAGCCCGAGGCTACACCTACCCCTGCGGTAACTCCTTTCCCGGCCGGCGGTCCGAGCCTTTCCGGCTATTGTGTCGTGATCGATCCGGGACATCAGGCAGTCGCGAATACAGATCCCGAATCCATGTCGTCCTCTATGGGCGGATCGAAAGACCGTTCATCTCAGGGCTACACCGGTGTCGTAAGCGGAACGGATGAATCCGAGATCAATCTGTCGACGGCGCTCCTGCTCAAAGAGTATCTCGAGTCCCTGGGCTGCGAGGTCTATCTGACACGTGAGACCAATGACGTCGATATTTCCAATAAGGAACGAGCCGAGTTTGCCGTATCTAAGAATCCGGATCTTTTCATCCGTCTTTACTGTAATGCGGCCAATGACTCGAAGACCAACGGTATCGAAGTCATCGTTCCAAACTCCGGCGAGTACGCATCGCAGGCCGTTACCTGGGGAGAGAACCTCGGAAAGCAGATCGCAAATTCTACGGGAAGTGCTTTTAACGGATGCAAAGCAAGCGAAAAATACAGCGGACTGAACTGGGCGAACTCGGTGCCTTCGTTCATGATCCGTATGGGTTATCTGACCAACAGCGATGACGAAGCATCTCTTATGGATGAAGAGTATCAGTTTAAGGAGTGTCAGGGCATCGCCCAGTTTATCGCAGCTATGCCGCAGCGCTGATGAATTGTTGCATACCCTTGTTTATGGTAAAATAGTCTGGTTAATGATAAACAAGGGGGATCTCAGGTGAAAAGACAACGACTTTTAGCGGCTGCTTCTATTATTCTTTGCTTTATGATGCTCCTGCCTTCTTGTGGCCTTCACAAAAAACAGGCGACGGAAAAGACTGAGGAAGAGGAAGAAGAACTCGAGGACGAAGAGGATGAAGAGGATGAAGAGGATGACGATAAGGATCCGTCTACCGGTTCTGCTCCCGAGTTTTCGATGAATGTCACCAAACTTCATCAGTTTATCAGTGACGGTTCGATTTTTGCCGAGAATGTTCCGGTACCGACTCCGACACCGATCCCGATGAAACAGAACCCCCTCGGAATGACAAATGATATGGACGGTTATTACAGCGGCGACCTTACGAATGCGGTCATCGTTGACAATGAGTATTTTAAGTTCGTCATTCTGAGTGCTGAAGTTACGGATGAGGGCTACATTGTCACCTCTGAACTTACCAATAAATCCGATGTTCCATATCAGCTTTATCTGCATGATGTTGTTGTCAACAATGTGTGTATGGATACCGACTACTTTTTCAAGACAGAGACGCTTGAACCCAATAAAACCATAACCGATGTGACGAACTTTGCCGAGGCTTTCCATGAAGAGGCATATGACAATGCTGTTCCGACGCGCATCTCTTTCCTGATGATCGCTGCTCCGACCGTTGACGGACAGACAGCGGTGCTGGCAGACCCCGTCAACCAGCTCAACTACATTCCCGTCAATCTTTTCCCGCAGGGAGAGGCGGCATACGTTTATGAAGATAAACCGATGGGCAATACCTCCTCCGTCGTATACGACAGTGATGGAGCTCAGTTCATTATCGATAGTTTTGAACTTGATGACTATGCATTCATCGTGTATTACACATACATCAATAAGACTTCGGATTATATCCAGTTAAGACTCGACGGAGGCACGATGACGCTCGATAAGATGGTTTTTGATGTCGGTAACCAGGCAGCGTTTATTCCGCCTTATGCGAGAAGGACAGGTTATTTTAAAGTGAGCCGTTCCACGATCGAAGAATCAGGTCTTGATCCGGTTTCGATCCGGCTTGCTTCGATCCCGCTCCGGGCAGATTCCCTAAATAACGGAGTCATGGTCCTGTGGCAGACAACAGTCAAAAAAGAAGTGGATTTCGGCTGATGCCGTAACTTAATATTCAATACAAAAAGGAAGAAATAAGAAATGGGTTTATTTGGCAAAAAGAATAACGGCGATCGAAGTGATTCTAACGAGCAGAACAAGGAAAGTGAAGGGATAAAGTTTCCTTTTCTGACGATCCTGATCGAAGAAGTCCTTTCCATGACTTCGACCGAGGTTTCCGTCATCGGAAATGTTCGCGGAACTGATCTTAAAGAAGGACAGGAACTTTATCTTCTCGGAAGAAAGGGTAAGTCCGTCAAGACCAGGGCACTTCGTATCGAGGATGCCTTGATGAGTAAAATGCCCGAAGCAAAAGAGGGAGAAAATGTTTCCGTCGTTCTGGAAGGATTAAGAAGCGGCGATGTTTCGAGATATGATGTTATTTCGACCGTGAATTATGTCACGGCGGAACAAGAACCTTCCAAGGAGTTCGTAAATCCTTTCCTTACCGCATTTTTGCGTGAAGCGAAAAAGTGTGATGAACAGGGTGAAGATGGCACAAAGCCGGAAAACCGTGAATATATGAGCCGTCTTGTCGAATGTATCGCCGAGGATGCCAAATTCCTTTCTCCCTGCATGCATCCGGAAGAAAATGCAAAGCCGGGAAGTATCGGTGTGGCTCTTCTTAAGGGAAAGGGAGGAAAAACATACCTTCCGCTGTTTACGGACGCCCACGAGATCGAGATCACGGAAGGCCTTCCGGAAAAACTCCTTCAGCAACTGGATTTCCCGCGTATCATGAACATCGTAAAGCAGGCTCCGATCGATGGTATCATCATCAATCCGAGATCTGCCGGTTTCGTGCTTACCCGCCAGATCCTTGAGAGCCTGGAGTATCACAAGCGCAAGATCGATAATCACATCAAAGAGCAGAAACTGGATACATCCCAACCGATCATGATCGCGATCCCGACGGATGAGAATACACCAAATGATCTTTTTAATGCGTTAAAGGAACATATGAAGAATGAATCGCGCATCCTCCGTGCGTGGTATGGTCTGATGATCTTCCCGAAGGAAGACAAAAAGGCGCATCTGATCGTGATCGATACTTTGGAAGAAGCTCCGGAAGTATTCGGTGCCATCGGAAGAGTCGCCCAGCCGTATCTTGAGGATCTGCAGCTGAACATGCAGGCGGCATCCAAAGTCAAGAATATGACGGAGAAGATGATGCTGTTCTACGAAAGAGAAGATACGATCACGGTCTGACCATCGTTCATTTCTTCAGCACTTCATTCATGCTGCCGACACGATAACCTTTCAGGTCTAATGAAACGTACATGAACCCGATCTCGCGGAATCTTGTATAGATCTTTTCGCGTGTATCATCGTCTGCAATACGCGTGATATCTTTTGCCGGAACTTCGATCCTTGCAAGGTTCCCGTGCATTCTTACGCGCTCTTCGATAAATCCCAGTTCAATAAGAAATTGCTCGGCCTGATCGATCATATGCAGTTTTTCTTCCGTGATCTCTTCGCCGTATACAAAGCGTGAAGCAAGGCAGGCATATGCGGGTTTGCTCCATGTGGGAAGACCCATGGCTTTGGAAATGGCACGGATCTCAGATTTATGAAGCCCGGCTTCTCTCAAAGGACTTTTGACATCCAGTTCTGAAACTGCGCGAAGTCCCGGACGATAATCTCCGAGATCGTCCATATTCGATCCTTCGGCCAGATATGTGATCCCGTAAGCTTCTGCGGTCTTTCTGATCTCGGTAAAAACACCTCGCTTACAAAAGTAGCAGCGGTCCGGAGAATTGTGCCGGTATGATTCTTCTTTTAAAGGGTCGACTGTACAAGTGACATAACGGATCCCGCGTTCTTCACAAAAAGACTTGGCTTCCTTAAGTTCTCTTCCCGGAAAAGCAGCGTCGACACAGATCACGCCGAGGGCTTTGTCGCCTAAGACATTATGGGCAACGGCAAGAAGTAAAGAGGAGTCGACTCCGCCGGAAAACCCGACGGCAAGGGAACCCAGATCGCGGATGTACGATTCCAGTTTATCAAGTTTCGTCTTTAGTTCTTCTGACAGTAAATCTTTCTGTTCGATCATAAGTGCTCCTTGCCGGTGATTGCCGATATTTATGTATTTCTCATTATAGCATCCGCATTTTTCTAAAACAAAACCCGCAAATCTGATATTTGCGGGTGCTTTTGACATGGCGGCTATTGCCGCGAAATTGGTGGAGGCGAGGAGAATCGAACTCCTGTCCGAAACCACGTCAACAAGGACATCTCCGGGTGCAGTTCGTGTTTGGAGTATTCCCCTGGATCACGTTCCCACGAACAGGAAGAGATCTCCGGTAGCTTCATAGATACATCTCCGACGCAAAGCTTTGCCGAAGGCGTTGTCCCGTTTAACCTGCCGACAGGTAAGGTCTGTCATCTGACATCTCCGGTCCGGCCGACAGATAGACCGGGGAGATGGTAGCTAAATTAAGCAGCTACGAGTTGTGTATTGTTTGCAATTACTTGCATTTCTCGTTTTTTTAAGAGGCCAACGAGAATCCTCTACCCGCTTTCCAAGTCTCCACGACCCCGTCGAAACCAGTGCGCCCCCACATTTCACAACTCTCTTATGTGGTTTTGTGTGGTGATTATACTAGAAGTAGATTTGAATGGCAATAGTATTTTCTCTTTGTATACAAGTGATATAATAAGATAAAGGAAACTTGCGGTTTGTGTTGAGGTAAATAAATATGGCTTCCGAATTTGTTACGTCGCTGATGAGTAAACTGTCTGTAAAGCAGAAAGCATCTCTTTGTTCCGGCTGGGATTTCTGGCGGACACAAAGACTCCCGATCAATAATGTTCCGCCGATCATGATGACGGATGGTCCTCACGGTCTCAGAAAACAGGAGTCCCAAGAGGGAAGAGCAGGTGCAGGTGACAGCCGTCCCGCAACGTGTTTTCCGCCTGCCGCGACAACGGCGAATTCGTTTAATACTGATCTTCTGGAGGAGATCGGAAGAGCGATCGGTGAAGAAGCGGTCGATCAGGATGTTTCCATCGTTCTCGGCCCTGCGATCAATATCAAGCGCTCTCCGCTTTGCGGACGTAATTTCGAATATGTCTCGGAAGACCCTTATCTGGCAGGTAAACTCGGTGCTGCCTGGGTACGCGGTGTGCAGAGCAACGGTGTAGGTACATCCGTAAAACATTTTGCCGCGAACAGTCAGGAGAAGTGCCGCCTGATCAATGATTCGATCGTAGATGAAAGAACTCTTCGTGAGATCTATCTTTCCGCGTTTGAAACAGTCATTAAAGAATCCAAACCATGGACCGTCATGTGTGCCTATAACCGTCTGAACGGTACTTACTGCTGTGAAAACAGAAAACTCCTGACGGATATCCTCCGTGATGAGTGGGGCTTTGACGGCGTCGTTATGAGTGACTGGGGAGCTACGGACAATCGTCTCGATTCTCTGGCGGCAGGTCTTGAACTGGAGATGCCGACATCCGTCGGAGAACGAGACAGAATGATCTGCGAAGCCGTTGATTCCGGCAAAATGCCGATGGCGCTACTGGACCGCGCAGCGGAGAGAATGCTGACGCTTATCGAAAAAGGATTAAACAAACCGAATCCGACTTCGTCTCCGTACCAGAATCATCAGAGACTGGCCCGACAGGCTTTTGAAGAGTCGGCGGTACTTCTGAAAAACGACGGGCTTCTGCCGATCGCTCCGCAAGCGAGTGTCGCTGTTCTTGGAGCCATGGCAAAAGAGACGAGATTCCAGGGTGGAGGCAGTTCACATATCCATCCTACGAATGTCACCCACGCTTTTAGTGGCTTTTCTTCCACGAAGGCGAATTTCGTTTACGAACCCGGCTATTCCCTGGAGACGGAAGAGGTCGATGAAAAACTCCTCACGGCGGCTGTTGACGCTGCCAAGGATAAAGATGTCGTCGTGATCTTTGCCGGACTTCCGGAGAGCTTTGAATCAGAGTCTTTCGACAGAACACATATGAACCTTCCGAAATCCCATACCAGACTGATCGAAGAAGTTGTCAGAAGGAACAGCAATGTCTGCGTTGTCCTTTATGCCGGATCTCCCGTTGAGATGCCCTGGGTATCTCAGGTAAGGTCGATCCTGATGGCATATCTGCCGGGCCAGGAAGGTGCCGGTGCGATCGCCGATATCCTTTACGGCAAGGTCAATCCTTCCGGTAAACTCGCTGAAACTTTCCCGCTGAAACTTACGGATACACCTACGTATCTTTACTTCGGCGAACCTCGCCAGACGCTCTACAGTGAGAGTGTATATGTCGGATACAGATATTACGACGCGGCCAATATGCCGGTGCTTTTCCCGTTTGGTCATGGCCTTTCTTATTCGAAATTCTCATATGGAGAGATCTCCCTGTCTTCTTCTGATATTGATGAAGATACCCCTCTGACGGTTTCCGTTGATGTAACTAACATAAGTGAAGTTGACGGAAAAGAGATCGTTCAGCTTTATGTGGCTCCGCCGGAATCTGTGATCTATAAGCCGAAGCGTCAGCTGTGCGGCTTCAAGAAAGTCTACATTCAGCGCGGCGAGACCAGAACAGTCGAGTTTAAAGTCGATAAGCGGGCTTTTGCTTATTACAATGTTACGGCAGGCGACTGGCATGTAGAAAGCGGAACATATAAACTTGAGGTAGGTGCTTCTTCAAGAGATATCCGCGGATCCCGCGAAATCAATGTAAAATCCAATCATCCGGAGATCGTGGTCCCTGATTACAGGCAAAAAGCTCCCCAGTATTATCATCTGGATGTACAGACCAAGATATTCGACAAGAAGCAGTTCGAAGCGGTCCTCGGAAAAGAGATCAAGGAAGAAAAAGCGCCGAAGAAGGGGCAGTTCACAATGAATTCCTCGCTCATGGATCTTCAGAACGGCAACCTGAAGAGTAAGCTGTTCTACAAGATGACGATGCTTGGCGTAAAGAAAAGAAACCGTAAAGAAACGCAGGAGAATCTCCGGAAGATGAATGAAGTCATGACACGTGAGATGCCGCTTCGTACCGTAGCCACATTCTCCCTCGGAAAGATCACGCTCGAGCAGATGGATGCGTTGCTTCTGATCTTTAACGGACATTTCTTTAAAGGAATGTGGAAACTCAAGAAAGCGAAGAAACGTAAAAAAGAACTCAATTTCCTGTGACGTGAAATTGTTGCCTTGATTACTTCAAATTGAAACATGTCTGATACATGTGACGGAATGCACCGTGCTACAATATCGTTAACAGACTGCATAACTATGCAAAGATGTAACGGAGAGAAGCATGACGCCACTTCCATCACAAGGGTATTTTTACCCATATGATTCGATCGACGAACTCTACACGGAGAAACAGCCGCCGGAGTTCGGACGCTTGAATTCGCTCTGGAGACTGGATCTTCCGAGCTGGCGCTTTTACCATGCCAAATTGACGGAAGATATCCCGCAAGGATGGACGGATCCCGAGTTTGATGATTCTTCGTGGGACCTTATGGATGTGCCGAGCGTCTGGCAGATGCAGGGCTATGGATATCCGAGCGAGCTGCGCTATGAAAAGAATGCTCTTCTTTCACAGAAAACATCCCGTCTACAGCGACGTCTTGCCGATGAGGCGGGTAAAGATAATACGAATGATTTCGGCCTTTATCGTGTATGGGTCAATCTCCCTGCACAGTTTGTCCATCGTTATGTCTATTTCGTAACAGACGGCATCGTCGGACACTATATCATCAGTGTCAACGGACATCACGCAGCCTCTTCCAGAAGTACCTTTGCAACCACAAAGATCCTTTTGACGGAACATCTGCATGAAGGTCCGAACCTGATTACGATCGCAGTCCGCCGTTTTGATATCCGTATGCAGAACGGCAAACCGAGAAAAGATGTCCATGCGCAGGGTGCATTTGGTTTTTCCGGTCTTTTCCGCCTTCCGTATCTGGTCGCCGAATCAAATGTAGAAGTATCGTCGGTCCGCCTTACTTCGTCATTCCTTACGGATACGCTGGCAAAAGATGTCGTGCCGAAGACGGCAATGATCAATAGTCTTTACCATTCTGACAGCGATGACCAGTCCACCGAAAGACAGCGTGAGATCCTTTCAGATGCCGAAAGCAGAAGAGATGCGGAACTGAAGGTAGAGGTAGAGCTTTATAACCACCTTCCTTACGATATGCAGGTCACGGTATATTGCCGCCTGATGGAAGCCCGTGATGAATATGATCTTTATAATCTTCCGGAGCATCGTCTCACACAGCGAAAAGAACTTACCGACATCATCCCGAAAGAAGGCGTCAAGCTTGTGGGAACGGAGTTCTATGCCAAGCTTGTCCTTCCGTGGACGGATCAGACCCCGAATCTTTATGATCTGATCATCGAAGTGCGCGATAATCAGGACCAGGTCATTTGTGTGAAGAAGCAGCGCTTCGGTTTCAGAAGTCTTTCCTATCAGGACGGCATCTTTAACATCAATGATGTGGCCGTTCCGATCCATGGCGTAAAGTATTATGAGTTTGATCCCGAAAACGGTATCTCCGTTCCGCTGGAACGATTCCGTCAGGATATTCTTCTGATGAAGAGTGCGAACATCAACACGGTATATGTCGTGCATCATCCGACGGATTCGAGGTTCTTCGATCTGTGCGATAAATACGGCATGTATGTCATTTTACAGTCCGCGGCATCGATCCTTCCGCAGACCGTCTATTCGCTGTTTAACCATCCATGTATCATCATGTGGTCGATGACGGGAAGAAAGTTCGATGAAGGATCCTATCTCGATGTGAAATCGAGGATCAAAGGTTTTGATGAATATCGTCCTCTTTATTGTGAGATCGATAAGTCCGGACATGTCACCGATATTCCTCCGTTCCCGAATAAAGCAGGTATGTTTTTCGGCGAATGGTGTGATCTTTGCGTCAACCGCCGCTACTTAAAGAGCAGACTGAAAGAAGACAAAGTGCTTTTCGAGTCGATCCTTGCAAGACCGAGAAGAGAAGAAGATGAGATGGATCTTAAGTATATCCATCAGGGTGACCTTGTAGAATACTCCGAGCAGGTCGGTGTTTCGATCGCCCAGGGTATCGTGGATGCAAACAGGAATCCGCACCCGATCTTCTTTGAAGTGAAAAAGCAGTGCGAATATATCAAGATATTCAGTTCCGCCGACAATCCGGCGCATCTTAACGTGAATAATGTCCTGCAGTTCGCAGGCACTCCTCCGATCGAACTGAAGTGGCAGCTTCTTCTCGGAGGCATCCGTCTTACCGGCGGATCCGGTCTTGTTCCGTCGATCCCGCCGATGGGAAGTAAAGCCATGCAGTTCCCGTTTAATGTCGGAGCCTTTCTGACGCCGGAATGGAGCAATCAGTATGCAAAAGCTTCTGATGTCTATAATCAGGCCGTTTGTAAAGAACTGCTGCTTGATATCAGCATGACTCTTGCTGAAGATACCTGCTATGCAAGGGCAGGATATGAACTTGCTTTCTATCAGCAGGTGCTGGTCGATGAAGTTTGTGATCCTTCTTCGGATGAAAACTGGAATCCGGATGGTTCCGGGGATTCCGAGATCCAGATCATCGATGCATCGGCATTGGCCGGTGATCTGATTATCGACGATGAAAAACCATCTGTTAAGATCAAGACTTCGCCGGCGTTCATCTTCGCGCAGACCAAGCATGTACGCTACGGATTCAGCCGTCAGGAAGGCGGACTGTGTTCTGTGATGATCGATGATCAGGAATACTTTGACGGTCTTTTGGAACCGAGTTTTTATCGTGCCGCGGCAAATATCGACCGTGCCGATAAGTCATATGTCCTTTCGCAGACCGTATTCTCGCATGAGACCGACTGGCGTACGATCCAGGGCGATATCCGCTTTACCGGAAGCTTCTATGAGATGGACGGCGAAGACTTCCATCTAATCTGTAAATATGAATCTTCCGGTATGAAAGGACCGATCAAAGTCCATTATCGTGTCAAGCCGGATGGAACGATCCTTTGCACGATCCATTTCCAGCCGCGTTTTGATCTGGTGCGTTTCGGTTTCCGCGTACCGATCGATCCGAGAGCTCATATCGGCTGGTATGGCCGCGGTAACGGTGAATCCTATATCGACAGAAAAGAGTCCCAGCGCATCGGCTGGTTTACCTCTTTGGACAGTGCGCTTTATCACGAATATGCACGTCCGTCCGAAAACGGCGGCCACACAGATACCAAGTACCTTCTGCTTCAGCATGACGATATCAAGGGACTTCGTATCAGTAAAGAAAACATGGATCCATTCTCATTCTCGTGTCTTCCTTATATGCCGGAAGATCTGGATGATTATGCGCATCAGGAACTGATCAGATCCGATAACCGGACACATCTGTATCTGGATTTCTATATGAAAGGGGTAGAACGAAGCCCCGATGTACTTGCCCGGCGCGGGCTGCCTAAAAATGCGGTATACGAGGAAACGATAGAGTTTGCTCCAAAATACTAAATTTCACTATATGGGAAGGACCTTCGCAAAACGGAGGTCCTTTTCATTTGTTGTCTAATATGTTGAAAAGATCTTTTCTTTCCTTGGAAGTCAGCTCGCGGTACTGTCCGACGGGAAGAGAGCCCAAAGAGATGTTCAGGATTCGGATCCGCTTCAGGCGGGTTACGCGGTATCCTAAGTATTCGCACATTCTTCGGATCTGGCGGTTCAGCCCCTGGTTTAAGGTGATATGGAAAGTGTTTTTTCCGGTAAGGCTTATTTTGCAGGGAAGAGTGACGGTATCAAGGATCGGAAGTCCGTTTTCCATCTTTTCTTTAAAAGCACTGTCGACCGGCTTGTCAACGGAAACGACATATTCTTTATCGTGACGTCCCTCTGCTCTTAAAAGCCTGTTCACGATATCTCCGTCATTCGTAAGAAGGATGAGTCCCGTGGAGTTTTTATCCAGCCGTCCGATCGGAAAGATACGCTCGGGGTAATGGATGTAATCGATGATATTGTCTTTATCTCTTTTGTCCGTCGTGCAAGTAATACCCAGCGGTTTATGGAAGGCCAGATAGATATGGTCATCTTTGGGAAGAACGACTTTATCGTTTACCCGTACTACCTGACCGGGTAATACCTGCGATCCGGTAACGGCAGGAATACCGTCGATCGTCACCACGCCGGAAGCGATATATTCATCAGCTTTCCTGCGGGAGCAGAACCCCGTAGAACTGATGTATTTATTGATTCGGACGGATTCACCGGAATTGCTTTCGGGCATGGTATCATTCTCCCGTCAATACCAGACAGAACCGGTAACGCGTTTCAGCGTGAAGGTGAAAGTCGTACCTTCGCCGTATTCACTCTGTACAGTGATCGTCTCACCCATGTAGGAGAGAAGCTCTTTGGCAATGGCAAGACCGAGACCGGTGCCTTTTTTACCACGCGCGCGGTCTGCTTTATAGAAACGGTCGAAGATATGGTCGATATCGTATTCGTGGATACCTTGTCCTGTGTCGATAACGGAAACAAGTACCTGATCTGTTTCGTTGCTGTACTCGGTCGAGATCGTGATGCTTCCGCCTGCCGGAGTATACTTTTTCGCGTTGTCCAAAAGAATGACAATGATCTGCTCGACTCGGTCCGGGTTACCCATAACCGTCGGAAGCGGGCCCGTCTTATATTCCACGGAAAAGTTGAGTTCAGCTTCTTCCATGACAGGCTTAAACTTCGTTTCAAACTCGGAAAGGAGCTTGTTAAGATCGAACGGGAATGTCTTAAACGCGAGTGTTCTCGCCTGAAGACGTGAAAGCTCCAACATGTCGTCGATCAGTCGGGAAAGACGCATCGTCTCGTGAAGGATGATACCGTAATAGCGCTGACGGTCTTCCTCTTTTTTGACCATGCCGTCTGCCAGAGGTTCAACAAGACCGCGCATCGCGGTAAGAGGAGTACGAAGCTCGTGCGATACGTTCGCGACATAGTCGCGTCGTGTCTGCTCGAGACGCTCCTGCTCGGAGATGTCACGGAAGAAGCCCGTGGCTCCGATGATGGCTTTTTCGTTATCTTTGATCGGCACGATCGTGGAAGAATACGCGCAGTCTTTTGCCTCGATCGTGCGCTCGTATGTTTCACCGGTCTTAAGACAGTTATCGAAATCTTCCCAGACTTCTTCAAACGGGATCAGCTGCAGTTTCTCGGTAAAAAGATTCTTTCTGGGAACCTTTTCGAAAAGCGTCGCAATCGCGTTGTTGGAATAGTCCGGCTGAAGATCCTTGTTTACGGAAACGATACCTTCGGAAATGATATCGAAGATCTCTTTGAGGCGGTTACGCTCTGTGGTAACACTTGTGATGGATTTACTGAGCTTTTCGGCAAGGTCGTTTACGGAAGCGGCGAGGTCACCGATCTCACCTTTGGTCTTGTCATTTGCGCGGATCGAGAAGTTGCCCTGACCTAATGCGTTAGCAACATCCGTAACACGGTTGAGCGGACGGATCAGACGCTTACTTGCGAAATACACGGGAAGCAGCATAGCCAGAGAAACGACCAGGGTGGAAAGGAAAACATACTGACTGAAGTCTGAAAGTGTAGTCGTAACAGAGGTGACCTGATCACCGATGATCAGATAGGCAACGATGTGGCCTTCGTACTGGATCGGAACCTGCACGATCGTGATGCTGTTTTTGCTGCCTTCCTGATCTATAGAGTCGATAAGGTTCTTGTTGTCGCTGTTGGTCAACATGTTGCTTGCGCAAAAACCATTAATGGAAGAGATCACGGAAACAGTATCGGTGGTATCGGCAGCTGTCGAACTTTCGAGTTTTCCGTTTGCGTCATAGAGCAGGTAATAGCATGAAATAACGTCGTAAGAACGGTACCCGATGCCGGCATTTTTGATCGTCTGAAGGCGGGATGCATCATCTGCTTCAATTCCTTCCGTGATCTGATCTTGAAGATAAGAAGCCATCGAGGTTGCTTTGTCGAGAAGTTCTTCCTGGGAAGAGTTTTCAGTCAGCTGATTGGCGGCCAGATTAAAAAGCGCAGAAGAAAGAAGTGCTGACGCAAAGAGTGCGACCAGCACCAAAAAGATCATCTTTCGTAGAAAGAGACTACGGTACATCAGGAATTGACCTCGAACTTATAGCCGACACCGTATACGGTGATCAGAGACCACGGGGCGCCTTCATAATAGATCTTCTGACGGATACGCTTGATGTGTGTATCTACCGTTCTTGTATCACCGAAATAGTCATATCCCCAGATCAGGGAAAGGATCTGCTCACGGTCCATGACCTGTCCGATGTGAGAAGCGAGAAGATGAAGGATCTCAACTTCCTTCGGTGTGCAGGGAACAAGCTCGCCCTTTACTTTGACCTGATAGTTATCCAGATTGATCTCCAGACCTTCAAAACGAAGGAAGGATGTATTTTCCTGAGGCTCGTTGATACGGCGCAGTACTGCTTTGATACGTGCGATGACTTCTCTCGGGGAGAAAGGCTTAACGATATAGTCATCCGCTCCGAGTTCCAGACCGAGAACGCGGTCGATCTCTTCGCCTTTAGCGGTAAGGATGATGATCGGAGTGGAAAGCGTCTTTCTGATCTCACGGCAAACTTCGATACCTGTCTTTTCCGGCATCATAACGTCCAGAATGATAAGATCCGGCTTGTCGGAAGCAACGTGTGCGAGAGCATCACGTCCGTCATAGGCGCTAGAATATGTAAAGTGTTCGTTTTCAAAATACAGACCCAGGGACTCGTGTACGACCGGATCGTCATCACAGATTAAAATATGAGGAGCAGTAGCCATTCTCAATACCTCTTACTTACTGATTAGCAATACACATCTATTATAATCGAAAAAATGATTTTTGAACAAATGAATGTGAACAAATCGTAAAAACTATTTCACAAGTGTGTTATCGTCTGTCTGCCTATGAAAGTAAAGCCGATGTGGTATAATTTTACTATCTTGCGGAAAGTCGGTAAGCATTATGTTTTTGGCAGATAAATGGACGGATTTCGAATTGCTCTACTGTGGACAGGGCGAAAAATACGAAAGATGGGGCGATGTTTATCTTCAGCGTCCGGATCCTCAGGCGATCTGGCCGAAAACAGGCTATGCCGGCATGAAAGAAGAACGCTGGCCGAAGCCGCACGCAATCTATCACAGAAGTGAAAGCGGCGGCGGTTCCTGGAGTAAGGAGAAGCCTTTCCCGCAGAAGTGGAAGATCCATTACGATGCGGTCGGACGTCCGCTTACATTCATCATCGAACCGACAAGTTTTAAACATACAGGACTTTTCCCCGAACAGGCGGCCAACTGGGATTTTTGTGGTAACCTGATCCAAAAGGCGGTTTCACAGGGAAGAAAGCCCAGGATCCTTAATCTGTTTGCTTATACCGGCGGCGCGACGATGGCTTTTGCCGCAGCAGGAGCTGCCGAAGTGGTCCACGTGGACGCAAGTAAAGGTATGGTCCAAAGGGCAAAAGAAAATATGGTGGCCAGCGGACTTACTGACTGCTATATCCGCTTCATCGTGGAAGACTGCGGAAGATTTGTCGAAAGAGAGATCCGGAGAGGAAGAACTTACGACGGCATCATCATGGATCCGCCTGCATACGGAAGAGGACCTTCCGGAGAGATGTGGAAGCTTGAAGATGCGCTTTTCCCGCTTGTCGAAAAGTGTGAAAAACTCATCTCCGATGATCCGCTCTTTTTCCTGATCAATTCCTATACGACAGGCCTGTCTTCGATGGTCATCGAAGATATCCTGCGTCTTGCCGTAAAGACGAAACACGGAGGTAAAGTCGTTTCGGAAGAACTCGGGCTTCCCTGTACGCGGATGGACTGCATCCTGCCTTGCGGAAGCACAGGCAGATGGACAAAGACGGAGGTCTGAGATGCAGGACACACCGAAGATCCTCTTTGAAGATAACCATCTGCTTGTGGCCGTCAAACCGGCGGGAGTGCTTTCGCAGAGTGATATGACGGGAAGTCCGGATATGCTCACGCTTTTAAAAGCATATCTGGTCGAAAAATACAATAAACCGGGAGAAGCATACTTAGGACTTCTTCACCGGCTCGACCGGCCGGTACGGGGAGTTATGGTATTTGCCAAGACCAGTAAATGCGCAGGAAGGATCAGCGAACAGATCCGGAGCAGGACAGTAAAAAAGAAGTACCGCGCGATCGTGTACGGTGCTTTTGAAAAAGATAAGGGCGAGATCCGTTCATATCTTTTGAAAAACAGTAAAACGAATCTGGTGGATGTTTTTGATACGAAGGAAAAAGCACCGAAAGACGCAAAAGAGTGCTTTCTCGAGTATGAGGTCATAGGGCAGGGGCGTATCGCGGGAGTACCGGTATCGCTTCTTTCCGTCGATCTTCATACGGGCCGATCCCATCAGATCCGTGCGCAGCTTTCGTCGATCGGACATCCGATCGTCGGAGACAGAAAATACGGGAAGGGGCCGAACCGGTTTTCAGGAGACATCCTTCTGGAATCTTATCATCTCGAGATCGATCATCCCGTAAGTCATGAGAGGATGGTCTTTGAGATCCCTCTTTCCGAAGAAGAACCTTGGAATCAATTTGCAAAGGAGTGATGAAATGGCAGAAGACTATGTGATCACGAGAGAACAGCGTGATGAGAATCAGAATAAGATCACCGGACTTCTTTTATCCACGAAGCGTCCGGGTATGGAGAAACTGGTGGAATGGATCGTGACAAAGACGGACTTTTTCACGGCGCCGGCCTCCACGAAATATCACTTGAACTGTGAGGGAGGACTGGCACTTCATAGCCTTCATGTCTATCAGCGCCTGTCCGAAAAAGTCGCACAGGGACTTGTGAAGATCGAACCGGATACGGTGATCATCACATCTCTTTTGCATGACCTTTGCAAGGTCAACTTCTATGTAAAAGAGGTCAAGAACGTAAAAGAAGGCACGAAGATCAACCAGTACGGCAAGGAAGTCGCCAACTGGGTCGAAAAAGAAGTGTGGGGCATTAAGGACTCTTTTCCGGTCGGCCATGGAGAGAAGTCCTGCTGGTACATCCAGAACTTTATCCGTCTTAAGCCGGAGGAGTATGCCATGATCCGTCTTCACATGGGACCGGACAAGAATTCTTACCCGGATCCGTTTTCCGAGACAGCAAAATTGTATCCATCCGTAGTGGCCATTTTCACATCAGACATCGAATCAGCATACATTTTGGAGGAAAAGCAATGATCTATTACGTGGACCAGAATACAAGATCCCAAGGATGCGGCACCAAAGACCATCCGTTTCTAACGATCTCCGCAGCAGCGAAAGTCGCAAAACCGGGTGACGAAGTACTCGTCATGCCGGGCGTATACAGAGAATATGTCGACCCGGCAAATGCGGGAACAGAAGATGCCCGTATCACATACCGCTCCGTCGAGCCGCTTAAGGCCGTTATTACCGGTGCCGAGATCGTCAAGGGCTGGGAAAAATACAAGGGAAAGACCTGGAAAGTCGAGATCGACAACGGCATTTTCGGTTCTTATAACCCGTACGACACAAGGATCGGCGGCGACTGGTATTTCTGGCACCGTCATCCGCATACAGGATGCGTGTATATCAATGATGTCGCTCTCTACGAGACAGACACGCTGGAGGACTGCCTGAAGGGCGAAAAGGACATCGCTTCCTGGGAGCCGGAAAACTCCACGCGTAAGTGGTATTGCGAGCAGAAAGACGGAAAGACCGTTATC
The DNA here is from genome assembly GCA_017428545.1 of Clostridiales bacterium. Classification (GTDB taxonomy): domain Bacteria; phylum Bacillota; class Clostridia; order Saccharofermentanales; family Saccharofermentanaceae; genus Scatonaster. The sequence goes on from JAFRQR010000017.1 coordinate 133,318, forward strand.
TACGCTAACTTTCAGGGCAAAGATCCGAATAAGGCCAAGGTAGAGATCAACGTAAGAAGAAACTGTTTCTTCCCGAGTAAGACCGGTGTCGGCTATATCACGCTTTCCGGATTTACCGTGAATAAGGCTGCGACCACATGGGCGCCGCCGGCGGCATTCCAGGATGGTATGATCGGCCCGCACTGGAGCCGCGGCTGGATCATCGAGGATTGCGAAGTTTCCCACAGCCGTTGCTGCGGTATTTCTCTCGGAAAGTACCTCGATCCCGAAAACGATCACTATTTCACCAAGTACCGTGTGAAGAGCCCGACACAGATGGAGCGTGATGCCGTCTGCCGCGGCCAGTATCACGGATGGCTCAAGGAGAATATCGGCTCGCATATCGTCCGCCGCTGCCATATCCATCACTGTGAACAGACCGGTATCGTCGGAAGAATGGGATGCGTATTCTCGATCATCGAGGACAACCACATCCATAACATCAATAACATGATGGAAGTCGGCGGCGCCGAGATCGCCGGTATCAAGCTCCATGCGGCGATCGACGTCATCATGAGAAGAAACCACGTACATCACTGCACCATGGGACTCTGGTGTGACTGGCAGGCACAGGGCACGATCCTGTCGCAGAACCTTCTGCACGATAACCATACTCCGGAATTCGCCAAGAGGATCCCGGGCACGATCATGAGCCAGGATATCTTCATCGAAGTCGGTCATGGTCCGACACTCGTGGACAACAATATCATGCTCAGTAAGGCTTCCCTGCGTCTGGCAACAGAAGGTGTGGCTGTCGTAAATAACCTGATCTGCGGCACCTTCCAGGCAATCGGCGAAGGTACGGATGAATTCGTATCCGGCAAGAACCAGCCCCGCTATACTCCGTATCACTTCCCGCACAGAACGGAAGTCATGGGTTTCATGAGTATCCTTCACGGTGATGACCGTATTTATAACAACATCTTCGTGCAGAAGTGGCCGATCGAGAAGCGTCCGGAGGATTGTCCCGAGCAGTTCTTCGATAAGCAGGAAGTCGGCACCTTCCAGTTCGATGAATACCCGACATATCAGGAGTGGATCGACTCCTTCCACCTCAATGAGCCGATGGCTTATGAGCATAAGATCATGGAAAAGCACTTCCAGCACCTGCCGGTATGGATCGACAGTAATGTCTACATGAACGGTGCCAAGGAATGGAAGAAGGAAGAAAAGAAGCTCGTGGTCAAGAGATTTAAGGCAACGGCGGATGTCGTCGAAAGAAACGGTAAGTATGTTCTTGTGACGAATATCTTTAAGAAAATCGCCGATTTCTCCTGCGGTATCATCAACACCGATATCCTCGGAAAAGCCTTCCAGCCGGATCAGCGCTTCGAAAACACCGACGGTTCCGATATCGTATTCAACTACGACTATTACGGAAAAGACAGAGGCGTTACGACCATTGCAGGTCCTTTTGCCGAGGTAAAGGACGAATACGAGGTCTAAGCTCCATCTCAAAGCCGGATCTAATAAGAGACGTTTCCGTCGGAAGTAGCCTTCGGGAACGTTTCTTTGTCATTTTTGACGAAATTCTCTTTATAATATAAAAACTATACTCACGAAATGACTTCGTATGTTATAATGACGGGAGCTTTTAGAGAAGAAGAGGTTTTACTATGTATAAAAAAGTATCGCCGGATATGAAGTTTATCGATCGCGAGAAGGAAGTGCTGGCCTTCTGGAAAGAAAATGACATCCAGAAGAAGTCCATCCGCCCGGAAAAGGACGGAACTCCGAATTTTACGCTGTATGACGGCCCGCCGACAGCAAACGGAAAGCCGCACATCGGACATATTAAAACCCGTGTCATTAAGGACGTAGTCCCGAGATACCATACCATGAAGGGCGAGCACGTCCAGTTTAAGGCGGGCTGGGATACCCACGGCCTTCCGGTAGAGCTGGAAGTCGAGAAGATGCTCGGTATCAACGGTAAGCCTCAGATCGAGGAGTACGGTGTCGAGCCTTTCATCAAAAAGTGTAAGGAATCCGTATGGAAGTACAAGGAAGAATGGGAGCAGATGTCTGACCGCGTTGGTTTCTGGGCAGACATGGAGCACCCGTATGTCACATACGACAATACATACATCGAATCTGAGTGGTGGGCACTTAAGACTTTATGGGATAAGGGAATGCTCTATAAGGGCCACAAGATCGTTCCGTACTGCCCGCGCTGCGGTACTGCGCTTTCGAGCCACGAAGTTGCCCAGGGATATAAGGCCGTAAAAGAGAACTCCGTATTCGTACGTTTTAAGGTCGTCGGTGAAGAGGATACTTACTTTGCCGCATGGACAACTACACCGTGGACACTTCCGTCCAACGTTGCCCTCTGCGTCAGCCCGACGGATGAATATGTAAAGATCGCTGTTTCCAAGGACCTCGACGGCACAGAGAAGAAGGTCATGTACTACATGGCAGGATGCCTCGTTCCGCAGCTTTTCGATGAGTATGAGATCCTCGAGAGATATCAGGGAACGGAGCTCGTCGGCAAGAAGTACGAATCCCTGTTCCCGTATTCTTCTGCTGCAGTAGAAAAGAGCAGAAAAGAAGCCTTTAAAGTCTGTGCAGACAGCTATGTAACCATGAGCGACGGTACCGGTATCGTTCATATCGCCCCGGCATTCGGTGAAGACGACGCAAGAGTCGGCCGTGACAATGATCTTCCGTTCGTACAGCTCGTAAAAGAAGACGGTACGCTTCCGGAGGAGTGCGAAGAGTTCGCAGGTCTATTTGTTAAGGACGCTGATCCGCTCATCATCAAGAAACTCAACATGGAAGGCAAGCTTCTGAAGAAGATGCCTTATGAGCATGATTATCCGTTCTGCTGGAGATGCGATACTCCGCTCATCTACTATGCAAGATCTTCCTGGTTCATCGCCATGACCAAGGTAAAGGATCAGCTCGTAGCTTCCAACCGTATGGCAAACTGGTATCCGGAGACGATCCGTGACGGCCGTATGGGTAACTTCCTCGAGAACGTAGTTGACTGGGGTATCTCCCGTGAGCGTTACTGGGGTACACCGCTTCCGGTATGGGAGTGTGAATGCGGACACCGTGAGTGCATCGGTTCCATCGAGGAACTGAAGGCGAAGTCAACGGACTGCCCGGATGATATCGAGCTTCATAAACCTTATGTAGATAATGTACACGTTACATGTGAGAAGTGCGGCAAGCCGATGACACGTGTTTCTGAGGTTATCGACTGCTGGTTCGACAGTGGCGCGATGCCTTTTGCCCAGTTCCACTATCCTTTCGAGAACAAAGAGTTTTTCGAGTCTCACTATCCGTGCCAGTTCATCTCTGAGGCGCTTGACCAGACACGTGGCTGGTTCTATTCGCTTCTTGCGATCAGTACACAGCTGTTCGGAAGATCTCCGTTCGAGAACGTTATCGTTATGGGTCTCGTTCAGGATAAGGACGGCATCAAAATGAGTAAGCATAAGGGCAACGTCGTTGACCCGTGGGATATCCTGAACCGTCAGGGTGCCGATGCGGCAAGATGGTATTTCTACAGTGCCAATGCACCGTGGCTGCCGTCCCGTTTCGACCACAGCAATGTAGATAAGATCCTCGGTAAGTTCATGGGTACCCTTTGGAACACATATGCGTTCTATATCCTCTATGCCGAGATCGATCAGTTCGATCCGACCAAGTACAGCCTCGAGTACGATAAGCTTTCCGTTATGGATAAGTGGATCCTTTCAAGACTTGCTTCTCTTGAAAAGACCGTCGACAGCAAGATGCAGGGCTATGACATCACAGGTGCATCCCGTCTGATGGAAAACTTCGTAGATGATCTTTCCAACTGGTATGTACGCCGCGGCCGTGAAAGATACTGGGGCAAGGAAATGACGCAGGATAAGATCAATGCTTTCATGACGCTTTATACGGCACTTGAGCAGTTCACACGTCTGGCTGCACCGTTTATCCCGTTCATGACGGAGGCGATCTACCAGAACCTCGTCCGTTCCGTAAATGCTGATGCTCCGATGTCCATCCACATGTGCGACTACCCGGTAGCGGAAGAAGCATGGATCGACGAAGATCTCGAAAGAAATATGGATGATGTCCAGCAGATCGTTACGCTGGCTCTGTCCTGCCGTCAGGCTGCAAACCTTAAGATCCGCCAGCCGCTCAGCAAGCTCTACGCAGTGTGCGAAGATGAGCTGCCTTCCGAGTATCAGACGATCATCAAGGAAGAACTGAATGTCCATGAAGTTGCTTTCCTGAAGGATGCATCTTCGCTCCTGGATTATAAGTTCAAGCCGCAGCTGAGAACTCTCGGCAGGAAACTCGGTGCGAAACTTAATGCTGCTAAGGAAGTCATCGCGGCTCTCCCGGGTAAGGAGACCATGGCGGCTCTCGATAAGGACGGTAAAATCAATATCGAAGTAGAAGGTGAGACCTTCGAACTTCTGACAGAAGACCTGCTCGTTGAAAACGTTCAGCCGGAAGGCCTTTCCACTCAGGCAGATAAGGGCTTCACGGTATCCCTCGATACTAAGCTCGATGACGCTCTGATCGAAGAAGGCTTCGTCCGCGAGATCGTTTCCAAGATCCAGAACCAGAGAAAGAAGTCCGGTTTTGAGGTCACAGACCGCATCACGGTGAAGTATTCCTGCGGTGAAAAACTTGCCGCCGTATTCACCAAGTTCGGTGAGCAGATCGCATCTGACGTTCTTGCGACAAGTATCGAAGAAGGTTCTGATGATAACGCAACAGAACTTGATATCAACGGAGAAAAGGTCAATCTTTCACTTAAGAAAGCTTGATCAGATAGGATAGGAATAACCAAGAGATATGTTGTTTGAAATTCTTAAACTAGACGCGCCTACGAGTGAAAAGATCATGTACCTGACCGTTATGGTCATGGTACTGACTTTTACATTTTCCATCCATGAGTTCATGCATGCATGGGTCGCTGAGAAGATGGGTGATGATACGCCGAGAAGACAGGGGCGTATCACTTTAAACCCGATGGCACATATCGATCCGCTCGGTACGGTCATGCTCCTTCTTGCCGGATTCGGCTGGGCAAAACCCGTTCAGTATAACCCGAATAACCTTAAGAGATTCAAGAGGTGGACATGTGAGCGCTATATCAGTCTTGCCGGTGTTACGGCAAACTTTGTCATGGGCTTTATCGCTACGCTTATCGTTCCGCTGACCAGATACTGGTGCATTAAGACAATTGATGACGGAAGAACGATCCAGATGATCGCTTCGCTTGTGGAGATGTTTTTCTACTTCCTTCGTGAGTATAATTTCCTCTTCCTGGCGTTCAATCTCCTGCCGATCCCGCCGCTTGACGGTTATCGTTTTATCTCTACCTTCATTCCGTTTAAGTGGAGAAACACATTTGATACACTTGCGCAGTACAGCTACTTTGTATTCTTTGCGCTGATCCTTCTCGGAAGATTCGGAAACCAGAGCTTGCTGTCAGATCTTATCAATCTCGTGGCAAAGCCTTTCCGTTACGGGCCGGACCAGCTCGGAAAGATGATATATGAAGCCCTCGATGTCCCGAGAAGGCTTAGACTATAAATAGAAACAAGGAAAAACACAAAAAGAGGTAAACATGGAAAACAAAATCGTACTTTCAGGAACACGTCCTACGGGCAACATTCATCTGGGTAACTATTTCGGCGCGATCGAGAACTGGGTCCGCCTTCAGGATCAGTATGAGTGCTATTTCTTTATTGCGGACTGGCACGCGCTGACAACAGGTTATGCCGATACGGATGTCCTTCGTAAGAATACGCTTGGTCTTCTTGCAGATATTCTCGCAAGTGGCGTTGATCCGGAAAAAGCAACGATCTTCCTGCAGTCCGATGTTAAGCAGCATGCAGAGCTTTACCTTTTGCTTGGCATGAATACTCCGCTTTCCTGGCTGGAAAGATGCCCGACATATAAGGACATGATCGCTAACATGTCTTCCGAAAAAGACATCATGACATACGGCTTCCTCGGTTATCCGGTCCTTATGGCAGCAGATATCCTGATGTATCGCGCGAACTACGTACCGGTTGGTGAAGACCAGCAGGCTCACCTTGAGATCACTCGTGAACTGGCACGTCGTTTCAACTATCTTTATAAGTCTGAAGTACTTCCGGAGCCGCAGCCGCTTTTCACAAAGGCAAAGGTTCTTCCGGGTACAGACGGAAGAAAGATGAGTAAGAGCTACGGCAATACGATCGCTCTTGCCGATACACCGGACGAAGTAAAGAAGAAGGTCATGAGCATGATCACTGACCCGGCCCGTATCAGAAAGGATGACCCGGGTCATCCGGATATCTGTACGGTATATGCTTTCCATAAGGTCTTCAATGAGGACAAGGTCCCGGAGATCACGGAACAGTGCAAGGGCGGATGCATCGGATGCGTTGCCTGCAAGAAGATGCTTCAGGAAAAGATCGCCGAGTTCCATACTCCGATCTATGAGAAAAGAACCGCACTTCTTCAGGACGAGCCGAAGCTTCTTGAGATCCTGCGTCAGGGAAGAGAGAAGGCAAGCAAGAAAGCAGAAGAAACGATCCGTGAAGTAAGAAAAGCCGTCATGATCGGCTTTGACCCAGAAAAATGATCGAAACAGCTTGAGGTAGGATAAAGTGGCAGCATTGGAGAATCCACAAGTCAGACTTCGCAAGTTTGAAGGTCCGCTGGACCTTCTGTTTCATTTGATCGAAAAAAACGATATCGACATCTACGATATCCCGATCGCAGAAGTGACCGACCAGTATATGGAGTACTTGGATAAAATGAGTTCTCTGGATATGGAGGTTGCTTCTGAATTTCTTTTAATGGCGGCAACGCTCGTGCATATCAAGTCGAGGATGCTTCTTCCGGACAGAAATGTCAGTGAGGATTCTTCTGAGCCTGATCCGAGAGAAGAACTCGTCGTGAAACTTCTCGAGTACAGAAGATGTAAGATGCTTGCATCCGATCTCAAGGACCGTTACCGCGACTATTCCAAGTGCGTTTACCGCCTTCCGCAGACAGCATCTTCTTTGGGGATCAAGGTCGAAAACATTCCTGCTCCCGTGGATGAGGATGCCCTTAATAAGGGGATCGATGACGTTTGCAAGAGAAACAAAGTCCGCTTTGCCGACATTGCTTCTCGTATTACTCATATTCTTAAAAGAGACAAGTTCTCCATTCGTGATAAAATTAGATTTGTGTGGGACAGTATCAAGGGAAAAGGAAAAGTCTTTTTTCATGAGATCTTCCCGGCCCATAAGGTTGAGAAGATGGACAGGATCGTCGGATTTCTGGCTGTTCTCGAACTGCTGCGCGGTGACCAGATCAAAGCCGAGCAGGAAAAGCCTTTTGACGTGATCGTGATCGAGCCGAAGAAAAATGAGCTTGATGAAGAGCGCTTCGGACTGGATCAATCAAAAGAATCGAAGGAGTTAGCCGCATATGACTGACGGATTGGAACGTGAAAACAAGATAACGGTACAGGAGCTTCCTTCTGCGCTGGAGGCTTTGCTTTTCGCGCATGGTGATCCGATCTCGTGCGATCGTCTTTCTGAGATCACCCAGATGCCGAAAGAGGCAGTTGAAGAAACACTTGACCGTATGATCAAAGATTATGAGACGAACCCATGGGGCGGTCTTTTGATCCGTAAGGTCGATGATTCCTATGTTATGTGCACCAAGCCTTCCATGAAGCCCGTTCTCGAGAGGATGTTTGCTCCAAGGACCCGTCCTCCGATGTCCCAGGCAACATATGAGACACTTGCGGTCATCGCCTATAACCAGCCGGTGACGCGTGCTCAGATCGAGGCTGTCCGTGGCGTCAGTTCCGATTCGATCGTCAGCCGCCTGATCGAGCGCGGTCTTGTCGAAGAATGCGGTACTCTCGAAGCTCCGGGAAGACCGGCGCTTTTCAGAACGACTCAGCAGTTCCTTCTTGAGTTCGGTATTTCCTCTGTTTCGGAAATGCCGGCAATGGAACTCATGATGTATAAAACGATCCGCGACCTTCAGGATTCACTGGAAGAAGCGGCAGGTAATAAAGATGACCGTCAGATCACGATCGAAACGTGGATGGACGGCCAAAAAGGAGATGAAGCGACATGAATCCCGAAGATCAGAAAAGTGAGTCTTTATCCAGTGTAGTTGAGCGCATTACCGTCTCTCTCGACTCGATGAGCAAGGGGCAGAAAGCCATTGCGAACTATATCCTGGAAAACTACGAAACAGCTGCCTATATGACGGCCGCAAAACTCGGTGAGACCACTGGGGTCAGTGAATCCACGGTCGTGCGTTTCTCCATGGAACTCGGCTATGAAGGATATCCGCATTTTCAAAAAGCACTTCAGGAAGAACTGAAGGTCAAGCTTACTTCCGTCCAGAGACTGAATGCGGCGAGCCGTTTCTCGGATGACGCCTCGATCGTTAAATCGATCCTTCAGGCAGATATGGACAGTTTGAAGTATACTTACGAGAATCTCGACGAGGATGCTTTCAGTAAAGCGGTGAAAACGATCCTTGATGCGAAAAAGATCTACATCATGGGCCTTCGCAGTTCTTCGCCGCTTTCGTCTTTTATGCATTTTTACATGACGCCGCTGTTTGACGATGTCCGTCATATCCACAGCAACAGTGCCAACGAAGTATTCGAGCAGATCCTTCCGATCGGCCCGGGCGACGTAATGATCGGTATCAGCTTCCCGCGTTACTCCACAAGAACGATCCAGTCTTTGCAGTACGCAAGATCCAGAGGCGCTTCGGTCATCGTGATCACAGATAAAGCGGATACGCCGATGACGCAGTATGCGGATGTGGCGCTCTTTGCAAGATCGGATATGGCTTCGTTCGTCGATTCCCTGACGGCGCCGCTATCACTGATCAATGCGCTTCTTGTTGCTCTCGGCATGCACAGAAAGAGTCATATCGAAGAGTCTTTCGAAGCTCTCGAGAAGCTGTGGAAAGAGTACAAGGTATATGATACGGGTAAAGACCGTTCGATCGACGACGATGACAAGGAGGAGAAGGAATCATGAAAGAATTGATCGCCAGCAGTAAAATGACCGCTTCCGCTTCGATCCGTATCGCGCTGACTAACAGCAGAGAAGAAGAAGCAGAGCTCAAGGCGGCCTTGAAAGAGGAAAAGATCAATGCTACCGCTGCAGATTTCGGCGGTGAATTCATCTCTTCTGTAAGTAAGATCATCGAAAGATGTGTCGTTGCCGCACAAAGAGAAGGTATCATCGGCAACAGCCATAACGAAGAAGGCGCACTTGCCGGTGCGGCAAGAGAAGCGATCTCACAGATCACTTCCAAAGCGATCGGACTGAATGTCGGCGGAAAGATCGGCATTGCCCGCTATAACGATCATATCAGCGTTTGTGTATATTTCGGCATCGGCCTTTTGCATCTCAATGAGATTGCGATCGGTCTTGGACACCGTGCTATTTAACACCAAGGAGGATATAGTGATGAGTGAATATTATCAGATTGCAGTAGACGGACCTTCCGGTTCCGGTAAATCCACACTGGCAAAGGGTATTGCGCAAAAACTCGGCATCCTCTATCTGGATACCGGAGCGATGTACCGTGCCTGCGGACTTAAGGCCATAAAGAGCGGCATCGATACTAAGGATGCCGAAAAAATCGAGAAGATGATGAAAGATATTAAGATCGATATCACCCACGAAGACGGCACGCAGCATGTGTGGCTCGATGGCGAGGATGTTTCCACGGATATCCGTATGCCGGAAGTATCCATGGCGGCATCTGATGTTTCCGCGATCCCGTGTGTCCGTGAGGCCATGGTCGATCTTCAGAGAAAGATCTCCGAAGGAAAGAACGTTATCCTCGACGGAAGAGATATCGGATCGAAGGTATTTCCCAATGCGAAGTATAAGTTCTTCCTGGTCGCTGCTGCAGAAGAACGCGCCAGAAGAAGACTTCTCGAGCTTCAGCAGAAGGGCGTGACCGATACCACATACGAAGAAGTCCTTCGTGACATCGAAAGAAGAGATCTTCAGGACAGTACCCGTGCCGCATCTCCGCTCGTAAAAGTCGAAGACGCGATCGAGATCGATACCACCAAGATCGATATCGAGCAGACACAGGACCTTCTCCTTTCATATATTAGAGAATAAGGGCAGGAAAAGATATTGGACTGGACAATCGAACTTGCGAAATCCTCAGGCTTCTGTTTCGGCGTGCAGAACGCCGTTACGTCTGCGTATTCCGTGATCAGGGATTATCCGGACCGCAAGATCTATATGCTCGGAGAGATCACCCATAACGAGACGGTTGTCGGTGAACTTCTTTCTTCCGGTATGCTTTTGGCACATTCGCCCGAGGAAGTGGAAGAGGGAAGTGTCGTTGTCATCCGTGCCCACGGCGTTACTCCCCAAGTCATGGAAGAACTTCAAAAACGCAACTGTGAGATCATCGACTGCACATGTCCGTTTGTCAAAAAGATCCATGACATCGTAAGAAAAGCAGGTCAGGAGGGTCATCCGGTCTATATCACCGGTACCAAAGGCCATCCGGAAGTCGTCGGGATCTGCGGGGAAAGCACTCATCCGGTGACGGTCATCTCGTCTTTAGAGGAGTGTAAAGCTCTTGCTGAAATAGAATCTGATTCCGTTTGGGTGTCCCAAACGACATTTTCCAGTAAAGTTTTCCAAGAAATTTGTGAATTCGTGCAGAAAAAAATTGCAAATGATCAAATTTTTGGTACAATATGTTATACGACTGAAAATAGGCAGAGGGAAACTGCGGATTTGGCGGGTGTTTCAGATGTTATGGTCGTCATAGGATCGAAGACCAGTTCGAATACAAAGAAACTCTATGACATATGTTCAGATCGTTGTGCGCTGACTTATCTTGTCGGCAGCGCCGAAGAAGTTCGACCGATGCTTCCTATGTGGAGGGAAAGCAAAGTCAAGCGGATCGGTGTTACGGCAGGGGCATCAACGCCGGTGAGTATTATCAGGGAGGTTATCCAAACCATGAGTGAAAACGGGGTAAACACGAATCCAGAGTCTAACGACATCAATTTTGGCGATTACATTGAAAGCATTCCACAGCTTAGAAAGAACGCTACAGTGAAGGGAGCAATAACGACCTGCGACAGCGATTTCGTTTATGTAGATGTCCATGATAAGTCGGAAGGCAAGATTCCAAGAAGTGAGTTTGAACCTGATTTTGACTTTGAAGCGGCAGTTGAAGAGCACAGAGAGATTGAAGTTTACGTAAAGAGCATCCGCAATACCGACATGGGCAAAGAGATCATTCTCTCCAAGTCGCATGTGGATTTCAGCAAGAATAAAGCTGAGATCGAAGCAGCATATGAGAACAAGACGCCGGTTACAGTTAAGATCACAAACGTTGTTAAGGACGGTGTTATCGCAAGCTACGGCGGAGTTGACATCTACATTCACAGAACACAGCTTGAACTGAACGTAGTGAATGATCTTGAGGCTTACAAGGGTAAGACCATGGAGATCCTTATCACACAGTTCGATCCGGACAAGCGTCGTCTGAGAGTTTCCGGTTCCAGAAGAACACTTCTCAACAATGAGCGTAAGGCAAAGGCTGAGGAAGTATGGAGCGGAATCGAGAAGGATAAGGAGTACGATGGTGTTGTAAGATCTCTTACAGACTTCGGTGCATTTGTTGACATCGGCGGTGTAGACGGTCTCATCCACGTATCCGAACTGTCCTGGAACCACATCCATCATCCGTCTGAAGTTCTTTCCGTCGGTGATAAGGTTCATGTTTATGTTAAGGATTTTGATCCGGAGAAGAAGAGAATTTCTCTCGGTTATAAGAAGGCTGAGGACGATCCGTTCTATAACATCGACGAGCGTATCCCGGTAGGTTCTATCGTTCGCGGTAAGGTCGTTCGTATGTTCCAGTTCGGTGCATTCGTAGAGCTTGAGCCGAATCTTGACGCTTTGTGCCATGTTTCCCAGATCTCCGACGTACGTCTTAACAAGCCGCAGGATGTTCTGAAGGAAGGCATGGAAGTTGAGGCTAAGGTCCTCGATGTTAATCCGGCTGCACGTCGTATCAGCATCTCCATTAAGGAAGTTGCTCCGATCAATCCGGAACCGAAGGATGAAGAAGAAGCTCCGGCAGCTGAGGCTGCTGCAGAAGCACCGGCGGTTGAAGAAGCTCCGGCTGCTGTCGAGGAGAAGACAGAAGAGTAATCTTCGATCCGAACGAAAAGTAGAATTTCAAAAAGAACTGTCCATCCGGACAGTTCTTTTTTTGTCACATTCAAAATGAAGGAAATATCACTATTTTGACATTGATAAACATCTATTGAAAACCTTTGAATATCAAAACGTTTGAATATAAGCCTAAAACCGATTTGATAAAGGCGGGGAATACCTAATATCATATTACAATTGTGTCACATTTCTTCCAAACGATAAGTGTTTTGATATAATTAAACTGTCAGTGTTTGGGTTAGCGATTCTCTTTGGAGGTCATTTTGAAGAATAATACTGAAAAAACAGAAAAAAACATTGAACTGAGTTACAGAATGACTCAGCGGCGCCTGCATCGCGGGCTGAAGATGACATCGATCGTTATGGTGCTGTCTTTGGTCACCGTACTTTTTCCGATCGTTCCGCTCGGGCATGCTTCCGATATCTGTCTTCAGGTTCCGTCTGAGCAGACTATGCCCTCGATCGAAGAACGGGCTTCTTCAACCGTTGTACTGACATATAACGAAACCGATGAATCGGAAGTAAAAGCGGATCTTCTTGAGGCGAATACTTATGTTATCTCCGAGCATGACGATCGTGACGGTGTTTCCGTTGAAATGCTCGATCCTTCAGCTTTTGAATCCAGAAACGATGTTGTTTATGCCTTGAAGAATATGATCGTCCATTCATCTCCGAGTTCTGAATCCGCGACAGTCGGAAAACTGCTTTATGCAGATCAGGCTGTCCGTGACGGTCAGGGTTCTTCCTGGTCACATGTCGTATATGAAACAGAAGAAGGTACGGTTTCTGGTTTTGTTCTTACTTCGAATATTACTCTTGATGTTGTGGCAACTCCGACACCTACTCCGACGGAGACCCCGACGCCTACTCCAAAGAAAAAAGCAACTCCCACACCTACTCCGGTACCGACACAGGCGGCTTCCGGCCAGTCTTCCGAATCCAAGCCGAAGGCAACACCTACTCCTGAGCCGGAAGTAACAGAGACTGAACTTAGCGGTACTTTCTATTCCAATGGTGATGTTAATGTCAGAAGCGGCCCGGGCACAGGCTATTCTGTTTCCAGAAAACTTGTCAGGGATGAAGCTGTTGCTGTCGTTGCACGTACAAGTAACGGATGGTATAAGCTTTCTGACGGCGGATTTGTAAGATCTGATCTCGTGAGAGATAAACTGGAAACGGCCGCTCCCGAAGTAACAGCGACACCGGTACCTGCTGCAACGCCGACGACTCAGCCGAGCAGTACGTCTGCACCTTCTTCCGGAACAAATACGAATCCTTCGATCCCGAATCCTTCTTCGTGTGATCTTCTGACATACGCAAGAGCATTTATCGGTATTCCTTATGTATATACGGGCGCATCGCTTCAGGGCCTGGACTGCTCCGGATTTGTCATGTATGTATATGCACACTATTACGGTATCTCTCTGCCGCACCAGTCCGCATCCATCGCCCAGCTCGGCACTGATGTCACCAATCAGGAATTAAAGCCCGGAGATGTCATCTGCCATGACTATAGAGGAGACGGTAAGGTCGACCATGTAAGTCTTTATTGTGGAAGCGGTGTTGTTATCCATGCTTCGACCAGCAACGGCGGTATCGTCGAAGATTGTATCCCGATGTCCTGCGTTGTCTGTGTCAGACGTTTCATCTAAATACATATCAGATAATCGAATTGCCAAGCTTTTCCAGTGCCTCTTCGTACATCGGTACGAGGAGGTACATGTTTTCTTTAAGGACCGATTCATTTGCCTGATGGCACTGATCCGGATTCCATGGAAGCTGAGGACCGAATGCGACGATGTTGGGCATCGCTCTGGCATAAGTGCCCCCTCCGACGGCGATCGGTTCCGCTATTTTCGAAAGAGAAGCGGCTCTTGCTTCTTTTTCATCTTCTGTATATGCAAAAGCATCACGGTAAGATTCATAGATCTTGGTAAGAATAGTGATCTGGTCAGATCCTTTATCCTTGAAAAGCGGCGCCAGAACGGAATCGTCGACAACGGTAACTCCGAATTCGGAAGCGATCTCATGAAGTTTTGATCTGACATCTTCCTCTTTAATTGTGACAGGCCAGCGGATATCCACATAGAGCTTTGCGTGTTCTTTGCTGATATCAACGATACCGACATTTGTCGTCATCGGTCCCGATACATCAGGGGAGAAGAAAGAGGAGAATTTCGTTTCGGACTTTTGGCTGAAGTACTTTTCCATAAGCTGAAGTAGTTTAGAAGAGTTTTTCAGTTCTGAAGACATTTTGTCGAGGATCAGATCGATCGCGTTGATACCGAGATCCGGTTTGCTCGCATGGGCCTGCACGCCATCTGCCGAGATGCCGCTCATCTTCTCAAGATCGATGCATTCGCAGTAAGGAGGAACCATATTGGCCGCATTGCCGCCGTGAAGTGTGAATCGTCCGGAAGGTGTTTCTTCAAAATGCATCTGGTAGATGCCCTTTTCGGCGAAGATGCAGGGAAACTCGGCGTCGGGTGTAAAACCGATATCCGGAAGTTCCTCGGTTTCGCAGTAGCGGACCATGCAGGAAGAACCGTTTTCTTCATCGGTTCCGACGATGAGACGCACACGGAACTCCGGATCCGGGTGCTTTTCCTTAAATCTGAGCATTGTCATATAAGCGCAAAGGACCGGGCCTTTATCATCGATAACGCCGCGGCCGATGAAATAATCGGTATCTGTATCAAGTGTAAAAGGGTCCGTATTCCAGGAAGAGCCTTCCGGAACGACATCGAGATGACCGAGGACGGCAACAAGAGGACCTTTGGTTCCCCACTGGATATATCCGGCTTTATCACCGACATTAACCGAAGTAAACCCGTCCGCTTCGGCCCTTTTCAGAAGGTAGCTTAAGGCCTGCTTCGGTTTTTCGCCATATGGGGCGCCGTCTTTCGGTTCTCCCTTGACGCTGGCGATCCCGACAAGGTCAGAAAGAAGGGTATTAAATGTTGCGATTTCCGGGTTAGTAAGCTTATTCATAGCAAAAAGTCCTCGATTTCGTGAAAAAATGTCGGTTTTCAGCGAATTTCTTCTGAAAAACACTTGCCTTTGCGGCTATCTCATTGTATCATTTTAAAGGCTAAAAATCACATGAGGTGTAGTCTTTTGTTCTTCGGAGACACCGAAGTAAGCCTCATGGAAGAAAAAACAGGAGGATTTTTTATGTCAACTATTTCTATGAAGCAGCTTCTTGAAGCAGGTGTACACTTTGGTCACCAGACACGCCGTTGGAACCCGAAGATGGCGGAGTATATCTTCACGGAGCGTAACAACATCCACATCATCGACCTGCAGAAGACCGTTAAGAAGACAGAAGAAGCTTACGATTTCGTACGCTCTATTGCTGCTGAAGGCGGAAACATTCTTTTCGTAGGTACAAAGAAGCAGGCTCAGGATTCTATCTCTGAGGAAGCAGTTCGCTGCAACATGTTCTACATCAACAACCGTTGGCTCGGTGGTACACTGACAAACTTCAAGACAATTGAAAAGCGTCTGGCCCGCCTTGCTGAGCTCAAGACAATGTCTGAGGACGGTTCTTTTGATCTTCGTACAAAGAAGGAAGTTGCTAAGCTGAAGCTCGAGATGGAAAAACTCGACAAGAACCTTGGTGGTATCCAGGGTATGAAGAAGCTCCCGGCTTGCCTTTTCATCGTAGACACAAAGAAAGAGCACCTGGCAGTTGCAGAAGCTCGTCGTCTGGGTATCCCGGTAGTTGCTATTGTTGATACAAACTGTGATCCGGAAGAAGTTGATTACGTAATCCCGGGTAACGACGATGCTATCCGTGCAGTTAAGCTTATCGCCGGCCACATCGCTGACGCAGTTCTCGAAGGCCGTCAGGGCGAGCAGCTCGAGGTCGTAGCTGAAGAAGCTGAAGAAGCTTCCGAGGAAGCAGCTGAGGCAGTAGAGGCTCCGGCTGAGGCTTAATCTCCGGTTCTTTTCAAAAAGGATCATCTAAAACTATCAAACAATTATTTAATGGAGGATATAACTATGGCTGACATTAGTGCTGCACAGGTCAAGGAACTTCGTGATATGACTGGTTCCGGTATTATGGATTGTAAGAGAGCTCTTCAGGAATCTGAGGGTGATATCGAGAAGGCGGTTGCATGGCTTCGTGAGAAGGGTATCGCTAAGGCTGAGAAGAAGTCCGCAAGAGTCGCTGCTGAGGGTGCGGTAATCGCAAAGATCGCAGACGATAAGAAGTCCGGTGTTCTCGTTGAGATCAACATCGAGACAGACTTTGCTGCTAACACAGATAAGTTCAAGGCTTTCGCAGATGCAGTTGCTACTCACATTCTTGCTAAGAAGCCGGCTTCTGTTGAAGATCTTATGGCTCAGACACTTTACAACGATGACTCCAAGACAGTAGAGCTCTTCCAGAAGGAAGCTATCGCTGATATCGGAGAGAATACTTCTATCAGAAGATTCGTAGTTTATGAAGTAGAGGGCAACGGCGCTGTTGCTTCTTACATCCACATGGGTGGTAAGATCGGTGTATTTGTTGATCTGGCTACAGATGATGATTCCGTTATCGCTAAGCCTGAGTTTGCTGATTTTGCTAAGGATATCGCAATGCAGATCGCTGCTGCTAATCCGAAGTGGCTCACACGTGAAGATGTTCCGGCTGCTGAGATCGAGAAGGAAACAGAGATCATCGTTAACAAGAACCTCAACGAAGGTAAGCCTGAAAAGATCATCAGAGAGAGAATCCTGCCGGGTAACATCGAGAAGTTCTACAAAGAGAACTGCCTCGTAGAGCAGGAATTCGTTAAGGATGATTCCAAGACCATCGCTACATACACAAAGGAAAGATCTTCTGCTCTGGGTCAGAACATCTCCATCCGTCGTTTCACACGTTTCGAAATGGGTGAAGGTATTGCCAAGAAGGAAGAGAACTTCGCTGAAGAAGTTATGAAGCAGATCAAGTAATATCCGCTATAAAAGCACTTACTGAAGAGACAGTCTTTTGACTGTCTCTTTTTTTACTTTATAGTCAAGTCTTTATCTCTATATGTATTCTGCTAAAATGGATGAGGAGAAGAAGCATTGCAAAGAGAGGATCTTTTATGAAGATAATGATCGTCCGGCATGGTGATCCGGATTATGAGAATGACTGCCTTACCGAGCAGGGAAAGATCGAAGTCGAACTTCTTTCCGAACGTATGAAGAATGTAAAAGCGGATTACTGCTACTGCTCGCCTCTGGGAAGAGCGAAACAGACGGCAGCCCCGTGCCTTTTGAAGATGGGAATGGAAGCTGAAGAATTAAAGTGGCTTCGTGAATTTGCACCGAGAGTCCGGCACCCCAATAAGGTCAGTGTCGCATGGGACTGGTGCCCGGAAGAATGGATGACGATGCCGTATGCTTTTGATTATGATAAGTGGACGGAATATCCGGCGCTTACGGAAGCGCACGTACGTGAAGAACGTGACTGGGTCTATAGTGAATTCGATAAGCTTTTAAGGAAGCACGGATACAGGAAAGAAGGCAAATGGTTCCGTGCGGAAAAGCCGAATAACGATACGATAGTGCTTTTCTGCCATTACGGTCTGGAGGCGGTTCTTCTGTCTTATCTGCTGAATCTTTCGCCTTTTATCATGTGGCATGCCATGATGGCTGCCCCGACTTCGGTGACGACGATCGCGACCGAGGAAAGACGCGAAGGGATCGCGCAGTTCCGCATGCTTTCTTTCGGAGACTGCTCCCATCTTCTTAATGCCGGCGTGGAGCCCTCATTTTCGGGGAGATTCCGCGAATGCTACATGAACGACTACGAAAGAAAAGATTAAATTTCAAAAATTCGGTCATTTGTCTTTTCAGAATCTGGAAATAACGATAAAATGATTTAAGTATATATATTGGAGGATTAAGGTAATGAGCGAGCCTGTCTATAAGAGGATACTTCTTAAGATCAGCGGTGAGGCACTTGCCGGTGAGAAGAAGGTCGGAATTGACGATGCGACCGTTATCCGGATCTGCGAGCAGATCAAGAAAGTCGCCGATCTCGGAGTTGAGGTCGCCGTAGTTGTCGGCGGCGGTAACTTCTGGAGAGGAAGATCAAGTGAAAACATGGATCGCGTTACCGCGGATCATATGGGTATGCTGGCGACCCTCATGAATGCTCTGGCGATCTCGGATGCGCTGGAACAGGCCGGTGCGGTCACACGTGTTATGTCGGCGGTCGATGTCCGTCAGATGGCAGAACCGTATATCAGAAAAAGAGCCGTAAGACATCTGGAAAAGAAGAGGATCGTTATCTTTGCATGCGGTACCGGTAACCCGTTCTTCAGCACAGATACAGGCGCTGCGCTCCGTGCAACGGAGATCGAAGCGGATATCTTCTGCAAGGCCACGATGGTCGACGGTGTCTATGACAAGGATCCGCACAAGTATCCGGATGCTGTAAAGTATAAGACGATCTCCCATGACGAGGTTCTCGCGAAGAACTTAAAGGTCATGGACGCAACAGCGGCAGCACTTTGCCGTGATAACAACACGAAGATCATGGTATTCTCCATGGAAGATCCGGCAAATATCGTGAGAGTAGTACTCGGCGATGATATCGGCACGATCGTTTGCTGATAAGAATTGATAATGAAGGAGGCTTGAGAATATGGCAATGGTTGAAATTACAAAAGAGGTTTTTGATTCTTATGAAGATAAGATGAAGAAGACGATCGCGAATCTTACGGAGAACTTCAATGCGATCCGTGCGGGACGCGCTAATCCGCATGTTCTGGACCGTATTACCGTAGATTATTACGGCACACAGTCCCAGCTCAATGCTGTGGCAAACATCCAGGTACCGGAGCCGAGAATGATCACACTGACTCCTTGGGATCCGTCGATGCTCAAAGAGATCGAAAGAGCGATCCAGTCTTCTGATCTCGGCATCAACCCGAGTAACGACGGTAAGATGATCCGTCTGGTATTCCCGATCCTTACCGAGGAACGCCGTAAGGAACTCGTTAAAAATGTTATGAAGTATGGCGAGGAAGCAAAAGTTGCTATCCGTAATATCCGCCGTGAGGGTATTGATAAGTACCGCGGAATCAATAAGAAGAAAGAACTTACAGATGACGATCTGGGCTACTTCGAAGAGCAGATGCAGAAGCTTACGGACCGTTATGTTAAGGAAGTTGACAAGTGCTGTGAGTCAAAGCAGAAAGATCTTATGGAGATCTGATCACCGAGAGGAGAAAAACAGGGGGTTGTCTCGGCTGAACTCAGTTTCGGGACAATCTCTTTTTTTGGAGTAGAATATGTGTCCGCAAGAGGAAGGAAAATTCTCTATATTTTCGAGAAAGAAAGCTGAGAAGATCGATGAATCGCAGCTGAAGATCCCGACCCACCTGGCTGTCATTATGGACGGTAACGGAAGATGGGCGAAAAAACGCATGCTTCCCCGTTCCGCCGGCCACCGTGCGGGTGCGGACAACCTCAAAAACCTCTGCAAGAACTGCGGACACTATGGCATTAAATATGTCACTGTGTATGCTTTTTCCACGGAAAACTGGTCCAGACCTGAAAGTGAAGTCCATACGCTGATGGAACTTTTCGTCGAGTATTTCGACCGCTATGATCCTGAACTGGAAGCAGAAGGCATCCGTGTCCGTTTTACTGGCGATATCGCGGCGCTTCCACAGAATATCCAGGAAGTATGTAAACGTGCGGAAGAAGGCAGTAAGCACAGAGACAGAATGACACTGATCGTAGCCTTTAACTACGGCGGAAGACGAGAGATCGTACAGGCGGCGCAGAAGCTTTCTGCCCTTGTTGCTTCCGGCGAGATAAAGAGTGAAGATATCACGGAAGAGCTTTTCTCAAAGAATCTGTATCTTCCGGACGTTCCGGATCCGGATCTGATCATCCGTCCGAGCGGAGAAGAAAGAACATCGAACTTTCTGGTATGGGAAGGCGCATACTCCGAACTTTGGTTCTCTGATGTGCTGTGGCCGGACTTCGGTATGAAAGAACTGACCGATGCCCTGGTGGCTTATACCAAGCGCGATCGCCGCTTCGGCGGACTTTCGCAGGAAAAGAAAGACGAGAAGTAAAGTATGCGCCAGAGAATCATTACAGGAGCCATATTTACGATTGCGGTATTAGCGCTGGTCATCCCGGCGTATTTCGTGCCGCATATTATTTTGCTGTTTACGTTCATCGTCACTGCTCTTGCTCTTTACGAGCTTATAAAGGCGGTAAAGAGCACGGAGAAAGAGATCTGCGTGTTTGTGACGATCCTCGGCGGTTTTTTCGGATTTCTTCCGGTTGCTCTCTGGAATACGGGAGCCACGCCATCGCAGGGCTTTACGCTTTATGCACTTCTCGTTTTGGTCTACTGTTTTGTCACGACGATGATCCCGCCGCTTATCAAAGAAGATCCGAAGGCGCTGCATTCCGGATTCAGTTCCTCGCTGATCGTTATGTATGTTTCTTTTCCGATCGCATGTACGCATATCATGATGTTTCTGATCCCGAAGGGCTGGTATTACATGGTCATCGGTCTTTTTGCACCATGGGTATCTGACGTATTTGCGTACTTTACCGGATCATTTATCGGAAAACATAAGATCGTTCCGCACATCAGCCCGAAAAAAACATGGGAAGGCTGTATCGGAGGAGCGGTCTTCACATCACTTATAACTGCACTTTTCTTTGCTTTCATCATGTATGACATTATCGATGTCGGCATCTCTTACACGATGTATATTACGTTTGCGGCTCTGTTCGGATTTGTCCTTTCCTGTGTTTCCCAGCTGGGAGACTGGTTGGCTTCGAGCATCAAGCGAATGGTGGATATTAAAGATTTCGGCAAACTCATGCCCGGCCACGGCGGCATCATGGACCGCTTCGACAGTGCATTCTTTACGCTTCCCGTAGCACTTGGCCTGGCATACGCCTTGATGTTGGGGGTGCAGCCATGAAGAGACTATGCATTCTTGGTTCGACCGGATCTATCGGTACTCAGACATTACAAGTCGTCCGTCACTTCCCGGAAGAGTTTAAGATCGAATCTTTGACCTGTGGATTTAATATCGAACTTCTCCTGGAACAGATCCAGGAGTTTCATCCTTCCTGTGTCAGCGTGGCAACGAAGGAAAGAAAAGAAACGCTCAAGCGCATGCTCCCTCGTGATTCGAAGGTAAAAGTTTTCTGCGGGGAAGACGGTCATTCGCATTGTGCGACACTTCCGAAGGTCGACTGTGTCGTTGCCGCCATGGTCGGCATGAAGGGTCTGGCGCCTGTTGTGGCCGCGATCCACGCAGGAAAAGAAATCGAACTTGCAAATAAGGAGACTCTCGTAGCCGGCGGTTCGATCGTTATGCCGCTCGTAAAGCAGAAGAATGTTTCGCTTCGCCCTGTCGACTCCGAACATTCGGCGATCTGGCAGTGCCTGATGGGACAGCCGGAAGGCTCTCTTAAGAAGATCCTCCTTACGGCTTCCGGCGGACCATTCCGCGGATACAGCCGTAATCAGCTGGAAAAGGTCACTCTCGATGCAGCGCTAGATCATCCGACCTGGAATATGGGAGGAAAGATCACGATCGATTCCGCGACCATGATGAATAAAGGACTGGAAGTTATCGAAGCGTCATGGCTTTTTGACTGTCCGGTCGACCGCATCGATATTGTTGTCCATCCGCAGAGTATCGTCCATTCCATGGTCGAGCTCAATGACGGTTCCGTTCTCGCGCAGATGGGTTTCCCGAATATGATGATGCCGATCCAGGTAGCGCTTTTCTATCCGAAGAGAAGCCTTGGTATCTGCCGTCCGTTTTCTCCGTTTGATAAGCAGAGCAGGACGCTTACGTTCGAGCCATGTGACCGTTCGGTGTTCCGTCTGGTAGATATGGCATATCACGCCGCTCTTGTCGGCGGAACGCTGCCGGCAGCCATGAATGCTGCAAATGAAGTGATCGTGGCGGATTTCCTTGCCGGGAAAGCATCGTTCCTTGATATTGAGCGTACCGTTTCAAAGGTCATGGAAAGACACGAGCGTGACGGCGTGACCCAGAATCCGTCTTTGGCGGAGATCTTTGCCGTGGATGAGTGGGCACGCATGATAACCGAAGAGATTAGAAAGTGAGTCATAAAACGAAGATATGTCGCCGCTTAGCATCCTTATATGCATATTGGGATTAGGAGTTCTGGCCGCCGTTCATGAGATCGGCCATTTTCTCGTCGCCAGACTTCTGAAGATCAAAGTCTATGAATTGTCCGTATTTGTCGGACCGAAGCTTTTCTCGTGGAAGAAAAACGACATCGAATATTATATCCGCCTGATCCCGCTGGGCGCTTATGTCCGCTTTTCCGAGATCGATGAGGAGACAGGCGAATTAAAAGACGATAATCCTGAAAACCTCATCAATCAGGCGAGATGGAAGCGTCTTCTGGTTTCGCTTGCAGGCCCTGCCATGAACGTCATCCTGGGTATCATCATATTCATGATCTGCTTTTCTAAATTCGGATATCTCGAGCTTAAGCAGGATATCGTTATTGAGGGGACCCAGGTAGCGCAGACACAGATCGAAGAAGGCGATACGATCCTGAAGTTTAACGGTCAGACCGTATTCTGTCAGATGGATCTTTCTTACTATCTCAGTCAGTGCAACAATGTCGACGAGATCAAGCTTCTTATGAGATCCGCAAAGACCGGTGAAAAATATGAAGCCGTTCTCGTTCCTGAGATCTCCAAACAGTATATGCTCGGTATTACGCACTATGCTGATCTGGATGAAAATAACGGATGGAAGATCATTGCCGTTGATGAACAGCAGAACAACGGTAATCCGCTTCTTAAAGTCGATGACTCGGTGCTCTCCGTGAATGGTATTCCTGTCTCCGATGAATCGATCACAGATGTCGTTAAGAACTCTAACGGTGAAGAGCTTACGATCGAACTTATCCGGAACGGAGAAAAAATGACGATCACGATGAAAGCCACGATGATCGAAACATCGAACCTTCGAGGCATTTATCTTCAGGACGGTTCCGGTTTCTTCTCATGTCTTCGTGAAGCGGTCGTTTTCCCGTTCGCATTTATAAGGATCTCTATAGACGCGCTGGCACAGGCATTTACGGGAAAGGTCCCGGCATATGATGTTGTATCCGGTCCGGTCGGTATTGCTTCGGTCGTTTCAGATGTTGTCGACGCGCCGAAAACTGACAGTAATGAAAAGATAGAGATGCTCCTGATCCTTGCGGGCGGTATCTCCACGGGTCTTGCCTTTACGAATATGCTCCCGATCCCGGGTCTTGACGGAAATGCGATCGTCATTACTCTCGTGGAGATGGTCAGAGGTAAGAAACTTTCCAGAAAATCGGAGCAGATCATTAATGTGGTCGGTTTTGTCATGATCATTCTGCTTGTAATATTCGCACTGGCTTCCGATATTATACGATTGTCGAGGTGATTTTGGATGATTGAGCGTTTTACTACCCGAAAAGTAAATATCGGAGGTGTATTTGTCGGCGGAGATGCCCCTATTGCGGTCCAGTCTATGAATAATACCGATACCAGGGATGTAGAAGCGACTCTTGCCCAGATCACGGAACTGAAAAATGCCGGCTGTGATATCACTCGTGTTGCGATCCTGAATATGGAGGCGGCTAAGGCGCTTTCCGAAATCACGAAAAAGAGCCCGATCCCGGTAGTTGCCGATATCCATTTTGATTACCGTCTTGCGATCGAAGCCATGAAAAGCGGGGCTTCTAAGATCCGCATCAATCCGGGTAATATCGGCGGAATGGACCGGGTAAAGGCCGTCGCCGATATGGCAAAAGAAAGAAATATTCCGATCCGTGTCGGCGTTAATTCCGGCTCGATCGGAAAGGATATGCTGGAAAAATACGGCGGAGTGAATGCAGACTCACTTTCGCAGAGCGCACTTTCCTCGATCCGGATCCTGGAAGACTGCGGTTTTGAAGACATCGTCGTCAGCATGAAATCTTCTGATCCGGTCCTTACGATCGAGAGTTACCGCCGTCTTCGTGATCAGGTACCGTATCCGTTCCACGTAGGTGTAACGGAAGCGGGAACACTTCGTGAAGGTATCATCAGGAGCAGTGTCGGTATCGGCGCACTTCTTTCCGAGGGGATCGGAGACACGATCCGTGTCAGCCTTACGGATGAACCAAAAGAAGAAGTTTATGCGGGTATTTCGATCCTGCGCGCACTCGGACTGAAAAAGGGCGGCATGCGCCTGGTCTCCTGCCCGACATGCGGAAGGACACAGGTGCCGCTGATCGAAGTGGCAAAAGAAGTGGAAAGCCGGATCAGAGATCTTCCTTACGATATGACGGTCGCCGTCATGGGATGTGCGGTCAACGGTCCCGGTGAGGCAAGAGAGGCAGATGTCGGAATCGCAGGTGGTATCGACGAGTTCCTCCTTTTCAAAAAAGGCGAGCCGGTCTGCAAAGTACCGAAAGAGTCTGCGGTGGAGACTCTCTTAAAAACCATCGAAGAGATGAATCATTGAAGATAATGACCGGTTTTACGGTCTTCGGAAGGATACGGGAATATGACATTATATGAGTTTGCGATGCAGACTTCGCAGGACGAAGACCTGGCGAAGATTGCTAAAGCTATACCAAGTGAGGTTACGGAGATTTCGATCGACGAACGTTTTGAGGGGATGGAGCTGAAAATTGCTCTTACCGGCCCCATTTCGTCTAAACGTGCGTTGAAAGCAATGGAACAGTACCTCCGTCAGGTCCTTCATCTTTCCCATCTGCGTATCTATATCACGAATATGCAAAGTGAATATGGTAAGCTTTCGATCCCGTCTGTTCTCGACTGGATCTTATGGGTCATAAATACAAAGACCGGTTATGGTGCCTGCATCGACGAACTGGTCTTTGATGAAAATGCCGTCCGCATTCTTCTTCAGACGCAGCTTTCCGATGAAGTGAAGGACAGTATCAGTGATTTTATCAATCAGTTTGCTTCTACATATCTTCTGTCGAAATGGGAATTAAAATACGAGTTCAACCCGCCGGATACTTCTGCGGTCTCGGATCCTGATTATTTTCTGAACCGTATGCGCGAGCGTGCGACTCAGCATGCAAAGACGGCTGTCGATGATGCGATATCTTCGGCATCTGTTTCTAGCACCAGGGAGTCTTCCTCCGACGGCAAGAAAAAGAAAGTCGAAGAACCGACTCCCGATATGGATAAGAACTCCTGGGAGTATAAGTCGATCGTCGAGAAAAAACATATCAAGCAGGAAAAGAAGACGGATTTCAGAAGAGGCCAGAAGTTTGAAGATGCATCTGACTCCGGAGAAGTCGTCTGGGGCTTTAACGATATGTCCGCCAAAAAGTATAAGATCAAAGACGCGATCTCGAAGGCCGGCAGTAATACTCTGACACCGGATACGATCATCCGTCTCGAAGGTGAGATCAAGGTCGATACCGAGTCCCAGCGCCTTGTCGGAAAAAACAAGAACATGATCCTTTATAAGTTCTTCCTCGCCGACGATACCTATGCCGTCGACTGTGTGTTTTTCCCGTCGCCGAAAGATGCGGATCTTTTAAATGATAAGTACGGAAAAGGCGGATATGTCGGAATCAGCTGTACGATCGGATACAGTAAGTTCGACGGTCAGATCAATGCGACCGTTAAGGGCTTTTATGTCGCCGAACCTCCGAAAAAGCGTAAAGATACCGCGGAAGAAAAGCGTGTGGAACTTCATGCCCACACTAAAATGAGCGAGAAGGATGCGGTGATCGAGCCGAAGGATCTGATCAAAACGGCGTACCGTATGGGCCATCCGGCTTGTGCCATTACCGACCACGGTGTCGTTCAGGGCTTTAATGACGCATATGCCGCATATAAAGACTGCAAGAAAAAAGGCGATGTCCCGGGATTTAAACTGATCTTCGGCATGGAAGGCTATCTTGTCGATGACGGCAACTGTATCGCTTATCACATCAAAGAGGAAGATGTTTCCCTGGATTCATTTGTTGCACTCGATGTCGAGACCACAGGTCTGGACTGCACGAAGGACGGTCTTCTGGAGATCGCCGCGATCCGCTATGAAAAGCAGGATAACGGGGAATATAAAGAAGCTGATGTATTTACGACGATGGTCGATCCGGGCATTCCGATCTCTGATAAGGCAAAAGAACTGACCGGTATCACCGAGGATATGATCAAGGGAGCACCGACGCCTTTTGAGGCAGTGACCAAGCTTTCCGAGTTCATGAAAAAGGAAGATGTCATCGTCGGTCATAATATCTTCTTCGATATGGGCTTCATAAGAGAAGCCGGTTTCCAGATCGATATCGAGCAGTTAGATGAAGAAAAACACCATCCGTACCGGGTCAAATTCTATCAGCCGGAGATCGATACCGTTTCGGCAGTCACGTTCCTTTATCCGGAGATGGAAAAGCACAACCTTAAGGATGCGTGCGCGTATCTCGGGATCGTAAACGAATCCGAGCACAGAGCGATGGGGGATTGCCGTGCATCGGCGCAGATCCTGATCCGCTGCATCAAAGACTTCGGATTTACGTCCTGTAAGCAGATGAACGAGCATGTCGGCATGCTTCCCGCATCTGAAGTGTCCAAGCGTAAGACACCGTCATATCACATTATTTTCCTGGTCAGGGATACACTCGGCCTTTATAACGTGTACAGAATGGTCTCCGAGGGACATACGGAGTATTTCTGCATGCGTCCCCGTATTCCGAAATCGGAAGTCCGTTATCTCAGTGCCGGTGTCATCGTCGGCGGTGCCTGTGAAAGAGGACAGATCTTCCGTGCCGTGCATCAGGCCTATGTCGCAAACGGGAATAATCTTGATAAGACGCTGGAAGCATTAAGTTCGGATTCGAAATTTAACCGCATGATCCGTCTTTATGATTACTTTGAGATCCAGCCGATCTGTAACAACGAGTTCTATCTTCGTGAAGAAGATTCCGGGCTTAGAAGCAGAGAAGATCTTATCAATATCAACAAGATCATTGCGATCATGGCCGAGTGTGTCGGTAAACCGTGCTGCGCGACGACAGACGCCCACTTCCTCGAAAAGAAAGACGGCGAGTACAGAAAGTACATGCTGATGGATATGGGCTTTAAAGATGCGGAGCTTCAGAGCGATCTTTATTTCAGAACGACAGATGAGATGCTCGAAGAGTTCTCTTATCTCGGCGAAAAGCGCTGTAAGGAAGTCGTTATCGATTCCCCGAAGGGAATTGCGGATCTTATCCGTGATGATATCAAGCCATTCCCGGACGGTACCTATCCGCCGGTCATTTTGTCCGCGCCGGATGACCTCCGCAATATCGTTAACGATACGATGAAAAAGATGTACGAGCACGAGGGACAGATCCCGGAGATCGTACAGCAGCGTGTAGACAAGGAACTGAACAGTATCATCGGCAACGGCTATTCGATCATGTACTATATCGCGTACAAGCTTGTCGGCAAATCGAATTCCGACGGTTATGTCGTCGGCTCGAGAGGATCTGTCGGATCTTCACTGGTTGCGACTCTTTCCGGTATATCGGAAGTAAATCCGCTGCCACCACATAGAAGATGCCCGAAATGTAATTATTCCGAGTTCGACCTCACAGGTGCTTATGGCTCAGGTTACGACCTTCCGGTCGAACCATGTCCGAAGTGCGGCACCATGATGCTTTCCGACGGGCAGGATATCCCGTTTGAGACCTTCCTCGGTTTCTACGGAGACAAACAGCCGGATATCGACCTGAACTTCTCCGGCGAATATCAGCCGCGCGCCCATAAGTATGTAGAAGAGCTTTTCGGAAAGCACCATACCTTCCGCGCCGGTACGATCGGCTGCTTTGCGGATAAGAATGCCATTGCGCTTGTAAAGAATATCTGTGATGCCAAGGGTGAGACGGTGACGGATGCCGAGCTCAACCGCCGTGCGGCAGGACTGATCGGCGTTAAGAGAACGACCGGACAGCATCCGGGCGGTATCGTCGTACTTCCGAAGGAAATGGATATTTATGAGTTTACTCCGGTACAGCATCCGGCCAATAAACTCGACTGCGGTATCATTACCACGCATTATGACTTTAATGCGCTCCATGATACGATCTTAAAACTCGATATCTTAGGCCATGATGACCCGACCATGATCCGTATGCTTACAGATCTGACCGGTGTGGATGTCCAGAAGATCCCGATCCCGGATCCGAAGGTCATGTCGCTTTTTACATCGACTGAAGCTCTCGGTATCCCGGATGGAACATCTCCTGCCGGCGCCGCAACGCTCGGACTTCCGGAGCTTGGCACCAAGATGGCACGTGAGATGATCAAGGAAACACAGCCGTCACGCTTTTATGATCTTGTCCAGCTGATGGGTCTTTCCCATGGTACGGACGTATGGAACGGCAATGCCCAGGATCTGATCCGAAACGGCACATGTACGCTGGAGACCGTTATCGGATGCCGTGACTCGATCATGACGCGACTGATCTACTGGGGACTTCCGAATAAAGAGGCTTTCGATATCATGGAGGCCGTACGTAAAGGTAAGGTCGCTAAGGGCAAAGAACCCAGATGGCCGGAATTTAAACAGCATATGCAGGAACACGGTGTTCCGGACTGGTATATCGAATCCTGTAATAAGATCAAGTACATGTTCCCGAAAGCGCACGCTGCGGCATACGCGATCTCGGCGCTTCGTATCGCGTGGTTTAAGGTCAACTATCCGGAGGAGTATTACTGCGCATTCTTTACGATCCGCGCCGATGAATTCGACGGAGACCTTTTGTGTAAAGGTATCGAATACGTAACGGCTAAGAGACTGGAACTGGATAACGGACTTCAGAGACGTAAGCCGAATGAAAAATCACTTTACTATCTCTGTGAACTTGTCGAAGAGATGTACCTGCGCGGTATTACGTTCGTGCCTTATGATCTGAATAAGTCGGATGCCGTAAAGTTCATTAAAGTGGAGAAAGGAAAGATCCTTCCGCCGTTTAATGTCATAAGCTCGATCAGTACTTCCATGGGTGAAGCAATTGTGGCGGCAAGAAACGAGCGCCCGTTCAGTACTCAGGATGACCTGGCGACCAGAGCTCATCTCGGTCCGTCGGCGATGCAGAAACTGGAAGAAGAAGGTCTTATTAGTCAGCTGCCGAGATCCAGACAGCTCGATCTGTTCGATCTTCTGTAAATACCGATGATATAACGATGCGAAAGGAGACCGCATGATCGCTGAAGTCGTCCTGCGCGATTGCGTATGGCAGACAAATAAGTGTTATGACTATATCGTTCCCGAACTATTGGAAAGTAAAGTTCGGGAAGGTCAGTATGTGCGGGTGCTTTTCGGAAGGGGAAACCGTGCCGAAGTGGCATTGATCCTTAAACTGAAAGAGTCATCGGATTCAAGTGCGAAACTGAAATACATTGATTCGCTTGTAGAAGAAGAACCGGTATTAAACAGCGAACAGCTCGAACTATTGAAGTTTGTCGTCAAGCGCTATGCGTGCACATACGGCTCGGCGATGCATCAGATGGTGCCGGCTCTGGTGACAAAGCGTACGGGAAGATCCCAGCTTGTCGTTTCCATCGAGTCAGCGGAAAAAGCCAGGGAGGCGCTTGAGAACGAGGCAGTCGGTTCGATCCAGCAGATCCGTGCGCTGGAGTGGCTTCTCGATGTTGAGGAGATGACACTTGCCGATCTGATGCAGGAACTTTCGATCAGCAGATCTCCGATCGATACACTTGCCAAAAACGGACTTGTGAAGATCCGTTCCGTGAAGTTTTCGGCAGAAGAACTTTCGGAAAAGAGTAAAGACGAAGAGGAAGTTCCGGAGGTAAAAAAACAGGAGATCACTTTGAATACCGAACAGAAAGCGGCGGTAGACGCCGTGATTTCGGCCGAAGGAAATAAAGAGTTCCTTCTTTTCGGCGTGACGGGATCCGGAAAAACAGAAGTTTATCTTCGTATCACGGAGACAATACTAAACGAAGGCGGAAGCGTCCTCTATCTTGTCCCGGAGATCTCTCTTACGCCTCAGACGGTTGCCCGTATCCGCGCGCATTTCCCGAACCGTATCGCCGTTCTTCACAGCCGCATGACGGCAAAAGAACGTTACGATTCCTGGAAGAAGATCCAAAAGGGTGAAGTGAATATCGTTGTCGGTGCAAGATCCGCCGTCTTTGCTCCTGTACAAAACTTAAAACTCATTATCCTGGACGAAGAGCATGACGGCTCCTATAAGGCCGATACCATGCTGCGCTATTCTGCCAGGGATGTTGCAAGGTTCCGTGCCAGAAAAGCCGGGATCAAGCTTCTGCTTGGTTCGGCGACGCCTTCGGTCGAGACTTACTACGCGGCCAAACTCGGATATATGACGCTTCTTAAGCTTTCCAGCCGGGCCGTCAGCGGTGCCGAACTTCCGAAGGTGGAGATCATTGATATGCAAAAAGAACTTGCCGCCTCCAACCGTTCGATCTTAAGCCGCAAGCTCTATACAGCCATGAAAGATGCGCTTTCGCGCGGAGAACAGATCATGCTGCTTCTTAACAGAAGAGGCTTTTCCCAGAATGTATATTGCACATTCTGCCGCGAAATGATCCGTTGTACGGACTGTGATGTGCCGATGACACTGCATACGAAGACCATGGGCAAACACAAGATGCTGATCTGTCACTATTGCGGAAAGGTCATCCCGATGCCGCAAGTATGTCCGTCGTGCAAAAGTGAATATCTCTCTATACGGGGAGACGGCGTTCAGAAACTGGAAGACTGGGTATCTGAAGATTTCCCGGATGCTAAGGTCCTTCGCATGGACCAGGATACGACATCCTACCGCGGAGCTCACGAAAAGATCCTTCGCGCGTTCCGGGATCACGAAGCGGATATCCTCGTCGGCACGCAGATGATCGCCAAAGGCCATGATTTCCCGAAGGTCTCTGTTGTCGGGGTTCTCGGGGCAGACAGTGTGCTGTGGCAGAGCGACTACAGAGCAAGGGAAAGAGCTTTTCAATTACTGGCACAGATCAGCGGACGAGCGGGAAGAGGAAGTGTTTCCGGACAGGTGTTTGTCCAGACGGTGTTCCCGGATTCCGAGATCTTTGCGTATGCGGCATCTCAGGATTATGAGAAGTTCTTCGAATCCGAGATCAAATATAGAGAGCAGCTTTCTTATCCGCCGTTTAAAGCCATCGGCGGCATCATGATCACGCATGAAAATGAACAGTCCTGTGCGATGCAGGCCAATATGGTCGCCGAAACGCTTAAGGAGATGGCGGTAAATCTCAAAGATGACATGATCATCTTAGGACCTTGTCCCGCAGGTATCCCCAAACTTCTGAACCGATACAGATACCAGATCGTGGTAAGAGCGAAGAATAAGGGACTTCTTTCCGACGGGTTTATGAAACTTCAAAAGGCATATGCCGGATATGGCTATTCTATCGCTGTAGATATCGACGCAATGTGGTAAAATAGATTGGATAATCATTTTACTTGAGGTGAATGAATCATGGCATTGCGTGAAATCGTTATTGACGGCGATCCGATCCTTCGTAAGATCTCCCGTCCCGTAGAAAAATTTGACAGTAAACTTGCGGATCTGCTCGATGATATGGCAGAGACTATGTATCTTGATAACCGCGGTATCGGTATTGCTGCCGTACAGGTCGGTATCCTCCGCCGTATCTTTGTCGTTGACGTCGGAGATGAGAACGGCAAACTCGAATTCATCAATCCGGAGATCCTCGAAAGAGAAGGATCCACGTTTTATCTCGAAGGGTGCCTTTCCTGCCCCGGGAAAAACGGCTATGTAGAGCGTCCGGAACGCATCCGCGTACGCGCCCAGAACAGAAACGGCGAGTGGTTCGAGCTGGAAGCGGACGGTCTTCTTGCAATCTGCATCTGCCATGAATATGATCATCTCGACGGTATCCTCTTCATCGACAAGGTCGTTGAACTGACCGAAGAACAGCTTGCGGAATTGGAAGCGGAAGAGGAAGAAGAGTAATATGCGCATCATTTTCATGGGAACGCCGGAACTTGCGGCGACAGTGCTTTCACGTCTTGTCAAGGAAAACTATGAGGTGGTCCTTGTCGTGACCCAGCCGGATAAGCCGGTCGGAAGAAAGATGATCCTGACACCGCCGCCGGCAAAAGTCGAAGCCGAGAAAAACGGCATCGAAGTCTGGCAGCCGAATTCCCTTCGGACGGAAGAAGCTCTTGAAAAAGTAAGATCTTACGAGCCGGATCTGATCATCACGGCGGCTTACGGAAAGATCCTTCCCAAGGATATGCTGGATCTTCCGAAATACGGCTGCGTCAATGTGCACGGATCACTGCTCCCGAAATACAGAGGTGCCGCTCCTGTTCAGTGGGCGATCTTAAATGAAGATGAAAAGACCGGCATTACCATCATGAAGATGGATGTCGGCATGGATACGGGTGATATCCTGACACAGGCCGATATCGTTATCGGGGATAGGATCCATACCACGGAGCTGATGGCCAAACTTGCCGATCTCGGTGCGGATCTTCTGATCAAGACACTTCCGGGATATATCGACGGTTCAATAAAGCCTGTCCCGCAAAATAACGATGAAGCGACGATGTCGCCGCCGATCACGAAAGACCAGGGAAAGATCTCCTGGAACAATACGGCATCTTCCATCTGCGCCAAGATCCGTGCGCTTTCTGCATGGCCGGGTGCTTCGACATTGTGGAAGGGCGGAAAACTCAAGATCTACGATGCCGAGGTGTCATCGGACGATTCTATCCTTTCGGATTATCGCAAGCAAAACGGTGAGCCGGTACCGGGCACTGTACTTTACGGAAAAAAGGGAACTCTTGCCGTAATGTGTAAAGATAAGCCGCTTCTGCTTCTTGAAGTCCAGCCGGCATCAGGAAAGAGGATGAAGGCCATCGACTGCGCGCACAATTTTGAGACCGGCGCGAAGATGGAGGACGAAGAATAATGCATCCTAAGCAGGACGAAGCCAGAAACACGGCATACCGCTGTCTGCTGGAAGTCCTGGAAAACCAGGGCTATTCCAATCTTGTCCTAAAGCAGGAATTATCAGGTTCTTCCCTAAATGAGAAAGAAAGATCTTTTGTGACGGCCATGGTATACGGTACTGTCACGAGGATCTATACGATCGACTATCTTTTGTCCCGTTATTTGAAAAAAGAACTGTCTGCTCTCGATCAATCAGTACGGACATGTCTTCGCATGGGCGCCTGGCAGGTGCTTTTCGCGTATGGGGTAAAAGATTATGCGGCGGTATCTTCAGCGGTCGATCTTTCAAGAAACGTTTGTCCGAAAGGCTCTGAAAGCATGGTCAACGCCGTTCTTCGAAAGCTTGCGTCTGAAGGGCAGGAAGCTCTGTCTAAGATCCCTTCTAAGAAGACCGATGTCCGGTATTCCCTGAAAAGCGAGATCGCAGGGTGCTTAAATAAATGGTACGGTAAAGAAAAGGCGGAAAAGATCATGGAGGCGTTCCTTCAGATCCCGGAAGTTACGATACGTCCGAACGTTTATCGCGTGAAAAAGACCGAAGATCTTATTTCGGAACTAAAGAAAGACGGCATCGAAGCGATTCCGGATCCCATTCATCCCGGATCCCTTGATATTCCCGGCAACCGTATGGATATTTCGGATACAACTGCTTACAAAAAGGGACTGTTTTCGGTACAGAGCCTTTCGGCCATGCTGGTCGGATATGTGGCATCTCCTGAAAAGGGATGGTCGGTCCTTGATACCTGCAGTGCGCCGGGCGGAAAGACCGCGCATCTTGCCGAACTGATGAATAACGAAGGTCATATCGATGCGCTCGATGCCAACGATATCCGATTGAAAATGGTCGGTGAAACGGCAGAAAGACTCGGCCTTTCGATCATATCGACATTGCACTATGACTGCACATACCTAAAGGACGAGAAAGAGAAACTTCTTCCTGAATACGATCTGGTGCTTTGTGATGTTCCTTGCAGCGGACTCGGACTTCTTCACAGAAAGCCGGACATCCGTCTTTCCATGACCTATGAGAAGATGCAGTCGCTCATGAAAGTCCAGGAGAGCATCCTTGAGAACAGCTGCCGGCGTGTGAAGCCCGGCGGATACCTGATCTACAGTACATGTACGATCAACCCGGATGAAAACGAAAACAGGATCGATGCATTTCTTGCGGCGCATCCGGATTTCGAATGTGTGTCTTTTGACGAAAACCTTCCGGAAAAGCTTCTTTCCAATCCGAGACTTCTTATGCAAAGCAAGGAAGGGAAGATGACGATCCTTCCGGACGAAGAAGGTTTGGATGGCTTTTTTATCGCGAAAATGAGGAGGAGATCCTGATGGACAAAAAGTTTGTGCTTGACCTGAATCTTTCAGATTGGGAAGCGTATATGAAAGAGAAGTCGTACCCGAAGTTCCGTGCTTCCCAGATCTTTTCCTGGTACAGCAAAGGCGTTCTCGATATGATGAAGATGTCGAATGTGCCGCAGGAGATCAAAAACGCGGTCCGTGAGGATTTTATCACCGATAGCATGAGTATCGAAAAGCACCTGGTTTCCGAGATCGACGGGACGCAGAAGTTTGTTTTCCGCCTTTATGACGGCCATTGCGTCGAGACGGTACTGATGCGCTATAAGACAGGTCTTTCGATCTGTATCTCGTCCCAGGCAGGATGCAAGATGGGATGCAGGTTCTGCGCATCGGCACATGCGGGCTTCGGACGCTCGCTGACGCGAGGAGAAATGCTCGGACAGGTACTCCTGGCAGGTTCTTTTGCCGGTGAAAGGATCCACAGCGTCGTAGTTATGGGCATCGGAGAGCCTTTTGACAACTACGATGAACTGATCGGTTTCCTGCGCCTGGCAAATGACGAAAAAGGGCTGAATTTAGGCGCTAGACACATCACTGTCTCAACTTGCGGACTTGTACCTCAAATGATACAATTTTCTTTGATAGATATGCAGGTGAATCTCTCGGTTTCGCTTCATGCTCCGAATGACGAGCTTCGCAAGAGCATCATGCCGATCGCCAATAAATACAGCCTTTCGGAGCTGCTCGGTGCTTGCCGTGAGTATGAAAAGAATACAAACCGAAGGATCACTTTTGAATACTCTCTTTTCGACGGAGTCAATGATACGCCGGAGTGTGCAAGAGAGCTTTGCAAAGTGCTCAAAGGGATCCACTGCCATATCAATCTGATCGCCGCCAATGAATTTGACGGCAGTCCTTTTCGAAGAAGCAAGCCGGGATCGGTCCGTGCGTTCCAGGACCTGCTTGAGAAGAACGGCATGACGGTAACGCTCCGCCGTGAGATGGGTACCGACATCATGGCAGCCTGTGGTCAGTTGCGCAGAGGCATGCAGGAGAAGAAAGAGACATGAAAGTAGTCAGTGTATCCGACAAAGGTCTGGTACGCACCAATAATGAAGATTGCCTTTCTGTGTTTTCCGTAGGTAAAGACGATTGTTTCGTTATCGCGGACGGCATGGGCGGTCATGCGGCGGGTGAACTTGCCAGTAAGACCGCGGTCGAGTACGTCGAGCAGTCTTTAAATGATTATCTCTTCGAAGCCGATGATGACCAGAAACTCAAGAAACTTCTTACTTTTACTCTCGAAAAAGCAAATGTTAAAGTCTATCTTGCCTCTCTCGGCAGTTTCCGTTACCGCGGCATGGGCACGACGCTTCTCGTGGCGGTGGTCCGCGATAAGAGGCTCTACATTTCCCATATCGGTGATTGCCGCGCATATCATCTTCACGGACAGCGCATGAAGAGGCTTACCACGGATCACACGCTGGTCCAAAGAATGATCGAAAAGGGCATGATCACAGAGGAGGAAGCAAAGACTCATCCTAAAAGACACGTGCTGCTTAGATCGCTCGGTGTCAACGAATATGTCAAGCCTGACACTTTTTCAGTTGAAATCAGCAACGGAGATGTTATACTTTTATGTTCAGATGGTCTTTATGGCTGTGTAGAAGATAAAACGATACGGGCAGTGCTAAGGAAACACAAGGATCTGAATTATTGCATGCAGCTCCTTAGGGACCTTGCAAATGCGGCAGGTGCCCCCGACAATATATCGATGATCTTGGTGGAGACCGAGATCCGTAAGAACAAGGAGAAAACATGAGTACGACAATAAGCCCTGAGGGCATGATCTTAGGCGGCAGATACCGCGTCATCAAACTGATCGGCAGCGGCGGTATGGCAGATGTATATCTGGCGACCGACCTTTCTTCCGGCATGAATGTGGCCATTAAGATCTTAAAACAGGAGTTTGCTTCAAACCCTGAGTTCATCAAGCGTTTTGATACCGAGGCAAAAGCGGCTTCGTCGCTTTCGCATGCCAATATCGTGCATGTATTCGGTGTCGGCCAGGAAGGCAATATCCGTTATATGGTCCAGGAGTATGTCGAAGGCATCACCGTTAACGACATGATCCTGCAAAATGGTCATCTCGACTGGAAAGTCGCCGTTCCGATCCTTATTCAGGTCGGTATGGCCCTTGATACCGCTCACCAGAACGGCATCGTACATAGAGACGTTAAGCCGCACAATATTCTCATTACCAGAGACCGTATCGCGAAGGTGACGGACTTCGGTATTGCGCATGCATCTACAAATCATACGATCACACTTACATCCGGCGGCGCGCTTGGCTCTGTTCATTATTTTTCTCCTGAGCAGGCCAGAGGCGGTATCGTCAGCCCGAGTTCCGATATTTATTCCCTGGGCGTTACGCTTTTCGAGATGGTCACGGGACGAGTTCCTTTCGATGGGGAAAATTCCGTGGCGATCGCCGTCAAGCACCTTCAGGAGCCGGTTCCGTATGCTTCGAATTTCGTTCCGGGAATTCCGCAGGGTCTTGATGCGATCATTCAAAAAGCCATGCAGAAGGATCCGAAACTCCGTTATAAGTCGATCCGTGATATGGTCACGGAGCTCGATGCCCTGATGGTCGATCCGAACGGTTCCTTCGGTATCGTAGATACGACTGTTGATACGCCAAAAGAACCTGTCGACACGGCAGGTGTGACCCCGGCGATCCGTCAGGAACCGAATTACGGAAAACTCAAGGATATCGAGCGTTCCATCAAGACGAGAAGAAGATCCAGATGGAAAGATAATGTGATCGTCGGTGTGATCATTGTCCTGATCATCGGTATTCTGATCGGTCTTACATATCTTGTTACCGATACGCTGAAAAAGTCTGTTAAGCAGGAAACACAGAGTGTATTTGTCGTTCAGGATTATGTCGGAAAGACGATCGTCGAAGTTCAGGCCGGATTTAAAGAGCACAACTTTACGACATATCAGATCGAATACGAGACCCGTACTGACTATGCGGATGGTGTTGTTGTCAAGCAGAGCATCGCGCCCGGCATGGAAATGAAAAATAACAGTTCGGTCAACGTTTTGGTCCTTACCGTAAGTAAAGCTCCGGGAGCCGTGAATCTTCCTGACTATTCCGGAATGAAGTATGAAGATGCTTTTGATACGCTGAAGAAGAACGGATATGATGTCATGGTCCGTCCGGAGATCAATGATGATGTCGAACCGGGTCTCGTTATACGTACAGAACCAGCGGCCGGAACTCCCGTTAAGCCGGGTGCCGAAGTTCTGATCGTTTTCAGCCGTAAGTCTACGGAGAGCGAGGTCCCTTATATCTTAAAACAGGATCTCGAGACCGCGAAGAAGATGATCGATGAGGCGGATCTTGTACTGGGTACTATCGAGATCAGTCCTGAACTCGCCGCTCAGAATCTTCCGGACAAGGATCTTTACGTCATGCTTTCCGATCCGGCTCCGGGAACGAAGGTACAAAGAAAGTCTTCGATCAGGATCTATGTAGGAAACGCAGAGGATGTTGCCCGTGGCGGTACGCCGACACCTACTCCGGAAGTGATCGGATATAATGTTATCCTGAACTTCCAGGGTTCCGGTTCTGTTACCGGTGCAGCAGTCTATCCGGAGAACTCTGCGGTAACGATCTCCGCAGTTCCGAGTATCGGATATCAGTTTGTCGCATGGGTCGATGCATCCAATGTTCCAATCAGTTATAACGCTACATATACATTTGCGATGCCTGCAATGGATGTTACTTTGACGGCAGTGTTTGAACCGGTTCCGACACCGTCGCCGATCCCGACAGCGACACCTGTCCCGACTCCGACTCCGGTTCCGCCGCCGCCGACACCGACGCCTACGCCGGTTCCGCCTCCGCCGGATGACCCGAACAATCCTCCGCCGAATCCGGATAACCAGAACGGCTGACGGTAAGTGTAAACACGACGAATCTATAGAAACGAGGCAGGGAGTATTACGTCAGATTCTACTGAGCAAAAAAAGCCGGGACGCATCACCAAAGGTGTTGGTGGTGAATACACGATCCTTCTGGAAGATGGAGGCTGTGTTCTTGCAAAGCCGCGAGGGATCTTTCGTAAAAGCAGGATCACTCCTACCGTCGGTGACTTTTGTGAGATCGAACCTTCGGGAGATCCGGATATTCCTTATACCATCGTTTCCATTAAAGAGCGCAAAAATGCCCTGATCCGTCCAAGCGTTTCTAATATCGATGTTCTGATCATCGCCGTATCCACGTGTGAACCGCAGCCGGACTTAAAGCTTCTCGACAAGCTTTTGATCCTATGTGCCAAACTCGATATTCGTCCCATCGTATGGCTTACTAAAACAGATCTTTCCAGGGAAAAGGCAGATGCGCTTAAAAGCGAGTACCAAAAGGCCGGATTCCGTGTCGTGGAAACGTCAGTGGAGACGATGCTTCCGAAAGATCAGATCCATGAGATATTCCAGGGGCATACCGTCGGTATCGCAGGACAATCCGGTGTCGGTAAATCCACCTTGTGTCATCGGCTGACCGGAATGGATCATATCGAAGTCGGAGATATCAGCGAAAGATTGAGAAGAGGGAAGCACACGACTCGCCATGTAGAGCTTTTCCCGTTTGAGGGCGGTTTCCTGATCGATACCCCCGGTTTTTCCTCTTTGGAAGTCGACCGGATCGGTATCGAAGAAGAGGATCTGATCGGCGGATACCCCGAACTTGTGGCGATATCGGGGAAGTGCCGCTTCCTGGACTGCCGGCATAACGGAGAATTGGGATGCGCCGTGGAAGAAAGCGGAATTTCAGAAGGAAGACTTGCGCGCTATCGTGAGTTTTTGGATATAATAATAGAGAACTCGAAGAAATACGGGAAAAAGAAGGAAGGTCTGTAAAATGAATGACGTGGTGATCGCACCATCCATACTGGCTGCTGACTGTGGCCGTCTCAATGAAGAGATCAAAGAAGTGGAGAAAGCGACGTCCTATCTGCATATCGATGTCATGGACGGACACTATGTGCCGAATCTTACCTTCGGTGTCCCTGTT
This sequence comes from Clostridiales bacterium, assembly GCA_017428545.1. GTDB lineage: Bacteria > Bacillota > Clostridia > Saccharofermentanales > Saccharofermentanaceae > Scatonaster. Next base: position 172,933 of record JAFRQR010000017.1, read on the forward strand.
GTCGAGTCGATCAGAAAAAATACGAATATGGTCTTTGACGTCCATTTGATGGTAACCAACCCGATGGATTTCTTTAAACCATTTGCCGATGCCGGTGCCGACATGCTCACATTCCATGTGGAGACGGCAGAAGATCCGGATCAGGCGATCGCTGCGATCCGCGCACTCGGTAAAAGAGCAGGTATTTCGATTCATCCCGATACGCCGATCGAAAAGGTCTTCCCGTACGTAACCAAGTGCGATCTCGTCCTTGTTATGTCTGTCCGCCCGGGATTTGGCGGCCAGCATTTTATGAAAGAATCTCTGGAGAGGATCGCCGCAGTACGTAAAATCATCGATGAAAATAACGCAGATACGATCATTTCCGTAGACGGCGGCATCAATGATGAGACGGCACCGCTTGTTGTTAAGGCAGGCGCAAGCTATCTGGTTGCAGGGTCCAGAGTATTTTCGAATTCCGATCATTCTTCCGCGGTAAAGGAACTTCTCTCATGTGCTTTGTCGTAATCGCGGGAGGTCCGAATAAGAATCTTCGCCCGCTTCTTCCGATTCTTCATGATGCGGAAGAGATCATCTGTGCCGACAGCGGGGCAGACGCACTTCTTCCTTTTGATATCGTTCCGGGAACCGTGTGGGGAGATATGGATTCCATCTCGCCCGATACCGTTGCCTGGCTGAAAGAAAAAAACGTCTCGCATAAGCTGTTTCCCGTAGAAAAGGATATGACGGATTCGGAGCTTTGCCTGACATCTGTCCCCAAGGATAAAAAGCTTCTCTTTGTAACATCTCTTATGGGAAGACCGGATCATGTGATGTCCAATCTCCTTCTTACGATGCGCCTGAAAGAAGAAGGATATGACATCACCGCAACAGACGGGGAGACCTGGGTCTTTCCGATCGTCGGCGCTTTTCGCTTTTTGATCCCGGATGAACTTGTAAAAGATAAGATCACCTGCTCTTTGATCCCGCTGGGAAATGGATCGGAAGGAGTATCCACCATCGGCATGAAGTATAAACTTACTGACCGCAGTATCATCCCGGGCAGTTCTCTTACCGTAAGTAATGAATTCGATATGACAGAAAAAGAGCACGGTTTCGAACAAAAATCCGGAACCATGCTCGTTATCGTTACGCCTAAGGTGTAATTCTTTAATTCTTCATCAGGCTTTCAGGCCGAGTTCTTTTGCGATCGCTTCAAAAGCATCTTTCGAACCTAAGATCGTCTTCTCGGAAACGCAGAATGCAAGTCTTGCATAACCTTCACGCTTAAATGCAGAACCCGGAACGACCAGGACGTTGTACTTGGCGCAGACTTCACAGAACTTATTGTCTTCGATCGGGGTCTTCATGAAAAGATACAGAGCGCCCTGAGGTTTGGTGCAGGTGAATCCTGCTTCGGTGATGATGTTATAAAGAAGATTTCTTCTTCTTTCGTAGTTCGGAACATCAACTTTGGCATTTAAGGCCTTGGCAACGACACGCTGCATAAGTGCAGGTGCATTAACGGCGCCGAGGATACGGTTGCAAAGTACAAGTGCAGCAGTCAAGAGCGCAAAGTCTTCGTGCTTCGGGCTGACACAGGTGTAACCGATACGCTCGCCCGGAAGAGAAAGGGATTTACTCCAGGAGAAGCATACGATCAGGTTGTCGAAAGAAGCGAGGGAAGAAGGGACCGTCATTCCGTCATAAGCCAGATCGATATACGGCTCGTCGGAGATGACATGGATCACATGATCCTGCTTTTTGAGAAGAGCATTGAGCTCATCGAGCACTTCCTTCGGATAGATCGCACCGCTCGGATTGTTCGGAGAGTTGACGATGATCGCCTTTGTTTTCGGCGTGATCGCTTTTTCGATCTCGGACATGACCGGAAGGAATGTATCCGGATCGGTATTTACGATGACCGGGACACCCTTGACGTTACTGATATAGTTCAGGTACTCAAGGAAGAACGGAGCAAGAAGGATGATCTCGTCGCCCGGCTCCATGATGGCGCGAAGGATATTATTCATACCGGAAGCGGCACCACATGTCATGCAGATCGAGTCGATCCCGATAGAAAGGCCGCTCTCTTTGGAAAGTTTATCGGCGATCGCCTGTCTGGTCTCCGGGTATCCGGCATTGGCCATGTAGCCGTGCATGCCCGGAATATCGGCATTAGCAAGCTCGATCAGGGCATCTTTTACTTCCTTCGGAGGTTCGAGGTCAGGGTTTCCGATGGAAAAGTCGAATACTTTATCGTCTCCATAGATCTTTTTGAGGCGTGAGCCTTCATCGAACATCTTGCGGATCAGGGAACCGCCGGAGATCTTATTCTCTATTTCTTTTGCAATCATGTCGTCCACTTCCTTTAAAAATCGGATTTAATATATGCGATTATAGCATATAATATGAAGAAGAGATCTTCAGTTTGTAAGATTATTGTTTTTGTGCTTGACAAGTGCTTTTCGAATAGTTATTATGTTGAAGTTACAGCAAGTAGGAGTTTCCGCTTCTCACCTCAAGTTCCGATGAAGAGGTTCACTAATGTGGCTTATTGAATGGTAAGTTTTGACGGAGTGAAGCGGGAGAGTTTCGCTCCGTTTTTGTATTTAAGGAGGTGGGTTCTTATCGCCAGACAGAATAATGGGCAGCCGATCAACGAAGAGATTCGTTTTGAGAAGGTGCGACTGATTGATGCAGATGGTACGATGGTCGGTATCGTTCCGATCGAGCAGGCCAGAAAGGCCGCAGATCTTGCAGGACTCGATCTTGTACTGATCGCAAATAACCCTGACAACCCGGTCTGCAAGGTAATGGATTACGGAAAGTATCTGTTCGAGCAGGCTAAGCGTGAGAAGGAAGCCCGTAAGAATCAGAAAGTGATCGAGACAAAGGAAGTCGGCATGAAGCTTACTACCGAGGATCACGACCTGAATGTCAAGACGAAGAACGCATGCCGTTTCCTTAAGGATGGAAACCGAGTAAAAGTAATCGTGAAGTTCCGTGGCCGTGAGATGGCTTACCAGAATCAGGGTTACGCTGTAATGGAAAAGTTTGCGTCGTTGTGCGCAGAGGTCGGCCAGATCGATAAGCCGGCGAAGATCGAGGGCAGGAATATGGTTATGTTCTTGGCTCCAAAGAAAAACTGATTGTGAATAAGGAGGAAATAGAAACATGCCTAAGCAGAAAACACACAGTTCATCTAAGAAAAGATTTAAGGTAACGGGTACCGGTAAGGTTCTTTACTCCCAGGCTTTCCGTCGCCACATCTTGAGCAAGAGACCTAGCAAGAGAATGAGACATCTTCGTCATACTGCAGTATGCTCCGCAGCTAATGCGAAGGTCATCAAGACAATGGTTCCGTATAAATAATCGGACCCGGTGATTTGAAAAGTTAGATTTTAAGGGAGGATTAATACCATGTCCAGAGTAAAAAGAGGTATGCGTACAAGAGCGCGTCATCATAAGATTTTGAAGCAGGCTAAGGGTTACTTCGGCCACAAGAGCAAACTGTTTAAGGTTGCTAACCAGCAGGTAATGAAGTCCGGTATCTATGCTTATCGTGACAGAAAGGCTAAGAAGAGAGATTTCAGAAAACTGTGGATCCAGCGTATCAATGCTGCTTGCCGTCTCAACGGTATGTCCTACAGCCGTTTCATGAACGGTCTTAAGAAGGCAAACATTGCTCTCGACCGTAAGGTTCTGTCTGACATCGCAATCTCTGATCCGAACGGATTTGCTGCACTTTGCGAGCAGGCTAAGAACGCTCTTTGATTTAGCGTGGACCGCTATTTCGAGATAAAAAGCAAAGAAAACCCTCGATACCGATCACTTGCTGCCCTGCACGACCGTAAGGTCGCGCGGACACAGGGAAAGGTCTTTATCGAGGGTTTGCGCTTATGTGAGGATGCGCTCAAAAGCGGACTGGTTCCGGAAACGGTCATTCTCCGAAGCGGGGAAGAAGACCTGATCGGAAAGTGGAAGAAGAGTTTTCCATGTGTGAACGGTTCGGACATCGTCGTATTGCCACAGTCTTTGTTTTCCAAGCTGTCTTCCACGATGAATCCGCAGGGAATGGCACTTGTTGTGTCTGCACCGGATCATTCCGTTGATTTTCCGTACGAAGAGGGAAAGAGCCGGTATATCGTCCTTGAACATCTTCAGGATCCGGGAAACATGGGAACGATCATCCGAATGGCGGATGCTTTTGATTATACGGCAGTGCTTTTCACGGAGGATTGCGTGGATCCGTATAATGAAAAGGTCCTTCGGGCTTCTATGGGCTCGTGTTTTCACATCCCGCTTATTTCCTTTTCCGACAGCCAGGCGGTCTTTGATTCTTTGAAAAAGCATAAGATCCCGTCTATCGGTGCTCATCTTAAAGGAAATGACCTTCGCGAGATGTCTTTTCCGAAAAGCAGCGCACTATGGATCGGAAATGAAGCCAACGGATTATGTGAGTTGACTTCTTCTTGTTGTGATATACTGATTAAGATACCGATGCCTGGTCTTGCCGAGTCTTTAAATGCGGCTTCGGCAGCGTCGATCCTTGGCTATTTACTGGCGTTTTCGCCGGATAACTGATAATTACGGGAGGCTGTTTCCATGCAGATAATGATTCTGGGTGCTTCGCGCTCAAGTATCTTCCTGATGAAGCGTCTGATCGAAAAAGGCCATACATGTGTACTTGTCGATCCAAAAGCGCAGGAAATCGATCAGCAGTTTAGTTTAGGCGTATTAACTATCAACGGGATCATTATTGATATAGATATCCTTAAAGAGGCCGATATCGGGTCTATGGATATCGTATGTGCGATGAGTGACAGTGAGAATCAGAATCTCATGGCTTCCGAAATAGCCAGAGATGTTTTCGGAGTAAAAAGCGTCATCACGAGAGTGTTTGCTTCGCAGGATTATCACCTTTTTGATGATGCCGGCTTCCTTTCGATTTCTTCAACGGTTCTGACAGCGGATGCTTTTATGCGTGCCATCGACGGAAGAATTAAGAAGGAAGACTATACCGGACAGTGCGTTTCGAACATTTTCGGAAACAGTGTCGCGTTTACTATTCTTGATATTGAAGATAATTTTGTCGGTGCGAAGATCCGCGATGTCGAGGATACGGAAGGAAGACATATCTTCGGTATCGTAAGGCATGATGCTTTTATGACGTCGCTTCCGGGCATGAAACTGGAGAAGGGAGATAAGCTGATCCTGGCTGAACAAAAGGTCTGATCAGTAAGTTGTTCGTATGAAGATCGTTATAGTCGGAGCCGGAAAACTTGCGCATTACCTGATCCACGAACTGGAACAGGCCGATAAGATCGTTATTATCGATAAGGATCCCGCCGCGGCAATGAAGTTTGCCGATACACAGGTCTCCGAAGTTATCAATGGCGACGGATCCTCCTATCCGGTATTAAGTGTAGCCTGCAAAGATGCATCGATGATCGTTGCATTGACAAATGAAGATGAGACAAACCTTCTTGCGTGCCAGATCGCCAAGAATCATCTTGGAGTCCCGAAGGCCATCGCAAGAGTCAATAATCCGAAAAACCGTTATATCATGGAGCATTTCGGTATTGACCGAGCTTTTTCCGGCACGCAGATCCTTGCCAGTATGATCGAACAGGAGATCGATTTTGAGGGACTTCGGATCGTTCACCGCATCAAGAACTCCAACCATGTTCTTATTGAGTTTACCCTTTCCGACAAGTCGGATGCCTGTGGAAAGTCCATGATCGATTATAAGTTTATTCACGGGTCCCGTGTCGTTGTTATGGCCGGTCAGGACGGAGGTACCATTACCCCTGTCGGTAGCACGGTCATGCATGCAGGAGACCAGATCATGATGGTATGTGACCGCAAGGATATTGAAGCGATCTGGAAAGCGATGGTGCATTAAATGCTGGTCAGAAGAAGTAAGACCAAAGTAATCGTTGAATGGATGCTCGAACGTCCGGCTCGAGTGATCGTTGCCAGTTTCCTTTTAATCATGGCCGTCGGAACATTGCTTCTGATGCTTCCGTTTGTTACAAATTCCGGTGAGAGTATCGGCTTTTTTGACTCTCTTTTTACTACCGTATCGGCCACTTGCGTGACGGGTCTCGTTGTCCGTGATACGGCTACGACGTTCAATACGCTCGGCCGCTGTATTCTCCTGGTGCTTATCCAGGTCGGCGGACTCGGGCTTGTTACGATCTATTCGTTTGCCGTTACTATATTCCGAAGAAGAGTTACTGTTAGAACCCGAGTTCTTGCACAGGAAAATACCGGCAGCTTTTCCTTTTCTGAACTCAAAGGCCTTCTAAAGACGATCTTTCTGATGACCTTCGGATTCGAGTTCATCGGGTTTATTATGTTTTCAACACAGTTTGTTCCGGAATACGGATATGCAGGCGGTATGTTTAAAGGCTTGTTTTCATCAGTTTCCGCTTTCTGTAATGCCGGATTTGACATATTCGGCGATACAGCTTCCGGACCGTATTGCAGTTTTACCGCGTATAATGGCAATGTGGTCGTGATGCTGACAGCGACATTCCTGATCTTTTCGGGTGGCCTCGGATTCCATGTCTGGAAGGATCTGATCGAGTATGTGGTCAGAAAGACCAGAACGCTTATCCACCACGATAAAAAGGAAAGAACGAATATCCACGTCAATTTCCATACGCGCCTGGCATTTTTCATGACTGTCGGACTTCTGGTACTCGGTACGCTTCTGATCCTCCTTATGGAACTTGGAAATGACAGCGGGCTTACGATCGGAAATCTGCCGTGGGCTGAAAAACTCAGTGCGTCGATGTTCCAGTCCATGTCACTTCGTACCGCAGGTATGAATTCCATTGACCTTCTTGCCATGCGTGACTGCACAAAAGTCCTTTGCATTATCATGATGTTTATCGGTGCCGGTGCCGGATCTACCGGTGGTGGTATCAAAGTTCAGGCATTTGCGCTTTTGATCAGCACGGTAAAATGCGATATGACCGGAAAAAATGAGATCGTCATTATGAACCATCGTGTATCCAGATCAACGGTACAGCGTGCGATTACGATCTTTGTTCTCGGGTTCTCGCTGCTTTTGCTTCTCACGTGTGTGCTTTCCGTTACGGAGCGCGAGCTTATCGCGGACGGAAAGTTTACTTTCCTTGATCTGATGTTTGAATCGGCGTCTGCCTTTGGTACAGTCGGTCTTTCTTCGGCAGCAACTCCGCAGTTCTCCACCTTGGGTCAGCTTGCCATCATCCCGGTCATGTTCCTCGGACGTGTCGGTCCTTTGACATTTGCGATGGGTCTTGTTACGAAAGAGAAGAACAAGATCAAGAGCATCTATCCGGAAGCGAAGATCCATCTCGGCTGATCTTTTAGGAATTTGAATAAAAAGGGCGTCTCCCGATTGATATGTACCCAGGAAACTGGACACATAGATTAATGAATTTGTTTTAACAGATGGATGTCTTCCTGTAAACAGCAGGAGGCATCCATCTTGTTTTGGCTTGAATTCTTCTGTTGTTGTAATAGTCTATATATTTATCTA
>JAFRQR010000018.1 GCA_017428545.1 Clostridiales bacterium
AACGCATGCCATGATTTCCTCACCGTAGTCAGCATCAGGTACACCGATAACCTGTACGTCCTGAATCTTCTCATGTGTATACAGGAAGTCCTCGATCTCCTTAGGATAGATGTTCTCTCCGCCTCTGATGATCATATCCTTGATACGGCCGGTGATCTTGTAGTAGCCTTCCGGTGTTCTTCGGGCGAGGTCACCGGTATGCAGCCAGCCGTCCTCATCGATCGCGGCCTTAGTTGCTTCAGGCATCTTGTAGTAACCCTTCATGATGTTGTAACCACGTGCGCAGAACTCACCATCCACGTTATCCGGCAGAACTTCGTTTGTGGCCGGATCAACGATACGGCACTCAACACCCGGAAGTTCTTTACCGACGGTCTGGACACGGACTTCGATGGAATCATCGACATGGCTCTGGGTGCAGCCCGGAGCAGCCTCTGTCTGACCGTAAACGATCGTGATCTCTTTCATGTTCATCTTATTCACAACGTCTTCCATGACCGGGATCGGACACGGAGAACCTGCCATGATACCTGTTCTCATGTAAGAGAAGTCTGTCTTTTCGAAGTCAGGATTTTCCAAAAGCGCGATAAACATCGTCGGAACACCATGCATCGCTGTAACACGACGAGCCGTGATGGAAGCGAGTACTTTTCGCGGAGAGAAGTAATCGAGCGGAACCATCGTAACACCGTGGGTTACGGAAGCGGTCATCGCAAGTACCATACCGAAGCAGTGGAACATCGGCACCTGGATCAGGAGTCTGTCCTCGGTGGAGAGGTTCATGCAGTCACCGATGCACTTACCGTTGTTGAGAACGTTTCTGTGAGTGAGCATAACGCCCTTCGGGAAACCTGTCGTACCGGAAGTGTACTGCATGTTGCAGACTTCGTCCGGCTGAGTTGCATCGATCATGGCGCGAAGGTCCGCATCGCTTACCTTGCCGTCTGCCGTCTCGAACTCATCGTCCCAGAAGAAGCAGCCGTCGTAACGGTTGTCGATCGTGATGACGTTCTTTAAGTACGGAAGTCTCTCGGAGACCATCTCGCCCGGCTTGGATTTCGCAAGTTCAGGGCAGATCTCGTTGACGATATCGACGTAGTTGATGTCCTTGTAGCCGTCCATCATGACGAGCGTGTCGGAATCGGACTGGCGCAGCAGGTACTCGATCTCGTGGATCTTATAAGCAGTATTTACGGTAACAAGTACAGCACCGATACGGACGCAGGCCCAGAAAGTCAGGAACCACTGCGGACGGTTGGTGGCCCAGAGAGCTACGTGGGAATCCTTCTTAACGCCCATAGCCATGAGCATCTTGGAAACGCGGTCAACATCATCTCTGAACTCGCTGTATGTTCTTGTGTAGTCACGCATTGTGTAAGCAAAAGCGGTCTGGTCCGGGAACTCGGTCGCAACCTTATCGAGCATCTGACCGAAGGTCATCTCGACGAGCACGTCCTTCTCGAACATTCTCTGGCCCTTGCCTTTTTCGACGTACTTGATGTTGGACGGAACGACCTCGATCGGCGGTTCCGGACGGACTTCCGGCTTGCTCTCTTTCTTAGAGGGCTCGATCATCTTCTTGCTGCCCTTGTTCTTCTCCCAGGCGCGTACGAAGTTGATGAACTGCGGGAATACGATCGCTGCGCTCTCGATCTCTCTTGCCCAGCGCTTTACCCACTCGAGGGAAACGAATCCATCGTAGCCGTTTTTATCCAGCAGCTCGAAAAGCGCCTCCAGCGGAAGATCGCCGTGGCCCGGCAGACGGTAAGCCACGCTGCCGTCAGCTTCTTTAATAGAATCTTTTACGTGGATGTAGCAGACATACTCACCGACGTTTGCCCATGTCGTCTCGACGGACTCGCCGAAATAACGGAACGGGTGATGCACGTCCCACAGTACTTTTACATAAGGAGAATCCACTGCATCGATGAGCTTTCTCAAACGTGCAGTATCTGCATAGACACCGTTGGTCTCAACAAGGAGAGTAACGTTCTTGCCTTCGCACAGCGGAGCCAGATCCTTAAGCGCCGCAATGATTTTCTCATCGTCGACTTCGCCTTCCGGTGCCGGATGGGCATCCGCGAGGATACGTACATAAGAAGCGCCGCACTTATTTGCAAGCGCTACATATTCACCGATCTCGGTCGGCGCGATCTTGGCGCCGTCTTCGTAAGCCAGTACGCAGTTAGAGGAGAAGCATGGAATCTCCAAACCGAGCTTTCTAAGGTTTTCCATGGTGCGGTCCACTTCCGACGGAAGGAACGGCTTTGCATGGGACGCGGTGATCTCTTCACCAAGTCCTCTGATCTCAATGCCTGCGTAGCCAAGGTCATGGGCCATCGGATAGATGTCCTTCCAAGACCACTCGGGGCATGCCAGTGTGGAAAATGCCAGTTTCATAGCCATTTCGAAAACCTCCGGTTAAAAATGCCGTGATACTCTTACGCAGGATATCACAGCATAAAATCATTTAACGGGACTAGCATACACCCATAAATTAAGAAAAGAAACGGTTAAGAAGTGCTTTTGCCAAAGAAAGGCAAAAAAGCGGAAGAAAACATAAACTCCTATGACCTTACACGGGTTTCGTCGCGAAAAGCGCCTCGACCTCCTGCTCCATGACAGGGCGGCCCCAGATGTTGCCCTGTACGTAATCGCACTGGTATTTGGTCAGAATATCGAGCTGTCTTCTGTCATCAACGCCCTCGGCGATAACACGGATCTTCATCTGGTGTACAAGACCGATGATGGATCCGACCATGAGGCGCTGGGTGTTTTTGATCGGCAGGTCATCCACGAAAGACTTATCGATCTTCAGAACGTGGATCGGGAGCTGGCGCAGATAATTCAGCGAAGAATAGCCGGTACCGAAGTCGTCGAGCGCGACGGTGATACCCATATCGGAAACTTCCTGGAGTACTTTTACCGCATAATCAACATTGGAAACCATGACCGACTCCGTCACTTCGAATTCGAGGTTCTTCGGATCGATGCCGGTCTTTTTGATGATACGGTGCACGGACTGCATGAACATCGGACTCATCAGCTGCACGGCAGAGATATTTACGGACATCACTCCGTTCCAGCCGGTGGCTTCCTTGATGCGGTTCATCGCAAGGCATGCGGACTCGAGTACCCACTCGCCTAAGGGGACGATAAAGCCTACGGACTCGGCGACCGGGATGAATTCCGTCGGCGGAACTTCGCCGAACTTTTCGGAATTCCAGCGGCAGAGTGCCTCAAATCCGCGGAGTTTTCTTTCCTTCATGTCGTACTGCGGCTGGAAACAAAGATACAGTTCCCTATTCTTGATCGCATTGAGAAGACGGCTCTCATACTTGATCTTGCGCATGATGTCGTCCTTCATTTCTTTTCTGTAGAACTGCACCATGTTCTTGCCGTATTCCTTGGCCTTATACATGGCGGTCTCCGCACACTTGATGAGGTCTGCGGAAGTCGTGCCGTCCTGCGGGAAGAAAGATACACCGAAACTCGCGGTAACCGTGTATTCGGAATCTTCGATGGTAAACGGTTTTGTAAAAGTATCTCTGAGGCTCTCGACATAATTGAGCATCTCTTCGTCCGTGAACTGGCGCTGCACGATGATCGCGAATTCGTCTCCGCCCCAGCGGCCGATCATATCCTCGGAATCGATACTGGAAGTAAGACGCGTTGCAGCCGCCTGAAGGATCATGTCGCCGACCTTATGGCCCATCGAATCGTTAATGGTCTTAAAGTTATCCAGATCGACATAGATCAGGGCAAACGGCATATTCTTGTTGGAAAGAAGACTGATCAGAAGATCCATTCTGTCCGTGATCTTGATACGGTTCGGAAGTCCGGTGACCGTGTCAAAATGATTCATCTGGTAAAGGCGCTCTTCGTTTTCCTTCATGGCGCGGTTATATTCGGAAAGAAGATTATTCTGTCTCTTCGTTTCTTCTTCACGTTTTTTCAAGTCGCTGTTGGCCTGCTCCAGTTCTTCTGTTTTTGCGGCCACGCGCTCGATCTCCTGCTTCACACGGCGGTTATATGCGAGGATGATGCCTACGATGATCAGACTCAGGATCGTCGTGGTAAGCCCGTTTAATGCGAAGCTGTCCGAAAAGCGCACAAGTATTACGATCGATGCAATGATCTGAAGGAAGGTCATGACCAGTACGGCAATAAAACCCTTCGTGTTCAGGGACTGCACGATCAATATGGAAAGCATGAGCTGGACGATCGTAAAGATGCCTCGTACCGGCATCAGAAATTCAAAAGCAGGAACGGTAACTACGAGAGGATTAAGAACGGCAAAAACCAGAAATGACAATACATACAAAACGATCCTTAAAGCAACATGCCGCTGTTCTTCCTCGGGATACAGACTTGAGGCCACATATTTATCGACAAAAGTCGCATCTTCCGGAAAGACTTCTTTATACTCGTTATCTTGCGTCATACCCTACCCTCTCCCGTTTTATATACGCAGATACATTATGCACGAAAATACTGCTGTTTGCAGTATTTTTCCGTATTTTGTTTGAAAATTGAAATAAACTTCATTCGTAATGGTATAATCTTTCTCACAAATAGTAAATTCAGAGAATTTGATATTTGGCATTTTTGCAGTATTTTTCGGGAGTTTTTATGTTTTTACCAAAAGCCGCGATTTTCGATCTGGACGGGACTCTTCTTGACTCGATGTGGTGCTGGAGAAAGATCGATGCCGATTTTCTCGCTTCCCGCGGACACATCGTCACACCGGACTATACCGATGCCATCAAGTGCATGGGCTGGGACGAGGGCGCCCGCTACACCATCGACAGATACGGCCTTTCCGAGACTCCCGAGCAGGTCATCGATGCCTGGTTCGACTTGTCCGAAGAATATTACCGGACCAAGATCCCGATGAAGCCCTATGCCAAGGAGTACCTCACTTTTCTTCACGAGCACCATGTTCCGATGGCCATAGCGACATCCATGGAACCGAAAAAGAATATCGACGTCGTCATCGATACGAACGGACTTCGCCATTTTTTTCAGAACATCACGATGAATAACGAAGTGTCCCGCGGAAAAGGTTTCCCGGACATCTATCTTCTCGCCGCTTCGCGTCTTTGCGTCGATCCGGCCGAATGCGTCGTTTTCGAGGACATCCTTGCCGCCGTAAGAGGCGCTAAAGCAGGAGGTTTTCAGACCGTGGCCATCTTCGACGAACTTTCCGAGGCCGACTGGCCGGATATGCAAAAAGAAGCGACCGTAGCCGCTTCTTCCTGGAAAGACCTTTTGTAAAAGCACTTTTCAGAAAAGGTATCTGAGGAAACTGATCACGCCTAAGAACAAAAATCCGATCGCCAAAAAGAAGATCAGCTGGATGGCAAGTGAGATCACGCCTAAGATCCAGCCGAGTTTGGCCAGGCTCTTTTTCGATCCGTTGTTGACGTGACCGATAATACCGAGGGTGATCGCGACAAGGCTGATCACGCAGAGCGGATTGAAGACCAGGGAAATGAATCCGAAGATCAGGGCCAGGACACACGTGTTCTCCAGGTCCGTCTTATAGGGATTTCTTAGTTTTTCCTCATATTCTTTTCTGTCTTTATCGTTGAAAGGAATCGTGTTCGGCGTCTCGGCACGGCGGGAATTCGGGCCCTCTGCCGCCACATACGGGACCTGCCCGGGTGTTTGGGGCGGAGTAGGAGTTCCCGGATAAGAAGGCTCCTCGGTATACGGCTTTTCGACCGGGACCGGCATCGGGATGACCGGTGCAGAAGCAGACGCAGATTCAGAGATCACAGAAGGATCCTGCGAAGGGCCGCTCTTCGGAAGTTCTTTTTCCAAAGTGTTACCGCAGTTCTTGCAGAACGTGACGCCTTCCGGATTCTCGTTTTTACAGTACTTGCAGACCGTCATTCCTACTTCTCCGATTACTTGTTATAGAGTTTCTTCTTTGCGTATTCCGGCTCACAGGTGATGTTGATGCCGAGTTTTCTGAATACGCCCTCGTCTACGCCGGAAAGGATCGTGGTGGAGTGCGCGTCACTGTGGCGGAGATTATTGATCTGCTGCATCGCAAGCTCGGCGACCGGGTTCGTCGCAGCACTCATGGCGAGCGCGATCAGTACTTCATCCGTATGCAATCTCGGGTTATGGTTGCCCATATGGTTGACCTTCAGATCCTGGATCGGTCCGATAACGTTAGGTGAGATCAATGGGATCTCGTGCTGGATGCCGCCGAGGACTTTCAGTGCATTGAGAAGAACAGCTGCCGAAGCGCCGAGGAATTCGGAATTCTTACCGGTAACGATCTGTCCGTCCGGAAGCTCGAGGGCGACAGCCGGACCGTGTGTGGACTCCGCGCGGACGAGCGCTGCGGAAACGACACGGCGGTCATTGATCTCGATGCCGGACTTATTCATCAGAAGCTCGATCTTAGAAACATCCTGTCCCTCAGACAGGCCCTGACGGACCATACACTTGGCCTGGAAGTATCTTCTGATGATCTCCTGCTTACTTGCTTCTCTGCAGGCCTCGTCATCCACGATGGCGAATCCCGCCATGTTAACGCCCATATCCGTCGGGCTCTTGTACGGGGACTCGCCGTAGATCTTTTCGAAGATCGCGTTAACGACCGGGAAGATCTCTACGTCGCGGTTGTAATTGACCGTGGTCTCGCCGTATGCCTCGAGGTGGAACGGGTCGATCATGTTGACATCTGCCAGATCAGCGGTCGCTGCTTCGTAAGCGATATTGACAGGATGCGTCAGCGGCAGGCTCCAGATCGGGAAAGTCTCGAACTTCGCATAGCCGGCCTTGATGCCGCGGATATTTTCGTGATAAAGCTGAGAAAGGCAGGTCGCCATCTTTCCGGAACCCGGGCCCGGAGCCGTAACGACTACGAGGGAACGTGTCGTCTCGATATATTCGTTCTTGCCGTATCCTTCGTCACTTACGATCAGCGGGACGTTCATCGGATAGCCCGCGATCGGGTACTGCTTATAGACTTTGATGCCGAGCTGATGAAGTCTCTTAGCAAACTGCTCGGCCAGAGGCTGGTTCGTATACTGGGTGATCGTAACAGATCCTACGTAGAGTCCGATCTCGGTAAAAGCATCGATCAGGCGGAGCACTTCCTGGTCGTATGTGATGCCGAGGTCTCCTCTTCTTTTATTCTTCTCGATGGCGTCTGCGTTGATCGCGATAACGATCTCGGCTTCGTCTTTGAGCTCTAAGAGCATCTTTACTTTACTGTCCGGCTCAAAACCCGGAAGAACACGGGAAGCGTGGTAGTCATCGAAGAGCTTGCCGCCGAATTCCAGATAGAGTTTTCCGCCGAATTTACCGATTCGGTCACGGATCTTCTGCGACTGCATCTGTACATACTTTTCATTGCTAAAGCCTTCTTTAAACATACAACTCACGCCCCTTTTTCAGAAAGACGAGGCTTATTCGTCTTCCTCTTTTACCAAATAAAAAGAGCTCCTCGCGAAAAATCTTGAGAAGCCCGTCAGCCTTTTTCAACGGCTCTTTGCAATTATAACACATTTTGATATGCTGTCTACATAACAATTCGGTCAAAAAGGAGTACTTTTCTATGCGATTTTTGATCCAGCGCGTGACCTCGGCAAAAGTGGACGTCGACGGTAAAACCGTCGGTTCGATCGACCACGGATTCCTCGTTTTTATCGGGGTCTGTAATACCGATACGAAAGAGATCGCCGACGGCATGGTCAAAAAACTCCTCGGCCTTCGGATCTTCCGCGACGAAAACGGAAAGACCAACTTAAGCCTTGCCGATGTCGGCGGAAGCCTGCTTCTTATTTCCCAGTTCACGCTTTATGCCGACTGCCACCACGGCAACCGTCCGTCGTTTATAAACGCGGGTTCTGCCGATCTTGCAAATGACCTTTATGAATACATCATCAGTTCCTGCAAAAAGCAGATCCCGATCGTACAGACCGGGATCTTCGGTGCAGATATGGCAGTCTCGATCGAAAACCAGGGTCCTTTCACCATCATGCTCGACAGCGAAGAGATCCTGAAGAAAAAGTAGGATCAATCCTGCTCTACCGTTTCGACGGTTCCCAGGAATACCGGAAGCCCGGTCCTCGTATCCACGATCGCGTAGGCAAACGGACGGTCGCATACGATCCAGATCTCATCTTCAGGACCAAGTCCCATCGTCATGATTTCGGTAGTTGCCGCCGCGGCCTGCGTGCCTTCCGGTGTTACTTTTATAAACGTCTTATGAAGAACGCTTCCGATGAATACCGATTCGGATGTCATGTTCGAAAAATCCGCTTTTCCGGAAAAAGCATCTTCCATACCCATTTCCGAGAGGATGTCCTTCATCTCGACAGAGAATTCCGAATTAAACTGTGGCATGTATGCACGGATCACTTTTGACGTATCCATGCTGTTCCAGTAGGCCCGGTAATCATCTGCCGTCATCTCCGACATAAACTGATTGATGTCCACACCTTTCGCATGGGGAAGGATCGTCATAAACGCATAGTTGCCTTCCGCATAAGGTTTCAAGAACCCCTCCGCTTTTCCGTTATTGAAATAAACATGCTCCGTATCGTGGAGAAATTTCACGCTCTTCTTTTCTCCGTTTCCGTCACGGAATTCTTGCGAGCTCCGTTCATACTCGTCATACGGATCTTTCCATCTGGCATCAAAGGTGATCGTATTTGCCAGAACCATCGCGTCACCGGAACCGAGGTTGTCGATCACTTTGTTGATCATCCCGTCGGTCATCTGAGAGACCCAGCTGTTGATCTTATTGACACCGTTACTGTCAAAAGCGATCGGCTGCACTTCGGCATCAAAATGCTCGCTGACGTAGTTCAGGTAATCCTCATATACATAGTCGCTGATCTTTTCATTGAGCCACGCGGAATTGGCGATACCCAGCGTATCATCCGACATCTCGTACATGCGGTTAGACGCATAAAGCAATGCCTCCGAAGGTTCCGCACCCGGCACCATTGTTTCCGTCATCTGGTCAAGCGTTTCGCCATTGGCGCCGGCAGATGCCATCATCATCGTAAAGAACACTGAATCCGGGGATATCAGAACATTTTCTTTACCGGCACCCGAAGCGCATTTATTCATCATTCCGAAAACGAACTCCAGATAGGCATCGTTCATCGCATCCGTATCCAGAGATTCCTTTCCATCCTTTGCCTGCGCAAGCTCAAAGACGGCTTCGTTTCCGTTCTCTCTTTCTTTGGTTTTGATATCGGAGATCTCTTTTCCGGAAGAGCTGTCTGTTTTTTTCGAACATCCTGCCGGAATACACCAAAGAAGTGTCGCGGCAAGTACTATAGCGATCAGTTTTTTCATTCTCATCGGCTGCACCTCCTTATCTTGGGCCGCCGCAATTAGCGATGCGGAAATCGCTTCCGCAGTTCTTTCTGACAGCCCCATTATACAACAGAAAACACCTCGCTCCACAGTGCTTTTCCCGAGGGAACGTCCTCGTCCGTTTTCCCTCCTTCAGTTGAAATCCATCCCCCGAAACGCTATAATTACTTCTGTTCATTTCCCGGTCTTCGGGAAACAAGATGCTTCGATCGTTCAACGGATAGGACTGCAGTTTCCGGTACTGCCAATGCGGGTTCGATTCCTGCTCGGAGCGCCAAATGAGAAAACGACCTGCCAGAAGCATCCGCCTCGGGCAGGTCTTTTTTGTTATGCGACTAATCTTCTCTAATCGAATTTTTAGTCGTATGCAAAAGCACCATTCATACGACTAATCTGCATCTATCATCTTTTTAGTCGTACACAGATATATTTACTTTACGACTAATCGGACAAAAGTGCTTTTCTAGTCGTAATATTGTGATGTTCTCGTACGACTAATATCTTAACTATCAATGATTAGTCGTATCTTCACCTAGGTTTCGTGTCACAACATATTCTTCTTCTCTCTTACTTCCGCATCTCGCGCTGCGACATTGAATAACACTGTGGCTGTTTGTCGAAACAGTTCAGGATCGAACGGTTGATGGTCGGATTCAAATGTCAAAATAAGGTTTTTTCCGACAAAGATTCCGCTTTTGCCGTATTCATTGATCTTTTTCATCGCCGCCCTGCAATACTCTGTATCTTCAAGCAGTCCAAGGTGTTCGTGATAAACCACCTGATGGCGGAATTGATCCAGAATCGTAAAATCCGGATAGCGGAGAGCTCCGTTTTTCAGTCGAAGAGCACATTCGTATCGGTAAGGGATCCCTAATTCATAGTAGGTGTTGGCTATGAATACCTCAGTTTTCGATCGAACCAGTTCCCCTCTTTTTGTCGGATAAATCAGACCATCTTCGAAGTAGGGATTCTTGTCAAAAGGAAGCGAAGACCACTTCTCCGCATAAGTTTTACTATCAAGCAACAATGGCGATACCAGGTTTTTCCTCATATCTTTCAGATCCAAATATGAGAAGTCGGCATTGTATTTATCGATAGCTCTGAAATAACTGTTTATCTGATTGATCTCGCTTTGCGCAAGCACCATAAAATGCCTCGCATAATCTTTTTGAGCGAGATTTTTCACTGTTTCCTTTTCCTTCTCGGGAATAAACCGTCCGTTTGAGTATTTCTTGCTCACCTGATAATAGCGTGGCGTACCTTTACTGTTATCGATCCGCAATCTTCCCTCCGGCGCTTCTAAAATCTGTTTTTGCGCCGTCTTCATCGCCGTTTCCAATTGACTTTTGCGGGAAAGCAACTCATATATAAGCTTGTCCATACGAACACCTCCATTTCTGCAAATTGTGCATCTTTCATTGAACAAGCTATCAATTGTTGAAGCAATATTTTATATGAGTAGAAATGTATCTTTTTCGGAAACAAAAAAGACTGCCCTGTGGATTTTCCACAAGGCAGTCTTTTGCTTCAATATCGGGAAATCAGCTTGCGCTGTTATCCCTCGATCTCTTCGGTCTTGTAGATAAACTTTACGGTGCCGTCCATGCCGTCGGCGATACCGGAGTAGTTCTTGTACTCCTTCGCAACTTCCGTAAGAACGCGGATGCGGGAAAGAAGTCCTGCAAGGTCGCCGTCGACCAGTTCTACAAGTTTCTGGATACCCTTTTCGTTAAATTCCTTCAAGCCGTCCGAAAGCTGCATCGAACCGTCGCGAAGCGAAGTGACACCATCTGTCAGTGCCGGAAGTCCGTCCTTCATCGTCAGGATACCGTCGCACAGCTGGGACATACCGGAAGAAAGCTGGGAAGTACCTTTCTTCAGATCCTTCGTTCCGTTCTTAAGATCGCCGACACCGGTCATTACTTTATGGACGCCGTCGGTATAGTCCAGAAGGCCGAGATAAAAAGCATTGTATCCGTCGAGGCTTGCCTTCAGTTCGATCACTTTCTGCGCGCCGGCAGAAGCTGCTTTCAGCTTTGCCTGCACCTCATCGCCCGCCATGGTCTCGGAGATCGCCTTTTCGACCTGGGCATCCGTGTTCTGGTCGATCAGTGCTTTTATATCGGAAGAAGCCATGGTCTCATCGACCTTCTGCTTGATGACTGTCTGCACATCAGAAGATGCCATCTGCTGATCGACCGCTGCATTGATCTGTCCCATTACCTGAGACGAACCCATCTGTGTGTCCGTGTTCTGGCTGATCGTTTCTTTCACGGTGTCAGAAGCCATCTGCTGATCGATCGCACTGCTGATCTGCTGCTGCGTAGCCGCGTCGATCTGACCTGCAGCAACTGCGCTGTCGTACTGGTCTTTTGTCATGCCCGTTGCCTGCTGGATCACCTGGGCCGCCACGTTTTCACGAACGGAAGCGGTAACCGCATCGCTGACCTGTACACGAACGGCAGCAGTGACCTTTTCGGAAACGCTTGCTTTTACCGCGGAAGTTACCTCACTTTCGACTTCGGTTTTCACTGCGGCAGTTACCTGATCACGGATGTAATCGCGCTTACCTTCGACAGCGGATGTGACCGAATCGAGTGCCTGCTGATATACGGCCGAATCGTCGAGCGACTTGATCACTCCGTTAAGAACGTCTGCGTAGTTATCGACCGTCATCTTCGAAACGGAAAGACCCGACGCCTCGAGCTGCTCCTGTGCCGTGGCAAGGAGAGATTCGAATACTTTCTTTGCCCCGTCGTTCAGCTCAGACGAATGCGAATCCAGCTGGCTCATGCCGTCATAAAGATCCGAGGTGCCTTTTTCCAGTCTGCCGACACCGTCATCGACTGCAGCTGCGCCATCCTTCAGTTTCACGGCACCTTCGGCCAGCTGATCGACACCATCCACCAGTTCCTGCGACTTCGTAAGAAGCGTTTCCAGTCCGTCATACAGTTTCGAAGAACCATCGACGAGCTGATCCATCGCATCGGTCAGTTCCTGCATCGATTCATTCAGGTCGATGTCGGAATTCAGCTTGATATTCTCGGAATCCAGCTGGCTTAAGATCTCCGTGGAAGCGATCGTCACGGTCATGCCGAGGCTGAAGTTTTCGCAGTCGGCAGAGATCTCCACATAGTCCGGAATCGTCAGTTTGTCCTCGCTGATGCCGAGGTCTTCGGAAAGGCCCGGGAAGGCGAATCCGACTACGACCGTGCGGCTGCCGTCATTGACGATCTTACCGTTGGAAACGCTGATGTTCTTAAAGGTACTGTTTTCAAGAAGCAGGCCCGTCAGCATGGTAAACGGCACGTAGATCTTTTCCTCTTTGCCGTCGATCTCTTTCATGACGTAAGAGTTGTTGGTGTACTCATAGCGGATCGTAACTCGCCCGCTCTTGCCGAGCAGTTCCGAAGGCGTGATCGGGTTTCCGTCCAGGAAATACGACACCTTCATGTCGACCGGAAGTTCCTTGCTGATGTTGCCCTGATAGTAGATATCGTCGTTTGTGGTGTCCCACACGCGGGTGTTGTCCCCGCCCATCGAAAAGCTCTCGCCTTCTTTGAGGATCGTGATGTCATCAAGTTCACTGACATCCTCGATGCCCGTTTTTCCTGCCGAATTTCTGATCCAGTCACTGACGATGATCTTTTGGACCGAACCGTCATTTCCGGCAATGACATATACCGTTTCCTCTTTAAAAGCGGCATCCGTCGAAGGCATGACGCTCGTTGTATTCATGTAAGAAAGGAGCTCGCCGGAAGGATCGTATCCCGAGGTCTCTCCAAGAGAAACTTCGCTTACATTCTGCGGCTGCACGGAAGGTGCTTTTGCAGTATGGGAAGAGAACGCGGCATATCCCGCAGCACCTGCTCCCGCGCTCAGAAGGCCCACGCCCAGGACCAGCGCCAGTGTCTTATTTACCATAGAGTTCATCGTATTCATACATACAGCTCCTTTCTTGTTTCAGAAGAAGAATCATTATCACAGTTTTTCATGCCGGCTGTCGTTTTGCGGATCACTTTGTCAAAGCACATCAGCATCGCCGGGAGAACGAAGATGACCAGGATCATGCTGACCACGGCGCCTCTTGCAAGGAGGATGCACATGGAACTGATCATGTCGACATCCGAGTAGACCGCCACGCCGATGGTCGCTGCGAAAAGTCCGGTGCCGGAGACGAGGATGGACGGGATCGATGTGCGAAGCGCTGTCCATACCGCTTCTTTTCTGGCAAGGCCTCGCATGCGCTCTTCTTTATATCTCGTCGTCATCAATATCGCGTAGTCGACGGTCGCGCCGAGCTGGATCGTACTGATGAAGATCGGTCCGACGAACGGCATGCTGGCTCCCGTCAGGTGCGGGATACCGAGGTTAATGAAGATCGCAAGTTCAATGACCGAGATCAGGATGAACGGCAGCGACAGGCTTCTTGTAACGATCGCTATGATCAGGAATACCAGCAGCACCGACACGATCGTAACGATACGGAAGTCTCTGTCGGTCGTTTCGATCAGGTCTTTCGTGCAGGGTCCTTCACCGATGAGAAGTCCCTTCGGATCATACTTTTTCAGGATCGTATTCAGCGAGTCGATCTGTGCATTGACTTCATCCGTGGCGATACCGTACTGCGAGTTGACGAGCATCAGCTCCCACTTTTCGCCCTTGAGGGCGCCTTTGATCTCTTTCGGGAGGATCTCCTGCGGGACATCCGCGCCGATCAGGGATTCGAGTGACAGCACATAGTTGACACCATCGACCTTCTCCATCTCGGCGACCATCTGCCTCGTCACATTCGGATCGAGGGTGGAATCGGAAAGGATCATGTGCTGTGTCGCCATGGAAAAATCATTCTGCAGTTTCTTATTTGCCACAACGTTCGGCATATCCTGCGGGATCGATTCGGAGATGTCGTAGTAGACTTCGTTTCCGGCTTTCTTATAACAGTAGAAGGACGGAACGACAAGGATCGCGAAAATCAGAAGGAACACCGGAAAGATCTTGACGATGCCCTTGGAGATCTTGCCGCCGCTCGGGATGAGCGATCTGTGACGGCTCTTTTGAAGCGGCTTATCCAGTACCAGGATCAGGGACGGCAGCACCGTTACGCATCCGATCACGCCGAGGATAACGCCCTTCGCCATGACGAGTCCGAGGTCGCGGCCCATGGTAAAACTCATGAAGCAAAGTGCGATAAAACCGGCGACCGTGGTTACGGAACTTCCGATAACACTGCTCAGGGTCTCGCGGATCGCCACCGTCATCGCGTCCTTATTATCCGGGTAGTTTTCGCGCTGCTCATTGTAGCTGTGCCACAGGAAGATGGAATAGTCCATGGTGACCGCCAGCTGAAGGACGGCGGAAAGTGCTTTTGTAATATAGGAGATCTCGCCGAAGAAATAGTTCGAGCCGAGATTCAGAAGGATCATCATGCCGATCGAAAGCAGGAATACGATCGGCGCCAGAAAACTGTCCAGAAGAAGCATCATCGCGAAAAGCGCCAGTACGACCGCGATTGCTACATAGATCGGTTCTTCTCTCTCGCATAGGTCCTTAAGGTCCGTGACCAGTGCGCTCATGCCGGAGACGAAGCACTCCTTATCGGCGATCTTCCTGATCTCAGCGATCGCCTGCATCGTCTCATCGGCGGATGTCGATGTGTCGAAGAATACCGCCATGATGGTCGAGTGGTCAGTGTTAAATGCATCGTACAGTTTTTTCGGAAGCATTTCCATCGGGACTGAAAGATCGAAGATGGAGTCGTACCAGATGACCGACTCAACGTGATCGACCTGCTCGATCTTCGCCTTCAGGGCAGATACCTCCGGCGGTGTCATGTTTTCAACGACTACGAAGGAAAAAGCACCTTTCCCGAATTCATCGAGGAGCTCTTTCTGTCCGATGACCGTCTCCATGTTCTGCGGCAGGTAATCGAGCATATCGTAGTTGACTCGTGTGTTGATGTAGCCGAAGACTGCCGGGATCAAAAGAAGGATCGTAATGATCAGGATCGGCACTCTGCATTTGACTACTGTTTTAGAAAACCTCATTTCCTTTCTCCCTTCCAAGGAATTCCTTCGTGCTCCGGATCGATATGATCGGGGTACTGGTTTTTGATGATCTTTACCGTACAGACGGCGACCGCAAGATTCAGTATTCCTTCCAGGACCAGCGCAATACCGAGAAGCGTAGTCAGAGCTTCGGCGGAAGAGCCCGGACGGAACATCAGAAGCAGTCCGAAGATACCTGTCACGATGGCCGTTCCGAAAATGAACCACCAGTCATGGATACCGAATTCTTTCGCATCTTTTGCGATACGGAGTTTGAAAAACGCATCCGCCATGATGAGTACGCCCATGGCCACCAAAAGCAAAGAAACGGCAGCGATCGGGTGCACCAGCACCGCGATACCTAAGACCGTGAGTACAGATCCGAACTCCAGGTCATACTGGAAAGCCAGACGGAAAAGATCCTTCGAGAAATACCCGATGATCTTGACGATGCCGAAAACGATCAGCGCGATACCGAGAAGCGTGCCTAAAAGCTTCGTACCGATATCCGCATGAAGAATAAAACCGATGCCTAAAAGACAGAAGATCAGGGACATGACCACATATCCGGTCTTAGCGATGCGCATCGGCGCGATCCGTCTCATCTTCATCTTGTGTCACCTCCATTTATCATCTGGAACACAGGATAAAACATGTCCGTTCCCGGCAAAACGGACAGAAAAAAGCCTCGTGTCTGAAATTCAGACACGAGGCATCATTTGTCTAAAAAATCAAAAAAGTGCTTTTACGAATCCTGCGCTGCCCTCATGATCATCTCCTCCGCCATACCCTTATAAAGCTGGCAGAAGCGGGTGATGTGTTCTTCGACGTTGGTCTCCATCTTCTGATTGAGCCACTCGATCGCAAGTCCGAAACATTCGCATCGGTAAAAGCGAAGGATGATCTCCGCATCGGAAGGCGTGATCTTCACGTCGTGGAAAAGTGTTTTTGCATAGGTCGTCACGATATAGTCACAGACCTTCCAAAGATACATCTCAAACACATCTCGGCTAACGGAATTATAGATATGCAGAATCGCCCTTTTCTTCTGCTCGCAGAAAGAGACCGCCGCACGAAGTGCGGTCTCGATCGAATCGATCGTATCGTATTTGGCAATGATACTGTCGGCATCGTCCTTGATCATTTCCTCGACCAGAGACGGAAGATCCTGGTAGTAGTAATAGAAAGAATTTCTGTTGATCCCGCACTTTTCGACGATCATCTTGACCGTGATCGAAGACATCGGTAATTCCTCGAGAAGCTCCACAAAGGTCTTCTTGATGGCATCTTTCATGAAACTCGGCATAGCATCTTTGCTCCTTCCCACTCCTATTATACTCCAACCTTTGCGGTATGGTATAACGGGCGGGAAAAGGAGCAATTCCGCAAGTCTTATACGTTCTCCACCGTTCCGAGGAATACCGGAAGGCCAGTCTCCATATCTACGATCGCGTATGCATACGGACGGTCGCAGTAGACTTCGCGGACCGGTTCAGGCTCTGCCACGCAGGCATCTTCTACCATGACTGCCGTAGCTGCCGCTGCCTTAGTACCGTTTCTGTCAACTTCGATGAAGGTCTTATGGATGACAGTGGAGATATAAGGAGAAGAGTTTGCCATATTGGAGAAGTCTGCTTTATCTGCGTCAAAAGCATCTGTCATGCCCATATCCTGCAGGATGTTCGAGAGCGTGACGCTGTACTCCGTTTTGAATTCCGGCATCATGGTATAAACATCAGCGGAAGCATCCATGCTCTCCCAGAATTCCCAGTACTCGTCAGCTGTCATGTCTGCCATAAACTCGTTGATATCGATCGACTCGTCGTTCGGGAGGATCGTCATAAAGGCATACTTTCCGTCATCGTATTCTTTCAGGAATCCTTTTGCCTCACTGTTAGAAAGATACATGGACTCGGTCGAGGAAAGGAACATCTGCGTGGATCTGTCTCCCTTGCCGTTGGTAAATACATTTGTATTGACCTGGTAATCTTCGTATCCCGTCTTCCATGTGCCGTCGAACGTGATGGCATTGACAAGGACCATCAGGCCTTGGCCGTCCAGATTATTGATCAGATCATGGATCCTGTCTTTCGTTTTTGCCTCGACCCAGGAATTGATCATATCGGCTCCGCTCTGATTAAAAGGAAGGACCGACACACCTGCGTCGAAATGCTTTTGTACATAATCGAGATAGTCTTCGTAAATGTTCTCGGTCTTATCTTCGTTGAGCCAGACGGAATTTGCCACCTGAAGCGATTCGTTCTTCAAGGCATTCATGCGCTGTTCACCGAACTGCAGAGCTGCTTCGTTACCTGCGCCCGGCACCATCGTATTCATCATCTGGGAAAGTGTCTCGCCGTCAGCTCCGGCTGCGGTCATCTCCAGTGCAAGAAGAATGGAATCCGAAGAGATCAGAACATTTTCTCCGTTGGCTTCTTGTGCGCATTCTTTCATCAGTCCGAAGATGAATTCGGAATAAGCCTTTTTCAGTTCTTCATCCGTCATCTCTGTTCCGGATTTCGCGGACAGCTCGAAAACCGCCTGCTTTCCGTTCTCTCTCTTTACCGTGGGAACATCCAGTGTAATCTCGCTGACCGGATCTTCTCCCGTCTTGTTTTTCTTGGAAGAATTCTTAGTATCCTTTTTTCCTGTGCATCCTGCCGCCATAGACATAATTACGGATGCGATCAATAATGCGGCTACTCTCTTTTTCATTTTCTTTTTCCTCTCTTTTTCAAAGTTTTTCAACTTCGCGATTTAAGTGTTTTTGCATTAAGAATTGTGAGATCAATCGCAAGGTCATTCTGCATATATGACGAGACGATTTTCCGTTTTGTTGCAAACCTCTCAAGAAAGATTTTCCCCGAACTTTTATTGTTCGTCTGTTGGATAAGTTTTGGTAAAAAAGGCTGTCCCAGGCTACAAACTTGAGACAGCCTCTATTCTATCGATGCCGAATCTTACGTCCTGCGCTCGTCCAACACCAGCTGAACCCGCTTGTTGATAAGATCTATCACTTCATCCATGCTCTTCTGATCCGAAAACCAGGGAGCAGTCTCTTCCATGACGATATCTATGATCTCTATATCTGGATAGAAAACCATATGTGCCGAACGGATCGTTTCCAAAAAGGCGTTCTTTTCCTCTTCCGTAAGCGCAGGCTGCTGATCAATAGACCAATTATCAGCACCTTCAGCTTTGCGTTTCCAGAAATCTTCATGGTCCAATGGGTTCTCCAAAAACTCGAACAACTCTTCCAAAGAATCCCATCGGACAGGATAATCTCCCAGAGAGTAATTCGGATTCCTCATATCGTATTCCTGACAGTCTGCCGAAAGCAGGAAGCAGATAAATTCCCATGCGCCTTCTTCGTCTTTACAGTTTGTCGAAACAGATACACTCTCTGTCGGCCAGAAGCACATTCCTGCGCCCGAAGCGGAGAGGTAGCCATAGGGTTCTCTTGAAGACCTGGACTCATAAGATCCGGAAATGATCTCTCCGGTATATTCGGCACAGAGAGTCCAAGAGCCGAATACGCACTGTCTTTCACTGGCATTTTCGATCTCCTGACTGCTCAAGCAATGTTCTTTTGCCAGATGAAGCAGAGCACGGAATTCCGGGGTATCGAAGCGGGCTTCGTGTTTTTCTTCATCAATAAACGAAGATAGATCGTAGCAAAGAGTACTTCGTAAATAATCCGATCCTGTCGTCCACTTTAATGCTCTCCCGTCTGCATGCTGATCCATGTACTCGGCCCAACTGACATAAGTAGCCATCTGGTCCAGATTGCAGTCTTTCTCCTTTTCAAGAGATCTTAGCCTATAGAACAACGGAATTGTGTAGAGCGCGCCATCGTTCTCCATCACATCGGTCAGATTAGTCAGATACTGATCCTTCCAGGCAGTTCCCATGCTCTCACAAGCCGGCTTCAGATCCATAAAGAGTCCGCCGTACTCAAAGAATCTTGTGTCTATGCGGCCACTGCTATCCGAGTAAAACTGGTCCCGAATGAAAATGTCCGGGCCGTCACCGTTCATCAGCACCTTCCACAACTGGTCATCCAAAGCATTTTGGTATGCAGTATAGTCAACATATCCTTCCTGATCCAAAAAACCATTCGGATCCAGAATAGATTCGTAATCGACAAGTTCAACCGCATACTTTTCGCTTTTCTTGTTGAAGGTCTCCATGATCCACTGATATTTTTCATTATAGGTGATCATATTTCCTGCAACCTTAAGCACGATCTTTCCCTCGGTCGGGTCATCTTCAGGAAAGAGAAAAGCTGACTTGCTTTCATTTCGATCCCAGACAAAAATGGAGCTGCCTTCTTTTGAGATCGTGTATTCTTGTTTTCCGACTTGACTGACCTCTGCGTGATTCCAGTCTGCAAACCGTCTCCAACTTCCTGTGGATTCTTCAAGCATCCAAATACCGCTTTCGTTTTCAAGATACTGTTTACCATCTATGTTCCGCAGGCATTTCGGATATTCAGGCAGTTCGATCGTTCCCGCTTGTTTCAGTTTCATCTCACTGTCCACAAACAGGAGTTCATACTCCGTAGGGCTGAGTTGCTGGCCCAGAGTATACATTTGCTCCCCATTCCAAAAGAAACACTCTGTCAGCGCATTGTCATCAAGTTTCATCTTCAGGCTTCCATCAGAAAGATCATATCCTCTGCACGAGGTAACACCGGAAGTAGACCACATGGAAACATAAAGGACGTTATCCCGAAGCGCAATGACTTCACCGAAGCGCATGTCGTCATCCATCTTTGGATCGATCACCGTGGCGGTACTATGCGTATCAGGATCGAACGAAAGAACTTTTAACTCGTTATAATCACTGAACGCAATAAGTATGGAACTCTCATACTCAAACATCATACAGTATGGAATTGCCCCCGCTTCGCAGTCGAGCTTGAAACGATCCTTTCTGTCTCCCTGCAAACTGAATTCTTCCATGAAGAATCCTTGTTCGTTGCCGACAAGTATCCAAATGGCAGTATCGGTAACCAAGCCTCCGTATACAGTCTGCTTATTCGCATTTTCCGAAGTCAGTGTATCGATCACTACACTCCCGAAATATGAGACCGGACCATCCGTATTCAGTGAAAACTCAGTTTTCTCCTGTGCAGACACCGAGACGGATGGATCAGATTTTCCGGAATCAGAGCGATTGCAACCCGTTATTGAAATGATGGCAATAGAGAGGCATAAGATTAGAGAAATACGTCTTACTACGTTCATGAATCAGAACTCCTCAGGAAAAACCTATGGGAACATATCCTTCAGACGCCAAGTCACTCCAAGTCATTTTTTTGTTGTGGCGCCAAGTCGACAAGTATTCTCCGTCATCCCATCCGATCTGATCAGTGATATATACGCATCCCGAACCGACGCCTTCGACGAAGATTACATGTTTTGTCCCGCTAGTGTATTTCAAACAACAGTCGCCTTTTTTCAGTTTATTGTAATGGGTGCTCATAGCATGGTCAGCCACATATTCCGAAGTATCATTATAATCTCCCATCGT
The DNA here is from genome assembly GCA_017428545.1 of Clostridiales bacterium. Taxonomy (GTDB): domain Bacteria; phylum Bacillota; class Clostridia; order Saccharofermentanales; family Saccharofermentanaceae; genus Scatonaster. Next base: position 20,937 of record JAFRQR010000018.1, read on the forward strand.
ATAGGTTCCCACATTCACTAAATTGTAAGTAGAATTGGCCCCGGTCTTTGCACATGACAAATAACTGCCGGTATAGATACTGGCATATCCGATAGATGGGAACTTAAACTTCCAAGCCAAAGCGGGAACTGTAGAACAATCATTCCCGACTTTCGCATTTCCACTATAAGTCAACGTATTTGTTTTATAGTCCAGATTGCCTCTTGAGAGAAAATCGCTGTACGTCGTGTTGTGCGTCTGTGTATACGGCATTCCCTTATACACGATATTGGGAGTATATGTGTGGTTCCAGATATATAATGACGAACTGGTCTTCCACTTGATATATGCCATATCTCTCAGATCGTAAACCGCTCTGTTTCTTTCAGCCGCAGTAGGAGCAGCTTGAACTTTTACACCTGCGATTTTGGTCGGATCACTTGTCAATCCAACCATCAGAAAAATGATCAGCACAACCAGTGCCGACCTAATGAATTTTGCCATTTTAAAAAATCCTCCTTTATGTGTGAAACTCAACACCCCAAATCAGAGTATACCTTTGTCTCAGGACCACTTCAATGGGTAAACGAAGAAAAATCAAAAACGGCACGATTTAGGAAGAAGGTTTTTCATGCGTTGAACCGGGCACTCTTCATCTCATGATGAAATGAACCCCCAAAGTTTTTCAACTTTGGAGGTCCATTCATTTGCTTCTGATGGGTATGTTTTTTACTCGTTAACGATCTTTTCGTTATTGAACAGGTTGCTGACAACACCGAGACAGAAGATACCGAATACGATGTTGATCACACAGGTGATCAGGATATCGGTCGTAGATACTCCGGAAAGGAGAATGTTCTTTGTCAGATACGAAGCGTTCCACATCGGGATCAGATAGTTCTTGGATCCGAAACTTGTGAGCACGCCATCGAAACCTGCGTTGGATGTCAGGAAGGATCCGAGGAACAGGACCATGATCGGGATGACAGAAAGTGTCTGCGCCTGACGTGCGGTCTTTGCCAGCGTGGAGATGATCAGGATCAATCCTACGAGAGCAAATGCTTCGCAGATGATGACGATGAATGTCAGAATATAGTCTTTTGCCGCATAAGAAACAGCATATTCACCCAACATTTCATTAAACTTCGACATCAGGTAGGCAAGACCCGCAAAAGCGGAGATCGCACTGGCGCCTGCTGCCGTCATGACGGCAAGTGCTTTACCGATGGCAACACTTGATCTTCTTACCGGAGTGATCAGAACGGTGTTGAGGAAGTTGCTTTCCTTATCGCCTGCGATGATGTTACTTGCAAGAGACATGATACCGTAGATGATCGTCATGACCAGAAGGCCAGGGACCATACTTGCGATCATGTTCTTCGCCTGATAATCTTCATCGCCGAGATCGTATTTTACGGAAGCATCCGCGTTGATCGTAAATACCTCCGGGCGGAGTGTATCCAGAAGCGTGGAGATCTTCTCGCGAAGTTTCAGAGAATCGTTATCTGAAGAATTGTAATAGATCTCGATGTTCGGAACATTAATACCGTCCGGATCGATCGTGAAGTTTTCCGGGAAGATGACGAGCATCTTGTCTTCTTTGCTCTTAATGTTCTCAATAGTGGTTTCTTTATCGACTTCCTTATCGGAAAAACCGATCGCCTTTAAACTTTCGGACAGTTCCTGCGGAGCATTGATGCAGTAAGCGTTGTAGGTCTTCTCCTCAGTCTCGTCTGTATCAGCAAAGGCCGTCATCAGGTAGCCTTCCATGAACATCAAGCCAAACGGAAGAAGAATGCACATCAAAAGGATCGCTTTGTCTTTTAAGATCGATTTGATCTCTTTTTTAAATACTGTGGAAATATCTTTAAACATAAACTTTCACCTATCTTAATCTTTTCTTTCGTAATCACTTTTTCTGATACTGCGTGTAGATGTCGTAGAAAGAATCTTCCAAAGAACGTCCCTGCATAAGATTCGGCAGAGTGTCGTTGACGACGATCTTTCCGTTGACGATCATAGCCGCGCGGTCACAGATCTTCTCGACCAGATCGAAAAGATGGGTGGAAATGATCATGCATTTTCCTTGTTCTTTCATGTGAAGGATAAACTCACGAACATCGCGCGAAGCGATAATATCCAGTCCGTTGGTCGGTTCATCGAAGATGATGAAATCCGGGTCATGAATGACCGAGATGACCAGCGATACTTTCTGTCTCATACCCTGAGAGAGCTTGCTGATCTTTGTATCGGCAAAAGCATCTACTCCGAATTTGGAAAAGAGCTCTTTCTTTCTTTCGTCTGCCTTTTCCTTCGGTATGTGATAAAGTCCCGCGAAATAATCGAACATGTCGTTTGCCGTGGATTTTTTATCCAGTGCCAGATCCGTTGTCAGAAATGCAAAATTGTTCTTGATCTCAAGCTGATCGCCCTTGATGCTTTTCCCGTCGTAAAGGACGTCGCCGGTGTCCGGCTTAATCAATGTTGCGAGCATTCTCATTGTCGTCGTCTTACCCGCACCGTTCGGTCCTAAAAGGCCGAATACTTCACCTGAGTGGCATGTAAAACTGACATCATCTACCGCTACCTTTTTTCTGGTCGGAAGATCCAGCGTGCGTCTCTGCCTCTCACTAAGCGTAAATGATTTGCTTAGATTTTTCGCTTCCAGCGTATGCATAAATAATATCCTCCCTGTTTCTTGTCCCCTACATGATAGACATCTTTTCTAAAGCAATCGCTAATTTATCTATCTCAAAGGTAAAGATTTGGTAAAGCCATGCTTTCCAAATGCCACGATATAGAGTACCACATAATCCGGAAATGCAAGTGACACTTTTCGCATTATGGTAAAATGAGGAAAACCGAAGGAGAAGGATCTATGAAAGAGAAAAAAGGAATCATCTTCGACATGGACGGCACGGTCTGGGACAGTTCCGAGAACGTCGCCAAAGCATGGACCGTAAAGATAAAAGAAGCAGGCTTCGATAAATTCGTTACCCAGGATGATATTAAAAGCGTTATGGGAAAGCCGATGGATGTCATCGCCGATACCCTCTTTACATATACGAAAAAAGGCAAGCAGAGAAACGCTCTTCGCGAAGCCTGCGAGAACTACGAAAACGATTATTTAAGAGAACACGGCGGCACGCTTTACCCGGATGTTTTTGAAACATGGGAGAAACTGAAAAAGAACGGCTACCACCTTTACATCGTCAGCAACTGCCAGGCCGGTTACATCGAGGCATTCCTCGAATACTTTAAGGTCCCGTGGGGAGATCCGTCCTGCCTGATCGAAGATATCGAGTGCTACGGAAATAACTTCCTGCAGAAGGATGAAAACATCAAGCTTCTGGCCGAAAGAAATAAGCTTACGAAAGCCTGCTATGTCGGTGATATCCAGAGCGATTATGATGCTACGGCAAAAGCGGGATTGCCGTTTATCCATGCCAAGTACGGATTCGGCACGATCAATGTCCCCGTCCCGGAAATCAAGAAGTTCAGTGACTTGACCAAAGTAGTGAAGGAGGTCCTCAAATGAATAAGAATCATATCAACATTCCTTCTATCCTTAAGATCGAAAAAGGTGTCACTTCTAAGATCGGCACATACTTAAAAGACGCCGATCTTACCGATGTCACGATCCTTTTCGGAAACGGCCTGATCTCCATGTTCGGAGAAACGGTTTTTAAATCCTGCGAAGAAGCCGGTGTCACGATCCTTCATCATCAGGAAATGGATACCGTAGATTTTAACGATATCTCAGATCTGGCTTTCCAGATCCCGAACAAGACCAAGGCCATCATCGGCATGGGCGGCGGAAAAGTCATCGATGCCGCCAAGTATATCGGATTTCTTCTTCATATCCCGTTTATCAGCGTGCCGACCAGTTCCTCATCCGACGGTTTTTCCAGTTCGAGCGCCTCACTTACGATTGGCGGTCACAGAAGATCTCTTCCTGCGAAACTTGCTTTCGGTATCCTCGTTGATACCGACGTCATCAAGAGCGCACCTGTTCGTTTCCTGTATTCCGGTATCGGCGATATGGTCGCAAAGATCTCCTCTACCTATGACTGGCAGCACGAAGAAGATCTCGGCTATGACGAAGTTAATGATTTTGCGTTCATGATCGCGAAAAAAGCCGTCAATTCCTTCGTCAGAACTCCGTTTGAGTCCATTAACGAAGAGCTCTTTCTCAAAGAGCTTCTCGACTCCCTTGCCATGAGCGGCATCGCCAACGAGATCGCCGGATCTTCCGCGCCGACCTCCGGAAGCGAGCACCTGATTTCCCATGCACTTGACCTTCTTCTGGAAAAGCCCCAGCTGCACGGTGTGCAGGTCGGTATCGCCACATACATCATGTGCAAGATCTGTAACCACCGCTACCAGAGGATCGACACGGTATTTACCAAGACCGGCTTCTGGGATTTCTGTAAGACCCTTGACCTGAAGGCATCTGATTACTGCGACGCAGTCGACATGGCACCTCAGATCAAGCCGCACAGACATACCTATCTGCACGAAGAAAAGTACCGGGAACTTGCCAAGAAACTCATCGCCGAAGATCCGAAACTCACCGCGATCTTAAAGTGATTTTCTGTCCGTCTATATACAAAAGAACAACTACCCGATATAATCAAGCCAAGAAAGAGGCTGTTTCATAAGATCGAGGGAGGTCTTCACATGAAAAGAGATCTTCGTTTTTTAGGCATTCTTCTGGCAACCGGGCAGTTGTTTTCTTTGTGCGCCTGCACGAGCAAAAAGCCGGAAGATGGATCGGCTGCCTCTTCTGATATGATCATATCTTCCGAGATCACCACAAAAGACTCTGAAACAGAAAAGCCGGCCGAATCCTCGACGAAAGAGATGACCACAGGCCGGTCTTCAGATACGGCTGTCTCTTCGGTTACCGAAGCCTCCTCCACGGAAAAAGCACCTGCTCCGGATAATACGCCGAAGCCGACTCCCACTCCGATTCCAGCAACGCCAACTCCCGTGCCGGCAACACCGGTCCCGGAGACTTCTGCTCCGACACCGTCACCTGTCCCTTCAACTCCGACGCCTACGCCGGAACCCGCCACACCCACTCCATATCCGAAGCCGGATATGGAAGAAGCTGTCAAGCTTCTGCAAAGCCGCGGGTTTACCGCAAGTATCTATAACGGATATGTCGAATTCCACCGCACTTCAAAATTCGGAGGCCAGGCCAAGTGGCTGGAAGATAAAGGTGTCTGGGCCGTCCGTTATGATGTCATGCCGGATGGCTTTGACGAGTACGGCATGTACTTCAACTTTTACGGCGAGGGAACGGACATCCTGGAAGTGCTCGACAGTTTCTATCCGTTCCCTATGTTTGACTGACCTGCCAGAACTTACTGCGCATTCAGGAGAACAATGCCTCCGCGTTTTCGATTCGGCCGGTTTCAATGACGACCATTACATTCTCATCGATCTTCCTTACGTACCAGCAGAATAAGCCTCCTTCGAAAGTAGCGGATTCTTTAAGGTATTCATATTCACCCAGCATCACGGTCTCTCTTGAATTGTAATTCGGAGTAATGCCGTATCCTCTGATCATGGCGTCGAAGAATTCCTTTCTGTCATTTAAGTATTTCTCTTCGGTGTAGTCCGGATCCTCCGGCACCCCAAGCGAAGTGTTCAGGAATTTGATCTCTATATAGCTGAAATCTTCTTCCCTGTTAAACCAGCTGTCGATGATCATCGAAGATTCGCGTTTTGCGTCCTTTTCGGATGTACACATGTCAACCGTACCTTGAATATCCGATGCGCAGAATTCTTCATCGAACTCCTCCATTCCGGAAGGTATGCTGATCGTAAGACCTGCATATTCGTTTTTGTAAGTACCGTCCTTACTGTATTCACCTCTTACATAATTCGTTCCGACCATGGGATCGTTTCGTTCTTCAGGCGCGGAAGGAACATCCAAAACAGCAACCGGTTCTTGTCTCGGAGTAAAGCCGTTCGGGTAGGAAAGACCGTATCCTCTTTCGAACTTGCACTCTGCCGTACCGATCTGTTCGATCGAACTGTACCAGGGTTCCGGAAGTCTTCCGGTAAAGTCAGCGCATCCGCAAAGAACATCTGAAATCCCCTTGCCCTCAGAACCCGGGAGATAGCACATGACTAAGCTGTCCCAGCTGTCGTAGTCAGCCGGATCGATGATGAGTTGTCTTCCTGCGATGATACATGTCACGGTTGGTTTACCAAGTGCTTTTGCCTCCTCGATCGCATCTCTGTTATCCGGAAGACCAAGGTCTGTGCAGAGCGTGAAAGTGGTGGCGTCTCCGTTCCATTCCGCATATGCGTTCTCGCCTACGCAGAGAAGTACAACATCGGCTTTATTCGCTTCGCTTGGATCTGTGATCACTTCGATACCGTATTCTTCCGCATATCTTTCGAACGCTTCCTTGATCGTCGTTACACCGGAAATTTCTTTCTTCGGGCTCTGGTTCCATCCCATTGTCCAGCCGCCACACTGTGCGCGCGGATTATCTGCGGCAGGACCCGTGATATATACTTTCGTGCCTTCTTTCAAAGGCAGTGTCTCATTCTCGTTTTTAACCAGAACGAGGCTCTCCTCGACAAGCTTTTCGGCTACGGCTCTATAGTCCAGAGAACCGACTTCCTGCTGCACCGTTGAAATGTTTTCGCAGAACGGATCGTCAAAGACGCCCGCGTCCTTCTTGAGCTTGATGATCCTCGTGACGGCTTCGTCGATCCTTTCCATGGAGATCTTCCCGTCATTGACCGCGTCGATGATGATCGTTCTCGCGTCATCGTACCGGATACCTTCCATAAGAAGATCAATACCGCAGTTGATCGCGGAAATGACCTGCTCTTCAAATGTCGCGGGCGACGTATTCTGGATCGCCATACTGTCGCTCATGATCACGCCGGTAAAGCCCATTTCCGTTCTGAGCTTTTCCAGGTATTCCTTGTTCTCATGCATCTTCGTTCCATTGAGAGAAGAATAGCTGACCATGATAGCCTGAACACCCGCGTCGATCTGTGCCTGATATACTTTGAGAAGTTCATTGATCTCCTCCTCAGAAAGACGCGCATCACCTCGGTCGATCAGACGCCAGAAGTCGGATTTTTCTCCGGTTCCGATCAATACGTTTCCGTCACCGAAAAAGTGCTTTGCCGTAGCGACCATGCCACCGTCGATCAAGCCTTTGGTGTATGCGGTACTGAGTCTTGTGATCGTCTCCAGATCCGAGCTGTAGCACTCGTAGTTTCTTCCCCAGCGCGGGTCATCGGACTGCGCGACACACGGATACAGATTCCAGAGGATGTGACACTGCTTGGCTTCATCCGCCGCGATAAGTCCCATCTGATAGGCCAGTTCTTCGTCATTGGCTGCGCCGACACCGATATTGTGCGGGAAGTAGACCGCATCGATACAATAACCGACACCGTGCACATTATCCTGCGCGACAAGATAGGGGATGCCCGCTTCAGATTCGATCGCTTCTCTCTGATAGCCGTCCAGCATGGTGCGCCATTCTTCCGCGGTAAACTCTCCTTCGTCACCGTACAGGCTGCCGTAATCGTGCGTACTAAACGGTGCCTCTTCGTCCTGGCTGACCATATACATGATCGGCTGGACCATTTGCGCCGCCTTCTGTTCAAGTGTCAGCGTCGCCGTGATCTCCTCCGGAGTCATGGTCGCGTACCACTGGTACTTATACTCATACTGATCCGAAGGGAATGCGACGGTCGTCTCGGACGGATCCGCCGATGATTCTGAAGACATGTCGGACGAGATATCCGAAGCGGAAGTCTCCTTCGATTTCGCGTCACACGCGACAGTAAACAGCATGGCAAAAGTGAGTAACGATGCGATTTGCTTTTTCATGTTGATCTACCTTCCTTATTTCATTTCCAAATAACTGCTTACATATAGGGCCATCTTCTCAAGATTTCTGCCCTGATCGGGATCCGATGTCGACGCGATCAGATAGACGCGTCCGAATTCTTCTGTCTCGATGACAATATTCTCGGATGTGTAGCAGGCGACCGATCCCTGGTGCCCGTACGAATTCTTTCCATACGAGTACAGGCCACAGCCATATTCTTTCGATTTGAAATCCTTCATGCGCATAAGGGATTTCACACTGACGAGATCCCCTCCGAACAATGCTCTGTCAAAAGTGACCATGTCCGCCATGCAGGAATGAATATCTCCCGCACCTCGCGCGCCTTCCTGAAACTGATGGTATCCGATCGCAGGATCCGGCATGCTCGTCTCATCTCCCGTGGTCACCGCACTGGAATGCTCCATGCCGAGTGGATCGAAGATCTCTTTTTTCACGACATCCCTGAAGCTTTCCCCAGTGATCTGTTCGATGATCAATGCCAGCAGATGGTAGTTCGTATTCGAATAATCCGTTCTTGTTCCGGGCTCGAAATACAATTCCTGAGCGTATAGGTAACTGAGGAATTCTTCATCCGACAGACCCGGTGTCGTGATGATCTCCTGCGGATCTCTTTCGGCTCCCTGAAAGAAAACATCTGCCCGATTGACGTAGTCCAGGATACCCGACTGCATATTCAGAAGATTGGCGATCGTGACTTCGCGTCCGTTCTTGTATTCGGGAAAGTACTTACTGAGAGTGTCATCCATCGTCATCTTTCCCTGGTCGATCAGTTTCATGATCATAACCGCCGTATACGTTTTACTGATCGAACCGACCTCATAGATCGTATATGGATCTGCGGGGCTGTTGTCAATCGACATGGCTCCGGGACACCCGAACAGGATGACGTCATCGTCGGTAGCTAGTGCCATGACACCCTTAAAGTAACTGTCTGAAGCACCATTTATCGCAGCGTCGATCAACTCCTGATACTTCGGATCTTCGTTTACCAGAAAATCGTTATCTCTTTCCTTCAGATCCGAAAAACCGACGGATGCTTTTTCCGTTGTTTCCTGTGTCGACGCTTCCGTTTCTACAGTAGTCTCCGTCTGGGATCCTACCTCGGAGGAAGACGTCTTACTGCCTGAGCTCTTACTACAGCCGACGGCCGAAAAGAGCATGACAAGCGCCAGGATAAGAGAAAGCTTTTTCTGTCGGTTCTTCTGGATCATGATCAATATCCTCCATCCACATATTCGATCAGCATATCCGGAATATACTGGTAATGGTGGCTTTTGTAGAGCTTATCCTTCGCCATCGGAGAGGACGGATCGCATTTTGCGTTGATCCTTTCCGCCAGATGCACGATGCTCTCCGTGGTGGAATCACCGTCTTCAAAATACTCCGCATAGTCTTCGTCTTCGTCAGATCCTGCCGTGATAAATACACGCTTGGTGATGGTATCGTTTCTGTCGAGATACCCGTAGTCATTTGCTTGGCTTGTGTAGTCGCTCATCTCACGGGAATACGGCGACCAGAAGGCCGGGCTTCCGATGATGTAGCAGCCGAACGGCTGGTTGTCATATTTGTCGCTGTTGCAAAGCGCATAGTGAGCAAAAACTCCGCCGAGAGAATGCCCGAAAAGGGTCGAGTTTTCGTAATCGATCGAGTACTTTTCACCAAGATACGGCATGAGGTTATCCGTGATGAAATCGAGGAACTTATCCTTTCCTTCACAAAATAGCGCGGAACGCTCCATATTATCGGAATTGCAGATCTTATAGTCCTGTCCGATCGAGATCAGGATCTGCGGATCCGCCCTTCCTTCTTCCATCTCCTTAAGAAGCTTACTGATGTCATTAAATCTCCACACCGCATCCGTCAATACCAATGCGGGAAAAGCACTTCCGCCGGCCGCTTCTTCCTCTTCCCCGGATGTCCGCTTCGCTTCTTCCTCTATGCCCTTCGGAAGTGCGACATGAACGATCAGTTTCCGATCCAGTTCTTCGTCATAAAATGTGTACTCGGTGACCTGATCTTTTATCTTCTCGATCTCATCTCTATCGAGTTCCCAGGACATATCCTCCTGCTGATTCTGGCGGGCCTGATAATACTCATCGGCCAGGCGATCAGATGTCCCGAAAGGAAGTTCTTTATACGACTTATCCTGCCCCGCTTGAAATATCCGGATGATATCCTTTTCCCACAATTCTTTATCGAGATCTGTTCCGAAATAGAAATACTGATACTCATCCTTACTGTATTCTTCTAAGATCATCGGAAGCTTGTCCTTGAGATCCTGAAAGTCCTTTATCTCTTTTGCGGTCAAGGTTTCTCCTTCCAAAACATGGTACCACCCGTACCAGCCATCTTCTGTCGGAGACAACGAGATCATCGACCCGTAATGACGCCCGTCGACGACATACCCTCTGATATAAGGAACAAATTCGGCTTTGTATTTTTCAAGATCTTCTTCTGTCCATTCCTGATAGGATTCCGGGTCCTCTTCTAACTCCCGGAGCATATCTTCTTTTTCACAGATCTCAAAATAGACGCCGTCCTGATACTCTTCCAGTATCTCATCCGTTCCCGAAGAGGTGTTCCACGGTTCATCCAAAACGGTAAGCGCACCTTCGGTCACGCTATCGCGTTCTTTCGTGGTCATATGGTTTATAAGTCTGACAGGTGCTTTTGCCGAAGAAATATCTGCCTGAGAAACAGAATCCGTTTCGGACTGTTCTTTCTTTTTTGTCTTGCCTTTACATCCGCAAAAGCACTGTGCAATAAGTATCGTACCAAGCGCGAGGGCGATGATTCTATTTGTGTTTTTCATATTACCGGTTTCCCTTCTATGTTGTCTTGATACTTATGCTACTCTTCTAAGAAGGATATCAAAGGGAAGTTTTGTGGATTTTTCGTGGAGATGAATACCGGTAAAAAAAGGCATCAGAACAGATGCCAGATCTCACCATTGGGCATGATATGAATATCACCCGGAAATACTTCTTCTATTTCGCCTGTTTCCTTATCGCGGATGACCGTCTCTTCTCGATAGGCCGGATCTTCATCCCATCTGTTGAAATACAGTTTGTTATCTGCCAGATAAAAGAAGCTTTCCCGTTCGCCGATCTTGATCGTCCGTTTCTCGGGCCAGACGAGATCCAGTGTTCCGTCATTCCCCTGGCGGGTCAGCGTCAGCGGATGCTCAAACAAACGCAGATTGAGGCAGTTTTTTACTGAAGAAAGATGGATCTTATCAAGCATCTGAAGATCTTTATTCTCACAGTCAAAAGTATGGATACAGATACATTCTTTTTCAAAATCCACGGAAATGAAAGAGATCCTGTTTTCGTAAAAGACCGGTTCTCCGATGGCCACATTTGAAGCGGAAGCAAGCGGTTCGATCACTTGTGCATCCGGATAGTGGATCAGGTAAAGACGGTTTCCGGCGACATGTCCGTTGTGCCCGTAGATCTCCTGTGCTTCGTAGATATCTCCGTTATCGTAATCCATGGCATAGTACCACTCGGATGTGCCCTCGCGTACCGGCCGCATAAAAGAGATTCCGTGAAGATCCAGTTCTTTCATCCTTCTTCCCTCCATTATTTCTTCATTTTCCGGATGCTGCAGTATCTGCGGGAAGACAGATCGTCGCCACGACATCTTCGCCCACGTTTTTCATATCACAAGATCCTCCCTGCTTTTCCACAAGGAGTTTGGCCAGGTAAAGCCCCAGACCGGAACCTCCGGAACGTCTGCTCCGCGACTTGTCCGTCCGATAGAACGCCTCAAAAAGATGCGGAAGATCTTCTTCATCGATATGCCCTTTATTTCTGATCTCGACCTGAACCATCTTTTTTCCGTCCTGCGAAGAGATCTTCTCCGCATCGACAAAAACGGTCTCCCCTTCGTTGGAGTAAAAGGCCGCATTGCTGATAAATGCGCCGACCGCCATCGAGGTCAGTTCTTTGTTACCCTGGAAAAGAAGGTCATTTTCGAAAGACAGTTCCATCTTGATCCCGCGTACGGAAAAGAGATCTTCGCATTCTTCCATCTTTTCTTCCAGAAGCTGCACCATGTCCGTTTTTGACGAGGTGATCTCTTTTCCCGACTGCATGCGGGATGCCGTCAGGATATCGTTGATGAGGCTTTCCATTCTCTTGACCGTGCCCAGTGCTTTTGGAAGATATTCATCGTAATCGGAATAAGGCTCGATCCCGTCGATCATGCCGCGGATCTGTCCTTCAAGTACGGTAACAGGGGTCTTAAGTTCATGCGATGCGGCAGAGAAAAATACATCCTTTTGGCTCTCCAGTTCTTTTCGCCTGGTGACCTCATCCGAAAGAAGCTGATTCTTTCTTTCCAGTGACTGCATCTTCTCCTTTAGCGATTCGGCCATCGCGTCAAGGTTCCGGGCGAGATCTCCGATCTCATCTTGTCGTTTCGACTCGCATTTTTTACTGAAATCCATCTGCGCCATCGACTGCGAAACCTTGCTTATTTTGTTGACCGGTTTTGCAAAAAGCTTCGAATAAATAAATGAACAGATAAGCGAGATTGCCGTGATCACGAAAGCCATTACCGGCAGGCTTTTACGGATCGAACGCGGCATGACGTTTTCTTTTGTGTTACTGAAGAAATATGCCAGTTCATAACGTGTATTGTCCTGCCCCGGCCAGCCGGAGACCGTGTTATAAAACCACAGGTCAAATGATCCATTGTCTTCTTTATCATTAAGCTCATCGATGCGCTCCTGCACTTCTTCTTCCGTTTTCAGGGAAAGCTTCGAATCCGTCTCGGCAAAGACCTTTTTGTCGTATGTGGATTTTTCTGCATTGTAAATGGCGAGATCGATCCCGGTATCCCGGATAAAATCATCTATGATCTCTCCACTTTTCTCCTCGGGAACACTTTGCAGCTGTTTTATAAGATCAAAGACTTTCAGATAGTTTTCATCCGAGGTGGAAAGATATGTTTTCGGTGTAGAATAATAAAGCGTCACGCAAATAAGGATCCCCGCCGCCACCTGCATCAGGAACGTGATGAGAAACACTTTTACGGATAACCGGTTAAAGATCTTCTTTGGCAACTTTATACCCCCGTCCGCGTACGGTCTCGATACAATTTCCCGCCTCGCCGAGTTTGTGGCGGAGATTCTTGATATGGCTGTCGACGATCCTTTCGTCGACAAAAGAGTTATAGTCCCAAAGCATGCTCAGGAGAGTCTCTCTTGTGTACACTCTTCCCGGATGCTTCAAAAACTGCGCCAGAAGGTCGAATTCTCTCGACGTCAGGTCGACTTTCTTTCCTGAAGCAAAAACCTCCATCGTATCCGAATTCATCGTGATGTCTCCGAAAACGAGGAGTGACTGTGCTTTTACAGAATCCGGATTCCCTTCGCGGCGAAGGACCGCGCGCACTTTCTTAAGGAATACCGGCATGGAAAAAGGCTTGGTGACATAATCGTCCGCCATCGAATCATAGCCCTTAAGAAGGGATTTCTCATCTCCGAGCGCGGAAAGGAAGATGACCGGAACGTCCGACTGTTTCTTGATCACCTCGCAGACGCCGTATCCGTCGATCTTCGGGATCAGGATGTCCAGGATCACCAGATCAAACGGGCTCTTCGAAAACAGCGCCAAAGCCGTGACTCCGTCTTCTGCCGAAGCCACTTCATACCCCTCATTTTTCAGATAATTGACGAGGAGTTCTCTGATATCCGGTTCATCTTCTACAACAAGTATCTTTTTCATGATCTCATTATAAATCAGGAATATGGATTTATTATGAATTCTTCCTGCCTTCTTTTGCGGAAGAAATAGCGGAGAGGTATTGTCTGTGATATAATTTGATTACTTGTTGATTTTAGGATTCGGGAGGAAATCATCATGGCATTCGAAGTTCCTTTTTGCAATACTTTCCCGCTGTATGACCCGAAATACAGAAATCTTTTCGTGTCGATCAACGGAAGCCTGCTGGTCGAATCCGATGACCCGAGACAGAATGTTCCGGGATCTTATCAGACTGTTTCCGTAGCATCCAATCTTGCCAAGATCGCAACCGCCGATACCGTTATGAAATTCGGTTCCATCGGTTATAAGGACATCACCGCGCGCTACGGTGAACTGGTCAACAATATCGTTTCCGCATTAAAAAAGAGAGGGTTCACCGTTGTCGGTGCCTCCATCGATCCTGTGACTCCGGACGACTCAAGCATGAAGCGTATCCAGAAGCAGGATGAAGTGGAGAAAATGACGAGTGATCCTGCCGCCATGGCCGCCCGGATGCGAGCCGCTCAGGAAGAAGCCATGAGAACACAGGCCGCACAGCCGTTCTCGCAGCCTGCCGCTCAGCCGTCTTTTGCCGCTGCACCTGTTAGCGTTCCCGCGCAAACTCCTGCACCCGCACCCGTTGCAGCATCGGTTCCCGCACCCGCTCCTGCCCCGGCAGCGCCTGCTCAGCCACAGCTTATGAAGTTCTGCATCCGCTGCGGAACACTGGCATCAGGCACGAAATTCTGCACCAACTGCGGAAGTTCCCTGATCCGTAAATCCTGATTTTCCGGATCGAACAATATACTCTGGCAAACAAAAAGAAACTGTCTCATTTCCGAGACAGTTTCTTTTTGTTTAGGCTTTAAGATTCAAGATCACTTCTTAGATTTCTTCTTATTTTCGATCTTTCTCTTTGCATCCATGCGCTTAGGCTGGTTAGAGATCGTTCCTTCACTTTCGGTTACATAGGCTTTGTTAGCACCCTTATACTCTTTTTCATCGAGCGGGAGGATCGCGTTGAAGATGATACCGATCAGAGCACCGATCGCAAGACCGGACAGAGCGATATCGACAGATCCGATAGAGAACTGGATCGCACCGGAGTAGTTAACACCGATGGAGAAGCCGAGGATCAAAGCGGCGATGATGATGTTTCTGCTCTTGCTGAAATCTACCTGATTCTCAACGATGTTACGAACACCGACTGCAGAGATCATACCGTAAAGTACGATGGATACACCGCCGACTGTTGCGGCCGGCATGGAAGCGATCAGAGCCGCGAACTTCGGAGAGAAGGAGAATGCGATCGCGCAGTAAGCAGCGATACGGATGACCTTCGGATCGTATACTTTTGTCAGGGAAAGAACACCGGTGTTCTCGCCGTATGTTGTGTTCGCCGGAGCACCGAAAAGCGATGCGAGGATGGTAGCAAGACCATCGCCGAGGAGAGTTCTGTGAAGACCCGGATCCTCGATGAAGTTTCTGTTTGTTGTAGAAGAGATCGCGGAGATATCACCGATATGCTCAACCATTGTAGCAAGAGCGATCGGCATGATCGTAATGATGGAGTTTGCGATCAGGGACGAATCCGGATCCTTGAAGATCTCGAATACTGTGTCTTCCATCTTGAAGGGAAGTCCGATCCAGGCAGCATCTTTTACTTGATCGAAGTTTACGATACCGAGGCAGCAGGCCGCGATGTAGGAAACGATAACACCCAGGATGATCGGGACGATCTTGACCATGCCCTTACCGTAGATGTTACATACAACTACGACGAGGATGGCAAGAACGGCGACTACCCAGTTCTGCTTACAGTTATCGATAGCGGATTTGGAAAGTGTAAGACCGATCGCGATGATGATCGGACCTGTTACGATCGGCGGGAAGAAACGCATGACACGCTTCTGTCCGAAAGCCTTGATGAGAGCAGCAAGAACAAGATAAAGGCATCCGGCTGCCGCTACACCTAAACATGCATAAGGAAGAAGTTCCTTATTCGGAATGTCTCCGTTTTCTCCGAGCATCGGAGCAATTGCCGCGTAGCCTCCGATAAACGCAAACGAAGAACCTAAGAAAGCCGGTACCTTACCCCTTGTCAGGAAGTGGAAAAGTAATGTACCCAAACCTGCGAATAAAAGTGTCGCAGATACAGAAAGACCGGTCAGAGCCGGTACGAGAACAGTAGCGCCGAACA
The DNA here is from genome assembly GCA_017428545.1 of Clostridiales bacterium. Classification (GTDB taxonomy): domain Bacteria; phylum Bacillota; class Clostridia; order Saccharofermentanales; family Saccharofermentanaceae; genus Scatonaster. Next base: position 36,764 of record JAFRQR010000018.1, read on the forward strand.
TAGCAAACATGTGCTGAAGTCCGAGCACGAACATCTTCGGATATCCGAGCGTTTTCGCGTCGTATATCGCATTTTTGTTGTCACCCATAACATACCCTCCTTGTGTTATTTCCATTAAGATAATTGTAGCACTCTTAGCGGAAATTCAAGGAAGAACTTTACTCTTATTAGAAAAAAAGATGTCAGTTTTCGGAACAGATGCCACCCTAAAATCAAACCTTTTTTGGACATACGTAATTTGTCTGATAAATGGACATATTTTTTGAAAAATGTGACTGTTTTTCTGACTTTTAGCCATATGGTCAGATATCTTGACAGAAATTGCAAATAATCTGTCCACCTATCTGACTATTCGCCTCTTTGTCTAATGAAGTGACAGAAATTGCTAAAAATCTGTCCGTCTATCTGACTATTCGCTTCTTTGTCTGATAAAGTGACAGAAATTCCAAAAAATCTGCCCACTTATCTGACTATTTTCTTCTTTATCAGAATCCTTTTTTCTTAAGGTCGGAAACGATACCGACAAACAGCTCGCGGACATCAAAACCGTCGATATTTTCACGGTTGAGATCGATCACATCTCCGTGAGAAATACCGCGCTTTCCGGTTGTGGTCAGGAACTGATATTCCGATCCCCAGCTGAAGGATTTTTCACCTACCAGACCGTCGTTCGGACCGTCGAAATGACCGACGAGAAGCGTCGAGAAATTCAGAGGAAATCTTCCCGAACCGGGACGGTTCAGTTTCGAGCCGAAACTCTGACAGAAGATGCCTTCCGGATCCGGCATTTCAGCATTCAGTTTTTCACATGCAGAGTGAGTAAGATCGGTGACCGCCGCGATAAAATCCGGATTCGGATCGCCGGCTTTCCGAAGCGCCGCTTCGTACATTTTCGCGACCCTCTCCTGGTGCGGCTGTCCGATTTTGCTTAAAAGATAATCGGCAAATTCGCATCCTCTGTGCGGAGTATTGATCGTCGTCAGACTTGCAACATAAGGTCCCGCGCCGTACTTTGCGATCGCCATTCTGCAGTCGAGACCGCCCTTACTATGCGCAATGATATTGACCTTCTCGCATCCCGTTTCTTCACACACTTTCCGGATCCTCTCGGCAAGTTCTTTTCCCGAAGAATCGACAGAAGCAGCGGACTGCTGATTGCCGTAGAAAACCTTCGCGCCATTTGTCTCGAGTTCGCCCGGGATACGCCCCCAGTAATTGAAGAAACGGAAGTCTCGGAAGAATACGCCGTGCACCATGAGGATCGGATATTTCGTTTCGCAGATCTTCTGCGATGCGCGGGATTCATTCAGGATGATCTTATCATTTTCGACCTTGATCTCTTTATCGGTGATGCGAAGGAGAATGCCGAGGCAGATGATATTGACTATCGGGATCCATCCGCAGAAGATACCGATCAGGCGGTACTTCATCCCGAGCTGGTTTGCCGTCAGGTAGATCCTTAGGATACCGCTCCAGAACACGACCGCTTCAATCAGAACCAGCAGAAGGATATGTCCTGTCCATCGCCATCCGGCATCGCCGATCGCCGGAATTCCTTCCGCTTCATAAGCCCCTGTCATGGCAGGGATATTAAACGCCAGTACTACGATCATCGACGAAAGAAAGATCTTCAGAAGCATCGATCCTCTATTCGCGATGCGAAGTCTTGCAGTTCGGATCTTTTTTGATGCCGGCGGAAGTACAGGGAGAAAAAGAATCACTATAAAAAGCGGGATCAGAATAAGAAGCAGGAGTTTTGTTACCGGGAGCATCACGATGTTTCCCAAGGCAAAAACACATGCACAGCAAATCAGGAAATAGAGTATTTCAAAAACAATCATTCTTTTCCTCCTTCACTCATCAGATCCAGAAGTTCCGCGACATTTGCAACGATTTCTTTCTGATCCTTCGGAGCAGGCTTATACTGCAGGAACGGTTTCTTCAGGGAATATACCATGATGTGCCCGTCGAAACGCTTGTCTCCGCCCGCCATGAGAAGAGCCGCGGCAGCATTGGAAACACCCGGACGGTAATAAAGCCGCGCCGTATCTTTTTCGATCTCGACCATCTCGAATCCGAGCTTACTTGCCCGGTGGCGGATGATCGCGATATTGGCAAGGATCGTGACCTCTCTCGGAACGTCTCCGAAACGGTCGGTCAGTTCATCTTCCAGATCTTCTCTTTCCTTCGTGGAAGAAATGCTCTGGATATGGCGGTAAACATCCATACGCTGTCCGTCATCCGGAATATATGCCGGAGAGATATATGCATCCTCGCTCATCTTGATGACGGTATCTTCGACTTCCGGCTCCCATGTACCGGACAGTTTCTTGATCTCTTCGTCGAGCATACGGCAGTAAAGTTCGTAGCCGATCACATCCATCTGGCCGTGCTGTTCCGCGCCGAGAAGATTTCCGGCGCCACGCACCTCGAGATCCTTCAGCGCGATCTTGATGCCCGAACCGAGCTCGGTAAAATCGCGGATCGCGGCAAGGCGTTTTTCCGCATCTTCCTTAAGGACTTTTTCAGGCTCATAAGTGATATATGCATACGCCTGACGGTCGGATCTTCCGACACGTCCTTTCAGCTGATAAAGCTGCGAAAGACCGAAACGGTCACTGTTTTCGACAACGATGGTATTCACGTTCGGCATATCCACGCCAGACTCGATGATCGTCGTGCAGACGAGGATATCCGCTTCTTTTCTTATGAATGCTTCGATGATGCTTTCGAGTTCTCTTTCGCTCATCTTGCCGTGCGCATACACGATCCTCGCGCCCGGAAGAAGTGCCGCGAGTTCCTCGGCTTTCTCCGCGATATGGTGCGTATTGTTGTAAAGATAGAAGACCTGTCCGTGTCTTTCGATCTCACGAAGACATGCTTCCGCGATGATCTGCGGATCGTATTCGATCACGTAGGTCTGCACGGGTCTTCTGTCTTGCGGCGGTTCTTCAAGGACCGAGATATCACGGATACCCGACAGCGACATGTGAAGCGTCCTCGGGATCGGGGTCGCAGTCAGTGTCAAAACATCGACCGTGTTTCGAAGCGTCTTCATCTTCTCTTTATGGTTAACGCCGAAGCGCTGCTCTTCATCAATGACCATCAGGCCGAGATTTTTCGGCTGGACGTCTTTACTTAAAACGCGGTGCGTGCCGACGACGACGTCGACGGAGCCGTCATTAATGCCCTGGACCGCACGCTTGATCTCCTTCGGCGTCGCGAATCTGGAAAGCATCGCAATTCGGATCGGATATCCTCTTAAACGCTCCTTGAGGTTATCGTAATGCTGCTGGACAAGGACTGTGGTCGGCGCAAGCAGTACGGCCTGTTTTCCGTCCATGACGCATTTAAATATCGCGCGAAAAGCAACTTCCGTTTTTCCGAATCCTACATCGCCGCACAGGAGTCTGTCCATCGACTTTTTCGACTCCATGTCCTTCTTTATTTCGCGGATCGCGTTGAGCTGATCCTCCGTTTCCTGATACGGGAAATCGTCTTCAAACTGGTTCTGCCAGACCGTGTCCGGAGAAAAAGCATATCCGTCGACGGCCTGTCTTTTTGCGTAGAGTTCGACGAGGTCAAATGCGAGCTGCTTGATGGAATTCTTCGCGCGGCTTACCGACTTGCTCCATTCCGAAGAACCAAGTCTTGCCAGCTTCGGAGTTCTTCCGTCGGAAGCAACATATTTCTGGATATGGTCGAGACGGTCCATCGGGATATACAGATGGTCGTCATTTGCATATGTGATCTGCAGGTAGTCACGCTTCGTGCCCTCGACTTCGAGGTTTACGAGGCCGTCATATCTTCCGACACCGTTTTCATCATCGACGACGAGTTCACCCGGCACGAGATCCGAGAACAGGTCGATCGTCATGCCGCCTTTTTTCTTCTTCTTGATGCCACGGTCCACACCGAAGATGTCCTGCGTACCGATGAGGACCATATTGATCGCGGGATAGATAAATCCGTTCGGAAGAGGCTTGGGAAGCAGGACCGGCATGCTGTTCTTCTCAAAAAGGAACGTTCTGAGTTTTTCGGCGCGGCTTCCGCTGCCGCTCATGATATATGTCGTCTGCCCCGCTTTATTTCTTTCGGAAATGAGATCGGCAAGAGCATCTTCGTGACCGCGGTAGCTGTTACAAGCCGTACCCTGGACCTTGATGTGCACCCCTCCGGGAAGACCGTTATTGCTGCTCGGCAGGATGGCCATAGCGACCACCTGCTTCTTATCAAGCTCACGGAATACATCCGGGATCTTGTGAAGGGCCGTAGAGCATTCCGCCGGGACAAGTCCTTTTTCAAAGGCATTCCGGAAACGCGCTTCAAAATCGGCAGCGACTCCGTCCATTCTGGATCTGACCTGCGCGATCTCGTCGACATAGACCGTGTCGCCCATGCCACGTACGAAAGTCAGGATCGACTCGGTGTTTTCCTCGAGCACGGCCGCCCATTTTTCCCATCCGGAAAAAGAGCCGCCGGATCGGAGGGCTTCGCTTTCTTTTGCGACCATGCGCAGCATCGTCTCGATGTTGTTTCTGTCGGCACTTGCAGCCGCGGCTTTATCTGCGGCTTTATCTCCGATCGATACCATTTTATCCGCTAGTTTTTCCCAGTCCTTCATCGGAAGGAGAAGTTCGGATGCCGGAAGGATCGTATATTCTTTCAGCTGCTGTTCGGATCTCTGGGTATTGAGATTAAAAAGCTTGATCTGATCGACTTCATCATCGAAGAACGACAGACGCACACCCATGTCCGAGCCGCTCGGGAAGAAGTCGAAAATGTCGCCGCGCTTGGAAAACTCACCTACGCCCTCGACTTCACGGGTCCTGACATATCCCATGGAGATCAGGGTCTGCGCGAGGTCTTCCGGCGGGAGTCTTTTGCCGAGACGGACCGTGACCGTTGTCTTGATGAAACGGCTCATCGGAAGCATCTTCGTAAGGAGCGCACCTGCGGTAACGATCAGGCAGCCGCAGTCTCTCGTGACATATTTCACGAGGGCTCGTACACGTCCCTGCTCGATCTCACGGCTCGATGCGGAAACGGCAGACATATGCGTCTCACGACCTCGCAGGATCACACTTTCTTTTTCGAAAAACGCATCGAGATACGACTTCATACGGCGGGCGGAAAGCTCGTCGGATACGAGGATCACCGGGATCGGGAAAAGTTCTTTTTTCTCGTTTTCACTCTGGTAAAGCGCCGCGGAAGCGATCAGAAACGCCTTCTGCGTCTCGGTCATGCCGGTCAGGTTTATATGTCCTTTTTGCGCAGAAAAAGAATCGACCAGTTCCTTAAAGGCAGGGTCGATAAAAGCTTCTCTCAGCATCTTTTCTATGGAAGGAAGAAAATTCATGAACGGCCTCCGCCACGGTTTCTGCCGCCCGGAATGGGTTTTCCGGAAAGGATATCCTCGACGGCTTTGGCTCCTTCTTCGAAAGCCTTATACATCGTCTCCTGCTCTTCCTTCGGGATCGTCGAGAGAACGAAGTCCGCGAGGTCCCATTTTTCGGGGACCGGTCCGCAGCCGATACGGACCCGCGGAAAATCCTGGGATTCGACACAATAGATCACGGACTTCATGCCGTTATGCGTGCCGGCCGATCCGCTCGATCTGACACGGATCTTTCCTCTTTGGATATCGATATCATCGTAGATGACGATCAGGTGATCCAGGGAGATCTTAAAAAATCTCATGACCTCGATCACGCTTTGTCCCGAAAGGTTCATGAAGGTATGCGGACGCAGAAGGATACAATCCTCACCTTGGATCGTTCCTCTGCCGTATTCGCCTTTCCACTTGAGTCTGTCGACCTTGATGTTATTCTTCTGCGCAAGGACTTCCAGTGTCATGAAGCCGCAGTTATGGAAGGTGGAAGTATATTCTTTTCCCGGATTTCCCAGGCCTACGATCAGCCACATATTCTCACCTTTAGCCGTTAAGTCGTCTTCTTTTTTTCTGTTTTTGCGAAACCACATCGGATCACATACCGCTGGTACGCTTCTTATCCGGCTGGATGACCGTCGAAGCACGGGAACGGTTCTTCTTGGCGACCCAGTTCTCCTTGACGACCTGCTGGGATCTTGCGATCGCAAGACCGAGCTCCGGAACATCTTCCGTGATGGTGGAACCAGCTGCGATATAGGAGTTCTCTTTGAGCGTTACCGGAGAGATGAGGTTGCTGTTACCGCCGATAAATACGTTATCACCGATGACGCACCAGGTCTTATCCATACCATCGTAGTTACAGGTGACCGTACCACAGCCGAAGTTGACGTTCTTTCCGACCTTTGCATCACCGACATAGGTCAGGTGGCGGGCACGGGAATAATCACCGATGGTTGCGTTCTTCACTTCAACATAGGCGCCGATGGTGACGTTGTCATTAAGTACCGTATCCGGACGCAGATGGGAATAGGGTCCGATACGGCAGTTCTTACCGATCGTGCAGTCCGATGCGATCGAGTTGTCGATCGTGCTTCCGTCGCCGACGATAACGTTATCCAGACGGGAGTTCTCGCCGATCTCACATTCATCGCCGATGACCGTATTTCCGAGAAGGACAGTGCCCGGAAGAATGATCGTATCCATACCGATCTTAACGGTATCCGCGATCCATGTCGTCTCGGTATCCACGATCTGGACGCCCTGCTGCATGAGCTTGAGGCAGGTCCTTCTGTTGAGCATCTTGCCGACTTCCTGAAGCTGCACACGGTCATTGACACCGCGTGTCTCATCGAAGTCCGCCACATATGCTCCGACCTTGTGACCGTCACGGATCAGGATCTCGATGGTATCTGTCAGATAGTATTCTTTCTGTGCGTTCTTCGCGTCGATCCTTCCGAGTGCGGAAAGAAGAAGCGGCGTCTTGAAGCAGTAGATCGAAGAATTGATTTCATTGACCTTCAGTTCTTCTTCCGTGCAGTCACGGTGCTCGACGATCTTCACGACGTTACCTTCACTGTTTCTAATGACACGTCCGTATCCCTTCGGATCCGGTGCAAGACCTGTGATGATGACAGCGCCGTAATCGCCCTGTTCGAACATCTCCAGTGCTTTTGAGATCGTATCGGAAGTAATCAGCGGAGCATCGCCCGGAAGGACGATCGTGCATCCGTTTCTTCCCTCGAGAAAAGGAGCTGCCTGCATAACGGCATGTCCGGTTCCGAGCTGCTGTTCCTGGAATACAAAAGCAACATCTTCACCGAGTACTTCTCTTACCTCTTCCTGTCGGTGACCGACGATATATACCTGCTCGGTAGCGCCTACTCCGGTAAGTGCATCCGCGACCCAGCGGACCAGCGGCTTACCGGCTGCCAACTGAACGACCTTCGAATGATTGGAATGCATACGCTTCCCTTCTCCGGCTGCCATGACAACTGCACAAAGCTCCATATTTTGAATCTCCTTTGATTATTCTAGTATCGTCTGCGCGCACAAAAAGCCCAATGATCCTGCCTATCCTCGATCATCGGTCATATGCGTTTATCTTTTCGTTACCTATTATAATGGTTTTTCGTTCTTCCCGCCACATTTTCTTTATACTGTAAAACTACTTTTTGCACACTTTTTCCGTTCTTTTTCACGGTTTATCCGTCGATAAGCCTGATTTGTCTTTGTCAATAGATTTTTATGTCATTTTCTGATAAGATAATGAAAATAACTCTACCCGCTACAGGTGTTTTATCCGGTATGTGTCTTCAATGGGGAAGCGCCTGGGCCCACGAAAGGAACTCAAATGATCGCTTTGGTTTTAGCCGCCGGATATGCCACCAGACTTTATCCGCTGACGTTAAATACACCGAAACCGCTTCTGACCGTCGGTCCGAAGACGATGATCGATTACATCGTCGATGAGATCGAGACGATCTGCGATGTCAACAAGATCGTTGTCGTCACCAACCACCGGTTTGCCGGACACTTTGACGAGTGGGCACAAAAGCGTCTCAGTGAAGATGCCGGAAAAGGCATCAGCCTTCCGATCGAGATCATTGACGACGGTACGACCGACGATTCCAATAAACTCGGTGCCATCGGCGACATCCAGTTCGTGATCGATAAGCTTTCGATCGACGAGGATCTCATGATCATCGCCGGTGATAATCTTTTCACCTATAAGCTGTCCGATATGTATGACTTCTTCAAGACAAACGGAAAAGATACGCTCGTTGCCATTCATGTCGAATCCGTCGAGCAGTTAAGAAAGCTCGCCGTAGCAAATCTTGATGAAGACGGCAAAGTCCTTTCTCTGGCCGAAAAGCCGAAGGAGCCGAAGTCCCATACGGCGATCTATGCGACCTATATGTATCTGAAAGAGACACTTCCGATGATCCGCCAATATCTCGACGAGGGAAATACGCCGGATGCACCCGGCAACTTCCCGTCCTGGCTTTACACGCGGAAAGATGTCCTTGCCTATCGCGCACCCGGCATCTGCATCGACATCGGTACACCTGAAAACTATAAAGACGTGTGTGACAACTACAAAGAGATCCTCGGTCTCTGATACCATTCAGGTGCTTTTCGAAAAGAAAATAAAAAAGGCTGTTCCTTATGATATGTACCCAGGAAACTGGACACATAGATTAATGAATTTGTTTTAACAGATGGATGTCTTCCTGTAAACAGCAGGAGGCATCCATCTTGTTTTGGCTTGAATTCTTCTGTTGTTGTAATAGTCTATATATTTATCTA
>JAFRQR010000019.1 GCA_017428545.1 Clostridiales bacterium
CGCCATAAAGGGCGCGCAGTTGTTCATAACGTATTTTTGCCGTTCCTCCGGATGGATGCTTTCGTTGATATTTGCGAGAAGATCGGTGTAATGTACGATAGGCGCATCGTGCTCCTTGTAAAAATCATCGAACATATACGTTCCGTCCTCCTGCATGGGGTTGAGAACGTAAAACACCACGCCCTGTACTTCCTTTGCCTCCTGCGATTCGGCTTCATAACCGAGACTGCTGATAAGACCCGGCACGTAAGACTCTTGGAGCTCCTTCGCCGCTGCGGCATACGCGGACATGCTTGCCGCACCCGCCGCCTGCTCCTCCGGCATGCCGCCGGTCAGGGCACCCAAATATGCAGTTTGATATTCCTTCAGAAATGTCTCGTCGAAATGCTCCATAGCGCCGTTACCGATCTCATAGTAATTCAGCGCCTTATCCTGTAAAGCCGAACGTATTTCTCCTTCAATGATCGTGTTTTGTATCGCATTTTTTGTTTCACTGATATCGCCTCTGCCCGAAATGAGCATCACGCAGGACAGCATAAAGCACACTGCGATGGTGATGATGAGCCACATCGTCCCGTTTGCCTTGCAGGACTGTTTGAATAATGATTTACTGAACATAAGTATCTGCCTCCTTGTTTCTTCCGAGCTTCTCACGGAAATACTTGTCAAGATTGTATTTGACCTCTGATATAAAATGCACGTCCGTGCCTTTTAGAGCGCGGAACAGATCGTTGATCCGGTCGCCGGATAATGCGACGGTGACCTGTCGGTATTTCGGCTGGTCGCGTACGATGTCAAAATCAAGCGTTTTGAACGTTTCGTAATCACCGCTGTTCACAAACTCGACTTTGTATTCCCGCACCTTCGGGTTGCGGATATCCTCCATATCCACGATGTGTTCTATCCTGCCGCCCGCGATCAGCGCCACACGGTCACAGGTCGCTTCCAGTTCTTCGAACATATGGCTACTCATGAAGATCGTTTTGCCTTTTCGGTGCTCTTCCTTGATGATTTCAAGAAATGAATCCCTCATCAGCGGATCAAGTCCCGTTGTAGGCTCGTCGAGAATGATGATCTCCGGGTCCGCCATCAGCGCCGCCACGACGGCGGTCTTTTGCTTCATACCCTTGCTCATGCGTTTGAGCGACGCACGCGGATCGAGCTGAAGCCGCCGAATCAACTCGTCGGCGTAGGACATATCCGTAAGGCCCAGAAAATCCGCCTGGCTTTTCAAGAATGCAGTTCCGGTCGAAAGATCCGGGAAAGCGATCTCCCCCGGCACATAGCCGATATTCCGTATGTATTCGCTGGAATGCTTCCACGCTTCCAACCCGTTCACATAGGCGCCGCCGCTCGTGGGCTGTACAAATCCCATAATGTGGCGAATGGTCGTGGTCTTTCCGCTGCCGTTGGTTCCGGCAAATCCGACCATTTCTCCTTTGGCAATCGATAGGTTGATATCAAAGACGCCCCGTCCCTCGCCGTAATCTTTCGTGAGGTTTTTTATTTCGATAACAGAATTCATTTTTGTAAAGCACCTCCGAAATCCTTATCTTCTTTGTAGTATTTCATAAAATAGTCTTCCAGCGTCTCTTTCAGATGGGTGAATCCGCAAACGGAGTAACCGGATAGCAATTCTATGACGCGATTGATGTATCTGTCATCTGTTGCTATCACGACGCTGTGTTCGTCATGGTCCTGCTCGATGATCTTACATTCATCCTTGACGCCGTTGTCCGAAATAAAACGGTCATAGTCGTTTTGAGAGTTGAAACGGACACGGTAGTTCTTTTGCGACGCATGGCGCAGATCATCCGCCACGAAATCCGATACGATTTTACCGTCTTTGATAATGGCGATCCGATCGCAGGTCGCGTCCACTTCGGAAAAAATATGACTGGAAAGCAAAATCGTTTTGCCGCGTTTTTTCTCGTTTTTCAGGTAGTCGATAAAAATGTCCTGCATCACGGGGTCTAGACCGCTCGTCGGTTCGTCGAGGATCAACACCTCGGGATCGTTCATAAAGGCGGTCACGACGGCAAGTTTTCGTTTCACACCCAGACTCATGCGCTTGGTGTCTCCCGACGGGTCCAGTTCGAACAACTTCAATAGATCCTGTAGCCGCTTCTCGTCTTTATGTTTCTGCATACTTTGCATCATACGCAAAAACTCCCAGCCGGTAAGCCCGGCCGGCAATGCGATCTCGCCGGGAATATAACCTACAGATCGCAGAATTTCATTATATTTGTGAAAAGACTCCTTGCCGAAAACCCGTGTTTCGCCGCTGTCAGGGTTTGAAAAGCCCATAAGGTGTCGGATAGTCGTGGATTTCCCCGCGCCGTTCGGTCCGAGAAAGCCGAACGCCTCTCCTTTATCCACGTGAAACGAAACGTCGAACACACCGCGCCCGAAACCGTAGTCTTTTGTCAGATGTTCAACTTGAATGATACTCATGATTTCAAAATCCTCCTTTCCGGATTATGCTCATTTGCAATGCATAATCAGATCCTGCTTTCCAAATATCCGCAGACGTCGCCGACTGTCTCAAACTTTACAAATTCGGAAAAACGGAAGTGGAAGGCGTCCTCGATCTCCATCGAAAGCATCATCAACGTCAAAGAATCGCAACCGAGATCTTCCGCAAGGCGCGTTTGCTCCGTTACGGTATCCATATCCACGTCCGGCAGAACTTTTGCGAGAATTACTTTTAATTGTTCAAGCATATCTTACTCTCCTATCTTTTTTATGTATGAGCGCCTGCGCTTATGTTGCCTTGAGCAAAAGTGTTTCCATTGTGAGCGAACGGCGGTATTGGTTTCCAGATTCAGGTTGGTTTCACAAACCTTGACCTCACCCTCCTCGAGAATATCCATAAGTCCGTCCAGAATGACGGCGTTGAGCCCGGCCATCTGGTATTCCGGACGAACCGCCACAAGTCCGAGGTCGATGGTCTTCGGATGACGGACAGTTTTCAAGATACGGCACAGAGCAAACGGTGTCAGCCGGCCACCGCTTTTCTTCACGGCATCACCGATCCCGGGAAAACACAGCCCGAAAGCCACGACCCGATCCTGCTCGTCGCAGATAAACACCGCGTATTTCTTGTTGACGATCATCATAAACTGATTAATCAGTTCATCCTGCATTTTCTTAGACAGCGGCGTCGTTCCGTAAAGCTCACGGTAACACTCTTCCAGGCAGTCAAAGAAGCCGTCGCGATATTTTTCAATATAGGCTCGCTTCGACAGATCGGTACTTGCCACGTGCAGGCGGTTCATTTCCAGCGAACGTTTTGCCACACGTGAGAGCATCTCATTTCGTTTTTCGGGCTTTTTCAGTTCATATTCCACCCAGTCCGCATCCTTTTGAAATCCGAGCGATTCCAGCAGCGCGACGTAGTAGGGATAATTGTACTGCTCCTCAAACGTGGAGTTTTCCTCAAAGCCTTCGATCAGGAGACCTTCTCTGTCGAGATCGCTGAAACCGAGCGGACCGCAGATCTCGTTCATGCCGCACTCAGCGCCCCACTTTTCGGCGGCGGCAAACAGCGCGGCCGCCGTCTCCGAATCATTCTCGCAATCGAACCGGGTGAAGCGCATCTGCGCGCAGCCGTGCTTTTCATTGTGCTGCTTTTGGATAAGTCCCTGCAATCTTCCCACGGTTTTCCCGTCGCGCTCAGCCAGCAGAAACACCGATTCGGCTTTATCCGTATTACCTGTGCTTTTCAAAAGTTTTTTTTCGTCTCCGTACAGCGGAGGAACGAACCACGGACAGCCCTTGTACATTCTCAGTGGAAGTTCAATGAATTCCCGAATGTCGCGTCCGTTTTTGACTTCTTTTACGGTAACCATATCAATCCTCCACAGGTTCGTCGGCGCGGCGCAGGAAAGCAAGGCCGTATCCCGCCAGCCACGGCCCGTTGTGGCAACCGCTGACAGGAGACATGATGACCGACTCGTGATTCGTCTTGATGCCGTATCCGCCTTCCATTTCGCGAAGAGTCGCAATCAGTGAGGGACCGGTATACACGTGCCAGAGAAGATAGTCCTCCGGCGAGCGGTCACCGATGATGTCTTTCAGTAATTCGCAGGTGCGAGCCAGAGCTTTTTTCGGCGTGCGCACACTTTCGAGCGCCACGATCTCTCCCTGCGGCGAGAAATGTACGACCGGGCAGATATTCAGCATCTGTCCCATAAACGCTTTGCCGCCCTTGAGCCGGCCGTTATAGATCAGATAATCGAGTTTTCCGTCTACGCCGATAAACGTCTGCCGCTTCATCATCCATGCAATCTCTTTGAGGATGTCCTCGCTTGACATCCCTTTTTGGGCAAACTCCGCCGCTTTGATAGCCAGAAGTCCCTCGCCAAAGCAGGTGATCTTCGTATCGACCACTTGGATCTTCAAACGGCCTTCGTACTCTTTTGCAATCAGGCAGATCAGGTTATAGGTCCCGCCGAGCGCGGAGGAGAGGGTGAACACGATACATTCGTCATATCCGTCGCGGATCGCGCTTTCGAACGCCTCACGGATGTCCTCCGTATCCGGCAGAGCCGTGGAAGGCAGATGGTTTTTCGGGTCCTCGATCGTTTCTAGCCGGTGGTAGAATTCCACCGGGTCGAGATCAAGCCCTTCCTTGTATTCTTTCCCGTCGAAAAGCACGTGGATCCGAATGATCCCGATGTTAAAATCACGATAGCGCGCCGGCGCGTATTCGATACAGCCGGTGGACGTACACAGGATTTTGATGTTTGACATATCGACGCCTCCTTAAATATGATTTCTGCTTTTATCGAATACGGCTTTATGCTCCGCCATATTCAGGAGCATTTCCGCCACGCTGACGACGGCCTTTTCGTCGGCGTTACCGCGCGCCTTGATGACCGGTTTGGTCACACCGAGTATGATGCCGCCGCCGAGAGAACCGATATCGTAAACTCCCATCAGATGGGTAAAGAGTTCTCCGATCTCGGCACTGTTCGTTCTGCGGGCATAGCGCATAATGTCCGTCATCATGCGCTTGGCGGTGCCTTCGGTCACTTTCAGCACCTGGTTTCCGGCAAACCCGTCGCAAACAAGTACGTCGCAGACGCCGGAGAGCGCGTTGCTGCCTTCGACGTTTCCCGTAAAGTTCAGGCGCTCGTCGGCGGACAGCAAAGGATACGTCTCTTTTACCAGTTTGTTTCCCTTCATCGGTTCGGTACCGTTCGACAACAGTGCGACCTTCGGATGTTCGACGCCGTACATCTGCCTCATAAAATCAGAGCCGAGAACGGCAAAATGATGCAGCATCGCCGCCGTGCAGTCAATGGTCGCGCCTGTATCCACAAGGCAGGTAAAGTTGCCGTCCTGCGACGGCAGGATCGCCGCCAGTGCCGGCCGGAGTCTCTGCTCGCCCGAAAGGTAACGCATGGCGCCGGTCAGCGCTACGCCGGTATTGCCACAGGTGATCATCCCGACCAGATCGTCCCGGGAGGATAACGTGTCGAGCGAGAGAAGCATGGAAGAATCCGTTTTTTGATACATAGCATCCGCCGGATTGTCGAAATTGGTGATCTCACCCGGTGCATCAAGGATCTCCACTCGATCGGCGGGCAGGTGCAGACAATCGCATTCTTCGCGGATTTCCTCTTCGTTTCCTGCCAGCAGGACTTTGAGACGAGGGAACCGTTCCAGCGCCAGCGTGGCTCCTTTTACCATGACGGACGGGCCGTTGTCGCCGCCCTTTGTGTCGATCACAATTTTGAATGTTTGTTCCATCATAACTCCTACTCCAATGCAATATAATAATCGAAAACGTTCTGTCCGCCTTCATAGACGGTGAGCTCCAGATCCGGATACAGGGCTTTGAGCTTGTCGGTCAGTTCAACACGACGATCCGGCGTAACCGTTTTGCCGCAAAACAGCGTCAGCAGTTCGCAGGACTTTGTATCGACGTTTTTAAGAAATTGCAAAACCGCTTCTTCAGGCGACGGTGCTGCCGCAACAAGTTTTCCTTGCTTTCGTGCAAGATAATCTCCACAGTGGATCGCAACGCCGTCTATCTGGGCGTCGCGGATCGCCGCCGTCACGTCGCCGGCTATGACGGATTCGGAAGATCTCTCGGCGCTTAATAAAAGAGCATCCATGTCAGTAATGCCAGGCGTCATGACCGAAAGGGCGCTGAAACCCTCTGCGTCACTTTTGGTTTGAATCACGCGGATCTTCTTTTGGGGCAGAAGTTTGGCTGCCTGACCGGCCGCCAAAAAACTGTTCTTGTGGTTCGGCAAAACAAAAACGTCTTCTGCTTCGCACCGGCGGCAGGCATCGAAGAAGTCCTCGGTAGAAGGGCTGTCGGAAAAAATGACCTGATCGGCGCCGAGATCGGAAAACAGAGCGGCTATTCCTTCGCCGGACGCGGCGGCTACGACAGAGTACGGTTTGGTGGGCTTCGCCTTTTGCTCCGTGTCTTCCGTGTGCCCGAGCATCATGTTTTCGATCTTGATCGTCAGAAACTCGCCGTAGCGTTGCATCCGCTCCAAGATCTTACCCGGCGTAAAGGTATGAACGTGGACTTTCACGACGTCGTCCTGCCGGGAGGCGACGACGCTTTCGCCTCCAAGTTCCGCAAGGCCATCCTGAACCGTCCGTATATCAAAGGCGTCCACGTCCACCTTGCTCGTCGTAAGGCGAAGCAGGAATTCCATACAGTACCCAAACTCCAGCACGCTGTCCCGTGTGAAGCGTTCAATATGGATCGGCTCTTCCGGTTCGCTCGTGAAAGAAGACATGTTGATCGGCTTGCCGCAAAGCGCTTCATACATACCTTCTGCAATATACAGGTAACCCGCCGCGCCGGAATCCACAACGTTTGCCTCTTTGAGTACGGGGAGCAATTCCGGAGTGGATGCAAGAGAAATTTTCGCTTTCTCGATATGACGGTGAAAAAAGTCCTCTATGCATGAGCATTCCGAAGATAAATCGGCCGCGTATTCCGCACTCTCGCGGAATACGGTCAGGATTGTTCCCTCCGTGGGATTCTGAACGGCGGCATACGCGGTTTCGATCCCACGTCGATACGCGGCGGCAAGTTGTGTCAGATCCGCCGTTTCAAGTCCGGACAACCTCTCGTTGATCCCCGCAAAGATCTGCGAAAGGATCACTCCGGAGTTTCCGCGTGCACTGAGGAGTGCGCCGGCAGCAAATTGTTCGGATACCGCTCCGATACTCCGCGGCATCGGCTCACGGCGGATCCCGGCAAGGCCGCCCTCCATAGTCTTTCTCATGTTGGAGCCCGTATCTCCATCGGAGACCGGGAACACGTTCAGGGCGTTAAGTTCTTTTTCATAACTTATCAGAACAGCGGTGCCGCCGAGCAGCATTTGCGTTAAAACCGCGCCGTCAATGACGGATATGCTCATGTTATTCCTCCGTTTCGGTGAGAAAAGAATACGTCGGTCTGTCAGACCCGATTCGTTTCCCTCCGTTTTTTCAATTTTCTCTGCTTTTTTGATTTTAGAAAAGATATCTAAACTGAAACGAAACAATAGAACACCCTTTCGCTGCTTATGCGAAAGGGTGAGCTTTTTGTATAGTCGGAACGTGAACCGAGATCTCGGTTACCATCTGATCTTCGGAATTCTTTTTTCAAAGTTGTCTTTCATGTCGCGCAGATGATCAACAAGAGGCCCATTCGTGTGAAACGGCTTGAAAAAGCGGTATTTTTCTTTTGTTTTCTCCTTCTTTTGACGAATGAACTCTTTCACAGCCTCGTATTTGATGATGACGCCGTTCTCTTCGGCAAATTTTTTCAGTTTTGCGACGAGTTCGACAGAGTGTATCACGTCGATCACGAAAACGCCATAAAACACGCCGATCAAGAAGGAAAAAGCAGAGTGATCTGAAAACCAAACGAGTGCGGCAAGAACGTGACGGTGTAGCAAAAACAGATACAATGCACAGAGCACGGTCCAGACGGCGGAAAACTTCGGACAGATAATCCCATTGACGTTGCCCCATTCCGTACGGTAGTCCCACAGCCGAACCTTCGCGACCTTCAAAGTCAATATACCGGCAATATACTCGATCGCCGTTATGCAGAGCGCCATGCCTAAAAGCAAGACGATCTTGTTCCAAGCCGGATCTGGTATGATGTTTTTCTCCTCAAGTGACGAGAGAAGATACATCACGCAAAGACCGCTGCCGTACAGCGGCAGATACGGTCCGGTGCAAAACCCGGGATTGATCCATTTCCTTTCCGGATTCGAGGAGGAGATAAATCTTCTGAAAAGAAGTTCGATGATCCATCCCGTGACCGATCCGATAAAGAAAAGAAATGCAAGGTTCATAAGCAAATCCATTCCGTCCTCCCTCAGCCTTTCCGCGGCAGTGAAACGGTAAATGCCGTCCTGCCGTCCGCACACGACACACTGACATTTCCACCGTGCAAGTCCACGATCTTTTTTACAACAGCCAGCCCCACTCCGTTGCCTTCGGTGGCGTGTGATTCATCCGCCTGATAGAATTTGTTGAATATTTTTTCGCGCGCGTCCTCCGGGATCTCTTCTCCGTCATTTGAGACGGTGATATGTATTGATTCGCCGTCTTTTCCGATTTGAATGTCCACAATGCCGTAATCTTTCGAAAACTTGATTGCGTTATCTATCAGATTGATCCAAACCTGTTTTAATAATTCTTCGTTTGCTTTCACATAGTATTCCTCATCCGGCAAAGAAAGGTCAATGTGTTTTTTGCTCCATTTGTTTTCCAGTACGAGCACGCACGTGCGTATCTGCTCGGAAAGGTTATACTCGCTTACGTCAGTCAGGATAGATTGATTTTCCACTTTTGTCAGATTCAGAACGTTTGTCGCCATCTGCGAAAGCCGCAGTGACTCTTCCTCAATGATATCAAGGTACTCTTTTCTTTTTTCCTCGTTCAGATTTCCGCGCTTCAGCACTTTCGCAAATCCCGCAATCGAGACGATGGGTGTTTTGAATTCATGGGAAAAATTATTGATAAAATCCGAACGAAGCATTTCGGTGCGCTCAAGTTCTGACGCCATTCTGTTAAAGCTATTTGTCAGTTCACGGACTGTTGAATTCTTGGCGAATAATCCTTTAAAGCCAAGTCTCACCGAATAGTCTCCTGCGGCGAGCCGGTTCATGGCGTTGAGAATCTTGTTGATCGGTTTCAGAGGAAAGCGAAGTATCAAAAAAGACAGTATCGACCCGGTCACAAGACTGATCAGGACAAGATAGCCGAACAGCGTTCCACCGTTGAGCTGCGTTTTGCCAGGCATAAGTGCACCGCGATATATGAGGAAGAATATGATCGCGCCGACGATCACGACTGTCAGGAGTAAAAATGCAAGCACGATCCCGGACGTCAACAGGAGAAGCGAAATTCTTTGTTTGTGCTGTTCCAGTTTGATTTTCATAGCTTTTTTACCGCCTTGTAGCCAAGTCCGCGCACCGACTCGATCTCAAATTCGTTCCACCCGTCAAACCTTCTGCGAAGCCTGCCGATATGAACGGTCACCGTCTCCCAGCCGGTTTCGCTCTCCTGCCCCCAAATCTCGTCCATCAGTTGTATGCGCGTGAAAATCTTGCCGGGATAAGAGAGCAGCTTATAAAGGAGCAAAAATTCCTTCTGAGGCAGTTCCTGCGTTTCGTTTCCTCGCGTTACGGTTAGGCTGTCGTAATCCAGTGTCACGTCGCCGATCACGATCTTTCTTTCATTTGCAATCTGCGCCCGGCGGAGCAGCGCCTTGATACGGAGCAGCATCTCCGTTTCGTCAATGGGCTTTGTGATATAGTCGTCTGTACCGACAAGAAATCCCTTGTGGCGGTCTGCGGGGAGTTGCTTGGCGGAAACCATCAGCACGGGAAGATTGTTGTCTGCTTCCCGCAGCTCTTTTGTGAAGCTGTACCCGTCCATTTTCGGCATCATGACGTCAAGTACAACGAGGTCGATAAACTCTTTGTCCATCATTTCAAGCGCTTCCTCGCCGTTTTCGGCAACCGAAACGGTATAACCTTCTGCTTCCAGCACAGCGCTGATATATTTTCGGGTGTTTTTATCGTCGTCGACCACGAGAATATGAAACATAGCGATATCCTCCGTCATTAAGTGCTTTGATTCTACAGTCAGATTATACACTCATAAGAAACATTATATTTCTTCATTAAAGCGAATGTGAATCTGCCGATCCGTTACGGATTATAAATTCTAAATATATTGATCGGTCTTCGAAATTCTTCCGACAAAAAGATATGACACGATAAACAAGAGGGCAACAAACCCTACAAAATACCATGTACTTGATTCGGCGCTTGCAATATAGTCATAGGCTCCGTGCAGAATTGCCGGGAGCACAACCGACAGCACTCTGAATGTCTTTGAAGCGCCTCGATTGCCGCGATAGTCATATTTTTTTGCAATTCCATAGAACACCCCCATAAAGACGCCAAAGCAGGCGTGCCCCGGTATTGCTGTCAATGCGCGTACAATTGCCGTTGTGAATCCGTAAGACATAACATAGCTGATATTTTCCCACAAGGCAAAGCCGAGAGATACAAAAACCGCGTAAACTACACCGTCATACTGACAATTGAATGCAGGAATGTTCCAAGAATGACGCTTCATCATAAAATACTTTGCGCCTTCCTCCGCAAACGCTACGATGCCGAAGTATAAGAATACGTTGTACAGGACGCTTTCCTGCGGCACGGCAAGATTCAGCAAAGTACCAAGAACTCGCTCGGCGATAAGTGCAAGCAACGATGAAAATATCCCCGCTTTCGTTAAATCCCACAGTAATGCAGGAGGTTCCTTTTCCAGTCTATCTGAACGGTAGGCTTTGATCATCAAAAATATTGCCGGAACAACGGCCGCAATTACTAAAATAAAGTCATAGGTCATCAGCGTCGGCAAAAGATAATAAAACATAAAGTCACCTTTCGTTTTTGTTTTGTTTTTATTTTAAGTGCTTTGATTCTACAGTCGGATTATAAACTCAAAAGAAACGAAAAATTATATGAACATCCTGTACCTGCACAGTCCGGCGTAATCCTCGCGTTCAATGATACTTTCCGGGAACTCCGGCAGCCACTTGCGGTCAAAGCTGGACGTGCCGAAATAGGCGTTGAAGCTGTCGACGGGAAGGATCACCCATTCGGTATTTTCAAAGAAAATGTCGAGTTTTTTCTTGACGGTCGGCTCGTACCATTCCCGCCCGTCTTTGCTGTTTACGATGGTTTTGTACGTCAGAAACAGACTGCGCGGAACGCCGAACGAGAAAAAGCCGACGTATTCTTCAATATCCTGCTTGATGCCGTTTTTCGCGGAATCGATCTCGAGCCCGGTCAGAATCTCAAGCGTTTCTTTTTCCTCCGTCATCTGCTTTCGAAGTTTAGAATCGGAGTTTTCGTCGTATGCGATGATACTTCGGTTGAACGCAGCGTTATCACGGTCGGGCAAATGCGCCTCCTTCTTTCTTTTCAGCTGCTTTATCTGTTTCTCATTTCCCCGACATATTCCCCCGTGCTTCCGAGAACTGACCTCATGAAGTCCTTCAGTACCTCTTTCGTGACGGTCTTCGAATCCTCGTCCATGCTCCTGTAGCTTCTGTAGAGCCGTATGATGCCTTTTATCTTATTGCTGTTGAGCTCTTTCAGCGTCCCCGAGTTCGTGTTCTCAAGTATCCTGTATACGGCGTCAAAGAACTCTTCCCTCTTTTCGTTATCAAGACCATTAAGCCATTGGGCGAACGAATCTCTCATCACCATACCCACGGGAGAGAGCGTTCCGTACTCTGTAAGGGTCTTTCCCGTGACCTCCCATGTATAGAGGTCATGCTGCTTAAGTCCGTGCTCACTGCTCTTTATCACATGCAGAAATTCCCTGTGCCCGAGGAGTGTCCCGATCATGGAGCTCTGCGGAACGATGACCTTTATCTTCGGGAGCATGGAGCCATACTCATCGCTCTTCAGTACATCATCATTGAATCCGGGTCCGTCAAAGTTGAAAACCATCCTGGCCCTGTTCCTCACTGTCTCGGACGCGAAGCAGGAGGCATATACGGAAAGATTGCCCCCTTTGGAATGTCCTGTGAAGACAAGAGGACGCCTGAAGCTCTTCGATACATCCCGGGCATATCTTGCAGCCTCCTCCTGAGCAGGTATCCTGTCCATAAAGGACATGTTGAAATCCTCTTTCCATCCTGTAAAGGTACTGTCCGTGCCACGAAATGCCACGACAGGCACAGGCAGACCGTCTCCCTCATCACAGAGGAAGGTGACTGCACTGAACTGAAGCTGTTCCTTTTCGTCAAATATGCTCCTGAAGAGAGTGACCTGCACATCTCCGAATCTTATGGACTCGCCCGTAAGCCTCAGAAGCTCCGGATCGCTCTCGTGAAGAGGCTTCCCTCCCTCATATAGCCTTAAAGCGGATCTGAGAGTCACCCGTACGGAACTGTCATCCCCGATTATCTTTGAGAAATCGAGATATGACAGTCTTGCGAATATGAGTGCGTCTATATCGTTAAGAGGATCCTTCTCAAAAGAAAGATCCCCTCTCCATTTAATGTAATCAAGTATGTTCGTCATATAAAAAGAAGGCCCATGGTGTATGGGTCTTAGTGTCAGATCGTCATGAACAGTATGCCGAGACAGTTTGGTCCGCAGTGGCACGCTATAGTGGTGCTAGCAACGGTCACGTGGATCTCATTGAAGTCCGCATGCTTTTCTATGGCCTTCCTTACAGTCTCCACATAGCTCATGTCTTCAAGGGAAGAATACGTGATGAAGATCCTCGAAAGATCGAGTGCGGGATACTGCTCGAGAGTATCCTCCACGTAATGCTTGAGCACCTTCTTCAGGTTTCCTCTGTATTTCTTTCCGACGCTCATGGAGCCGCTGGTGTTGTCCACGACTATGCAGGGCTTGAGGTTAAGTACTCCTGCTGAGAGTGCAACGACTCCTGAGCATCTGCCGCCTGCATGCATGAACTTAAGGGTATCGAGAATGAAGCTGGTATGGACCTTTCCCCTGAGTCTTTCTATCCTCTCCTTTATCTCTTCAGGCTCAAGACCTTCGGCTATCATTTCAGCAGCCTTTATGACAAGAAGTCCTATTCCCGTTGAAAGGTTGAATGAGTCGATCACATATACGTGCTCCCCTATCCTTCTTGCAGCCTCCAGACAGTTCTTATATGACGCTGTGAGCGCTCCTCCGAGGGTGAAATGAATGACATCAATACCCTTGTCGGTCCACTGTCTGAAATACTGCTCATAGTCATATGAGTTAATGGCAGCAGTCTTAGGTAACACCTTTCTGTCGAAATACGCATCGTATACGTCCTTCGGTGTAATCGTCACGTTATCAAGATAATCCTTGTCCTCAAGGATTATATGGTACGGATATATCTCAACATTATATCTGTCTCTGAGTTCCTTTGTAAGGTCGCAGGTGCTGTCAGAGCTCAGTATGATCTTTCTTTCCATATTTATCTCCGTTTTGTACTGTTTTATATATTTTAACCCCATTGGTGTAAAAGATAAACGAAAGAATGACATAAACACTTTCCCAGACGTCATGCAAGGTCGCCGCCAACGGCACATATTAAAAAAACAGCGGTGATTTATGGTATCATATACTGGAAACATTAGAAGTTCGAAAGGAGCGACTGAAATGGCTAAACTTGAAGTAGGACAGATATTCCCCGATATAGAGGTCGATCTCTTATACGGAGGAAAAAAGAACATAAAGGAAGTATTCGATGCTGACAAGACCGTGATCTGGTGTCTCAGATATGTGGGATGCACGGTCTGCAGATATGACATACACCTTGCTCAGCAGAGATATGATGAAGTCACCGCAAAGGGCGGAAAGCTCGTTTTCATGCTGCAGAGCAGAAGGGATATCCTGGAGAAGGAATTCGAGAACATACCTCTCCCCTTTGACATCATAATGGACCCCGAGATGAAGATCTATGAAGAGCTCGAGATCAAGCCGGCAGCATCCATGGAAGAGCTTGGCGGAGGAAAGATGGGAGAACTCATGGAAAAAGGCGCGGCTGCAAAGGCAGCAGGCTTCTCTCACGGAGAATATGAGGGCAACGAACAGCAGCTCCCCGCCATGTTCATGGTGGATAAGGACGGAAAGATCGAGTTTGCACATTATGCCAAGGACATAATGGACATGCCCGTACTTGACGATGTTCTCAAAATGCTCTGATGATTAACCGATGAACTGAGCCGGTCCTATAAGGACCGGCTTTTCCATTTTTCCGGATAGTCCACAAAAATGACTTTTTCCGGTCCATCTATGGTATATTAAATAAAAAAACAAAGGATAATATCCAATGAAAAAGATATTTAGGATAACTGCTCTTGTCCTGCTCCTAACATTCAGTCTTTCTCTTCTTACCGGCTGCATGAATGGGTTCTTGAAGGATTTCTTTGAAAAATACTTCGGAAAGATCTCCGAGCTTCCGATACCGGGCTCATCTTCATCATTTGTATCCGAGCCCGTCGGTTCCTCTTCAGAGGTCACTTCTTCAGGCATCGTATCATCTGTCGTGCCTGAACCTGAACCGGATCCCGTTATAACTGATGACAGAGCTGATGCTCCTACTGCAATAGAAGATCCGTCATACTCCCCTGATATAGTGGTGAGTTTCGAAAACATGCCCTATAATCAGCTCAGCGCGACCAGGATCTCAGAAAGGCTTAAGGAGATCGGTAAGCTCCTGAGAATCGAAACGGATCATGAGAAGATCGATGAACTCGTCAATGAAGCCGAGCAGCTCATAGGCGATTACAACTATGCGTTCACTCTTGCAATGATCCGCTCGGACCTCGATCCCTCGGACGAATACTGGAATGCGGAATATGATTATCTCAGAGACCATTATTATTCCCAGATCTCCATATCCTCTACGGCATTCCTGAAGGATCTGTACCATTCTCCGGAAGCCAAATACATATCCGAGGAATTCGATATTGCGATCCCTGATGATCCCGACGCCGAGCCCGATTATGACGAGGAAGCCCTTTCCCGACTGAACTCGAAGCTCTCGAAGCTTCTGGGAGACTACTCCGATATGGTCAGCATGTCAACCATAACATATCACGGTGAGGAGTATACCTATTACGAGATCAACGCTCTTTCCGATCCTTATGCATACAAGGACGCTCAGGCGATGTGGCTGGACGAATACAATCCGAAGCTTGCCGAGATATATATAGAACTCGTCAAGACCAGGACCGCCATAGCCAGGCTCATGGGATACGACGATTACCTCGACTATCTGTTTAACAGTGAAGGCTACTCATATACCCCTGAAATGGCCTCCCAGCTCATAGACAACATAATAAAATATGTCGTTCCCGAGTTTTCCGAACTTAAGGATATAGGCTATATATACGGCCCTGAGGTCGATGTTCCGTTCGACGAATTCATGAAGTGGCTGAAAGATGCCTTCAAGAAGATGGGCGACAACTTTACGGGAGTCCTGGACATACTTGAAAAATACGGACTCTACGATTATGAGGCAAGGAAATACAAAAAGTCGGAATACACCATCTACATAGACAGATATGAGGTCCCCTTCATGATGACCTGCTATAAACGGGATTTCAGCAGCATCCAGACGTTCATACATGAGTTCGGTCATTCATATGAGCAGTACATG
This sequence comes from Clostridiales bacterium, assembly GCA_017428545.1. GTDB lineage: Bacteria > Bacillota > Clostridia > Saccharofermentanales > Saccharofermentanaceae > Scatonaster. The sequence continues at coordinate 15,676 of JAFRQR010000019.1, forward strand.
TCATACAACAGATATGATGACGATGTGGACATGAGCGAGATATTCTCACAGACCCTCGAACTTCTTGTATCCCGTCATTTCGATCTGTATTTCGATATCGATACTACACAGATGCTGCAGTACGATGCTCTCTCCTCAATCTGCCAGACACTGCCGGGACAGGCCTTCTTCACTCTTTTTGAGTTCGAAGCATATTCCATGAATGAGGAGGAACTCACGGTCGAAAATCTGAACAAACTGGCAAGGAACTGTGCAGAAAAGCTGGATCTGTATAATGAGGATTATCCCGATTCATATGCAAGGAACTGGGTAACCGTGAGCCATATATTCGACACCCCTGTTTACACATTCAGCTACGTCACTTCTGCAAGCGTTGCGCTCCAGATCTGGAAGATCTCAAGGACAAATGAGCAGAAGGCTTTGGAAACATATGATAAACTCATAACCGCATCCTCCACGAGTTTCCTTGATATCATAAAGGAAGCAGGTCTCAAGAGTCCCTTCGAGGAAGAGACCATGAAGGATATAGGAAAGATAATCAATAAATATCTCGTAAACGAAAGCTGGGGAGAATGATGAAGATAGTATTAACAGGCGGCGGAAGCGCCGGACACGTCACACCGAACCTTGCCCTCGTACCCTATCTGAGGGAAAAGGGCTTTGAAATATCGTATATAGGATCCAAGACAGGAATAGAGAAAGATATCATAGGAAGAACGGATATCCCCTACTTCGGGATCAGTTCCGGAAAACTAAGGAGATATTTCTCCCTTCAGAACTTTCTCGATCCCTTCAGGATCATAAAGGGCTATTTCGAGGCTAAAAAGGAACTGAAGAAGATAAGACCGGACGTGCTCTTCTCAAAGGGCGGATACGTCTCCGTACCCGTCGTGTATGCCGCACACAGACTGCATATACCGATCGTCACCCATGAGTCCGACTATACTCCCGGCCTTGCAAACAAGCTCTCGATACCCAAAGCAGACAAGATCTGCTTCTCATTCGCATCCGCTGCGGAACATGTGGATCCGAAGAAAGCAGTCGTCACCGGAGCTCCCGTAAGGGATACCCTCTTCACGGGTTCAAGGGAAAAGGCTCTGGAGATGACGCGCTTTAAAGATGACAAGCCGGTACTTCTGATTATGGGAGGCAGCCTCGGTGCACAGGCAGTAAACGATGCTGTGGATGCCATTATCGACTGGCTTCTCGAAAGGTTCAATATCATACACATAAGGGGCAAGGACAAGCTCAATCATGACCTCGACGGAACGGAAGGCTATTCTCAGTTCGAATACGTCGATAATGTAGAGGATCTCTTCTCCGTAACGGATTACATGATCTCAAGATCAGGCAGCAATGCAATATTC
>JAFRQR010000020.1 GCA_017428545.1 Clostridiales bacterium
CCTTATTATGGAGACGAATTACCTGTTTTCTGATGAGTGTACGCTCTTCTTCTGTCAGTGTTCTTAAATCAATCTTTTCCATGTATTCATTATACCAATACATGGCTTGTGTGTCACGCTATTTATTTACCAAAGTAATATATTATGATATACTTATTAAGCTATTTTCTCAAGAAACAGCCAAAACAGTTCCAGGGGGATGTAAATGAACCGTTTTTCCATCATCAAAAAGATCAGAAAGGAACACCTTCTTCTTCACATTTTAGGGGCGCTCGGCTGCCTGGTCGTAGTTCTGATCTTCGTTTTTGCTCTTCTTCCGAAGACACACAAATATCTGTTTGCAACCAAGAATGTCTTCTCGACATCCTGCGACAGTTATAAAGTCGATCAGTATTACCGCGCAAAGACGCTTTTTCTTTATGACTACTTCGCTGAAAATAACGACGGACGCTTCTATTTTGCTCCTGTCGAGAACGATGACGGCGAAGAAAGATATCTTTTCATCTACATGCCGAACAAGTACAGTGATACGGCAGAAGCGATCATCGACCAGACATATGAATACATCGAGACGGCAGATGAAGATGTTCTTACGGAAAGCATTACCTGCAGAGGCTATATGACGACCATCGATCCGAAGACGTCAAAGTTCTTCAACGAATATCTCGACTATGCGGGCGCCCCGCAGTCCGAAAAGAAAAAGGCCTGTGATACCATGTTCGTTATGGTTCCGATGAAAGATGTCCTTCTGAGCGAATCCATATTCTGGCTCGCGCTGGAAGTTTTCCTTATCGGTGCGGCAGTCTTCCTTCTCGTTACGATATTCAGCAAGAAGCATCTGAATCGTCTGAAGGCCAAACTGGCAGCAGAGAACATGACTCTTGAAGATTTCGAAAACGAGTTCTCATCTCCGGTATTCAATGTCGGAAATGTCTACGTCAGTGACAAACACGTGGTTACGGCATCCTCCACTCCGTCATTTCTTAAAATCGAAGATGTCGTATGGATGTATCCGAACACCTCCTACTCTTCAAACGGAGCCGCAACCCATACTGCCGATTTTTACACCAGAAACCGTGAATTCTTCCGCTTCCACACAAAGTCAAAAGAGCAGAGCGAGCTTCTCTGCCGTGCCGTAAGCGAAAAGCAGCCGAATGCACTGAGCGGATATGTTATCGAAAATAAAGATATGTATTTCAATCGTTTTAACGAGCTGATCGATCAGGTGTATAATCGTACTCAAGAAACGGCGGACCCGGAGTCACCTTCGGAAACGATCCCGGATACTACGGACAATAACGGACTGCAATAAGCCTGCAAAAAGGAGAATTACCATGAAAAACGGATTTTTACGAGTAGGTGCGGTTACCCCGAAACTCCGCGTTGCGGATATCGACTATAACGCTGATGAGATCATCGCTTCCGTCAATAACGCCGACGAAAGCTGTGCACTTCTCGTCTTCCCGGAACTCTGCGTCACGGGAAAGACCTGCGGTGACCTTTTCCGCCAGAGATCGTTTATCGACGCGGCCTGGGAAGCCATGTACCGTATCGCCGATGAAACTTCCGAAAAGAACGTGGTATTCATTATCGGTCTTCCGGCTTATATCGAAGGAAAGCTTCTCGATCTTGCCGTAGTCATCCATCAGGGAACGGTCCTCGGCTGTAACGTCAAGCTCACTCTTTCCGAGGAAGAAGCCCGTTATTTCTCTCCTTACGAAGTGTCCGGTTCTTTCTATGACGAATACTTTGACGACGAGATCGCTTTCGGCCAGCCGCTTTATTTCTGTGAAAGAGACCTCTTCTCTTTCTCCGTGATCTTCCACGAAGATCTGATGGCGCCTATTTCCGATGACGTGGATGCCGCACTTTCCGGCTGCCACATTCTTGCCGTGCTTTCTTCTTGTGCGACCACGATCGGTTCTTCTGAGAAAACGGTCCAGATCCTGACTGCTCAAAGCAGAAAGCTTCACGCCGCTTATGTTTACGCAAACTGCGGTGTCGGCGAATCCACCACGGACAATGTATTTGCCGGTGAGGATTTCATTTTCGAAAACGGCCGTCAGCTCGAAAAAAGCGAGCGCTTTTCGGACGGAACCATCTATGCGGATATCGATCTTGAGCTCCTGCATGGCGAGAGAATGCGCGATACCTCCTGGAGAACGGATTTTGCCAACAGCACAGCAGACGCCGAACTTGATATCATCGGCTTTGAGATGGAACTTCCGGATGATCTGGATCTGATCCGTAAAGTGGCGAAGAATCCCTTTATTCCGGAAGATAAGGAAGAGATCCGTTCCCGCTGCGCCCAGATCCTCGATATGCAGGCGATGGCGCTTGTCACCAGAATGCGTCACATCCATTCCGAGAAACTGATCCTCGGTCTTTCCGGCGGACTCGATTCCACTCTGGCGATCCTTGTATCTGCCAAAGCGATCGATATCCTCGGTCTTCCGAAGACAAATCTTCACGCGGTCACGATGCCGTGCTTTGGCACCACATCCAGAACGAAGAATAATTCGATCACTCTGGCAAAAGCACTTGGCGCCAGGATCGATGAGATCTCCATTAAGGATTCCGTGCTTCAGCACTTCAAGGATATCGGCCATGACCCGGATAACCACAATGCCGCCTATGAAAACGCCCAGGCCAGAGAGCGTACGCAGCTTCTGATGGACATGGGAAATGACGAGAATGGTTTTGTGGTCGGTACCGGCGACCTCAGCGAGCTTGCGCTCGGCTGGGCGACCTATAACGGAGACCACATGTCGATGTATGCGGTAAACGGTTCCCTGCCGAAGACGCTGATCCGCCACATCGTTGCTTTTGAAGCCGAGCGCGTCGAAGCTTCTAACCCGGAACTGTCTTCGGTCCTTAAGGATATCCTCGACACTCCGGTTTCTCCGGAACTTCTTCCGCCGACCGAAGACGGAAAGATCTCCCAGAAGACCGAAGATCTCGTCGGACCTTACGAACTTCACGACTTCTTCCTTTACTACTTCTTCCGTCTGGGCTTTGCCCCGTCAAAGATCTACCGACTCGCGAAGATCGCTTTTGCCGGAGAATACGATGACGCAACCATTTATAAGTGGGAAGAGAATTTCCTGAGGAGATTTATTGCACAGCAGTTCAAGCGCTCCTGCATGCCGGACGGTCCGAAGATCGGATCTGTCGACCTGTCTCCGCGCGGTGATCTGAAGCTCCCGTCCGATGCCGCTTCCAAGGTGTTCCTGGACGAACTGAAAACGGTGCTCGAGTCCTGATATGAAACAAGAAAGATCTTTTCCGAAAGCAATAGTCACCGAAAAAGCGGAGGGCGTGATCAAACGCGGCCATCCGTGGGTCTATGACACCGAGATCACGGAGTTCGACGGTATCAGAACAAAAGACGGTGCTTTTCCCGAGGAGTCTTCTGTCGGAAATGGCGCACTCGTCGATGTTTTTTCCCAAAAGAACCGTTACCTCGGAACAGGCTTCTTAAGTAAAAACAGCAAGATCCGCATCCGTATCCTCGGCAATAATGCCAACGAGACATACGGGCCTTCTTTCTGGCAGCGCCGCGTGAAATACGCGCTGGATATGCGAAGAACGGTCATGCAGGACGACTACTGCTGCTGCCGTCTGATCTTCGGGGAAGCCGACGGCATCCCGGGGCTCACCGTAGACCGCTACAAAGATATCCTCAGTACCGAAGTGCTTTCGTATGGAACGGAGCAGGTAAAGGATATCATCTACAAAGCTCTGGTGGACGAGCTGAAAAACGACGGCATCACGGTTTCCGGGATCTTCGAAAGAAATGAAGCCAAGATCCGGGAGCTCGAAGGTCTTCCGCTCGAAAAGGGCTGGTATCAGGCAGATTTTGTCGGTATCCCTTCTTCCCCGCGTGTAGAGATCGTCGAAAACGGCATCCGTTACACCGTCGATGTCGAAAACGGCCAGAAGACGGGATTCTTCCTCGACCAGAAATACAATCGTCTTGCCGTAAGTAAACTTGCCCGCGGCATGAAGGTCCTGGACTGTTTCACACATACAGGTTCTTTTGCCATGAACGCGGCAAAAGGCGGAGCCGAGCATGTTACTGCCGTGGACGTCTCGCAGTTCGCCGTCGACACCGCAGCTGAAAATGCCAAGATAAACGGTCTTTCCGACCGCATGGATTTTCTTTGCGCAGATGTCTTCGACCTGCTTCCGAAACTCGAGAAAGAGCACGCGGACTACAACTTCATCATATTGGATCCTCCGGCCTTTACCAAAAGCCGCAAGACCACGGATAATGCCAAACGCGGTTATAAGGAGATCAACTACCGGGCTATGAAAATGCTGCCCAGAGGAGGCTATCTCGCGACATGTTCGTGTTCCCACTTCATGCCGAATGAACTGTTTAGAAAGATGCTTCTGGAAGCAGCAAGAGATGCAGGTGTTACCCTTCGTCTGATCGAAGAAAGAAGAGCGGCCCCGGATCACCCTGTTGCTATGGCGATTCCCGAGACCGACTATCTCAAGTTTTATCTTCTGCAGATCGTCTGATCCTTTATTCTTCGAATTTAAACCCTTCGAGGCCGTGTTCGAACGTAAACGTGAGGCTCTTAAGTTTCAGTCCCCGCTTTCCGAAATGCAGTCTGAACACGGAATGTTTCGCGATCAGGACACATTCCGTACTCTTTTTTACGTCGCGGCCGTCAGTTCCGGTAAAGGTAACGACACGAAGCGGGATGCTCGTGTAATAGACCGTGACCGGAAGCTGTGCCAGTTCACTTAACTCCGAAGATACCAGAAGCTCACAATCGTATACGCCCGGCTGATCGGTCGTGATGCCGAATACGAAATCGTTTCCTTCCGCGGTATCCACATCGACTTTTATCACCGGATCCTTATCGATGTTATAGTAAAGATCGACTTTTGCTTCGATCGTATCATCCGCAAACGGACAATCGATATGTTTTACCTTCGGACGGTCGCCCATGACGGCGTCCATCGCCGGTGTTTCCATAGCAAACCGCAGGATGTTCGCCGCGTTTCTCTGAAGTTCCGCCCTCGTGATCAGATCTGTCCTTTTGTTTTTCAGATTCCCGAAGGTATCCGTGACATTGAGATCTGCTCTTTCTACCGAAGAACATACCATGTAGACATCGCACTGGGCGCGGGCCATCGCGGAATGATCCGGGAGCGAGTGATCAAAAGAATTCTCCGGGATACCGTCGATATAAGCCCACCAGTCGGTCATAAGAAGACCGGTAAAGCCCCACTGTTCACGAAGGATCGTCGTATCCAGCTCATAGTTGGATGTTCCGAAAGTTCCGTTGATCATGTTATAGACGGACATGACGCTTCTGGCTTTTCCTTCTTTTATTGCGATCTCAAATCCCTTCAGGTAGATCTCACGAAGAGCTCTTTCCGAAACGATGGAATCCATGCTTCGGCGGCTCGTCTCACGGTTATTGCAGCAGAAATGCTTGATCGTACCCGTGACTCCGTGTTTTTCCATACCACGGATCTGCGCGGAAGCGATACGTCCGGTAAGAAGCGGATCCTCGGAAAAGTACTCGAAGTTTCTGCCGTTTAGAGGATGACGGTGGATGTTGATGCCGGGGCCTAAAATGACATCGACTTCATTACTTACCATCTCGATACCGAACCAGTTGAAAAGCTCCTCGTTTAATTCCTCGTTAAAAGTACATGCCAGGCATGTGCCGTTCGGAAGGGAGAACGCCTTCTTTCCGCTGTCGATACGCATGCCCGAAGGACCGTCATCGCAGCACAGTGCCGGGATGCCCATATCCATAAGTTCACGGGAGACACCGCCGTATGCGGCAGCAGTTCCCGTCGTAACCTTCGGACTACCCATTCCCTCACCTCGGATAATGAGAGACAGATCTTCGTCCGGGATCTGCGCGATGAATTCTGAAAGGGAGTTCTTCCCGGTCTTTACATCAGCAAGCTTGATCCCCTTATCTCCGGTAAAAGCGATCTCCTCCGGAACTCTCTGAAGTCTTGTCTCCACATGCTCGACCTCCCGAAGCGGGACAGGCTCATATTTTCCGCCGATCGTTAATCTTTCAAAAGCCTGGAGCGGCTTGGCGGCAGATTCGAGCTGTTCGATCATGGTATCTTCGGAAAGTTCAAACGATCCGGCTTCTTCTGCCGAGGCGACATTTTCTCCCACGAAGAAAGTGAATGTTCCCTTCGGAAGCACCCATCCGGTATTTCCCATGAGGCGCCCGTCATCGTCAAAAGAAGCATAGCGGTCCGCGCCGGCTTTTAATGTGATCTCAATCTCTTCTCCGGGAGCCAGTTCTTTTGTCTTTTGAAAATCGACAAGAACACGGGACGGTGTCGCGATACGGTCCGAAGGTGTCTTCGCAAAAAGCATCACGGTCTTCTTTCCCTTATAGCTGCCGGTGTTCTTAACGCTGACTTTCACGCAAACGTCCGTTTCCTGTGCTTCAAAGCCGAGGCACTTCACCTCAAACGTCGCATAGGAAAGACCGTAACCAAAAGGATACAGAACTTTATCCTCGGCAAAGGTCGAAAAATAGCGGTACCCGACAAAGATATCCTCTTTATAGAAGTCTTTGGAAAGATCTTCTCCGCCGAAATTCGGAGAAGACGGATAGTCGGAAAGTTCTTTTGCGATCGTATCTGTCAGGCATCCGGAAGGAACGGCTTTACCGCAAAGAAGATCAGCTGTTGCCGTACCTCCGATCATGCCCGCCTGCCATACATAGATAACGGCAGCCGGATCATATTTTTCCACAAAAGACATGTCGATGATATTGCCGACATTTAAGACTACAATGGTCTTAGAAAATGCCTTGCAGACTTTTCCGATCATTTCTTCTTCGCCGCCGCTTAAGAAGAAAGAACCTTTTTGCGCCGTGTTATCGCGGTCTTCTCCCGCGGTTCTTCCGATGACGATCACCGCGGCATCATTTTTCGAAGATGCCTCTTTGACGATATCGTCTTTTAGCGGCATCTCTTTCTGGGACCAGTTTTCTTTGCCCCAGCCGAGACCCGGATCGACGGGATTTTCGCTTTCCCATTCTTCGTATATCTTCAGAAGATCCGGATCGACTATGATACTGTCCTCGTTTTTTAACCCTTCCAGGATCGAGACGACATGCTTGACGTTGACCATTCCGCCGGAACCCGTTCCGCTCTTGTAGTAGTTATTCTGCATTCTTCCGAATACGGCTACCTTTGCACCTGATTTTAGCGGCAAGGCACTGCGGTCATTCTTCAGAAGAACAGAACCTTCCTGCGCCACGCGGATCGCGGTATCCGTGTACTTATTCCAGTCGAGTATATATTCAGGCATAAAAAACCTCCGATGGGCAAAATCTCGTCAATATAGATTTTACAACATCGGAGGTATGTACGTTTATCAATTCTTGTTCACATATGTCGTATAAACGTCCTATTATTTGCCGTCATAGGCACCGCTTACCATCTTCAGATAAGTTCTTCTCGTAAAGAGATAAGCGATTGTATATACCACCGCAAAAAGCAGGCAGCAGATAAGAACGATCAGAAGGAACGACGAAGCATCACAGCCCCCAAGGAGGTTAAGGATCTTGTTGACCATCGGATACGAGGCAGCGGTATGGATCACGGCCACGATCAGCGGCAAGAGGAACACCACGACGATCTGCGAATTGATCGACTTTTTGATCTCTTTTCTGGTAAGTCCTACTTTTCTCATGATCGCAAAACGCTTCGCATCCTCATAGCCCTGCTGAAGCTGTGAGAAATACATATTCAGGATCGTGATCGTAAGGAATGCAATACTTAAGAAAGCACCCAGGAAGAAGAGTCCACCATACAGGCCCATGAGTTCATCGACACGATCGATCTTACAGGTCACCCAGTCATATTTATACGTCGGCCAATTCTGATCAAGTTCATCGTACATGGCAAGCTGCGCCTGCTTCGACGATGACGTGTTTATAAGAACGCGCTCTCTTTCAGTGTCGATTATCCAGGACGATTCACACATATACGGCTTTAGGCTTTCAAAAACGCTTTCGTCAGATACGACGAGTACATAATGACCGTTCGTCATCATGACTGCTCCGCCGGTATTGATCTTCGGTGTGTCATCGATCCGGCGGACACGGAAATCCGGAGAGACCGCGTCACTCAATTCATAATCCTCCGTCATCGGCTGAAAGCGGATCGTATCTTCCGAGAAAGAAGCCGAAGTGAACAGACCCACTTCATCTTTGGCAAGATTTAACTTTGTTTCATGAACATAATCATAAACATCTTCCGTGATAATAAACACATGGCTGATATCATCCGATCTGTATGACGGTGCCGTGCTGATGACGCCATTTTCAACAGTAGCAAACGCATCGATGGATTGATATGTATAGATCTGTTCGATCGAAACACCCGTTTTCTCGGCCGCTTCACGAAGCAAGGATTCTCTTTCATCTCTTTCCGCCTGTGTTTTTGCCTTCACATAAGTGATCTCAAAATCAGTCACATACCATTCATTCGCAAGTTTATTGATCGTTGAATAAAGCGTAGTCACAGAGGACATGGTAACGAGTACCATCGTTGCGAAAATACAGATCGTTGCCAGGTTCGCAGCATTTCTTTTCATTCTGTAGAGCATGCCGGAGATGGAAATAAAGTGTCCCGTCTTGTAGTAGAACTTTTTATTCTTCTTCATAGAATTAAGAAGTGTGATACTGCCCGCGGTAAACAGCGCAAAGGTACCGAAAATAACAAGCGCTACGGCAATACCGAAGTACTGGATCGCCTTAAGTCCCTCTTTTGTGTTAAGAGAAAGAGCATATCCGGATCCCAGAAAGATCAGTCCGACGATCGCCAGGATCCACTTGGACTTCGGCTGCTTCTCACCCTTACTTTCTTCTTTCATGTATTCAAGGATATTCGATGTCAGAATACCTATGGCATTAATGATAAAGAACACCAGGAAAAAGACCGCAAAAGCAACTGTAATAAGGATCAGGGTCTTCCACTGGATATTCCAGGAAAAATCTGCTTCCAGATGATACATCTTAAGGAACAAAAGCTGCACGATCTTTTCGATCACAAATCCGATAACAGTACCTGATACGATACTGAGAAGATAAACATAAAGGTTCTCCAGGAACTGCAAACGGATGATATGCTTCTTCTGCATACCGAGAATGCAGTAGACACCCAGTTCCTTTTTTCTCTGCTTGATTACGAAACGGCTGACTCCCATAAGGAAGAAGAAAGCGATGATGAGCATGATCGGAATACCGACCGACATGATCACCTGAAGTGTGGCGCCGCCTTCGACCTGCCGTAACTGCTTATCCTGCGAGATCGCAGAAAGGATAAATGTGATCGCGATCATCACCATCGAAGAGATGATATACGGCACATATATGATCTTATTCTTGCTCAGCGCATTGCCGGCAAGATTTCTGTAAATCTTAGTCATATTCCATCAACCTCCGCAATCACTCATTTACGGCGCGAAGGCCGCTTCCCATAAGTGCGGTAAGTGAATCAGAGATCTTCCTGTAAAACTCACTGTTGGTTTCATCGCCTCTGTAGATCTGGTGATAAACGATGCCATCCTTAATGAAAAGCACACGTCCCGCAGTACTTGCGGCCTTAATAGAGTGAGTGACCATCAGGATCGTCTGTCCGTCTCTGTTGATATTCGCAAACTGCTCGAGGAGCTCATCCGTAGAACGCGAGTCAAGCGCGCCTGTCGGCTCGTCGGCCAGGACCATTTCCGGTTCCGTAATGATCGCTCTGGCTACGGCGACACGCTGTTTCTGTCCGCCGGAGATCTCATACGGGAACTTTTCCAGAAGCGGTGTAATGCCGAGTTTATCGGCGATCGGACGGATACGTGTCTCCATTTCCGCAGGAGAGCAGCCTGCAAGAACGAGTGGGAGGTAGATGTTATCTCTTACCGAGAAATTATCCAAAAGATTAAATTCCTGGAAAACAAATCCGAGACGGTCACGTCTGAATTTCGCCAGCTGCTTTTCCTTCATGGACTGCATCGACTGTCCGTCCAGCTCGATCTCGCCTTCCGTCGGCTTATCGAGGGTCGCGATAATATTCAGAAGCGTTGTCTTACCGGATCCGGACTCACCCATGATCGCGACGAATTCGCCTCTTTCGACTGTAAGATTGACGTTCTGAAGTGCGGTCACTTTGTTGCCGCCGAAACGCGTTGTGTATACCTTCTTAACGTTTTTAACCACTAACATTGACATAAGTAGTCCTCCTTTGTGTTTACACCACTATCTTACAGTCCGGAAAATATCCCATCTATCGATTTGTCTTACAAAAAAGTGCGGAATCTTACATTTTCGCAAGGAATGTTTTTCGTATCATTTCTTTCCGAAAAGCACTTTGACCTTCGTTCCCTTTCCGACTTCCGAGTCGAAAAGCACTTCGCACGAAAGCATGTCGGCCGCTTTTTTTACAAGATACAGGCCAAGTCCCGTCGACTTCTTCTCGTTATGCCCGTTATACCCCGTATATCCTTTTTCAAAGATGCGCGGAAGATCTTCCTTGGCAATACCGATGCCCTGATCTTCAATGGTAAATGATTCGGCATCTCCGTAGAAACGGATCGTGCCTTTCTTCTGATATTTGACGGCATTGGAGATCAGCTGGTCGATAATGAAACCGAGCCATTTCTTATCGGTCGTAACGACAAGTCCCGATGGCTGGAAATCCACCGTAAGACCGGAACTGATAAACATCGTCATCGCGCGGCGGATCTCGCTTCGAAGCACATCATCGACACTGACCTTTTCAAAATGAAGGTCGTTGCTTTCGGAGCCAAGTCTCAGATAGTTAAGCGCCATATCCGCGTAGTTTTCAACATGCAGAAGCTGCGATCTTAAGCGGTTTGCCGTCTCCTCGTCGTCCATATTCTGGATAATCAGAGATAGCGCCGCGATCGGTGTCTTGATCTGATGCACCCACATCGTGTAGTAATCCAAAAGTGAATTTCTTTCAACAGAAGCTCCCTCTTTTTCTTTAGAAAGGGTATCTGACAGTTTCACAAGAAGCAGACGGTAATCCGTCTCGATCAGATCCAGGTGTTCTTCCAAATCGGAAATGTCTTCTTCATCCGTTCCCGTCAGCCTTTCCGCGAACGCTTCCGGGAAGGCAAGTGCTTTTTCCAGGGAATCATGCTTTTTCTTATAGCGGCGATAATCGAGCGTCCAAAAGATCCCTGCGAGGACCGCCAGTATGGCAGCGGCAAGGATCACCGGCATCATCGGCTCACCGTAGAGCCAAAGCACCAAAGCCATGGTCACAAGGCATATCAGCGCGGTCAGGATCTGCGGCACACGCATCCGGAGAAATGAAGAGAACACTTTCTTATTCAATGATATATCCCTGCCCCTTCTTCGTTGCGATAAAGTCAGGAAGGCCTGCGGCCTCGAGTTTTTTCCTAAGACGGTTCATGTTGACGGAAAGAGTATTCTCATCAATAAAACAGTCATCGTCCCAAAGCTGCTGCATCAGGGCATTTCTGGAAACGATACTTCCCGGGGAAGAAAGAAGTGCCAAAAGGATACGGTTCTCATTTTTCGTCAGATCCAGTTTTTCTCCATTGATCGTGATCGAGCTGTCGGAAGCATTATAAGAAACGCCGCGATACTCGATCACATCGCTTTTTTCTTCGGAAAAAGTATACGCACGGCGAAGGACCGCCATGATCTTTGCCGTAAGGACGTTGATATCAAAAGGCTTGGCAACGAAGTCATCCGCGCCCATGTTGATCGCAGTGACCAGGTTGATATTATCGGAAGCGGAAGAAAGAAAGATCACCGGTACTTTGGAGATCTCACGGATCTTCTGGCAGCGCACAAAACCATTGGCAAAAGGAAGTCCGATGTCCATCAGGATCAGGTGCGGCTCGAAAGACTGAAACTCTCCGAGGATATCTCCGAAGTTTTCGGTAAGTTTCACCTCATAACCCCAGCTGGTCATCAAGGTCTTTAATTCGGAAGCGATGGTGAAATCATCTTCCACCACTAAGATCTTATAAGTCATAAAAACACTCTCTTTTCACTCATTCCCCTGCCGATATTATAGCATAAGGCAGAAGCGCTGCCTGAGTTTTACGTCACCAAGCGCGATATTATGTATGCATATTTTCGAGGCAGAAAAAAGTTATCTCATCGTGGCAGGTACCACAGATGAGATAACGATTCATGTCACTTTTTATGCTTATGCGCTTATGCCCACGGATTGGCCGCATCCGGAACGCGGATACCTACGAGGATAAACTGTTCCCACAGGAACCATTCGCCGGTAGACGGCTTAGTGCGGAGCCGGATCTGGCGCGGGCTGTCGGCACCGCCGGAATTAAGGTTAACCGTCAGATACCCTTCGTTGAGATTGTCTCTGCTGTGTGCAAGCTCATATACCGTTACGGAATACGGGCGCTGCGGCATATAGTTGTTTTGCGGAGTCGCACCGGTGAGATACGAACGCGGAACATAGTCCGAATCTCTGAAACGGTCGGCGATAAAAGAGATCTCATACGGAGATAGCGGCTGCGGGCCTTTGAGGAAGTTGAGCATTTTAATGCTCTCATCCTTATTAAACGGATACACGCAAAGAGCTGCTACCGTAAGAGCCGCTACATCGAGCGGATCTTTCATCGAAGCCTCCGGAAGAGCCTTCATCTGTTCAAGCGTTTCCGGCATCTCCTGAAAAACAACTGTCTTACTTCTTAAGTCATTGCCGGTACTCGGAGCTGCCGGAACCGGTGTCTGGTTTTGGATCCCATCAAATAATCCCATGATCCTTCCTCCTTAAGTCATCTCATGGAAAAGACAAAAGCAATCAGCGCTTCGGTCCCTGATTTACGATACCGCCGCTGTTTAAGCCCTCATCCTTCCAGGACTTTCTTTGGAAAGTATTCTCGATATCTGCTTTCGGCTGAGTAAAGCCGGCATCCGGAGTATAAGATGCATCCGGTACGGATGAAGATGCAAACGGAGCCGCATACTGGTTGTCGCCGGCAACAGGTGCGGACGGTGTTCCCTCGACCGGAACAGGAGCCGGCATCGGAGCAGCAGCTTCTTCCGGAACTTCGATTCCTGAATAAGCAGGTTCACCGGTAACTTCAGAAGAACCCGGCTGGAACGGCGGCGGTTCAGGGAGTCTTTCTTCCTGTGCTACAGCAGCAGAGGAAGGCTGGAACGGCGGCGGCTCGGGAAGCTTGTCTTCAACCGGTGCAGCCGGAACTTCAGCAGCGGGAACGACCGGAGCCGGTGCTTCAAAAGCCGGTGCCGCAGGAGCTTCAGCTACAGGCGCAGCCGGAACCTCGGCCGGAACATCGGGAATGAGTCTGAATCCGCAATTCATGCAGAATACATCCCCTTCACGGTACGGATTACCACAATTTCCACAATTCATACTTTTATCCTCCTTCTCCTTACATGGTGATAATTGAACATTCCATTTTTTTCATAAAGTCATAGTATTCCGACTTTAGCTTATCTGCATTCGGGCCTTGTACGAATGCATAAAACACGGTGCTTCCGTCGATACTTGCATATACGTTAAAGGACATAAACTCGGATTCACTGGCGAATGCGAAGTATTCCTTCTTCTCGACAAACTCATTTTTAATGCCCTCGCCGAGATCTTCGTTATTCTCGTAGGTCTTCTTTCTCGCTTCCAGAAGTCCATTGAAGTAGATCTGTGCCTTGGAAGATTTCGAAAACTGGATCACCAGGACTTCCATCTGAGCGACCGATCCGCTCTCTTCACTTTCCGGGTCAACTTTAAGATACTTAAATACGGCTTTCACGTCGCCGGTGTCGACCGGTACGTGGAAAGGAAAGAAAGTGTAATCACTCGATGATACTTTGGTATAGACGCCTTCTTTGAAGTATTCTGCCTCATCCACTACTGAATACAAGTTGTCGACCATCCTGTCATACTGATCATCATCGGCATCTTTCGCACCGCAGGTATCTTCCAGCGCATCCTCTACATCGCCGATCTTTGAACTGTAAGAGCTTTTACAGGAGCAAAGTCCCAAAGCCAAAATAAAAACTAATCCCCATGAAATAACTTTTCTCATTTTCAACCTCTTTAACCATTCTCTATAAAATTTTATCTTTCTACATTGAAAAATTCAAGACTACCGCCGTCAGACGCCATTTCTTGATGTAAAATAGGAGATGTCATTTCAAGGAGGAACGTTTATGTTTTCATTCTTAAGCAAAGAGAAAAAAGAGGCAAAAGCGAGACTTCGCACCGCCTATGAACAATATGGTTACTATAGCGATGAATATATCGAAGCCTATCTTGCTTCGATCAAACGCATGAATCCGGATGTTCATTACACTCTTTGCGAGATCTATACGGAAATGGAGCGTTACGATGACGCGGAAAAAGAACTACTCTCCTGCAAGTCCGGTTCTTTCATGGATGACATTTCCACCGGTCTTTCGGCGATCTGTAAGATCTCTCTTTTCTTCGCAAAACAGGACTATGACGAGGCATTTTCGGTCTATGGTGACAAAGTCCGTTTCCTTGACGTGCATTTCAAAAACCCCGCAAGATCCCGGGTTGCCGGCGATTACTACATGTATGCCGCTTCTCTCTGTGCGATCGCGGAAAGAAAAGACCCGGATTCTTCTGAAAAATACGAAGGAATGATCAAAAAATACTACGCCCGCCTCCGCGAGTGGTGCGATGTCTTCCCGCGTCACCGTCTTCAGTTCGAACTGACGCAGACGATGGTGCTTTTTGCTAAAGGCGAAAATGAAGAGGCCGAGGAAGCTTTTGCCAAATGCAGGCAAAGTATCCTCGACCATGATTTCAAATACGAATGGGAGCGTGAAAACTTCCTTAAGAGACTGGAGCGTTCACGCAAACTGATCCCTTCTCAATAACCGATCTGATAAAGGACTTCATCGATCAGTTTCGAGTTCTTCATGGAGAACTCGGGAGTAATGTGCGGTTTTTCATCCCCGAGGATGCTGCGTCCGAGCTGCTCGACCTCAAGCGAGTAGTTCTGCGGCACATCGATTTCTCTTTCGGTCACGCCGTCTGCGGTAAAGATGCTGTAGCGCACTTTTCCTTCCTGATTATATTCCACGTCCGAACGGATCGAGCCCTTGGTTCCGTGGATATAAAGACGGTCGAATCTCGAATTCGTGTTTTCACCAAGACACATGCCGACATTGAAGGAAGCCCTTGCCCCGTTTTTGAATCTCATCTGTCCCGATGTCAAAAAGTCGACGCCGAGATCCGTAAATTCTGCGCTTGCCTTGACAAACTCGACATCCGAATCAATAAGCGAAAGGATCATCGTCGTGCAGTAACAGCCGAGATCGTACATCGCACCGCCTCCGAGTTCCTTATGCAGGCGGAAGTCTTCCTTATATCCCTGGGTAACGAAAGCCGTATCGATATAGTTCACATCTCCGATGATGCCGCTTGCCACATCCTTCTTCAGGCTCTCGACATAGGGACTGTGAAGATATGCATATGCTTCCATCAGGTGAAGTCCACATTCTTTTGCCGTAGAAAACATCTCTTCGACTTCTTTTGCATTCATCGCCAGGGGCTTTTCGCAAAGCACATGCTTTCCGGCCTTAAGTGCCGCCTTTACCCACTTGATGTGGATATCGTTCGGAAGCGGAACATATACGGCCTGCACATTTTCATCGGCAAGAAGTTCTTCGTAGCTTCCATATGCTTTTCCGATACCGTATTCCGAAGCAAACTTCTGTGCTTTTTCCAAAGATCTTCCGGCAATCGCATAAAGCTCCGCGTTTTGGGCAAGTTTCATTCCCGGGATCATCGCCCATCTGGCAATATTCGCAGTTCCCAGGATCCCCCATTTCACTTTATCCGGCATAACAAAACACCTCCCGAACCTTACTGGTTTCATTATAGCATCGGGAAGAAACGGAAAACTTTCACTATTCTCTTCAAAAATATCAATCGTAGAGAAGAAAAAAGCCCGGTCAGAAAAACCGGGCTTTCAAATGCAAATTATCGAAAGATCTTAGGCACGAAGTGTGACGTCGTACTTCTCCTTCAGGTTAGAAAGGATCGTATTTACGAATCCGTCGATGACCTCCGGCTTGAACTCTTCGTCCTTCGGCGTGAAGACGACACTGAATGCCAGGCTCTTCTTGTTTTCGCCGAGCTGGGCACCTTCGTAGATATCGAACAGGTCGATCTTACTGATGTACTCGCAGGAAGAAGCGATCTCCTTTTCGACCATCGCACAGGTGATGTCCTTATTCATAACAAAGCAGAAATCACGCTTTTCTTCGAGGAACTTCGGAAGCGGGATGAACTTTCTCTCCTTACCGTAGTATTTGGTAAGTGCGCGCAGATCGATCTCGGCAACATAAGCCGGAACACGCATATCCAGATCATCACAGATCTCGTAGAGGACCTGACCCAAATAACCGACTTCTTCTCCGTTGCAAACGACTTTGGCCGTTCTTCCCGGATGCAGGAAGGTCTTCTCGTCTTTTTCGTAATCGAACTTGATATCAAGTGCATCCGCGATGACGGAGACAAGTCCTTTCAGCGAATAGAAATCTTCGTCTTCACCGAATACGCCGATGCAGATCGTTTCTCTTTCATCCGGATACTCGGTAAGCGGCAGGCTCTTCGGCAGGAACTTGTTACCCATCTCGTAGATACGGCCGCTGAGCGTTCCCTTCTTCTGGTTTCTTGCGATTGCCGCGATCATCTGCGGAGCAAGCGTCGTTCTCATCAGGGAAAGGTCGATGTTGATCGGATTTAAGATCTTGATCGCCGTTCTCTCTTTTGCATCTTCCGGAAGTTTCAGAAGATCCAGGTCCGCCGGCGAGAAGAAGGAATAATGCACTCCTTCAAAAGCACCTGCCGCACAAAGTGCCTGCTTGATCTTCAGTTCCGATCTCTGCTTGAGGTTATATCCGCCGGAAGTTACCTGAGCTGTCGGGATAAAGGTCGGCGTGATGTGATCGTATCCGTACATACGGATGACTTCTTCGGCAACATCCTGATAGGACTCCATATCTACACGATAGCCCGGGATCGCGATCGTCAGTTCGTCACCGTTAAGTTCCGGAGCGAAGTTGAGGTTGGTAAGGATTCGGACGATATCTTCATTCGGTACCGTGATACCCAGAACACCATTTACCTGTTTCACGCTTACGGTCATCTTCTTCGGCTCAACGGAGTTTCCAGTGTTGATGTCGAACTTTGTCGCGCTTACTTTACCGCAGCCCAGTTCTTCGATCAGGTGCAGCGCACGCTTCATGGCCATAACGGTCGTGTACTCGTCAACGCCCTTGGAAAAACGCATGCTTGAATCAGAGACCTGACCCAGAGCTTTCGAACTCTTTCTGATGTTGTCGTGGGCAAACTTGGCCGCCTCGAACATGACGGCACTTGTGCTGTCTAAGATCTCGGAGTTAAGACCGCCCATGATACCTGCAAGAGCGACCGGTTTTTTGCCGTCACAGATAACGAGGTTTTCGGTCGTCAGTGCGAATTCTTTCTCATCGAGAGTAACGATCTTTTCGCCCTGCTCGGCACGGCGGACATGGATCTCGCCGCCTTCGAGATAGGAGAAATCAAATGCATGCATCGGCTGGCCGAGTTCTTTTAAAACATAGTTCGTGATATCAACCACGTTAGAGATCGCGGAGCATCCGACGAGAGCCAGACGGCGCCTCATCCAAAGCGGGGACTCTTCGATCTTGACATCGGAAACATAGTGGCCGATATATCTCGGGCACAGATCCGGAGCGGAAACGCGGATGTTGAAAGGAACCGTCACTTCAGACTCTGTGTAGTCGAGGGCAGGTTCCTTGATCGGCTTGCCGAGAACGGCGGCAACCTCACGGGCGATGCCGAAGATGCTCTGGCAGTCCGGACGGTTTGCCGTGATGGAAACATCGAAGATATAGTCGTCAAGGCCCAGTATCGGCTTAACGTCAGAACCCGGAACACTATCAGAAGGAAGAACGAGAAGTCCGTTGTAACCGGCACCCGGGAACATATCCTCGGTGACGCCGATCTCTACGCCGGAGCAGAGCATACCGTAGGAATCGTATCCTCTGAGCTTGCCCTGGCCGATGGTCATGACGCCCTCAACGGTCACATGGTCTTTTGCCGTCGCATATACCTGCGCGCCGATCAGAGCGAGCGGGTACTTGCCGCCGGCCTTAACGTTATCCGCGCCGCAGCAGATCTGCAAAGTGCCGTGCTTGCCGGCATCCACCTGGCAAAGATGAAGGTGTGTGCCTTCAATCGCTTCACAGGTCTTTACTTCACCGACGACGACATTACTGATGTCGTGACCGACTTCATATTTTTCTTCCACCTCGAAGCCGCAGGAAAAGAGCTTTTCCTCCAGAACATCAGGTGTAACATCGATATCTACATAATCCTTGAGCCAACTTAATGGTACTAACATTTTTCTTTCCTCCTATCTCAATCGTCGATCTGATCGAGGACACGAAGGTCCGATTCGAAAAGCAACTTGATGTTATTGATGCCGTACTTGAGCATCGCGATACGGTCGATACCGATACCGAAAGCAAGACCGCTATAGACATTGCTGTCGATACCGCAGCCCTCGAGGACTTTCTTATTTACAACGCCCGCACCGAGAACTTCGATCCAGCCGGTTCCCTTACAAAGCTTGCAGCCCTTGCCGCCGCACTGGAAGCAGCTGACATCGACCTCTACGGAAGGCTCTGTGAACGGGAAGTACGAAGGACGAAGACGTGTTCTTGTCTCTTCACCGAAGATCTTCTTAACAAATACGTCGAGCATACCCTGCAGGTCGCAAAGCGTAATGCCCTTATCGACTACGAGTCCTTCCATCTGGGAGAACATCGGAGAGTGCGTCGCGTCATCGTCCGAACGGAATACCTTACCGGGGGAGATGATCTTGATCGGCGGCTTCTGTGCTTCCATTACGTGGATCTGGCCGGCAGATGTCTGCGTGCGCAGAAGGAATTCAGGACTTAAGTAGAACGTATCCTGCATATCTCTCGCCGGGTGATCCTGCGGGATGTTAAGCGCCGTGAAGTTATAATAATCTGTCTCGATCTCGAAGCCCTCATAGATCTCAAAACCCATGGAACCGAAGATCTCCACGATCTGGTTTCGAACCTGTGTATTCGGATGCAGATAACCCCTCTTCTGCTTTTTTTCCGGAAGCGTGATGTCGATCGCCTCGGCAGCATAACGGGCCTTTCTCTCCTGCTCTTTAAACTGAGCATCCAGCGCGTCAAACTTCTCCTGCGCCCAGTTCTTGATCTCGTTGACCATCTTACCGTAATCGGCCTTCTGCTCTTTCGGGATCTTGCCCATTTCCTTCATGAGCGAGCCGATCTTGCCTTCTTTTGCATCCATGACACTCTTTTTGTACTCATAGACGCCCTTTGAGCTTGTGATCGTGGTAAGATCATTTTCGATCTCGCTTCTGATCCCTGACAGTTTCTCACTAAGTTCACTTAACTCTGCCATGTTTTCCTCCTATTTTTTCACGCTTTCGCAGTTCTTCACATCTTCTTTGCCAGAGAAACAAAAATCCCATGGCAACTATCCATTGCCATGGGACGAATTCGCAACTATTTCGCACCTTCGCGGTACCACCCATGTTCGAAAAGCACTTGTCTTTCCGCACTTATCCTGCGCCTTTAATGCTGCGCCTGCATCTGCTTATTTACGGATCTTCCGCCTTCGTCAGAACGCTCCGGTGTTGAAATTCATTTCTTCCCTCTGCGATCGTGCTCTCAGCCGGTGACACGACTCTCTTCTTCGCAGGTTTCAGGATGAAACTACTTACGCACCTTCATTGCATGGGAGAATTGTACGCTTGCGCATCTGAAAAGTCAAGATTTCAGCGATATTCGCCTGAATATTTCGCGGTTTCCGCACTTATAATGGCGGAATGATAATGCTATACTTGCATCATCAAGTAAATTTGATGCTGCCGGATGACCGGTTGGGACGACCATTCGGCAATATAAAAAGGAGGGTTGGGAAATGAAAAAAAAGATTTCGTTGTTTTTATGCGGAGTTTTCGTGTCGGCATTCGTATTAAGCGGTTGCAACTCGAGTAAAGACGAAACGAAAAAGACAAGAAAGAGCAGGGCAAAGAAAGAGACTGAGATCGAAGAGATCGAACCGGACGAAGATCCGGCCGTTCAGGATGATTTCACAGACGATGATCCATCATATGACGATACCTCGTCTGATGATTACACATATGCGGATGAATCCTTCAACTTCGCGGATCATTCGTTTACTTATCTTGACGGGGATAAACTGCAGCAGGTCGCAGACCTTTATGACACGAAAGTACCTGATCATCGAAGAGTCGAACAGGTCGTGTGTGAGGGCATTCCGGGATCAGGCTGTTACGACGTATGGAGTGATTCTCTTTATTTTGCCTACGATTCCGTGAACGGACAGTCTTCGATCGAGATCAGAGTAGACATGTATACCGAAACGGCCTCTGTGACTTTTCAACTGTATTACGATGATGACCGCTATTACGGATGCAGCTATACGAATCAGCGTATCGACCTTAACGGATTTGAATCATTCATTGACAGCGTGATCGAAGGCGACAGAAACATCATTGAACTGTACGATGATTCGGCATTGCCGGCTCACGCCGAAGATGTCAAAAAGGATATTCCGATCGTTTATTCCAGATTGATCACGGTTGCCGATAATGCTTTCCCTGAACTGGGATTCGGCCTTGAGGACTTAGGTATCGATTTCGGAAGCAAATACAGAAGCATTGATCCGACGGCTCCGACAAGCCAGGAGCACTTTGCCGTAAACGAGCACGTTTTTGTCAATGGCGTCTGCAGTGACTGCGGTATGCTCTGGAACGAATACTATTATGAAGCGATCGGCATCGCAGATAACGATATGAGCGACGGATGGCGCTCCATTTACGGACAGGATTCCTCTTATATGTTTGAACCCGGTGACTACGTTCAGTTGTCATCTCATGGTGATGACGCCGATATCTTCTTTCATCATTCGGATGACAACTGGAATGATGAAAACTGCAGGATCATGTTATATGAGCAGAACGGCAGACTTGTGTCCTACATCAATTTCGAGATTAACGAAGGTATGTATTCTATCGAGCAGGGCTTGGTAGGTTTCAAGTTCCGTTACGACATAACGGTTTCGGCTGAACTCGGAGAATATGATAAAGTATTCGCTTCCAAGGAAGCATTCGCCGAAAACTGTGAAATGTACCTGTTCGTCACCGATAATGACGGTGTCGGCCACGATGTCTGGGGCAGTAAGACCGATGATGAGATCAGAGCCATGTTTGACGAAGTCGATAACTGCACATACTACACGAAGGATGAGATCCTTGATATGATCTGGGAACATCTCGAAAATTACTTTAACAGCATGGACGACGGAATGG
Source organism: Clostridiales bacterium (assembly GCA_017428545.1). Classification (GTDB taxonomy): domain Bacteria; phylum Bacillota; class Clostridia; order Saccharofermentanales; family Saccharofermentanaceae; genus Scatonaster. The sequence continues at coordinate 21,434 of JAFRQR010000020.1, forward strand.
TCATGCTTGGCACAAACCTTGCCGATGCAGGGATCAATTGGAAATAAGTTCCGATTTCAGTTCCTCGATAAAAGCACTGAGCTTGCTTCCGTTTTCGGGAGCAAGCTTTTTGCTGTTCCGATCCGCAAGGCTCACCGTGTACTTGATGGACGGGTACTTTTCGCGAAGGAACGAAAGGCACTTGTCCGCAGATCCGCCGGCAAAAGCAAACGCACCGATGACCTTTTCCGTGGAAGAAAGGTCCGAAAGAAACTGATTTAAAGCCGTGCAAGGTTTTCCCGCCCAGACAGGTGTGCCGATGACGATCGCGTCATAGGAAGATGCATCCTTCGTATAGGGCTGAAGCTCTGTGCCCTTTCCCATGGTCGCGCCGGAGCCGCCGTGGATGAACTTCATCAGGCCCTTCTTCGGGATGTCCTTGACCGGTACAAGTTCCATGATGTCAGAACCGATGGAAGAAGCGATCTTCTCTGCTGCTTCTTTCGTATTTCCTTCAAGAGAGTAATAAACGACTAATGTCTTCATGTTACAGATTCAGTCCCTTTGCTTCTTCGCATCCGATACGGATGTTCATGCACTGGATCGCCGCGCCAGATGCGCCTTTACCTAAGTTATCGAACTGCGAGGAAACGACGATCCTCTCTTCGTTACCCGTGACATAGATCTTCAGTCCGTCCCAGCCGGAAAGAGAATTTCCCGCGAGAAAACCACTTGCCGCCGTTTCATCGTCTGCTTCTGCGACTTTGATGAACTTTTTCCCTGCGTAGTATTCTCGATAGAACTCGAGAAGCTCCGAAGGTGTCATTTTTTTGCTAAGCATATCTGCATAGAACTGCGAGGAAACGACCATGCCGCTATAGTAGTCATCGATGATCGGTGAGAAAAGCGGTGTTCTGGAAAGACCCGTAATGGCTTTCATTTCCTTGAGGTGCTTGTGCTGCTGGGCAAGGGCATATTCACGTCCGGAAGAAAGTTCGGAAGGACGGTCTTCCGATTCATATACGGCGATCGTCTTTTTACCTGCTCCGGAATAACCGGAAAGAGCGAAGGCACTTACCGGATAGTCCTTCGGGATGATCCCTTGCGCAACGAGCGGATAGATCAGAGAGATAAATCCGGAAGCATAGCAGCCCGGAACCGCGATCCGGTTGCCGGTCTTAACTTTCTCAAGATGCTTATCGGAAAGTTCCGGGAAACCATATGCCCAGCCTTCTTCTGTTCTATGCGCCGTAGATGTATCGATAATGACGGTGTGATCGTTATCCGGGTCGACAAGTCCCACGGATTCTCTAGCCGCCACGTCCGGAAGGCAAAGGAATGTAATGTCCGAAGAATTGATCAGTTTTTTTCTTTCTTCCGGATCTTTTCGTAAGTCCGGATCGATCTTGATCAGTTCGATATCGTCTCTTCCCTGGAATCTTTCAAAGATCCTAAGGCCTGTGGTTCCTTCACTTCCGTCAACAAATACTTTCTGTTTCATGTTATTTTCCTCACTTTACGCTATTTAAATATGCCACGATCGTCTCGACCGCTCCGTCGACATCCACCAGATCCGAGTGTACGCAAAGGTGATATGTCGCGCTATTGCCCCATTTCTGGTTCGTGTAATGGTTATAGTAATTGGCCCGGGCAGCATTCATGTCGTTGATATAACGCTCGAACTGCTCATCGGTATAGTCTTTCTTTTCGATCGCGACTTTGCGCTTTCTCTTGATCTTATAAGGCATGCTGGCTGCGATGAACACATTGATGCTGCCCTCACTTCGCAAAACAAAGTCCGCGCATCGTCCGACGATGACGCACGGTCCTTTTGCCGCAAGATCCTTAATGACCTTGCACTGCTGAAGGTAGATCGCATCCGAAAAGTCCGGCGTGTATGACAGTGAAAAGAACGGCATACGGCTTCTTCCCTTTTCGGAAAGCCTGTGTGCTCCCTCTTCATTTCTTTCGATGAGTTTGGGATCGATCCCGCCCTGCTCGGCCGCAAGCGTGATCAGCTCTCTGTCATAAAAAGGCACACCGAGACGTTCGGCAAGTTTCATGCCGATCTCATGTCCGCCGGAGCCAAACTCACGTCCGATTGTAATCACATGACTGTTCATACGATGAACCTCCGATAGTTTATTTTAGCAGATTAGCGGAAGAAGAACCATGCCGTAAGCGTCATTACAACCAGGAATATAATGTTCATGGCAGCAAACAATGCAAGGTATTTCTTCGTGTGCCCCGGGCGAAGTGCGCGGTAGTGGCTGAACGTTATGAGGCTCGCAAGTGACGAGATCAGGGTGCCGGTTCCGCCTATGTTTACACCAAGGAGCAGTTCCCTGTAGTTATCGGTAAATCTCGAAAGCAATATCGCAGACGGCACGTTACTGATAAACTGGCAGGATCCGATACTAACGAGAAGCGGGCTTTTCCCGAGAAGGCCGGAGACGAAATCCTGCACCGCCGGGATACGCGCCATATTTCCCGAAAAGACAAAAAACAGCGCAAATGTACAAAGAAGTCCCCAGTCGACTTCAAGGAAAGCTTTTCTGTCCGCAAAGACCAGAACGAGCGGGATCAGGATCAAGCCCACCCAGTACGGGATCAGGCGGAATACGATCAGAAGCGAGAACGCAAATAACGCAAGATAAAGCACGGTCCTTTTGCGGTTTAAGGTCTGTCCGGAGTCATCTCTTATCACCAGAGGCGTTCTCGGAAGAAGGAAACATGCCGCCGTCAGCATCGCGATCGCAAGAAGAAACGGCGGGAACATGATACGGACAAATTCATCCGTCGGGATGCCGTAATGCGAATACAGATACAGATTCTGCGGATTTCCGAACGGCGTGAGCATACCGCCGAGGTTGGCGGAGATATTCTGCAGGATGAAGATATAGGCCATCTTCTCCTCGTTTTTCGTAACCGAAAGGGCAAAATACCCAAGCGGCAAAAACGTGATCAGGGCCATGTCGTTGGCAATCAGCATCGACCCGATAAACGTGATGTAGACAAGTGCCAGCGTCAAAAGACGGAGATTTCCGGTCGTAACGACGATCCTCTGGGCAACGATCCCGAAGAAGCGGATATCCTTCAGCGCACAGATCACGGCCAGTGTCAGAAAAAGGCACGTCAGCGTACGAAGATCGAAGTAGCCGAGATAAGTCTTATCCGGCGGCACGAAAAAAGAGGTCGTAACCGCCAGGAGCGCGGCAATACAAACGACCGTGTTCTTCTTGAAAAAACCGATACACTTTTTACCAAAAGAAGCATTCGCCTGCTCCACAGTGCTTTTCCCTCAGTTCATAAAAGAATTCTTTCCGCGCCAAAAGCACCTTTCCCCGGGAAAGGACTTTTCAAACGCCCGCGATATTATAGCACCAACTTCCCGTATAAAAAAGAGAAAGCCCCGGGGTGATCTTTCATCACCTCCGGGGCCGTGCGGTACGTAGTATTCGAAGATCGGAAAGCCGGCACTTTCCACTACGTTATGCCGCTGTCGCCGGTTGTGCTACTTGAGCGGGTTTTTGTCCTTGATCCAAAAAGATTACCTTGTAATCGCTGTGCATCTTCACAAGCGATTCCGTGATGATCTCTTTGAGATGTTCCTTCGCCTTGTCGCAGATACCGTTGGCGATAGACGACTCGAGCCACTGGGCCTTGATCTCCGAAAGTCTGACGTTGACTTCGTCAGCGCGGATCGGATTAAAAAGGTTGTTGTCCTGAAGGATGGTTACATTCTCCTGCGGAAGATTGTTATCGATGATCGGATCATCCGGGATGGAGATGTAGATCTCTTTTCTCTGGTTATTTACGACTGTCTTCATTTCATTGAGGTCATAGCCGATCTTGATGGTTCCGGAGTACACGATCTCGATCTTATGCTGAGTGCCCCAGATATCGATATCCGTGTACGGGATCTGCAGAGAGTCAGTTACATTCGCCGTTCCGGCGTATGTCTCGGAATATGTCATGAGCTCGGAGATATCCGAAAGCTGAGCCATGACGTTTTCATTTGTAAGTACGATGCCGTGGAATCTCTCTTCTTCGGCAATGATCGCTTCACGTGATGTTTTATTGGAGTTTGATCCGAATGGTTTCCAGATCCCTAAAAGAGCTAACAGGGAAACGGCTCCGACGATGGTCAGAAGGATCGTTGCTCCATGAAGCAGTCTTCCGAAAAAGGATCTTCTCGGACGGACTCTCTGGCCATTTACGTATTCATAATCTCTTCTCATAAGTCACTTCCTCCTAATTACTTCGCGATTCTTCAAGTAGCACAATAAATTCGCGTCTCTTTTTCTTCTTCTCTTAGGAGCCCTCTTTCGCGGCTCATGTTCTCTCATATTAATGATACATTAATGAGTTCTTCGAATTCCTCTTGATTTTTTGAACAATTTTCGTAAAAACTATTACGAATTGTTTGATTTGTTCTGACTATAGTTTATAATCAACTGTGTCAAGGGATAAACGGTGCAGATTTGCGTTTAGGCACCTCTAATTTGCTTTGAAGTTCAAAATAACATTGGAGCGGGAATATGGGAAGAAAATCTACTAAAGAAAACAAGAACATCTATCAGATCAGCCGTGAAGCTCAGAACCTTACGCGCGACGCTGCTTCAGAAAAACTCCAGTACATCTCGGCGGATCGCATCGAGAAGATCGAGAACGAAAAGACCCTTCCGCATCCGGAAGAGATCCTGGCCATGGCCGACACGTACAAGAATCCTTCTCTTTGCAATTATTTCTGCTCTCACGAGTGTCCGATCGGTCAGGAATATGTTCCTGAAGTCGTTCCGAAGGAACTGTCCCAGATCACTTTGGAGATGATCGCCACACTCAATTCCATTGATAAGAATAAGAACCGTCTCATCGAGATCACCGTGGACGGCAAGATCCATGACGATGAGCTCCCGGATTTCATCGAGATCAAAAACGAGCTGGACCGCATGGCGCTGACCATCGACTCCCTGCGTCTTTGGATCGATAACGCGATCGCGGAAGGCGAACTGAAAAAGGATGACTTCAAGCAGTCCTGATTCCGACCGGTGCTTTTCAAAAAGGAAAACAAAAAGCGAGCCCGCATGTCTCACTCATGCGGGCTCTTTCGTTGAAAGTGGAGGTGTGTGTGTTTCTTGGCAGATCCTTCTTCCCCGGAAGGTCGAATTATCTACCAGTCCGATCCGCCTGCTTAAATCCGGGAAGGTTTGCATTTCATTGTACAGACGGATCATTTGAAGCCTTTTGTCAATATCCATGAAGTCACATCCTTGCTTCAGTATCTTTTTCACTATTTTCTTTCCTCGGGTACTATTCTATCTTTCGGTTCATCCGAGATACATAGGAAGCACATAAAAATAGAACGTCCTATTTTCTCCTTGGAAGCAGATTAGAAATGATATAATGGAAACGGGATGAAAAATCCCGAAATACTCAACTTTTCTTGCGGGAGGAACGAATATGAAGTACGTACTTATCTCACTTTCAGAAAGCAGCAAGATCGATTTTTCCGGTTCGGAAAAACTTCTTAAGTCCGACCATCTGGTCTTCCTCTATGTGAAGGGCAAGAAAACGCTTCCTGCTTCCGTGAAAAAAGCACTGGAAGACATCAAAGCCGAGATCGAGTATTTCGAGATCGCCTCTTCTTCCGAGCTCATTGCTTCAATATCGTATCTCATCGGATATCACACGGCAAGCAAACACGAGACCATCGTGATCACGGAAGATAAGAGTAAACTCCCCGGAAAAGTCATCAAGGATGTAAAAGTCTATAGTGCTTTTCGATCGATAGCGGGCGCTTCTTCGAAAACACCATCGAAATCCGCAACGGCCAAAAAGTCCACTACGGCGAAGAAATCCACGACAGCGAAGAAGACAGCAGCCGCGAAAAAGGCATCTTCTACATCCTCCGCAAAAAAGACCACATCTAAGAAAACGACTACGAAAAAGACCTCCTCTTCCAAAAAGAAAAATGACGGTCTGGATGTTTCCGATCTTCTGGAATCTCTCAAGAAGGGCGATACCAAGCAGCTCACCAAGAGCTTTTCAGATCTTACCGGCTCCCTCTTTAAAAAGTAAGAGCTCCTTATCTGAGATCCTTTTTCGTATATTTTCCATAAGCACAGATGATGCCGATGATCATCAGGACCATGCCGGGAAGAAGGTACTTTACTTCGATCCCGTGATTGTTGATGATCTCGGAACTTTCCGTATACCCGAAGGCCGAGATGTATTTTAAGACCTTTGCCGATTCGGTGATGTTGGCAATGATGTTCAGAAGGTACATAAAACCGGCCACACCGACACCGATGCCGATGCCGCCGCGCGTCAAAAATGCCGAGATACCGAAGCAGATCCCCGCGATCTCAAACTGCATCAGAAGATACGAAAGGTGGATCAAAAGAAGTTCCTGCCAGAAGACTTCTTCCCCGATCGCAAGGATCGACACGATCGAAAAGACCAGGACGACCACATTCATGATCAGAAGAATGGCATAGACCGACATAAGCTTTTCGGTGATCGCGCGCACACGGGAGACCGGATGCGTGAACAAAAACTCCGCGGTATGGCCGTGCTCTTCTTTCATGAGCGCGGAAACACCGACGATCGCCGCGAAGAACGCGCCGCCCAGGCCGAGTACGTTTCCCGCCTCTACGGCATAAAATCCGATCAGCGTTCCGAAGTTGAGTTTATCCATACCGAAAGCCTGCGTAAAACTGCCCATCGAGGCAAACAGCTTATTGACATCGCTCATCTGCGACTTCATTTCCGGAAACATCAGGATGCACACGGCGATCATGAAGCCGATCGAAAGGCTCCAGATCAGTGTCGCGGTCTTCTGTGATCTTATTTCCTGTTTGAGTATCGTCATGGTTCTTTCCTCTTTTTTCGTATCTTTCTTCCGGGTTTCCTTCACGACTCGTAGTAGTGCATGAAGATCTCTTCAAGGCTCGGTTCGGTGATCGTCAGATCCTTTACATTCTCATTAGACAGGACCGTAAGGAGTTTCTTGATATCTCCGTTATAAAGGAAACCCAAGGCATCTTGTCTGTTTTCTTCCGTGTATGTGATCCCGGAAAGGCCGGTAAGGTTTTCTTTTGCGACACCTCCGCGTATAGTGACCTTTTTCGCGCCGGTCTGCTCGAGTTTTTCCACCTTATCTGAAAGAAGGATCTTTCCTTCCTTGATAAAAGCCGCCGACCGGCAATAGGCCTGCACCTCCGAAAGGATATGCGAGGAGAAAAAGATCGTCGAGCCGTTTTCGTTTTCCTCTTTTAATATTGAAAAGAACTCTTTTTGCATCAGCGGATCAAGGCCCGATGTCGGTTCGTCCAATATCAGAAGATCCGGGTGATGCTGTACGGCGCAGATGATGCCGACTTTCTTTCTGTTTCCGAGGGACAGATCCTCGACCCGTTTACTAAGATCCAGATCCAGCCGCTCACTTAATTCCGCCGCCCGTTTAGTGCAGTCTTTTTTGCGAAGAGCCGCTGAATAAGAGATGGCATCCTTGACCTTCATCTTCGAATAGAAATGGATCTCCGAAGGAAGATATCCCGTATTTTCAAGGATCTTCTCTTTTTCTTCCGAAATATCGTATCCGAGGACCTTCGCGCTTCCCGAGGTCTTTCGGATCAAGCCGAGAAGAGTTCTTATCGCGGTGGATTTACCGGCGCCGTTTGGTCCGATAAAGCCGAAAAAGTCGCCCTTTTCGACCTGAAGGTCCAATCCTTCGATGCCGCGGATCTTCCCGTAGTATTTCGTAAGTTCATAAGTTTCGATGGCCGGATCTTTTGACATAGTATTTCCTCACTTCAAATATAGCGTTTTCCAAAAATCGATCATTTTTCTGTACTCGGCGACGAATCTTTCCACGTCGAGTTTTCCGGACTTCTGCATCCGGTACATGTATCCTTCCGAAGCCATGTACATATCCTGATACATCATCTTCAGATCCAGCCCGTCCTTAAAGGCCGACGGATCCAGATCCGGAATGATTTTATTCGTATCGAGTTTTCTATAGGGGCGGATGATTCTCTCGATCCCGGATCTTACTTCTTCGTCTTCTTCGTAATATGCTTTTATGGCAAAAGCACTCATATCCGGGTAGATCTTCATCATGCCGGCCTTGGCGACCAGACCTTTGTACATCATCTCGAAGATGTCCTTCTCCTCATAGCAGCCGGCATCCTGCACGTATTTATGCGTGAGTTCTTCGGCCGTTTTCAGAAGATAAAGATAGAATTCCTTTTTATTCTTGAAATAGAAAAACAGAAGGGATTTACTGATGCCGGCTTCGGCGGCGATCTCGTTCATCGGGCTTTTCCGGTACGAGTTATTCGCGAACACACAAAATCCGGCATTTAAAATGCGGTTTCTCTTTTCCTCGGGCAGCTGGTAAAACTTCTCGTTCATGGGATCTCCCTTTCGTCATTGACCGTAACGGTTAATACCATTTTTACTCTATTGACCGTTTTTGAGAAGACCCTGCCGGGGAAAAATTTTATGCGTATTCCAAATGATCAGATCTTAATGCGCTGATAGTAAAAACAGGCAAGCTGTGTACGATCTCTAAGATCGAGTTTACTTAGGACGGAACTGATCATGTTTCTGACGGTTCCTTCTCCGAGGAACATTTTCTGCGCGATCTCTTTATTGGAAAGGCCCTCGGCCACAAGCTCGACCAGCTCCCTTTCCTTCGGTGTGATGTCGAAATCTTCCCAGCGGAAGGATTCGCTCCGGTTCAAAAGATCCGGGAGACGTTCCACGATCTTGCCGCCGAATACGGTCTGGCCTTCCTGTACAGCGTGGACCGCAGATCCCAAAGATCCTACATCCTGCTTGAGAATGTAGCCTTTCGCACCGACTTTCAGGGCGCGGTTGATGTATTCGTCATCGAGGAATGTCGTCAGAAGGATCACTTTCGCTTCGGGATCGGTCTTTAATATCTCTGCCGTCGCGTCAAGTCCGTCCGTATCTTCCATACGGATATCCGAAAGCACCACATCCGGCCTGACCTCAGGATATGCGGCGATGGCCTCTCTTCCGCTGCCGCACATACTTACGACCTCGATTGTACTATCCTGCTCCAGTATGATCTTTAATGACTGGTTAACGAGTGGATCGTCGTCCACGATCATGATCCTCATTTTCTTTCCTCCGTTTTTCTGGGTATCGTTACCGTAATATGGAAACCGTCCTTCCCGCCGCGGATCGATGTTCTTCCGCCGCAGGAGGCTGCTCTCGAATTAATGTTATAAAGTCCGATCCCGTGCTCACCTTCCAAAGCCGCGAAATCCGACGGACGCGAAAGCTCCATCGGCTCGCATTTACCGTTATCGGAAACCAGTATCCTCCAAAAGGTCACATTCTCCACGACTTCGAGCCGCACCTTGGAACCGTTACTGTGTTTGGCGATATTCGTAACACCTTCTTTAAAGATGCCGAGGATCGCACTTTTGACGTCATTGGGAACCGGAGATTCGATCGAAGTACTGACCGTGACATCAAACTTATCCTTGATCACGGAGGCGATCTCATGGATCCCGATCGAAAGGTCGATCGAATCGTCGTGAAGCTCATGCACGCTTCTTCTTATGTTCGTCATCGCCTCATTTACCGTGCTGCTGACCGACTCCAGATACGGCTTGGTCTGCTCATCTTTATTGATGACAGAGATCGCCTGCAGCTGTACGACCGCGCGGGTAAGCATATGGCCGACGTTATCGTGGATCTCTCTGGCGATGCGGTTTCTTTCCTGTAAGGTCGCATTTCTCACCTGCATGTCCAGATTGTGGGAGATCTCATTTTTCAGTTGTTGGGACTTCTGCGCGTCGTAGCGGACATCGTCAAACTTATCGGTGAGCTGTGCTTTTTGCGTATTCATATACGTCGTTTTCATGGCCATAACTGCGGCGGCTACGATCAGGAATACGACCAGATAATGCATCGTGATCACCGCGCATGCAATAAGGATCAGGATCTTAAGCCAGGTGATCCGTCTCGAAAAGATGCCGGAAACGGACTCGCGCCTGTTCTTCTCCTGATGAAACTTTGCAAATGCTTTTTCGGAATCGCTATCGGAAAAGAGTCCGTAGATGCAGATCGGGACAAGAACGCCCATTTCCGGATAGAAAAAAGCAAGGATCCCGGATCCTGTGGCAAGAAGAATCCCGGCGATCTGACTCCTTACGGCTTCCTCCGCCATACCGATGATCAGTATGACAAGGATAGACACGACCTCTTTGGTGCCGATATCAGGCGCTAAAGAAAATCTGCCGTAAGATCCTGCGAAACAAAGGATCAACGCTGCCGAAAGGATCGCAAGTATAGATTTGTCCAACAATCTGTTAATCATATGCCTATTATAGCGCAAATGCAGAATGCTTGTCTTCAGCTGGTCCTCGGGGCTCTGCCCCTGCGGAATCGCTGTTCGACAAGCATTCTGCGTTGCTGTTAATACATCCGATCAAACTGATTTTCCCTGCTGGACTTTCTTGATCACTACCGAGATCAGGATGAAAGCCAGACCGAAGAGGATCTGTACGCCGAAGGACGAAAGGATCGAACCGACGCTGAAGGTGTAGTTCATACCGGAGCCCGAGTAGATCGTGTTAAAGACCTTTGCGCTCCAGAAGAACGGCAGGAAGTGTGCAAATGTCTGTACTCCTCTGCTTAAGAAGTAGAACGGAACGAAGATACCGCAAAGGAAGCTCATGGAAAGTCCTACCGAGTTGCAGATAAGGCTCAGGGTACCTGCAGAAAGACGGAAGCAGGAGATCATGAGGGTAAATCCGCTGATGTAGAAAGTCGTCGTGATCAGGTTCAGTACTACGACCCAGCCGTACTTGCTCATCATGTCGGAAGATCCTGCATAGATGAAGCAGAAGATCGTGTAGATGACCACGATGAAGACCGCGCAGGTCAGAAGTCCGAACATCTGCGACCATGTCTTTTCCCTCGGTTTTACCGGGGATGCGTCGATCCTCATAGAGACTTCCTTCTTATTTGCGGCGATGATGACCGATGCGATCGACATGCCGAGGAGCCACAATGTGATGAAGCAGAAATACATAAGGATCATGTAGACCGCATACTCTTTCGCGTTTGTGTGCTGAACGTCTTTCTTTTCCGTTACGACACCGAAGGTGACCTCGGAAACGGTCATTTCAAGTGCTTTTTCCACGGAAGACTTATCATCCATACCCATCGCGCGATAGCTCTTATAGATGTTTACGAAAGAGTCGACATCGTTTACGAAACTGAAGGTCTTACCGGAGACCTGGCTGTGGGACTGGTATTCGAGAGATACATCCTCTCCGGCATCGATCTTTGCCTGGAAGTTCTCCGGAACCTCGATATAGAAATCGGAGATGGAGAAATAAAGGATGTCGTTGATTCTTTCATCAGAAGCCGTAGTATCTTCCACGCTGCCGTATTTATCGATGAGGGTTCTTACGCCCTTACTCAGCTCGCTATTATCATTATCGCGGAACATAACTCCGAGGTTTTTATAATCTACGCTCTTTTCAGTTGCGGAACCTTCGTTTTTGTCAACGATAGACGGAGCGGAAACGATCATGGCCACGGCATAGACCAGCATGATGATCGACGCGATCATGACAGAGATCTTATTTGCTTTTACCAGTTTGAAGAAATTCTTATAAAGCTGCATACTTTTCTCTCCTTAATTTCATGATCGAGACCGCAAGGAATACAAGTGTTGCGAAAGAGATCTTGATCAGGTTCATCCAGAATCCGTTCAGTGTCGGATAATTGACAAGGCGGTAGAACGCGAAGTTCATAATGGTCGCCGGGTTGATCTGATTTACGATCGGGCAGGACTTTTCGAGAAGTCCCGGGAGCTGGACGATCATCTCGCCGCTTAAGAAAACCGAGAGCATGACAAACGCCGTAGCCTTGTTATCTCTTGCATTCTCATCGCCCTTGGCAAACAGGCCGAAGCAGCAGCCGAGGCTCATAGAGAAGAGGTTTCCGATCAGTACGAATACGACGATCTCGAAAAGGCGGTTTCCGACCGGAATATCGAAGAACTTATTCATCGCGAACAGTTCGAAGAAAGTGATCACGCAAGCAAGTGCATATCTTGCAAAGAACGCAGAAAGAAGGATCTTCGACTTTTTCGTCGGGGATACGCTCGTTCTCATTCCCGCGCCGCTTAAGTTGCCCTGGATGTCGAACACGGTGTGGATACCGGAGGTTACGTTAAAGAACATTCCCATGACGATCGTGCTGTAGAAATACCACATATAGACATTTGCGGAAGAACCGTCATCACCGAGATATGTGGTCTTGGCCTTCATGACCGGAACATTCTCCGAGATGCTTGCCATAACGAGTTCGATCTTATCCGGTGCCGTCATTGCGGCATCTTTCATGATCGTGTAGTTTCTTCTGAAGGACTCAACCACGGATCTTGCGACCATCAATGTGGTCATGTTCGCGCCGTCGCCGACCTTTACTTCGATGTTCTCGTTTTCCCCGTCGACCAGAAAGAGGACCTGGATGTCGTTATCAAGGATCTTCTTCTCAGCTTCTTCCTTAGAAGCGCTGTCGATAAGTTCTACGATCGCGTGGTTATAACCCATGTTGCCGGACTTAACGGTCTCGGCATCAGACAGATTCGTAAGTACTGTCTGAAATTCTTCTGAAAAAGCACTTTCGCTTTCTACGATCACGCTGCTCTTTACCGGTTCAAAGTCTACTTCACCTCTTGCAGGCCCCATGAACGTTACGTTGAAGCAGAGCATCAGAAGGAGCGGAAAGGCCAGTGACCAGAAGACAAAGCCTTTGTCGCGCATTGTTTTGCGCAGATAATATGTAAACATCATTTTCCGTTTCCTCCAATTATTGATCGTCACGCAGTTCTTTTCCCGTAAGTTCGAGGAAAACGTCGTTGAGAGTCGGCTGCTCGGAGTATACGCTCTTCATCTTGTAGCCCCTCTCTTCGAGGACCTTAATGACTTCTACGACATTGTTGCCCTTACCGGCTTCGACCTTTAAGTGCTTGCCGTCATAATCAACGCTGAAGATATTTTCGAGGTTTCTGACCTTTTCGAGATCCTCATCCGTAACTCCCTTAACGGAGATCTTGATGATCTCGCTCTTTTTGATCATGCTCTTGAGCTTATCAACGGAACCCTCTGCGATCAGCTGTCCCTTATCGATGATGATGACGCGGTCAGCAAGCTGCTCGACTTCTTCCATATAGTGGGAAGTATAGATGATCGTCGCGCCTTCTTTTCTAAGTTCTTCGATCCCCTCGAGGATCTTGTTACGGCTTTGCGGGTCAACGGCGACTGTCGGCTCATCGAAGAAAATGATCTTCGGATTATGTGCGATACCGCAAGCAATATTCAGTCTTCTCTTCAGTCCTCCGGAGAGCTTCTTCGGACGGAACTTCTTAAACTCATTAAGTCCGACAAAGTCGATCGCTTCCTGAACTTTCTTTTTTCTTTCGTCCTTATCTTTGATGTAAAGGCCGCAGAAGAAATCAATGTTTTCATAAACGGTCAGTTCTTCAAATACGGAAACTTCCTGCGGAACTACGCCGATTCTGCTTTTTAAATCATAAGCCTTCGGTGACATTTCCTTTCCCATGATCGTGATCGAACCCTTGTCGAATTCAAGAAGCGACAGGATGCAGTTGATGGTCGTTGACTTACCGGAGCCGTTCGGTCCTAAAAGACCGAGGATCTCGCCTTCATTGACCGTCATGCTGAAATTATCAACGGCGATCAGTTCTTTATAGCGCTTTACCAGTCCGTCTACTTTAATGATCTCACTCATTTTCGTTTCCTCATTTCTTAGTATGTGTTTTCCGTCCGGGCCGTGCCCGTTTCTTTCATGAGACCATTATTCCATAACCACATGTCATGTCGTAAGTGAAAAGCATCACATAAAGACATGACAAATGTCATGTTAAATAATCCGGACAATTAAATCACCTTCCGTCTATCTGTTTTCATTTTCGAAACAGTTTAGAAAAAGCCGATTGGTACGATGAGGACATATAGTAAAAAGGGGGACATCCATATGAAAGGGAATAAACGACTACGAAGTCTCATCACATATCTGGTGGCATTTGCCATGATATTCAGTTTATGCGCCTGCGGGAAAAGCACAGATAAAGAGTCTGAAACTTCCGATACGGCCATAACGGAAAACCTCACGGAAAGCAATCTTCCAGATCCGGAAAAAGTTGATTCTCTTCCGGAAAACTGTGAGATCTTAAAGGAAGCGCCGGAAGTATATACAAATGCGGTCCTTATCTCGATCAACCCTTCTTTCATGCTTTATACGAACGAAAGAAACGAGGTCTTCACTTTTAAGCCGATGAACGAAGACGCGGAGAGTCTTATGGATGTAGTGATGATTGAAGGCCGGACGATACAGGACGGCATTTCAGACATCGTCAACGCTTGTGTCGACAGGGGCTATCTTAAGGACAACGGTGTCGTCAACGTCACGATCATCAGCAGTAACGGTGACGCAGTAGCGGCTGAAAACATGCTGGGTGAGATCGAACACCGCGTTTCGGATATAGCGGCTGAAAGAAGCATCAGCTTATCTACTGCTTCAAATATCGATAAAAGTGTCGAATTTACTGCCCCTCTGCCGGATCCAAATGATCCCGGAAGTCCAGGGGATCCGGGGCAGCCGGGTGATCCGGGTGATCCGGGACAGCCAGGACCTGATCCGAATAGTCCGGCAGATCCGGATCCGAATAAAGACCCCGGAAGCGGAAACAATAACGGCGGCAATAGCGGCGGCAAGAAAGTCGAAGGCTGTCCGGTCTGCCAAGGCTCCGGAGTTTGCGACAGATGTAACCGCACCGGCAAGGTCGAATGCGCGGTCTGCCACGGTTCTGGAACACTTCCCTGCCACCTCGGCTGCGACCACGGTTATCAGGATTGTCCGTGCGACAATGGTAATTGTCATAAATGCGGCGGTTCCGGGAAGAATGATCTCGGTGAGCCTTGTGATGCATGTGACGGCACCGGCAATCACAGAGAATGCGGCGGATCCGGAAAAGTTGCCTGCAACAACTGTAACGGTACGGGAGTGGAACCCTGTAATGAATGTCAGGGCACAGGGCTCGAAGAATGTCAGGGATGCCACGGAACCCTTAAATGTTCGGCCTGTGACGGTACCGGGATCAACCCGAACAAGTAAAGCTTATGTTTATGCTTGAGAGAGTTAACTAAAGGAAGCAGCCGCGGAGTATTCTTCTTCCGGCTGTTTCGTTTTATAATGTAAGTATTCTTAGAGGGGAGAGTGTTAGGGGATCATGAAAGACAGCACCAAGAGTAAACTTCGCGAAACTATACTATTTAAGCCGAGCCTTTACGTTCTCATAAATGTCGCCATCTCCGTCGGAATCAATCTGATCGGTTTTTTCGGTGCAAGAGCACTGAGTCTTCCTTTGTGGCTGGATACCATCGGCACCATGCTGATCTCTATCGCTTACGGTCCTTTGGCCGGTGCGATCACCGCCCTTCTTTCATCGTCTTTTATCATTATTCCTCTCGGTCTTCCGTTACCTATATTCTTCGTTGGGCTTTCCGTGGCGCTCATCGTTGGATTCATGTTCCCGAGAAAGCGTAATCACGATCTTTTCACCATCGTATCAGTTGCCATGATCTCGGCACTTGTCGCTTCTCTTCTGAGTTTTCCGATCAATATCCTCTTTAATAACGGTTATCCCGGAAATCTCTGGGGAGACCAGTTCTACATGATGGTATCCAAAAGTGTCAGTTCCAAGGAAGTCTGCGCATATATGTCCGTGGCCTTCATCGACTATCCTGACCGTCTGCTGTCGCTGCTTTTAGCTTTTACGATCTTTGATATCGCAAAGATCCATCACGATAAAAAGAAACGTCAGATCCTTAAGCAGGGCATGTCCGGTCTTCTTGCCGTTTTCATGGCAGCAAGTTTTTTTGCCGCAAGTAAAAGCATGATCCGGGCCGCTGCAACGGATACTTCCGAACAGCAGGAAGAGGATTTTGACTACGAAGCGGATTTCGATACCGTTACCTATGACGCGGATGACGGACTTCTGACAAGCGAAGCCAATGCCGTCGCGCAGACAAGAGACGGCTATATCTGGGTCGGCACATACGCGGGCCTTTACAGATATAATGGTGTCATCTTTGTCGCCACTCATATCGACGATCGGATCCGGAATGCCATATGTCTTTTCTGCGATTCCAAAGGACGTCTTTGGATCGGCACCAATGACAGCGGCCTGTTCTGCTATGACCCGGAAACAGAGGCCGTGGATTCTTACGATACCTCTAACGGCTTATCCTCCAACTCGATCCGTACGATCTGCGAAGATGATCAAGGCAACATCTATATCGGCACCGTTATGTCGATGGCCAGGATCGACGAAAACGGAAACGTCAAGTCCTTTTCCGAATGGAAAAGCATCTTCCATACGATATCTTTAGTCTGTATGCAGGACGGGTCCATCCTCGGAGTAACAAACAGCGGCACTCTCTTTCTTGTAAGAAATGGTCTTCTTCTGGACACCAGAGAATATGAAAACGGTAATAATGCTTGTTATCTTTCGGTTGCCGCAAGTCCGGATAAGATCCTTGTTTCAACGACCACGACCGAGATCAAAGAATTTAAGGTAAAAGGAGATGACCTGGTCGAAATCGGCTCTTTCTCTCTCAAGGATCATGCTTATCTGATTAACATCGAGTATTCGGATACATATCAGGGATTTTTCTACTGCGCCGAATACGGCTTCGGTTTCATCGATCCCGATACAGGTACCGTCTCGGATATGACGGAATTCGGGTTCCGCGGCTCTGTCGGAGATGTTTGTGTAGACGACCAGAGCAATATCTGGTTTGCTTCCAGTAAACATGGTGTTCTGAAGTGTTCACACACGCCTTTCCGCTTCCTCTACTACAGAACTGACGTTGAAGAGAATGTTGCAAACGCGATATGTGAAAGTAACGGTCTTCTCTACATCGGTCTGGATAAGGGAATCACGATCATCAATGCCAAGACAAGAAAAACCGAATACCGTCCCTGGCAGCAGGATCTGAAAAACGAGCGTATCAGAAACATTTTGAGCGATTCGAACGACAATCTTTGGATCAGTACATATGGAACAAAAGGACTGATCAGGATCGACCTAGCTGGTTCACTTACGGTCATTAATGACTTGAACAGTGATTTTTCCGTCGGACAGGCACGATCTGCTATCGAGCTTTCCGACGGCCGTATCCTTGTCGCAAGCAAGACCGGTCTGTTCTTCCTTAAGGACAAAGAAGTGGTCGCGACACTTGGTGAAAAAGACGGACTCAACAACCAGCTCATCCTGTCCATGGTCGAGCGCGAAGACGGATCTATCCTGGCAGCTTCCGACGGTGACGGCATATATATCATCAAAAATGACCGGGTCATCGGTCATATCGGCGAGCCGGAAGGGCTTCTGTCTTCTGTAGTTCTCCGCATCGTGAAAGGGACTGACGGGTATTTCTATGTTACGAGTAATGCGATCTTCTACGATGACGGAACGTCGATCCGCATGCTGAAGAATTTCCCTTATTCGAACAACTATGACATTCTCATCTCAGATGACGGAAAGTGCTGGATCACCTCGAGCGCCGGTCTCTTTGTCGTGGATGAAAAAACCATGGTGGAAGATGGTGAATACACTTGCACGCTTCTTAACAAAAACTGGGGACTCGATACGACGTTTACCGCAAACTCCTGGAATCTGTTATATAACGACACATTGTATCTGTGTTGTACAGACGGTGTCCGAAGCCTTTCCATCAAGAACTATTCCCTGACGAATACCGATTATCAGATCCATCTGGAAGCAATTCAGGCAGGAAATGAACTCATTTCCGAAGAGGACGGCAAATACACGATCCCGGCGATCAACGGACGTGTCAGTTTTGCTATCGCGGTCAACAATTTTACCCTGACCAACCCGATGATCCACTATTATCTGGATGGTGCGGATGACGAGGGCATCACCTGCCGTCAGAACGAGATCATGCCTTTGGAATACACGAACCTTGCCTATGGTGATTATCAGCTGCATGTGCAGATACTGAATGAGGCCACCGGCGAAGTCGAAAAAGAAGAAGTCTTCCGCATTACAAAAAAGGCTATGATGTATGAACGCGTATATTTCCAGTTATACGTACTCTTTGTTATCGTTATGCTTGCCGGCTATGTCATCTGGCTGTTTGTCACGATCAACAGAAGAGCCATCAAGATCCGCGGTCTTCAGAAAGAAATGTCGACCGATCCGATGACCGGGCTTTATAACAAAGCGGCATCTGAGAAGGTCCTGACCAAGATCTGTGAAGAAGAGACCGGTATGCTCATGATGATCGACCTCGACAGTTTCAAACTCGTCAACGATATCTACGGTCATGACATGGGCGACCGCATCCTGATCCGTTTTGCGGAACTCATTTTGGCCGCGGTAGGCGAAGGCAACATGGGCGGCCGTCTCGGCGGAGATGAATTCATCGGATTTGTGAAAGACACCCTGGATGAAGCAGATGTCGAAGAGATCACTAAATACCTCAATAGAGAGATCGTTAAGTCCGCCAAGGAATTCATGGGCGAAGACATGAACATCCCGCTGGGAGCCTCGATCGGCGCCGTCCGTATCCCGAACGAAGGAAGAGACTTCAGTAAGCTTTTCCGTTATGCGGATAAAGCGCTGTACATCGTCAAGCAGAACGGCAAACACGGCTATTCGTTCTACCAGAAAGGCGCCGATAACAAAGAGATCGGCGCCGGTGGCGAGGATAAGAATAATCTTTCGCAGATCAAAAAGATCATCAGCGAAAGAAACGAAGGCAAAGGTGCTTTCCTCGTGAACTTCGAAAGACTGCAGGTCATCTACAAGTTCTTAAACCGTGACAGCCGCATCACCGGAAGCAAAAACAGCATCATCCGTTTCATGATCGAACCACCGGAAGGTCTTGAACTGACCGACGAGATCAAAGATGCTTTTGAAGAGGTCCTGATCACGAACCTCAAAAAGAACGATATCGTCAGCCGCTACTCCGGAAGCTTCTACGCGATCTTCAAAGACTGCGATGAAGAACACTACGAAAAAGTCGTTTCGCGGATCAAAGACAAATGGAACGAAACGGAAGGTCACGATAAGTATACGGTCACTACTGAGATCGAGCCTGTCGGAGAATAACATAAAGGAAAAAGAAAAAGCTTTCGAAGTGCCTCCGCAACCGCGATAGCGGCGAGGACAGCACAAGAAAGCTTATTTCTTTTTCATGTATTCATTCTTTTCTTCAGTCTAACTCCAGTGAGTCCGAAATATAGTAGGAGAAATAATGATCGCGGCAGTAGTCTTTGACTCTCTGCTCAATGCCCGCGTTATCCGTATATTCCAGAAGGAAGATGAAAGCGCCGAAATCCGCGTACTTTTCGATATAGTCCTTGTAGTATTTCATTTCATCACAATCGCCGACTCTGGCACGAAGCATATCGTTGTCCCAGTCCATGTAAGTAAATACCATTTCCTGGTTAATGCCGGTGATCACGTTTGACCAGTAGCCCAGTCTTGAGGTATATGCGTCCAAGAATACGTCGCCGCCGTTAATGATGACTTCTTTATCCGTGTCTACAAGGCCCTCCATGATCGTCGCAAGGCCGTTTAGGATCTCGTCCGTCTGGTACTGATAATAAACGTCACAGTTATCGACGAAGAAGCCGTCTATACCTTTTTCAAGAAGCTGCGGTGCAAGAGTATCGAGAATAAACGACTGCCATCTTTCACTTGAGACATCGATCCACTTTTCGTCTTCCCAGTTCTCATAATCGCCAAGAGCAAGATCCGCATATTCGTCGTAATACGGGCGGAAAGATTCGAGAGATCCGACATTGATGTAACTTAAGATATACTGATTGTTCTGTCTGAGTGTATCCATATCGCCTGCGGTTAAGAACTGTGCATCTACGACAAGGAGGTCATAGCCGGTGATTGCATTCACATCGATGTCATCGCTTAGGAAAACACCATAATCACAGCACTGGACATCATTTTGGAAATGGAAACGGTACTTAAACTGCTCGTATGCGTCCAGGAGCTCCTGCGGCAGATTCGTATGCACGGCATGAAGCATATTCCCGAAATCCTTATTCATCGGACAAAAACCTCCGGCCGAGTAAAGGATATCATCGTCTTTTCCGTACATGTACAGATAGGTATATCCGCCGTCGTATGTCGTCTCCGGATCCAGTTCTTCCGGGTCGAGAGTATAAAGCTTATATAGATCGATTGCACTTGTGACTGCGTCAAACTGATCGTCGGTCAGATCAAACTCCAGCACTCTTGTTTCCGCTCTGGTTCCGGTTGAAAACGCGCCTTCTAGTTCCACTTTCTTATCGTAGCGGTAACGTATGGTGACATACGGATCATACTCAAAGAGATCATTTGTGCTGTATTGGAACCCGACAAGGTACTTTTCGCTCAGATCAAGATCGGAAAAAGGAGTCTTATTGTCATAATCAACGTCTGCCTTTTCACTGTCTTTCGATGTAACAACTGACGTATCGTCCTTGGTTCTTTTTGTCCTGCTGCTTTTCTTTTCTTTATCTGAAGACCCGCACCCGGCTAGGCCCAGAAGCGAAGCAGCCGCGAGAATAAGTGCTAAAATACGACTTTTCATGAGTTCACCTCTATTACTGTTTTCTTCTACGAAATCACTTTCATATAACAGACGAGATGAGATCATCAATCGTTGCACTCAAGATCTTTGAGCCAGAGAGCCACGGTCGCGTCACTCGGCATACGCCAGTCACCTCTCGGAGAAAGAGTGACGGAACCGACCTTCGGACCATCCGGCAGGCAGCTTCTCTTAAACTGCTGGGTAAAGAAGCGCTTAAAGAACTTGACCGCAGCTTCTACGACAGTTTCCTTGGGAAGCTCCGGATACGCATGCATCGCATATGCCGCAGACCGGGATGGTTCGAAACCATGACGCAGCGTGTAGTACAGGAAGAAGTCATTAAGGTCGTACTTGCCGATCTTGTCCTCTGTCTTTTGGGCGATCGTACCATTGTCGCTCGGTGTCAGCTCCGGCGTGATCGGAGTATCGCAGATCGAGAAGATCGTTTCCTTCAGTTCGTCGTTACCGCACATCAGGGCATAAGATTTACAGATGAACTGTACGAGAGTCTTCGGGATCGAAGTATTGACCGCATACATCGACATATGGTCACCGTTATATGTACACCATCCGAGGGCGAGCTCGGAAAGATCTCCGGTTCCGACGACAAGACCGTTTTTCATATTCGCGGCGTCCATCAGGATATATGTGCGCATCCTTGCCTGCGCATTTTCATAGGTGACATCTCCTTCGCCCTGATAGGTCTGTTCATGCCCGAGCTGCGAAAGATGCAGGCTCACCCCTTCACCGATCGGAATTTCGTGCGATTCATCTGAAAGGATATTCATGAGTTTCCAGGCATTACTTAACGTATGCTCCGTGGTATTTCCTTCACTTGGAAGCGTATAACAGATGATGCGGATATCCGGAACGAGTTTTTTCGCTTCGGCACAGACAAGAAGCGCCAGTGTCGAATCAAGACCTCCGGAGATACCGAGTACCAGATTCTTGATGCCCGTGGCGTGGACACGTGTCGCAAGACCGTTAGCCTGGATCTGAAGGATCCTTCTGCAGCGCTCATTTCTTGCCGCTTCGCCTGCCGGGACAAACGGATTTCTGGCCATGCGGTAATCGTACTTGTTCATGATTTCCGCAAGACCGGAAATATCTGTATCATCCGAACCTGCCGCCTGCACACGCACGGACACTCTTCGATATTCCCCGGAAAAATCATTATCGAAAGTATTCTGTCTTCTTCGGTCGTGCATGATCGGACCGAGGTCGATCAAAGTCTTTTCAACATGCGGGTATTCGGGGAAGATCGCTTCACCGAGGATACTTCCGCTCTGCGCGATGATCGTATGCCCGGAAAAAACAAGGTCTGTGCTACTCTCACAGGTTCCCGAAGAAACATAAAGATAAGCGCAGTAGCAGGCACCGCTCTGCTGTGAAACGAGCTGCTTTCTATATTCCTGCTTCCCGATCAGTTCATCGGAAGCCGAAAGGTTCACAATAATGTTCGCACCGGCAAGCGTCGCATGTGTACTCGGCTTATCGGGGATCCAGAGATCTTCGCAGACTTCTGCACTCAAGACTGCGCCGGTTGCCGGATCTTCGGCAAGAATATCGACGCCGAACGGGACATCATATCCGCCAAGAGATACTGTCTTCCCTTTAAGGTTCTTTCCGGATGCGAACCAGCGGCACTCGTAGAACTCGGAATAGTTCGGGATATATGTCTTCGGGACAAGTGCTTTTACCAAACCTTCGGAAAGGATCGCCGCACAATTGTAAAGATTATTCTCATAGGCAAACGGAAGCCCGACGATTGCGGTCACGCCCGTGCCCTCTGTCGCCTTCGCGATCGTAAGAAGTGCTTCTTTGGAAGAGTCGATGAGAAGACTGCTCTCGAAAAGGTCAGCGCATGTATACCCGGTAATGGACAGTTCGGGAAAAACGATCACTCCGCAGTCAGTCTGAGACTTGATCACCGAAATGATCTTCTCAGTGTTATAGTTTACGTCTCCGACCTTGATCGGAGGAACAACGGCCGCTACGGCGATAAGATGATTCTTCATAAGCTGACTCTCCTTTTATGGCTTGTCGTGCTTATTATACTCCGACTTTAAGATAGAGAAAAACATGCGGTCTTCATATCCGCCGTTTCGGAAGAAATAGTCTCTCAATGTACCTTCATGGGTAAAGCCGCACTTTTCGATGACTCTTTTCGAAGATCTGTTTGACGGACGGCAGCAGATCTGCACTTTATGGAATCCGATCTTTTCAAAGCCATAGGCAATTACAGCACGTGTCGCTTCGGTCGCAAACCCTTTGCCCTGAAACGCACGCGCGATACAATATTCGATCTCACCGAAATGGTTATTCTTATCCACAAGAAAAAACGACGCCTGACCGATGCATTCGCCCGAGTCCTTCTCGATAACTTCCCATCGGAAAGCACTTCCTTCCGAAGTCTGTCGGATGTATCTGTCGATCAGTTCTTTTGCCTGAGCTAAAGAAGTGTATACCGGCTCTCCGTACATACTCTGCACTTCTTCATCAGAGAGCCAGTTTCGAAGCATGGATTCTGCGTCCTCGTGCCGGAAAGCGCGAAGCAGTAAACGTCCCGTATCGATCGTCTCAGCACCGCAAAAAGAGATCCCGGTCTCTGTGCGGTCTATTTTGAGTTCTTCGAGGATCTCTTTATTTCTGTCCAAAAGGTCGTAGATACCGTCCTCGGAAAGCACTCCCCGCTTAAGATCTTGGGGGAGCGCTCCTTCTTCGTCTAAAGCAAGATCTTCCTTCCACTTCGGACTTTCATAATAACCGGCAAGTTTTTCGATCTCGCCCTGATACTCCAAATACTCTTCTTTGTTTTTCTCCGGCGCTTCCATCAGTTTCTGCGCCTGATCGAAGATCGCTTCCATCTCACAGATGCGTTTTATCGCTTCTTCTGCCTGTCTCAATCCTTCTTTCCTTTCTTTCAGCTAAAATAATAACCGACAGCCGCATCAGCCTGTGCCTGCGTAATATAGCCTTCCTCAACCATCCAGGCAATATCCTGCTGACAGTACTCATACGTTTCGTCATTTCCATGATTATACGCCTGACTCATACCAAGTGCATAAAAGTCGAGGGCCTTCGAATAGTTTAACGCGACTCCGGCCCCATCCACATAGCATTCTGCCACATAGAGCGAACAGTCTTCGCTTCCGAGGGTAGAACCTTTGACCCAGCAGTCAAATGCTTTCGTGAAATCTTGTGTGACCGCTTCACCTTCTTCGTAGAAGAATCCGAGTTCACAATAAGCATCCGCGATCTTCTCATCCGCGGCGATCTGCATCCAGGCAAACGCCTCTTTCATATTCACATCAGTGCCCCGCCCGTATTCGTAACAGATTGCGAGATTATATGCCCCTATTGCGTCGCCATTCGTAGCCGCTTCCTTATAATATCGGAAACCCTCGGCATAGTTTACCGAAGTTCCATATCCGTTCGTGTAGCAATGGCCGAGCATTCTGGTCGCCCTAGGATCTCCGAGTTCATACGCTTTTTGATACCAGTAGATGGCCGTGCCGTAATCCTTCGAGATATTCGTGCCGTAATAGTACAAGTCTCCGATCCTTTGCATCGCCTGGTTAAATCCCATGTCCGAAGCTTTTACAAGCCACTCGACCGCTTTATCCGTATCCTGGGCAAGATCATCTCTTTGATACACGTAGGTATATCCGAGTATGTACATCGAATACACCTGATCGTACCAATCATTACTCTGCATGCCTTTCTGACAATACTCGATCGATGTCTGTCCATTCCTGCTATATCCCGGAGCTACTCCATCCTGGATCATATAAGCCATGCAGGCATAACCTAAAAGGCAACCGTTATCCGCCGCAGTCTTATAGAACTGAAAGGCCGTTGCGTAATCAAGATCGACACCGGTTCCCCATTCATATAGTTTGCCTTTTCCGATGTATCCATACGGACAACCTAATTCGATTGCTTTGTCAAAGTAAGATATGGCAGTCGAATGTGTACCGCCTTCTCCGATCATCCTGTCGGCATATATTCTTCCGAGTCCGTAGTATCCTTTGCCCACACCGGCATCTGCTGCCGACTGATAGTAGGCCATTGCTTTTTCAAGATTATAGCCTTCGGGACCAATACCGAAATAGTAATCGTCACCAGTCACCACAAGCGCTTCATCTGAAGTGATCGCATTAAAGATAGAAGTATCTGCACCGTCTTTACCATAATACCAGTACATATCCGTATCGTTCATGCAAACAAGGTCGTTTTTTATCGTACCGGGAACCGTTCTGCCGGGAAGCGTAATGGTTACTGAATCACCGGTTGCTGTCCACTCAGAGATATCGTAGTTTCCGTTCATCGAATCTTCCCACTTTCCCGTTCCGTCTTCATTCAGGACCAGTCGGAAAGAACCGTCATTTCGAAGGATCGCATAGTTATTAAGAGAACCCTTTTCCGGATGAGACTCAGCTTTCGTCTGAGTCGCGTAACCTTCATAGGTACCTGCCAAACGTACTCTTTCCGGATCAGAAGCTTCGGTGGTCGTTTCCGGCGGTTCGGTTTCACTTTCAGTAGTGGCAGCTGTTTCTTTAGGAGTTTCACTTTCTGTCTCCTCTTCGGCAACCTCGGAAACTTCCGTTTTCTTTGTTTTCTTACTCTTCTTCGTTTCCGAGTCACTATCGGATTTACTGCAGGAGGAAAGGATCATGCCTACGCAGATTAAAATAGAAAAAAGGATCGTAAGATATCTATTTGAAAGACTTTTATTTCTCATTTTTCTCTCCCTCCTTACACAACAGGTCAAGCAGATCATGATACCGCGGCATTTGCCTGATCCTGACGGATATACCCTTTGTTTACCATCTCCGCGATCCTCGCCTGACAATAATCGTATGCCTTCTTGCCATTCTCATCGTCGAGATCGGCATTCTTCATTCCGAGCGCATAAAAGTCCAAAGCCTTGTAATAATCTACGGAAGTGCATTCTCCATACAGGTAAGAATCGCCGACCCTCGAAGCGCTCCATGCGCTTCCATGCAAGGCTCCCTCGATATAACGATCCAGTGCCATCGCTTCGTTTTTGGTCACACCCAATCCGTCTTTATACATATCACCCAGAAATGTATAGGCCAATGCATATTCGTCACGAGCAGCAGCTTCAAACCAACGGAATGCCTCAGCATAATTCTGAGGCGTGCCGTTCCCGTCTTTATATAAGATCCCCACGTCATAAGCACCGACTTTTGATCCGTTTTCAGCAGCAAACAGATATAGACGGAATGCTTCTTCATAATTCAACGATGTGCCTATACCATGATAATAGTTATATCCGAGACCGACAGCTGCACTAATATTGCCTTGTGCAACAGCTATCTCATACCAATAATTCGCCGTCCCGTGATCTACCGAAACTCCTCTGCCTTCATCATACATCCGTGCAATATTTTCCGCTGCTTCACCATACCCCATTTCATAAGCTTTTTTATACCATTCGATCGCATTTGTTGCGTCCTTGGAAATATCACCGGCTCCGTATTCATATACACAACCAATTTCAAAAGTTGCATAAGCACGGTCGATCCAATGCTTACTCGAAAGAGCTTTTTCACAAAGTTCGATTGCACGGCTTCCTTCCGTACCCGACTGACCGGGAGCTTTTCCCGTCCTGATGATATCGCCCATATAAGCAAATCCCATAAGACAGCCGGCGTCTGCCGCCTGCTTATACAATTCATAGGCTGCGGCAGTATCCTTATTGACGGTCTGACCTGCCACATACATAGTCCCCTTACCGATAAGACCGTATGCAGACCCCAGTTCGATCGCCTTCTCAAAATATTCCATAGCCGTGGTATAGTGGTCGATGCAGAGCGTGGAATTTCTATAATATCTTCCCAGCCAGTAGTATGCGTCGGGAACGCCTGCAGCGGCGGCAGACTGAAAACACGATACGGCTTTATCGACATCATAACCTTCCGGTCCGATCCCGAAATAATAGTCGATACCTGTGACCACCGTGGCTTCATCCGGCGTAATCGCACCGAACAATGACGGATCTGCGCCATCTTGCGCATAGAACCAGAACATATCCGCATCGTTCATACAAACGAGTCCGTTTCTGACGGTTCCCGGAATCGTTCTATCGGGAAGCGTAACAGAGACCGTCTCCCCGTCTGCCGTCCATTCGACGATATCGTAACTTCCGGTCTGAGCATCTTCCCAGCTGCCGGTCCCGTCCGCGTTCAGTACAAGGCGGAAAGATCCGTCATTTTGAAGTATCGGGTAATCATTGACAGTTCCTTTTTCAGGATAAAACTCTGCTTTTGTCTGCTTCGCATACCCTTCGTAAGTCCCCGCCAGCTGAAGTCTCCCCGGATCCGATGTTTCAGTAGGCTCCGTCGTTTCCGTAGTCGTCGGTTCCGTCGTATCAGAAGAAAGTTCAGACGCAGATTCCGTCTCATCAACGATTACTTCCGCCGTTTCGGTTTTCTTCGACTTCTTCCCTTTACTCGTTTCCGAAGCATCATCGGACTTACCGCAGGAAGAAAGTATCATACCCGAAGAGATCAACAAGGCAAAAAGGGCTGTCAGAACTCTTTTCGAAAATCCTCTTTTTTTCATAGCTTCCACCTCCGCGGACTAAACCCGCTGAATCATTAACCCCTGATATATACAGTTTCCTATCTTAATCTCATTCTAAGGGATTCGCAGGCACAAAAAAAGGACTGCAACGTATATACTTTGTAAACAAAGAATAAAACCGGCCGAGATCGAATCGTCATCACAGAGATTAATAGGCGTCATATTCTGTGATTCGGTCCTCTGATTTTCTCTCAGCCGGTTTTATGGTGGTAGGTTATATCTACTTGGTTTTTCTTTTAAGATCAGATCTCCTCGACACGGACGTTCGTGATGTGGATCGTTGCGGTATCTCCGTGTTTACCCATGTTGAACTCGAGTCGTCCGTTGTTATCGTCCTTCTCGGTCATATCGAACTCAAACTCGAATGTCTGCCAGTCGGTCGTAAGATCGATCGATGTATCCGGGAAATAGCGGATCCAGCCGGCATTCGGCGCAGAAACACATACGATGCACTTTCTTGCTTCATCGGCCTTGATGTCAAAAGTGAGCTTATACTTATGTCCTTTTCTCATCGGAAGATCCGGATGAACAAGCTGGACGGAATATTCTTCCGTACCGCAGTTGGTCGATGTAATGATCATCTCGCCGTCACGGATCTCGGCTGCGCCCTCACCATCGTTAAAGAGCAGGAATTTCCAGTCGACATCGTCCGTCAGATCCTCGGCTTCTGTAAAGTTACCGTTACGGATGAAGTTTCCGTCCGGGAGTGCTTCGCGGAAAGGCTTTTCAGGCTTGCTGACATTGGTGTCGTATTCGGACTTCTGGTATACACGGACGTAATCGATCTCAAACTCCGCCTTGGAAAAATCGGTCGTCGCATCCGGATTGCCCGGCCAGTTACCGCCGACCGCCAGGTTCATCTGTACGAAGAACGGCTGGTCGAAAGGTGCCGGATACGGTTTGTCATCTTCGCCCTGAACTGCCGTGAACCAGTCGTTACATGTAAGAACGAGTTCGCCGTCGGTATAGAAACGCATCTCGCCCGGTTCCCACTCGACGGAGTACTCATGGAATGTGGCGGAAAAACTGTTATCACCGGTCTTTTCGATCGTACCCTGCTGCTCGCCGTGCGGCTCGCCATAGTGGATCGTCGAATAGGAAATGGTAGTATCGTTACCGAGAGATTCCATGATGTCGATCTCGCCGCACTTCGGCCACTGACCATAGCGGGATTCATCCTGCGGCATCATCCAGATCGCCGGCCACAGACCCTGACCTTCCGGGACTTTAGCGGAAACAACGACTTTACCGTACTGGAAATCGGTCTTGTTCTGGCCTTTGATCTTTCCGGACGTATAGTAATCCATGCCGTCCTTTTCCGTCTTGATGGCCTTCAGGATCATCTTGCCGTCACGGACGAAAACGTTATCGGTAGAAGTTGTGTATTCCTGTAATTCGTTGTTGGTCCAGCCCGGCTCGTGCGGATCGTAGCTCCACTTGCTCTCGTCCATCGCATCGCCGTCAAATTCATCGCTCCAAAGAATGTTATATCCTTCAAGCTCCGGTGTTTCGGTTTTAACGGCCTCGGCAGATGTCTCGGAAGTATCTGACGCTGTTGCCGTTGTCTCTTCCTTCTTGCCGCATGAGCAGGCAGAAAGCAGAACCGTTACCGTAAGGATCGAGCTGATGATTTTTTTACTCTTCATAGTTGCCCTCCTCATCATTTACCCTTTAAGGTGCTATTGACACCAAAATAACAATTATTCCCTCCACATTATTGCTTTTTCGTATCTTTTTTTATCTTTTCATGCTACAATACCTCTTGAAAAGCACCTGTCGTTTGCGTATTTTTGATTTTCCGGAAGGAGCACTATGGCCTCTCAGAGAAAGAAGATCTCTTACCATGAGTTTTTGAACAGAGAGTATGAATTCTTTCATGCCCCGCTTGCGCCTGAACTTGACTTTTATGAGACGATCCAGAGCGGGGACATCAGACAGGTCCGAAAGCTTCTTACCGAGCCGTTTCACCTTAAGGAAGGCTTCGGAGTTCTCTCTAAAGATCCGCTTTCAAACCTGAAATACCATTTGACGATCACGACAGCCATGGTTGCCCGCTACTGCATTTCCGGCGGATTGAGCCAGGCTGAATCTTATAGCCTCAGTGACTACTACATCCGCCTCGGAGACGAAGCGAAAACTCCCGAAGAGATCACCGATATTCATAACGATATGTGCATCCACTATGCAAGCCGCATGCAGAACGTCCGAAGAAGCACGATCTCTTCGAAGGCCATAAACAAATGTATCAACTATATCTACGAACACCTTCACACGAGGATAAAACTGGATACACTGGCAGAAATCGCAAATCTAACCCCTACCTATCTTTCGCGGCTCTTTAAAAAGGAGACCGGCTACTCGGTGAGCGAATATATAAAGACGAAAAAGCTCGAGACCGCAAAAGCCATGCTCAGTGCCTCGGACTATTCCATCGCCGAGATCTCAGTTTCGCTTGCCTTCCCGAGCCAGAGCTATTTCACGAATCTTCTGAAGAAAGACTGCGGTCTTACGCCGAAACAGTACCGGGACCGTTATTTCGGACAGCCTTTCGAAAAATAAAAAAGGACCTGCAAAAATAGGTCCTTTTACTCTTCGATCAGGGAAACCAGCGCTTCGTAGAATTCCGGGCAGTCCTTTTCGAGACGGATGGGACGGCCTTCGAGGTTAATGAAGCAATGCTCAGATCGCGCCTCGCAGACGACCTTTCCTTCTGCGTTCTTCATCTCATAGCCGATCGTCAGGCGCACGCCTTTACATGCCAGGATCTTGACCTCGATCGTGATGACCTCCGGAAATGTCGTGCTTCCTTTGTACTTTACTTCGATGGAAATGACAGGAGATGCCACGCCGCTTGCTTCAAGCTTATCGAAGTCCCAGCCGATCTTACTTAAAAAATCGACTCTGGCTTCTTCCATCCATCTTACGTAATTACTGTGATGAGTGATGCTCATCTTATCTGTTTCGTAGTACTGTACTTTATGTTCATATGGTTCTACATGCTGCATAGGGCACCTCCAAAGATCAAACCTATTTTGAACTATTCTTGAAACCTATGCAAGTATGTTGATTGATATAAAAATCTTCTCATTGCCGGCATTATATCAGTTTTTTAATCGGCAATTGATATAAAAACTTCAAAAGCAATAGATTTATACCAGTTAAATCCATCTTTTCAATTCAAGAACTGATATAAGAAACGTTTCGAAAGAGAATTTATATCAGCCAGGCGCTGAAAAACTGATATAAAAGTGCTTTCCGATAAGCATTTATATCAATGGAAGTTTTTTCTACTGATATAATTCAAATCGAAAAGCACTTTTTATATCAAATCCGTCTTCGCAGAAACAACATCTGCTACATGAACTGATGAAATTGTTTACCCGATCGGTTCGAAGTCGGCAGCTCCGTGCTTACAGAGTGGGCATACGATATCGTCCGGGAGCTCGTCGCCTTCGTAGACATATCCGCAGACCTTGCAGACCCAGCCCTTCTTGCCTTCTGTTTCCGGCTTCGGCTTGACGTTCTTCTGGTAGTAGGTATAAGTCATGGTCTCCTTATCGGAAAGCACTCGGGATTCGGTCACGGAGCAGATGAACATACCGTGGGTATCCAGATCGACATAATCCTCGACCTTCAGGGACATGAAGGAGTTGATGTACTTTGGCAGGAACACCAGACCGTTGTCCGAGCGGAGGATATTCTCACAGTCAGCAAACTTATCGACATTTCTTCCGCTTTGGAATCCGAATGTCTCGAACACCTTAAACGGAGCTTCCACCGACAGACAGTTTACATTCATCACGCCGGTCTGCTTAATGACATGGTGCGAGTAGTTCTGCTTGTTGATCGTGACTGCGATCCGGTTCGGGGTATTGGTGACCTGAGTGACGGTATTTACGATCAGGCCGTTATCCTTCTTACCGTCATTGGAGGTAACAACATAAAGGCCATATCCGATATTAAAGAGCGCCGTCAGGTCGTTCTTATTCGCCGTGTCATCCTTCTGTGCGAGGTAGTCCTGGCAGAGTTCTTTTGCCAGTGCGTCGACCTGCGCCTTGGACTCGTCATTTAATGCCGACATGATCTTGACGTTGTTGTCGGTATAAGTGATGTTTTTGCTCTTTTCGAGCATCGCCTTCATCGTGCGGATCGCCTGTGGGGCCCAGGAACCGTTCTCGATCATGGCAACGGTCTTGTTCTGGAACTGACGCTCCGTGAGGTGATGAATGAATTCTCTCATGAACGGGAAGACATCTGCATTGTAGGTCGTGGTCGCAAGTACGATACGTCCGTAGCGGAAAGCATCTTCGACGCACTCGGCCATATCTTCTCTGGCCAGGTCATTCACAACGACCTTCGGGCAGCCGTTCTCCTTGAGTTTATTCGCCAGAAGTTCGACAGCCGCCTTTGTATGGCCGTAAACGGAAGTATAGAAGATCGCGATGCCGTCTGTCTCTACGCCGTAAGAAGACCATGTGTCATAGAGCTTCAGATACGGGGAAAGATCTCCTGTGAGCA
Source organism: Clostridiales bacterium (assembly GCA_017428545.1). Taxonomy (GTDB): domain Bacteria; phylum Bacillota; class Clostridia; order Saccharofermentanales; family Saccharofermentanaceae; genus Scatonaster. The sequence continues at coordinate 53,245 of JAFRQR010000020.1, forward strand.
CCGGACCATGCAGCGGACATATCGTCTTGATCTCAAGACCTGCCGCCTTCTTCAGGACAGCCTGCACCTGCGCGCCGTATTTTCCGACGATGCCGATGTAGTAGCGTCTCGCTTCACATGCCCAGTCTTCTTCGACATCGAGCGCACCGAACTTTCCGAATCCGTCCGCACTAAAAAGCACCTTGTCAAAAGTATCGTAAGTCATGAGGACTTCCGGCCAGTGGACCATCGGCGCACCGACGAATTTCAGGACATGCTTGCCGAGCGGAAGTTCATCTCCTTCTCCCACGACGATACGGCGGTCTTCGAATTCCGTACCGAAGAAATTCTTCATCATGGTGAATGCTTTCTGCGAAGAAACGATCTCGGCCTTCGGGTAGTTCTTCATGAAGTTCAGGATATTCGCGGAATGGTCCGGCTCCATATGCTGGACCACAAGGTAATCCGGATCTTTGCCGGCAAGTGCTTTTTCCAGATTATCGAGCCATTCATGCGTAAAATTCTTGTCGACCGTATCCATGACCGCGACCTTGTAATCCGAGATCACATAGGAGTTATATGCCATGCCGTTCGGCACCACATACTGCCCCTCGAAAAGATCAATCTTATGGTCATTTACGCCAACATACTTGATATCGTTACTGATAAACATAGTGTTTTCCTTTCCTGCGGGATCCTCCCGCTGATCCTTATGATTCGAGAGAAAGGGCGCCCGCATCTCTTCTGCGGACGCCCCTCATTCTTCTTTTAGAAAGTGGCGCCCTCTCCGGCACCGGAAATTCGATCAGCCGAAGTATCTGTCGAGAAGTCCCTTCAGTGCTTTTCCGTGACGAGCCTCATCTCTTGCCATCTCGTGGACGGTGTCATGGATCGCATCCAGGTTATTCTTCTTTGCACAGGTTGCGAGTTCTGTCTTACCTGCTGTTGCGCCGAATTCACAGTCCACACGCCACTTGAGGTTTGCCTTCGTATCTGCTTTCATGTTCGGCTCCAGATCCTCACCGAGGAGCTCTGCAAACTTCGCTGCGTGCTCTGCCTCTTCAAAAGCTGCCTTTTCCCAGTAAAGTCCGATCTCCGGATAACCCTCGCGATGTGCGATACGGGCCATGCAAAGATACATGCCGACCTCGGAGCACTCACCGGTGAAGTTTGCCTTGAGCTGGTCGAAGATGTACTTCTTATCCTCCTCGGAAATGTCCGGATTATTCTTTACGGTCTTTGCATAAACGCCGAACTCATGCTCAGCGGCAAGACCCATATCTTCTTCCATCTTCTTAAATGCAGCCTTCTTTGCCTTACAAACCGGGCACTCATCCGGTGCATCAGGTCCTTCATAAACGTAACCACATACAGAACATACAAACTTTGTCATAATCGATACTCCTTGTCTAAATAGAATTTTTGATGAAACGTTATCGCATTCTCCGGCAAAAGCACCTGCCGGGATCACGCGCCGCGCTCCGCTTTCAACTTTGCGCACTCCGGGCACAGTCCGTCGAACTGAAGTGAATATCCCGTGATCTTGTAGCCGGAAGTATCAGAGAGCATATCGACCAATTCCTCCACCGGCATCGCGACATCCGCGACTTTACCGCATTCACTGCAATGCACGTGATAGTGCGGGAAGGTCTGGTGGTCGAAATGATCGGCTCCGTTGTTGATGCGGATGCGGAGAGCCTCGCCCGAATCGGCGAGCTTATTGAGGATACGGTATACGGTGGCACGGGAAATTGACGGATAGGCGCTCTGCACTTCCGTGACGACTTCGTCAGCGGTCGGGTGATTGGCCATATGGATCAATGTCTCATGAACGATCCTTTTTTGAAGCGTATTCCTTTCCTGCATCCTTAAAAACTCCTTTGCTTTACGGGTTACAGATAATAGAAGATCCACTTTGAGGACAGCGGTATTTGCGTCCAAGTGCTTTTCTACTATTGATAATAAGTCCTAATAAGGATATTGTCAAGGATATTTCTTAAAAACGACTTACAAAATTATCCGAGCACAACGATTGCCGAAAACAGACTGTTTTCGAAGGTCAGGTCGAGCTTATATCCCAGAAGCTGCAGATCGTTATCGGCAATGGAAAGTCCCAATCCGCTGCCCTTATTCGAACGGGAGGATTCCCCTTTAACGAAAGGCTTTTTCAGTTCGGAAAGATTTTTGATCTCGCCGGAATAGCGGTTGCTGATCGTGATCGTCTTCTCGGAAAGAACGACTTTCACTTCACTTCTTTCATCGGCATATCGGGCACAATTCGAAAGCAGGTTTTCGATCGCCTGGCAAAAGAGCTTCGGGTCTGTTTTTCGTGACGGCGTATCTCCGCTTAAAGAAACAGTGATCTCTTTTTGCGTGAAAAGATCTCTATACTTATCGACACACTTATTTACGAGTTCAGAGATATCCGTCTCCTTCGAAAGGATCTTTCCCCCGCCGCCTTCGCTCTTGGAAAACTGGAGGATCCCCTCCACCATATCATTCATCTCATTGACATTCTCGCGGATCTTTTTGGCATATTCCGCATTTTTATTTCCGTTTTCCGGATTCTCGGAACTGTCAGACTCTTCTTTCAAAAGACCTTCTTCCAGACTCTCCGCATAAGCAGAGATCGTTGCGAGCGGCGTTTTCAGATCGTGCGCCATCGCTTCGGTGGTCTTCTTTCTGTACTCGAAAACAGAATAGACAGCCTTTTTCCTGAAATAGATGATCAATGCGATCACGATCGAAGCAACAAGACCGATCAAAAGCGCGATACCCGTCGCTTTCCATCGCATAATCGGGAAAAGCTCCGAAACGGAACGTTCGTGATAATCCGTGTACCGGATCGACCATTCAGTCTCATCCAGCCCTTCATAAGGATACGACTCTGTATTAATATCATAAATGCCGGTCTCCGGATTCAGGGACGAATAATAGACTTTGTTCATATTCTCGTCCTTCTCATCAAATATCTTCTCGGAAAGCCATAAAAACTTAAACTGTGAAAAAGAAATGGTATAACCCTGCATATCCTCCGGCGTGCAGTTGATCCTGGCAATTTGCTCGGCTTCAAGAGTATACGGCGAAGTCAGGATACGTACCCATCCGGGAACAAAGAGATGCGTTTCCTTATTGATATAGATAGTTTCAATATCATAAAAATTCCCGGCCTCGACATATTCCCGGATCGGCTCAAGATATGAAACATCTGCCAGATAGTAATTATACGGAAACCAGCTTCCTTCCGCAGATCTGTCTAAGCCGAAGACACAAGAGAGCGCATCGTACGAGTCGAAGAGCTTTTTGTCTTTTAGATAGATCTCGGCATATGCATGCGAATCCCCGATACACAATTGGGCCATGATCCATCTGGCCTCAAGACACCGCATATCGTAATTCTCATACGGGTTGATCGCGAGTTCATCTAATACAGCACTAAGATCCGTAATCTTATCATCAAAGTACCTTCTGTCCTCATTATTTATTTTATTCTTCTCCCGGACCAGGTAATACTGCGCGCCAAGAAGCGAAAGAACGATCATGAGTACCAGAACCATCGCGTACAGCTTGGGAAATGACGGTTTTTCGATCGTCTTCATTTTCTTATCCGTTGTTTTTTTCAAATGCAGCAGTCTCAATTCGTCCGCTTCTCCTCTTATGCCGTGATCTTATAGCCGCCGCCGATCACGGTCTTGATCGCGCCGCCGTTGCTTCCGAGTTTCTTTCGAAGTTTCTTGATATGGGAATCCACGACCCGGTCGCTTCCGTCAAATCCGGCGCCCCACACCAGATCCAGAAGCCGCTCTCTTCCAAGAACATGGTCTTTATTTTCCAGAAGCACTTTCAAAAGGAGATATTCCTTCGGGGGCAGGAGCACTTCTTCTCCGTCGGTCGTCACCTCCATGCGAAGCGGATCCAGACGGATCGCACCGCAGGAAAGGCACTGTGTATCCTCGGGGTCGGTGTTTTTCGCGCGGGCAAGAAGTGCCAGACACTTCGCGTAAAGCACCTTCAAAGAAAACGGTTTGACCATGTATTCATCCGCGCCGAGCGCATAGCCCTTAAGGATATTGTCCTCGTTGCCGAGTGCCGTCAAAAAGACGATCGGACAGCTGCTTTTCCTTCGGAGGATACGGCAGATGTCAAAGCCGGAAAGACCCGGCATCATGATGTCCAGGATCGCAATATCGTATTCATTGGACTCCACGAATTTCATGCCTTCGATGCCGTCTTTTGCGGCGTCCACGTCAAAAGCACCTGTCCCCTTGAAATAGTCGGCGATCAGTTCGCGCAGCTGCTGCGCATCTTCCACGATCAAGATCCTGCTCATCTGAAAAATACCTCCATGGTCACAGGATACAAGACCGCTGTGTCCTTCTTGTGTCCTTCCTGTGTCCTGCCTTACGAAACCGACCGCTGATAAATGATCGAAGAATGCTTTCGGATCGAGTCGGCGATCCGGGAATCGATCGACTGGATCATCTCTTTTTCAGGACGGGCCGTGAAATAGCCCTGTACCAGATCTGCGCCGAGCTGGATCACGATACGCAGTTCCTCCTCGGATTCCACGCCTTCGGCCAGCGCCTTGATCCCGTTATCGTGCGAGAACTCGATGATGTCACGAACGAAATGCTGTTTCTGCGGGCTGTCTTCGATTCCCGAAAGAAGCGCGCGGTCGATCTTTACGTAGTCCGGTTCATATCTTAAGAGGTTCGAAACATTGGAGTATCCGGTGCCGTAGTCATCAACGGCCGTCTTAATGCCCATCTTCTCGTATGTCTTTTTCATCATGCGCAAGGACTCATCCGAGACCTCGGAATGCTCGGTCAGTTCGACGACGATGGAATCCGGATGCTCGGATACATAGGTTTCGAGGACCGAGATATCGTCTTCCTTCAGAAGATTTCCCGGGATCGAGTTGATAAAGATCTTCTTGCCGCCCGTAAGTTTTCCGGTATTCTTTTTCATCGTGGAAATGACGTTATTGAAGGTTGCTTTTTCCACATCGTAAAGACGGTCATAATACTCCGCGTAACGAAGCACATCCAGCGGAGACAGAGGCTGCGCCACATCGGCGCGCATCAGTGCCTCGTAACCATAGATCCTTGCGGTCTTCACTTCAATGATCGGCTGGAAGTGATAAACGATCTTGTTGTCATCGAGAATACTGCTGACCACGCGTGCGTCACGCAGCTCTTCCTCGGTGAGATCGCGCTTTTCGAAAAGTTTTCTGGCATTGGCCTTATCGGTATTTTTCTTACTGATCGCCATGTTGACCAGACGCTCGAGTTCTTCGGAGTTCTCGGGACTTCCGCTCTGGATCCCGTAGAATAGTTCGATGCTGTACGGCGCATCAGAATCGGCGATCCGCTCGTCGATCATCGTCATGAGCCGGTCCTTTTCGGAAAGCATCTCGGCCACATCCGGATCTCTCGAAATACGAAGCGCGACCATCTCGTCGTTGCCGACACGGAAGCAAAGACAGTTTCTGGATGAGAATACTTTTTCCAGCGCGCTCGCCGTGCATATGATGACGTTATCGGCTTCTTTTCGGCCGTACTTGTTATTGATCATCGAGAAGTCCTTGACATCGATCGCCAGCGCACTGATATGTCCGCCGTTGTTATGCATCAGGTGCAGAAGCGTTTCGGAACGCTCGAGGAATCCCCTGTAGTTCAAAAGGCCGGTCATGCTGTCGGTCGTTACGACGGTCTTGGCGATCTTGCTGCTGCCGATCAGCGCATCCGAACGCTTGTAGCATTCGATACCGCGGCTGACGCTCTTGAGCCACGCACGATATTCATGCGTGATCACCTTTCCCTTATCCCCGTAGCTGATCGCCGCATATCCGAAAACACTGTCCTGATAGTAAAGCGGCATGAAGCAGTACGCGGCCGGTTTTTCCCTCGCCTCGTAAAGCTCCGGAAGCATCTCGTCTTTATTGAAATACGTATCCGTCAGGATATGGTCGATCTTTTCTCCGCCGTTCCCGCACTGGATCACGTGCATGAGTTTGTCCTCAAATCCGGGACCCGCTTCTCCGAGCTTCGGATTCAAAACAAGATTGAAGCTGTCATATCCGCTGATATAGCCGAGGGAAACAAAGATCGTACTGATCAGGCCCGTAAAGGAAGACTGTTCGAGCAGATCCTCATCCATGTGATTCAGAGGAGAAAACATGGAAGACAGGGAAAGATCCGTATCCCAGGTATCTCTTCTTATATATTCGGGTTGTGCACTCTCACAGCTGCATCCGCAGGATTCGCCGATAAAGAGTTCCGGCTCACTTTCGATCATCTCCGGCTCCCGGCCGTTGAGATACGCGTCGATCACGATTGCCGCATTTCTTCCCAGGATCCTTGCATCGAGCTTGGCCGAGGTCACCGGGATCGGCGCGTGCTGTCCTTCTTCATTTCCGTCACAGCTGACGATGGCAATATCTTCCGGGATCGACAATCCCTTTTCCGTGAGTTTTTTCGCAAGGCCCAAAGCCATGAAATCATTGGCGCAGGCCACGGCTTCCGGAAGCTTTCCGTCTCTTCCCGTCAGGCTCTCCGCAAGGCTCTCGCCGCTGGTATACCAGAAATCGCCGTAGAAGATCTTATCTTCATCGATCCGGATACAGTGATCGGTGAGCGCATCTTTATATGCATTCAGGCGGATGATCGAATGCGGGTGCCAGGACTTGCCGGTCAAAAAGGCGATATCGCGGATACCGTGTTCTTCGATCAGATGGTTGATGACGGCTTTTGCCGGATTGTAGTTATCGATATGAACGGACGGGAAATAATCACTGTCCTTATCTATGAAAAGCACCTTTCCCCGGTATTCTTCGCGAAGGCGCTTTTCGATCTTCTTCATGACACCTTCGGTCTGGATCGTATCGGCCATGACCACAACGGCATCGAACTTGTCAAAAGACACCATATCAAAGATCGACGATTCACCGATGCAGCGTGCGGGGGAGTTCTGGTACTTGATGTACATGGCGAACATACAAACGTCGTAATCCCTTGAAAATGCTTCTTTCAGGAAGCCTTTCAGGAACCGTTCGTGGTAGAATTCTTCGGGCTGTCCGAGCAGGACGGCGATTCTTTTACGACATGAGTTCTGCATGAATACATATTAAAACAAATTTGAGAAAACCTCAATTAAAGATACGAGAATTCACATTTCATTTTCAATATACTCAATGAGTTATTTCTGCCGTTTCCTTTTCGATCAGATCCTTGAGGTAAGTGAGCATCTGTCTCTCGTAGTTTCTCTCTTCCTCACCAAACAGAGGGTCTTCGACAGTAAGTGCCTCAAAGCCCTGTTCGATGCACTTTTCCGTTTTTTCTATATCCTTTAGGACGAAGTACGAAAAATAGGCAAGTTTCCTTCTTCCGTTACAATCCATGTCTTCTTCGATCTCTTTTTCCGACTTCTCGTAATACTCTCTTGCTTTTACCGGATCTTTCTGGCGGAAAGCATAGTAATCCATCAGATTTGAGTTTTTGGAAAAACGGCCGGACGGAGCAAGTTTCATATCATTCAGAAGACCCATCTCCAGCGCGCATGTGGATATTCCGAAAAGGTCGTTTTCGAACGAGCACTTGCGATAACGCATATCCAGATACATCAGTTTTTCCGGCTCGGTAGGATTCATATACATAACTTCCGAAAGGGGCGGAAGATCTATGCCTTGATAGGAACCGGTATGCTCTCTGTCGAGCAGTTTTTCCTGAAGGAAGGCATGGAAAGTATTCTTTACTGTGTTCGCTTTGACCACCATAAAGATGAGCATAACAGAGAAACCGAAAAATCCGGCGCAAACTCCCCAGACAACACTTCTGAAGAACCCGTCAGAAAGAGATCTCCATTTCATAAAGGAAAGCAGAAGCATAATTGATGCCAGGATGAAACTAATGCCTGTGCTGACAAGATCCATGATTTTCAATCTTTTCTTCGAGACTTTCGAAAGATCCAGGAACAGATGCGGGGCAAAAACGAATTTAGATGTCTTAAACCTTAATCGCCCCTGCTTATCGCCTTTTGCGTACAGGTCTCTTTCCAGACGGAACCACAGGATATCCCAGCGCCGGAATTCGGCACCGGATGGGATCAAGGCGTCGGCAAGAAATACCTGCATAATGATAAAGCACACTTCCAGTATCACTATACCTACGCAAAAACTGACCAGAATAGCAAGAAGATCCAAATGAATTACCCCCGATACCTCTCTTTTCATCCACATTAATCAAAGTGGGAAAGTCTGTCAAGGAATACTATTGACAGCGGACAAATACGGGAGTAGTATATTCGTAATGATATCAGTTTGATATCACTTTGAATCATTCGCAGGCTTTCTGCCAAAATAAGAAATGAGGTCATCCTTATGAAAGACAACACAAACATTCAAGAGAAAGTATTAAAGGGACGCCGCATCGGCGGTCTGATCCTTTTCCTTTACATCGTACTGACGATTGCTTCTATCGCAGGTACCATCTGGTGCGGCATCAATTCCGTTGGAGACACCCCACAGCCTCTTTGGCTCTTTATCATTTGCGTCGTATTCTTAAGCATCGGCTGGGTCCCGCTTCTCGGACTTAAGGTCTTAAAGCCGAACGAAGCACTTGTTCTTACTCTTTTCGGTAAGTATATTGGCACTTTGAAGGGCGACGGATTCTTCTTCGTTAACCCCTTCTGCACTGCATTCAACCCGGCCGCAGGCACACACCTCGGCCAGAGCGGTGATGTCTCTCCGAAAAGCACTTCTATCCTCGCAGCAGCTGCTGCAGCAAGCACGGGAGCTTCCGCCGCCTCCACCATGGAGATGGTCTCCAAGAAGATCTCTCTTAAGGTCATGACACTTTCCAACAGCAAGCAGAAAGTCAACGACGTATTGGGCAACCCGGTCGAGATCGCCGTCGCGGTTATGTGGAAAGTTTCCGATACCGCTAAAGCAGTATTTAACGTAGACAACTTCAAAGAGTACCTGTCCCTTCAGTGCGATACCGCAGTAAGAAATGTCGTTAAAGTTTATCCTTACGACGTAACCGATAACGTAGATACAACAGGTGACGGTGAAGCAGATGACGGGTCCCTCAGAGGCTCCACCGAGATCGTTGCCAACCGTATCAAGGAAGAGATCCAGAGCAAAGTTACCGACGCAGGACTTGAGATCGTAGATGCACGTATCACCTATCTCGCTTATGCACCGGAGATCGCTGCTGCAATGCTTCAGAGACAGCAGGCTTCCGCGATCGTAGATGCAAGAAAGCTCATCGTGGATGGCGCAGTCGGCATGGTCGAAATGGCTCTGGAAAGATTGTCAGAGAAAAACACAGTCGAGCTGGACGAGGAGCGCAAGGCGGCAATGGTTTCTAACCTCCTGGTCGTACTGTGCGGCAATAAGGAAGCCCAGCCGGTAGTAAACTCCGGCAGCCTCTACTGATTCACGGGAGACAGGCGTTATGGCTGAGAAAAAACAGGTCCCGCTCCGGCTTTCGGCGCAGCTTTATGACGCCATCGCCGCGTGGGCCGAGGACGACTTCCGTTCCGTCAACGGACAGATCGAGTACCTCCTGACCGAGTGCGTCAGGCAGAGAAAAAAGAATGGGAAATACGTGTCCGACGAGCTGGATAAGCCGCTCGATATCGACATCGGATAAGACCGATACAAACAAGAAAGACACGGGGGCTGCCCGAAGCAGATTCATATCTCCTTCTCGGGCCGCCCCCACTTTTTTTGTTTTGTCGTCAATAAAGCCTGTGCTTTATCCGCCGTATTCAATCGAATCAAAGACGTCGGTTTCCTTTACGCCGCCGATATCTCCCATACGGACTGCATCCTCCACCTCGGGCTCATTCAGAATATACTCGACCCAGGCATAGTAGTCTTTCTCGTGATCCTTTGCATCCGGCGGGGTGATCTTAAACAGCACCCGGTTTCCATCCTGGTCGTATTCGATGAGCTCATACGTCGATCCTTTCGGGATCGTCGTTCCTTTTCCGTCCGTCTTCGTTTCCATATCGAAAAGCACTGCCGGAAGCTCAACTTTGCTCTTATCCGTGAAACCATAGTCGCAGAAATAATTCGAAGTAGCCTGAGGAATGCCGTTGACGCCGATCACGTTCCAGTAACGGAACATCTGTCTGTTACCCAGGAAATACATAAACTCCAGTCTGGTGAAGTGTGCCGGGTCCTCGCAGGTCGGAATCTCCCAGGAATTCATCGGGAACGGCACATCTTCTTCGAGGATCTCCATCGAAAGATCGTCATTGATCCGCGCACAGTCAACACCATTATCTACCACAAGATACAGATATCTTCCGTCATCTGCCTGAATGAAAGAATACCCGAACCAGGAGCATGTTTTATATGTCAGTTCATTGTCATTAATACTCAAGATGAAATCCTGATCATCTCCGGTATCCTCACCGGAAACCGAAGTCTTTTGGACTACATCCAATTTTCCGTCGCCGTCAATATCCCAGTAGACAGGCTCCTGCGGATCCGCCGTGATGGTGTAATACTCCGGGACATGTTCGAAGAGATCCAGATTAAATACTTCCGGATATTTATATACCGGAATGGAAAAGATATCCGGATTCTCATAGTATTCACCGCCCTGTTTCATCCGCACTTCGATCCGGTCATAGAAGAGCCGGAATTCCAGATTATCGTTTTCGATCAGTTCATGACGTGTCTGCTCACAGGTCTTCTTCTCATCGTCCGTTACATCCGTATAACTATCGTATTCGATTTCTTCCGAAAGGACTTCCTCGAAACGGGCTTTATCCTTAACCACATCCGAAAGAGTAAGCACCTTACCTGTTTCAGTGGAAACATTTACTACTGTACTCACACCGCCGGAAAAACCGTCATCATCTTCCGAATCAGTTTCCGGTCGGAGATAATAATCAAAAGTGATCACCTTTGTATCCGCGCGATAAAGATTCATTCTCAGCTCGTACATTTCGCCTTCTTCATCCGAATAAGCTGATTCATCCAGTTCCTTAAGTTCGTTGCATTTCTGCTCATAACCTTTCAGGGTCTGCTCGATCCATGGGCCCTGCAATGCGTCAAGCATTTCCTGGATCTTTTTATATTCTTCCCCTTCGATCTGAAGCTTATCGAACGAATAACCCGCGCCGGGGACTACAGATAACGGGTCACCAAGTTCGTCATATTCAAAATCCTCGTCAGTGAGTTCTCTCGGATAGAAATGATCCCACTCTGACACGACTTCGATCGGAAGATAGGAAAGGTCCCTTTCGATATGTACTTCCACATCCGGGACTTCCGTACCGGTTTCCGAAGTGGTCGTATCTTCACTCGAAGATGTCGGAGGCTCTTTTACGGAATCCAATACTTCAGAGGAAGCATCACTTCCTTGCGAACCGGAATCTTCAGATCCGTTTTTCTTACATCCTGCTGAAAAACAAATTGCCAGACAAAGCAGACACGCTACTTTTCGTTTCATACGCATTTACCCAATGCCTTCCTTAAAATTCACCCCATCTATTTCATTCAAACACCTTTCTCCGCGGTTGACAATAACCTCTTTTGATTTCTCGATTATTTCTCGAAAAGGCACTTCAGCGAGAAATAATCGAGAAAAATATGTATCGTTCTCGCAGAAGCAGTCAGTTTTCTCGTTTTTTTCTCGATAACGCCCCCTAACGAGAAAAAAACGGGAAATACCGACATAGTTAAACTGACAAGTTCTTTTTCCGAAGAGAAATGTACGTTACAATAATCGAAAAGCACCATCAGGAGGTTACCATGAAGCAGTTACCGTCACTTCCGGACTATGACCATTGTCTCGTCAATCTCGCAAGCTCCGTTCTCAAGCACTTCGGCGCGGAATACTCTGCCCCGACGCTTTCTCTCGCGGATACTTATCTTGCAAAGGACTATAAGAATGTGGTAGTGCTTCTTCTGGACGCCATGGGTGTTTCGATTTTGCAAAAGCACCTGTCTCCGGACGGTTTATTCCGCTCCCATCTGGCAGGCTCCTACAGTTCTGTTTTCCCGCCGACGACAGTTGCGGCGACCACATCGGTCCTCAGCGGGAAATACCCGGATGAACATGCCTGGCTCGGCTGGGACTGCTACTTCCCGGAGCTCGGAAAGAATGTCACGGTCTATACGAATTCCGACCAGCTGATAGAAGCAGGAAGTCCTTTCAGCATTGAAAAAGAAGCACGTCCCGGAGACTATGACTGCCCGGCCGTAGAAGAAAGACGTCCGGCTGCCGAATTCCATGTCGGATTCACATACACACCCTATGAAAACATCGTTTCGAAGATAATAAATGCCGGCGGCAATGCCTTCTTCTCTTCCCCGTATGCCGAGCCGAACCCGCAGGATCTCGATGCGATCTTAAAGCGCGTCACTGATCTTTGCAGAGAGCCCGAAAAGAAGTTCATCTACGCCTACTGGAATGAGCCCGACAGCACCATGCATAAGACGGGAACGATCAGCAAAGAAACACACGAAGCCGTCACTTCTCTCGAAAAGCGCATCGAAGAGTTTTCCGAAACGCTTTCCGACACGCTGCTGTTCGTCATTGCGGATCACGGCCACATGGATAGCAAAAACCTCTGCATCCTCGATTATCCGGAGATCGTGAAGTGCCTCGTCCGCATGCCGGGTATCGAGCCGAGAGCCCTGAACCTCTTCATTAAAGACGAATACAAAGACGAATTCCCGGTGCTTTTCGAGAAGACCTTCGGGGATAAGTTCTGGCTGGTTCCGAAAGAGGAAGTCATCGAAAGAAAACTGTTCGGCCTTGGCACAGAGCATCCGAAGTTCCGTGAAAAACTCGGCGATTACCTGGCCATTTCAATCTCGGACACTTCCCTTTTCAACACCCATGTGGAAGCAAAGCTCATGCCCGGCGGCCACGCGGGACTTACGAAGGAAGAACTCGAGATCCCCTTGATCGCGATCGAGCGGAAGTGACCGCCACATTATCTTTGAAGTTTGGTATACTTGTTTCATGCGAAGTGCTTTTCGCGAAGAAACAGGATTACTAAATGAGGTGGATCTTATGACAAAAGCTGACCGATATCTGGTAGACGACATTCATAACATTCTGGAAAACGGCTACAAGGACGAGAATCCGCGCCCGAAATACGAGGATGGCACACCGGCGCACACGATCAGCGTCAACCACGTCACGAGAAAATATGACTTAAGCAAGGGCGAATTTCCGATCAGCACATTGAGAAAACAAGCTTGGAAAACGGGCATCCGCGAGATCTTTACGATCTACATTAAGCCGACCAACGTCCTTTCCGAGATGGCCGACATGAAGGTCACCTGGTGGGATCCGTGGGATATCGGAGACGGCACGATCGGCCAGAGATATGGCGCGACCGTCAATCGCTACGATCTTCTCAATAACCTGATCGCGGACATCAAAAAGGATCCGTATGGCAGAAGAAAGATCATGTCACTCTGGCAGGAAGCCGATCTTCGTGAGACCCCCGGTCTTGCGCCTTGTGCATTTCTGACGATCTGGAACGTCCGCGGCAAATACCTTGATATGGTCATGGTCCAGAGATCCGGCGACATGCTCACCGCATCCGGCGCCGGCGGCATCAACGAGATCCAGTATGCGGCCCTTCTTCTCATGGTAGCAAGAGCGACTGGTTACGAAGCCGGCGTATTCACGCATTTTGTCGCCAACGAGCAGATCTACGACCGTCACATCGATAATGCCAATGAACTTTTGCGCCGTGCAGACGAGGCCGGCGTGATGGCACCTGTTTCTTCGGAAGGACAGAAGGTTCCGAATCTGATCCTCAATAAAGAGCCGGGCTGCGACATCTCTTCGATCGCCGTAGAAGATTTCGAGATGCAGAACTACGAACCGATGCAGCCGCAGCTGACTTTCGAGCTGGGGATCTGAGGAGACACTATGCCGCAAGCACAATACCCCGAACACGACATCAATCAGGTCTTTGACTATATCCATACTATTCTTTCTTTCGGAAATGCCGCTGAAAATGCCTTGGATGAGATGAGTTTTCTGAACCGTCTTTTTTCCGCACTTCCGGTGGAGGCCGTCGAATACGGCATGCAGTTCCTGCATGGAAAGAAGGATCTTCCGAAAGCCTGTGATGAGATCCTTCCGCTTTATATCCGTTTCGTCAATCTTGTCGATTATTGCGAAGCGATCGACATCCTCGGCCAGATCCCTTCTCAGCCGTCTCCGGAAGAGCTGAAGAAAAGGATCGAACTGCACCAGAGCCTGGAAGAGCGGGAAAAGAGTTTCTGCCGTCCTCTTCTCGGCTTTACTTTCAATAATGAAAAAGCACCGGATAAGATCGATCCTGAAAAGATCGCTTCCGGATCGGAAGAAAAAAACGCATCTGAGGAGGAAGGTTCTTCGAATCTTCATCTCATGGACGGCACGGCGCCGGTCCTCGTTTGCAGCGATCCTCTGAAGACATCTTCCTTTTATGAAACACACCTTGGTTTTCACGCCACACATCTTGACGATGAGAGCATGCCACATATCCGTCTTCAAAGAGACAATATCGTGATCCTTCTCGTGAAGGCAGATTCTGAAAAGGCTTCTCCCGTTCTTCCCGTGCGTGAACTCTATGGGATCCCTTACGATCTTTACATCTACTGCGCCGAGCCGATGCTGCTTCAGATGGAGCTTTTGAATAACGGAGTAAAACTGATCAAGACCTTAGAAGACGCAGACTCTTCCAAGCATGAAAACCGTGAATTCGTCATCGAAGATATCGACAGAAGACATATCTGCTTTTCTCAGATGATGTAGCACCAGGCGTCTCCCTGATCCAGTTCCTCTGTTTTTTTCTGGTTATCGTTGGTGTGGTATTCCATCTCCAGATTCTTCATGCTGACCTTACTGTTGGCCTCGATCGATCTGGTAATAAAGGTGTTACCTCCGATGACCGTGTTTTCTCCGATGATGGTGTCGCCGCCGAGGATGGAAGCTCCCGCATAAATCGTGACATTGTCGCAGATCGTCGGATGACGTTTCTTTCCGGAAAGCTTCTGTCCGCCTCGAGTGGAAAGAGCACCGATCGTAACTCCCTGATAGATCTTGACATTTTGTCCGATGATCGAGGTCTCACCGACAACGATACCCGTGCCGTGATCGATAAAAAAGTACTTGCCGATCGTCGCTCCGGGATGAATATCGATTCCCGTCTCCGAATGCGCATATTCCGTCATCAGACGCGGCAGTACCGGAACTTTCAGAAGATAAAGCTCATGTGCGATACGATAGACCGTGATCGCCATAAGACCCGGATATGCCAGAATGATCTCATCGAAGCTGCCCGCCGCCGGATCGCCGTCGAGGGTCGCGAGAAGATCCGTCTCGATATATTCTCTGATCTTGGGGATCTTACGGAAAAACTCCTTGCAGAGACGGTAGCTTTCTTCTTCCCGCTCAGTTTCATGGCCTTCTTCGTTCAGCGAATAGTCAAGCGCGCGGTAGATCTGCTTTTTCAGATGATAGAAAACATCCTCGATCGTTACCGCAAAACTGTTTTCCGGATTATAGATCTTATAGGAACGGTCTCTGAAATACCCGGGATAAATGATCCGGAAAAAGTGCTGGACCAGTTCGATGACTTCCGTCTTATCCGGATTGTTAAAAAGCTTTTTCGCGTCAATATTTCTGCCGCCGTCAAAATCGGCGATGATATCTTTTACGATCTCATTGATCTCATGATCTTTTTCGATTCCACCCATTCCCGTTACTTCCTTTCTCAATTGAACGTCTTATAAGAAACGGATCTTTCTTCTCATGATAACATAAGCTTATACCGCATGAAAATCACATTTTCCCTATTCCTCTTTACGCATCTGCTGATCCTGCGCTCTGGCAAGTTCCCGCCATTCTTTTCTGTAATCCCGAGGCGTCGTTCCGAAGCACTTTTTAAAGGTCTCGCTCATGTAACTGACCCCGGAAAAGCCCGACAGCGAAGCGATCTCAGACATACTCAGATTGCTCGATCTTAAGTATTCCGCGACTTTTCTGGCACGGAAGTGCATCAGATAGTTGATCGGCGATTCTTCGACAAACTGCTTAAAGAGGAGATTACACAGCGATTTGCTGATATTGGCCGAACCCGCGATCTCCTCGAGCGTCAATGTCCTTTGGTAGTTATTCGAGATATAGTGCATCATGTTCTTAAAAGTCTGCATCCTTGCGTCCGGTGCTTCTTCCGGCCCTAAGATACCGATGATCTCCGATCTTTTGATCACGAGATCCCAGATCTGATAGAACTGTTTCGTTACTTCAAAAGCACAGTGCCGGATCGGAAGGAGCGACTTCATGAGGTCATACATCGCATCGGTCATCTCATCGATGTCCCGGAATCTCAGATACGGAAGATCTTTGTTATCCGTGATCGGGCGGATCGCCTGCATCTCAACGGCGACCGACGCATTCAGGATCCCCGGATGTGCGATAAAGATGACGTATCTCGCTCCCTCCTCGTCGATGCACATACTGTAATGGATCTGATTGGAATTAATAAAGATCGTGTCGCCTTCGTGAAGCATGACGGTCTTTCCGTTCACGGAGTAGGCCATCTTGCCCTGCGTGACGGTACAGATCTCGACATCCTCATGAAAATGGGGAACTCTTTCCCAGGTAACATTCGGTTTGACCCAGCCTTCGAATATATAAGAAGGAAATTGAGGATCGTCATAATTCACGATCTCCGAGCCGTCTTCCCTCTTTACGATCAGTCCCATGATGTCCCGATTCATAACTTACCTCATCTTCCATAAAATTATAACTATCTTCCAAGTTCGTAGAGGATTGTTATAAAATTTGCGCACTTTTCATGTAGAAAAGCACTTCTCCTTACAATATACTTGCAATTACAAAGAAAAGCAAGATGTTCAAGCCGGCCGGAAAAAGAAAAGACTACGGCTAAGAAAAAAAAGATGAGGAAACACAAAATGGAAAACGCAATCGTAATGAAAAATGTATGCAAGGACTTTAAGATCCTGAACCGTCACGAAGGATTAAAAGGCAGCATCCGGGACCTTTTTTCCCGTGACTACAAAACGATCTCCGCGGTAAAGGATGTCTCTCTTGAAATCGGAAAAGGCGAGATCATCGGATATTTAGGACCGAACGGAGCGGGAAAATCCACAACGATCAAGATGATGACCGGCGTCCTTGAGCCGACCTCCGGCGACATTCTCGTTAACGGCGTCGTCCCTTATAAAGAAAGAACGAAGAACTCCGAGCACATCGGCGTTGTTTTCGGACAGAGAAGCCAGCTTTGGTGGTCGCTCCCCCTGATCGAATCTTTCCGTCTTCTCCGCGACATCTACATGGTGCCGAAAAAGGAGTACGAAGAGATGCTCGAGCTTTACCGCTCGCTTGTCGATATCGAGCCGATCCTGCATAAGCCGGTCCGCCAGATGTCCCTCGGACAGAGAACGCTGAGTGATATCCTTGCCGCTTTCCTTCATAACCCCGCGATCGTATTTCTCGACGAGCCGACCATCGGTCTGGACGTTTCGATGAAATCGAAGATCCGTGACCTGATCAAGGGTTTAAACCAGGAAAAGAACACGACCGTCATTCTTACGACCCACGACATGGGCGACGTCGATGCCCTCTGCAAAAGGATCGTCATCATCGACGAAGGCAAGAAGATCTACGACAATGACATCGATCACTTAAAGACTTACTTCGGTTCCTACAGGACGCTCCGCATGCGCCTTTCCGACGACACCTGGGAAGAGCGTGTCATTGACGAGACAAAAGAAGACGTCATGCAGGTCATTTTACAGAAGCAAAAAGAACAGAAGATCAAAGACATCCAGCTTCAGGAGATCTCGACCGAAGAGGTCATCAAGAAGATCTACGAAGGAGGCAACTGACATGAATCTGAAAAGACATCTGGCACTGACACGTGCGGGCATCATGGAGTCTCTCCAGTACCGTCTCGGCACTGCGGTCACACTCTTTGCCAACCTGATATACCTGGTACTCGTGTACTTTCTTTGGAAAGCGATCTACGCATCGGCCGGAACTGACGTCGTCAACGGCATGACATTTACCGATACCATGATCTATCTGATCCTGGCGACAGCCCTTTTCAACTTTCTCGAGATGTTCGTCGTCTGGGACATGAGCCGTTCGATCCAGTCAGGCAAGATCATTCTCGATCTTCTTAAGCCGATGAGGTTCCGTGAGTATACCTTCTGGAGCTACTCCGGATCCCATGTAGTGCTTTTCGCGCTGACGTTTATCCCGACATTTATCGTCGTACTGATCGTGACCCACGGCGCGATCCCGATGGGGCTGAATCTTCTGTGGTTTGCCGTTGCGACGGTCCTTGCCCTGATCGTCAACTTCAGCATGGAGATGATCGTTGCCACGATCTGTCTTTATACGGAGTCGACCTGGGGCATCAACATCGTAAAAGAAACGATCGTCCTTCTTCTTTCCGGTGCTTCGATCCCCCTGGCTTTCTTCCCGGAAGCCCTGCGGCAGGTCGTCGATTATCTTCCTTTCCGGGCAGTCTACGATATCCCGCTTACGATCCTACTGGAAAAGAATGACACCAACACGATCGAAGGTCTTCTTCCGATGTTCGGACTGCAGCTTGCCTGGGCACTGATCCTGACTTTGGCCGGCACGCTTTTCTGGAACCACTCGGTCAAGAAGATCACGGTAAACGGAGGCTAATATGGAAAACACAATGACACAACCGATAAAAAGGAGAGGCTTCGGCTTTTACCTTCGCATCTATAGGAAGATCCTCGTACAGGACTTAAAGAGCAAGATGAGCTATCGTGCGGATTTTCTTATTTCCACGATCGGCATGATCATGACGAACCTTTCGGGCTTTGTCACGTTCCTGATCCTGTTTAAGAACTTCCCTTCCATTAACGGCTGGGATTACTATCACATGCTCTTCCTTTACGGTTTTTCGCTGGTCGCGCTGACGCCCGTACAGTGCTTTTTCGACAACAACTGGAATCTCCGCTTTCAGGTTCAAAGCGGTGACTTCATCAAGTACTGCTTCCGCCCGATCAACGTGTTCTTCTACTTTATGTCGGAAGTTTTCGATGTAAAAGGACTCGGGCAGTTTGCATTCGGTGTGGGGACCCTGATCTATGCCTGGGTACACATCGGTATCCCCGTCACGCCCTTTGTGATCGCGAAACTCGTGTTGTTCCTCCTGACGGCATCGCTGTTTATGATCGCGATCATGAATGCGGCGGCGGCGACGTGCTTCTGGATCGTCGGATCGGGCTACGTCATGGTCATCATGTTCCGTTTTAAGGACTTTGCGAAATACCCGTCGAACATCTTCCACGGCGTGTTCCGTATCCTTTTCACCTTCGTGATCCCGATCGCTTTTGTCGCTTATTACCCGAGCCTTGCGATATTGGAATCCGATAACATTCCGGTCCTTACATGGTGCGCTCCGGCCCTTGGTATCCTCTTTTTCTACCTGAGCTACAAGTTCTGGATGCTCGGAGTCAGAAAGTACGACTTCACCGGTTCCTGACAGAAAGCGAAATAGCCTGCATAAAATTCGCATATCAACGGTTTTTGACGTTTCCTTCCTTATGCTATAATCACAATGGAATTTAAGGGGGAAAAGGAGACGATCAATATGGCTAATGAGATCAGGACATGCCCGAATTGCAATTCGCCTTTGACGATTCAAAACGGCAGCTGGTTCTGCCCGATCTGCGGCAGTACTTTTGCAACGGACTGGCAGGCCGAGGATGTCGAGCGCGCCCGTGAAGAAACACGCGTCCAGCGCGAGCAGGCGCAGTTCCAGCGTTATCAGGCGGTCACCCAGGTCAGACAGTCCATCCAGCAGGCAAAAGCCGCCAACGAGGCAAGAAGATCCAGTCAGGCTCGAATGATGCGCATAGCCAAACCTTTTCTGATCATATTCGCCATCTGGATCATTCTGTCTGTCGGCCGTTTTATACTGTTCGGCGCAGTCGGTTTCTCCATGAAAAGCACCAGAAATCACGGCGGCAGCAATAACAATTCGAATGCAGCCACGGCTACGGAACAAAAACAGTTCTTCCCTGTCGAGGAATTGGAAAACGACCCGTCTCTTCTTAAAGACGTGATCGCCTCCGGCTATTACTACGCCAAAAACGAAACCGCCCAGGAGATCGATCTTTCAGGCATTGCCAGAAGAGCCGGAACGCCGGAACTTATAGAACTTTACTCCATCCGGCCGACAAACGAATACGGCACCTTCATCATGATGGTCTGGAAGAACCTATACCAGAACGAGAGCGGAACGACTTTCGAGACCTATATTTCTATGAAGATCTACCTTGAATCACTGAATCCGGACGGGACCGTTTCAAGCGACTTCTCCCCGTTCCCCATCGGCCGCCCGTACTCTTCTTCAGACGGCGGATATACCAATATCGATGAACTTCATCAGGAAACGATCACAGAATCCCGAAATGCCGGCGAAAAGGTAACGGAACTGCCCATCACCGGCGAGCTCTTTTCTGAGATCTCGGATTACCGCGGATAAGGAGGAAGAAAAAATGAAATTAACAAATCTCAATTGTCCGCAGTGTAACGGTTACCTTCAGCAGCAGGGAGATATGTTCTTCTGCAGCAGCTGTGGAAGTGCTTTTACCATCGACTATGACGAGGCTGATGTAAAATACACGGAACTTGTCACCCAGGCAGACCGCACGAAGATGCTTCTTCAAAGCGATATCGAAGTCATGCAGGCGGATTTCCAGCTGAGCGAAGGCATTGCGGACCGCGAGGCGCAAAGAAAGATCCAAAAGGAGATCAAAGACGGTATTAAATCGGCGACGAAGGCCGCAGTTACATATCTCCTCATCATGGGTCTTGGTATCGGCGCTGTCATCGGAATGGTCATCTGGTCCAGTAAAAACTGGGACAAACATAAGCAGGCTCAAGAAGAAAAAGAAAAGCAGGCCGCACACGAGCTTGAAGAACTCGTAACTTCGGATCTGCACTTTTTGGAAAACGAAGTCGCCAGAGGACAGAACTACGAATACAAGATCCGCTTCGGATCTATGGTCACCGACACACGCTTCGTGCAAGAGCGCACCGCGCATATAGTCGGCGATCCGGAAATGACCGACCTCTATCTGATGACCGAAAAAACCAGCCACGCTCCGGAACTTTGGATCGTCTATCAGATCCCGTATGTATACGATGATACATACGAGCAGATCTATATTTACGATGTCGTCAGTTTTAATGAGATCGCCAAGGATAAATACGGGGATCCGACTGCAAATGAGCACGCCTTTTCCCGTTCCAGTGATACCGGATGGAGAGGTTTCTTCGAAAAGGACCAGCTCTACCGCGAATTGTTCCTTGGATATGACGAATACGAAATTAAGCCGATCGATACTTTGAAAGGAGGAGCCGACAAATGAAACTGGTCGTAATGAATTGCAAAAACTGTAATGCTCCCCTTCATCTTATTGACGGAAAGCTCGTCTGTGAATACTGTGATTCCGTCACGGAGATCCAAAAGGACAGCAATGACGAAGCCTTTGAAAGGGTCGCCAATGCGGAAGAATATATCAGAAGGGCTCTGGATCAGAAAAAGGAGAACCTTCAGAAGCACTATCAGGAGCTGGAAGCACAGAAACTCGAAAAGGAAGCCTACGAAGAAAAACTGAAAAAAGCAAGAAGGTTCCGCTCGATGCTGAAGAGCATCGTCAAGCTCGTCCTCATGCTTGTCTTCATTGCCGCCATCCTGGCAGGTATGATCTACCTGGTCAAAAAGAGCGACGATAAGAAGAAAGAGCAGGAAGCTGCCCGTTATGAAGAGATGCTCCGCAACAAGCCGGAATCGTATCGTCTTACGAAGACGGAACTTCTAAGCGACAGTGCTTTTGAAAAAGAAGCCGAAAGGATGGCTCTGGAATACTTAAAAGACGACCATAAAGGATCGATCTATGAAGCAGCGGACGACGGGCTAAATATTTGGAGCCTGCAGCAGGAGCCGGAGCTTGTGGAAAAATACCTGATCACCTCAGATCGCGGAAACGGCCTTTATTTCTTCTATAAACTCGTCCTCGAGACAGATGACGGACTTACAAAGGAAGGATATGACTGCGTCGTTATCAGCGACATCTTCCTCGGCAAAGACGGTAGAATCACGACCGACGGCGAGTACTGGATCCATAGAGAATCAAGTGACTCTTTCGATTACTACTTCGGTCTTGACTTCGATCTGGACAGCATGAGATATGGTATCGTCGAGAAAAAGAAAGCAGACGAAGACAGGCTGTATTTCGTATTCGATCTCTGATCCGGTTTTTCTGACGGGTCGGATCGCCCAGATTGCTCTCTCAGTTTTTCTGAAACTATGGATCGGTGCCTATGGTTCGCCCTTTGCCTATTGATTAACCTATTCACCTTGCGGTATAATAGGTAATATCATTTGTTCCGAAAGGAGAATCCTATGGTTTCTACAAAAGGACGCTACGCGATCCGCGTTATGATCGATCTGGCTGAACACGATACCGGGAATTATGTCCCGCTCAAAGACATTGCCGAAAGACAGGATATCTCCAAGAAGTATCTGGAGATCATCGTCAAAGATATGGTAAATGGCGGTCTCGTAACCGGCGCCAGCGGAAAAGGCGGCGGATATAAGCTCACCAGAAAACCGAAGGATTATAAGATCGGCGAGATCTTAGAGCTCATGGAAGGAAAGCTCGCCCCGGTCGCCTGTCTTTCCGATAAGACAAATACATGTCCGAGAAAAGCCTCCTGCCAGACACTTCCGATGTGGGAAGAATATGACAAGATGGTGCACGACTTCTTCTACAGCAAGAAGCTGAGCGATCTGGTCTGACAAGATCTGATCCCGGTTAGAGGGCTCTCCTTAACAACCGGCCGCAGGCGATTCAGAAAATCAAGTTAACAAAAAACGATCCGCATTTCTGCGGATCGTTTTTTCTTTTCTTTCAAGATGCGAACCGGTCGATCTTCGGATGACTCAATTTGACTTAATCGATCTTCGGAAGATTTGCAGCGTACTTCGCAAGCTCATCATCTGTCGGGATGTAGTCATCCATCTCACCGTCGTGGAACTTCTGGTAAGCAACGAGGTCAAAGTAACCTGTGCCGGTAAGACCAAATACGATGGTCTTCTCTTCACCGGTCTCTTTGCACTTGAGAGCTTCGTCGATTGCTGCGCGGATCGCGTGGGAGCTTTCCGGTGCCGGGAGGATACCCTCGACACGGGCGAACATCTCAGCTGCTTCAAATACATCTGTCTGCTTAACGGAACGTGCTTCCATGAAGCCGTCGTGATAGAGCTGGGACAGTGTCGAGCTCATGCCGTGATAACGCAGGCCGCCTGCATGGTTCGGAGCCGGGATAAAGTCGGAGCCGAGTGTGTACATCTTTGCCAGAGGGCAAACCATACCGGTATCGCAGAAGTCATATGCAAACTTACCACGTGTGAAGCTCGGGCAGGATGCCGGCTCAACAGCGATGATCCTGTAGTCTGCTTCTCCTCTGAGCTTCTCGCCCATGAACGGAGCGATCAGACCGCCAAGGTTGGAACCGCCGCCTGCGCAGCCGATGATGATGTCAGCCTTTTCTCCGAGCTTATCAAGAGCAGCCTTTGTCTCCAGACCGATTACAGACTGGTGCAGAAGTACCTGATTAAGAACGGAGCCAAGAACATAACGATAACCTTCTGTTCCTACTGCTACTTCAACTGCCTCAGAGATCGCGCAGCCGAGGGAACCTGTGGTACCCGGGTGCTTTTCGAGGATCGCGCGTCCGACGTTTGTGGTATTGGACGGAGAAGGTGTAACGGATGCTCCGTATGTACGCATGACTTCACGGCGGAACGGCTTCTGCTCATAGGAAACCTTAACCATATAGACTTTGCAGTCGAGATCGAAGTACGAGCAGGCCATGGAAAGAGCGGTACCCCACTGACCTGCACCGGTCTCTGTAGTTACACCCTTAAGGCCCTGCTTCTTCGCGTAATAAGCCTGAGCGATCGCGGAGTTCAGTTTATGGGATCCGCTGGTGTTATTACCTTCAAACTTATAGTAGATCTTCGCCGGAGTGCCGAGCTTCTTTTCGAGGAAGTAAGCGCGTACCAGCGGAGACGGACGATACATCTTATAGAACTTCAGGATCTCTTCCGGGATCGGGAAGAAAGCCGTGTCATTATCGAGTTCCTGCTTGATGAGCTCATCACAGAATACAGGGCTCAGTTCTTCGGCCTTCATCGGCTGATGTGTACCCGGATTGAGAAGCGGTGCCGGCTTAATCTTCATGTCCGCACGCATGTTGTACCATGCGGTTGGGATCTCCTTTTCGTCAAGGTAGGTTTTGTAAGGAATTTTCTCAGACATAATTTGTCTCCTTTCGTTTGGGCCTTTGCCCGATGTATTTTACTGAACCTCTAGCCGTCCCCACGGTCATCGGTTCTTGGGACGATCTTCATTTTCTGCCGGAAAAACAAAAAACCCGCCCCAGCTTCTATTCTTCTGCTGGGACAGGAACACTATTCTTTCCTGCGGTGCCACCCGGCTTGATCTCACTTTACTTTCGCTCTGCGAGATCCTCTCACGCATACCGACATATGCTGGATTTTGTTGACGGGGATCCTTGCCCCGGCGCAGATACTTGCTCCTTCGGAGCTTTCCCCTTGCCCTCGGAAGTCCATTCATCTCTGCCCTTACCTGCTGCACTCTCACCACCGGCAACTCTCTGGATGGGAAGGAATCAGAGCCTACTCACTCTTCCTCTACGGTTTTTCTGCATAATACCACTTGAAGTTTATGAAAGTCAAGAGTTTTACGGACAGCAGGTCAGCTGATGATCTCCGCGATATCGAAGACAAGCTTTTCGGTCTTCTCCCAGCCGAGGCACGGATCAGTGATGGACTTGCCGTAAACGCCGCCGCCGACTTTCTGGCAGCCGTCCTCGATATAGCTCTCGACCATGAAGCCCTTGACGAGGTTTCGTACCTCCGGAGAAAGCTTCATGGAATTTAAGACTTCCTTGATAATACGCGGCTGTGCAAACGGATTCTTGCCGGAGTTCGCGTGGTTCGTGTCGATGATCGCGGCCGGATTCGGAAGATTTCTTTCCTCATACTGCTCGCTTAAGCGGATCAGATCCTCGAAGTGATAGTTCGGCTGGGCTTCGCCGTGCTTATTGGTATAACCGCGCAGGATCGCGTGTGCGTGCGGATTGCCCTTCGACTCGATCTCCCACCCGCGATAGATGAAAGTATGAGGATGCGAAGCGGCTAAAATAGCATTGAGCATAACGGCATAATCTCCGGATGTCGGATTCTTCATCCCGACCGGAGATGCGATCGCGCTGGCCGTAAGTCTGTGCTGCTGGTCTTCAACTGATCTTGCCCCGACGGCGACATAGGCCAGAAGGTCATCGAGATATGCGTAGTTTTCCGGATAGAGCATCTCATCGGCGCAGGCAAACCCTGTCTCGGCAATGGCTCTCATATGCAGATGTCTGGTTGCCAGGATCCCCTTAAAAAGGTCCGATCTCTCGTTCGGGTTCGGCTGATGGAGCATTCCCTTATAGCCTTCACCCGTCGTTCTCGGCTTATTCGTATAGATTCGCGGCACAATAATGATCTTATCCTGTACCTTCTCCTGCAAGGGACGAAGGCGGGAAATATAATCGATGACGGAATCTTCGTTATCGGCAGAGCAAGGTCCGATGATGAGCACGAGTTTATCGGAAAAGCCTTCAATGACCTTCGCGACTTCCTGCTTGGTCGTCTCCACCGCTTTATTCATTTCGGCCGTTACGGGATAGATCTCCTTGACCTCCTCCGGAAGCGCCAGTTTTTTTACATATTCCGCATTCATTTCTTATTCATCCTTTCTCAAAGGCCGCATCTTCGTACCCGATGCTTGTGTCACTTTTTCTTCTGCAAAAGCACTTGTCCTGTTATTTTCCGATCCTTTCGTCCGGTGTGTATGTCCCGATGACTTTGATCTTTTCACAGGCGGTCTTTAACTGTTCGAGCATTCTCCAGCCTTCTTCGGAATCGAGAACGCCTTCGATCTCGGTATAAAAATAGTACTGCCAGTTCACATCCTTGACCGGACGGCTTCTGATGACACGCATATTATAGTTATGTTTTCCGATGATCGAGATCGCACGGGCAAGCGCGCCGGCGAAGTCTCTGATCGTAAAGATCATGATGGTATTTTTCGGAGTCTGTCTTACTTTCTGGACACCTTCAGAAACTGTCGATCCGTCTTTTCTTGCAAACACCGCAAATCTCGTCACGTTCTGAGAGCTTTCGTTGATATCATACTGCAGGATCGAAAGGCCATAAAGCTTTGCCGTTTCAGAACTTGCAATCGCGCCGACCGTAACATCGTCACGATTGGAAACTTCCTTTGCGGCGCGTGCCGTATTTTCATACGGGATCGTCTCAAATCCGTGATGGGCGATATATTCACCGCACTGCTCCAAAGCCTGCGGATGGGAAATGACCATCTTAACTGACTCTACGGAGCTTCCCTCGACACCGAGAAGGCACTGGGAGATCGAAAGTTCAAAAACACCGATCACTTCGAGGGCACCGTGAAACATCAGGTCACTGACCTGTCCGACTTCCCCGGCATAACTGTTTTCGATCGGAAGGACAGCAGCTTCGGCAATTCCGCCAGCAACTTTATCGTATGCCTCGCGGAACGTCCTGCATGAGATCTTCTCCGCGTCCGGAAAGATTCCTCCTACCGCCATCGCGGCAAAAGAACCTTCGATTCCACTATATGCGATCTTCAACTTCTGCTCCGGCATACTGTTCAGCTCCTTCTTTATATCTCCACGTCCGCCTTGCCATGGAAGATAACTAACTACATTAGCAAATACTGACTGTGGCTCATTTTCTCATATGAAGGAAACGAAAAAAAGTCCTTGCATTTAAAAAGGCGGTTTTCGTTTAGAAAACCGCCTCTCTTTCTCACTTAAGGCTTTATCGGAAAGCCGCCCGGGATCTTTCGTTAATCATACATAAACGCAAGTCCGTTATAACGGAACAGTACATTTCCCTTCATGTCCGCAATCGTGCAGCCACTCGGTGAGCCATAGAGTTCATCATTCGGGTACTCGGTTTCATAGTAGATCCTTCCGTCATCGATACTCTTGATCTCCATCCTGTCATTCCTCGGGTTCGGAAGATCTTCTAGAACAGTCTCCCCTGTCGTCACATCAAGGATCTTCAAAGAACTGTTGAGAATGGAATTGCGTATCGTCATATAGTATTTCTGTGTGACGTTATCCACAAAGAATTCCGTAAATCCGGCTCCATCCGCGATCACGTGAAAATCCGAAGAATCGAGAATCAGCCACTCATCTCTATCTCTTCTAACGACCACACCCGGCATCTGGTACCAGGTAGTAAAAGGAGAATCAGGAAATACTGCCGACTTCGTTGTCGTCAGGTTGATAAGTTTCATGGAATTTCCGTCAGACGAAGCGATGATCGGGTCGGTCTTTCCTGCTCCAAGCGGGTCTCCATAATAGTCCAAAGGTCTTTGCAGAGCATACGGATATGAATCAGAAGGGATGTCGACAAAGGCCAGAAGGTTCATGTTCATGTCATAGACATCCGCAATATTCGTGTGAATGACCAGGAAATAATCATCAGAAGCCGAAAAATCGTTAATGTCATGATCCTTATTGTCGATCGTGGCAAGTACTTTTGCGTCTTTGGAAAGGATCTTCCACTCGTCACTTTCAGTAGATCCATAGGCGAATATTTCATCGGAAACATAGCGCAGCCCGCAACCCGGATCCGAGAAAAGCACATTGCCTTCGACATCGATGATCTTGTCGACAGACCTGTCATCCTTATAGATCTCAAACATGTGTCCGAACCGCCAAGGTCTCTGATCCCCGAAAAGGTCTGTAGTGATGTCCTCACCTGTATAGCCGTCGAAGATAAAAATCTCTTCATCAACAAAATTCTCACAAACAATATACCTGTCATCGATTATGGTACTGAAACAGTACATAGCACTTGTATTGCTCATCTTAAGGAATGGTCCCTCGATGACTTTTCCGTTGCTTTCATCAAAAACAAAGATCTGAAGCCCGTCATTTTCGATGTTTGCCAAAGTGTACACTCCATCGCTAGTAAAACAGCTGTCATAGATCGTGTCCGTAAAGGAAGCGCCGTTTTCACTTATGATTCCGACTTGTCCTTCCGGTTTAATGTCATTCTTCCAGACCTTGTACATTCCGTCGCCCATACGCTCGACATAGCTGAAGATCGGATCGCAGATGATTTTTCCCTGCCCGTCAACAAAACCGTACAGACGCTGCGAAGATCCGGCATAACCGTATTGATAAGCCCCCATAAACGGATAGATCTCGCCATAGTCGCCGGGAACAAACTCCATGATCGGATCATTCGAAGCACGTGTATACACCTCCTGCGGTTTTTCTCCCGGAACATATGCATCAAGATTATAGACCACATCTGTCGAGGAAGGAGTAGTATCTCCCGCCGGAACATACCCTGCTTTTTTGATCACCTCTTTGCCTTCTTCAGTAGTCAGAAAATCATACAGCACGTTCTCAGGAAAATCCTGGGGCAAAGATTTGGGAACTACTGCATAAAGATCAAAGATAAACGGGTAAGAACCTGATTGGATCGTATCAAAAGAAGGCTCGACATCGTCGATCTTAAGGATCTTGACTTTGTCAGAAAAATAGCATTCCTGTGCATAGAAATACTGGACAAAAGTGATCGCTCCGGAAGTGTTATCGAAAACACGCGGAGTCGTTAATGTCGAATAGTCATCTCCTCCGGTCTCGATCACGGGAACATTCGTCTTATTCGGGATCTCTTCTCCCAACACGATATCTGTAAAAAGTTCGTTGGAAGCCGAACTTCTATCACTTGTGAAAGGAATGATCGGCTCATCATTTCCTCCGACCTCTTTCCAGTTCGTGATCTCGCCCAGATAGATCTTCTTGAGCTGTTCAGTCGTAAGAGAATCGACCGGATTTGATTTACTGACGATAAGCGCGATCGCGTCCTGTGCGATCACCTTTTCATTATTCTCGCTCTTATTAATGTGTTTCTCGAGGCACGGATTACAGAACTTCAAAACGGCATCGACGAAATTGAAAGATCTGCTGCTCAAAAGATTCATGAAATAAACACCCGCGTCATGCGAAGAGATGTCCAGCAAAGACGAAGACAGAGCGATCCCGAGCTGTTTCATTTCATCACTGCAGAAGATATAAGGAAAATTCTGCTCCGTAAACTCGAAGGAATCCGGCTTCGGATCATCCGGATCGGTATCTGATGGCTCGGTTTCCGGTTCTTCTGTTTCGGAAACGGAAGTGGTCTTGGTCTTCTTCACCTTCGTTTGTTTTGTTGTCTCATCCTTATCCTTGCATCCCGAAAAAGAAAGGAGCATCCCCAAAACCAACATGACAGATACGATTCGCCTTTTCATAGCAACCCTCCATAAAAAGCATCTTCAGTTATCTCTATTATATCCCTCGTCTTTGTCTTATTCCCGAAAAGATCAATCTTCCGGCAGAAATACCGTGTTATAAAGGAAGACCGCATTTCCGTCCTTATCCAACATCGTCGTGCTGGATGTATGGTAAGTGTAGGTTTCCTTCATAAAATGCACTGTATCATATACCGGGTTCCCGTCATACATGCAAATCAAAGAAACATAATCATTTCTCGGATTCAGAAGTTCTGAACTCAGTGTGTTTCCTGTCAAAGCATCTACGATCGAGATTTTTTCCGAATAGTAACTATCACCTACTGCCAGATAGTACTTTCTCTCTTTGAAGTCTTCGAAAACTTCTGAATATCCTTTTCCTTCCGAGACGACCTTCATCGTTTTCGCATCCAGAATCTTCCAGTTATGCTCATCCGGGGTATCGCCGTAATTATGCGTCAGGTACAGGTATCCCGAGAGGATCTCGACACTATAATCCCCGTCGATCTCCGTCTTAGCATCTGAAGTAAGAGAAATAATGGTCGTTTTTCCGTTTATGCTTGAAGATACGAACAGATCACTTTCATAATCCGAAATAAAACGCGTGGAGAAATACTCATCTGCCCGGGAAACGTACCAGTAAGCGTCGGCGTTATCCAACGAAACGGATTTGACCGATTTTAGATCCAGATCATAAAGCTCGAATGAGTCTTTTCTCCGGGCCGCAAGATAGCCGTTTTTATATTCGACTTCTATGATATCTCCCTTAGTATTTTCCAAAGAAGCTTTCACGTTACCGTCGGCATCCGCAAGGTCCCATCCGCTTTCATCTTTTCGGCACAACAGGATCTTATCCTTTTCCAGATCCCACCCTGTAGAGTACTTGTTTCTCGAAACTTCTTTGCCTGTAATGTCAAAGATAATATTATCCGTATAGGTACCGGTATATTCATACGCGAAAATCAGATTGCCAACAAGGTCAGACATCATGATATCATCCGGGAATTTCACGCGTGTTCCTGTCGTTCCGTCTACGACCTGACGGCAATCGGCCCCTTCATCCCCGGAGATGACGAGGTATCTGTCATCCACGATACCCGAAATATAATCATCGACAAAGTAGTTCACCGAAGACAAAGATATCTTGTATGAAACAGGCGTGCCCACTTGACCTGTCGCAAAGTCATACGGATATATATTGATCCCGTCTGAAGTGCTCTCGATCAGCGAGATCTTCCCGTCTTCATGGTAATACACGCTGCTATACTTCATTCCGGTGAATTTCGATCCATCCGCGCTGATAAGACCGGCTTTTACTTCATCGTGGCCTACATTTCCCGAGACGTGAATATACTGACGCACGATATACGTGTCCGGCGTGATCAAATATGCACTGTCAAAGATGCTATCGCATACGATCCGTCCGGAAAGATCAAAAAAGCCTCTTTTGTTGCCGATCGTTTCGTACGACGACACCGACACCGATCCGTCAAATGGGAATATCCTTCCGTAATCAGATGAGGGGATAAATTCAGTGATCTCTTCGTCTTTCAGTCTTGTATATACCGGATCTGCCGCTTCGGCCGGCTGGTACGAAGACCAGTCGACGTTGACCTTCACATTGCTCTTTCCCTTAGGGTCGGCCGATGCAGGAACATATCCCTCCATATCCGCAAGTTTCTGTCCCTCTTCCGAAAGGATCCAGTCATAGAGGATACGGGCCGGCGCATCTGCCGGGGTACTTTTCGGAATAACGACATAGTAAGATGTGCGGAACGGATATTCGCCTTTTGCGATCGTATCCTTATCCGGCATTACATCATCGACCTTCAGGATCTTAAGGCCGTCAGCCATCTTCATGTTCGTTGCGTAGTAATACGGTGTATATCCGATCGCTCCGGCTGAATTGTCATAGGATTTCACAACGGAGATCAGTCCGCTCATATCTCCCGGCATCAGTTCCTTCGGAGCTTCCATCATCTCAAGATCTCCCATGACGAGGTTTTCCATCATGACCTGGGATCCCGCCGTTTCATTTCGCTGCACGGCAACGATCTCTTTATCTTCACCGCCGACTTCTTTCCAGTTTGTGATCTCGCCGGTATAGATCTTCTGGATCTGCTCTGTAGTCAAAGACTCCACGGGATTACTGACGTTGACGACAAACACCAGCGCCTCTGCGGAAAAAGCTTCCATCTCATATTCGAAGTTGTTTTCTTCCAATGTTTCGAAAACCGAGGCCGCAGGCTCCGCACAGATAAGAAGGTCTGCTTCTCCCTCCATCAGGAAACTGAATGACTGCGAGGTCTTATGGAACTCCAGCATATCGTCTGCCTCGGATCTCGGGATCCCCAGCATAATCGACGTAATTGCCGTCGCCATCGGCTTCGTCGAAGTTGATCCATCGATCACCGGATAGTTATCCTTCGTAAAATGAAACTCCTCAGGTTCCGGATCCGTAGCAGAAGTCTCGGAAGTCTCTGTTGTTTCCGAAACACTGGTCTCTGTAGTTTCTGTTTTTTCAGAAGTACTCTCGGTGGAACTTTCTTCGTTGTCTTTTTTATGGCATCCCGTAACCGACAGGATCATAGAAAGCGAAAGGAGAATTGAAACGACACACTTTTTCATAAATATACCCTACTTTCCTTGTTTGCCATCCCCTTAACCAGTATACCAGAAATATCTATTTCTCAAACGGCAATCTGCCCGCTTCTTTGTTTTTATGATTGCGACTAAAAAGATCCATAGGTAATATTAGTCGTATGCCAGACATGGAAAAATACGACTAGAAAAGCACCCGCCTGAGATTAGTCGTATCAAGCTATTTGTTCATACGACTAAAAACAACAAAATAAAAGATTAGTCGTAGAACAGGTGCTTTTCGATACGACTAAAAAACAACCTGCTCGCGATTAGTCGTATATGATGCTCTATTTCTTTACAAATAAAAAAATCCCGAAAGCTTTTTCTAGCCTTCGGGATTTCTAATCTCTGTTGATTTAAAAAGTATGCTTACTCTTCGTAAAGAGCGGTGGAAAGATATCTGTCACCGGAGTCCGGGAGCAGAACGACGATGTTCTTTCCTGCGTTCTCAGGACGTTTCGCAAGCTCAAGTGCCGCAAATGCTGCCGCACCGGAAGAGATGCCAACGAGCACGCCTTCCTGACGACCGATCTTTCTTCCGATGTCAAATGCATCTTCATTGCTGACCGGGAATACTTCGTCATAGATGTTTGTATCGAGTGTCTCCGGAACGAAGCCTGCGCCAATGCCCTGGATCTTATGGGAACCGGAACGGCCTTCGGAAAGTACCGGGGAATCCTTCGGCTCAACAGCGACGATCTTTACGCCCGGGTTCTTTTCCTTGAGAAAAGCACCTGTACCTGTGATCGTTCCGCCCGTACCAACACCTGCGACGAAGATATCGACTTTTCCGTCGAGATCTTCCCAGATCTCCGGACCTGTCGTTGCCTTATGGATGGCCGGGTTTGCAGGGTTAGTAAACTGCGATGGGATCAGGCTGTCCGCGATCTCCTGGTGAAGTTCTTCTGCTTTTGCGATCGCGCCCTTCATGCCCTTTGCGCCTTCAGAAAGAACGAGCTCTGCGCCGTAAGCCTTCATGAGCTTTCTTCTTTCGACGGACATCGTGTCCGGCATTACGATGATGGATCTGTATCCGCGAGCGGTAGCCACTGCTGCCAGTCCGATACCCGTGTTGCCGGATGTCGGTTCGATAATCGTTGTGGTCGGCTTCAGGATACCCTTTGCCTCCGCGTCATCGAGCATTGCCTTTGCGATACGGTCCTTAACGGATCCGCCCGGATTGAAGTATTCAAGTTTTGCAAAAACCTTTGCAACTGCACCGGTGGACTTTTCCAGATGTGTCAGTTCCAGGATCGGTGTTTTTCCGATCAGCTGATCTGCTGATGTGTAAATGTTTGCCATAATTATGATCCTTCCTTCGTTTATTCTTGCCCGGAGCATATGTTCCGGGACTTTCATCTCACTTTTTATATTGTCTATTTTACTCTTATACCTTGGCAAAAGCACTCTCAAGATCCGCGATGATATCGTCGATGTGCTCTGTACCAATGGACAGACGGATCGTGGTCGGTGTGATGCCTGCATTCAGAAGTTCTTCCTCGGAAAGCTGGGAGTGTGTCGTGGAAGCCGGGTGGATAACCAGAGACTTGACGTCAGCAACGTTAGCCAGGAGCGAGAACAGTTCGAGATCCTCAGTGAACTTTCTTGCCTGATCAGCTGTTCCCTTCAGTTCGAAAGTGAAGATAGAACCGGCACCGTTCGGGAAGTAGCGGTCGTAAAGTGCTTTTTGCGAAGGATCGATCGCCGGGTGGTTGACCTTTTCTACCTTCGGATGATTCTTCAGGAAGTCAACGACCTTCAGGGCATTCTCTACATGACGCTCAACACGGAGAGACAGTGTCTCAAGGCCCTGCAGGAGCAGGAAGGAGTTGAACGGAGAGATCGCTGCGCCTTCGTCACGGAGAAGTGTGGTTCTTGCCTTGATGATGTAAGCGATGTTACCTACAGCCTGTGTAAATACTACGCCGTGGTAGGACGGGTTCGGCTTAGAAAGACCCGGGAACTTATCGTTCTGTGCCCAGTCGAACTTACCGCCGTCGATGATGAGACCGCCCATTGTTGTACCGTGACCGCCGATGAACTTTGTAGCAGAGTGTACGACGATGTCGGCACCGTGCTCGATCGGACGGAGGTTATAAGGTGTTGCGAATGTGTTATCTACGATAAGCGGAACACCATTCTCGTGAGCGATCTTGGAAACTGCTTCGATATCAAGAACATCGGAGTTCGGGTTGCCGAGTGTCTCAGCAAAGAACAGTTTGGTGTTCGGCTGGACCGCTTTTCTAAAGTTTTCCGGATCTGCCGGATCAACGAATGTTGTATGGATGCCCTGATCTTCGAGTGTGTGCTCGAGAAGGTTGTAGGAACCGCCGTAAATGTTCTTGGAAGCAACAACGTGGTCACCAGCTACAGCGATGTTTGTAATTGCATATGTGATAGCTGCGGCACCGGATGCAACTGCAAGAGCTGCCACACCACCTTCGAGTGCTGCGATCCTCTGCTCGAGAACATCAGATGTCGGGTTCATGATTCTTGTGTAGATGTTACCGCCTTCAGAAAGACCGAAACGGTTAGCTGCCTGGGCAGCATCCTTAAATACGTAAGAAGTTGTGGCATAGATCGGGACCGCACGTGCGTCTGTTGCGGAATCCGGTTTTTCCTGGCCTACATGGATCTGTAATGTTTCAAATTTATAGTTGCTCATAGTTTTATTATCCTTTCGAAATCAAATGTGTTGTGTTTAGTACCAAGCGTAAACGACATGTGACGTGGCATATGTAGACGTAAGGAAGAACCGTCACATGCGCTCCGCTCAGTTGTTTTTGGTTTTTTCTTGTTGGGATCGCGCGTCAACACGCGAAATGGGAAGGCCACCACATATGGTCCGTTGATGGCCGAACTTTCACACCGATCACAGGATCGGAGAAGGACCGGTCAGATACATCGACACATTCGTCCGAAACGATAATTCTGTCTATTCAGTTGGATAAGAAGCTCTCTCATGGTTGCTCATCCTTTATCTTCGTTTCACCTAGTGCTCGACTAGGTTGTTTGAATGATAAACCATTTCACCTACCATGTCAATAGGTTTTTGAAAACTTTTTTATTCGCTGCTTTTTCAGGAAGAAGCGTCCGGTTTCTTCTCTAAGAGTTTTCCGTCCGAAGAGTAATAGGACGGATTATCCGGTGACACTTCGTAGACCACATTCGTTTTATAGTACGTGATACTGCCATCCTCATTTCGTACCAGGAAAAACGTATCGACTTTATATCCAGTGAAAAACTCGATATTCTTTCCGATCCGGATCGTAAATGTAATCTCTTCTGTTTTGACCTCTGTCCCTTCCGGCACTCCATACAAATAGGGGTCAGCGATAAAACTCACATTGTTATTCGCGTCTTTGAACTCTGAAGACAGCTTAAAGTTTCTATCCGGATCGTCAAACACGATCAAAAAAGCCTCTCCGGAAGTGGGAGTTTCGCCAATCTCCCAATTACCGGCACTATTGATGTTGGTATTCTTTCCGGCATTCTCCGGGATCTCGATCACATTATCCCCGGGATCTCCGCTCCAGCGCCAACTTAGGACAGTAGCATCCCCTTTAGATGCACCCTCGTTTTCGTACATGATTTCAAAAGGCCCGATCTGCTCTGTTTTCCCCATATACTTCATGTCGATTCGGTGCGGACCTACCTTAATTGTGAACAAAGCCCAGAAGAAAACTATCACCGAAAGAAATATCTCGAGTCCTGCAAACACGATTCCGAGGATACCGAAGATCTGTCCCTTTTTATACGGATTTCTGCAGGTTGCAGTTCCGGCAATAGAAAAGGCCAATCCGATTCCAGGCGATAAAATCGACAGAAAGATCAGCGGCGGAATAAGAAAACTCAAGAAAAACATTAATGAGGCAGTAAATCCGATGATGCAAAACACATTATAGTTCGGTGCCACATTCGTTACGCCGTCAGGGACGACAGGAGTAAAACACGTGCCACACACGGTATCACGGTCAGATAATTGTCTTCCACAATTTTTGCACCATGCCATATTCACCAACCCCCAAAAGGAGATTATATCACAGATCCGTCTTTTTCTTCAGGAGCAGAACTTAACGGGTCTTTACGTCGCCCGGACCGATCAGCCCAGCGCCACATCCAGCGCCATCATGACGGTAAAGCCGAACGAGAACATGAGAACTCCGATATTGGAATGTTCTCCGGATGACATTTCAGGAATCAGTTCTTCGACTACGACATACAGCATCGCACCTGCGGCAAAAGACAAAAGATACGGCATCGCAGGAACCAGAAGTCCCGCCGCAAGGATCGTGATCAGGGCAGCGACCGGCTCGACCGCTCCGGATCCCGCTCCC
The DNA here is from genome assembly GCA_017428545.1 of Clostridiales bacterium. Classification (GTDB taxonomy): domain Bacteria; phylum Bacillota; class Clostridia; order Saccharofermentanales; family Saccharofermentanaceae; genus Scatonaster. The sequence goes on from JAFRQR010000020.1 coordinate 89,692, forward strand.
AGTACAAAAGCCTTGCTTTTGCTTTTTCCCTGGGCATGAAGCGGCATCGAGATGATCGCACCCTCCGGGAAATTCTGGATCGCAATACCGATTGAGAGCGCTAAAGCCCCGCTTAATGTCATCGCACTGTTTTCCGAAAGGAATCCGGCATAGACGACACCGACAGCCATTCCTTCGGGGATATTATGAAGCGTCACCGCAAGGACCATCATCGTGGTCCTGGCAAGTTTGCTCTTCGGGCCTTCTGCCTCATCTGTATTCATATGAAGGTGCGGAATGACATGATCCAAAAGCAAAAGGAAAAGCACACCGGCCCAAAATCCGGCCGCCGCCGGAAGGAAAGCCAGTCGGCCTTTATCCGCTGACTGTTCCATCGCCGGGATCAGAAGGCTCCAGATCGACGCCGCCACCATGACGCCTGCGGCAAATCCCGTAAGCGCACGCTGGACCTGCATTCTCAGTTCTTTTTTCATAAAAAACACACATGCCGCGCCAAGCGTCGTCCCTAAAAAGGGGATCATCAGTCCGATAAATATATCCATAGCAAAACCTTTCTCATCTATCCCAAAGGATCACAGTTTCTGGTTAAAACCGGTCTTATCGTCACTTCTATAACCTGCTTTCCGGTAGAAGTTCAAAGTGGATTCTTTTTTCGAGCCGGTCATCAGCATGATCTTATAGCAGTTTTCAGAGATCGCGATCTCTTTTGCTTTGGCAAGACATTCGCCGGCATATCCTTTGCAGCGGTAGTCTTCATGGGTCACGACATACTCCACAAGTGCAAAAGGACGCACATTATGCGTGAGGTTCCGGATGATGTAGCAGCAACAGGAAGAAACGATTTTTCCGTCGGTCTCATATACGATGACGTGATAATCCTTATCTGTTATGATCTTATCCCATACTTCGGCAAGATGATCATCGTGTTCCGGAATAGATTCCTCGTGCAGATACAGATACAATTCCAGCATCTGATCCAGATCTTCTCTTCTTGCTTCCCTGATCATTTGACTACCTCGTTTTTTCTTTCATTATACTCGTTTTTCCGTCACTTAAATATCAGAAGCATGATGACGGCAAAACCGATAACAAAAGCAAGAGCTCCTCTGTCATTATCTTTTTTACTGATCATGACAGGAGTCTCTTCGATAATGGTATAGATCATGGCACCGCCGGCCCCGCCCATGATATACGGAAGCGTCTCCGGAAACAGCGTAACGATGACCAGTACGAACACGGCTATCAGCGGGGTGGACATTCCGGAGACGACTCCCATAAAGAAAGCCCTTCCTTTTCCGGTTCCCTGCTCCTTGATCGGAAGCGAGACAAATAAAGCTTCCGGAAAGTTTTGGGCGGCAATGGCTATGGCCAGAATGAGCGGTGTGGATCCGGGGATCCATTCCGTCTGCATGAAATTCGCAGCGAAGATCGCACCCAGCGCAATGCCTTCCGGCACATGGTGAATCAGTTCTGAAAGCATTATTCTCGTCTCGGAACGAAGGCTGCTTTTCAGGCCCTCCGTAATATTGACATATGCATGCGTGTGCGGAACGAAGACATCCAGAAGGAATTGAAAAGCCACACCTGCACAAAAGCAGATAAACATCGGTTGGATCCCGGCGATCGTAATATCCTTAAAGCCCTTGGTGGAAGGCTCGAGCATTCCCCACACGGCAGTGGAAAACATGATACCGGAACTAGCTCCGGCCAGGGCAACGCGAACCTTTTCAGAAAGCTTCCATTTTTTCGCATATACAAAAGCCGCTCCGGAAACCGTTCCCAAAAGCGGGATCAGCATACCGAATATGGTATCCTGATCTTTCATGGCACCGGATGTATCCAGTGCCTCGATAAGTGTTTTAAGACCAATGAAAATGAGGATCGTTCCACCGGCCACTTCGGCACCGGATTTGTACCGAACACCGAAAACATTTCCGATCTTCACGCCCAGCATGGAAATAACAAAAGTGACTACGGCAATAACAGATACGGCAAGAAGAACATTCATCATGTTGCCGGCATCCAGAACAGAAACAGGTACCGCGACAAAAGTAATACCTACAGCCAGCGCATCGATACTCGTGGCTACGGCCATCATGAACATGGTCTTTATGTCAAAGCCTTCCTTCTCCTCTTCTTCCTCGGAAAAGGCTTCACGTATCATATTAAATCCGATCAGGGAAAGAAGTATGAATGCCACCCACGGCGCGACGATGCTGATCCATTTTTCAAAACGGGAACCGATGATATAGCCGATCAGTGGCATGATCCCCTGAAAAGCACCGAACCACACGCCGCAGATCAGACACTCTTTGGCCGAAAGTTTTTTGACAGAAAGGCCTTTGCAGATGGATACGGCAAAAGCATCCATTGCCAGACCTACAGATAGCAAAAGCAGTTCAAAAATGCCCATTCATATCTCCCCTAACAAAAAACCCAAGTACAGCCTTCGCTATACCCGGGTATCGATTTTCTATATAGACCTCACGTATAGCATCTCTATACATGAGTCTCGCAATTTAATGCAAGCCAGGCCAAAAGACCAGTATGTTGACTTGCCACGATGATCGCTTGCTACTCCCCCATGGAATGTATTGAATAAGGTAACATGAATAGTTTTCCCAGTCAATACCAAATGCCATGAGGGGATCCGGACATGGCACTTCATACGGCCTTATCCGGTCACACGGCCGTTCTTAATGTGGATCACCTCATCACAGCACAGTGCCAAAAGCTCCGGATCATGCGTGCTTACCAGGATCGTACTTCCCGTTTTTGCCAGATTTTGAAGCATATCGCCGACCTGCTTCATATGGGCATAATCCAGGCCGGATGTCGGCTCATCGAACAAAAGGATCTTTGCGCCGGCCGCGATCGCGGAGGCAATGGCGACCCTCTGCTTTTGACCTCCGGACAAGGCCATCGGGTGTTTCTCCTTAAAAGGAAGAAGTCCCAGCCGGTCGAGGATCTCATCACAGCGCTTCTCATCTTCTTTTTCCATAGAAAGCATCACTTCCGCTTTTACGCTGTCGGTGAAAAGCTGGTGATTGACATCCTGCATGACCATGTAGGTCAGTTTCAGACGATCCTTTCCGGAATAGGTCTTTCCGTCGATCGTGATTTTCCCCGGACAGCGCTTTTCGAGTCCACAGACACATCGCAAGAAGGTAGATTTACCGGTTCCGTTTCTGCCGATGACCCCGATCACTTTTCCTGTCGGAAGAGCAAGCTCCGGGATGCATAACTGAAGTCCGTCGCACTCACCTATGCCGCCTTTACGCATACATTTACGAAGATGCCGTCCGCTGTGCCTTTTATCATAAGAAAAACAGAACTCCGATAGGACAATATCGTTTTCCGAGGAGAGGCTGTTTCTCTGTTTCAGATCAGAGGGCTGACCGCTGATCTTGGCCGATTTTCCTGATGTGATCTTTCCTTTTTCATCGGTAAAAGCACTGATAAACTTTTCTTCGATCGTTACCGGCCGAAGCTTCAGTTCTGCCACTTCCGCTTCTGAAAGATTTTGGAATTCTTCACCGCTCCATTCCTTTTCCACGGCTCCGTCCGAAAGATACAGGACCCGGTCGATCAGGTCTTTTACATACCACAGCCTGTGTTCAGAGATGATGATCGTCTTTCCTTCTTTCTTCCACCTTCTGACCGAATCCCGAAGATCGGAGATCGCATTCCAGTCAAGATTCGAGGACGGCTCATCCAGGAGGATGATCTCAGGAAGGAGCGCCGACACCGAGGCACAGGCGATCTTCTGCTTCTCTCCTCCGGATAGTTCAAAGAGCGAGCGGTTCAGGAGTTTTTCGATCTTCATCTCCGAAACGACCATGTTTTTCCTCTTCACTATCTCCTTGGGGGAAAGCCCGATATTTTCCGGTCCGAAAACGATCTCTCCATCCGTATCCACAGAGAAGAACTGTGATCTCGGATTTTGGAAGACCGTACCCACCGAACCTGCCAGTTCGAAGAGTTCCGTCTCCCGGATATTCCTGCCTCCCACGATCACATCTCCTTCCAGTTCCCCGGAATAGTAATGTGGGATCAGTCCGTTAATGAGACGGAGGATCGTCGTCTTTCCGCATCCGGATGCTCCGCACAGAAGTACCGTCTCTCCTTTTTTAAAAGAGAGAGAAACATCGCAAAGGAGCCCTTCGGCACTTCCTTTATATTTGAATGAAACATGATAGATCTCAATGATTGCTTGTTGATTACACATACGATTGTTCCGCCCGATGGCAGCTGTCCTTATCTTCATTTACAAATGCGGACAATTATCCGAAATACTTGTTATAGACGAATACTCCCAGGGCTGCGGTAAAAAGAACCATCAGCAGGATATCCCAAAGCCGGAGTTTCAGTTCCACCACACTTGTTCTTTTTACATTCCCCCCCAGGCCGCGGGTAATAGCGGCTGCCGAAAGTTCATCTCCGATATTCACACACAAGAATAAAAGAGGGATCATACGGTATTCCACCATCTTCAGGGCATTGCCGCCCCCAAAAGAGATCCCCCTCATTTTCATGGCATCTCGGATCGATCCGTATTCTTCCTTGATCGTCGGGAAGAAACGCATCACAACGGCAAGCGAGATGGCGATCCCGTCAGGCATATGCATCTTCTGCATGGCAGACATAAATTCATCGATCTTTGTCGTTCTCACGCAATACCAGGCAGTAATGATCGCCGGCGCGAACTGCACCACGATCCCGCAATATCCGATCAGCACTGCGGCAAGAATCCCCTGCATTTCTTTTTTCAGAACAAAGAACGTCAGCACCAGAGCTATACCATAGAAAATCAGGAAACGTACTGCGCTTTTATACCGTTTTTCCGAAATAAGAAGTATGATCGGAAATAGCGTGATGAGCAGACGAACACTCCATAAAAGTGAAGTCGCAGCAGGCATCAGGACCACCATCGACACCATAAGGACCATATACAGTTTCGTGCGAGGATCCAGCTTCATCCGCATCAGACGATGCCTGCCTTCTCGAAGTGCTTCTTTACGGCTTTCTTTCCGACTACAGCGCCGATACAGCCAAATACGAAGCAAAGGATAAGAAGCACGGCGATCGTCTTTCCGTTGATCGCGCCGAAGAGATTGTCACAGTATTCCGTGGAATATCCTTCATCGATCAGATCCTGACGATAAGAATCGGCAGTCACGATGACCGGGAAATAGTTCGCACAGATCCACAGGCTGAAAACCCCGTTGCTCAGGATCGTTTTCTTGAAGCTCTTATATTTTCCGGACTTGGCGATCAGATCCGCGATCACACCTGCAGCAACGATCAAGGGTGCACCCAGATAGCCCATACCGAGAACGAACATGATGATCGCGATAAGCACCGACATAAGCGAGATCATGCCGAACTTTTCGACCTTCGTGTAGAATAGCATCATCGGGATCGCGCCCACCAGCGGGATCATCACTACATAAGATGCAACGATGTACGGATGGATATATCCGAGCAGACCACACAGGAACTCCACTACGATCAAAATTGCCGTAAAAATACCGACCGTGATAAAATCTTTTGCCTTTAATTTACTACTGTTCATATTAACCCTCTCTGCCTTTTAGTTATCATTTGCTAACCATTGATAGCTATAAGTTAGCTTTTGCTAACCAATAATATAGTATTCAGAGGGATATTTCCAGTAGTAATTGAACACTTTTTTGAATTTGTTCAGCAATTCGTCAATTTGCACGAAAAATCACGTCCCTTGCTGAAGTGCAACCATTCTCGCATACGTCCCGTTTTTCGAAAGCAGTTCCTCATGACTTCCTCGTTCAATGATGTTTCCGTCAGAAACGACCAGGATCTGATCTGCATCTTTGATCGTCTTCAAGCGATGCGCGATGACCAGAAGCGTCTTGTTCCGGCAAAGCTCCGATATTGCTTCCTGGATCGCACGCTCATTGTCGGCATCCACACTGGCAGTGGCCTCGTCAAGAATGACGATCGGTGCATCTTTTAAGATACATCTGGCAATGGAGATTCGCTGCTTTTCCCCTCCGGAGAGAGATGCTCCTCCCTCGCCGATCACGGTATCAAAACCATCCGGAAGTGCCATGATAAAGTCATAGCAGTGTGCTTTTCGGGCAGCTTCGTAAACTTCCTCTTTCGAAGCATCCGGGCGTGCCATCGCGATATTGTTATAGATCGTATCCTGGAAAAGATATACTCTCTGGAACACTATACTGATATGATCCATCAGATCTCCCATCGGAACATTACGGATATCTTTTCCGTTTACCAGGATCTTTCCTTCCCCGATATCCCAGAACCGTGCAAGAAGCGAAGCGATCGTTGATTTACCTCCGCCGGAAGGTCCGACCAGAGCGCACATTTCTCCACTATTTACTTTAAAAGACACATGCTTCAGCACGTCTTTTTCTGTATAGCCGAAGGTGACATCATCATATTCGATCGCCGCCACACTTCCGCTCAGTGAGGATTCGTCAGGGAGTTTTTCTTTTCCGTTATCTGCCATTTCTTCTTCCGCGAACAGGGCTTCGATACGGTCGAGACTTGCCGAGGTCACAGTAAGTCTTGCCATCTGGGAATAGTAACTTTTGACTGCATTAAAAAGGTCGAAGAGGAACAGCGCCATACCGACCATATACACATTTGAGATCAATTCCATATGGAAAAGATAGGCGCAAAGCAAAAGCACAAGGGCGGTACCGATTCCATAGGTCAGATGCAGAGCTCTTGACCAGGGTGCATAGTCTACTTCAAACGCGATGCTTTCCTGACAGTTCTTCTCAAATTCGTCTGTCAACTTCTTTGAGTTTTCGCCCAAAAGATTGTAGCTCTTAATGATTCCGATCCCTTCTGCAAAATCCAGGACTTCGTTTGTCAGAGATTCACTGTACTCCTGTTTCTTGCGAGAATGATCCATGGTATAGCGGAGCATAAGGTTTCCGACCACAAAGAACACGAGCAGTACAAACAGTGACAGAAGACCCAGCCGGAAATCCATAAAGAACATCATGAGGATCATCAGTGCCTGTGAGATGATGAAAGACACAAGTTCAGAAAGCACGCCCATGCAGTTTTCTTCTATAAATACCATATCGGTGGAAAGGATCGAACTGATTTTACCGATATTGCCCTCTGTAAAATATCCCATGGGAAGTTTTCGCAGATGGTCGCCCAGACGGATACGCATATCCGCGAACACTTTATAACCTGCCGCAGACTGAAGTATATTCGTCACATGTTCGAAGACAGCCTGAAGGATCACACTTGCGACAAGAACGATACCGAAAATCAGGCATGTCTTCTTATCCATGGTTCCTTCCATAAAAAACTTGATCATCAGGAAACTCAGCATCAGCGGCATTTTCATCAGGCATCCCTTGAAAAAAGAAGATATATAGGATGCCCGGATCGCTTTTTTATACTTTCCCGTCATACGGATCAGTCGATGCATGATCTTAATCATACGTTCTTTCCCTCCTTGATTCTCCATGTGCTGGCACTTACCGATGCGTCCCACAGATTCTTATACTCGGGACATGAGATAAGAAGTGCTTCATGTCTGTCGGAAGCGATACACTCACCATCTTTCATCACGCAGATCTTGTCCGCATTCTTGATCGTAGACAGGCGGTGCGCGATGACCAGTACCGTCTTGTCCTTCATGATCTCATCGATGGCCCGGTTCATCTTTTCTTCATTTTCCGGATCCATAAATGCCGTCGCTTCATCAAGTACGATGATCGGTGCATTTTTCAGGATCGCTCTTGCCAGTGAAATACGCTGGCGCTCGCCGCCGGATAATTGCTTTCCGCTATCTCCGGCCAAAGTCTCGATACCATTCGGAAGTCTTTCCAGAAATTCATCACATTGTGCCCTTGATGCAGCTTCGAGTACTTCCTCCCTGCTCGCATCCGGCTTTCCGATACGGATATTCTCATAAAGGGACGTATTGAAAAGGAACTGTTCCTGAGATACAAAGGCGACCTGGTCATTTAATGCCCGAAGCGACATATCAGTAATATCCTGCCCTCCGATCGAAATATGGCCGGAAGAAAGATCATAGTAGTGGACCAGAAGCTTGGCCAGCGTGGATTTTCCGGATCCGGATTCTCCAACCAGCGCGGTGGTCGTCCCCTGTTTTAACGACAGGGATACGCCGTGAAGCACTTCCTTTTCATCATAGCCGAAGTGAATATCTTCAAAAACAACATCCGAGCTGATCCCGGAAAACCCGGAAGTTCCTTCCTGAAGAGGCGGAAATTCCATCATCTTCTCCAGGGCATCGATCTTATAGTTCAGCTGAGGGAACTTTCCCGCGAAGTTCAGTGCTTTTAGCACGGAAGGACCAACCGCAAACGACATGCAGAGGACCAGTACCAGTTTATCCAGTGCGATCACCTCATTGATGACCATAAGAGATCCAAGCGGCAGGATCAGAAGCGCCAGACAGGGAAGTACACTGGCATATACTGCCATCCACGGCCAGCAGACCTTATACCAGGCAAGCGTGAAGTCCCTGTAGTTTCTGACTACTTCTCCGAACCGTTTATATGAATCGCCGTCTTTATTAAAGACTTTCACAACTTCCATACCATTGACGTATTCGATGATCGTGTTGTTCATTTTCGTAGCCGAAGCATAATAGTCGTTCATCATCGTCATGCCGGCCTTCATCATCATTCCCATGGCGAGTATCCCGACGATAAGCGGGACCAGCGACAAAAGGCCCAGTCTCCAATCTGTGACAAACATTAAAACAAGTATAAGGACCGGAATCGCTATATTGGCGATTCCTTCCGGGATCGCATGAGCCAGCAGAAGTTCGACCTGATCGATATCATCTGCAAACACTTTCTTGATGCGTCCTGTCCCCATATCCTGGATATGGCCGAGAGGCTGTTTTTCCAGTTTACCCTGAAGCGATACACGTAGATTTTTCAGCGTGTGATAGGCACTGTAATGTGAAAATGACAGACCCTGAGTATATAAGACCGCAAAGAGGATCTTACAGACAGTAATTGCAGCGACCCGGTAAATGATATAGGAGGTACTGACGGATTCTCCGCGGATCAGCGGAGAAATGATCTGATACATAAAGAAATACGGAAGCACATTTGCAATGATGCCCAGGCTCATACAGATCACGGCCAAGATCGTGTACTTCTTATATTTCCCGATATAGGGAGCAACTTTCTTAAACATAAGCACGTCCTTTCCAAAAAGAAAATCCACATGGTTAGCGTTCGCTAACTATGTGAATTATACTCATTTCACTTTTCGATTCCACCATTTACAAATCGTTTTCTAACACTTTTCGCTCACGGTAATCTTTAGGACTTATTCCGAACCGTTCTTTGAAAGACTTGGAAAAATAACTCATATTGGAATACCCGGAGCGCGACGCTGCCTCGGAAACGTTTATCTTTTCACGCACGAGAAGCGCAGCCGCGTATTCCAGACGCATTTCCTGAACGTAGGCATGCAATGAGGTATCGTACATCTGCCGGAACAGACGGTTGAGTTTCGAAAGACTCATCGCAAGTTTCACTGCCACAGAAGGGGCATCGTAATCCTCATACGGAACCAGCTGGATCTTCTCCCGAAGATGCTCGATGGAAAGGCGGTCCTGCGGATCGATATTCTGTTCCTTTTTCTGTATGCCCTTGTCTTCCCCGTTGGCGATCTTCATGAGTATCTGGGCGGTAAGCTCGATCATCTTGGTTTCCAGATAGACATCCTTATATTCCGCATAACGGTCAGCGCTGTCGATTTCAGAAAGGATCCTGAACATTTCCGGAGTGATCCTCGTCTTCTCCACTCGGGTAAATACCATCTGCTCTATCCGTAAAGCCTCCTTCTCCGAAAAGAGCATATGCAGAAGCCCGGAAAACCGTTCCGTTTTCATCTGCAGGCTTCGGAACCGGTAATGCCGTCCGCTGGGATAGAACATAGAAGTACCGATGTTATCATTTCTGTAGATACACACTTCTCCCCGCTTCATGACCACCTTCTGGAAACGCGGCGAGGCGGGATCCTCTCCCACCTGCCACTCGATATCCTGATTTAGGTTGAAAATGATCTGCACTTCATCCAGTCCCGCATTATCACATTTCTTTGCAGCCGTATCCTGTGAAAAGGACAGATCCCAACTGTAGTACAGGACATCATTTCTGGATTTTTCTTTCCGGATCTTGGCCGTACCGATCTCCTCGGGGAAACCTTTTGCTCCATCCATGTACTGATACAGATCATCTGTGCTGATCAATTTTTTTCTTTCTCTGCTCATTAATCCATCTTCCAATTCTGTGAAAGCATCTGCTGCTGTGTCATATGCCGATAAAGACTATCTTTTTCCATCAATGCGGAAGGCGTGCCTTCTTCGGCAACGACTCCATCCTTCAGTACAACGATATGGTCGGCATTTGCGATCGTTCGCATACGGTGGGCAATGATCATTACGGTCTTGTTCCTGATCAGTCGGGAAAGCGCTTCCTGGATCACTGTCTCGTTTTCTGCATCGAGAGAAGCCGTTGCTTCATCAAGAAGGATGATCGGCGCATCTTTCAGGAAAGCTCTCGCGATGGAAATACGCTGACGTTCACCTCCGGAAAGCTCGCTTCCGTTTTCTCCGATGCGGGTATTATATCCGTCAGGAAGAAGCGAAACGAAATCTTCGCAATTGGCCATTTTTGCAGCTTCGATAACTTCTTCATCTGTAGCTCCTGCCTTACCGATACGGATATTCTCCATCACGCTGTTGTTAAAAAGTGTCACGTCCTGGAACACGATAGAGTAATTCTGAAGGAGAGTCTCCGGATCGATCCCTGAGATATCGGTTCCTCCAAGAGTGATCCTTCCGGATGTCGGATCCCAGAATCTTGCAGCCAGACGCGAGATCGTTGTTTTTCCTCCGCCGGAAGGACCGATCAAGGCAGTTACTTCTCCCTGCTTTGCCGTGAAACTGACATCTTTGAGGACCGTCGTATCATCGGAATAATGGAATCCGACATGGTCAAATGTTATATCATATCCTGAATTGGTCATCTTATCCGACCCTGTCTGGATCTCATGGGAAAGCACTTCATCCAAACGCTCGCACTGGATTCCGGTCGCGATGATCGCCGCAAAGTTCTGAAGCGTGATCTGCATCGGATCATAAAGACGGGAAACGATCATCAGGAACATAAAGAAAGTCAGGATAGAGATCGTACCATCCGCAAAAAGAGCACCGCCAACGAGAGCTGTCGTTCCGATACCGATCTTGAGAATGATAGCAGCGGAGTTCACATACACAGCCATCTTCAATTCCGTAAAAAGAGCCATCTTCTCGACTCTTCTGATCTTCTTCTCCAGACCATCCATGTATTTGTCCTGTGCATTGTTTGCACGCAGGTCACGGATCGATTCAAGGCATTCCTGGATTCCGTCCGTCATATCCATCTTTACGGCCGTGTTTTTTCTTACTGCTCTTTTCTCCGCACCGGAACAGCTGATCACGATCAGAAAAGCAACCGGGATCACCCAGAAACTGGCAAGTGCCATACGCCAGTCAAAAAAGAAGAAAAGACTGATACCGACCAGGCCGGTAGATATGATCGCACCGATCAGTTCCGGGATCCAGTGGCTGGAAGCCGTCTCGATAGAAGCACAGTCTCCCATAATATTGGTAGTAAGATCGGCAATATTCTTCTTCCCGAAATAAGAAAGAGGAAGCTTTCTTAACTTCTCGGCAATCGCGGTCCGTCTTACCCCGCTCTCACGATATGTAGACAAGAAAGTAGCATTGTACTGAAGGTAGTTGGTAAATGCGATAAGTGCTAAAATGACTGCACTTGCGATCAGATAGACCCCGATTCTGTTTTGGGAAAGTTCATCATCCAGAAGATCCTTGATCAGCATGTAAAGCACACCGGACGGCATCATCAGACAGATATTGGTCAGAGTACAGAAAAGACAGGCTTTTACCAGATCTTTTGCACCTTGTTCAGAGAGTGCATATTTGTGCATGAGTTTCTTTATCATTTTCAAACACCTACCTTCCACTCGATCGAACGGCTGTATTCATCAAACATCCGCTTATAAAGGCCTTCCAGACTCATAAGTTCGTCATGGGTCCCCTGTTCGGCCAGCTGTCCGTCCGAAAGGACGAAGATCCGGTCGGCATCCGCCACCGTACTCAGACGGTGCGCAATCATGATCACCGTCTTTTCCTTCGCCATTTCCGAGAATGCCGCCTGAACCTTTGTCTCATTATCCGGGTCCGCAAATGCCGTTGCCTCATCCAGGATCAGGATCGGCGCATCTTTCAGTACGGCTCTGGCGATCGTGATCCTCTGCTGCTCACCTCCTGAAAGATAAGTCCCTTTCTCGCCGATGATCGTATGGATCCCGTTCGGAAGTTTATTGATGATATCCATACACTGTGCTTTTTCCAGCGCAGCCAGCACCTCTTCCTCAGTTGCAGAAGGTCTTCCCATCCGGACATTTTCCAGGATCGAAGTCTTGATAAGGCGGCTATCCTGGAAAACAAAGGAAACCTGATTCATAAGTTCCGAAGAAGACATATCCTTGATATCCACTCCGCCGATCATGATCTTTCCTTCTGAAACATCGAAGAAACGGACCAGAAGTTCTGCAAGAGTTGTTTTTCCCGATCCGGAAGGCCCGACCAGCGCCACATGTTCCCCGGAGCGGATCGACAGTGTCACATCAGAAACAGCCTCTCTGGTCGCATCCTTATAACGGTAGCTGACGTGCTCAAGCTGCACACTGCTGTCTTTGGGAGAAGATGCAGACTGGGTTTCCGGAAGCGGCTTTATCTCAAGGATCTGATCCACACGCTTAAGTGCATCGATCAAAGTCATCTCCGCCTCCCCGGAATATGCCACCTTTGTCAGTGCCACCGTGATCAGAGGCGTTACGATAATGTAGTACATGATATTCAGAATATCGGCGCTTGATGTTCCATTTCCCGTAATCAGGAATGCCGCGATAACAAGCGCCAGGAAGATCGCGTTGATGCAAGTCATAAACTCGATCATCGGTTTACGCAGCATAAGCGTATAATCCGTGGACCATTTTCCGAACCCGTCGATAGAAGATTTAAATCGGGCAAAAGAATGGACCGTCTGTCCGAAAGTCTTTACGACCGGAACTCCGCGGACATATTCTGTCGCTTCACTGCTCATGACTTCAAGAGCATTCTGGTATTCTTTCATTTTCTCCTGCATGTTCTTTCCCATAATTCTCATCATGCAGCAGAATCCGATGATTGCCGGGATCGTGCAGATCAGGCCGATCTTCCAGTTAAAAGCAAGCACCAGGACGATCAATCCGACAGGGGTGATGGCCGCTACAGTCTTATCTGCAAGATTATGCGCGATATAGGTTTCCGTTGCCGCAGTGGAATCATTCACGATTCTTCGGATCTTGCCGGTACCGTCCTCATCAAAGACTCCGAGCGGCAGGGTGATGATCCGTCTCATCAGCGCACTTCTCATATTCGCCTGTACACGGAATGCTGCGATATGCGTACATAAGAGAGCCAGAATATAGACCAGCAGTGCGCCGACCGTCACACCTACTGCGATCCAGGCATGTCCTTTGATCAGATCCGGATCCTGTCCTTCCACCGCGATCTTAATGATCCGCCACAGTTCATAAAACGGAATCAGCGACATAACAGCGCTTACCGCCGCGAGGAATCTTCCCAGCAGGATCAGATTCTTATGCCCGCCGGCATAATTCCGTATGAGCTTCATGTGATCATACTTCTCTACTTTTGCCAAATTCAATCACTCCTTTTAATTGGTTAGCTATCGCTAACCGTTGATCGATAACTTATATATTAAAAAAGAGCCTTGCGGCTCTTTTCTAATTCACTCCCATGATCTTCAGCCATCCCGGCATGAAGAATTCCTCCAGTGTATCCAGATATCTGAGAATCTTTTCATCGTCATCTTCATGGACGATCGGCTCGAAACATGCAGTCAGATATGCGGAAAGAAGCATATGTACCTCTCCTTCGCTCACATCACGCACCGCATACCCTTTTTCACGAAAAAATTCGAGAGCACGCATATATTCTTTCTGGTTTTCTTTCACAAAATCATGTACGAAACTCTCATATCTCGTACCCTTGGAGCCATTCAGGAGAAGCCGGAACTCTTCCTTTCTCGGAAGGATCACCGACTTGATCAGATCCATGATCGTTTCCCCGAAAAGTCCGCCGCCGTCTTTGTTTCTTACGGCCATCTCATACTTCTGGCGGATATGTCTTTCTGTCCAGTCACGGATCTCAGAAACCAGCGGAGAAACGATCGCATCAAACATCGCCGCCTTATCCTCATAGTGTCTGTATAGTCCGGCAGAGGTCATGCCCGCACGGGCACCGATACTGCGGATCGAAGCCGCTTCATATCCCTTTTCAAGGAACTCATCCTTGATGGCCTGATTCACTTTCCCATGGCTTATAGACTTATCTCTCGGCATGTGGATCTGCTATTCCTTCATAGTAATCGGTGTTAGCTATCATCGATAACTAACACCGATATCATGCATCAGAATACTTCAGATGTCAAGTTTTTTCTTATTTCTTTTTCCCCTGATTTGCTACAGCTTCCATCTTCGCTTTCAGCGCTTCCTGATCTCCGAGGTAATAGTGACGAAGCACTTTGAAGTCATCATCAAATTCATAGACCAGCGGAACTGCTGTCGGAATATTGACGCCGATGATATCTTCCGAAGACAGGTTATCGAAATACTTTACAAGAGCACGAAGAGAATTGCCGTGAGCTGCAATAACTACACGCTTACCAGCCTTCATTTCCGGCTTGATCACTTCTTCAAAATACGGGATCACGCGCTCGATCGTTGTCTCGAGACTCTCATTTTTCGGAAGCAGCGAAGCATCCACATCGCGGAACATAGCCTGCTTTGTCGCGGAACGCTCATCACTGTCTTCCAGTTCCGGCGGCTTCACGTCAAAAGAACGTCTCCAGATCTTGACCTGCTCCTCACCGTACTTTTCTGCCGTCTCTGACTTATTCAGTCCCTGAAGGGCACCGTAGTGGCGTTCATTGAGTTTCCAGGACTTTACGACCGGAAGCCATGCGCGGTCCATCTCATCAAGCGCGATATTCAGTGTATGGATCGCACGCTTCAGATATGAAGTAAAGCAGATATCGAAGTCATACCCTTCAGCAAGAAGCACCTGACCTGCTGCTTTTGCCTCTTCTCTTCCTTTCTCGCTTAAGTCCACATCCGTCCATCCGGTAAACAGATTAAGCTTGTTCCACTCACTTTCTCCATGTCGGATCAAAACCAGTTTCATCATTTTTCAGATCTCCTTTTCGTTTAATATATTTCTGTTCATTTCTCTTTAGAAAAGTCCGAAACGCTTCTTCTCATAGGGCGCCGCCGAGACCGAGAGGACCTGATATCCCGTATCCTCGATCGCTCTTTCCAGCACATTCATTTTCGGCTGATTTTCCGCGACAAAAGAACTCTCCCCCTTCACATGGGAACTCTTTACTTTCTTTGCTCCCGGAACCACTCTCCGGATCACATCATTGATATGCGCCTCGCACATGCTGCAGGACATACCTTCTATCTTCATAGTGATCTGATACATACCTTACCTCCTTTTTTACATCACTTAGCTTCACAAAGCATCTCCCCCCTTATCCTTCCGTTAGCACCGACTAACCCTCGCGCACATAACGGCGCTCATTGCTAGTTAAAATGCTCTGTTTCATGGAAATTCGCAGTTAGTATATGCTAACCTCGACCAAAAAGCAAGCGCCCAATTAAATTTTATCAAATCACTCTGGAAATCTTTTTCCGAAGCAAGTCAAGCCGGGGTATCTTCGCTCTTGTCGTGATGCAGGTTCCAGTACCAGCGGAAGACGGCCATTCCGATGATGATCACATATCCGCAGATACTTAAGGCTGCCGGGATCTCGTCGAAGAAAATGATGCCCAAAAGCGCCGAGAACACCACCTGTGTATTGTCAAAAACACCGATCTTTCTGGCCGGGGCAAACTTATAAGCGGAAGTAATAGAAAACTGCGCGATCGCCGCAAAAATGCCTGCAGCGATCAGGCACAGAAGCTGCCAGGCTTCCATCATCTTGAAGTCGAAGATCATAAACGGGAGTGCTAAAAGGCAGGAGAATAGCGAGAAGCAAAGAACGATGATCGATGTCCGTTCCTTTCTTCTTCCAAGAAGCCGCACGAAAGAATAGGCAATTCCGGCTCCGGCACCGCCCCAGATACCGGCAAGTGCCGGGATCATGGATACATCCGCAGAGGGCCTTGCTATGAGAAGCACACCCGAGAATGCCACAAGTGTCGTCAGAATGTCGATTTTTGTCGGTTTTTCCTTAAGGATCGGGATCGACGCCAGGATCGCAAAGAACGGAGAAAGCTTATTGAGCATATTCGCATCTGCCAGAGGAAGATGATCGATGGCGTAGAAATTGCAAAGAAGCCCTGTCGTTCCGAAAAGACAGCGAAGGAAGACATACTTTCCGTTTCCCTTCTTCATCTTAAACTTGTCTTCCGACCGAAGAAGCGTCACCGCCGCGATCACGGCGGCAAAAGCATTGCGGAAGAAGGCTTTCTCCATAGTCGGCACATCCCCGCTCAGCTTTACAAAGAAGGTCATCAGGGCAAACCCCAGCGCCGCCGCTAAGATACAGGCGATCCCCTTGGCATCCGAACTCTGAAGTTTTATCCCGTGGCCTTTTCCTTTCATCTTGTATATTCGCCCGCAAGAGCATACCCGTCAGGGGAAGCATCCTGCGAAGATCCGTCCTTTTCTTCTAAATTGCCAACATTGTATCTTTTTCTCAACGTGACGTAAATAACGAAAAGGCATGAATACAGTGCTTTTCTGAACGAAAAGCATGGACATCTCGGTTTCTCCGAAAAGGAAGGGCTTTACTCCGCATTATTCTTCAGACTCTCCACCATCTCCACTTTTTTCACCTTAGATGACAGTAGGAACATGGATATCACATAAGATGCAAGGGTAATGCCCACGCAGATCAGGATCGACTTCGGCGTAACATAGTTTTCGATAAAAGAGTTATACTTCGCCGTCTGCGATTCAAAGTTCAACCTGTTCAGGACCGTGCCCAGCCAGATCCCAAGAGCGATACCGATCGGCAGAAGCAGATGATATATATATGTCACGATCCGGTTGATTTCCCCGTCCCTATAGCCCAGCACCTTCAGCATCGAGATCACCGAAGTGCTCTCATTAAGAAGGATATTGACCATCAGGTATGTCGTGATGACCGAAATGATGACCGCGATCGCCGTGATCGGCATCAGAAGGTCCTTCATGCCCTGATTGATCGTCTTATCCAGCGCTTCCGAAAGAGAAGTCTTACTCACTTCTCTTAAGAGCTCCGAATCTCTATATGGCAGTTTTTCTTTGCTCATAACCAGTGTATAGGCATCTTCAGGCATAGAAAGGAGTTTATTGACAGTTGTCCTGGATGCGACCATCAAAGACTGGGATCCATTCACGAAGATCCCGTCCACGTGGACCGGATACTCTTTGAGATCAGCGATGTTCCTGATCGTAATGGTATCTCCGGCTTTTACGTGATATGCGAAGGCACTCATCTCGGAGATATAGAACTTATCCTCATCGATCGGCAATTCATTTCCATCCGTGTCGTTAACGTGGATCATCGAAGTATCGTCGATCCCCATCAGCGTGATCAGATCCGGGTTGTCCTTGACTTCAAAGGAGGCTGCCATCACCGGTGCGCCTTTATCCGGAGTTCCGGTCTTCACACAGGATAAGAAATACTCGTATTCAAAGTCACCTGTCTCCTTCACGCTCGTATCGACATATCGCTGGATCGAGTCCACGCATGCGAAGGTAAATGCCACCAGCGTCCCGCCCAGTGCGATACCGGCGATGACCAGAAGTGTTCTGGGAAGATGGCCGAATACGGCGCGGATCTTATACTTTGTCCGGAAACTCATCTTCGCTTTACGTAGTCCCATCTTCTTCTTTTTATTCTTCGTAAGTCCCTTGATCATGTCGATCGCTGATCCGCGCATATTGATAAGTGCAGTAATAAAGACCGCGATCACATAGCATACCGTTGGGAGAACAAGCGCCACCAGAGAGGACTTCCAGGTTATATGTGTCACCTTATAGAAGACTTCCATCTTATCTTCGATCAGCATATCCGAAAGAGGAGTAAGTGCCGGTATTGCCAGAACGATACCGAGAAGTCCCCCAAGGATCCCCGGGATCGCGCCCAGTACGCTATAGTGCAGAGCGAGCTCATAACGCTTATACCCGAGTGCATGAAGGACACCGATCATCTTTCTCTCGTTTCGGATCTTACGTCCAAGTACGACTGCGATCAGAAGGACCATGAACACCATCGTTGTCGGCAGGATGATCTTCACGGTATAGCTTAATTCATCGAACTGATCTTTCGGGCTCTGGATACGGGAGTTATTACCGACATCCACATAAGACATCGTCCCGTACGCCTCGTTAAGTGCTTTTCGAAAAGCACTTACATCAGTACTTTCTTCGTATCTTACGGCATAGACAGTCGCCATATCTTCTTGCTCATATTGAGAAAAAGCACTGTCCTTCACCACGCCGATACCAAACCGGTCACTGTCGGAGAAGGTATCCGTGATGTTTTTCAGGCAGAAAAGATAGTCAGTACGGATGACTTCGCCACAGATGTTGTACGTCCTGCCGGAGAGAGTAATGCTATCGCCGATAGAAAGATCCTGCCGCTCCATGAAAAGCCCGTTGAGAAGAATATCCGTATCCGATTCAACATCTCTTCCCTCCTGGACACGATACAGATTGATCTCTGAAGATGGAGCAAAGATACGGACCTCCGCCTCTTTCTCCTCCATACGAAGATCAATATACGGCTGTTTTTCGATCGTGACGTGATGCTGCTCCTCTAAGGCTTTTTCATCGTCGAGCGGGCGAAGCGTCATGAACTCCGCATCTTCGAGCTGCGCTTCATCCAGAAGTTTCTGAAAGCTTTCCTGCTGCACGCCATACGAGGAATCAAAAGCTACATGCAGACAGGAAACCAGCGCGGTCAGGATCGTAATGCTTAAGAAAAAGGACAGATTGCTCCGGAAATTCCGGATATATCGTTTATTCAGTACCATACTCCGTCACCTCAGATCTGAAGTTCCGAAACCGGAAGTTTCTTACTATTCATTCTGTTCTCGACGATTTTACCGTCGTGGATCCGTATGATCCGGTCCGCCATTTGAGAAATACCTTCATTGTGGGTGATGATCACGATCGTCGTTTTGTATTCGCGGTTGATCTTCTCGAGCATCGTCAGCACATCCCTGGATGATTTCGAATCCAGTGCGCCGGTCAGCTCATCGCACAGGAGGATCTGCGGATTCTTGACCAGAGCACGGGCGATCGCACAGCGCTGCTGCTGTCCGCCGGACAGTTCCCTGGGAAACTTATGCTTATGTTTGGTAAGATTCAGTGTTTCCAGAAGTTCGTCGATAGAAAGCGGATCCTTTGAGATATCCGCCACAACTTCCACATTCTCACGGACCGTCAGATCCGGGATCAGGTTATAGGATTGAAAAACAAATCCTACATGTTTTCTTCTATACTCGGAAAGCCCGCTCTTTCCTTGTGAAGTGAGTTCCGTTTCTCCGATGCGGATCAACCCCGAATCCGGTGAATCGATCCCTCCCAGCATATTCAGAAGTGTGGATTTTCCGGAACCGGAAGGTCCTAAGATCACCGTGATCTCTCCTTTTTCTGCGGTAAAATCCACTCCGTCCATGGCACGGATCAGGCTCTCTCCGCTACCATATTGCTTCACTGCATTTTTAACTTCAATAAACATCTTCATTCTCCTTTTCCCCATTTTTGGCCACAAGAAACTCAGCCCCCAACTGAGTGAAGGTTCCTGTTTCAATCAGCTTTCATTGTTTTCTATGTATGTAATCGACGATATTCGGTCGGTGTCACGCCATATGTCTTCTTAAACAACGCACAGAATTTACTTGGATTGCTGTATCCTGCTTCTTCTGCCAGATCCGCGATGTTCTTTCTCGTTTTCCGAAGGTCCTCTTCCGCCTTTTGCAGCCGGACATTCTGAAGGAATGTATAGATCGGAACACCATACACTTTCCGGAAATACATCTTCAGCGCCGGTGCCGTACAGTGGAGTTCTTCTGCCAGTTCTTCCGCCGTCAGATGTATGCTCGGATCCTGTAAGATCCGCTTTTTCGCATCTTCTGCGATCTTTCTCTGACCGGAAGTGGTATATTCACTTTTCCGAAGCGGCTCGACATCTTCGTGAAGCAGAAGATACAGAAGTCTCGTGCTCTGCATCCTCGCCCGCGGAAGATCCAAAGACCGGTCCTCGATCCCCTTTGCCAGATCCTCCACGATCAGGCGGAATTCCTGCGATGCATTTCCCAGGAAGCACTCTTTTTCTCTTTCGATCAGTTTCATACAGGCTTCTTTTGTGATGTCATAGTAAGAAAGCGTGGTCCGGTCATTTTCGCTCATGAGCTCGAAATTGAAATACAGACCGAATCCCTGATAATATTCTTTCCGGAACGTCAGAAGGACCAGGGGATCATTTTCATCGAAGCCGACCATTCCTTTATCCAGATAGGCATACTTCCCTTTCCCCCTCATGAACACTTCGACACGTCCGTCCATACAATAGTTCAGTTTAAAGAACCGGAGCCGGTCCGTAAGAACAGGACGACGACCATCTATATGTGCACCAAATTCCAGTTCTCTTGGGATCGTGTAGTAGAAGATCCCCATACCTTCGAATGGCATCACCACATATGCATCGACCGGTTTGTCATCACGGGGCGAAGCTTTCAATTCCATCTTAGTAATCCATTCAGAAGCACGCGAAAAATGCACTACATCATCCAATGGCACCGGGGAAACTTTTTTGACCAGATCTTCAAACATCTTCTGCTCCTTGCTTCGTTATGATCGCATTGTAGCACATAAGTTAGCAGAAGGTTACTCCATTTGAACAAAAATAGCCCGAATGATATCACAATAATGTACAGATCCAGGCAAGCAGTGCACATGCCGGAAAAAAGCAGATCACATGGGTAATATGTGTCTTTTTATTGTACCCGAACAGGCTCCTGTTATAGACAGATCCAACCTGCGGATAGTAATGGGTAAAGAATCCGAACCCCTGATTACAAAGAAGCACCCAGTCAAAGAAGATCACATCAAATGCCTTAAGCAAAAGCAGCATGACCAGAAATCTTACGAAAAACTGCCAGAAGCCGTATTCATTCTTTATGCCGTCCCATGCACCCAGAATAACAGCACCGCCCATTAGAACCAGCGATAGCGCTGCCATAACATAGCCCACAGCGTGCTGTCCCTTAAACCGTTCCGGGACATAGTCAGGTGTCACCTCAATGGCTTCTTTGGGAGCGGAAGAGAAAAATTTCTTGTCCTGGATAAACCCGACGCCACTCCAGAGCATCAGAAAAAGTCCCGCCATCATCACAAGTGAAAGTAAAATCGTAATCAGCATAACTATATCTCCTTTATCACTATTATCCATGCAACAGTGTTAGCATCTGCTAACCACATAGGCTATAATGCCACTTACTCATCAGGATGGCAACCCTCCAAATATTGCGACTTATCGAATCATCAGATAAAATAGTTCCGGCTATGGTTTCCGGCCAAAGATCAGGTCCCTTGAAACCGGATGGATTTCAAGGGACCTATTTACAAGAGAGAGAGGGAATATGTTCTTTTCGTATTTGAAAGAGAATACTATTCTCTATTCTTCAGTGCCTCGGTCATATCGATCTTACGGACATGTTTAACATGGATCGCATTCGTGATAAGACAGGTTGCCGTACCAAGCACGACGATGATCGCCATGACAAGCGGAGTTACACGGAAGTAGAAGAAACCGCTCATCGAGTTAAGCATACCGGGCCAGATCTTACCGATCAGGAAATACTGAAGAGGCAGGAAAAGAATCACGGAAAGAATAATGATCCACTGTGTCTGAGAAAGATACAGCTTATTCACTTCTTTATTGCGGTATCCGAATACTTTCAGAAGTGAGATATTCAGCGCATTCTTGTCAATGACCATCTTTGTGAGCATGAACATGACGATGACATAACAGATGATTCCGACCGCAGTAAGCATTACGATCAGGGAGGCCATAAGGGTCTTCATCTGCTTGGCGCTGTCTGCCACCTTCTCTTTTGTCACTACCGTGGATACGAAGCGTTCATCGATTCCAGAGATCTCACCATCGGCAAAAACAGTATTATAGTAGCCTTCTTCTTTTTCAAGATAAGTATTCAGTGTTTCCTGGGATGTAAACACATAAACTCCGAGTTCAAAATCGGCAACTTCCACAATCTTGGCATTCCACTTATGAAGTGTCAGTTTATTATCGAGCTCGATGGTGTCACCTTTATGAATACCGAGTTTTGCCGCCATAATATCAGAGATGATGATCTCATCCTCTCCAAGGGAAGCTACGTTGAAATCCTTCAAATACTTCGTATCACTACTGATACCGAGAACATTTACCGGAAGCATTCTGCCGTTATACTCGGTTTCGTAGGTGCTTATCGTATCCTTTTCCACATCGGAAGGCAGGACCGAAGGATCCGGAAGCGGTGCTTTAAGAACATACTGATATTCAGATACCGCCGAATCCGGAAGGCTGTCGATATATTTATCGAAGGAGGAACGCATGCCCAGACCGAACATACAAAGAAGGCCTGCAAGGAAAACACCGATGATCAGGGAAATATACTGTCCCTTGCTTCGAACGACCGTACGGACACGGAAACGGTTGAGGAATCCGAGTTTTTTCATCTCATGGGCATTCTTGACGCGCTTTTCTTTTTTCGTGTCTCTGCGAATCAGGCGAAGCGGTGTAAGATTGAGTTTTCTGCCGAATACGATCAGGTTGATCAGAATCACTGCAAGGATCGGGAATCCGATCATGAAAGCAACTCTGACAGGATCGATCGTATAGAGCATTTTCGGACAAACATAATAGTCGTAAACACTCTGTGTCGGAAGCTTATATACGAAAGACAAAGCCAGCGCCATACCGATACCCGTAGAAATCAGTGTAACCAGTACAGGGATCGTCAGATAATGACGAAGGATAGTCTTTTTCTTATAACCTGTAGCAATCAGGACACCGACAAACGAACACTCATCCTCGAATGTATGCACCGACACAAGTGCAAAGAGGAAAGCGACGATCACCATGGCAAGGACCATGAAATATGTGGCCATATTGATGTTCAGTTCCATTTTGGAGATCATGTTATTGACTCGGTTGTTATCTCCGATAGCGCAGAAATCGGAAAGTACACCTTTGTCACCCAGCTTCTTAATGATATCTCTGTTTTCCTGGTTGACCTCTTCTCTGGTAAGCTCGTTTTTAAACTTATAAGCATACTGATAGGTCATCTTCTCTTCATCGAGAGTAGAGAAGAATCCGTCGCTGACGATCGAAACACCGAAGACTTCACGATCTGCCAGAAGATCTCCCAATTCCTTGAAACTGACGATATACTCGGGAAGACCGATAATGCCGGAAACTTCCATATCCTCAGATCCGACCAGGATCTTGTCTCCGAGATCAAGGTCACGGGCTTCGCAATAAAGGCGATCCAGAGCGATCTCATTATCGCTGTCCGGCAGGTTTCCTTCCAGTACAAAAGGAATGTCAATGGACTGGCGCATTTTGAACACACGGATTTCCGATTCATCCGAGGACAAGAGATCAGCATACGGCTGATACTCAAGTTCGAGAGAATCTCCTAAAAGATTAGAGACCTCGGCTTTGTCCATAGGTACGGAAAGTGCGAAAAATCCGTCTTCCAGGCGATTATTCTCTTCCATATCATGGAACGCTTTCCGGATACCCTGATTACCTACCACATATGCGGCAGACAGAGCTATCACAAGAATAATGAATAACGCGATTCCACCATAGATGCCAAGGTTTCTTTTTAAGAATCGGGGAAGTCTTTTCCTTAGTACATTTTTCATAATGACACCTCTTCCCTTTATTACCAGGCCAGATTCTTTGCAGAAATCTTAGACGGATTCATCTCGTTTTTGGTGATCCGGCCGTCTTTGAGATGGATGATACGGTCGGACATGCGGCTGATCGCTTCGTTATGGGTTACGATCAGGATGGTCGTGTTATATTCTTTGTTTACATTCTCAATGAGTTCCAGTATTTCTTTGGATGTATCATAATCAAGCGCTCCGGTCGGCTCGTCACAAAGAAGGAGTGTCGGCGCTTTGATCAAGGCTCTTCCGATCGAAGTCCTCTGCTGCTGTCCGCCGGAAAGCTGTCTCGGGTACTTATTCTGGTGTTCTTTCAAGCCCAGATCCTTCAGAAGTTTCTGGATATCCAGCGACTTTTTCCCCAGAAACCCGCAAACTTCAATATTCTCTTTAACGGTAAGATCCGGAATAAGGTTATAAAACTGGAACACAAACCCCAAGTGATCTCTCCTGTATTCAAGGAGTCCGTCTTTGTCATCCAGTTCGATCTTTTTTCCGTTAATGCGGATCTCACCGGAAGTGAGAGTATCGATGCCGCCAATCAGGTTAAGAAGTGTCGACTTACCTGCGCCGGACGGACCCAGAACTGTGCAGATCTCGCCCTTTTCAAGCTGGAAGTTCAGCCCTTTCAGAACATGAACGATGTTCTCGCCAATGCCATAATCTTTTTTCAAATCCTTTACTTCAACAAACATTTTCGTATGTCCTTTCTGCTGTTTTCTCGCGTACTATACCCGGGAAGGTGATTTTTTACCTTCACCTTCCCTTGTATAGCGCGTTTTTTCACTGTTCTTTCTTATTCTGTGATCTTCCAGGAAGCAGCTTCTTTTCGGTCAAGAATGAACTGCTTATAGATGCCTTCTTCCTTCACAAGTTCGTCATGCGTACCATGCTGGGCGATCCTTCCGTCATCGATCACGAAGATCTGATCGGCGTGACGCACGGTCTTAAGACGGTGCGCGATCATGATGATCGTCTTCTCCCTTGTCAGTTCCTCGATGGCCGATGTGAGCTCTGCTTCATTTTCCGGATCCACGTTCGCCGTGGCTTCATCCAGAATAATGATCGGAGAATCCTTTAAGATCGCGCGGGCGATACTGATCCTCTGCTTCTCACCTCCGGAAAGACTTGCTCCGCCTTCTCCGATCACGGTATCGTACCCTTGAGGGAGGGTTCTTATGAAATCATCGCAGCGGGCTTTACGGGCGGCGGCAATTACTTCATCCATACTTGCATCGGGCTTACCGAAACGGATGTTATTAGCGATCGTATCTTCGAAAAGGTATACTCTCTGGAACACGAAACTGAAGTTTTTCATTAAAGAGTCGAAACTGTAGTCTTTCACATTTCTTCCGCCCAGTTTGACTACACCTTCATCCACATCCCAGAATCGGGCAAGAA
The DNA here is from genome assembly GCA_017428545.1 of Clostridiales bacterium. Classification (GTDB taxonomy): domain Bacteria; phylum Bacillota; class Clostridia; order Saccharofermentanales; family Saccharofermentanaceae; genus Scatonaster. Next base: position 115,205 of record JAFRQR010000020.1, read on the forward strand.
GATTGCATAGTGTCGTCTTGCCGCCTCCGGAAGGACCGACGAATGCAGTGGTAGTCTTCTCCGGGATCGTAAGAGAAACATCGTTGATGATCTTCTTCTTGTCATAGGAAAAACCGATATGCTCGACTGTGATCGAATGATCCTTCGGAGTGATCTCTTCCCCGTCAATATCCATCGGCGGCATGTCCATGATCTCTTTTGCCTTGGTAACGGCAATATTGATATTCCGCATCAGCGCAGAGAATATACCCATGATCTCGAGGCTTTCATATACCATAAAGGAGGAGATCATCATCATGATGCAGTAAAGAAGTGACATGCTTCCATCAAAATAGAACTTCAGGGATGCCAGGCACATCAGAACACCGGTAAGTTTAGTCGTCAGTCCCTGAAGAAATACATGAGGCATGACACAGAATTCCAGTTTGGTGTCCGTCTTCACTTTTCCTTCGATCGCTTTTTCCAGTTTTCTCGCGGTCTTATCTGTAAGGTTATAATTCTTTACTTCTGCGATCCCCTGAACATATTCAATGACCGCTGTGACAATAGCTTCATCCGCTGCATGCTTCATCGGTGCTACGGTTTTTGTGCTTTTCTGCATGAATGTATTCCACAGTACGAAGATCACAATACCGGCAAGAAGGATCAGACCGATCCTCCAGTCGAAGGCAAATACAAAAGCAGCAATCACTGTAGTAGTGAGAATGCCTTGCGATACGACCATAACGATACGTGTCGCAATATCCGAGAGACTTTCCATAACATTGGTCGTCACATTCGTGATGGAACCAAGGCTGTTATGATTAAAAAATCCCATCGGAAGATAACGCAGATGCTCGGCGATCTCTATACGTTTATGCGCACAGGAATGATAGCCGGCCTCTGTCTGAAGCATGGTGATCTTAAGTCCGATCAGGATCTGCCCGATCACGGATATCAGCATGATACCTAAAGAAAGAAGGATCCTTTTATTCGTCATGTCATCTTCGATCACGCCCTGTGCAAAAACGGCAACAGCAGAAATTCGGAGGGCCGCAAACACGGCTTTCACCACACTGAGTATAATCGCCAGATAAAGTTTCTTTCTATCTTCTTCATTACAGAAATCAAAGAATTTTCTTAGTGTCGAAAACATCTTATTCCACCTCCCTTGAAAGCACATGGGCATCCCACATCTTACGGTACAGATCGCTTTCTTTAAGAAGTTCTTCCTGCGTACCGCAGGCAGAGATCCCACCCTGGTTGACAAGGATGATATTGTCCGCAGTAGCAATCGTAGAAAGGCGGTGCGCGATAACGATCAGCGTTTTCCCACGGACCAGTTTCGCTACGCTCTTCTGCACCAGCGCCTCGTTCTCCGGATCGGTGTAGGCCGTTGCTTCGTCAAGGATCACGACAGGTGCATCCTTCAGCATCGCACGTGCGATGGATATCCTCTGTCTTTCTCCTCCGGAAAGATGGGATCCGGCGCCACCACATATCGTCTGATACCCGTCTTCAAGACGCATGATGAAATCATGGCATCCGCTTCTTTTTGCGGCATCAATCACCTGCTCATCTGTCGCTCCCGGTCGTCCCATACGGATATTTTCCATAACTGTCTCATCGAAGAGATAGTTATCCTGGGAAACATAAGCAATATACTGATTATATGCATCCAGTGGGATCTTACGGATGTCCACACCTCCGAGAAGGATCGCACCTTCATCCACATCCCAGAAAGAGGCGATGAGTTTGGCGATCGTTGATTTTCCCGATCCGGAAGGACCTACCAGCGCATTGACAGTGCCTTCTTTGATCCGAAGGTTTACACCGTGGAGGACCTCTTCTTTTTCATAGGCAAAATGGACATTTTTCAGTTCGATGTCATAACCTTCCGGAATTTCGGACACTGTATCCGGACGTTCCAGTTCCGGCTTCACGATGATAGATGTCGCTTCACCGATGATCACCTGACACTTCTTCAGATCATCCAGATAGTTGGCAATGACCAGAAATGGTGATACCAGTCCAAGTGCAAGGATGATCAGCATAAATGCATCACTCCCGCTGACCCATCCGCGGCTATAGAACCATCCAGCAAATGGAACCAGGGAAAGAAGCTGTGCCGGAAGCATCGTCAGCGCCACATTCTGATACACATTGCAGCTTCTCATCCACTCTATAAAACAGTCCGCACCTTCCTTCGCCGCTGTGACAAATTTGGCGTAAGAGGTCTTTGCTTTACCGAAAGCCTTGATCACTTCGATACCGTTAATATACTCGACTGCTGTATCGTTCAGCGCTTTTGTCTTATCAATGGTATTCTGGAAACGCTCTCCGGCGCCAATCAGTTCGAAACTGAAGAACAAAGCTCCGACCGGAAGCGATATAAGAGAAAGAAGTGCGAGCTTCCAATTGATCGTCAGCATATAGACGAAAACGACGATCGGAATCAGAAGATTCGAGGTCACTTCCGGAAGGATATGCGCCATGGTCGTCTCCACTGAATCGACACGCTCGATAATGATGTTCTTATATGTACCTGACGATTCAGAAAGAACGTCCCCGAGCGGCATCTTTGCCATATGCTTCGTGATCCTTCTTCGGATATTCCCGAGAACTTCGAATGTCGCTCTATGTGAAAGCGCCGTAGAGATCGTATGCATCAGGCGGTTCAGCACCCAGCAGATCGCGACAAATAGCAGCTGACGATAGCAGAATGCTTTATCCGAACTGCCGGAAAGGAGTTCTTTGACGATCCTGCCGATAAATATATATGGCAGGAAGCCAAATGCAACACTGAGTATCGCAAGAACGATGCTTGCAATGTAATAACTCTTCTTCGACCCGGCAAACTCGACGACCCAGCTGACCGTTGAGCGTGGTTTTACCTTTGATGTGTTTTTTTCCATCACTCACCCCTCCTTGTTTTATCTCAACCGGCAGATGGAATACCGGAGAGGAAATCTGGTGAACAATTTGTGGTTAGCGTACGCTAACTGCTATACAAAAAGAAAAGCGACCAGGTCGCTTCTTTTTTAGAAACCAAGCACCGCCCGCCATCCGGGGATGAAGAATTTCTCGAGAGTCTTTGCATAATGGATCGCCTGTTCTTTAGTGAAATCATGTTCTACCGCAGCTACCACAGCATCGATATTCATAGTCACTAAAAGATGCAGTTCCTCTTCTGACACCTCGTTAACCGAGAAACCGTTCTTTTTTGCATTCGCAATGTACTCATAGGTGTTCTTTTCTTCCATGAGAGCAATATCATGAACGAAATTGGCATACTTTGTCCCCTGGGAAGAACAGATGATCAGTTTAAATGCATCAAGGTGCGAATAGATATAATCCAGCATGATCGAAGTGGAAGATGTATCTTCCCACGCGCGTTTTGTTTCCGGAAGATTCAGTGTTTCATTTTCTTTCTTTGCCAGATCATCATACAAAAGCATCATGCCGTCAATGGCCGGATCCACAAGTGCCGAGAACATCTCTTCTTTACTCTCAAAATGTTTGTAAAGACCAGATGCACTCATACCGGCAGCGGCTGCGATCCTTCGCATAGAAGCATCCGTAAAACCGTATTTACGGAACTCTTCATACGCGGCCTTCATGATCAATTCGTGATGTGCTTTCTTATCTCGAACCATTACTATTTCTTTCCAGAAGATAAAGATATTTTTAGCGAACACTGTTTGCTAACCTTAGTTAGAGTACACCGTTCGCTAAATCTTGTCAACATGTTTTTTCTTCTTTCAGGAAATCATTGACGGAATTGGATGAACCCGATAAGATTGTAGTTAGCATACACTAACTTGTTGTGCAAATTCACTATTAACAAATGGAGGTATCACTATGAGTGAAATCTTTAAAGGTATCCTTGAGATCAAATACGAGGGACCTAAAAGCAAGAACCCGATGGCATTTAAGTACTATGATCCGGACCGAGTCGTTCTGGGAAAGAAGATGAGCGAGCAGCTTCCTTTTGCTATGGCGTGGTGGCATAATCTCTGTGCCAATGGCGTGGATATGTTCGGTCGCGGTACGGCAGACAAGCGCTTTGGTGCCGAATCTGAAGGAACAATGGAGCACGCCAAGGCAAAAGTAGATGCCGGTATCGAGTTTATGAAAAAACTCGGTATCAAATACTTCTGTTTCCATGATGTCGACCTCGTTCCGGAAGCAGATGACATTAACGAAACCAACAGAAGACTGGATGAGATCACAGATTATATCCTTGAAAAAACTGCCGGTACCGACATCAAATGTCTCTGGGGTACTGCCAACATGTTCAGCAATCCCCGCTTCATGAATGGAGCCGGCAGCACGAATGATCTGGATGTATATTGTTTTGCCGCTGCACAGGTAAAGAAAGCCATCGAACTTACAGTAAAACTCGGAGGACGCGGATACGTTTTCTGGGGCGGCAGAGAAGGTTATGAGACACTTCTGAATACTAAGGTGAAATTCGAACAGGAAAACATCGCAAACCTGATGAAAATGGCCAGAGATTACGGTAGAAAGATCGGATTTACCGGAACCTTCCTGATCGAACCGAAGCCGAAGGAACCGATGAAGCACCAGTATGACTTCGATGCGGCAACCGCGATCGGATTCCTGAAAGAATACGGTCTTGATAAAGACTTCATGATGAATATCGAAGCCAATCATGCAACTCTGGCCGGTCATACGTTCCAGCACGAACTGCGTATCAGCCGCATCAATAACATGCTCGGCTCGATCGATGCAAACCAGGGCGATATCATGCTTGGCTGGGATACCGACTGCTTCCCGAGCAATGTATATGATACGACACTTGCCATGTATGAGATCCTGAAGAACGATGGTCTTCCGGTCGGCATCAACTTCGACTCAAAGAACAGACGTCCGAGTAACACCTATGAGGATATGTTCTATGCGTTCATTCTGGGAATGGATTCCTTTGCCTATGGTCTTCTGAAAGCGGCCGAAATGATCGAGGACGGAAGGCTCGAAAAGAATATCGAAGAGCGCTACTCCTCTTTCTCATCCGAACTCGGACAGAAGGTAAGATCCGGCGAATCCACGCTTGAAGAACTCGCTGCAAGAGCAGCTGAAATGAAGGCTCCGAAGAATCCTGTCTCCGGTAAACAGGAATACCTCGAAGGTGTCCTCAATAATATTATTCTATCGAATAACGATTGACAAAAAACATCCTCGATGGTATAAAGAAGTAGTTAGCATATGCTAACTCATGTCTAATTCAAAATTCCCTCCCACATGTGTCTTTCTGGAATGGGCACAGGGAGGGAATTAATTTTTGGGAAAGAAATCTCATCCTTATTATCAACTCAAAAGAACTGCCCTGACTGTGCGGTCATCACAGGCAGGGCAGCTTTAGCGTAAAACATTTTCAAGGAGGGTTTTACTTTTTTACATGAAATGCATCCATCTTCGGATAGACAGAAGACTCTCCCAGCATCTCTTCAATGCGGAGTAGCTGATTGTACTTTGCAACACGTTCGGAACGGCTCGGAGCACCGGTCTTGATCTGGCAGGTATTCATGGCTACAGCGAGATCTGCGATCGTTGTATCAGCGGTTTCACCGGAACGGTGGGAAGAAATCGCTGTATATCCGGCATTATGCGCCATCTTGATCGCTTCGAGCGTCTCAGATACTGAACCGATCTGATTGAGCTTGATGAGGATAGAATTTCCGGCACCAAGAGAGATACCCTTGCTGAGGCGTTCTGTATTGGTAACAAAAAGATCATCGCCAACAAGCTGTACTTTATGGCCGATCTTCTCTGTCATCTTCTTCCAGCCGTCCCAATCTTCTTCATCCAGTCCATCCTCGATAGAGATGATCGGATACTTGTCAACAAGATTCTCCCAGTGAGCGATCAGTTCATCAGATGTGAACTCTTTTCCGGACTTCGGCTGCTTATAGAAGCCTTTGCCCTTTTCACTCTTCCACTCGGAAGAAGCCGCATCCATAGCGATCATGAAGTCCTTACCGGGTTCATATCCTGCCGCTTTCACCGCCTCGAGAATCGTTTCGATAGTTTCTTCATCGGAAGAAAGGTTCGGTGCAAATCCGCCTTCGTCACCAACAGAGGTAGCAAGACCTTTTCCCTTCAGGATCTTAGCCAGAGCATGGAATACTTCCGCACACCACCTAAGTGCTTCTTTAAATGTCGGGGCACCGACCGGCATGATCATAAATTCCTGAACATCTACCGTATTGGTCGCATGCGCACCACCGTTTAAAATGTTCATCATCGGAACCGGAAGACGGTTTCCTGCTGCACCGCCGAGAAAGCGATAAAGCGGGATATCAAGAGACTTCGAAGCGGCTCTTGCTGCGGCGATCGATACGGCAAGGATCGCATTTGCGCCGAGATTGGATTTATCTTTCGTACCATCGGCCTTGATCATCGCAGCATCGACTGCATATGTATCAAAAGCATCAAGGCCTTTGATCGCATCGTTAATTGTAGTATTGATATTATTTACGGCTTTCTGGACACCCTTTCCGAGATAACGGCTCTTATCTCCGTCACGCAGTTCAAGTGCTTCAAACTCACCGGTTGAAGCACCACTTGGAGCTGTACCGCTTGCGACAGTACCGTCTGCCAGATAGATCTCTGCTTCTACAGTCGGATTTCCTCTTGAATCCAGGATCTCTCTGCCGATTACTTTTTCAATTGTTAGTTTTGCCATAAAAAGGCTCCTTTCATACATACTAATTCCTCTCCTGCGCCGGGAATTGGAAAAGCAGCGCGTATGGAGAGGAATTAAAGATCAAGACACAGTTAGCCACCGCTAACCATGAATATTTATATCATGTGTAAATACTTCTGTCAACAGCTCATCCACGAATACTTTTGGGGGCTGTGATGTAAGTCATATCTAACTCGTGTTATTATATCACACTTCCATTATAGAAACATGTTCACCTCTTCGGATTGCATTCCGCAGAGTCATCAGTTCTCGGTCTTTTTTCTCCGCAAGGAGCAGTACCGCCTCCTCACGCGCATCACGATGGAGGATCTTATCAATGCGGCCATTTCGGATCACGATTCGTTTTGGCGCCATCAGGGAAAGGATAGGGTCATGCGTCGCAATAAGCACGATCTTATCGTTACCGGTCAGAAGATCCATCGCCTTTCTTCTGTCAATACCTGCATTCTCGATCTCATCGATCAATACGATCGGAGCTTTCGAAAGATACGCACAGTCTGCAATCATCAACGCTCTCGACTGACCGCCGCTTAAGGATGTAACGGCTGTCTTCTTATCAAAGGTCTCTCCGGCCAAGGAAACGGCAATCTGATATACCTTTTCTACCAGAGTTTCTGCATCCTCTTGATGAACAAAACATTCCGCATGCAGTCTCAGGAATTCTTCCACATTCATATCCAGAACGAAATTCATATTCTGTGACAGCTGGGCGATAGAACGTCTTCTCGATCCTGTTTCCCGCCATTCTTCTTTGGTTTTACCATCGATCAGGATCGTTCTTTGCGTCGGGGTGTCATTTTGAGCCTGCCACTCGATATCTTCCAGAAGCCTGCTCTTCCCGGATCCTGTCTCTCCGACGATGGCGATCATCTGGCCTTTACAGATCGTAATCGGATCGAAGGATTCTTTCGTTCCATCCTTTCCTACTCCCGGAATGATCGTAATAGATTCGACACTGCAGATCTCTTCAGAGAGGCACTGTGATGCACTCTGAATATAGATCACAAATTCCTTTTCTACGTCTTTTCTGGACATCTTTCTCTGTTCATAGAAGGACTCCGGCAGTTTTTCAAGATTCTCAGAGAAACTTTTTTCTTTATTCCAGATCACTTCGAAGTCATCCAGATAGTAGGGCAGGTAGGGATATTCTTTCTCCAGTTGCAAAAGCGGGATCGTCAACATGTATGCACCTTCTTTCTCAGATTCTGATGTGTTTAACATTTCCGATCTGGTACTCTTTCCCTATCTTCGTCTCACCTAAGCAATAGGAACAGAGCGCCATAGGCATGGGAAAGCGAAGTGTCTCATGCTCGATTTCTCTTTCCATTGCCATTTTACGGATTACGGAAGCAACCTCAGAAACACCCTGTCCGGTTAGTCCATTGACTGGAAGAATAAGGGCCTTGGGATTGGAAGTTTCGACTCTTCGCATGAACACTTCTCTTTCTGCTTGAGAAACGATATCGCCCTTTGTGATAATGATAATATCCGCAAGCTTCAAAAGAGGTCCGATCTTTCGTGGAGCACGGATTCCACTTAGCTGATCGATCACACAGACAGACAGTACATTCTTGATATATGGCGAACAGCGGTTACACAGACCGGCACTCTCCGTAAACAAATAGTCTAAGTTTTCCTTCCTGCCCCAATCATATACAGTCTGAATATTCGTAATGTAATAATGGTCAGGGCAGAGTTCTGAAGACAGTCCTTTTGCCGACGGAATTCCTGCTTCTTTATAGATTTTGTCATCTTCCGTCTGAAGACAATCAAATTTACAAGCCCCTACTTTATTTCCGTCTCTCATGAATACTTTCAGAATGCGCGTCATTACGGACGTTTTTCCTGTAGCGGGAGGTCCCGCAAAAGTAACAAGTTTCATCATTCATTCTCCGTCATGATTTTCTTGCATCTTCGAATGATCTCGGGAAGGGCGGGATCATATATATAATCCCATCCGACAAATCGGAGGCTTCCGGGAAGTGCATTTTTCACACCTGTGATATTGCTCGGAAAGAATCCCTTCTCGCGAAAGATCCTACCGGCCTCCGGCTGGCAAAGAATGGCCATGATCCTTTCCGCCTCCGGATTGGGTTTTGAAGTTACAACAAGAGGCAGGATCGGAGCACCATCGGAAAACCAAATGAGTTTCATCCCCTTCTGTCGGGCTTTGATCTCCCCGAAGATCCATGGCATCAGGTAGATATATGGTTTTTCGCCTTCGATTCCGCCCGGCTTGATCATCTGAGAGGGATGCACGATCGCACGGATATTCTTTCTTAATCGTCTGATTCCGTCATCTCCGGCTACTTGATGAACATAAGTCAGAATGATCCCGTCAAACATGTGTCCGTCATCCGGGAATGCAATACTGTTTTCAAACGCGGAAGAGAGGAGCTCAGAAAAAGTCTCCGGCTCATTTCTTCCCTTCGACTGAGCGGTATCCACGACCATTACCAGAGGAATGCACGAATATATATCAAACATTTCTCTCGGATCTGAAAAGGAAGAAAAGTCCGCATTCCCGAGAAGTGTTTTTCCCGATGTGCGATACCTTTTTTCCTTTATAGCCGGATGATGGACAAGTCCTTCGATACCGGTTCCCATGAAAACATCCGGATCACATTCCCTAAAGATATCATCGACCCAGGATAAACCAAACTCCGCTAACGCGATGTTGTACTCTTTCCTGTCAGAGATATGCTCATCCAGATAATCCTGGAAAGGAAGCTGAACCACACAAGGAACACGGCCGACAAGCTTTGCCTCTTTATTTTCTGCTGTGTAATGCAGTTCTTCTTCTCTCACGAAATCGATTCCTCCCTTCGACAACTGTCACCTGTTCGTTTATGTCCCGACTGAGCACATCAATGGGCAGCACACATACATGCTTTTTCTCCTCGATCATAAAATCACGGATCCGCACATCAACATCAAACGCCCTGCAAAGGTTTTCTTCGGAAATCACTTTGTTTGCATTTCCGAATGAATTGCTTCCATCACGATTCAGGATCAGGGCCTTATCGGATATCGCCAGCGCGTGTTCCGGATAGTGGGTATTTACAATGGATGAGATGCCCCGCTCTCTGCACAGCTTATGGATCGTATTGATAACGATCAGCTGATTCTTAAAGTCGAGATTTGATTCCGGTTCATCCAGGATCAAAAGTTCCGGATCTGTAGCTAATGCTCTGGCAATAAGGACCATCTGCAGTTCACCGCCGGAGATCTCATTACAAAGTTTCCCGCGGAGACGGCTCATTCCGACCATATCCAGACACTCTTCCGCAAACCGGTAATCTTTCTTCGTAGGTTGTGAAAGAATACCCAGATGGGCATTTCGTCCGAGAAGGACCATCTCTTCCGTGGTATAGGAAAAGGCGGAACGCTTCGCCTGCGGCACATATCCGATCTTCTTCCAGATCTCCTGGTTCTTCCATTCGTGCCATGGTTTACCATTAATATATGTGCAGCCGGTACGCCATGGAAGGAAGCCGAGCGTGCATTTCAGCAGAGTCGTCTTGCCGACACCATTTGATCCCAGGATCGAAAGGATCTCTCCCTCATTGACAGAGAAAGAAAGATTTTTAAGGATGTCAGGACCTTTCTTATATCCGAATGATGCATCTTTCACCTCAAAGATCATGTTTTTACACCTCCAGTCCGACGAAGCAGAATAATAAATACCGGGGCTCCGATAATGGCCGTAAGGATCGAAATCGGGAGTTCTGCAGCAGTCGCAGATCTTGCGGCTGTATCGATAAGCAGAAGATACGTTGCGCCCAGTCCGATGCTAGCCGGAATAACATATTTATTGTTGTTTCCGAACATCATGCGGGAGATATGCGGAATCAATATACCGATCCAGCCGACCTTACCGCACATGGCAATAACAGATCCGGTAATCATTGTTGAAGATACGATCGTAAGTCCCCTCATCAGTTTCAGATTGATTCCCATCGCCCGTGCTTCATCATCATTCAGCGACAGCACATTCAGTTTCCATCTCAAACAGAAGAGAATGATAATACCAATAAGCATCGGGATCGTTCCGATCCACAGTTTTTTGAAACTGGTTCCGGATAAACTTCCCATAAGCCAGTATGTGATCTCCGGCAGCACATCCTGTGGATCCGCCACATACTTTATCAATGAAACCAGAGCTTCAAAAAGCGAGCTGATCACCATACCGGAAAGGATCAGCATGACAAGTGAAGATTCGCCTTTCACGCGGCTGATCATATACACCAGACCTACGGATATAAGGCCCATAGCAAAAGCTGTTCCCTGAATTCCGAGAGAAGGAAGCCGCAGCATAATTCCGAGCGTTGCCCCAAAAGAAGCGCCCGTGGCGACTCCTAGAGTATCAGGAGTCGCCAGGGGGTTGGAAAACATACTCTGAAAGGCTGCACCGGCAACGGCCAGACCCGCGCCCGCGATAATCGCCAGGATCGATCTGGGAAGACGGATCTTAAATAGCACCGTTTTCACATTCGGATCATCGACCTTCATGCCCAGGAGGACTTTTACGCAGTCTTTGATGGGGATCGAGTATCGGCCTACACCTAACGCGATCAGAAAAGATGCGACAAGGGAAATAGTAATGCCGATTACCCAGATTAATTCTGTTTTCTTTTTCACGTGTTCACCTATGTCCTCAGATCAGAGGCCTCTAGCAGCATCACGCGACGGAATGAACATCATATCCAGCTGTTCGTCAGAAAGATCATATCCGCACATTTCCTTATAGTATTCCTTGGCAATCTGACGGATATCGGTATCCTTGAAAAGATCCGGATAGATTACGGAAGCCATCCACTGCATAGTAACCGGGGAGTCTCCACCCGGAGTATAACTTCTATAAAGACCCAGAGGCATCTTATAGACGCGCTGATTCTTTACGGCGTTGATCGTACTCCAATCATCTGTTCCGATTGCATTGTTGTACAGATCTTCAGGCTGTGTGCCGCAGAAATTGGTGATGATGATGACATCCGGATTCCACTCATATACCTGTTCCATCGAGATTTTCAGAATCGAGCCATCCGGGACTTCACTGGCAACATTGTATGCATTTACGGATTCACACCACCACTGGCCGAAGAAGTTAACACCGGAAGCAACCATCGCTGCATCTGTATACTTGAAGAGAACCAGAACGCGGGCTTTCTGATCATCCGGAATATCCTTTGTCTTTTCGATGATATCGGCATGGACAGCATCACTCTTCTCCATTGCCTTCTTTGCGAATTCCGAACCGCCAAAGATCTGGTCGAGAAGATCGATCCAGTGCTCATAGGTCTCGATAATGTCATACCCCCAGGCAGAAGCCGAGGTAGTAACTGCCGGGATCCCTGCTTCACGGATCGCTTTTGCCTGTTCCTGTCCGACACCGATAACAATATCCGGCTTAAGGATCAGAAGTTCCTCCAGATTAACTTCATCACCACTGATAAAAGCTGTATTTGCATCCAGGATCTCCGGATAGATCTGTCCGAGAAGTCCGTTTTCTGCTGCACTCATAGATACCGGATGGATACCTACGATTTTTTCCGCGGACCCCAGATACTCTGTGATTACAGAAGCCAGCGGATAGAAAGAACCTACTGCAATTCGATTGATCGTATTGGGAACTTCAACACTGTCTCCTGCATGGTCAACAACAGTATGTGTGCCGTTCGGATCACCAAACGGGTTCTCAGATTCTTTGGTTTCTCCTTTGACCTCGGGATCGCTCTCGGAAGACAACTCTGAAGCACTTTCAGAAGCATCAGAGCTTGTTTCTTCCGTCTGCGTCGCAGTGGTCGCCGCAGAATCCGTTTCATCATTTTTCTTTGCACAGGCCGCAAAGGCACAAAGTGCAATTGATACCGACAATAAGCCGGCAAGAAGTTTTTTCTTCATAATAATCCTCTTTCTACTTACTTTCGTAAGAACTTAATATATTAAGCCGGTCGTTTAGAAGCGCCGAACGGGCTTACAAATTCAATTCAAGCCACTTATTTTCATCTAGGTAATTCCAGTAACTGTTTTTTCCTACACGGCTTGAGACGGAGTACTGCGGGAAAGGTATCTGATCTTTTACCCCTCCCGAAAATTCCATAAATAACGGATCCGCTATCAGAAGATCTTTCTGATCTTTCACCACGGAAAGAATCGTATCTTCATCACTTAAATAAGTGGACACATCATCTTCGTGTTCGATCGTATATAACTTGCAATCTATGTTTTCTGACCGCAGGAAGTTTCGTATCGAGTCTCCGATCACCGAGTCGGCAATAATCACGCCGGACCGCCGGGGAGACTTAGGGCTAATAACCTTAAATACAGCGGTTTTCCCGTCGCGGATCAAATCAAGATACGAGCTCATCTGCTTCTGTCCTATCGGAAAATTCACGATATAAGGAGTCTGATATTTCTTTTCCATCACTTTAGCAATCGCAAGTCCCGCCTGATTCCAGACCAGGTTCAGAGTGACTTTTTCCGGATACTGGTACAACAAAAGGGAGCCGTACATTCCCTTTTCCTGCATCAGAGCGACACCGTTTTCAGTTAACGTTCCACACAGTTCGTCATACACTTCCTGATGCATATCCAGAGGTGAAATGCCTGGGACAGCTACTGATCCTTCATCTTTCCAGGGGTCGCGCTTCTCCGGATTTTTCTCGTAATATTCTGTAAGTGCGGTGTAAGCCATAAGAATACCGTCATAGTAAGAACCTTTAATTCCCGCGGTCGGAAATCCGAAACAAGGGATACCGGTTCTATTTTCGACCGCTCTGGCAACTCCATTAAAATCAAAGCCGATAACATTCGGCACCGGACTTCCGACGATCGCAATAAACTTCGGATGTCTTTCCAGCGCATTCTTTGTGATCTTCCCGATCAGTTTCTCATCGTCACCAAGGATAGCATCCACTTTTCGAAGGCTTGTACAATACACCATAGAATGACTGCCGTACCATCTTGGCTCATCGAAATGGGTATAATTTCCCGTGCAGCCTGCCGCATCATGAATGCAGATCATACCGCCGAGATCAAAAAGCGCGGAGCATACCCCTGAATAATCTCCTGCAAAAGGAGGAAGATACATACAAACTTTATGTTTTTTATTCATCAGACGATTCCTCCGTATTCATCGATCAGTTTTCGGATATCCGCTTTTTCTTTCATCGCGAGCCGCATAGTATCCATAAGGATCCTTATTCCCTGATATCCAAGCATTCCTTCATCAGAAGAGATATCTGCAACATATCGCGCATTGCTTAAGTAGGCAGCTTCTTCGCCTACTGCCAGAGCTATCGTTTCCGTTTCCGAACGGAAAACCGAATCCGGATGATCCCCCTGAATGATCTCGACCTGAGGATACTCGTTAAGAAGGATATCTGCATACTTCTGATCGGGTCCCACCACTTCAGAAAGATAGACACGCGTTACGCGGAACCCGTATTTCAAAAGTGCTACGGCCAGAGATAGGGGAAATACGGTCGCACTGTCAGAAACAAAGACCGGCACATCCGCAACTTCTTCTCTGGCATAATGGATCGCCTGTTCACATAAGGAACGGTCGTCTTTAATCTTTTCAGAAAGATCTTCTCCCAAAAAGTCAGACAGATCCTGATACTCTTTAGCGACAGTATCGATATCATATGATATCGGCATTTCCACGTGTGTAGCTCCGGTTCGTTTCTCCAGACGGCTCAGCGCATATCTCACAAATGGTTTTATCACTATAGATCTTCCGGAGCGGGACATCTCCTCATACTCTGAAAAAGTACTGCACGAGGAAATCTGGCGGACCATATGGCCATTTTGATTCAGGACCCGGATCAGTTCGTTATCTTCCGGGATTCCGACGAAGTTTCCCCAGAGCGTTACGCCATCATCCGTCCTCTCCCAATCGGGCAGCACACTTAACATCGCGTCAAAGGTCGTGACAGCCGGCGGCATCTTGGTGGAAGACGCAATCGGATTCATATGTCCGGCACGAAAAAGGATATCCGGATATCTTTTCCCGAGGATCGCGGTCACTTTCTCCATATCCGTACCGATAAAATCGTCCAGGCAGGAAACATAAATAAAAAGAAGACGGATGTTCTTTTCCGTTCTTTCCAGAAGCTCATCCACACCATCCAGGATCTCCTGATCATATCCTTCCACGATGTCGCTCTGGTCAATATAGAGATAAGAAATACGGTCTTTATAGTGATGCTGGATCGCGCCGAGAGCCCCATGCCGGAAGCAAGCCGACGGGCAGACAAACAGCAGATAAGATCCGGGGATAAGTGCAGCGACACGGATGATTCCCCATCCGCCATGTGCAGGATTGCAGTAACAAAGGTTCGGTTCAAAGCGCATATTCATCACCTCCGAAGCAGAAAATTCATTTCTTCGGTGTACGGATCTTTTTTGATCGATCCCTTCCCACCCTGACAAATACTTATTATCCTGTCTGCCAGTTCTTCATAATCCTTAGCGATCGATGATTGAGGGAACTTCTCGATAACGGTCTTTCCTTCCTGTTCCGCCGCCTGCACCATCTTACTTCTATGAATATGGGAAATAACCGGAAGGTCGTGTTCTTTGGCAAAACGGGTAACAAGATCCGTTTCACTCTCAACCAAACGTTCGTTTAGAATCAGGCCACGGACACGCGCGTATCCGCGTTCTTTGAAATTGTCCACGGCACGGGAAATGTTATCTGCGGCAAAAAGAGCCATCATCTCACCGGAAGTAACGATAAAGACATGTTCCGCATATCCGTCACGGATCGGCATGGCAAATCCGCCACAGACGACATCGCCGAGCACGTCATAAAGAACGATATCCGGGTCGTATTTTTCAAAAGCACCGAGTTCTTCCAGTTTCTGGAGAGCCGAAATGATACCAAGGCCAGCACATCCGATACCGGGCGTCGGTCCACCCGATTCTACACAGAGGACACCGTTATATCCTTCGTGGACAAGATCAGAAAGCTCGACGTCTTCACCCTTCTCCTTGATCATTCCGAGAACCGTGCTGATCTTCTCGCCCCCCATCAGGTTTTTAGTTGAGTCCGCTTTCGGATCGCATCCGATCTGCATGACTTTATAACGGCGCGAAAGAGCGGCTGCAAGATTCGACGTTGTGGTTGATTTACCTATTCCGCCTTTACCATAAATAGCTATCTTTAACATTTTTCGTCCCCAGTATTGCCTTTTCTATAAAATTGAATATAATAATCTCAATCGGTTAGCCATCGCTAACTGTGACAGTATACTAAAAAGGAGTTTCAAAAAAAGTTGCCTGTGCAACATCTCAAAAAAATGTTAAAAAACGAAATACACGAATTACAATCAGATCTATTTCGAGGATTCACCCCGGACGAGATTGATGATATCCTGTCACGGACCTGCTCTTGCCGAAGAAAATTCACTAAGAATGTCGATATCTTTTCTCCCGGTGAAGTCATATGCCATACCGGGATGATCCTGTCGGGTAACATAGATGTTCAGTTTTCCGGCTTTTCCGGCAAAGAGGAACTGGTCGTCCGGGAAACGCCCGGTGAGCTGATCGGACAGGCATTCTCTCTGACCAAAACAGAAAACTCTTTTATACACTTCCGTTCTGTCGGAGATACTGAGATACTTTTCATGAATCTTGACATGCTTTTCTCTAATCCGGAAATCGATCCGATCCTCGGGAAGCTGTCCGTGAATCTCATGAAGATACTGGCGGCCACGAATATCCAACTGAATAAGAAGATCTGTCTTCTGACGCAGAAATCACTTAGAGATAAGCTTCTTCTCTTTTTTGAAGAAGGTGCTACTGAGGGGCCCGAAGGGAAAACCTGCCGTTTAACTCTGACCCGAGAGGAACTGGCTGCTTATGTAAGTTCAGAAAGATCTTCTGTCTGTCGTGAACTCGGACGTATGCAGGATGATGGCTGTATCCGCCTGGTAGGTAAAAAAGTGATCCTTGCCACCGGCTAGGATCACTCTTCTTTTTTTCACTTTTCTTCTTTTTCTTTATTTCTTTCCCATCAGGATCTTCGATCCGGAAAGACCCATCCACTTTGCTTCAAAAGGTGTCATGAACTTGCCATCGGTGGTATCGATCAGTTCTACTTTCTCGTATCCCATGGATCGGAGTTTTGCGGCGAAAGCCTCCATGTCTCCATACTTTGCTCTCGACATGATATCGTGGACCACAAATATTCCGCCCTTTTTCAGTGTTCTAAGAGTTTCAAGAAGGATCTTCTGGCGATCGGAAGATGGAATATTATGGTACACATAATTACTGGTTACCGCATCAAAGCTTTCATCATCGAAATCCAGTTTCACCGCATCTCCTTTTTTAAACTCGGTATTTGAGCTGACTCCTTCGGCGGAAGCATTTTTCACGCAAAGAGGGAGATTGAAAGAAGCATATTCCTTTCCCCAGCGGTCGATACCGACCATCGATGCTTTGGGATTTCTTTTCGCGCAGGCAATAGTCAGCGCCCCGCTTCCGCAACCGACGTCAAGCCCGATGCCCCCGTCAGGAATATGCACATAGTGCGCCAATCCATCAATGATCTGCCTGGACATCTGCCTTTTCCCGTCATAGGAAAAGGCGCGGTACATCATGAACATCCAAATGGTCATAACAGTCATAAAGACCGAAATAACCGCAAAAACGATCGTCAAAACAGTCTTCACACTTCCGGACGAAAGCAACGGAGTACATCCGAATAGCACAAGCAGCAGGATACAAACTCCCGCTCCGATCGCACTTCCCATTACCATTCCTTTCGGCATCCAGTTTTTATATTCAGGTTTCATATTCATACTCCTTTCTTCGCTACAACGGAAATCCACGGTTTATTCTCATGATGAGTGACATTCACATCTGAAAAGCCAGCATTCTTTAGTGCTGCATCGATCTCATATGCCGTGTAGCAATGCATTCCGTCGATGATCTTTTGGAATTTCAAGCTTGTTTCATCTGTACCATCCGATTCATTGACGATCAGAAATGTGCCACCGGGCTTTAAGATCTTATATACTTCAGAAAAACATCTCTCTAATCCCGGCCAGAAATAGATCGTTTCAAAAGCCGTGGCCAGGTCGGTTTTTTCGGAAGGCAGACGCAGATGACTGACATCTCCTTGCTTTACCAGCATTCGTCCGCCCTCGATCCATTTCCGGTTATGTGAAGAGGCTTTTTTGACCGATACCGGCGAATAGTCGATAGCGATCACATGCGCATTCTGATAACGGTTTGCCAGTTCTCCGGCATTTCTTCCTCCGCCGCAACCGAGATCCACGATATCATCCGGTGTGATATTCGGAAGATACGACATCCCCCAGTCAGCAAGTTTGGCATGACCTCCGTTCATTTCGTTCACCATCAGTTTTCCTAAGACACCTTCCGGCTTTCGCGTCTGGTTTACAAACTTCTTAAAAAGACCCATAGTATTCAATGCTCCTTTTTTTCTCTGCAGAGCATTGTATCACATTTGGTTAGCGTTGGCTAACTTTTTTCACTCTCTGTTTTTCAAAATTTCCGCGGGCGAGATCCGCTTGATCTTTCTAACCAGAAGAGAGCTTACGGCAAAATAGATCAGTATCACACCGATGGCGATCAGAAGATACAGATACCAGGAGTACGAAAGATTCATCGAGCATGCAACATTTGCGATAAAACTCGGATAGATCGTATCGATGATCTTCTTTGCGATCGGGAAAGCCAGTATACCGCCAATGAGGACTACATAGAAGTTCCCGTTCAGATATAGTTTACGGATCTCTCCGGGGCGGTATCCGAAGATCTTGATCAGTGAGATACCCATCGTAGAACGGTCGATCATGACGGCGAGCATCAGATACATCACCACCATGAAGATCACCGATCCGGCAGAAAGAAGAGTTACCGTAAGCGGTGCCATCGTCTCCAGGAAAATGGATGAGCTCTTCTCGATATCCTGCTTGGTTGTCACGGAATAGAGCCGGCTTTCCTCGATAGGAAGAGCTGCATCTGAATATACGGCATTAAAGTAATCTTCCTTCTCACCGAAGAGTTCCCGCATACTTGCTGTATCCATAAAGATGGTAAAGCCGACGGAATACTCGCTGATGCCGGTAACGGTAAAGGTATACTCCATATCTTCCACCGAGTCGGTAAGAGAGATCTCATCTCCGACCTTATAGCCGTATCTTTGCACCATGGAACGGTTGATCACGCACTTATTCTTCCCGTTTTCCGGATGGGCATCGAAGTACCGGCTTTCGCCGTCGATTCCGATGACAGATACATCCAGTGTATATCCGAGGCAGTCGATAGAAAGGTTCTTCACAAAAGTGGCTTCCCCGCCTTCCGGTGCCTTCTCATCCGGATATTTATACAGATACATGTATTCATATCTTGTATCTTCCGTATTCTTTTCCTTCACGGATGAACAGAGCACATACGTATTGATGCCGAGGGAGACGATCATAAAGGTGATCAGCATCCCGACCACGATCGTGAACGCCGAGCGCTTTTCGCGAAGAAGCTGGCGGATGCTAAAGAGCGCGCTGAAGTTCTTCACCTTGAGATTCACCTGCTTGTAGCTTCCGGCCGTCTGTTCGTTTCGAAGAAGAGACAGAGCGGTCTTGGAAAGTTTACGGTTTACTGTCCAGAGATTGACGATCAGACAGATGAAAGGAGGCAGCACCGCTCCGTAAATGATCAGGTAAGGGGCATATACGATCGGAAACTGTGGAATCGAAAAGTATTCGTAATGGGTCCGTCCCATAAAACCGACTCCCAGCGGCGAGAATCCGGCCAGAAGGCCGAGGAGTCCGCCCATAAGCGAAGTCACTGTCGGAAGGATCACATAATGTGCTAAAAGATTTCTCTTTTTGACTCCGAGAGCGTATAGGGCACCGATCACCGGCTGTTCTCTTTCGATCTGGTGAACGACAAACACTGAGATCACGTAGGCGAAGAGGAACAGCACGATCACACCGGCGATCAATCCTACCTTTTTATCCATGATGACATCTCCTGCCGCGCCCTCGATACGGATGTTGTCCTCATAGGTCACAAAGGAAGTCAGTCCTTCGATCCGGTCTTTCAGCTCATCGGAGGTCTCACTTCCGAGGCGATACGCATAGGTATATGTCTCTACTTTCTCCGGAAGATCTTCTGTCAGTTTTCTGTAGCCTTCCTTTGAAACGAACATGACGCCGAAACTCTCCGCATCTACGGCAGGTGAGGCAAATGTCTTCAGCATCTGGTCATAGTCCGGAACAGAACCGGTTCCAACTACGGAAAAAGCACTGTTCTCGATCGTGATGAGATCTCCGATAGAAAGATCGTGGACACGGGCATAGTTCTTTTCGAGTACCACTTCATTTTCAGAAGAAGGAATGCGGCCTTCATCAAGCATGATCAGATCGATCTGTTCTCTTACGGCAAATACGCGAAGTTCCGATCCGTCGCCGGCACGAAGATCCACGGAAAACATCTTCTCAATGCTTGTTCCCTTCGAGGTGATCTCCTTTTCTTTTTCTTCACTCAGCGGAAGGAAAACAGAAAACTGTCCGTCTTCCACCTGATTCTTTTCTTTCCATTTTTCTGTTCCGTCAATAATGATCTCAGCCGATCCAACTATTCCGACCTCAATGTAAATCCCCAGGAAGATCATGAACATCAGCGCCAGATAACGGCCTAAGTTCGATTTCAGATCCCGAAGGAGTCTTTTATTCAATACACGATTCATCAGAGATCCTCCAATTCCGCGGCAGGAGTCCGGACTTCATTTTCGTAGTCTTTTCTGATCACGCCGTCTTTTAGTAGGATCACCTTATGCACCATGTTTTTGATGGAGTTATTGTGGGTAACGATCAGCATGGTGGTATTGTATTTGGCATTGATCTTCTCAAGAAGAACCAGAATATCCCTGGAAGTCTTTGAATCCAGTGCTCCCGTCGGCTCATCGCAAAGAAGGAGCTTCGGGTTCTTGATCAGGGCTCTGGCGATCGCGCACCTCTGCTGCTGTCCGCCACTTAACTGGGACGGAAACTTATTCTGATGCTCCGTCAATCCCAGCGTATCCAGAAGCTCATCCAGATCCAGCGGATCTTCCGCAATATGCTGACAGATCTGGATATTCTCCCGAACGGTCAGATTCGGTACCAGGTTATAAAACTGGAACACAAATCCCAGGTTCTCTCTTCTGTACTCGGACAGCGCCATCGGCTTTAATCCGAAGATCTCTTTTCCTTCGACTTTCACAGATCCGGAATCCATCGTATCCAGACCTCCGATACAGTTCAGAAGTGTCGATTTACCGGAACCGCTGGTTCCCTGGATCACGCACATCTGCCCTTTCTCCACACTGGTACTGATCCCTTTCAGCACCTGAATATAACTCCCGTTTTCTCCGTAGCTCTTCTTCACATCTTGAATCGTCAAATACATTGCTGTCGCTTCTCCTTCACACATTATATGTTAGTTATTGCTAACCCTGTTAAATAGTTGTACCATTTTCTGTTATCACGGGTCTCACGCCCCTCGGATACTTTTTCTCCTTACTTTTCCTTATCTTCGAGAATGTAGTTCATCCATCCGAGGATCAGATGATCCATCGCCGGCTTCATGAACCGTAACGCCTGTTTCTCATCTTTTTCGTGAGACAGGAGATGGACGAATGTCATGATCGAAAGATGCGAGAGCCAGTGGACCATCGGACGATTCAGCTGTTTCCCGGGAACTGAGTTGGCATAGTTCTCCGCAAGTCCCATGAAGTTCTTCTCGATCATCCCGATAAACTCATCTACCACATGCTCATATTTCGAGCCGGCCGATTTCGAGATCAGGAGAGTCACCGCATCGTGGTTCTGATAAAGAACATGGATCAGTTCTTCGACAAAAGGATCGTGGTCACCGGGCTTATGGACATAGGTCGCCAGATCTTCTTCCATATCTTCCTGAAGGTGATGGATAAGCGCGCCCAACACGCCCTGATAGGTAGGTTCCACCAGTGCCGAAAAAAGGCCGTCTTTATCTTTAAAGAAGAAATAGACTGCTCCGGTCGTCACCCCTGCTTTACTGCAGATCTGACGAAGCGAGGCATTCTGAAAGCCCTTCTCCATGAACTCTTCTTTCGCACAGGAAAGAAGCTTTTCTCTCGTTTCTTTTTCGTTTTTCATGATCATCCTCACAAAATGCGTTATTTACATAACGCTGTTACGTAACACCGTTATCTTACTTCTGTGATACGAGATTGTCAACACCGTTTTCATCCAGTTTTTTATACCAGAATGGTATAGGACCCATTCCGTCCGGATGATATAATGAGTCAACCGATTCCGGAAAATGACTCTTCAGAGCATTTTATAGTCGAGGAGAAAGAGCTATGAATAAGACTTTCGTTACAAAAATGCCCAACCATATCGGTGCTTTTCTAAAGGCAAGCCGCTGTTTCGCTTCTCTTGGGATCAACATTACCCGCGTCAGCTACAATAAAGCCGTGGACTCCCATATGCTCTTTATCGATGCCGAGGGTACGCCGGAACAGCTTTCTAAAGCAACGGAAGAACTGACTGCGATCGGATATTTGCAGTGTGACGAAGAAGACAGAAGCGTCGTTCTTCTCGAGTTCAAGCTTAAGGATGAACCTGGAAGCGTTACATCGGTACTGGAACTGATCAGTGCCTATAGCTTCAACATCTCCTATATCAGCTCCCAGGAAAACGGAACCGAATACCAGCTTTTTAAGATGGGGCTGATCGTGGATAAGCAGGACCGGATCAAGGAATTCATCGAAGAGGCAAAGAAACTCTGCGATGTCCGCCTGATCGACTATAACCATGCCGATAAGATCTACGATAACAGTATCTTCTACCATACCTTTTTGGATGAACTGAGTTCTTCCATGGAGATCTCTCCTGACTCGAAAAATGAACTTCTGATCAATACGAATCTGGCTATGCAGATCCTGGATGAGACTGGCGTTTCCCCATATCGGACGTTTGACAGCATCAGCCGGTTTGCCGAATTACTGGCACTTTCCAGAAAGTCTTCCTTCGAACCCAGGATCACGGAACACAAGATCTCAGACGACACGGTCATCACGCTCATAGAACCGCCATGCGGAAGTAATACAGCCATTATCCGAAGCGGAAACGAATACCTGTTCATCGATACCGGCTATGCGTGCTATCAGGAAGAGATGCTGGAGATTTTTAAGAAGCTGATCCCGGATTTCGACACAGTCAGAAAGATGGCCCTGATCACTCATGCTGACGTGGATCACTGCGGACTTCTTCCTCTCTTTGATGAGGTTTATGCCAGCGCCAAGAGCGCTGCCTGCATCCGCCTCGAGTACGAAGGTAAAGACGGGTATCGAGAGGTCAATCCTCTCCACAAACCCTATGTCCGAATTTGCAAAGCTCTGACTTCCTACACTCCGGTATCCCCGGAGAAGATCACGGTCATCGGAGATGACCGTGAGATCCGTCATCCGCTCGAACAGACCGGATTCTTCGATTTCGGCGATCTGCACTTCGAACTTTACGAAGGCTGCGGCGGTCACCTCAAAGGCGAGACCGTCCTTCTGGATTATGAGCACCACATCGCTTTTACCGGCGATATCTTCGTAAACCTCAAGGATATGACTCCCCGCCAGCTGCAGTATAATACTTATGCGCCGATCCTGATGACTTCCGTAGATACGGATAAGGATCTCTGCACCGAAGAACGGCAGGCGCTTTTCCAGCGGCTGGGAACCGGGTCCTGGCAGATCTTCGGCGGACACGGCGGCAAGAAAGAGTATAATGTCTAAAAGCGGACAGGCAAATCGAAAACGACCTTTAGGTGATCGGATGAAATCGGAGAAGACCATATGGCTACAGATAATCGAAAAGAACTGGGCGGCACTTTTGATACAGCGGTATCTCTCTATGAGAAGATGCTTCCCGGCTATGTGGATGAACTATATAAAGCGATCTTCGACTATGTTTCCATCGACGAGAAAAGCTCGGTAGTAGAAGTCGGAAGCGGAAGCGGACAGGCAACTCTCCCTATCCTTAAGACGGGCTGCGCACTTACAGCTGTAGAATATGGCGAGAACTTCTCCACGCTTCTCAAGGACAAGTTTAAAGAGTTCAGTAAATTCAAAGTCCTCACCGGGAAATTCGAAGACGTGGAACTGGAAAAAGGAGCTTACGATCTCATCTTCTCTGCCACCGCGTTTCACTGGGTGCCGGAAGAGATCGGGTACCCTAAGGTATATTCACTTCTGAAAGAAGGCGGTGCTTTTGCCAGATTTGCCAACCGTCCCAGAAACAGTAAAAACGATCCCGAACTCGCGGAAGAGATCGATGCGATCTATGAAGAACACTACAACAAATTCTATGGCATCAGATCCGGCTCTAAGACTTTATTTTCCGAAGATATCGCACGGGAGATCTCGCAGATCCCGAAAAAATACGGGTTTACCGATATCACGTATCACCTGTTTCACAGAGAAAGAGTCTTCACTGCGAAAGAATACATCCAGCTTCTCGGCACCTACTCGGATCACATCGCCATCGAAGAAAGCATCCGCAAAGTGTTTTTCAGTAGAATCGAGGAAGCGATCCTCCGCCACGGCGGCTCGATCACGAGCAGCGACACACTGGACCTGGAACTTGCAAGAAAACCCCGCCGATAGTTACACGTCAAACGCCACTGTGCCGTCTTCGATCCGATAGATCGCGCCGACGACCTTCAGTCCGGTTTCCTCGTCTTTCTGGATCAGAAGACTGGACTTTATGATCTCCACACTTCTTCTCACATTGAGAAGGGCCGCCTGATAATCGTTGGTTTCATTTCCGATCGCCTGCTTGATCTCATCGGTGATGAACTTGATGTAGCCCTCCGGATCATGGTGGATCGCCGCCGTAACGGCACCACACTGGGTATGCCCGAGCACAACGATCAGATTCGTTCCCAGGTGCCCTGCCGCATATTCGATACTTCCCAGCTGATGATCGTCGATCACATTTCCGGCCACACGTATCGTAAACAGATCTCCGATGGCCGCATGGAAGATCCTCTCCGGGATCACGCGGGAATCTGAGCAGCCGATAATAATGGCATACGGCTCCTGCCCGTTCTTCGCGAAATGCTCCAGCGTCGTCGGAGATACATCCATCTGAAAAGCATCCGCGGCAACATATTGCTTATTTCCCTCTTTTAGACGTTTGATTGCTTCTTCTGCCGAGATCATTGGGATTCTCCTTCGCTGTCTTTGTTACTCTCGCTTTTTCACATCTAATTTGGTTTTGTTTGCAGAGATCGTTTCTTCCCTTATTTTTCTCATCCTCGACCACACATTATCTCCGTAATTACTGAGCAGGACCGTTATCATTCCATTGTTGGGATTATATTCAGAGATGGCGCTTATTCCATCGTCACACCCCTGCATATACACATAGTCCTTCCCTTTGGGATTGTCAATGATCCAGACTCCATAACCGTAATACCCTTCTTCCGGGTCCTTCCCGTCCCCGCTCTGCTTAGAAAACATCTGCGTTACCATCTGCTCAGATAGAAGCTTGTGTTCAAGAAGGCCTGTCCAGAACTTTACAATATCTTCCACAGTTACGAATGCACCACCGTCACCTGTGCCTTTAGCACCGACTGAATATATATTTGTACGGTAATCATCTGTATCAGGACAATAGATGTAACTGTTTGCACATTTCGATGGGAGCTTATCGAAAGAATAATAACCCGTATTACTCATGCCGCATCTGTCGAAAACATTCTGCTTAAGATAAACATCAAAATCCATACCGATAATCTTTTCGATGATCAATGCGAGTAAAACATATCCGGAATTATTGTACTGAAACTTCTCTCCTCTGCTGTACATCATCGGCTTATCGATAAACAGGGGCAGCATATCTTTGTTATGTCTGATCCTGTAATTGGGATAATCGGTCCACAATTCCTCATAATCATCCATTACCGATTCATCAAAATAATCCGGGACACCGGATGTGTGATTCAAAAGCTGTCTCACTGTAACGCAGGGATCGATGTCTTTCAGATCAAAATCCAGGATCTTGCCGATAGTATCTTCGAATCCCAGTTTCTCTTCTTCAATCAGCTGAAGGATGCCCACAGCTACAAAAGTCTTGCCCATAGATGCAGATGCAAATCTGGTATCGAACGTATTCGGGATCTCATTTGCCAGATCAGCAAAGCCGCCGCTGTAATTCAGCAGAACTTCGCCGCCTTTAACTATATATGCATTTCCTCTGAAGTCTTTATCCATCACCATAGTCATTTTCTTAGCCTGTTATCCTGCTGATTATTTTGACTAAGGTTCGCTCCTTAGACAAGATAATTATATCATCCGGGAAAAGAACGCTTAGTCTGATTTATTCAGGAGATAACTTACCATCACATCATCCCGGCAATTGGAATGTGTCACTCTTCTCTGTATCGATACCCATCCGGAATTCGAATATACGCACGAATATGTTCGTCGATAGAACGTTCGATAATACCGGATATATTATTCACATTTCCTTCTGCGGCAAGGATCGTACGATTCCGATTCTCAAGGACGATCCCTATATGGTCGTGCTCTTTGTTCTCGAATACCCTGTCATAGAGTACGATGTCACCCGTTTCCGGAACACAGCCTTCAGGTCCTTTATGGTATTCAATCCGCCGATCGCCTACGGCAAACTCCTCCCAGCCAAGGCATGCTGCCAGATGACAGGTTTTACATTCATCAGGTCTGTACGGGATCCCGAATCCCGCTGCCGTGCAGCAATAATAGACAAACGCCGCACACCATAACCCGTCAGCTTCCTTGAGATTCCATGCCGGAAACAATCGCACAATCGGCGCAAGATTGGACGCCATCCCATCAACTTCTCCGTGAAACGGAACCTGTGCCATATCCCTTGCCAGCCTGGCCAGTTTTTCTCTTGTTGCGTTTTCCATATACGCCTCACCAAATCCCGCTTTTTCGAGCTGATCATACTACATGCTGAATCATTTCTTGTATTCATACATGACAACGTCAGCTGCAGCGCTTATTCCACCCGCCTTTTCATAGCATCTGCAAGCAGACACGTTGCTGGTGTTTGTCATCAAAAACATTTTGCGGCAACCCAGGCTTTTTGAATGTGCATACACAAATCTGACCAATTCCGTTCCGTAACCAAGATTCTGATAACCGGTCATAATATCTATCGCGTGCAGATAAAAAGTCTTTCGTCCATCAGGTTCATTTAATACATAACCGTACGCAAATCCAATTGCTTTTCCGTCGTCTACGGCAATATAACCGTATGCGTTCTTTTCATTCAAAAACGCTTTCAGCACGGTTTCATCGTATTTTGTGTTCACATCATCAATAAAGTACAGCAGCAACGCATAATTTGATTCTGCTAACAGTTCACACTTCATATCATCCAACCTCAAACCCCAATCTGTCATAGTCTATAAAACTGTTGATTAACACGACTTCACATTCCATCATCTAATCCCAGGATTCATCTAAACACCATGGTATCCATGCTGAAAACTCAATTTGCAAAGCCGGTAAAGGAAAATCCGTTTCTAGTAAACATAACTCCTTCTGAAAAGAAATCCTGAAGTCATCAGTAAGTGCAAAAGCAGCATCGTCATTCCAGGCATTATGACTATCGGTCTTTTTCTCCCATGCGCTTTCACCACGAAGCATCCTGCCGCAGACATGGAAGAAGCCACCATAGAGAACTTTTCCATCTTCATAAACATTGGCATAGCATTCACACACTTTACGCATGTCTATACCCATTTGCTTAAAGGCATCCGCAACCTCACACGGGAGATTATTAACAGCCTTCTCGAAATTTCTGCATCCGGAACAAGCGCAGCCACTACTTACAAGTCTTGCTTTGTCATAGAAAAGTCTTGTTCTTTCAACATCGATATCTACTTCATATTGTCCATGATTGAAAACTGTACCCATATATTGTTCACTTTTGATTTATCGTAGTATAACTACCTGTTTATTATCTATACTTACAGTTTCTTACTCAGGAACAGCTCCGTAGGCTGTTCGAATACCGGATAGAAAATATCGAGATTCCCGCAATCTTCATACCCCAGTTTTCTGTAAAAATACTGTGCTTCCTCATCTTCCCGGGTAGATGTAAGTAACATTCCGTAACCCATACTCTTCATATCGTCTTCCCAATGCTTCATCAGGCTAAGGCCATATCCGCATCCATGTTTATCATTCCTGATATATAGCATAGTGCAGAATGGCGTGTTGTCCCAAAACAGGTTATATCTCAGTATTCCGACAGGCTCATTGTCCTCGAAAAGAACATATCCCTGTCTGTCGCGGACTTTCTTCTCAAATTCGGCTTCTGGTAAATGCTTGTCAAGTTCAAACCAGAACCGCTTATCTTCATTTGTCACATATCTTATTGTTATCATTTTCTATTCCCATTAGTAATCTATACTGTTTATTTACCTTTCCTGTCGATCTTCTCAAAGTAAGTCTCATAATCTCCGCTCTGAATCTTCTCATAAGCAAATATTTCCAAGGCTTCAACCAACCATTTCATATTTGTACAGTAATTGACTGCTTCAAATGCCTCAGGCTTAACCCTGCATATGTCATGTTTATAATGAATCATTCCGTTACTTTCTCCGCCTGTAAACCGCAATTCTTCACAATAACCTTTACTGTTATAAAACAGTCCCATATTCTTTCTCCTTCAGAAATAGCTGTTGATTGTTTTACATGTGCATTAAGCTGTTGATTAATACTTCTAACCCTCAGAAACGAGAAACCGGTGTATGCATTGATCCATTACTCATGTTTATAAACCCTTGTCATCTCGGGCTCTCCGTCCCCCTGTGCCATACACAGGAACTCCCAGCCATACCGCTCGTAAAACCCGACGTGGTCAGTAACCAGATAAAGCGGAGTTATCCCCTTTGACCGCATATCCTCCACAACCAGATTCAAAAGTCTACCGGCGATTCCCATGTTACGATACCCTTCATCAGTCCAGACGGCACACACATTGGGTTTAAGATCTTTCCTGTCGTGGAAATCATTCTCTATTACACCTAATCCGGCGACTATCCTGTCACCATCAAGACAAAGATACCATCCGTATTCAGTATCTGCATTCAGATAATCATCCATGCATTTCAAATATGCCTCCTTAGGCACACCCCAATTGTTATGGAACCACTCCGCAGCAGTTTCTTTCAATTCCGGTTTTTCTCTTAAAGAAATGTATGTAATAGAATCCATATCTTAGATATCCTTCTTATTGACGAGTTCACTTTATAGCTTTTACCACTTCGATATCGGCAGGAAGCCAGTTCACTGAATCCAATTGTTCGAAGGAAAGCCATTTGGCCGCTTCATGTTCCAGAAGTTTCATCTTTGAACCTTTTGCCAGTTCTGCCCAGAAGCAGTCCATAGAAAGATGGAATTCCGGATAGTCATATTCCACCGTCATAAGAAGATCACCAACAGCGATTTCCGCATCCAATTCTTCCCGGATCTCCCTTCGGAGCGCCTCCTGCGGAGTTTCTCCTGCTTCGATTTTTCCTCCGGGGAATTCCCATCCGTCTTTAAAAGCACCGTACCCCCGCTGTGTTGCGAAGATCCGGTTTCCATCGCGGATAATGGCGGCCACGACACGTACCGTTTTCTTTCTGTTTCCCAAAAGCCAGGCAAAAGCTTTCGCCGTCCGGATATCCGGTTCTTTGAAATGGTTTCCCTCATTCCATTCAAGCACACAGCGGATGCCACGATTTTTTAGCAAATCATAAGTCTCACGGATCCTCTCCCCCACCGTTGCCATCACCGGATTACGTGTCTTCTCTTCTTTGTCACCGAGACTAAGATACACAGATGCTGCCTGCATCTTCTGCTCTTTCATGTAATCAAGAAATCCTGGAAACCATACCGATGGAGAAGCTGCGGCGACCCCGGTGAAGCGGTCTGTCCGGAAGGCGGCCCACAGAGCAAAAAGCCCTGCAAGCGAATACCCGCCGATATAGTAGGTCTTCCCTTCATCCGAACAGAGAGCAAGTATTTTCCGAAGAGTCTCTTCGGCACCATCTCCGAAGTCCTCTTTTCCGAAAACGGCAGGTGCTTTCCACGGAGAAAGGTCCTTATTCCAGTCTTCGACCTGACAGGCAATCAGAAAGAAGTTTCTCCCACAGCTTTCGGCTATGACAGAAACCTCATTCTCTATTCCTTCCAAATCGTGATCATCGACCGGCTGGATCAATACTATGTCCGCATTCGGATTTCCAAATTTATACAACTTCATCGTACGCTACTTCGGTTCTGCTTAACTATATCTTTAGACCCATGAACTATTCCCAGTAAATCAGTCATTCAACTGGTCTTGTACATATTCTTCCAGTTCTCCCGCATATTTATCTCCGGTGCTGTTCAGCAGGATCTCCGTCTTTTTCCCTGAAGCCGAAGCCCGGATAGCATATCCGAGTGTCCTGGCGCAATGTATCTCATAAATCTTCGCGCCATTTTCAATCATCTTCAAATACTCGATATACCGTTCATCCCGGATCTCTTTTCTTTTATATTTCCGTTCAAGCAAAAGCGCTTTAAACTGATCATGACTCATTCCTTTTGGAATACGCACGCCGGGGCTCTCATCTCTGAACACATCGTGCGTGACAAGATCAAACAGTGTATCCATACTTATCCCGTCTTGGCATTCTTTCAAGTACAAGTCATAATCAATTACCGCTGCCACTAACCTGGAGTCAACGTTGTAAGACGGATTATCGTCACCCAGATCCAGATAGTGACTGAGAGGATCTTCTTTATACGCACGACATTCCATTTTCCCGATGATCTTATATTTCCGTCTTTTAAACTGGAACATGCTGCTCCTGTGCTCAAAATATGGCGCGCCTCTTAATCTATCGGATTTGAAATCCGCTGCTTCCAGCTTCGTTATATCGATATCTTCCGGAGAATCGTACATGCCTTTAAAGAGGAAAAATACAGCTGTCCTGTCGCATAGCTCGGGCATAACGCCGCTAAAATGCTGTTCGATCGAATGAATCTTCTGGATAACTACATACTTCTTATCGCAAGATGCAAATTCCTCATCTGTCATCGGATCACAGTTATCCCCCGGCAGGAAATGCTTCCCGGCCGTTTTTAACTGAATAGCGATCATTTCTCCATTTTCAAAGATATCGTCCGTACAGATATTATCTGGTTTCTTGATCGTCTTGGGCGCACATTGCGGAGATGAAATCCTGTCTCGGAATTTGGCAAGTTCTTTTCGCCTTTTATTTGCGATACTCTGTCCCGCTTCATTCCATGCAGCCATGCCAAAACCAGAATCCACCATCTGAATTGCTTTATCGCGGATCTCATCAGTAAGGATACCGTGTTTCCACATATAATCAGCCAGGGAATAGAAATAGGCACACCATTCATCTTCATCGGATTCATCAAAGTTCTGTCTGACAAAATGATCCAATTTCTGCAGTCCTTCTTCCACACTGAAGTAGGAAAACGCAATCCTGTATTCCTCGATCATATCGAGCGCGGTGTCATTTCCTGTTATACTTGCACTCCAGGTTCCCATGCGATTCTCCTTAATCATGTTTTTATAGGCGGATAGGATCTTCCGAGAGATGCCTCGAATGAATAAATTATATCATTTAGATCAGTAGAAAATCACCTCTTGACTTGGAGTTAACTCCAAGTTGTAGAATGAACATATCAACTGGCGAATCGGCCAAAAGGAAGGAAGGTTGATCGGACATGAAGAACAGAATATTGATCCTGCTTTTATCTTCTGCAATCTGTATGAGTGGATGTGCAGGGAAAGCGGAAACGACAGGGACAAGTGCTTTTACGGAAGCATCGGCGGAGAGCACGACGATAGCCACCGAAGCAACAACTAAGGAAGTCACACCAACAGAATCTGCCACAACTTCCAAGTCGGAAGCAACAGACTCTGAAACCTCAGCGGAAACAGCAAAGGAGAAAATCATGGTACTGAAAATCGGAGATACTAAAGTTCCCGTAACCTGGGAAGATAATGATTCCGTTTCTGATCTAAAAGCACTTGCGAAGGATAGTCTTACTATCGAGATGTCCATGTACGGTGGATTTGAGCAGGTGGGTCCGATCGGACAAAGCATTTCAAGAAATGATGCCCAGACCACTACTTCATCCGGCGATATCGTTCTCTATTCGGGAGACCAGATCGTCATCTTCTACGGTTCCAATTCCTGGTCCTATACCCGCCTTGGAAAGATCGATCTATCCGAAGACGAGATGACGGAGCTTCTTTCCAACGGAGATGTGACCATCACGCTCTGCATGGAGTGAACGAAGACTTAATCACGTCCATCCAAAAATGATTTTAACGTCAATCTCGCCTATATGGCATATAGCCTGATAAATCAATATTTGTAACAATGTTAAACATAACAAAGCAAAATGCAAGGAGGAAAAGCAATGTTAGGTAATTTCAGCTACAAGAACGCAACCAAACTCTACTTCGGAGATGACTCACTTTCGTATCTTAATGAGGAGCTTCCGAAGTACGGAAAGAACATCCAACTCATCTATGGCGGCGGCTCCATCAAGAGAAACGGGATCTACGATCAGATCGTGAAGATCCTGAAAGACAACGGGAAGAACATCATTGAAGATGCAGGCGTCATGCCGAATCCGACAATTGAAAAACTTCGCGAAGGCATAAAGATCGCACAAGACAATAATGTAGATCTTCTTCTGGCCGTAGGCGGCGGTTCCTGCTGCGACTATGCCAAGGCCGTATCCGTCTCCGTGCACTGCGACGAAGATCCATGGGACAAATACTACATCCGGTTCGAAGAGCCCACATGCGAGATCGTTCCTGTCGGCTGCATCCTGACCATGGCCGGGACCGGCTCCGAGATGAATGCCGGATCCGTCATCACGAACCACGAACAGAAACTGAAGATCGGTCACGTTTTCGGCGAGGAAGTGATGCCGAAGTTCTCGATCCTGAATCCGAAGTTCACCTTCTCTCTTCCGAAGCGCCAGATGGTGGCAGGCATCTACGATATCCTTAACCACATCTGCGAACAGTACTTTTCAGGCGAAGACGACAACACCAGCGACTATCTTGCGGAGGCTCTCATGAAGTCCCTGATCCACAGTTCCCTCATCGCCATCGAGGACCCGGAAGACTACGAGGCGAGATCCAACATCATGTGGACCGCCACCTGGGCATTGAATACATTGATTTCCCGTGGTAAAAGCACTGACTGGATGGTGCACATGATCGGCCAGTCCGTCGGCGCGTACACAGACGCCACGCACGGTATGACCCTGGCAGCCGTCTCCCTCCCCTACTACCGCTACATCCTTCCTTACGGTGTCAAAAAATTTAAGAGATTCGCCGAGGAAGTATGGAATGTTTCTTCTGAAGGAAAGACCGACGAACAGGTAGCATTGGAAGGCCTTTCTGCCATGGAAGACTGGATGAAGAAGATCGGTGTTTCGCTCAACATCTCGGAACTTGGGGCAACCGAGGACATGATCGACGGTATCACGGAAGGCACCCTCATCCTCGAAGGCGGCTACAAAGTCCTTTCCAAAGACGAGGTCCGCGAGATCCTGAAGCAGTCGCTCTGATTTCACACGAAATCGTCACGATAGAGGTACTCACACAAAACCTTGGAATCAGAGATGGTTCCAAGGTTTTTTCTTATGAAGATATTCCCTGTAAACTTTTTCGGAAAATTAGTTGACTTTCGCAACTGTTGCGGTCATCATCTATTCAAACGAAGCGGATCGGCAAAGAAAAGGAGATACAAAATGGACAAAGTAAAACAGTTTCGAGAGTTGACCCGTGAACTGGAATGCCATCTGGAAAACATAAACCGAAGTGACTGCTGCCAATGCAGTGTAAACGAGTCCCAGTGCTTTTTGGTCGTAGAAATCGGACGGAACCCCGGTTTATGCATCAAAGACCTGGCCAAGCAACTCCACCTCGATAAAAGCGGCATCAGCCGGAGTATCGAAGAACTTGTTCAGAAAGGCTATGTGGTTAGGGAGCCTTCGAAATCCGACCGCCGTTGTGTGGTATTGACTCTGACCGATGCGGGACAGTCAAGGTTTGAAAAGATCGAAAACGACATGAATGCGGCTTATAAAAAGGTCTTCTCACGAATGAGCAAGACGGAGCAGGAGAAAGTCCTGGAAGCGCTAAAGATCTATAACGAAGCATGCAGAAAAGATGAGGAATGCTGCACTTGTTCACAAACATAAGAAAAGAATTACTAATGAAACGAGGAGATTCAATGATTACAATAAGAGAAGCCAAATTAGAAGATGCAGAAAGACTTGTCGAGATCTACTCGCACTATGTCCTCAATACCGCAGTCTCTTTTGAATATGAAGTCCCGACTGTCGCCGAGTTTCAGGAACGTATGAAAAAGATTATGGGAAAGTACCCGTATCTGGTCGCAGAAAAAGACGGTCTTATTGTCGGATACACGTACGCCAGTCCGTATAGTTGCCGCGAAGCCTATGCCTGGTCAGTGGCCAACTCCATCTATCTGGATAAAGATTACAGAAGACAAGGCATCGGCTCTCTTCTCTATCGTGAACTTGAAAAGCTCCTGAAGGAGCAAGGCATCATTAACCTGCTGGCCGGAGTTGCTTTTTCTGAGGAAGAGGACGAATACCTCACTCACGACAGTTTCAATTATCACAAGCACATGGGCTATGAAAAAGTTGCGCACATGAAAGACATCGGCAAGAAATTCGACCGCTGGTATGACCTTTTGTGGCTACAGAAGAAAATCTGAAAAGTCAATAAAGTGGTCAATGTAAATACCCTTTACATTGACCACTTCATGGATTTTTACGTATAGCGCAATATATGACGTATTACTTACATCGCATTCACGTTCTGGATATACATCTCTTTCGGGATCATCGGCACTTCCAGAGAAGCGATCGTCTCGGGTGAAAGGGTAAGTGCTTTTGCATACTCTTCGCCGGCGGCTTCAAAGCGGGCAAGGAGCGGCTCGGCAACAGGTGATGCCGCTGGAATATTCAGCATCGGTGTTTCCGGTACGCATACGATATCGTGTCCCGGGAAGCAGTGCTTGCACATCTCTTTTAAGCCGTCGAAGTTTCCTTCCCAATCCGGGAAACCGCAGCCGCAGATGACCAGCGTGTGGATCTTGGAAAAATCAGCCAGTGCTTCGTGATGAACGGTACCGTCCTTTTCTTCTACCATTTTCATCTTTACAAGCGGGATCGTACGATCCAGTAAAGCTTTCAGATGAGACGGCATGGCATAGCAGTAAAGCGGGAAGCTCCAGATGATCACGTCTGCTTTTACATAGAGATCCAGGATCGCATTTTGGTCATCCGGGATCACACAGTGACCGTCCTGTTTCTGCCAGCAGCCGAAGCATCCCTGACACGGAGCAATGTTCTTTTCGATGACATTGATCACTTCCACTTCGTGGTTCTGCTCTTTGTTTAATCCCTTGAGAAAAGCATCTGTCAGGCGATACGTATCGCTCTTCTTTTTCGGGCTGCCGTTTAATACCAAAACTCTCATAATCCTGTACTCCTTGTATCCATTTATTCTTACTGACACCTTAATAGCACCAGCTCCCTATAATCATTAAAAAGCAAAAATCCGGTTTTGATAATCCCCATTAAATTATCTTGTTTTTCTAGACGGAAACCCATCATGCTATAATGGTTTTCACAAGATGATCACGTCGCATGGATATATATGTGATGTGGTTGAAAGGATATATAAATGACAGACGAATTATTCACAAATTATCACGAACTGGAATCCAGCAGACTCCTTCTCCGTCGGATCACGATGCAGGATCTGGACGATGTGTTCGAGATCTACTCAAATAAAGAGGTCATGCTCTATTTTGCGGACCGTTTCCCCTTCGAGAAAAGCACTGAGGCGGAAACCATGATCCGTGAATATGAGGAAGCGCTGACCAAACATTGGAGCATGCGCTGGGGCATCGTCCTGAAAGAAAGCGGAAAACTCATCGGCACATGTGGATTTCATGCTCTGTCTGAGTACGATAAACGTATCGAGGTCGGCTACGATCTGAACCGTGACTACTGGCAGAAAGGAATCATGACAGAAGCGCTTTCACTGATCATTGATCACGCATTCGGATGCTCGGATGTGAACCGCATCGAGGCGATGGTCGAACCGCCGAACACCGGCTCCCGCGCCCTTCTCGAGAAGCTTGGGTTCCAGTACGAAGGCACCCTCCGGAAACACGAGATGTGCCGCGGCGATTTCGTAGACATCCAGATGTTCAGTCTATTGCGGGAAGACCGGAAATTGGGAGGCACACATGGCATCGAGTAAAGAATACCTGGATTTTATTTTGGAGCAACTTTCTGAACTGGAGGGCATCTCGTACCGCGCTATGATGGGCGAATACATCCTCTACTATGGCGGCAAGATCGTCGGCGGCATTTACGACGACCGTTTCCTTGTGAAGTTGACGAAGTCTTCGCAGGAGATGATGCCGGATGCGGAGCTGGAGCTTCCTTATGAGGGAGCAAAAGAAATGCTTCTTGTAGATGACGTGGAGAATAAGGAGTTTCTGAGTGAACTTCTGGAAGCGATGTATCCGGAGCTTCCTCTACCTAAGAAAAAGAAATGAGGGCTATATCACCCGAAGATCAGTTTCTTTACGATCTCGATGGTCTTCTTTCGCATATAGGTCTGGTCCAGTTTGGGATCGATGGGATGCATATAGGTATGGCAGAAGCACTCTATATAGTTGACCGCCATGCGGACGTTCTCGGCGCTTTTGTCCGGATTGGCGCCCTTCAGAAGGAACACCTGCTCCATCTTCTCATACATGTTCTGCCAGAAGCCGTCGGAGACTTCCGCGATATCCGCATCCGTGTGATATAGAGCTTCCAGCTCTTCGTGCACGGCCCAATTCCGTTGGTGATATTCCAGTAAGTAGTCCAGTGTTTTCTCGGCAAAAGCATCGAACTCGAGGCCTTTGTCTCCTTTTTCGGCTTCGTGGTAGAAACGGGTGACATCTCCCATCAGCTGATCCGCCGCCATTTGCAGTGCCTGGATCAGGATATCTTTCTTGTCACGGAAATAGTGGTAGACGATCCCGGTGGAGAGACCTGCTGCTTTGGCAATGTCGTCTGCCGTAATGTTGTGGTAGCCCTTTTGAAGGATCAGGTCTCCGCCGACACTTAAGATCTTCAGACGCGTCTCGATGGAGCGTTTCTGCTTCGGCACCGCCATAGGCTTTGCCGCAGGCGATGCCTTCTTGGCTGTCGTTCTGACCGCGGCAGCGTTCTTTTTAGACACAGCATCACTCTTCTTTGCCGCGTTCTTCGGCGTATTCTTCTTTTCCGGCTTTTCCTTCGCCATGGAACGACCTCTCCTTATCTATCAGATAACTACCCATATTCATTAAAACACATATTTGATTTGTTGCAAGCAAATATTGAGACTTTTCTCAATTTTCACAATAAACCATAGCCCCTTTTTATTCACCTTGCACAAAGTTGAGATATTTCTCAATTTTTGTATTGACCTGTTTCCAGGCCGAGCGTAGAATGAGGACGGTTAGCAAGGGCTTACTATTATTCTTATATAACACACATAGGAGACGAGAAAAAATGGGAAACACAATCGTCGAATTTAAAAATGTCACGAAACAATACGGGCAGGGCGAAGCGATCCAGCTGGCCAATAACGATGTCAACTTTACCATCGATGAAGGTGAATTCGTCGTCATACTCGGGCAGTCCGGCGCAGGAAAATCCACGGTCCTGAATATGCTGGGCGGAATGGATACACCGACCTCCGGCACCATCACGGTGGCCGGCCAGGAGGTCTCGAAGATGAACGATAAAGAACTTTCGGAATATCGTGCCGGCACGATCGGATTTATCTTCCAGTTTTATAACCTCCTCCCTTCCCTCACCGCGATCGAAAATGTTTCACTTGTGAAGAACATCGTCAAGTCCGGTCCTGATCCTATGGAGATGCTCAGCGCGGTGGGCCTTTCCGATCACGCGAAGAAGTTTCCGTCGCAAATGTCCGGCGGTGAGCAGCAGCGTGTCTCGATCGCAAGAGCTCTGGCCAAAGATCCGAAGATCATCCTTGGAGACGAACCGACAGGTGCTCTTGATTCCGAGACCGGCGTGATCGTTTTGGAACTTCTTTCCGACCTTTCCCGAAAGAAAGGGAAAACCGTCATTCTGGTTACCCATAATGCCGATATCGCAAAATGTGCAGATAAAGTCATCCGCATGAAAAACGGCAAGATCCGTGAGATCCGCATCAACGAATCGCCGGTTCCGATCCGGGAGGTGGAATGGTAATGCTTGTACGTAAAATGACAAGAGAGATCAGAAAGAATCTCGGTCAGTTCCTTTCTCTCTTTATCCTCTCATTTCTGGCCGTTTCGCTTTTTGCCTGCATGAAGGCCAGCAACATCAGTGCCTATAACAAGCTGGAGGATCTGCGCGAGGCGACGAATTGTGCGGACGGCTGGATCTTCAGTGAAGGCTTTTCCCCGGAAGATCTTTCTTCGGTAAAAGCACTTCCTGACATCACTTCTGCGCAGAGACGCCTTCACTTCGCGGCAACCGCAGAAGGCTTTGATCAGGCCCAACTGGAGGTCTATGGCCTCGAAGAGGATCTGGTTTCTAAGCCCTACTATGTTAACGGTAAGGAACTGGATCTTTCCTCAAAAGACGGTATCTGGATCTCCGAATCATTCGCTAAAGAATGGGATCTGAAGGTTGGCGATGCTTTTTCCTTTTCTGCCTATGGCAGGATCGTGACGAAGAAGATCGAAGGCACCATCGTCTCTCCGGAGTATCAGTATCTGAAGGCAGATAAAGATCTGGACATCGTTGCAAAGAATATCGCGGTGATCTACATGCCTGTTTCCGGGTTAAGCGAATCCTTCAGTTCTATCCTCGGCGGCATTCCTTTCAATGAACTGATATTCACCACAAACCGAAGTGATGTGAAGTCTTTAGAGTCCTCACTGAATGAAGCGCTTCACGGGAACTATGCCGTACTCTGCGACCGTGACGATATGCCCGGCATCCGCATCATGAAAGACGAACTTGCCCAGCATGACCAGTTCGCCATTACTTTTCCTGTGGTATTCCTGGCGATCGCTTTACTGGTCATTATGACGACCATGAACCGTATGATCGCCAACCAGCGCACCCAGATCGGTACTCTTCGGGCACTGGGCATGAAGAAAAGAAAGATCATTCTTCACTACCTGAGCTACAGCTTTATCGTTTCTCTTCTCGGTTCGATCGTCGGCCTTTTTGTCGGCACCTATCTCTTCGGTGAAGGCATCGCCGTGATCTTCCGTTCCTGGTATCTGATCCCCGGCTGGACGGTGGAAATGGATGCGTCTTTCCTTCTGGTAGTCATTCTGATCGTTTCTTGCTGCACGCTTGCCACCTACCTCAGCTGCAGGAAAGTCATGAATGTCCATCCGGCCGAAAGTCTTCGTCCGGCATCTCCGAAATCCGGCAAAGCCATTGTTCTGGAGAAGCTTCCTTTCTGGAACAAGTTCGGGTTCTCGAC
This sequence comes from Clostridiales bacterium, assembly GCA_017428545.1. Taxonomy (GTDB): domain Bacteria; phylum Bacillota; class Clostridia; order Saccharofermentanales; family Saccharofermentanaceae; genus Scatonaster. The sequence goes on from JAFRQR010000020.1 coordinate 154,535, forward strand.
CCAGTATAACCTGAGAGATATTACCAGAAGCAAGCTCCGCTCTTTTATGGGTGTCTTTGGAACTGCTGCCGGCATGATGATCATGGTGGCGGCCATGGCCTCGATCACCACGATTCAGGATGCTTCTTCCTGGACGTTTGATAAGATCCAGAATTTCAAAAACGAGATCGACTTCTCGGATGATATCACTTTGGATCTGGCAGAGGAATATAAGAAAGAATACGGTGGGGAACTGATCCAGACTTCCGCGATCGAGATCGCTAAGGAGCCGCATGCGGATTCTTCGAAGAAAAAGACCACTTCCCTGATGGTTACGGAAGGAGCAGACTACTATCGTCTTACCGACAAAAACCGCGACCTCGCCGAGCTTGCTCCGGGAACCTGTGCCATTACCATGAAGCTGGCACGTTCTTTGGACATTCACGAAGGGGATACGATCTACTGGCACCTCTATGAGAAAAACACCTGGTACGAATCCAAAGTAGGTCTTATCAACCGTCACCCGAATTTCTCCGGTGTGACCATGCTCCGCGATGACTACGAAAAGACCGGCGCCGCCTATCTTCCGAACATTCTCTATACTTCTTCTGAAGAAGCAGCATTCGAAGATCAGCCCGGGATCCTCGCGGTTCACGATGACAAGGACCTGAAAGAGAGCTTTGACATCATGATGGAGATGATTTATGCCATGCTCTTCGTTTTCGTGGCATTCGCGACTGTCCTTCCGATCGTGGTGCTCTATAACTGCGGAAACCTTTCCTTCCACGAAAGGGTAAAGGAATTCGCCACGTTAAAAGTACTGGGCTTTACGACAAAGAAGATCAGAAAGCTCCTCTCACTTCAGAATCTCTGGCTGTCCATTGTCGGACTCTTCCTCGGGGCTCCTTTCGGAAAGATCATGCTCCAGTATATGTTCGACAGTAACGGAGACAGCATGGACTATCCTGTGTCCGCCGGGTTCTTAACTTATCTCGTTTCCGGTCTTTTTGTCATGATCGTATCGGTTCTGGTAAGTTACATGTTCAACAAACGCATCAAAAAGCTCGATATGGTCGAGACACTGAAAGGCATCGAATAACGATGTTTGGAAAAAGACAAGGGCGGCAACGAGGTATTGTTGCCGCCCTTTTTAAGGATTATACCTAAAGATTGCCTTCTGCTGTTTTCGCAAAACAGCCTATTTAACGGCAACTTCCTGTCCGGGGCATTTCAAGGAGAAGTGCGAAAGGGGAGTTGGTCTTCTGCGAGAAAAATATCAGGACCCCCGGACCGGTATAAGTATGACATAGAACACAAACTAGTTAGCGCTTGCTAACTGCTAATGATATTATCAGATGACTAACGGGATGTCAACAGTTATTTTTCAAATTTCTTAAGAGGCTTCAATTTAGGGCTTGACATACTGTTATCTTATTGTTATATTTTTCTTGTTTCTAGTTAGCGTTTGCTAACTACAACATTAATACAACACCGATCGTGATAGATTACCGAGTTCATCAGGATCAATGTTTAAGGAGAGATTTTATTCATGTTGGAACGATATCTGGTCGATCAGTGCTCACCCACTCTGGCCGGAATAAAAACAGGAAGCCTGTTTTCCATACAGGGCGAAGATCCCGCTCTTATCAAGCGCGAAGTCCAAAAGATCAACCGGATCTTCTATGGCAAGGGCCTTCTTCTGCTTCCACTGAAGACAACAGATGGTTATTCTCTTCTTTATCTGTACCGGCCATGCTACCTGAAAAGGGACCTCTGTGATAAAAGATGCGCTTCTCTTCTTAAAGAGTTCGGATACACGTCATCCCTTCCTTCCAGGTGTCTTGTACATCTGATCCAAAGGGTCAGGAAAGAAGGGGCATTTCCTCATGAGATCGGGCTCTTTCTCGGGTATCCTCCGGAAGACGTAAAAGGGTTCATCGAAAACCCTCACTGCAAGAGCCGCTGCCGTTCGTGTGTAGGCGGATGCTGGAAAGTCTATCATGAACCGGAAAAAGCACAGGCGCTTTTCAGAAAGTATGAACAATGCACCAAAAACTACAGAAAGCGTCTTACTCAGGGCGCTTCTATCGAGCAGCTGGCAGTAGCCGCATAATCGATCTGACAGTTTCCGGGGAACTCTTCCCGGTCTGTATATAAGAAAAGAATAACCAGAAAGGAATTTCATTATGAGTAAAATCGCAATTGTATACTGGAGTGGAACAGGAAACACTGAGTCTATGGCTGATGCTGTTGAGGCAGGTGCCAAGGCATCCGGTGCCGAAGTGATCCGCTTCAGCTCTTCCGAATTCAATTCTGATAAGGCCTCGGAGTTCGATGCCATCGCTTTCGGATGCCCGGCTATGGGTGCAGAAGTCCTCGAAGAATCCGAATTTGATCCGATGTTTACTGACCTCGAGCAGAAAGGTGTTCTTTCAGGCAAGAAGATCGGTCTTTTCGGGTCCTATGGCTGGGGCGACGGCGAGTGGATGAGAAACTGGGAAGAAAGAAGCAAGCAGGCCGGAGCCATTCTTGCAGCGGACGGCGTCATCTGCAATGAGTCCCCCGACGATACAGCAAACGAAGCTTGTAAGGCTTTAGGCGCAGCCCTTTCCGCCTGAAATAATTACTAAAAAACCAACCCTCCAATATTGGTCTACAAGAAATGTCTGAGCGAGAATATGCCCTCCTCAGACAATTTCTTTGTTTAACTATGGATTTTTGAAGTATAATTGTTCTATCAGCAATAAAGGAGAACGCATATGAATGGACTATATGAATCTGGCGAAGATTATCTGGAAACGATCCTCATCTTAAAAAAGCGTAATGGTAATGTGCGCTCGATCGATATTGCACGTGAGATGGATCTCAGCAAGCCGAGCGTCAGCCGCGCTATGGGGATCCTGAAGAATAAAGAGTTTATCACGGTCGATGAAGACGGTGCGATCCATCTGACCGAGGAAGGCTCCAAACTCGCCAAGAAGATCTATGAACGCCACCGCGTACTGACAGAAGCCCTGATGTATCTCGGAGTTGACGAGAAAACCGCTGCTGAAGATGCCTGCCGCATCGAGCACGACATCAGTGAAAAGACTTTCACCAAGATCAAGAAGCACTTACGGGAAGCGAAGAAAATCGATTAAAGCAATAACCCCTGAAGCAGATCAGCCTCAGGGGTTATTTTTTCATGTTAGTTATTCACTCTTCCGAGTAATCTGTGTCCATGGCGACCTGCAGCTCATAGCCCGGGAATGCTTTGGCAACATCGGCGACCACTTCCGAATATACGGCTTTTCTGTCCTTTGCATCAAAGCTGACTACGATATCGAAGCGGATCATCTTCTTCTCTTTCACCAGATAAAATCCGTGGATCTGCTTGACATATTCATGGGCCAGGACGATCCTGCTGACCTCAGTCCTGGTCCGGATCACTTCCTCATCTTTTGTGTTTGTCGAGTAAACTCCGATCGCCGTCAGGATGACATTGTGTTCTTTCAGGACTTCGATCTGGATCTCTCGGAGGAGCTGGTCCAGCTGATCCGCGGAATATGTATCCGGGACTTCAATATGGATCGATCCGTTCCATCTGTCGGGACCGTAATTGTTGAGGACGAGATCATAGGCTCCCTGTACGCCCGGAAAAGCAACGACCGTTTTCTTGATATTCTTGACCAGTTCCTGGTCATTCCGCTCGCCAAGGATCTGGGAGATCGTATCGCGGAGCATCTCGATACCTGCCTTGATGATAACGATAGAGATGACCGCACCGAGCCAGGCTTCGATCGATACATCGAAACGCATGAAGATCACGGCGGCAACCAGGGTCGAAGCGGAGATCACGGAGTCAAGAGTCGCATCTTCTCCGGAATTTACCAGCGAATCCGAGTTCACTTTCTTCCCCACCGCTTTCACATAGCGGCCGAGAACGATCTTTACGACAACCGCAACTGCGATAATGATCAGAGAAATGATTGAGTAGTCGGGAGTTTTCGGATGAATGATCTGCTTTACGGATTCCACAAAGGAAGTAAATCCGGCATAAAGAACGATCACGGAGATGATCATCGCGCTTAGGTATTCGATCCTGCCGTATCCAAACGGGTGTTTCTTGTCAGGTTCTTTTCCCGCAAGCTTCGTTCCGATGATCGTGATCAGGGAGCTTCCCGCATCAGATATATTATTGACGGCATCCAGAACGATCGCGATAGAATTCGTCAAAAGGCCGATCACCGCCTTAAAAGACGCCAGAAAAACATTGGCTACGATACCGATTACACTGGTCCGGATGATCTTTTTTTCACGGGACATTTCGTTTTTCCCCATATTGTCATCTCCGTATCAAATCTTATGTAAAAAGTTTACCAAAACGCCGGCAAGATCACACTTTAAAAGAAAGGTGCTTTTGCCGGCGCAGTTGGCTCAGGATACTGTTACAGAGCAGCTTTTACCGCTTCTTTGACCTCATCCATATCTTTGGTAGGCTCGAATCTTGCAATTACCTTTCCCTCGCGGTCGATAAGGAACTTGGTGAAATTCCATCTGATATACGCCTTGTCGCCGAAGGTCTTATTGTTCATGTTCGAGAATTTCTCGAGCATCTTGATCTTTAAGCCCTTGCCGAATCCCTCGAAAGGCTTCTCTGTAGCCAGATATGCAAACAGCGGATCTGCGGTCTCGCCGTTAACGTCGATCTTGGCAAACTGCGGGAACTCGGTTCCGAACTTCATTGTGCAAAACTCGTGGATCTCATCGTCGCTGCCGGGAGCCTGGTTGGCAAACTGATTGCAGGGAAAGTCCAGGATCTCAAATCCCTGATCCTTCATTTCCTTATACATGGCCTCGAGAGGATCATAGTGCGGAGTAAAGCCGCAGCCGGTCGCTGTATTGACGATCAGGAGCACCTTTCCCTTATACTCAGAGAGGCTGACTTCCTTACCGTTTCTGTCTTTTACCGCAAAATCATACACTGTTTTCATACTGATTCTCCTCCTGTATTTTTCTTATTCTGTGCATCTAATAACTCATAAAGAAGTTCGTAGAGCATTTTCGCTTTTTCAGGTGCAAGTTCGATGCAGGATGCCACTTTCAGCGGAACATCTTTTGCCTTCTCCTGAAGGGCTCTTCCCTCTTCCGTAAGCGTGATCTCCACCACACGGTCATCCGCTTCACTTCGAACTTTCCGGATATAGCCTGCCTTCTGAAGTTTTTTCAGAAGCGGAGATACCGTACCGCTGTCCAGTTTCAGTCTCTCGCAGATCTCACTGACCGTTATCCCGTCTTTCTCCCAGAGTACCAGGAAAACAAGATACTGGGTGTACGTCAGTCCCAGTTCATTCAGATACGGCGTGTACCGGCCGATCACATTTCTTGAGGCTGCATAAAGCGGAAAACAAAGCTGATTGGAAAGTTTCATTGCTTCACGATAATCGTACTTCATTTTGGACACCTTCTTTTATTTGATGCAATTATATTGTATGCAACTTATTTGCACTTGTCAATACTTCTTTTCAAAAAAAGGCTGTCTCCCGGAATAAACCGCTGAGACAGCCTTTACCATATATTCTCACTTTTGGAGGGACTATGTTTTCTTCTTTTTGGCTTGATCCGGATGGCAAGAACAACCCATGGCACAGTGGCTGCAATTGCCGCCACAGGAGGATCTTCCTTGCTTCTTACCCCGCCACTCGCTCCAGATGATACCGGCTACAAGAGCCAGCAGGATAAGAGAGATCACGATCGTACCAAGATTATCCATGACCCACGAGATCATTTTGACATCGCCTTCTCCTTAAGATCTTTCGAAGTCAGTTTATCTGCTTCCTTATACTTCTTGATGAACAGCATATAGAACATGCCGGCCAGAAGTGCGATCGCAAAGATCAGACCGATGACATTGACGTCACCTGTGAACAGAAGTCCGAACTGGTTGATCATCAGAGCGATCACATAAGCGAATCCGCACTGGTAACCGATGGCGAACCATGTCCACTTCGCATTGTTCATCTCACGCTTGATGGCACCGATCGCTGCGAAGCACGGAGCACAGAGGAGATTGAATACGAGGAAGGAGAAGCCGGCAACACTTGTGAATGCTGCAGCCAGTGCCTGCCAGGTGGAGAGCTCTCCGCCGCCATAGAGGATACCCATCGTACCGACGATGTTCTCTTTAGCGACAAGGCCTGTGATGGAAGCAACAGCTGCCTGCCAGTTGCCCCAGCCCAGAGGAGCAAAGATCCATGCGATAGCGTTTCCGAGTTTCGCAAGGAGGGAGAACTCGAGTTCTTCTTCAGCAAGCATCTTGAAGTCGCCGTCCAGGAAGCCGAAGCGGGATGTGAACCAAACCACGATCGTGGAAAGGAGGATGATGGTTCCGGCCTTCTTAATGAAGGACCAGCCGCGCTCCCACATGGAACGGAGAACGTTACCGAGTGTCGGCCAGTGGTATGCCGGAAGTTCCATAACGAACGGAGCAGGATTACCGGCAAACATCTTCGTCTTCTTCAGCATGATACCGGAGATAATGATCGCGGCCATACCGATAAAGTACGCACCGGTGGATACCCATGCAGAACCGCCGAACAGGGCACCTGCGATCATAGCGATGAACGGAACTTTCGCTCCGCAGGGGATAAATGTCGTTGTCATGATCGTCATTCGGCGGTCACGCTCATTTTCAATAGTACGGGAAGCCATGACACCCGGAACACCGCATCCGACACCGACGAGCATCGGGATGAAAGACTTACCGGAAAAACCGAACTTTCTGAAGATACGGTCGAGAACGAATGCAATACGGGCCATATAACCGCATGCTTCGAGGAACGCCAGGAGCAGGAACAGTACGAGCATCTGCGGCACGAATCCGAGAACTGCGCCGACACCTGCCACGATACCATCCAAGATGAGGCCTTTCAGCCACTCTGCAGCGCCTGCCTTGTCGAGGCCTTCTTCAACCAGCATCGGGATACTCGGAACGAATGTACCGTAATCAGCCGGATCCGGTTCGTCACCCATTTCCTCTAAGGTCTTTACTGCTTCTTCATATTCTTCAACCGTTGCTGTCTCTTCGGAGATCTCGAGGGTCTCTTCATCTTCAACTTCGTAGGTAAATTCACCTTCCGGAGCAGCACCGTTTTCTTCCACATAGGCCTCATAGCCTTCTACGATGGCGGAAGCATCACTCCATTGTTCAGCAACTTCTGCATAACCGCCGTCTTTTCCGAAGAGATGGAAGCCGTCGCCGAAGATCTTATCATTGGTAAAGTCAGTACAAATCGCTCCGACACTGACCATGGCAATATAGTAAACAAGCCACATGACCAGAGCGAAGATCGGAAGACCGAGCCAACGGTTGGTAACGATCTTATCGATCTTATCCGAAGTAGTCAGTTTGCCTGCGGATTTCTTCTTGTAGCAGGACTTGATGACCTCGGCAATGTAGATATATCTCTCATTGGTAATGATACTCTCGGAATCATCGTCGAGTTCTTTTTCCGCAGCCTTAATATCACTTTCGATATGAGACATCTTCTCTTCGGAAAGCTTGAGCTGCTCCATGACTTTATCATCACGCTCGAACACCTTGATGGCGTACCATCTCTGCTGTTCTTCCGGCATATCGTGCACAACTGCTTCCTCAATATGAGCAAGTGCGTGCTCGACCGGACCGGAGAAACTGTGCTGCGGGATCGTCTTTGTGTTCTTTGCCGCATCGATTGCAGCTTCTGCCGCTTCCATAACACCGTCGCCCTTAAGAGCGGAGATGTCAACAACTTTGCAGCCGAGCTGGCGCTCGAGTTCAGCTGTGTTGATCTGATCGCCGTTTTTCTTGACGATATCCATCATGTTGATGGCCATGACTACCGGGATACCAAGCTCAGTGAGCTGTGTGGTAAGGTAGAGGTTTCTCTCAAGGTTGGTACCGTCAACGATGTTCAGGATCGCATCCGGACGCTCGCCGATCAGGTAGTTTCTTGCAACTACTTCTTCCAGTGTATACGGCGACAGGGAATAAATACCCGGCAGGTCCGTGATGACCACGTCGTCGTGTTTCTTCAATTTACCTTCTTTTTTCTCAACAGTTACACCCGGCCAGTTACCGACAAACTGGTTCGCACCGGTCAAAGCATTAAAAAGCGTTGTTTTACCGCTGTTCGGGTTACCTGCAAGTGCAATTCGCAGACTCATTTCTCATCTTCCTTCCTGTAGTACTCTACTTCGATCATTTCGGCATCCGCCTTACGCAGTGAAAGCTCATAGTTTCTTACGGTCACTTCGATCGGATCGCCCAGTGGTGCGACCTTACGGACATATACGATGGTTCTCTTCGTAATACCCATATCCATAATTCTGCGCTTTACTGCACCTTCGCCGTGAAGCTTGACTACCGTACAGGTTTCTCCGACTTTTGCATCTCTCAGTGTTCTCAATTTATCTCCCCTCCTTTTTCACACCATGATTTTTCTTGCCAGTTCTTCGCTGACCGCCACCCGGCTCTCCTTGACCTTGACGATCAGGTTGCCTCCGAGCATGCTGACGACACTTACTTCGCCGCCGACATTAAAGCCCAGATCCGCCAGATGTTGTTTTACTTCGGGATTCCCGCCGATCTTCTTAATGATCTGCGTTTCACCCGGTTCCGAAAATACCAGAGGCATCATTGTTCCCTCCTCATTTTCTGTTAGCTTAAACTAACTTGTGTTTATTAAATATGGTTAGTCGTAACTAACCATCACACATTATAGTTAGCATGTGTTAACATGTCAAGCCGGATTTTTTAACGGAATCAGATAAATGATAATTGAAAAGTGTTATTTTTCCCGGAAGATGTGATCACCAAGGTCGAAACGATTACAGGATATCGATATATTCTCCAGCCAATGCCTTATTCATGGATCTTACCGCACAGAATTTTCCGCACATGGAGCAGCTCTCCTCGATCTCCGGAGATCTGTCATCACGGATCGCTTTGGCCGTCTCCGGATCGATCGCGCAGTTCCACTGCTCTTCCCAGTCAAACTTTCTTCTGGCATCCGCCATGCGGTCATCGATGTCTCTGGCATGCGGGACTTTCTTTGCAATATCCGCCGCGTGTGCCGCGATGCGGGAGGCAATGATGCCCTGCTTAACGTCATCTACGTTCGGAAGAGCGAGGTGTTCGGCAGGAGTTACGTAGCAGAGGAATGCCGCGCCGGCTTTGGCAGCGATCGCACCGCCGATCGCAGATGTAATATGGTCATATCCCGGAGCGATATCGGTAACGAGTGGTCCGAGCACATAAAATGGCGCGCCGCCGCAGATGCGCTGCTGGATCTTCATGTTGGCTTCGATTTCGTCCATGGCCATATGACCGGGGCCCTCGACCATGACCTGCACATCTTTTGCCCACGCGCGGCGTGTCAGTTCGCCGAGTCTTACGAGTTCTTCGATCTGGCAGACATCGGAAGAATCAGCAAGACATCCCGGACGGCAGGCATCGCCTAAGGAGATCGTGACATCGTACTCCCGACAGATATCGAGGATCTCGTCGTAATGCTCATAGAACGGGTTCTCTTCCCCGGTCATGCACATCCACGCAAATACCAGAGATCCTCCGCGGGAAACGATATTCATCTTTCTTCCCACTTTCTTAATCTGCTCGATCGTCTTTCTCGTGATACCGCAGTGGAGAGTTACAAAGTCCACACCGTCTTCGGCATGAAGTCTTACCACATCGATAAAGTCCTGCGCCGTCAGTGTCGCAAGGTCTCTCTGGTAATGAATGACAGAGTCATAGACCGGAACCGTACCGATCATGGCCGGACACTCGCTGGTAAGTTTTCTTCGAAACGGCTGTGTATTTCCGTGAGAAGAAAGGTCCATGATCGCCTCGGCTCCCATATCGACCGCCGCCATGACCTTCTGCATTTCGATGTCATAGTCCTTGCAATCCTTGGATACACCGAGATTGACGTTGATCTTGGTTCTGAGCATCGAGCCGACACCGTTTGGATCGATACAGGTGTGAAGCTTATTGGCACAGATCGCGACCTGACCGTCTGCGACCCATTGACGGATCTCCTCTTCTGTCCTGTATTCTTTCTTTGCGACCGCCTTCATCTCCGGGGTAATGATCCCCTTTCTTGCCGCATCCATTTGTGTCGTGTACTCTCTCATTTTTTCTTCCTCATTTCTATGATTTTTTGTTTTTCGTTATGATTTTCTTTTCCAAAAGCACTTATGCCTTTTCATACAGTGCGTAGTTATGCATCAGCGGTCCGCTTCCGTGCCCGAGATCAAGTCCTGCCCGAAGTGCTCCGGAAATATATGTCTTTGCAAGCGAAACGCTGTCAGATAAGGCCTTTCCTTGTGCAAGGAAAGATGCGATCGCAGACGACAGCGTGCATCCCGTTCCGTGCGTATTCGGATTGTTGATCCTCTCCCCCTTATAGCCTGTGACAGATCCGTCCGATCCGTCATACAGGATATCGTTGGCATCGCAGATATTGTGTCCGCCCTTAACTAATACCGCCACCGGTTTTGAAGATCCGTGTTTACTGATCTTTTCAGAGATCTTTTTTGCGGCTTCTTTCATATCCTCTTCCGAAGAGATCTTCATACCGGAAAGGATCTCGGCTTCCGGGATATTCGGCGTGATCACGGTAGCCAGAGGCATCAGTTTGTCGACCAAAACTTCAACCGCATCGTCCGAGATCAGCTTCGAACCGGATGTTGCAACCATAACGGGATCCACCACGATGTTTTCCGCCTTATAAAAAGTGAGTCTTTCGGCAATGACTTCGATCAGTTTTGGAGACGAAACCATACCGATCTTCACGGCATCCGGGAAGATATCCGAAAACACGGCATCGAGCTGTTGCTTCAGAAACTCGGGGGCAACTTCCATGATCCCCGTAACTCCGGTAGTATTCTGCGCCGTAAGCGCCGTGATACAGCTCATGGCATACACGCCGTTCATGGTCATGGTCTTGATATCCGCCTGGATCCCGGCGCCGCCGGAACAGTCACTTCCTGCGATCGTTAAGGCTGTTTTCATGCTCATTTTCCTACCATTTCTTCGGTCTTTTTCTTAAGCTTTTCAGTTGCCGGCTTTATATCTTTCTGTCCGAAGATCGCCGAGATCACGGCGATTCCGCAGATCCCCGAACCAGAGAGTTCATGTACATTCTCTGCGCTGATCCCGCCGATCGCGATGACCGGGATACTGACCGCTTCGCAGATCGCCTTCAGTGTCTCATGCGGAACTTCGACGGCATCGTCTTTCGAACCGGTCGGAAACACCGCGCCGACGCCTAAATAATCTGCGCCCCGTTCTTCCGCAAGTTTGGCCTGTTCGACCGTCTGCGCGGAAACGCCCAGGATCGCATCCGGTCCCAGAAGCGCTCTTACATCGCCCGCTTCCATATCGCTCTGGCCGACGTGCACGCCGTCCGCGCCCATTCTTCTTGCGATCTCGACATTGTCATTGACCACAAACGGGATCCCGTGTTTTCTGCAAAGTTCCTGTATCGCGACCGCTTCCTTTTCAAAAGCACTTTCCGACAGGTTCTTTTCGCGAAGCTGAACGAAAGTCGCTCCACCTTCGATCGCTTCTTCTACCTGCTGGTACAGGTTCTTTTCTCCGGTCCATCTGCGGTCGGTCACCGCATAAAGAAGAAGTGCCTTTTTCAGGGCTTCCCGGGAGATCTTCGGATGCTCATCTGATTTCATACTTCGCACCTTCTTCCAGCGTCTTACTGTCCATATTGAAGATCGCGTCGATGATCCTGTTTCTGTATGTCGAGTTTCCGTCGCCTTCCTGCATACGCGACCAGCCGATCTCACCTGCAAGACCCATAAGCATAACAGCCGCGGCAACGGCATCCGTCATGTGTTCAGGATTGGCAACGGCATAAGCTGTGGCCACCGCGGAAAGCTGGCATCCGGTTCCGGTAATACGGCTCATTTCCGGTCTTCCGTTTCGGATAACATAGCAGACATCGGCATCACCGACGAGGTCGATCGCACCCGTGATCGCGATGACCGCATTTACCTTCTTGGCAAAAGCTTTTACGAATCTGACCATCTCATCGAGATTCTCTTCCGTTACGGCATCTGCGGAATCCGCATCGACTCCCTTCGTCGTTCCGGTTCCCTTGGCAAGGGTCTTGATCTCCGAGATATTTCCGCGGATGACATTCGGGCGGGCCGTATTCACGATCATCTGTGCGGTCGTTGTGCGAAGTGTGCTTGCGCCGGCTCCGACCGGATCCAGAAGGATCACATGACCCAGGGATCTGGCACGGGAACCTGCGACCGACATTGCTTCAATTGAACGTTCGTTCAGCGTACCGATATTGATATTTAAGCCTCCGCAGATGGTCGTGATATCAAAGACATCGTTCGGTTCATCGGACATGATCGGACTTCCTCCGCAGGCCAGAAGCGCATTGGCCACATCGTTGACCGTAACATAATTCGTGATGTTGTGGATCAAAGGTGTTTTTGCATGGACCTGCTCCAGGCACTGTCCCGGTGTGAATCTTTTTCCTTCGTTTACTGCTGTACTCATAAAATACCTCTTTCCGCCTTTTTAGGCATGTTTTCCAGAATCGAGGCTTCTCTTTTGAAAGGAAATAAAAAAGAAGTTCCCCGCTCTGATCGGGTAACTCCTCACAAACACCTTTATATTCAGGCATCCCTACGTTGGCATTATCCAAATCAGGTTATGGGTCGAAGGTCCTAACCTTCCTCTCAGCCTGTAACACAAGCTCCCCTTCTGTTATTTACGGCGGTAATTCTAGCACAAGAAATTCTTCTTATCAAGGGTTCTTATCCCGGACTTGCCACCTACTGACACTTTTTGATGTCCGGAACCATAATATCTGATATAATTAATTAAATCGATTTGATGATCACTCTTTTGGAGGCATCGCAATGAAAAAGCTTATATGTATATGTATGGTGTTTGCCGTCGTTCTCAGCTGCGGATGTAAAAAGAAGTCCAGGCGCAGCCAGTTTGATGATGATAAAACGATTGAAAACATCGAAGATTTTGAAGGATATCTGGAGAAGACTCTGGATGCAGATAAGAAAAACCAGTCGAACTATGTCACGGAAGACTTTGCCAACGGTTTTTATTCCACGGATTTCATCAATGACCAGATGACTTCGATCGGAACGAACAGTTTCCTTCTTTTGAATAAGACCCCGGAAGACCAGCTTTCCGATTACGTGAACTATGTTAAGGTCATTACGGATTTCACGGTTAGGGGACAGACTCTGGAAGGTTCTGACCGTCTTCGTTCGACGTACGATATCCTGACATCTTCTTACAGTGTTTTCGAAGAAAAGGAGAATGCCGTCAATTACTTTAAGAAGCGCTGCAGCCAGATCGAAACTGCGATGAATTCCATGGCGGACGAACTGGAACTTGCATATGAGCTTGCCGACAGTAACTACAGACCATGGTATGCAGAGCTCTATCAGGTATATAGCACCGACCATATTACGCTTGGCGATCTCGATGAGAGTATCTATTACTTCAATGAAAAGGACGACTACGGCTACATCCGTTTCAATGTCGATATCAGTACGCTGGAGATCCCGGATCTTGCCAAAGCCGATTCTTCCCAGCCGATCACGAGAAAGCTCTATAACGCAAGTGTCGTCATGGTGCTTGATGAGAGTTCGATCATTACGGCCTGCAGCTATAGTCTTATTAATTCTGCCAACGATCCTTCGAAGGAATTTGCGAGAAACCCCATCGCAGATGACGATGATCTGATCGGACTTTGCGCCAATCTCGGTATTCCGGATCCTTACGAGACGGACCTCGATGATGATCTTCAGATCCGTTTCGGCGGGTACCTTCGTATCCAGGGCGAGCCCGCTTACGTCATCCACGGAAAGAAGACACGCCTTTCAAATCCGAACGATATCTGATTTAAAAACCTGATACAAATACAAAAAGAGGCTCTTTACGGATCGGAAAGAGCCTCTTTCTTTATGCCTTTTTGAAGATCAGTTTTCGTCTGTGGAAACGACTTTGTTTCTGCCCGTTTCTTTAGCGACATACAGTCTTGCGTCTGCAGAGCTGATGTTCTCTTCGATCGATCGATTCGGGTCAAAAGCGGCACATCCGAAACTCATTGTGCAGCGGATGACCGTACCGTCTGCGTCGATGTCGGATTCCATCAGTTTGACACGGACTTCTTCGGCTTTATTGGCCGCATAGGCAAGATCGGCATCTCTCATGACCATGACGAACTCTTCACCGCCCCAGCGGTAAACGGACTCTTTTTCCGAGCAGGTGGACTCGATCAGGGAGGATGCAAATTTCAAAACATCGTCTCCTGCGTTATGGCCGTATGTGTCGTTAACACGTTTGAACTTATCGATATCGCAGATAAAAAGGGACATCTGCTTTCCGGATGACGGGAGCAGATACTCTTTAAACTTGCCGCCGAAATCGTAATAGAACGCCATACGGTTCTTAAGGCCGGTCAGACGGTCGTGGTGGGAATCTTCCAGAAATACTTCGGACTCAAGAGCGATACCGCAGACTAGGGCAGCCAGGGAAAGTCTCTTGCTGTCTTCTTCCTCGGAAAAACCTCTGCCGTCATTTTTGTTGATCAGCTGCAACGCTCCGATGAAGCTGCCGTTGACATCGGCAACCGGAAGCACGAGAACGGACTTCGTGACATATCCGGTTTTCTTATCGATACTCGGGTTAAAATCCGGATCGGAATACGGATCGTTCGTGATGACGGTCCTTTTCTCACGGAGGGATTTACCTACGAGGCCGTTACTGTCGGGCATGACGATCTTATCTACGCCGGTTGCGGACATCGTCCACAACTCCTGCTTTCTCTTATCCCATTTCCAGAAGCTTGCCCTGTCTGCATCGACCAGAGTTTTTGCAAGTTCGGTCAGGTACGAAAACAGAAGCGCATGGTCCTGGCTGTTATTCATGCACATATCCTTATAAAGGCTGTCGGTGATCCCGAAAATGTTGTTCAAAAGCTGTCCGTTGTTTTCCATGTTTCCCCCTTCAAGTGGCGCAAATTCCGCGCCCGTTCCCTTCATAGTATTTCCGATTATGATCTCGTTGTCCATATGCATGAGGTACACACGGACACCTTTTTCCGTAAGTTCACTGACCTTGTTCTTCAGGTCCTCACAATAGATATGCACATCTGATCTTGCTGAAGATACTTCCGTATAAAGAACAGATCCCTCCGTCAGGTGCTTTTCGAACGGGATCAGCGTGTTTGTGTCTCCCGTATAGATCACGTTGGTATCATCGATAAAAAGGCGGTACCCGAAGCATTTTCCCGAAAGTTCATCGGTATGGGTCGTGGCGATCGGTTCGCCGAACCAGGGCTTTCTCAGGTTCGTGGAAACCAGAAGATCGTAAGATGTCGGGTCACATCCTTCGATATTCGTAAGAAGATAGGAAAGATCTTCGTACACCCGCATCGACGGCGCGATCACGGTGACGTGCTTTTTCTCGACATAGTGGCAGTAGGCAATGAGCGTCGCAACCCCGCCTACGTGGTCGCCGTGGGTGTGCGTGATCAGGACATAGATCGACTCATATCGGCTAAGTCCTCTTGCCCGCAGTTTGGAAAAAGTACTCATCGGGCAGTCCAGAAGGATCAGGTCGTTTCCATCCGTAAAATAGGCGCTGTTATGTTCCTTGGTAAAAGCAGATCCCCTGCCGAAAAACGTAAGCATCTGTTACTCCTCCGGTCCAAGCAGTTTCAATACTTCGAAGCCCTCGGCCTTACCTTTCAGGCGGATCGTATCGCCGAGAGATTCATATTTCATTCTATCACCGAGCTTTTCAGCGACAGAGCGGCTGATATAGACCGTTCCGCCCGGCGCATTGGCCTCGAGTCTGGCGGCCGTATTGACGGTATCGCCGATCGCCGTATAGTCCATTCTCTTTTCCGAACCCATGTTGCCGACAACGGCCGGTCCGAAGTGAACGCCGACACCGACATTGAGTTCTTCGTTGATCTCTTCTTTCAGTTTCTTCGACAGTTCCTTTGCCCCGTCGATAATATCGAGAGCGGTCTTTGCCGCCGCCATGACCGGATCTTCCTGCGGAAGCGGTGCGCCCCAGAATGCCATCGTCGCATCACCGACGAACTTATCGAGGGTACCGTTGTTCTTTTCGATACAGGACGCCGTCATCGTCAGATACTGGTTTAAGATATTGACGACTTCCTCCGGAGAGAGACGCTCGGACATCGTCGTAAATCCTCGTATATCCACGAAAAGCACTGCGATATCACAGAGCTTACCGCCGAGTTTTAAGTTCTCGGTGCCTTCTTTTAAGATCTCGCCGACGATGCTCGGGGCAACATATCTTTCAAAGGTCCTCGTGACGTTCTGTCTGGCGATCGCGGCTCTTATGTAATTACCGGCCACCGTGATGATGAACAGTACGATAATGCCCATCGGGAACCAAAGGACATGCGTGATATAACCGGCTGAGTAAAGGAGCATACTACTTCCGATACCGAGAACGAGGAATATGATCAGAAGCGGCACCGTAAACAGGAGCCTTCTGTTGTAGCAGAAATAGAAGAAGGCGAAACAGACAAGACCCAGGACCAGAAGCTGGACCAGATCGGACACTTCCGTTTTGTAGTTTCCGTTCAGATAGCACTGGGTAACATTTGCCTGATATTCCACTCCGTACATCGGTGTGGATCTGTCGATCGCCGTGATATATGCGTCCTGAATGCCTGTCGTAAACAGTCCGATAAATACGATCTTCCCCGCAAAGAACGAAGGCGGTACTTCTCCGTCAATGACCTGGCTTAAGGAGATGCCGTCGTAATAGCCGTCCGGCTTTGCGGAAAAAGGAACATAGAAATGACCTCTGCTGTCAACAGGCGGATCTTCGATCGTCATACCGTTTTGAGCAGCATAGATACTTGCCGCCTGATAGGCCATGGAATACACCTTCTGACCATCCGGCTCGACATAAAGCACCGCATGACGAAGCACACCATCCTTATCCGGCATGGCGTTGATGTGGCCTTGCGTAGTAACGTTTTTCAGTTCGTCAAAGGGTTCTTCGTATCCTAAGATCGCGTAGGAATCGATCGTGACCGCGTTCGATCCGAAGGAATATTTCGCACCGAGATTGGCAGTCGTTGCCGTGACAACATTTCCTAAGTCAGCTGCAGCGTCCGCAAGGCGTTTATCGGATTCTTCATTGGTGGTACCCAGGTACTGCACATCGATCGCGACGACCGCAGGCTTATTTTGCGGATCAGAAGCAAGAGCTTCGAGTGCCGATGCCATGATCGATCTGTCCCATGTACTGTAAGGACCGAAACGGTCGATATCCTCTTTGGTGATACCGATCAGAAGGATATCACCGGAAACGGCTTCCGGTTTTTGGAAAAACTTATCCTGCATCCACTGGTCGGTGCTTCGAAGATATCCTCTTCCACAGAAGAATGTCACGACCAGGGCACCGATCAGCGCGAATATGATTTTTCTGTTCGTCTGGTTTTTCATAAGTTTACGATTGCGAGCTGTAGTAAAGGACCGGCTCCTCTTCTTCATCCAGATAATAATAGTCGTAGCCGCCGTTATCGTTCTCTTCCCTGTCGAGATGGATCCAGTCTCCGTTTATGTACCCGAGGATATCGTAAGCTGCTGTTCCATTATCGCCATACATATGGTGGATCAGCACATATACACTTCCGTCACCGTACGGATCCCATACCGTTTTCTCATAGGTGTTATTGGAATCGTCTTCGGGGACCTCAGGTCCTGCATCCTCGGTCTTCGGCTCTTCTTTGGACTCTTCCTTCGATACTTCCGGCTCGGAAGAATCTGCCGGCGGCGGATCCGTCTGTGTCGGGTCAGAAGAGGAAGACTTCGTCGGATCCGGTGTAGGATCCGGAGTCGGGTCCGGTGTCGGATCCGGTGTCGGGTCAGGTGTGGGCTCCGGAGTTGGAGTAGGTGTCGTCTTATTCTTCTTCGGCTTCGGAGTCGGTGTCACGTCATCCGGATCGGATGGTTCTGTCGGGTCCGTAGGATCGGTCGGATCTTCCTCTGATGGATCGGATGCCGGCGGATCTTCTTTTGAAGTATCGGACGGCTCTTCGCTGCTGCTTCCTTCCGGTTCTGTCGGATCGATATCCTTATACGGATCAGAAGCCAATGCTAAGATCTCTTCTTTACTCCAGCCGGTGTCCTCGCAGACCTTGTTAAGCAGTTCTTCGTTATCGGCAAGAATCGAGAGCGTGAAGTAATTAAGATCCGTAACTTCGATCTCTTCTTCTTCAAAAGTGACGGTGTCTTCCGTTCTGTCGGAATATGTATATACTTTGACCTTATGTCCCGCTTCGCAGTCGGTCTCCTTGACCTCACCGGTATCCGGGTTCCGGGCTACGATATGGACTTTTCCGTCCGTGATAATGACGGCAGGTCTTCCGTCGTCATCACAGAAAACATATCCGGATGTACCGCGGATGCCGACCGTCATGGTCGAAGTCTTGATCTCAAAGGATTCGTCGTCATTCAGTTTTTCGGTAACTTCAAAATACAGGCCGCCCTTGGTCAGTTTCAGTTCCAGTTTCTTGCCGTTCTTAAGGAATTCTGCCCGGCTGTCCGACTGAAGGGTAACGATCTTGCTGTCATCAAGTCCGACAGAGGCAAGTCCGTCGAAACCTGTATTTAATGCATCACCGCTTTGGAAACGGATATTGTCGAGCACGGGTTTTTCCGCGCCCTTGGAATCTTCGATCGTGACGGTGCCTTCGCAACGGAGTAGCCGCATCGTGTTTGCGGTGATCGCGCTTTTGTGAAGAAGCAGAACAGCGATCACGATCGCGGCGATCACGGCCACGATCACACATGAAATAATGATCTTCGTCTTTAGAGATAACCCCTTGATCTTATCTAAAAGAACCATATAAACTTCCCTTGCCCTTCTCCCCCGGCAGTAGTTAACAAACTTATTTTATAATATTTGCCCGAGGAAATAAAGACAGTAAGGGTTATTTCCAGCGGCCGATCGCCTTAAGTTCTTCTACTCTCTTTCTCTTTCTGATGTGCTCCAGGGCAAATATCAAGACTTTAATGATGACGATCTCCGCCGCACCGAAAACCACAAGGATCTTCAGTTCATACGCGGAGAGGTCCGTGACCTTGTAGTAATAGCGTGTGAACGGGATCAAAAGTGAGAACAGGAATCCGAAGAACATCAGCTGGATAACGATCGAACGATAAGTGTTCAAAGGTCTGCTGATATGTACGAGCAGCATGAAAGCCGCGATCGCCATAAGGTATGTGGCGATCATGCCGACACTGTCGATCGGGATGCTCTTTTTCTCGCCATACATGGAGAGCGCCGCGATCGTGAAGAAGGCCGTAAACGAGGCAGGTCCGGCATTCGTGAGGATCTTTCGGAAGAATTCCTGCTTTTGCTTTCGGATATTCGGCTCAAGTGACAGAAGGAACGCCGGAACACCTGTATTGAAAAGCGTAACGAGCGCGACCTGTGCCGGCTTGAGCGGATAGGTAAACGACGCCACGATCGCGCAGATCGCAAGCAGCGCCGAGAAAATGTTCTTAAAGAGGAAGACCGTCGAGGATCTGGTGATGTTGTTGATGATCTGGCGGCCTCTGGAAACGATATCTTTCATGCGTGAAAAGTCGGAGTCCAAAAGAACGACCTGTGCCGCCTGTCTGGCCGCATCGGAACCGTTACCCATGGCGATCGAGCAGTCGGCTTCTTTCATGGCGAGAATGTCATTGACACCGTCACCGGTCATGGCGACTTTGAGTCCGAACTTCTTAAGGGCCAGCACGATGCTCTTTTTCTGCTCCGGTTTTACACGTCCGAAGACCGTGTAATTCTTCACGGCTTCTTCGATATCTTCATCTGTCTCCAACGTAGTGGCATCGACGTATCTGTCAGCGTTCCTGATGCCGACCTGCTGAGCGATCCTGCTTACCGTCAGCGGGTTGTCGCCGGAAATGACTTTGACTTCCACGCCCTGTTCTTTAAAGTAAGCAAAGGTCTCTTCGGCATTTTTACGGATACCGTTTTTCAGGACGATGAACATGATCGGAGCGACGTGTCCGTCTTTTTCGACTTCTGCAAAAACCAGGACACGAAGGCCCTGATTTGCCTGTTCTTCGATCATATCACTGTTCTTGCCGTAATCTTCTTTGGAAAGAAGGATGTCCGGAGCGCCGAGACGATAGGTCTTATCCTTGAGGATGACTTCGGAATACTTCAGTTTGGAAGTAAACGGCGTGACCTGACAGTCGGTAAAGACTTCGCCCTTATCAAAGTATCCGACCAGGGCATTCATGGTGATATTGCCGTCGTCAACAGTGGCAATATAACGCGAGATGAGCTGTCTTTCGGAAAGCATGAACTTTTCCGGATCGTCCGCAGTCTTTCTCTTACCATCCGGACCGACCGGAGCAAAGATATCGGTAACGCTCATATCATTGGATGTGATCGTACCTGTCTTATCGACACAAAGGACGTCAACACGTGCCAGCGTTTCGATACTTCTCATGTCGTGAAGCATGACCTGCTTTTGGGCCAGATACATCGCACCGAGTGCCAAGGCGACCGTCAGGAGAAGATATAGTCCCTCCGGGATCATGCCGATGATCGCACCGACCATGGCAACGATGGATTCACTTACGGTTAAGTGATTGATCGTGACGCCTTCCACATAAAGTGCGATACCCAAAGGAATGATCATGATACCGGCGATCTTGATGATGAGCTCGATATTCTTGACCATCTCGGATTTCTTATCTTTGATCTCACGGGCCTTTGTCGTCAGCTGTGCCGCATAGCAGTCTTCACCGACCGCGGTAAGTTTCGCTTTACCCTTGCCGGAAACGACGAAAGATCCGGACATCAGCGTGCCGCCCTCGGTCTTTTCGATCTCGTCGGATTCACCGGTCAGAAGAGATTCATTTACATTCAGTGTTCCTTCACAAAGTTCGCCGTCCGCCGGGATCTGCTGGCCGCCCTCTAAGAAGATGATGTCTCCTTTTTGAAGTTCATCCATCGGGACCGTGACCTTCTCACCGTTTCTTTCCACGGTATATGTCGCCTGAGCCAGTACGCTTAACTGGTCAAGGACCTTCTTGGAACGAAGCTGCTGGAAAATACCGATACCGGTGTTGGCAATGATGATCGGCAAAAATGCCAGATCACGATAGGATCTTGCGATGACCAGAAGAACGGCGATAACCGCAAATACCAGGTTAAAATATGTAAATACGTTATGGAATATAATGGCTCCCACCGTATCGTTTCTTGCAGATATTACTCTCTTTTTCTTTTCAGATGCCATAAGCTGTCGTACGCCGGACGCCCTTTCTCCTAAGATGTCCGACAATCGGTTTCCTTTCTTTTATTCCCTCTTCAAAAGAATCTGACCAAATCTTATTGTACCATTTTTACGGCATTACTCAATACAAAATGAGCCTTCGCGCCAAGGAACAAAGGCTCCGTCAACAACCAAAAGGGGAAAAATCAGCCGATAAGATATGCGCGGCAGGGAGCTCCGTCGGCGCCGCCGAGATTGAGCGGAGCGGCACTTAAGAAATATTTTCCTTCCGGAACTTTGGAAAGCTCGATGCCCTCTAAAAGGACGATCCCTTTTCCGAGAAGGATCAGATGGACCTCCATCGGAGCCTCTAATGGACCGACGGTCTGGCTTTCATTTCCCAGAAGAAGGATCCCTGCTTCAGAAAATACCTCTGCTGCTTCTTTGGTAACTACGGCTTCGCCTTTAATGAGGATACGCTCGGCGGCACCTGCCTCTTTTGCCGCGGCAAGAAGTGCTTTTGCATCGTCGGCGGAAACATCGCCGTTTTTCGTTCCGACATAGCAGTCACCGACAAATGAAGAAAGATCGACCTGATCGATCGTTTTTCCGTCGCCGATAAAATGAAAAGGCGCATCGACATGCGTGCCGTTATGGGCGCACATGGAAAACTTCGTAAGATTACACATATCTCCGTTTGCCGTCTTCATGACACGCTCGTAAACGGGCTGCGGATCGCCGGGATAAACACGGCACGAGAACAGTTCCTGGGTAATATCGTAGATCATGGCATCGTCCCTTCAAACTTCGGCAGCGTCTTTGCTTTTTCAACTGCCTCTTCGAGCATCATACCATAAAACTCACCGGCGGCGAGGCATCTTCCGGATCTTTTATCGTCGACAAAAGCACCGACGACGACCCCCGGCAGCGAGCTCTCTGGAGAGTTGGGAGCAGCGCTGCCGCCGAGGTCGGTGCGGCACCATCCCGGGTCAGTCACATTGATGCAAATATCGGTGCCGTCATATTTTCCCGCAAGGTCACAAGTGACCTTGTCGAGTGCTGCTTTAGAGGCCGAATAACCGGCCTGCTGGGGCTCATTTCTGATACCGCTCGTCGTGTTGACGATACGGCCAAAGCCCGTCTTTTCCATTTTCTTTAAGAAGTGATAGGTGATCATCATCGGAGCGATCGTGTTGATCAGAAAGCTCTTTTCATAATCTTCCGCGGGAGTATCCAGATACTCGTTTCTGTAAGCTACCTGGATGCCGGCATTATTCAGGACGATGTCAACGGTAACGCCGAGAGCATCGATCTCCGAGAGCATTTTTTCCACCTGGGAAAGATCGGATAATTCCGCACCGACGGTAACAGCCTCGACACCGCATCCACGGACTTTTTCGAGGATCCCTTCGCAGTGCTCTTTTGTTCTTCCGTGAAGGATGAGGTTACAGCCTCTTTCCGCCAGGAAAAGCGCCGCTCCGTATCCGATACCTCTTGCCGCGCCGGTAACCAGAGCCCAGCGCCCTTTTACATCTACCATAGTGTGATCCCCCCTCAACGAGACAAGGGTATCATTCGCATTTTTTTGTTGCAATAAAAAAAGGGAATGCCGTACAATTAGTGCAACTATTCCCCAAAAAAGTGATATTTTTGTTTTGATGTCCAAAGTACCTGAAACGTATCAGAATCCGAGATCTTCGTTAACCAGGATCACATGGATACGATCGGCATGACGAGAGTATCTTGTAATCAGGAACTGACAGCAGATGGTATCGGGAGATTTACAGTTCATGCAGGCACCGGTCTTCGTGCAAGGGGTTGAAAGACCGAAGCGCTGGGCATTGACCGGAGCGGCGATGTTTCTTGCGCGTTTCATGGCGGAATCGATATCGCTCGTGATCTTATTCATGCCGACGATGAACAGTACTTTTTTCGGTCCCTGTGCGATCGCGGATACACGGTTCGCGTTTCCGTCGATGTTGACGAGGATACCGTCATCGGTCATGGCGTTGGCGGAGGAAAGGAAGAAATCCGCATCATAAGCGGCAAGCATCGCCGCACGCTTATCCTCATAGTTGTCACGGTCGATGAATTTGTAGTCTCCGTTTTTCAGTGCATCGACCAGACCGATCTCGTGTGCGCTCATCGCGCCTCCCATGGTTACCGACGAGCCCTTCGGGATGAGCTCAAGTGCTTTTGCCAGAGCCTCTTCTTTCGTCTCGGCAAAATAACCCGTCATGTTTCTGGACTTAAGTCCTTCAATGATCTTCTTTGAAAGAAGTGTATTTCTCTGTTTTTCGATTTCGTGCATAAAACTTGCCTCCCCTTTTCCTGCAGGAAACTGCTTCATATGTTCAGAAAAAAGACCGGTACGAAGACCGGTCTTCTACCTATACCCATTGTATCGGGTTTCGGCTGTTTTCTCTATAAAAACTTTGCTGAAAAACTATGAAAGTTTTACGCAAGGACTCCGTGTCCGCCCCTTAAGTACTTGTCGCACTCTCTTGCGGCACCTCTTCCTTCCGTCAGCGCCCAGACGACAAGAGACTGGCCTCTTCGCATATCGCCGGCGGCAAAAACGCCATCCACATTTGTCCTGAATTTACCGAACTCGGAAGCGACATTCGATCTACCGTCGCGGTCAAGATCAAGCGCAGACGGGATCGTGTCTTCCGGACCGAGAAATCCCATTGCCAGGATAACGAGATCTGCGTCGATCGTCTTTCTTGTCGAATCGATCGGGACCGGGATCATGCGGCCGGACTTCTCGTCCTTCTGCCAGGAAACCTGAACGACCTGAAGTTTCTTGACGTTGCCTTTGCTGTCTCCGATGAACTTTTCGGTCGACATGAAATACTGTCTCGGATCTTCTCCGTATACGGCCGCGACTTCTTCCTGGCCGTAGTCGGTCTTTTTGACGAACGGATACTCCGGCCACGGGTTATTCGCCGCACGCGTTTCCGGAAGCGGCCCCATGATCTCGAGCTGCGTGACGCTCTTGGCGCCCTGTCTCGTCGCGGTCGCGGAGCAGTCCGTACCGGTATCACCGCCGCCGATGATGACGACGTGCTTACCCTTGGCAGAGATCGGAAGATCCGGCGCCGGGCCTGCTTTATCGAAGTGATCCTTCGCGAAAAGCGCCTGGGTATTTGTCCTTAGATAATCCACGGCGAAGTAAATACCCTTAAGTTCACGTCCTTCGACCACGAGGTTTCTCGGTTTGGTCGCACCGCAACACAATACCACCGCGTCAAAAGAACTCTTGACCTCTTCGACGGTGATGTCGTGTCCGACTTCGATCCCGCACTTAAACTTCACGCCCTCTTCTTCCATGAGTTTTACACGGCGGAGGATGACCTGTTTATCAAGTTTCATGTTCGGAATACCGTACATCAGAAGTCCGCCCGGACGGTCCGCTCTTTCGAAAACGGTGACACTGTGTCCTGCGTGATTGAGCTGATCTGCGCAGGATAGTCCTGACGGACCGGACCCGATAACGGCGACTTTTTTGCCGGTCCTGCTCTTCGGCGGGTTCGGCTTCATATTGCCGTTTTTCCATGCGGTCTCGGAAAGGAACCATTCGTTATTTCTTACCGAAGTCGAAGCAAAGTTATGTCCGCAGGTACAGGCGCCTTCGCACAGAGCCGGACAAACGCGCCCCGTAAACTCCGGAAAGCCGTTGGTCTTGCGAAGTCTTCTGTAGGCATCTTCGAAATGCCCTTTATAAAGAAGATCGTTGAACTCGGGGATAAGGTTACTGAGCGGACATCCCGTAGCGCCACGTCCCAGGAACATACCGGTCTGGCAGAACGGCACACCGCAGTCCATGCAGCGCGCGCCCTGTGTCCTTGCCGCATCTTCGCTTTGATACATCTGATGCACTTCACGGTAATCACGGATACGTTCTTTGACATCCCGATCCGGACCGATCGCTCTTTCGTACTCCAGAAATCCGGTGTTCTTACCCATTGCTCTTCCCTCCTTTTTTACCTGTAGCCAATTCAAAGGCCATGAGGACTGCTTCGTCACCTTCGTAACCGTCCGCCTTGACCTCGGAAAGCTTTTCGTTGAACTTCGCATAGTCATGTGGCAGTACCTTCACAAAACGGCCGATCAGATCATCGAAGTTCGTAAGGATATGCTCGGCATAGGTGCTCTCTGTCGCACGGACATGGGCGCTGATCTGCGATCTTACGAACTCGATCTCTTCCGGATCGGAAAGTGGCATCAGTTCGACCATTTCGCGGTTGCATCTTTGCGCGAAGTCTCCGTTTGCGTCGTAGACATAGGCGATACCGCCACTCATGCCGGCGGCGAAGTTTCTGCCGGTCGGTCCGAGGACGATCGCGCGTCCGCCGGTCATATATTCGCATCCGTGATCACCGACACCTTCGACTACGGCTGTCGCACCACTGTTTCTTACACAGAAACGTTCACCTGCAATACCGCTGATATAGGCGGTACCGGAAGTTGCACCATAAAGGGCAACGTTTCCGATGATCGTGTTTTCTTCGGATCGGAAGTTGGCATCTCTGTCTTTTCTTACGACGATCTTACCGCCGGAAAGTCCTTTTCCGACATAGTCGTTCGCATCGCCTTCGAGACGAAGTGTCAGGCCGCCCGGGATAAAGGCACCGAAACTCTGGCCGGCAGATCCTCTGAAGTGGACATCGATGGAGTCCTCCGGAAGACCCTTTTCTCCGTGGATACGTGTGATTGCAGAACCGAGCTGGGTGCCGGCGGCACGGTCGGTGTTATGGATCTCCAGAGAAAGGCTTACCTTTCTTCCATCGTTCAGGGCCGGCTCGGAAAGCGGGATCAGCACCTTATAGTCGAGCGTTTCTTCCAGTTTGTGGTCCTGGGAAACCGTGTGATGGGTTACGACCGTGGAGTCAAGCTGCGGACGGTAAAGGATCGAAGAAAGATCGATACCCGTGGACTTCCAGAACTTGATCGCCTTGTTGACACGGAGCATATCGGATCTTCCGACCATCTCATCGATCGTTCTGAATCCGAGCTGCGCCATGATCTCACGGAGTTCTTCTGCGATGAAGCGCATGAAGTTTACGACATATTCCGGCTTACCTTCGAATTTCGCCCTAAGCTTCGGGTTCTGTGTCGCGACACCGAACGGGCAGGTATCGAGGTTACATACACGCATCATGGCGCATCCGAGAGCGACCAGCGGACCTGTGGCAAAACCGAATTCCTCGGCGCCTAAAAGGCATGCGATCGCGACATCACGTCCGGTCATCAGCTTACCGTCTGCTTCGACCGTGATACGGGAACGAAGATCATTCAGAAGCAGTGTCTGGTGTGCTTCGGCAACACCGAGTTCCCACGGAAGACCCGCATGGCGGATCGACGTTCTCGGAGCGGCACCTGTACCTCCGTCATAACCGGAGATCAGGACAACATCCGCGCGTGCTTTGGCAACACCTGCGGCGATCGTACCGACACCGACTTCGGAAACCAGCTTCACGTTGATACGTGCAAAACGGTTCGCATTCTTTAAGTCGTGGATCAGTTCCGCGAGGTCTTCGATCGAATAGATATCGTGGTGCGGCGGCGGAGAGATAAGACCGACGCCCGGTGTACTGTGACGTGTCTTTGCGATCCACGGATAGACTTTCCCGGCCGGCAGCTGTCCGCCTTCACCCGGCTTTGCGCCCTGGGCCATCTTGATCTGGATCTCTCTTGCGTGAACGAGGTAATCGGAAGTAACGCCGAATCTTCCGGAAGCGACCTGCTTGATCGCACTCATTTTCGAATCACCGTTCGGCATTCTCTCATATCTTTCCGGATCCTCACCGCCTTCACCGGTGTTGGATTTTCCGCCCAAGCGGTTCATCGCGATCGCCAGCGCCTCGTGCGCTTCCTTACTGATGGAACCGTAGGACATCGCACCTGTCTTAAAGCGCTTGACGATGTTTTCTACCGGCTCGACTTCGTAGATGGAGATCGGCTGCTTAGA
Organism: Clostridiales bacterium; assembly: GCA_017428545.1. Lineage (GTDB taxonomy): Bacteria > Bacillota > Clostridia > Saccharofermentanales > Saccharofermentanaceae > Scatonaster. The sequence continues at coordinate 181,802 of JAFRQR010000020.1, forward strand.
AGGAACGAATTCCAGAAGGCCTCTGATCGTGCACAGTCTTTCATTTTCTTCGTTCAGGCCGCGGCTGTATTCCTTATAGATCGAATAGTCGCCTTTTCTGACGGCATTCTGCAGCTGGTAGATGGTCTTGGGGTTATACATGTGGTATTCCCCGTCTTTTCTCCACTGGTACACACCGCCTGTTTCAAGGCCGGGCTGTGTCTCGGAAGTCTTAAAGGCAGCTTCCATACGGGATCCGACTTCTTTTGCGATCTCATCCAGGCCGATACCGCCGATACGGGAGGCGGTCGATGTGAAATACTTATCGATGACTTCTTCGCCGATACCGAGTGCTTCAAAGATCTGCGCACCCTGGTAACTCTTCACTGCAGAGATACCCATCTTCGACAGGATCTTAACGATACCGTGTCTTGCGGCATTGATGTAGTTGTCGATCGCAACATCGGGTTCTTTATCGAGACGCTGGTGAGAGATCTCGTCGGCAATCGTCGCATAGGCCATATACGGGTTGATCGCCGAGGCACCGTAACCGACCAGCAGCGCAAAGTGATGGACTTCTCTCGGCTCACCGGATTCCAGAACGATGGAGGTCATATGGCGCTGGCCTGCTCTTACCAGATGCTGGTGAAGTCCGGCAACTGCCAGAAGTGCCGGGATCGGGCTTCTGTCCGCATCCGCATCACGGTCACTGAGCACCAGGATGTTCGTGCCTTTTTCCACCGCAGAAGATGCAGCCTTGCAAAGGTCATCCATCGCCTTCTCGAGTGTATGTCCGTCACCGTTTGCTTCGTAAAGGATCGGAAGTACCACGGACTTAAAGCCTTTTCTCTTAATGTTCTTAACGGCCAAAAGTTCTTCATCTTTCAGGATCGGAGACGGAAGAGCGATATGACGTGCATCTGTCGCCTTCGGCTCGATGATGTTTCCTTCGTTTCCGAGATACATTCTTTCCATGATGACGATGTCTTCACGGATGCAGTCGATCGGCGGGTTCGTTACCTGGGCAAACAGCTGCTTGAAGTAGTTGTAAAGAAGCTGCGGCTTATCCGAAAGCACTGCGATCGGGCTGTCGTTACCCATCGCACCGACTGCTTCCGCTCCGGTATCTGCCATCGGAATGACCATCTTTCTTATATCTTCATATGTGTAACCGAACATCTTCTGCTTGACTTCGATATCCGAAAGCGCGGATACATTCTTTTCGGTCTTGGAAGAAGGCTTCGACGATTTAGATGCGGCGCTCTTGGTATTCTTGGCAGGTGCTTTTGCCGAAGACATATAATCATCGACCAGATCGGAAAGTCTGACCATATTCTCATCGATCCACTGCTTATAAGGATGCGAAGTCGCCACTTTCTTCTTGATCTCTTCGTTAGTGATGATCCTGCCTTCTTCGGTATCGATCAGGAGCATTCTTCCCGGACGCAGACGGTTCTTACTAATCACGCGGCTCTCATCGACCGGCAGAACACCGACCTCGGAAGAAAGGATCACATAACCATCCTCGGTCACGACATATCTTGCCGGACGAAGTCCGTTACGGTCGAGGGTCGCAACGATGGAACGGCCATCGGTAAAAGCAAGAGCCGCAGGTCCGTCCCAGGGCTCCATGAGCATGCTGTTGTACTCATAGAAAGCCTTGACGTCTTCGTCCATCTGCTCGTGCTTGATCCACGGTTCCGGAACCATCATCATGGCCGTCTCGGCAAGAGATCTTCCGGACAAAGTCAGAAACTCCAGCGTGTTATCGAACATCGCCGAGTCAGAGCCGTTCGGGTTGATGATCGGAAGTACTTTTTCCATATCGTCACCGAAGGCCTTATTGCTGATAGATGCAGATCTTGCATACATCGCATTAATGTTACCTCTTAAGGTATTGATCTCACCATTGTGGATCAGGTAACGGTATGGATGTGCGCGCTCCCAGCTCGGGAATGTGTTGGTGCTGTAACGGGAGTGAACGAGCGCTAATGCGGAATCGAAGGAAAGATCCTTCAGGTCAAGATAGAAAGCATCCATCTGTTCAGGTGTAAGCATGCCCTTATATACGATCGTTCTTGTGGAGAGGCTGGCGAAATAAAAATATCGGGGATCGGTCTCGGTGAGCTCGATCGTTCTTTTTTCCAGCTTTTTACGGATAACATAAAGCGCACGGTCAAAAGGCATTCCCTTCTTCGTTTTCTCGCCTCTTCCGATAAAAACCTGCATGATATACGGACGGTTCTCCTCCGCTGTCACACCGATCGTGCTTTCGTTTACGGGAGTATCTCTCCATCCCAGTACGATCTGTCCTTCTTCTTCAACGGCCTTATCGATCACTTTCATGCACTTTTCTCTGGCATCGCTCTGTCTTGGCAGGAAAACCATACCGACACCGTAATCACCTGCCTGCGGGAGCGTGATGTTTTCTTCCGGGCAGACCTTTCTGAAAAATGCATCCGGGATCTGAAGGAGCATACCTGCACCGTCACCGGTGTTCTCGTCACTGCCTTCACCTCCGCGGTGAGCAAGATTTGCAAGAATCTTAAGACCGTCTTTCACCGTCTGGTGAGTTCTTTTGCCGTGGATGTTTACGACAAAACCGATGCCGCACGCATCGTGTTCATATTCAGGAGAGTACAGTCCTTGCTTTTGCATCATCATTTTCTTTTCCTCCTCAGGTCGTAAAAAGGCTCCCGGGGAAGATCATAAAACGACAAGGCGCCAAGCCCTGCCGGTCTTCTCACCATTCATCTCACGGTGATCCCGGGAAGCACTTAGCGCCTTTGCCAGTATTCGATGGATACATCTTATCAATTTGCAAGTTTTGATGCAATAACTTGCAGAATTAAGAGCAAAAAACGATAAAAAATGTACATTATTTGTTTAATGATGCAGTCGCCCGCAGGTGATTATTCATTTTCTCCAAACAAATAAAAAGAAGCCGCCTCAATGAGACGGCTCCTTCCGCAATAAAACATCACGGTCACTTTGTCTTTAGGATATTCATTGCCTCGTCGTAGTCCGCTTTACTGACGTACACAGCACATATCGTCGGAAGCGAAGCACTCTGTCCGAAGCGTCCGACTCCGGCACCACGGGCCAGATCGGCTACATGTCCGGTGTCGTAGTTCTGGACATCGTACTTGATACCTGCTTTTTTCAGAGCACCGGTAATTTCAAAAAACTTATCGGTCTTCGGTCCGCTGTAAACTTCGCGTTTTAAAAACTTCATTTCCTCTTCCTGCCTGCGTTTATGATGAAATCATTATAGCAATCGGAAGATGCTTTTTCCAGCGAAAAGCACTTACCCTTCGCCATAGATCTCCTTGATGCGCTTCATCGCCTCAATCGTATTGTCGCGGGTGTTAAAGGAAGTAAATCGTACATAACCTTCGCCGCATTCACCAAATCCGGAGCCCGGAGTGCAGATGACATTTGCACGGACCAGAAGGTCATCGAAGAACGCCCAGGATCGCATGCCGTGCGGGCACTTTACCCAAAGATACGGAGAGTTCTTGCCGCCCGTAAAAGGCCACTTGAGTTCACAGAAAGTCTCCGCCATGATGCGGGCGTTTTCTTTGTAATAAGCAATGTTCTCGGTGATCTCTTCGTAACCCTGATCCTTCAGACAGGCTGCGGCCGCGCGCTGGACAGGATAGGCGACACCGTTGAACTTCGTGGTCTGTCGTCTCAGCCACATCTTACGGAGCTGAACACCGTCGCGGATCAATCCTGCAGGAACGACCGTATATCCGCATCTTGTTCCGGTAAAGCCTGCCGTCTTTGAAAAAGAGCAGAACTCGATCGCACAGGTCCTTGCCCCTTCGATCTCAAAGATCGAGCGCGGGATGTCCGGATCGGAAATAAAGGATTCGTATGCCGCGTCATAAAGGATGACGGAGCCGTGTGCATTGGCATACTTGACCCACTGTTCCAGTCTCTCTCTGTCGTATGCCGCGCCGGTCGGGTTGTTCGGAGAGCAAAGGTAGATGATGTCTGCCTCAAGACCCGGATACGGCATCGGAAGAAAATCGTTATCGGATGTCGCGGACAGCTTAATGATCTTTCTTCCTGCCATAACGTTCGTATCGACATAGACCGGATATACCGGATCGGTGACCGCTACGACATTGTCCGTATCGAAGATATCGAGGATATTTCCCAGGTCGCTTTTCGCGCCGTCGGAAACGAAGATCTCATCGCTGAAAAGCTTCACTCCGCTGGTTTTTGCATAGTAAGAGGCGATCTCGTCACGCAGGAATTCATATCCCTGTTCCGGACCGTATCCGTGAAAACTTTCAGAAGTTCCCATCTCTTCAGATGCCTTGATCATCGCTTCTACTGCCGATCTGCAAAGAGGTCGCGTGACATCGCCGATGCCCATCTTGATCAGAGTCGCGCCGTGGTTATCCGCCATGAATTTCCGGACTCTCTCGGCGATCTCCGAGAAAAGATATGTTTCTTCGATGTTCTGGTAATTTCTATTGATCTTCATTTTCCTTTTCCTCCTGTCTCACTACATGCGCCGGATCTGCCGGCGTCCTTCTTCACTTTTATACTTCGATCTCACCGGTAAAGCTGAACACGGCAGGTCCCGTCATCAGGACATGTTCATCGGTGTAGTTGATCACGAGTTCACCGCCGTTTAAGATCACGCGGACATCCTCGCCCTTATTCGCATATCCGTTCAGGCAGGCGGCAACAACAGTCGCGCATGTTCCTGTGCCGCATGCCCAGGTCTCACCTGCGCCTCGTTCCCAGACACGCATGCGAAGAAGGCCCGGCTTGATGACCTCGACGAATTCGGTATTCACTCTTTTCGGGAATATCGGGTGATGTTCAAACTTCGGACCGATTGCTTCCAGATTCAGATGAACGACATCGCGCACAAAAAGGACCGCATGCGGGTTTCCCATGGAAACGCATGTGATCTTCGCCGTTTCATTTCCGATCTTGATTTCACGATCGACGATCTGATCGCCGGGAATATCTACGGGGATCTTTTTCGGATCCAGGATCGCCTGTCCCATATCGACGCAGGCACCATACGCGGATCCGTCAGGAGCGACCTGCATCTTCAAGGTCTTGACTCCGCACTTTGTTTCGATCGTAAGTGTATCCTTCTTTACGCCCCAGATATCGTGAATGAACTTTCCGACGCAGCGGATGCCGTTGCCGCACATCTCGCTTTCCGAGCCGTCCGAGTTAAACATGATCATACGTCCGTCGGCAACTTCTGAAGGCGCGACCAGGATCAAGCCGTCCGAGCCGATGCCGAAATGACGGTCCGAGATCTTTACAGAAAGAGCAGACGGATCATCGATCGCATACTTTCTTGCATCAATATAAACATAATCATTGCCGCAGCCCTGCATCTTCGTAAACGCATACTTCATTTGCCGTACCTTCTTTCTTCACTTTCATGAACCAGCACGCCATTGTGTATGGTTTAGATATGTTGATATGTTTTCTTTATTACTTAATTACCGGATCTCAATTTCCGGACTCATATGTCCTTATGATCTCGTACGCCACATCCGAGCGGTTGCGCCCGCTGTTCATGGCTTCTTTTTCGATGAACTTGTGTGCTTCGTCTTCGGTGAAACCCAGAGTCTGCATCAAAAGAAGTTTGGCTCTCGTGATCACCTTTTCGTCATCGAGTTTTTTCTTAAGTGCCCCGAGCCGGATGTGCGCCATATCCGCTGCCTGTATGGCCGTGGTAAAAGCACTTTGCTTCAGGGGCTTTACGAGTATGGTCGCGCCCATGTCGAGAAGCTTTTCTTTGGCTTTCTTTTCTTCCTCACTTTTGAAACTCGTTTCATCTGCAAGGAAAAGTACGCTGGCCGTCGGATGGGAAACTGCCGAATGGCAGGCCCGGATCGCCGAAGGATCCGAGATTTCCGATTCTACGATCAAAAGACCATAGTCGCCTTTTTTCGCTGCGCGTGTCCCCTTATCGGAAAGCACTTCCCACACGATCTCGTGCGGATGCTTGAGGCTGTTCATGATGAAATTCTCCAGGATCCGGCTTGCACCTGCTTCTCTTCTGAGGATCAATACTTTATCTATACCTGTTGAACTCATATGATTCACCTCTTTTCTTAAACATAATGTACTCTTGCCTATCAAATTTTGCAACTTTTCTTTTGTTAAAATTCATTCTGTGTGAAAAATCGTTCATGTTTTTATGTAAAAATCGTATATTGTGCAAGTTTGTGCAACAAATTATGCATTTTCCTGTTGACAACCTCAAATCGCAAGGGTAATATACGCTCATAAAGCAAAGGTGCTTGGAGAAACATTTCTTCCAAGTGCCTTTTTCACTTTTTAAAGGAGGAAAACACTATGACAAACGTACCTGAGATCTTTGGTAACATGGTTTTCAATGAACAGATCATGAAGGCCCGTCTCCCGAAAGAAACTTACAAAGCAATGAAGAAGACTATTAATGAAGGTCTTCCATTGAATATCGATATCGCCAACGTTGTCGCCAATGCCATGAAGGATTGGGCTACTGAAAAGGGTGCTACACATTTCACTCACTGGTTCCAGCCGCTTACCGGTGTGACTGCTGAGAAGCACGACAGTTTCATCTCCCCGACTTCTGACGGAGGCGTGATCATGGAGTTCTCGGGAAAAGAACTCGTCCAGGGCGAACCGGATGCTTCTTCTTTCCCGTCTGGCGGACTTAGAGCTACATTTGAAGCAAGAGGATATACCGCATGGGATCCGACAAGCTACGCTTTCATCAAAGACAACACACTTTGCATCCCGACCGCTTTCTGTTCTTATAGCGGCGAGGCCCTCGACAAGAAGACACCACTTCTCCGTTCGATGGAAGTCATCAGCAAGCAGGCCGTACGTGTACTCCGTCTTTTCGGAAACACCGATCCGCACCTCACGGTAAAGACGACTGTAGGACCTGAGCAGGAATACTTCCTTATTCCGGTAGAGCTCTATAATAAGAGAAAAGACCTTATTTATACAGGAAGAACTCTTTTCGGAGCAAAAGCACCGAAGGGCCAGGAACTTGAAGATCATTACTTCGGTTCCATTAAGCCGAGAGTATCCGCTTACATGAAGGATCTCGACGAAGAACTCTGGAAGCTGGGTGTACTTGCCAAGACCAAGCATAACGAAGTGGCTCCGGCACAGCACGAACTGGCTCCGATCTTCACCACAACGAATATCGCAACTGACCATAACCAGTTAATGATGGAGATCATGCAGAAAGTCGCCAAGAAGCACGGTCTGGTTTGTCTCCTTCACGAAAAGCCGTTCGCAGGTGTTAACGGATCCGGTAAGCACAACAACTGGTCCATCAGCACCAACAAGGGAGTCAACCTCTTGGAGCCCGGCGAGACACCTTCCGAGAATGCTCAGTTCTTACTGTTCCTGGCAGCAGTTATCCGTGCAGTAGATGTACATCAGGATCTGCTCCGTATCTCGGTAGCAACCGCAGGAAACGATCACCGTCTCGGTGCAAACGAAGCTCCGCCGGCAGTCGTTTCCATGTTCCTGGGTGATGAACTCAATGGAATCATCGAGTCGATCGTAGAAGGTAAAGCTTACGATCAGCACGAGAAAGTACAGATGGAGATCGGTGTAGACGTTCTTCCGAAGTTCCCGAAGGATTCTACCGACAGAAACAGAACTTCTCCGTTTGCTTTCACAGGTAACAAGTTCGAGTTCAGAATGCTCGGTTCCGCTAACTCGATCGCATGTGCAAACATCATGCTCAATACCGCAGTTGCAGATTCTCTTTGTGAATTTGCAGACAGACTCGAAAAGGCAAGTGATTTTAACGCAGAACTTTCTGCTCTCATTAAAGAAACGATCACAGCCCACAAGAGGATCATCTTTAACGGCAACGGTTATGATGACAGCTGGATCAAGGAAGCTACCGAGGAGAGAGGTCTTCTCAATCTCCGTTCCACACCGGAAGCTATGGAGAGATTCCTCGATCAGAAGAATAAGGATCTGTTCCTGAAGTTTGGTGTATTCAGCTTAGCAGAGATGCAGAGCCGCCACGATATCCTCCTCGAGAACTACTCGAAGATCATCAATATCGAAGCACTCACGATGATCGATATGGCAAGAAAGGATATCCTGCCGGCAGTAACCGAATATATCAAGGAACTGGCTGATACGGCGATCGCCGTGAAGCAGGCCGCAGGAATAGAGGCTGCATTTGAGACCGATCTGATCAGTAAGCTCAGCAAACTTCAGGGCGACATCGCTTCGAGAACGAAAGAACTCGAAGATGCAGTGATCGAAGTACACGAGATCTCCGATATCCTTGCCCAGTCTTATGCATACAGAGACAAAGTCTTCGTAGCTATGCAGAACTTAAGGGCAGCAGCTGATACAGCAGAATCTCTCTGCAGTGCGAAGATCTGGCCGTTCCCGTCATACGGTGAACTGCTCTTCGGAGTAAGATAATTAGCTTAACGCGTAAAGCGGGAAGAACTCACACGCAATGTGGCGATGTGCATTGGGCCGAAAGCCTGATGTCATCGCCACTTTCGCTTTACGGAAAACAAAAACACAAGAGGTGATAAATATGGCAGAAGTATTACAAGCAGCAAACGACACCATATTCAGTGTATGGTTCTTGATAGGAGCCGCCCTGGTCTTCTTCATGCAATGTGGTTTCGCAATGGTCGAGACCGGATTTACCAGAGCAAAGAACGCAGGTAACATCATCATGAAAAACCTGATGGATTTCTGCATCGGTACCGTCGTATTCAGTATTCTCGGCTTTGCCCTGATGATGAGTGAAGACTACGTAATGGGGATCTTCGGTGTTCCGAACATGAAGCTCTTCACTGATTTTTCTAACTTCCCGATGTCTTCCTTCGTATTCAACCTGGTATTCTGTGCAACCGCTGCAACGATCGTTTCCGGTGCCATGGCAGAAAGAACCAAGTTCTCTGCTTACTGCATCTACAGTGCGGTCATCAGCCTGTTCGTTTATCCGATCGAAGCAGGCTGGGTATGGAACTCCGAAGGATGGCTTGCAAAGATGGGCTTCATCGATTTCGCAGGTTCCGCAGCGATCCATTCCGTCGGTGGTATCTCCGCTCTGATCGGTGCCATCATCCTCGGGCCCCGTATCGGCAAGTACGTCAAAGATGCATCCGGTAAAGTCGTAAAAGTTAAGGCTATCCAGGGTCACTCCCTGACACTCGGTGCTCTCGGCTGCTTCATCCTCTGGTTCGGCTGGTACGGATTCAACGGTGCCGCAGCAACCACAGTAGGTTCTCTGGCAGCGATCTTCGTAACAACAACAGTTGCTCCGGCAGTCGCAACAGTAGTTACCATGTGCTATACATGGATCAAGAACGGCAAGCCTGATGTCTCCATGTGTCTCAACGCCTCTCTGGCAGGTCTTGTAGGTATCACCGCAGGCTGTAACAACGTCGATGTTATCGGCGCGACGATCGTCGGTATCGTAAGCGGTATCCTCGTAGTCGTCGTTATCGAAAAACTCGACATCAAGTGTCACGTAGATGACCCGGTCGGTGCTGTAGGTGTTCACCTGGCAAACGGTGTCTGGGGTACTCTGGCAGCAGGTCTCCTCTCCACTTCCACAGCTGACGCTGGAATTGACGGACCGATCTACGCACTCATTCACGGCACATCTTTCTCTGAAGGCATGAAGGTCTTCGGCGTACAGGCTTTAGGTATCACATGTATCCTCGCCTGGACAGCACTTTGCATGATCCCTGCCTTCCAGATCATCAAACACACCATCGGTCTTCGTGCTTCCGCAGAAGACGAGCTCGCAGGTATGGACATCTCCGAACATGGTCTTGTCTCCGCATATGCAGACTTCGCATCCGTTGCAGATTTTGCTCCGACAGTAGATGACTCCGCACTTGCCGGAATCAAGGTCATCGGCGAAACTCCGATGGCAGAAGCAGTCGAAGTCAAGGAAGTCGCAAGAGCCGCATCCGGCATCGCTTACAAGAGCCCGGACGGAAAGAAACTCACCAAGATCGAGATCGTCTGCAAAGAGCGTATGCTCGAGCCTCTTAAGAGTGCACTTCTTGATATCGGTATCACCGGCATGACCGTTTCACACGTACTCGGCTGTGGTATCCAGAAAGGTAAGCCTGAGTTCTATCGAGGCGTTGAAGTAGAACCTTCGCTGCTTCCGAAGATCCAGATGGATATCATCGTCGCGAGAGTTCCGGTACAGGCAGTTATCGATACCGCGAAGAAGATACTTTATACAGGTCATATCGGTGACGGTAAGATCTTCGTCTACGACGTAGAGAACGTCATCAAAGTAAGGACCGGTGAAGAAGGATTCGATGCCCTGCAGGACGTTGAATAATAATACTGAAATCCCACTGGGGTCCTGCCGGAAGACCGGCAGGGCTCCTTTGGATTTATTTTTTGAAGTTAGTTAGTAGAAGTTGGAGGAAATAGATTATGTGTTCAATCATGTTTTACCTGTGCCCAGACTTAGCACGGGAAAAGTTCAAGGAGGGGTTTGACCAGACCATCTCCAGAGGTCCGGACCAAAGCCGGATCTTAGACTTAAAAGACGGTACCATGGGCTTTCACAGACTGTCCATCATGGGACTGACCCCGGAAGGCATGCAGCCGTTTTCCCGGGACAGCAAACATCTCGTCTGCAACGGCGAGATCTACGGTTTCGAAGCATTTCGGCAGGAGTTTATTTCCGACGGGATCACATTCGCCTCGGATTCGGACTGCGAAGTGCTTCTTCCTTTATATGAAAAATACGGCGTAGAGATGTTCAGAAAGCTCGATGCAGAGTTCGCACTCATCATCTACGATACAGATACAAAAGAACTTGTCGCCGCGAGAGATCCGATCGGCATCCGTCCTCTTTACTACGGTTACGATGATGAGGGTCACATCATTTTCGCAAGTGAAGCAAAAAACATCGTCCCCTACAGCAAGAAGGTCCTTCCCTTCCCGCCCGGACACTATTACAAGGACGGAAAGTTTACCTGCTACTGCGACATCACGAAAGTGGAAAAAGTACTGGACGACGATCTTCCGACGATCTTTACGAACATTCACGACAAACTCGTCGAGGGTGTAAGAAAAAGACTCGTCTCCGATTCCAAAGTCGGCTTCCTTCTTTCCGGCGGCCTGGATTCTTCCCTCGTCTGCGCAATCGCACAGAAAATGGAAGATCACCCGATCAAGACATTTGCGATCGGTATGAGCGAGGATGCGATCGACTTAAAATACGCCAAAGAAGTGGCCGACTATATCCACTCCGAACATACGGAAGTCATCATCACAAAGGAAGATGTTATCTCTTCCCTTCCTGAAGTCATTAAGATCCTCGGCACCTACGATATCACCACGATCCGCGCATCGATGGGTATGTACCTGCTCTGCAAAAAGATCCACGAGATCTCCGATGTCAGAGTCCTTCTGACCGGCGAGATCTCCGATGAGCTTTTCGGATATAAGTACACAGACTTTGCCCCGTCGGCAAGTGCTTTTCAGGAGGAAGCCGTGAAGCGTATTCATGAGATCCACATGTACGACGTTCTCCGTGCAGACCGCTGCATCTCCAGTAACTCTCTCGAGGCACGTGTTCCGTTCGGTGATCTCGATTTTGTTAAATACGTCATGGCGATCGATCCGAAAAAGAAACTCAACACCTACGGCAAGGGCAAATATCTCCTTCGTAAAGCATTCGAGGGCGATCTTTTGCCGCACGATATCCTCTTCCGTGAAAAGGCCGCATTCTCCGATGCCGTCGGTCACTCCATGGTCGACCATCTGAAAGAATATGCCGCCTCTTATTACTCCAACGAAGAGTACGAAGAAAGAAGAAAGAAATACACATTCGCTATGCCTTTCACCAAAGAATCTCTTCTCTATCGTGAGATCTTTGAAAAGTACTACGAAGGCCAGGCCGAGATGGTCATCGACTTCTGGATGCCGAACAAGTCCTGGGAAGGCTGCGACGTAAACGATCCGTCCGCCCGTGTCCTAAAAAACTACGGCGACAGCGGCAAATGATGAAAAGGAGGATGGAATTATGACGAAGTATATTTTTGTAACAGGCGGTGTTGTATCGGGACTGGGTAAAGGAATTACCGCGGCGTCTCTCGGACGTCTTTTGAAGATGCGGGGCCTTAAGGTCGCATCACAAAAACTCGACCCGTACATCAACGTGGATCCCGGCACGATGAGCCCGTATCAGCATGGTGAAGTATTCGTAACGGAAGATGGTGCGGAGACGGACTTAGACCTCGGTCATTACGAGCGTTTCATCGATGAAGACTTAAATAAATTCTCCAACCTCACCACCGGTAAAGTCTATTCTTCCGTACTCGCCAAAGAGCGGCGCGGAGAATACCTGGGATCAACCGTCCAGACGATCCCGCACATCACCAATGAGATCAAAGAATTTATCTATAACGTGGGTCTCGAGTCCGAAGCCGATGTCGTCATCACGGAGATCGGCGGCACGATCGGTGACATCGAAGGCCAGCCGTTTATCGAGGCCATCCGTCAGGTCGGTCGTGAAGTCGGACCGCACAATGCGCTCTACATCCATGTCGTCCTTGTCCCCTATCTAAAAGCTTCCGGCGAGCACAAATCGAAACCTGCCCAGCATTCGGTAAAAGAACTTCAGGGCATGGGCGTTTCTCCGGACATCATCATCCTTCGTACCGACGAACCGATCGAGGATGAATCGATCTTTAAAAAGATCGCGATGTTCTGTAACGTCTCTCCGGACTGCGTTATCGAAAACACCACGATCCCGGTGCTTTACGAGGCGCCCCTCATGCTTGAAAAGAGCGGATTCTCCGATGTCGTCTGCCGTGAGCTCCGACTGGAAACCCAGCCCTGTGACATCTCTTCCTGGGCAAGCATGGTCGAGCGCATCAAAAGCTGCGATAAGACCTGCACGATCGCGCTCGTCGGAAAATACACGCACTTCCATGACTGCTATCTTTCCGTCGCGGAAGCGCTGCATCACGCAGGATATAAGTATCATGCGAACGTTAAGATCCTCTGGACCGACTCCGAAGACTTGACTTCCGAAAACTATGAATCAGTCCTCTCTGAAGCAGACGGCATCCTCGTTCCGGGCGGTTTCGGCGACCGCGGTATTGAGGGAATGGTCCTTGCCGCGAAGTATGCACGCGAAAAGAATATTCCTTACCTCGGCATCTGCCTGGGCATGCAGATCGCGGTCATCGAATATGCGCGTGGCGTCCTCGGATATGAAGACGCGAACTCGCGTGAATTCGATGAAGTTTCCGAGCATCTGGTCATCGATTTCATGCCCGGCCAGAATGATGAGATCGAAAAGGGCGGCACGCTCCGTCTGGGAAGTTACCCCTGTAAGATCCTGCCCGGCACTATGATGAAACAATGTTACAAAGCCGAGAATATCAGCGAAAGACACCGTCACAGATATGAGTTCAACAATATCTACAGAGACCAGATGAAGGACATCATCAGCGGTATCTCCCCGGACAATCTCCTGGTCGAAGCAGTCGAGATCCCCGGTCACCCGTTCTTCGTCGGCGTTCAGTTCCACCCCGAATTCAAGAGCCGTCCGGATAAGCCGCACCCGCTCTTCCTCGGTCTGGTGAAGAACAGTTTAAAGCAATGAATCTATTTCCTACATCCTACTAACTTCGGCAGCCGTCGGGAGAATTTCTTCCGGCGGCTGCTTTTTGATAAGTCAGGCATCCTCTTCGAATGACGCTCTTGCTTTTTCCGCGGTCATCCTTCTCTTCTCCAGAGTCTTTTTAAACAGAAGATCTGCGGTATCCGGAAACTCTTCGTAGACGACTTTCGTTCCTTCTTCGGTGATTCCGCCTTTGGTAGCGACTCGTGTCACAACATCTTCGAAAGACATGTTTTTTTGAAGCATCAGTTCGCCTGTGGCGCACATCGTCTGAAGCACCATTTTCACGACCTGATCATCCGGGATCGATGTATGTTTTTCCGCGGATGAACAGATCACATCAAAAATCGAAACGATGAATCCCGGCATGCAGCTGACAAGCTCGGATCCCATGCCGACTTCGTTCTCGGGAAGCTCGATCACATTACCGAAACAGCAAAGCAGTTTTTCGAGTTCCTGCCTGTCTTCGTCTCCGACTTTATCGTTATAGCAGACAAGCGTCTGGGAACGGTCGACCTCGGCCGTCACGCTCGGAATGACCTTTGCTGTTTTACCTGAAAAGATCTTGGATAACATATCGAAAGTGATGCTGCCATTGAGAGAAACAACGAACGAATCAGAAGACAGGAGCGGCGCGATCTCAGATAAAACGCTCTTCAGATCGGCCGGACGCACACATAAGAAAACGATTCCCGGCTTAGTATCCGAAGCACCCACCCTTGATGCAAGATCGCGGTTGTTTTCACAAACGGTCACGCCGGAAGGAATATCCCGAAGTTTCTCTTTCGAACGGTTCGAAACAAAGATCCCGCCCGTTGCTTTTCCCGAAGAAGCGATCTTCTCCGTGATCATTCTTCCCATGCTGCCGTATCCGATGATGCCGATATCCATACTCGCCCTCGCGTTTCTTTTTTACTTATAGTACTGCAGCGCGTCCTGCCCTGACAATCGGATCTATTATACCGCTAGTATGAAATAACCCCTTTTAATTCTGACAGATGGTAATTGGTTCACCCATACCCGTTGTGTTATTCTTTTGGAGGATAAAGATCATCGACAAAAAACAAGGAGCCACCATGAAAAACACAATTCTTCGGAAACACAAGACCGTCTCTTCAATGATACTTGCCGCAACCGTCGCACTTTCCATGTTCGGAACCGGCTGCGGTAAAAAGGCGGAAACAGATAATACAAAAACCGGCGGGATCAGTTCTTCCGACCAGGAAAGCGGATCCGTATCGCAAAGCACCTCTGCCCCGGACGAAAGCGGGACCACTTCTGACAGCACCCCTGATACAACAGAAACGACAGCGGACAGCGAACCTACATCAGAGAGCACCCTCGCTCCGTATGCAAGTCTGGATGAGATCCTGATCCGCGGCGATAAAGATTACTATGTGCCGTTTTCAAATCCCGAGCACAGCTACAGTTCCGTACAAAACGGCTGGACCGCACCGGTCAGAAAGCAGGGCGCCGGCGGATGCTATGCCTATGCTTCCGTAACGGCGATGCAGATCAAATACATGCAGGATCACGGAGAACTGATCGACATCATTCCCGTTGATGTCATCTACCGCATTTTCGAAAACCACGAGGAAGGCGAACCCTATGACGAAGAAAAGATCTATGTCACCGGCGTCGAACCGACCAACCTCGGCGGCGGCATCATGGACGTCGTCAGCGTACTCTGCGCAGAACCGATAAACGGATATGTCGTGACGGACGCAAGTGCTTTTTCCGGATTAAGTATTGACGAGACCAAAGAGCTGATCAAAGAGTACGGCGGTCTTACCATCCCCGTCGACTACCAGCGCGAATGCAAGGTCATCCACGGATACGAGACACAGAACAACCAGAACCCTTCAACCGACCATGTCGCCACGATCGTGGGCTGGGATGACGATTTCCCGGCAGACTGCTTCAAGACGCCGGCATCTCAAAACGGTGCCTGGCTCGTCCAGAATTCTTTCGGCATCAACTGGGGCAACTGCGGGTACTACTTTGTTTCCTACGATCAGGCCATTAAGGGAATGTTCGGATTAGAAGCAAGTGACGAGTATTCATCCGCCATCGCTTACGGGCGTTTCGCTTTGGCAACACTTTCGGCTCCTGAAAATGCGGAGAAACTCGAAGGTGCGACAAATATCAGTGATCTTTCCCAAGAGGAAGTCCTTTCCTGGGCAGACATAGAAGCCGCTTCCATCTACAGGCAGGAAGGCTCGGTCGCTGCGATCGGGTTTTGGACCGTCATCCAAGACCAGCCTTATACGATCGAACTTCGTGACGGAGAATTCGGAGAAGTCCTGGCTACGAAAAGCGGCAGCTTCGAAGCAACAGGTTATCACACAGTAAAACTGGACACTCCGGTCGACGTGACAACATTCACGGTCGTTGTGAAGACGAAAGGTCTCGGATCTTTTGAAGGTCCGTCCAGAGAGAGCACGGCGAGCACGGCCTATGCTTCCAACTACCCGGCGCATTTCGAAGGCAAGACGGAGCCCGGAAGATCGTTTATTCAGATCTCGGGCGAATGGGTCGATGTCACGGACGAAGAGATCCTTACCAAGATGTGTCTCGAAAAGATAGATGAGGACACCAATACGATCGGCGATCCCTGTATCACAGTGCTTTTCGATTAAAGCATTGACTCGATCTCTGCTGCGATCTTCATCATGGTCTCTTTGTCTGTCGGATTAAAAAGCTGGATCGAGTGATAGCGGTATCCGTCACTCCAGAAGATGTACGAATACCCTTCTTCACTACCGCAAAGGACCGCTTGCCGGCCTTTATAGATCGCACACTTTTCCGAAGAAGCATAGTTCTCCGCAATCGCATCCATATCCAGTCCACTCACATCGATCGTCCAGATACATTCATCCTCCACTCCTCCGGAGTAGACGATCTCGGCCGAAAATCCATTGTAATTCGTGTAGGAGCTCTCCGAAGGAGTAAAAGGAAGCGTCGTCAGGTCGGAAAGATGAAGTCCGAATACTTCGTTGATCCCTTCGATACTGTCCACTTTGCTGCTCGCCTGCCATTCTGTGGTATTCCCCCCTGCCATGACGCCACTCGGATCAGACGTTGCTCCTGTACTTCCGGTCTCAATAGCTCCGGATCGCCCGTCCTTGCCTTTTTTAGATGCTTTCCAAGCGATGAATACTCCGGTAGCAACGAGGAGCGCGGCACAAGCCAGTGCAAGGCTACGCAGCAGCACGATGCGGTTTTGGTTCTTTGACGGAACACATTTGATGACCGGTGATGCGGAAGGATCTTTCATCTCTTCGGTTTCCGGCTTGGCATTATCCGATGCGGCCTGCTCTTTGACGTTTTTCAAAACGCGCTCGCGCATCTCGTCGGTAAGTTCAATTCGATCCATAATGTCCTTGTACTTAGTCATCGAAATCGTACTCCTCTCTTAAGATTTCCTTCAGTTTCGATCGGGCTCTCTTCAGACGGGTCCTGATGTTCGCGCCGCTCTCTTGAAGGGTCACCGCGATCTCATCGGTGGAGTAGCCTTCCTCGTAAAAAAGATGGATGACTTCCCTGTAGTTCTCCGGAAGCGATTTTACCGCCTCCCAGATATAGGAAAGATCCTCTTTTTTCTCTGCGACCAGTTCTTCATTCAGTTCGTCCGTATCCCGGAGCTTATTGTACTCGATCCTGTTCTTACTGAGGTTAGAAGTCACCCGAAGGATCCAGGCCTTCTCGTGTTCCCTGGATACGAACTCCGGTGCGCTGCTTAAAAGCTTCAAAAGCACATCCTGCAGGATCTCTTCACTGTCCTCCATGTTGTGTACGTAGGAATACGCCAGGCGCAGGATGCGGTTGCCGTGTTTATCGAGGATCTCTCTTAAGTATTTGTCCTGCTGCTCCACGCTCATCGGTGCTTTTCGAGAAGAAAGATCGGCCTCTTTATCCTTCTGCCCGGAAAGTGCTTTTCGATCGGGAACTTCTGCGATTTCAGATACGGACTGTTTTTCTCTGTTACGAAGGGAGAGCGAAAAAACTCTGTGCATAAGCTGCAGGTACGCCTTCCGGCATACCTGCAGGATACCCGCACTTGAACGATCTATCGGCTGTCTTACACAGAGCTCCATTTCTTTCTCCTGTTATGCTTCTTCGTCCGTCTCAAAAGCTTCCGATGTCTCGGACTGTTCGCCGGCCTCTACTTCTTCCTGTGCGGAGAAGTTCATGTCATCTGTGCTGATCGAAGCGTTACCTTCCGGATCGACATAGATGGTCACGAGGGCGAGCTCGACGGAAGGATCCTCGACGACTGCTCTTACCTTACAGAGAACGAGGAAATTATAACCACCGACGACCTGAGATCCGAGGTATGCGACCGGCTCCATTTCACCGCCTGCGATCACCATGGTGGCAAGGGCTTTTTCAAAAGCGTCCTTCACTTCCACATTGTTCTCATATGCCGGATCTCCTGTGTTTACGCCCCAGCCGCCGTCAACTTCGCCGTCTGATTCAAGGAGCGGATCGATCTTAAGGACTTCTGATCCGCCCTGAAGGTCTTCGTAAACATATACGAGGTAGTAACCCGGGATCGCGTCCGGAACTGTCGCGGTGCCTCTTGCGAGGATGCAGTAATTCGTACCGGCGACGACCTGTGTGCCGAGAAGGTAGATGCCTTCAAATACCATTCCCGTCAGTTCGGAAGTTGCCTTCTCAAAAGCATCCTTGGCCTTCTGGTTTTCATCCAGTGCGATGTTCTCGATATTGCCGTTCCAACCGCCTACCTGACCGATCATGTTCGGAT
Organism: Clostridiales bacterium; assembly: GCA_017428545.1. GTDB lineage: Bacteria > Bacillota > Clostridia > Saccharofermentanales > Saccharofermentanaceae > Scatonaster. The sequence continues at coordinate 200,200 of JAFRQR010000020.1, forward strand.
CCTCCGTTCTTCTCATGCCCAGAAGCTGTATGAGCTTTTCGTCACCGTTATTTACCACGGTCTCAATCTTCTCTGCCGCTTTTTCCGAAGCCTTTGTTTCCTTCTTTTCCTTGCAGCCCGCCATTGTGGCGATAACTGCGACTGTCATAAGAATTGCTACTGACTTTTTCATTTTCCTTTACCTCACTGTACTTGTAGATTTTTACCTGGGCTTTTCGCCTTTCACCCTATATACAGCCGGGGCCCGGAAAATGTGACACATATTCCTGAAAACTTTTTTCCCTACGATATCGTGCTACATAATATACTAACACAATTGCCTCGACATGACCGACCACAGTGCTTTTCGGAACGGCGGATGTGCTTTTCGAGATAAAAAAACGGGTATGCTATAATGAACTTACATGTCTTATGGGAAATAGAAAAGGAAAAAGGTTGGTATTGGTTATGAAAAAGTTTATCGCGCTGGCGCTTTCGGTCGCTACGATCCTGAGCGTTACGGCAGGCTGTAAAAAGAAGCTCCCGAAATTTGAACTGGAACTTGGCGACACTGTCACCATGGGCGAATACCAGGGTGAAGACATCGAGTGGGAAGTCATGCACAGAAACTTCGAAGTCGGAAAGAACAAAGTCATCGTCGAGCTGCAGAGTACGACCGCAGTGGACTGCCTTCCGTTTGATGAAGACGGCGGCGCATACTGGGAAGATTGTTCTCTTCGCGAATGGCTGAACACGGACTTCTACGAAGAGGCCTTCTCCAAATCCGAAAAAAAGCAGATCATCGACACTTCTTACTCGATGTATACAGGTGAGACACGCTGGCTGACGGATAAAGTCTACCTTTCCGGAGAATATGCAAGATATCGTATGACACCTCAGGATGCGACTTGCAAAGCTTCCAAGTATGCAAAAAAGAAAGACATCCAGATGGAAAACGGCAGCTGCTCATTCTGGACACGTGACGTTTTTCTCACAACTTATGCTCATACTGAGGATACTTCAATTAAAGACGGCGGGTTCGCCTTCTGTCTCGGAACTTCCAGACACAGTGCCGGTCATAGCCCGGATGAGATGTTCACCGCAGAAGATGTAGGTGTCCGGCCGTGGATCTCTGTCGAGTACGAAGGGACATTTGAGATGAAGGATATTAATCCCGCAGACCGCGTCATTTTGGGAACATACGATGATGAACCGATCACCTGGATCGTTATGGAAAGCGGAAAAAGCGGATTGAAGCTTCTCAGCAAATATGGTCTTGAAAATATGAAGATGGATAAGAAGGATGACGCGGACGTATTTGCCGACACGGATCTTCACGACTGGCTGAACGAAGACTTCTACGAGGAAGCGTTCTCCAAGAGCGAAAAAGAGTTTATCGTACCCGATGACAATGATGACAACGTCTCCCTGATTGGAAAGATCTCGATCAAGGACGGCTTAGAGCGTGATTGCTTATTCGAATTGCTCATCGGAACCGGATATTCAAAAGCTTACTGTGAAGACAATGATGTCACCGAAAGAGACTCCATTGATACTTTCTGGATCAATTACGTATCGGAAACAAACTCGAAGCTTTCGATCTACCAGCCCGGAAGCATGCGTCAGGGCGGCATGAATACTGATGAAGAGTACTCTGTCCGTCCGTATATCACCATTAAATTCTGATTCCGGTCTGCACCATTAAATCAATGAAAAAGCAAATCTCCCGTCGCTGGTCCTCGACGCTTCGCGTCTGCGGAATCGCTCCGGGAGATTTCTTTTTCTTCTTTGTATACGGCGGACCGGGATCAGACCAGTTTATCGAGTTCATTTTTCAGGAGGCTCTTCATCTCCTCAAGTTTCTCTCCGCCGATTGCAGAATCTTCTGAATACATCTTCTCCATCGGGTACCACCAGACCGGTCCTCTGTTGTTATAGCCATGCCCTTCAAGATCACCTGGCACGCGCGGATACAGATGCCAGTGCAGATGCGCATCTCCCATACCGAGCAGCTCATAATTCATCTTCTCCGGGTGAAAAGCACGCGACACTGCTTCCGCCACGATCGACATCTCCTTCAGGAACAACGTCCTCTCTTCCATCTCCATCTGGAAAAGCTCCGTATACTTGTGATCCTTATAAAGAAAAAGCGTATATCCGTAGAAATGCTGATTATCACCGATCACGACATAACCGGTCTTCAGCTCCCTCACAAAATAAGGATTCGTCCCCTTTTTGATCATCTCAATACGATCACAGATCAAGCACATACAAAACTCCTCCAAACAGTCGTCCCAGACATTATAACAAATGATCAAATCCATCCTTCTTTACTGCTGTGATATTTTGAAGAATAAACCAACAAACAAGAAAGCAAAAAGAAATCCCAAGGAGCGATTCCGCAGGCAAAGCCGAGGACCAGCGACGGGGATTTCTTTTTGTTTATTGCTATTTAGTTGTTTATCAGTTATGCATTGATCGTTGCAATTCCCGGGATCGTCTCCTCAAGAACATCCAGAAGGATCTTTACAGTATCCAGTGATGTAAAGATCGTCACACCGTTTTGGATCGCGCAGCGGCGGATCGCCACACCGTCTTCGTAATGCACACCGGAAAGGATCGCACGGGTGTTGATGATGTAGCTGACATAACCGGCACGGATGGAATCGAGGATCTCCGTACTGCCTTCACTGAGTTTTCCGCGGACACGTGTTCTGATGCCGTGGTTCTTCAGGAAGTTCGCGGTACCGATCGTTGCCTCGATATTGAAGCCGAGCTCATAGAAACGCTTGATCAGCGGAAGTGCTTCTTCCTTATCCTCATCTGCCAGAGTAACTATAACAGTACCATAATCCTTCATCTTGATTCCGGAAGCCTGAAGGGCTTTAAAGAATGCGCGGTTCAGGCTCTTGTCATAGCCGATCGCCTCACCGGTGGACTTCATCTCCGGCGAGAGATAAGCATCCATACCGTCGAGTTTCTGGAAACTGAAGGCCGGTGCCTTTACATACCAGCGGTCGGTCGTCTCCGGCGGAGTGAGCTTCGTAATGCCCTGATCTGCCAGCGATTCGCCGAGCATGACCCGGGTCGCGATCGTTACGAGATTCTGGTCTGTGGACTTCGAAAGGAAAGGTACCGAACGGGAAGCACGCGGGTTGACCTCGATGACGTAGACGCTGTCGTCCTTGTCGACGATGAACTGGATATTGAAAAGACCCACGATACCGATGCCGAGGCCCAGGCGCGTGGTGTAATCGCAGATCGTCTCCTTGACCTTATCGGAGATGGAGAACGGCGGATAAACGCTGGTGCTGTCACCACTATGGACACCGGTACGCTCTACGAGTTCCATGATGCCCGGGATGAATACCTGCTTGCCGTCGCAGATCGCGTCGACCTCGACTTCTTTACCGACGAGGTATTTATCGATGAGGACCGGTTTATCTTCGTCTACTTCAACGGCGTTCTTTAAGTACTTCACGAGCATCGTCTCGTTAGCGACGATCTCCATGGCACGGCCGCCGAGTACAAAAGACGGACGCACAAGCACCGGATATCCGATCTTTTCGGCCACCTTAATACCCGTCGGGATATCGGTAACTGCTTCACCCTTCGGATTCGGGATCTCAAGCGATTTGATCACCGCGTCAAAAGCATCTCTGTCCTCGGCTTTTTCGATCGCTTCGGAGTCTGTGCCGATGATCTTCACGCCGCGCTTCGTAAGAGAATCCGCGAGGTTAACAGCCGTCTGTCCGCCGAGGGTGACGATAACGCCGAGCGGCTTTTCAAGGTCGATGATGTTCATGACATCTTCGGTTGTCAAAGGCTCGAAATAGAGCTTATCTGCAGTCGTATAATCGGTAGATACCGTCTCCGGGTTGTTGTTGATAACGATGGCTTCGTATCCCGCTTCCTGGATCGTTCTGACCGCGTGGACCGTCGAATAGTCAAACTCGACACCCTGGCCGATACGGATCGGACCGGAACCTAAAACGATGACCTTTTTTCTGTCACTTACGATAGATTCGTTTTCAGATGCATACGTCGAATAGAAATACGGAACATAGCTTTCGAACTCTGATGCGCAGGTATCGATCATCTTATAGATCGGTGCGATCTTATTCTCTTTTCTCATCTTATAGATGTCGTCTTCCGTCTGCTTCCAGAGCTCGGCGACATAGGAGTCGGAGAAGCCCATTCTCTTGGCTTCGATCAGGTGTTCAAGAGAGCCGGGATTCGCTTCCATCTCACGCTCGAAATCAACGATCTTTTTGATCTTATCGAGGAAGAACATGTCGATGCCCGTGATGTTGCAGATACGGGAGTGGTCGACGCCCAGCCACATCAGCTGCGAGATCGCATAGATACGGTCGTCGGTACCTTCCTTGATGTAATCCAGAAGATCATCGACACTCATATGGTCGGAGTCGAACTTCGTCATATGGATGTGGTTCTTGCTGTCCTCAAGAGAACGGATCGCCTTCAGAAGGCTCTCCTCAAAGGTGCGGCCGACGCTCATGACTTCACCTGTCGCCTTCATCTGCGTGGAAAGCTTATTCATGGCTGCCGGGAATTTATCAAACGGGAATCTCGGCATCTTCGTTACGACATAGTCGAGAGCCGGTTCGAAGCACGCCGGTGTATTGGCAAGCTTTATCTCGTCGAGGTTCATGCCGACGGCGATCTTTGCGGAAACACGCGCGATCGGGTACCCGCTGGCCTTCGATGCCAGTGCGGAAGATCTTGATACACGGGGATTGACCTCGATAACGTAGTACTTAAAAGAATGCGGGTCGAGTGCGAACTGGCAGTTACATCCGCCTTTTACGCCGAGCGCACGGATGATCTTCAGGGCGCTGTCACGGAGCATGTGGTACTCCTTATTCGTCAGCGTCTGGGAAGGCGCGACGACGATGGAGTCACCGGTGTGGATGCCGACCGGGTCAAGGTTTTCCATATTACAAACCGTGATCGCCGTATCGTTGGCATCGCGGATGACTTCGTATTCGATCTCCTTATAGCCCTTGATGCTCTTTTCTACAAGGACCTGATGCACCGGCGATAGCGCAAGCGCATTTTTCATCATGGTGACCATTTCTTCCGGATCGTTGGCAAAACCACCGCCCGTGCCGCCGAGCGTAAAAGCCGGACGCAGGATGACCGGATATCCGATCTTCTCTGCGGCCTCGAGTGCTTCCTCGATGCTGTATGTGATCTGCGACGGAACGACCGGCTCACCGATCTTTTCACAAAGCTCTTTGAAAAGCTCTCTGTCCTCGGCGCATTCGATACTCTTGGCATCAGTTCCGAGAAGTTCGATCTCACACTCTTCGAGAACGCCCTTCTTGGCCAGCTGCATCGCAAGGTTAAGACCGGTCTGTCCGCCGATTCCCGGAACGATGGCATCCGGACGTTCGAGACGGCAGATGCGGGCCAGGAACTGCAGCGTCAGCGGCTCCATATAGACCTTATCCGCAATGGAAGTATCTGTCATGATCGTGGCCGGGTTAGAGTTGGCAAGGATGACCTCGTAGCCTTCTTCCTTAAGCGCCAGGCAGGCCTGTGTACCTGCATAGTCGAACTCTGCCGCCTGACCGATGACGATCGGACCGGATCCGATCACGAGTACTTTTTTAATGTCGGTTCTCTTAGGCATGCTCAGCCACCTCGCTTTCCTTCTTTACGGTTTTTCCGAGACGAGACGCATCCGGATCGCTCTTTTGATCCAGATTTGCCTGCAATATCGAAGTGAACTTCTCGAAAAGATAACTGCTGTCCTGCGGGCCCGGTGCGCTTTCCGGGTGGTACTGCACGGAAAATACCATATCTTCCACACACTCGACACCCTCGACCGTGTTGTCCAGAAGATTGATGTGCGTGGCCTTAAGTTTCGTATTTTTAAGGCTGTCGAGATCGACCGCATAGCTGTGGTTCTGCGATGTGATCTCGATTTTACCTGTTTCCAGGTTCTTGACCGGGTGGTTACCGCCACGGTGACCGAACTTAAGTTTATACGTCTTTGCGCCATAAGCCAGAGAGATCATCTGATGACCCAGGCAGATACCGAAGATCGGGAACTTGCCGGCAAGTGCTTTTACCGTGGAAATAACGGGAGTGACGTCCTCCGGATCGCCCGGACCGTTAGACAGGAAAATACCGTCCGGCTTCATGAATTCGATCTCCTCGGGAGTCGTATCATAAGGCACGACGGTAACGTTGCAGCCATAGGAATTCAGTTTTCTGATGATATTGAGTTTGATGCCGCAGTCGATGGCAACGACGTTGAAACGCGGGTTCGGGGTTCTCGAGTACCAGCGTTTCTTGCACGAGACCCTCGGGACCTGATCGTGCGGGACCGGAGTGACCGTGATCTTCGCAAGCGCCACCTCGAGCGGCGTGTCGATCGAAGTAATGATCACGCGGCGGGAACCAAGATCGCGGATGCTTCTGGTGATCTGTCTTGTGTCGACGCCGTAGATCCCGGGGATGCCGTTTTCCTCCATCTCCTCGGAAAGCGTCTTGGTATATCGGAAGTTACTCGGCATATCATTGTAATCTCCGACGATCAAGCCGCCGATGCTCGGATTTTTAGTCTCGAAGTCATCGTCCGTGATGCCGTAGTTGCCGATAAGAGGATAAGTCATAACGACCATTTGGTCGGTGTAAGAGGGGTCGGAGAGGATCTCCTGGTAGCCCACCATCGAAGTATTGAAAACGATCTCACACACTCTTTCGGTGTCCGCCCCGAATCCGTAGCCTTCGTAAAAGCTTCCGTCCTCGAGAACGATCTTCCGGTCTTTCTTTCTCATAACGCCCTCCGCATCTTAAAGAAAAAGACGTCCCCTACATGCTCTCGATCAAGCATATGCGAACGTCTTTGTCCCTATATTCTTTATACGTTGTAAGTCCCATATCATTTTCATTTACGGGAATTATAGTAATCTAATCTTACCCTGTCAATGCAAAGAAAGAAGATTTCTTTATCGTTTTTTCACGAAATGGGCTCGAAGTGCCCGGCGATCTCGTCCCACATCTGCTCGAAAAGCTCCGAATCGGGGTCATCGAGGATATAGTCGATATCGCCTCTTTCGAAGCAGCGGATGCGGTTTCCGTCCTCAGTCCAGTAATAAACGGCTTTCTGCCCATAGTCAGATCTTGCGTGCTTTTCCGAAAAAGAAGCATCCGGATCGATCGCTTCCGCCAAAAGCAGAAGCTTCGAAAGATAATCATCCTCCACTTTCACGTTAGTACCGTCTTTTTCCAGGCTCTCCAGGTTTGAAAGAAGGACCGAAAGATAATCATATCCATCTTCGCCGAGCTTTCCGGTCTGCTTATAAAATCCGTCTCCGATCAAAAAGACACTTCCATCTTCAAATATCGCCATGATGTGGGTCTGCTGTCCCCACGCGAAGTTATTATATTCCTCCGTGAAAAGCACCCGTCCCCGCCCTTCGATGCTCGGGACCGAGACAACAGCCGCCTCCTCGGGATCTTCTTTTGCCGGGTCTTCCGAAACAGCATCCGTCGGCTCGGCATTATCCGTTTCTTCCGTATTCTCCGACACCCAGATCTGCGTTTCGGACAATTCATTTTCAAGAATGATCTCTTCTGTTTCGCTGTCGGATGCCGCTTCTGCCACTTGGCTGCTGCCGCTTGTTACGCTGTCCTTCGGATCTTCCTTTTGACTACAGGAAGCTGCCATCGACGCGATAAGCGCTGCCGCCGTCAGGATACTTGCTGCTTTTGAACGTAAACTCTTTCCTTGTTTCATGAACCTTTCCTCCTCGGATCTGACCGGATCCGACATATTTCTCCCTTGCCCTCTACATATATAACGATTTGAAATGAGGTTTTGTTTCAAAAAAAGAAAAAACTTCCGAAATAGTATCCGGAAGTTTGAATCAGAAAGATTTGTTTTCGCCGGAAAACATGGTCAGGGCAGTGCTTTTGTCCGCTAACCGATATTGCCCGGGAGGCACTGGTCATTCCGTCGAATCGATGTAGATACGGAGCTTGGTAAACTTATTTACCTGCGCGTAATGATATGCTTTGGAACGGCGGACATAATCGAAAAAGTTTCCTTTGACGTGCTCATCCCAGACCGACTCGAAAAGTTTCTTATTCTCGTCATCCGGCTCATAAAGAAGTTCCATATGTACCTGATAGAACTCATCCCCGCCGTCCGGGAACTGACGTGTCAGAGACAAACTGAAAAGCCCCTTATTCCAGGAATAGGTCCCGCACTCGAAAAGCCGGAGCTCGTCATCAAACGGTCTCTCGCACTCCTTTTCAAAAGCAAGGAGGCACTCTTCCACCGTGGTCGCTTCGGCAAGTTCTTTTCGAAGACGCTCGACACAAAGACGTCCGGGCAGGGCTTCGGGCCGCTCGAACAATTCGTCGTTATGCTTCTCGAAAAGTTCATCCATATTTTCCGGATACATCTCCTGCATCATCTTGGGATTACGCATCGCCACCAAAAGCGCGACGGTCTTGGTAAAGGAGATGATGACGGAAAAGATCACCAGTGCCATGCCGATCGCCGTGACCAGCTGCGAGCCTCTTCCGAAAAGCATCAGAAGAAGTCCGATGATCCAGATCCACGAAAACAAAACGAAAAGATGCATAAAGAACGTGAACACGGCTATTCTCAGGCGCATATGTTTCATGTTCTTTCCTCCTTTTCATTTTTCCTAAAAAACGCGTCTCCGCATCTTTTGACCATCAACATCATAACATGAAAGATCCACTTGCCGTCAAGAAACGTGTGGTTTCATCCGCTTTTAAGTAAAAAGCCTGCTCCCGAAGCGTCAGAAAGCAGGCTTTTCAATGATGGGTATAAAAGATCAAGACAGATCAGTTATTCTTTAATGCACTTCTCCAGGTAGCCGGCTTGAACTCGTTGATGATCGGCAAAAGTCTCTGGTCGACATCGATCTTCAGTACGGAGTTAAAGTTGTTGGTCGCGATCATCTGGCCTGCAAATCCTACGATGACGACGATCTCTACGTCGTTGAAGAACTTTCTCAAGCGGTCGAAGATCTCATCGGATACGGATGTCGGATCCTTTACGATCGCCTGACCGAGGTCAAAGAGCACCTGCTCCTTCTCGTCATATACGAGATTGTTCGGATCAAGGCCTAATCCCTTAACGTCGCTGATGAAGAAAAGGGAGCACAGCTGGCAGGAGTTTGTTGTGGAGATCGCATGCGCATAAAGTACGGCATCCTTCTCGCCGATAACTTCTACGAGGCGGTTCCAGGATGTATACCAGCCCATGTAAGCATCGTATGTTGCTGCATCATTGAGAAGGCCTCTCTTCATGTTCGTGACCGCATTTCTTCCTGCGAGCTCATCGAAACGTTCCTTCTCTGCACCCTTTGTTTCATTCTGTTCTACCAATTTGATTCTAGCCATTTTTCTAATTCTCCTTTTGAATTGTATTGTGTTGTGTATTTGTTTTTGTTTAGGTTTTCGCCGGTTGGTCTCCCAAGCGGTGCTTTTCGCGCCGGATCAGGATATTAAACCGCCAGTTCCAGGACCGCCTTGAACTTTTCTTTATCCAGCGGATAGTAGTGACCGACAGGACCGTTTCTGGTGGCTCTGTCTGCCATGACGTCGAAGTCCTCCTTTCCGATACCAAGTTCAGTAAGTGTCGTCTTCAAGCCGATCTTTTTAAAGAAAGACTGAAGCTCGTTTGCAAATTTCAATGCTCTTTCTTTCTCGCTGTAGTTATAAGCATCGACACCGAACACACGGCTTGCCAAAAGTGCGGCTCTCCAAGGCTTTTCTTTGGCAATGTACTTCGTCCAGGCGGAAAATACGACGGCCATGCCTTCGCCGTGCACGATGTTGTACTGCGCGGAAAGCTCATGCTCGATACGGTGCGAGCCCCAATCGGCACGTCTTCCTGCATCGAGGAAATTGTTGTGGGCCACGCTTGCCAGCCACTGGATCTCGGCTCTTGCATTGACATCCTTAAGATCGATGAGAAGCTTATCCGCGTTAACAAGAAGTGCGCGGATCGCACCTTCGATCAAATAGTCTGTCGTATCGGAATTCTTTTCATCACTGAAATATCTTTCGAGAAGATGTGTCAGCACATCCGCGACACCGACAAATGTCGGATACGAAGGAAGTCCTGCCGTAAATCTCGGGTTCATGATCGCAAACTTCGGGATGATGCGGTCATCTTCAAAACCGAGCTTCCACTCGCCGCTTGAAAGGATCGCGCAGTTCGATGTTTCGGATCCGCTGGATGCGGTGGTTGCGATGACGCCGATCGGAAGGACTTTTTCCGGGACGGCACCCTTTTCAAAAAAGTCCCACGGATCTCCGTCATACGGGATGCTGATCGCAACTGCTTTTGCCGTATCGATCGCACTTCCGCCGCCGACCGCCAAAACAAAATCCACGCCATCTTTTTTACCCTGTTCCACCAGTTTTCTTACCAGATCGATACTCGGATTCGGAACAACTTCACCATTCTCCGAGAACTTAATGCCCAGTGCTTTTGCCGCATCGGAAATGACCTGATAGATACCTAAGTCCTTGATGAAATCGCCGCTATATACGAGAAGAAGTGATTTTACTTCATATGCCTCGAGAAGTCCCTTAAGCTGCTTCTCTGAATCCTCGCCGAAGACGATCTTCGCGGGGTTGTAGTATTCAAAACCAATCATTTCGTTTTACTCCTGACTTTTGGTTGTTAATAGTTGTGTTTTTGTGTTGTGTTGTATTTCTCTTCAGTTTCTTTTTCCGTTCTTTTCATATACTCCCGAAGATGGATCTGTTTTTCGGCCATAAAAATGGGAGCTTCTGGTTTTTGAGAAGCTCCCGGATATATGGCTCCATGATGAGTTTTAAGCCTCATCGTTTCACAGAAAGGCGCGAAGAATCAGTTCCGCGCCCGGCCATAACATCCCGGGAGGACCACATTCGCTCGCACATGACGCAATAACATGTTCGGGTTACTGAATGCTTCATCTTCGCTTCTCCTCTCTTTTGTTCTTTTTTCTTCGAAACACCGGCCGTGTCAACTGTGGTACTTCTAATTATTTGCCGGCTGTCCCGCTCGAATGACATAACTATACTACTACTTACCTACTATGTCAATAGGTAATTGTTTCGAATTAATCATTTGCAGATCCTTCCGATAGAAATACAAGATTTTGAATTCTATCGGTATAATTACATCGTCTTATGCAGATAAGATGAGAGATTTTTGAGTTCTATCGGTTTGTTATCTGTAAAGACGACCGATAAAAATGCAGAATCGGGCAAAACATGGGATTAATACAGCCAATATGTACGGATATAATCTAGGTATTATACTTTTTTATCGGTCGTTGGCGTCCAATTCCTACCGATAGAAATACGAAAACAGAATTAATATGGGTAAAGAACTTGAAACCCAGGTGTTCCGATAAATACTTAACCGTCACTTTCGTAGTCGTTAACAAAACAAGGGGTTGCTCATTAAATGAGACAACCCCTCACCGTTTCCTGTTTTCGATTTGGTCATAGAAATGCTGCCATTTCCTGCTGGATCAGATCCTCGGTATCCGCCATCGCCTGAAGCGTCTGCTCGAGGAGCTCATCCAGTTCCCAGCCGAGCTGGGAAGCACCCCGTTCGATCACTTCACGCGAGCATCCTGCGGCAAATCCCTTGCTCTTATATTTCTTTTTCAGGGATTTCAGCTCCATATCCTTTGTGCTCTTAGAGGGGCGCATCAGTGCGGCCGCCCAGATCAGTCCGGTCAGTTCATCCGCCGCGAAAAGCACTTTTTCCATTTCATGTACCGGCTCGACGTCGATCGTGACGCCGTTTCCTACCGTGATGCCATATCCGTGGGAACATACGGCATGGATAATGTCATCGCTGACTCCGTTTTCTTTCAGAAGTTCCGGAGCCTTCAGGCAGTGCTCCTCCGGATAAAGCTCGAAGTCCACATCGTGAAGAAGTCCCACGATCCCCCAGTATTCTTCTTCATCCGCATATCCGAGTTTTCCGGCATACCATTTCATAACGGCTTCCACCGTGAAGGCATGCTGGATATGGAACGGATCCTGATTATACTTTCTCAGGATAGTTAAAGCTTCGTCTCTTGTAACCATAGTTATATCCTCAGCAGGTGTATCCGGGCTTGACGTACAGTGCTTTTTCATCGGCAAAGATCTGGCCCTCAAATACCTGTTCTTTCCAGTTTTCTTTCTCTACTTCCTTGATCGCTACCGATACGGAAGAGAGGTTACATCCGAGAAGTTCCGCGACATCCGCGGCGATCTTATCGGCGCATTTCTGCTTCACTTCTTCTGTTCTTCCCGGATAACATTTGATTTCTACATGTGGCATTTTCGTTTCCTCCTTTAATCTGTAAAAAATCCTTCTTGTTCATAATACTGTTCTTCTGGAAATCTCGCATATGAAGTACTCATTCTGCGAAATCCCCAGTGCTCATAGAGCCCTATATGTTTCGGGTGCGTATAAAGGATCACGTTGCACCCCGAAAGCCGCTTCAGGATCTCGGCGACGATGCGTTTTCCGAGTCCTTTTCCGCGGTATTCATCTTTCACCGCGATATTATAGATCGCACCCTGGGATATCCCGTCCGAGATCGCTCTTCCGACACCGATCAGTTCGTCCTCTTTCATAATAAAGATCGTCACATAACTATTTAGAAACACCTGTCTTTGCGTACTACCATCAAGGTCGCTTAAACCATAGTATTTCAAAAGTTCGCTGACTTTCTGAAAGTCGATATCTTCGCACGAATCGATGATCTCGTATGTGCTGTTGCTCATTATTCTACCGCTCCGTTTTAGATAGAGGAAGAGACTGCTGATATAGCAGCCTCCTCCCCATAAGTGAGATTAAACGACGGATGGATCGTTCCGTCAGTTGTTGTCGTAGATGTCTTCCGTAAACGTCAGACTGCCACGATAACCGGCATAAGTTCGGTTGAAGATCAGCCGCTCGCTCATCGGGAAAGAACCCAGGATGAACTGGATGTCCTTCTCGAGCGCGATCTCCCTGTCATTACTCGAACCGACAAGGAGCGTGATCTCCTGCTCTTCCTCGCGTATCGCCTGATTGATCTCATACTGATCCGTCAGGAAAAGCACTTTCGGCGGGCGGGCATACTCAAGGTCCGTGATCTCTTTGATGATCGCTTCCTTGTCTTCCGGTCGGAAAACAGGTTCGGACACGATGACCAGCACCGGCGTAAAACTATAATCATTGGCGAGGTATCTTGTGAATCCCACAGCATTATTCGCATCCGCGACGACCGCGAAGCGCTTCCAGCTCAGGACACCGATGGCCTGACCGAGGTAGTTGTATACATATTTTTCTTCGTCTGCGATGACCTTCTCCACCAGATCCTTATCAAGGTTCAGGGCTTCGCCCACCGCACGGACGAACTTCGTCGTATCGGTCGCGCCGACGAAAAGGCCCGGGATACGGAGGCTCGGCACGCCGAACTTGGATTCGTACTTGGCCGCAGGACCCTTAAAGAGCCACGGATTGACGATGATGTTCAGTGCTGCCGCGGAGCTCTTCTTTACATCCTCGATGCCCTGTCCTTTGGTAAAGAACGTATTTACCTTAAGTCCCAGGCGCGAAAGGATGCGGTCGATCTCTTCGAGCGTTCCGCTCCAGAACGGATCGTGATAAGGGATAATGCCGAAGATATTGACGAGTTTATCGTCCTTTGGGACATCTCTTTCGATGACTTTTTCAAGGAAAGTATTCCATACGGTCTCATATCCGAGATTGCTGTCTCCGGTAAAGCCCGGTGTCTCGATCGGATAGACCGGGATGCCTTTTTCAAGGAATTCGTTCGTCACACTTGCGATATCGTCGCCGATGATGCCGGCGGTGCAGCCGGTCAGAACGAAGTATGCATCTGCGTCGATGATATCGACAGCTCCCTGGATCGTCGTTCTAAGCTTATTTACGCCGCCGAAGACGACCTCCTTCTCAAGCATGTTACTGGAAGGGATCGAAACCGAGCTGACGAAGCACGAGGACTTGTGTCCGGACTGTCCCTGCTCGGAAGCAGAGGACTGCATGCAGCAGCCGGGACCGCTATGGAAGATCGGGCAGACACGGTCGAGTGCACCTAAGACCGAATTGATACCGGCAAGAGCGCAGCCGCCCTTCGGGTTTTCCATGATCTCTGACATGTCAGTTCTCCCCCTCTCTGATGATGTATTTAAAGGCATCTTCCGAATACCAGGACTCCTTATACGGGAGCTTGACATGCTCGGAGATCTTCTTGTTAAAGCCAGGATTTTCAAGCTGGTCGGCGATCTTATTTCCGAGGAATAAAAGTCCGTCATAGCCCATGGTCGGACGCTTGCCGTCGAGTACGTGTGTCGTCGGAACGCCGAGTCTTGCGGCCCATTCCGGTACTCCGATAAAAGCATCCGGCTTGAGTTTCTTTACGAGGTTGACCTGCTCGAACGGCTGCATGTTCGCAATATCCACGACGAACTCTTTGTGGATGCCGTTTAAGTATTCGATATCGACCTGGGCATCGTCATCATAGGTCGGTGTTTCGAGTCCCACGAGTTCCATACCGAAGTCATCGATAAGTGCCGCCGCGGCAAAAGAACGTCCCGTTCCGCCGCAGATGAATACTCTCTTTCCCTGCAAACGGTCGCGGAGTTTCTTGACGAGTGGTTCGATCCTCTCATGTTCTCTTTTGATGATCTCTTCGACTTCCTTTTCTTTTCCGACGACCTTCGCGATACCTCTGTACCACTTATCGGTATTACGGATACCGATCGGCATAACGGTGTGCGAATACGGGATATCGTATTCTTCGTAAAGGGTCTTCATGAACTCATCCGCAAAGACCTTACAGATCGATGTGGAAGCCTCAGCTGCCGGGATCTTCCTGATCTTTTCGAGTGAGCTGTAGAAAGGAATATAGTTGACTTTCGCACCCAGAAGCTGGAGCATTCTCTCCATCTCTTTCTGGTCGGCATAGCTGACGGTAGTCGGCGCGAAAAGATTGATCAGGCCGGCTTCTTTTTCCACCTTCTGATGCTTCAGGATATACTTGTTGATCGAGATGAATGCCGCATCAAAACCGGATGCACAGATCTTCGACTTAAAGCCTTCGCAGTGGATCGGGATGATCAGCGGATCCGGATATTCATTTTGAAGATCCGAGCAGATCGCATCGATATCATCACCGATGATACCGGAAGCGCAGGAAGCAAATACGAAGATCAGCTTCGGGGAATATCTTTCGACGGCCTTTTGTACCGATTCACGGAGTTTCTTCTCACCGCCGAAAACGACACTCTTCTGATCAAGGTTTGTTATGATCAGACGCGGGTTCTTGACATTTCGGATCCCTCTGTGGATCTGTCCGACACGGTACATATCGATCGCCATGATCGCGCATCCCACGCATCCTTGCGGAGAATGGGAAATAAAGACAGCATCCTCAAGAGACATCAGCGCTGCGAGACTGTTGATCTGCTGGCACTGAAGACCCTGTGCGAAACTTCTGTCTGCTCTTTTGAGGCAGCCCTTCTTAAAGTTCTCGCTGACTTCCTGTCCGGTCGTACCGAGATCATTGACACGGTTCGCTTTACTTTCCCTTACACCGGAATATGTCAATTTTGCCATAAGAACCTGTTCCTTTCCATCCGTTTCTACGGATCATTTCTTCGTTCCGATCCGCTTTTCCGGATCACTATTTCTTTTCGTATTAGTCTTCTTCTGACGGCCGGATCTGCCGGAGAGACTGGCGGTTATCGATCTTGTAGTAGTAGGAAGAGATCTTATCGAGAGCATCTTCCACACTTACTTCGATATCGAAGACCGAGATGGCTTTCTTTTCAAACTGCTTCTGCGCCTGAAATCCGATCTTTTTGCAGACAACGGCTCTACAGTCTTCGATCAGGGCGACCTTACCGAGCACTTCGGTTCCGCCGCCGCATCCCTGGCCGTTTCCGCCGCATCCGGAGCCATTGCCGCAGGAACCGCCGTTCCCGCAAGAAGCGCTCTCGGCAGCATTGACAGGTGCTTTTGCCGAAGGATCGGAAGGCGCTACTTGACGGATCTCCAGAAACTGCAGATCCTGTCCATCGACACGGTAAATATAGAAATGGTCTGTCTCGCCGAACTTCAAGTCGACATTGATACCGTTAGATGAACCAAACGCGATATTATATGCCATATCCATGGACTCCTTTTCTCAAGATTTTTAAGAATATACCGGGCGCACCACCCTGCACCCGGCATATCCCCACGCAAAATATCAGTTGAATCGTGAAACTGCTATCGTGTAGATATCTTCGATCAGGCGGATGCCGCCTTCGTATCCGGCATAGAAGCTGTCGAAAACGACCTTATCCTGTACCGGCCAGGAGATATTCAGGAAGTTGCCCTTCAGATTCTCCGTAACTTCTTTTTCGTAATAGCCGCCGAGTACGAGCGGATAACCGTGGTAGTCGTGGTTCTTGATCTCTTCGTGGATCTTATATCCGTCGGTCTCAAAAGAAACTTCCGCCTCAATGCCGAAATTGAGTTTTTTGAATTCTTCCGTGATACGGTCACGATGGTTCTTCGGTGTATCATCGACGACGAACTGCTTTGCCGGGATCAGTCCGAGGTCATTTACCAGGAACTTCGTAACGGCAAGAGAATACTGAGCATCCGCAACGACCGTGAACTGCTTATTAATGACACGGTTCTCGAGGAACAGATCCGCATAGCGGCTGATGAGGTAGTAATAGTAATCCTCATGCTCCTTGATGACAGCCTCAACCTTCTCCTCCGGAACACCTGCAAACTTACCAACTTCACGCAGGAACTTACTGGTTTCCGTCGCGCCGATCGGAAGATTCGGATAGTGAAGATACGGGGTGCCGAACTTCTTTTCCATCTTCTTAACGTTATTTAAGCCGACCCACGGGGAAACAAGAAGATTGAACTCCGCTTCCGGGATCTTGTTGATATTCTCGATACCGCGCTTATAGCCGAAGATCGTGTTCGGAGTAAGGCCCAGCTCCGCGATGAGTTTTTCGAGCTGACGGAGATTTCCGAGCCAGAAAAGATCCTGATACGGGACGTCTGCCCAGATATTGATCAGGCCCTTCTGCTTCTTATCGGACTTCTTCAGGTACTGGTCAACGATCGCATCGACTACCTGCTCGTGGCCCTTATAGTTGTTGCCCTTAAAGCCTGCGGTCGGTGCATAGACGACGGGCTTTTCCGCGTCTTCGTATCTGGAAACGACTTCGCCGGAATCATCACCGACGATCTCCGGGATGCATCCCGTAAGTACGACGTAGAGATCTGCGTCGATGACCTTCAGTGCATTACCGATCGTGGAATCCAGTTTCTTCACGCCACCGAAAACAACGTCTTTTTCGTTGATACTGGTACACGGGAAAATATTCGGAGAAAAGTATCCGGAGCTTCCTGTGGATTCCGAAAGTTTCTGCGCGCAGCCCGGGCCGCTGTGAAGGATCGGGAGAGCGCGGTCGATCGCCTGAACGGTCTGCATCGCACCCAGTGCGCATTTATATCTTTGCTTATCTAATAACTTCGCCATTATTTCGTTTCCTCCAGGAACTTATCAACATTCTGCTGGTACCACCAGTCTGTATATGGAAGCTTGGTGCGCTTTGCCAGGTTCTCTTCGAAGCTTCTGTTATTGATCGCATCGAGGACAGTCTTGGCAAATTCCAGTGTGTGCTTATAACCGAAGATCATGTACTCATCAGCAACATAGATCGCAGGTGTACCGTTCTTGATCGCCCATACGGTGGAACCCGGGTGACGGGAAAGATACATATCCGGCTGATACTTGTGAAGGATGTTCATGACCTCGAAATTCTGCTGGTCGGCAACACTTGCTTCAAAGTCGATATCATTATCCAGAAGGTACTTCATGGACGGCGGTACATCGCCGTTTTCATACTTCTTATCGTAATGCCATGCGAGCGCCCAGACGACCTTGATGCCGAGCTCATTGAGAACACGGGAAACCTCGAATGTGTAGCCCGGACCCATACCGAGAACAGCGGTCTTGCCTTCAAGCTGCTTCTTCACTTCTTCGATCTGAGGAAGATAGATCGCACGCTGCTCTTCGATATACTTTTCGATCGGCTCGGATCTTCCCGTTACTTTACCGATCTCACGCAGCCACGTCTCAAAACCGACGATGCCGCACTGGTTAATGGATCTGACGTAAGGAACGCCGTACTTTTCTTCCAGTGCATTTCCGAGGTAGTTACCGAGAGTACCGCAGATGCAGGTCGTCGCCAGGCTTTCGGAAATGTGGGACAGTTCTTCTACCGTGGAATTGCAGTACAGGAATACCGGATCGAGATCGAAGTTTTTGAACATCTCGATGATCTCCGGACGGGCGCTTTCGAAGAAGTTCTTGAAGTTGATCTTATTCGTCTTCACGCCTTCTCTCGGAGGCTGCACGATGGACTGCAGTACCGCGTGGTCGGAAATGTCGAAGCCGGTCGCCCAGATACGGGACTTAAAGCCTTCGCAGTGAACGGCCACGATCGGAACTCCCACTTCGTCTCTTACCTCATCAACGATGCTGTCGATATCCTCACCGATGATACCTGTTGCACAGGAAGAAGATACGAAGATCGCCTTCGGGGAATATCTTTTGTTGACCTCGAGGATGACGTTTCTAAGTGCATTCGTGGATCCGAAGATCGTGTCATTCTCGTTCATGTCGGTTCCGACATAGATCGTATCACTGGTAACGCCGCGCTTTTTGGACATAACTTTCGACATGTAGTAAGCCCCGGCTGCAGCTACGGAGCATCCTGCCGGGCCGTGGTGGATAAGTGCCACATCACGGATACCGCAGAGCTGGCCGAGTGCACAGGAGGAAAGACATGTACTGGACTGCGAGAAGCAGCGGGAACAGCCTTTCAATGTTCCGCATTCACTCTGGGTCGCCAGATCCTTAAGGGTTCCTACATAACCTGTGATGGAACCGATACGGTTTTCTCTGGTGGCGACATTCGAATTAGAAAGATTAATAGCCATGTGTTTTTTTCCTTTTCTTAGAAAGCAAGATTTTCTTCCAGTTCCGGACGGATATTCTGAAGATCCTCGGACAGGTAACGCTCACCGTTATCCGGCAGAAGCGGAACGATCAGCTTTCCTTTATTCTCTTCTTTCTGCGCAAGCTTAATGGCAACGGCCAGGGAAGCACCTGCAGAAGCACCTACAAAGATACCTTCGTACTTGGCAAGAAGATGGATCGCACGCAGTGTCTCGGCATAAGAGATGAAGTTATATTCATCTGCCAGATCTCCGTTAAAGTTTGTCGGAGCCATCGGTGTCAGGCCGTCGTCATTATGTACCTGATGGATACCGTGGAAGCCGCCGTCCTCAGCGCCTTTTACCTTCGAGTTGACAACGTCTTCCGGCTGCGGCTGGGTGATAACTACTTTCACGTTCGGATTCTTTTCCTTGAGGAACTTACTTACGCCGTGTGTAGATCCGCCTGTGCCGACACCGCCGACGAAGATATCTACTTTTCCGTCGGTATCTTCCCAGATCTCCGGACCGGTGTGCTTGTAGTGGGCATTAATGTTATCCGGGTTATCCAACTGACGTGTAGAGAAAGGATGCTCCACGCCCTTTTCCATGTAGTCGATGACATCCGCAAAAGCTGCTATACCCTTTTCAAAAACGCCTGCGATCAGTTCCTGCGGAACATCTGCGATCTCTGCCTGGTAAGCCTGCAGGAGCTTAAGTCTTTCAACGGAAACACCATTCTGAAGACCGATCTTAAACTTATAGCCCTTTGCTGCGGCAAAAGCAGCCATTGCAACACCGGTGTTACCGGATGTGAACTCGACAAGGGTCGTCTTATCCGGGCTGATCTCACCGCGCTTTTCGGCAGCTTCGATGATCTCGATCGCCATTCTGTCCTTGTGGGATCCTGCCGGATTGAAGTACTCGAGTTTTCCGGCGATACGGCCCTTGAGGCCGAGCTTTTCTTCAAGTCTTTTGAATTCTACGATCGGGGTATGTCCGACCAGTTCTGTGATTGAATTGTAAATCTTTCCCATTTTGTGTTTCCTCCTATTTTCCCCGATCGGGTAATGATTTTCCTGATTAGATCTTGTAGTCGTCTGCGAGTTCCATCATGCCGTATTCCATGAGGATCTCTTCGAGTCTTTCCTGTGTCATCGGTGTCGGGATAACGAAGTCCTGATTCTCGATCACTGCCTGTGCCAGGTTTCTGTATTCCTGTGCCTGATGGGAATCCGGTCTATATTCGATGACCGTCTTCTTATTGATCTCTGCGTGCTGTACGATGTTGTCTCTCGGAACGAAGTAAAGAAGCTTGGTGCCGAGTTCCTTGGAGAAAGCACGGAGAAGGTCGAGCTCTCTGTCTACGTTTCTGGAGTTGCAGATGATGCCGCCGAGTCTTACGCCGCCCGTTCTTGCATATCTCTGGATACCCTTGGAGATGTTGTTCGCTGCATAAAGAGCCATCATCTCACCACTTGCTACGATGTAGATCTCTTTTGCTTTACCTTCACGGATCGGCATTGCGAAACCACCGCAGACAACGTCACCTAATACGTCATAGAAAACATAATCCAGATCGTCAGTATAGGCACCAAGGTTTTCCAGCATGTTGATGGAAGTGATGATACCTCTTCCTGCGCATCCAACGCCCGGTTCCGGTCCGCCGGACTCAACGCACTTGGTTCCGCCGTAACCTTCCTTCATGATACGGTCGAGAGAGATGTCTTCACCTTCCTCACGGATCGTATCCAGTACGGTCTTCTGAGCAAGACCTCCGAGAAGAAGTCTTGTGGAATCGGCCTTCGGGTCACATCCGACTACCATGACTTTCTTACCGTGCTCAACGAGTCCTGCGGTAAGATTCTGTGTCGTGGTGGACTTACCGATACCACCCTTGCCGTAGATTGCAATCTGTCTTAATTCACCCATGTTTCTTTATCCTTCTTTCAATTAAATAATTCGTTAACTTGTTCATATTTGACCAGTTTGTCGATCGATTCGGAGATGATCCCCGGGATCTCATAACAACTGATGCCCTTACTTTCCAAGACCGCCCTGGCGCCGTTTCCGACACGGCTTACCAGAAGATGTGTGCAGTCTGAAAGTTTATCGGCGTTTTCGGAAAGTCTTTTTTCATCGTGATCGCCCATCTCACAGACGGGAGGAAGATTTCTGACTTCCAGAAGTTTCAGTTCATCGTCTGATACTTCGTATATGTAAAAAGCTTTGGCCTTTCCGAAATGGTTATTCACTACGATCCCGTCGGAACTGGCCACCGCGATCCGGTAGATTTTGTCAGCCATGTGAGAAAGTCTCCTTTACGCCGAGTCTTCTCTGATATATCTGATCTCCGAATTCCGACTTTCCCGGGACACCCACCGCATCTGCTCTACAGTGCTGGCAGTGACGGAATACATCGATATATTTTTCGGCTTTCCGTCTTGCTTCATCGATCTGCGGGCAGGTCGGTGCTTTTACATCCTTGAGCTCATGCTGCGGGATCAAAGGGATGATATTGTAGATCTTCGCGCCGGCTTCTTTTACCGTTTTTGCGATCTGCTCGATATGGTCTCCGTTGATCTCAGGAACAAGCACCGTATTGACTTTGACCGTGATCCCCGCGGCGGCAACTTTTCTTATTCCCGCCAGCTGGTTTTCGATCAGGATCTTCGCGCCTTCGACGCCTTCGATCTTTTTGCCGTGATAGATGATGTAAGCATTGAGCTTATTCTCTATTTCCGGATCGACTGCATTTACGGTCACTGTCAGAGAATCGATCCCGATATCGATCACGTCCTGCGCTCTTTCACTTAGAAGAAGTCCGTTCGTGCTCATGCACTTGATGAGCTGCGGGAATTTTTCTTTTACGATCTTGAAAGTTTCCAGCGCGTAATCGGTCGCCAGGGTGTCTCCCGGACCTGCGATCCCGGCCACTTTGATGTCGGGGCAGATCTTCAGTGCTTTTTCCAAAATCTCTTCACATTCTGCAGGATTTAACACCTTCGATGTCACTCCCGGCCGTTCTTCGACGTCGTTGATGGCGCGGTCACAGAAGCGGCATGCAATATTGCATCCCGGACTGACAGGAAGATGGATCCTTCCTGCATTATTCTTATGGCCGCCGAAGCATGGATGGGAGTTCTGCAGATCCTCGTATGTGTTTCTCATCTGCACTCCTAGGCTGTTCAGTCTTTGAACAGCGGAGTGGAGAGGTAACGGTCGCCGGAGTCAGGCAGAAGTGCAACGATCACTTTACCCTTATTTTCCGGTCTCTTTGCAAGGATCTCTGCGCCCTTAAGAGCAGCACCGGAAGAAATACCGACCAGGATGCCCTCGGAGATGGCGAATGCTTTTCCTTCTGCAAAAGCATCTTCATTTTCGATCGCGAGGATCTCGTCATATACACTCGTATTAAGAACTTCCGGAACGAAGCCTGCGCCGATTCCCTGGATCTTATGCGCGCCCGGCTTACCTGTAGAAAGCACTGCACTTGTTGCAGGCTCTACGGCTACGACCTTGACGTTCGGGTTCTGGGACTTCAGGTATTCACCGACACCTGTGATGGTTCCGCCTGTACCAACGCCTGCTACGAAAATATCTACTTTTCCGTCGGTCTGCTTCCAGATCTCCGGACCTGTTGTTTCCTTATGTACCTTCGGGTTTGCCGGGTTAACGAACTGGCCGAGGATAACGGATCCTTCGATCTCTTTATTCAGTTCTTCGGCCTTTGCGATCGCACCCTTCATGCCCTTTGCGCCTTCTGTCAGAACGAGCTCTGCGCCATATGCATGCAGAAGGTTTCTTCTTTCGACACTCATCGTATCCGGGAGTGTCAGGATGGCCTTATAGCCTTTGGCTGCAGCAACAGCTGCAAGACCGATACCGGTGTTACCGGATGTAGGTTCGATGATCGTGGCGCCCGGCTTCAGAAGGCCCTTATTCTCGGCGTCCTCGATCATTGCCAGAGCGATTCTGTCCTTAACGGATCCGGCCGGATTTAAGTACTCCAGCTTACCAAGTACAGTCGCCTGTGTTATCTCTCTCTTTTTAGAATACGCATTCAGCTGAAGAAGCGGCGTATTTCCGATCAATTCCAATGCACTTTGCTTAATCTCACTCATTTTATTTTCCTCCTAAAGATAAAAAAATCAGTCGCTACCCTTTTGGTAACAACCGCATCAAAAAACCGTTGTTTTCAACAAAAGGTGTCTTCGTTATTTCCCGCTACAACATGTCGAACACATACAACACATGCCACACATCTGCATGATTTTCCGATCCATCATATTCTTCATGTTTGCTACCCCCTTCTTGACGGTTTTTCTGGTGCTTTCTTGAAGCTGAAATAATAGTAACACTCCCCGGGACCTTTGAAAAATCGCTAATTATTATCGTCTGTGATAACTTCGGCTTATAACCCCGTTTGCGATTTCCGAATATCAAAAACACGACCGGCATATTCTTTTACGTGATCATCGTGAGTTGCGACCAGTACTGCATGCCCGGAAACGACGTATTCCGAGAGATATTCGAGGATGATCCTTCCCGTTCCGCTGTCAAGTCCGGTGGTCGGTTCATCCGCGATCAGAAGCACGGGCTCCGTAAGAAGCGCCCTGGCGATGGCCGCACGCTTAAGTTCCCCGCCAGAAAGTTCATGCGGAAATCTGTCGGCGAGATCACCGATCCCGAGCTTTTCGAGATGCAACTTCGCCTTCTGCTCATATTCCTCTCTCTCTTTCGAAGGATCGGCAAGAAACGGCTCCACGATATTTTCGAGGATCGTATAGTTCTTAAGAAAAAAGTTGCTCTGCGGCACATATCCGATCCTTCTTTTATGGATATCGGACAGTTCCTCGTCCGAAAGTTTATACAGATCCTTCCCCTCGAAAAGCACCTGTCCCAGATCCGGGTCGAGTATGCCCGCAAGAACTGCAAGGAGAGTGCTTTTGCCGGAGCCGGATTCGCCCATCACGGCGATGAACTCTCCTTCATCGATAGAGATCTCCAACGAATCCAGGATCTTTCTTCTTCCCGATTTATAACTCTTACTTATACCTTCTGCAGTAAGCATCTCCTTACTCCTCCTTCCGAAGCGCCAGATACGGCTCGATATTTGTCGTGTGAATGATGAAGAACACCGATGACAGGAACACGATCAGAATCACCAGGCCTACGATCAGAAGGATCTGAAGGAGCACGGATGCGATCCCGGGTCCTAAGTACGGCATATCCAGGGATTTCCCGATATATCTTCCGAACGGGATCACGATCAGGGCACCTAAGAAGGATCCGCCCAGCGCGCCTGCGAGGCTGATCAGCCCAATTTCGGAAAGAAGTTTTCTGATAAGATCTTTCTTTCTGTGGCCGAGCACCCGAAGAAGCGCGATCTCCGATTTTCTGCCTTTCATGATGATGCTGTTGATGATCAGAAGGATCGCGACCAGAAGGATCCCGAGAGACAGCGAGATAACGTTCACCACACCGGTGATTTTCCCAAGGCTTCCGGATAAAGACTCATGAAGCTTCTTCGGATAGACGACATCGAAGATATCGCCGATCGTCTTATGCGCGGAGTCGATGATCTGCTCGGCCGTGTGGGAGCCGTCCACGTTGATGAAGATCGAAGAAAGGATATCTCCCTTCTTCTGCTCCTCAGTAAGAAAAGATCCTTTCTCTTCGGCATTTTTCAGAAGCTCCGATTTCGCATCGGTGGAAAAATATACCGAGCTGTCGAGCGCTGTTCCGGTCCTTGCCATCTGCGATGCGATCGCATATTCCTGCCCGAAAAGCTTGATCCTTCCGTCTTCACTGACGATGTCACTTCCGACGATGACCGCGTCCCCGGAGAGCTTTTGCTTATACTCCGTCTCGATCCATGGTCCTACGACAAAATCAGTTTCCGGGTCGAAGAATACGATCTGCACTTCACTGCTGCAGCAATCGGCAGAGAGCGACTTCAGGAAGCACTGCGAAGTGGAATCCGAGATCCCGTCGATCGACTGCACTTTCTCATAGACCGCACCGTCGAAATAAAAGTTACTGCGGCTTCCTTCCAAAAGCATATTCTCTGCTTTTTCGCGTTCGCCCTTCGGGACGAGCATGATGTCCGCGCCGAGGCGATTCCGCATATTGCCCATTCCTTTTTTGAGGCTCACGCTGATCACGGTAACGGAAAAAAGCATGACCGAAAGAATGACGACAGTTGCCAAAAGGCACGCGTTAAGGAACGCGTGTCTCTGGATGTCTTTTATCGTGTTTTTCGTTCTTTTCAGGCTCATTTTTCATTCCCGCTTCTTGCAAGAAGGAAGATATCCGCCGCCGCAGAAACGGCCAGAAGAACGCTCAGCACGATCAATGCCGGATAGGTCTTTACGCGGCAGGCCATATCGCTCATTTTGCAAAGGCCGGTAAGCTTAGCCGGGAGGGCCAGTACCAGACCCGCATTCAGAAGTTCCGCGATGGAAATACCGAGACGGATGTCCTTATTTTTCAGGAAGAAGTAGATCACGCCGAGTGCCGCGATCACAAGACCGACACCGATCTCTGCTTTTTTCGTAAAGAAGCAGGCCATCTTCATCTCGCTTTCGCACACCGGGAAAAGCACCGTCGGTGCGAGTATTACGAGAAGTCCCAAAAGGACAAAAGCGGCTGCAAAAATAGTTCTGTTTTTCATATGTGTTTCCTCATTTCTTTTACGTTTTTTACAGATAGTACTCGACTTCATCCACTTTACCGCCGAGATTTAAGACATTTAGGATCTTCGTCCTGTACTCCTGGAAAGTGTCCTGTGCACGGGCACGAGGACGTGGGAGATTAATATCGATGACCGCCTCCACTTTTGACGGTCTTGCCGACATGACGACGACCTGGTCCGACATATAGATCGCTTCATCCACATCGTGGGTGACCATGACCATCGTCATGTTGTGCTTTTTCCAAATATTGACGATCTCATCCTGAAGATTCATCCTGGTAAAGGCATCGAGAGCGCCGAGCGGCTCATCAAGAAGCAGTACGGACGGATGTCCCACGAGCGCTCTTGCCAGAGATGCCCTCTGCTGCATGCCTCCGGAAAGCTGATGCGGATAAGACTTTTCAAAGCCTTCCAGTCCGACAAGTTTAATAAAATCCGCAACATCCTTTTTCTGCTCTTTATAAATATGTCTGGCCTTAAGTCCGAATGCGATATTTTTTTCGACCGTCAGCCACGGAAAAAGGTTACTTCCCTGAAATGCAAATCCTCTGTCACTTCCCGGCTTTTTAATTTCTTTGCCGTCTAATTCGATCGTGCCTTTTGTCGCTTTGTCGAGTCCTCCGATGATACGCAGAAGCGTCGATTTACCGCAGCCCGAAGGTCCGATGAGACTTACGAAAGATCCCGGTTTAATATCCAGTGAAAACCCGTTTAATGCAACGATATCTTCTTTTGTAGGATCGGTATTCGGAAACTGTTTGTATACATCTGTGATATGGATCTCTCCTACCATTTGATGACTCCTTTCTGCCATGTCAAAACTTTGTCACGAACCTTGAAGAGGATCGTCAGGGTCAGTGAACAGATCACGGCGATGATGATAAGTCCCGCATACACTCCGTCGTAAAGCATGACGGATTTCTGCCAGTTGATATACCAGCCGATTCCGCTGGAATTACCATTCATCTCGACCGCCATCAGTGTCGCAAAAGAAGACACCGTCCCGTAAAATGCACCGAGGAAAATACTCGGCATCGCGGCAGGAATCGCCACGTGGATGATCTGGTACAAGGTCGAAGCACCAAGTGTTCTGGATACCTCAAAGTTGACATTATTAATGCTCTGGATCCCGGAAGATGTCATCAAAGTGACCGGAAACCACACGGCAAAAGCGATAAGAAATACATTTGCCGCATGCGTTGTCGGGAAGGTCGACAGCGCCAGAGGGATCCACGCCGTGGTCGGGATCGGTCCGATGATCTTCGTGATCGGATTGAGCCAGTACCCTACGATCTTAAAGTAACCGAGCATAAGGCCCGTAAGAAATCCGACGACCGCGCCCCAGGCAAATCCGGTGGCAAGAAGCTGGAGGGAATCTCCGACATTTTCCAAAAGGAACATTCTGCTTTCCACCAGAAGTCCGATGATACGATCCAGCGACGGGAAATAAAGTGTCGGCAGCATCGTGGTCTTCGTCGTGACGAAATTCAAAAGAAGCAGAAATACGATCACGCCCGTCAGAAAAGGAGCTTTGTGGATGATCCTCTTTCTGATATTCTCGTTAAAAAGACCGATCAGGATCTCAAGGAGGATCACCCCTCCGATCACCGCCAGAAGATAGAGGTAATACGGATGATCCATCTTCTTTTGTTTTCCGTTATTTTCAATGTTGTAGTAGATCAGAACTGAAATTGCTATTGCGATGAAAGGCAATAGCAATTTCAGGACTGTAAAAAGTTTCTTGTTCATGAAATCCTCTTTAACAGTTACTTATTCACCTCGACAAATTCGCCGTTCTCATATTTATATGAATCCGGGACACCTTCGAATCGGGTGAATGCCTTATCGATAAATACTTTCGGATCGTCTGCCTTCAGTTCTCCGATCCTTACCAGTTCCGTCGCCGCATTTTCGATCGTATCGGCCGCGATACTAACGGACGGTCCGTAGTTATAAGATGCAAGGAGCGAAGCATTGATCTCAACGTCACCGGAACACTGGTTATTATCGATCTGGATCTTTGCTGCTTCTTTCGGATTGGCCTGTACAAAAGCACTTGCCTTCAGCATGGCTCTTGTATACGCGGCAGCGGCTTTCGGATTCTCCTTGGCAAGTCTTGAAGTAACGAATGCCATACAGCAGTATTCATTTTGGAACTTCTCATCGGTACTCAGATCGAGGATCTTTCTGAAGCCGTACTCCTGTTCTGCGCTGTATGCGACCGGGTCGTGAAGTGCGACTACATCGACTGCGCCGTTTTCCAGTGCCAGCGGAAGATCCGTAAGTCCGTATACGACCCACTCGACTTCAAGGTTTTCGGTCGTAACACCGATGCCGTTATCGAAAAGAAGTCTCTTCAGGGCGATGACCGAGGAATCTCCGATACCCGGAACACCGATCTTCTTGCCTTTCAGATCTGCTACGGATTGAATCTCCGAATCGGGCTTAACGTAGTACTTCGTACATCCTGTATGAAGTCCCGCGGTAAATGTGATCTCCAGTCCGTTATCGATCTGCGGGATCATCGCACCGGCGAGCTGTGTCGATGCATCGACTTTATTGGAAGCGACCAGGTCCGAAAGATTATTCAGGTCGATCTCCTCGACTCTCCATGTGATGCCTTCTTTACTGAACTCTTCTTCGAAATATCCGTTGTCGATCGCGATGTGAAGTGGCGCGAGGCAGAGCGAACCATTTGCTGTTCCGATAATGATGTCTACGTCACCGCTACTCTGTCCGCCGGCTGCTGTCGTTCCCTCGCTGCTCTTTTTCTTGCTACAGGCCGCCATACTCGATATCGTCAGTGCTGCTGTCAGCATCACGGATAGTACTCTCTTAATTGTTTTCTTCATGTGTTTCATTCCTCCCTTATCTATTGCAGAAAGAAAAAAACCGGCGATCTTCTTCACCGGCTTTTCTTTACTTCCGGTGATCTTTCCGTCACCGGTCATGTTGTTTGAACCGGCGCTCTTTCTGCTTGAAAAGAGCATATCATTGATCTCCGGTCTTGAATAATGCTTAACTTTTATCGTTTGCGATAACCCGTTTTTATCACAAAAAAGCACCTGTTTTCAGGTGCTTTTCGCTATGGATCACTCTTTATATTTTAGCAGCTCATCGATGTATCTCTGCCCGATCTCACTGAGCTTGTGATTGGCGCGGACGATGTATCCGATCGTGAGCGGATCTTCTTCTTTCAGCTTGATCGTCACGAAATCACGCTTGAGCGCGAAGCTGTCAGTCATGACGCCCGTGCCGATCGAATAGCCGTTCATAGCCGCCATGAGTTCCGCCGAGGTTGCGCGGTCGTTGGTCTTGATGAGTTTTTCAAAAGCATAGTCGCCGAGCGCTTCTTCCGTCAGGTAGAAATCATTCTCGCTGCTCTGGTCAAAAGAGATGCACGGATAGTCTTTCAGGTCTTCAAGAGAAAGCGCCTGAGCCGAAGCAAGAGGATGCGTTTTCCAGACATAAACGAACGTCTCTCTCGTGATCAAGGGGGTAAACTCCAGCTGGTACTCGCGGAAGAGTTTTCTCATGACTTTCTCGTTTGTTTTGGAAAAAGCAACGACGCCGACTTCACTGTCGAGGCTCCGGACATTGGAGAGGACCTCGTCCGTCCGCGTCTCATGCACGGCAAACGTGTACTTGCCGTTATCGTATTCTTTGACGACATTGATAAAAGCATGCACCGCAAAAACATAGTGCTGCATTGACACGCTGAAATGTTTCTTATCAAGATCCCGGTCGAGATAACGGTCTTCGATGAGCTCATACTGGCTGACCGCTTCCTTCGCATAAGCGAGGAATTCCTTGCCCGGATCTGTCAGGCGGATGCCCTTGTTCGTACGCTCGAAAAGCTGGATATTCAGTTCCTCTTCAAGTTCTCTGATCGTCGAAGAAAGCGCCGGCTGCGATACGAACAGGCGGCTTGCGGCCTCGCGGAAAGACTTGGAACTTGCGATCGCAATTACATATTTCAACTGAAGAATCGTCATACGGCATCACTTCTCCTTTGATGTTTTCTTTGCGCCTGCCTTCTTATTTACATATTTCAGTTCCTGTTTCTTGGCACTGACCAGCGTTCCGTTTTCGACGGAGTTCACAAGGAACGTATTACCGCCGACCGTGACATCGTCTCCGATCACGGTCTCACCGCCCAGGATCGTTGCGCCGGAATAGATCGTGACATTATTTCCGATCGTCGGATGGCGCTTGACACCGCTTAATTTCTGGCCGCCGCGGGTAGAAAGGCCGCCGAGTGTCACGCCCTGGTAGATCTTGACGTGCTCGCCGATGATCGTCGTCTCGCCGATAACGATACCTGTTCCGTGATCGATGAAAAAGTGCTTGCCGATCGTCGCACCCGGATGAATATCGATACCGGTGATGCTGTGGGCATACTCGGTCATCATACGCGGGATCATGGGCACGCGCAGAAGATGCAGTTCATGCGCGATGCGGTAGACCGAAATGGCAAATAAACCCGGATACGAGAAGATGATCTCTGCTTTGCTTTTTGCCGCCGGATCTCCTTCGAAACCTGCATCGACATCCGTCTCCAGACTCGCTCTGATCTCCGGGATCTTCTTCATAAAAGCAAGCGTCAGTTCCTTGGCTTTTTCGTCCAGGACATCCTGCGGCGCAGCCGCAAATTCGTCCGTGTATTTCAGTACGATCGCGACCTGCTTTTTCAGATGGAAGATCACATCTTCGATCGTTGAGGACATCGTATTCTTCAGGGTATATACCCTGAACACCTTGTCGCTTAAATACCCCGGGTAAAGCACTTTCAGAAGATTGTCCACGACATTGATGACCACTTCTTTATCCGGCTGGTGATGGACATCGATCGCATTGATCGTCCGCTCATCCTCATAGTCTTTTAATATCAGATCCACGACATTCTGGACCTCTTTATCGTTATATTTTCCCATAATGGTTCTCCTTTTTGCTTTCAGGCTTTCTCCACCACGTGATCGCGGATACGGTCCATACACTCTGTAAGGGTCGCTCTCGGAACGGCGACATTGATCCGCTGAAACCCTTCTCCGGTCTTTCCGAAGATCTTGCCGCTGTCGAGCCACAGCTTTGCTTCGTGGATGATCCTTCTGTCGATCTCCTCGGGCGAAAGTCCCGTACCGCGGAAATCCAGCCACATAAGATACGTGCCTTCCCCGTCGATGACTTTGACGCCGGGAAGATTTTCCTCTGTATATTTCTTTACAAAAGCAATGTTCTCCTTGATGTAAGCGATCACGTGCTCATACCATTCCTCGCCATGTTCATAGGCGGCCTGTGTCGCCGTAAGTCCCAGCGCCGAAAGCTGGCTGATACCTGCTGCATCGACCTGCTTTTTAAAGGGTCTTCGTATCGTCGCATTGGGGATGAAGATATTACTTATGAGCATGCTGGCAAGATTAAATGTCTTACTTACCGAAGTACATACAATACAGTGGTCTTCAAACTCTTTTTTCACTTTCGCAAAGACCGTATGCTCCCCGTAAAGCGCGAAATCATTATGGATCTCATCGGCCACGACAAGGACATCGTGCTTTAAACAGATATCTCCCAGTCTCTCCAGTTCTTCTTTTGTGAATACACGGGATGACGGGTTCTGCGGGTTGCAGAGCAGGAACAGTTTGATGTTGTTCTCGACGATCTTCTTTTCGAAGTCTTCAAAGTCGATATGGTAACGGTTATCGTCTCCGAGCACGAGATCGTTACTTACGATGACGCGCTTATTGTCCTCGATGACTTCGGAAAAAGGATAGTAGACCGGCTGCTGGATCAGGACCGGATCGCCTTCTTTTGTAAACGCTTTGACCGCCATGGCAAGTGCGAATACGACGCCCGGGGTCTTTACGAGCCATCTCGGATCGACGTCCCAGTCATGGTGGCGCTTCATCCATCCCGCGACCGCATTAAAGTACGCATCGTTATGGATGTCGGCGCCCGTCTCCGTATACCCGAAGATCGCATGCTTCGTTCTCTCGATGACTGCATCCTCGACATAGGAGCTGGTCTTAAGGTCCATGTCCGCGACCCACAGCGGCAGAACATCCGCCGGCATGCCTCTCCGTACGGCGAAATCGTATTTCAGGCTGTCTGTGTGTCTTCTTTCAATTACTTCGTCAAAATTCAGATTCCGTTCCGGCATCTTTTATTCCTTCTTTCTCGTTTCTTTATCGGAAGGCGTGATACTTAGTGACCCGAAATCGTCCTTCCTTTTATACTCCGGCAAAAGCACTTTCCAGGTCCCCGAGGAGGTCCTCTACGTCCTCTATCCCCGTTGAAAGGCGGAGCGTGCAGGGCGTGATGCCGTTTCTTAGTCTTACTTCTTCTTTTACATCCGCATGCGTCTGTGTCGTCGGATACGTGATCAGGGACTCCGTACCGCCGAGGCTCTCTGCGAATTTGATGATCCTTACGTTTTTCAGGATCGCAAGTGCCTGCTCTTTTGTATTCACATCAAAGGTGATCATGGAGCCGAAGCCTCTTGCCTGCTTTTTCATGATCTCGTACCCGGGATGCTCGGGAAGCCCCGGATAATAGACCTTCTTCACCGCCTTCTGGTCCTTCAGCCAGTTCGCGATACGGATCGCATTTTCCTGCGCTTTTTCCATCCTTATCCCCAGCGTCTTGATCCCGCGGATCAAAAGCCAGCTGTCAAAAGGCGCAAGTCCCGAACCTGTCGTCTTGATCAGGAACCGCAGTCTCTCTGCGATCTTCGGATCCTTCGTTACGATAAATCCCGCCAGTGTGTCGTTATGTCCGCCGAGGAATTTCGTGCCGCTATGGATCACCACATCCGCGCCGAGCTTTAATGGATTCTGGAAATACGGCGAAAGGAACGTATTATCCACGATCAGCAGAATTCCGTGTGCCTTAGCGATTCCGGCGATCTTCTCAATATCCGATACACGCATCATCGGGTTCGTCGGTGTCTCGATATAGATCGCTTTTGTATTCGGACGGATCTCCTTTTCCAGATCCGCGGAAGAACAATCTACAAAGGAAAACTCATATCCGTTCTTCTTCGAAATATTATCGAATAACCGGATGCTTCCGCCGTAAAGGTCCGCCTCGGAAATGATGTGGTCTCCCGGCGAAAAAAGCTCGAACAGCAGCGTGATCGCCGCCATGCCGGTCGATAGTGCAAAAGCATCGATGCCGTCTTCAAGGCCGCAGATGATCTTTTCAAGATGCTCTCTGGTCGGATTCTGAAGCCGGCTGTAGTCGAAACCGGTGCTTTTGCCGACCTCCGGATGCGCATAAGTTGCCGTCTGATAGATCGGAAAACTCAGCGATCCGTAATGATCCGTATTTTTCTCTTCATCAGTTAAGTGAAGACATCGTGTATTGATTCCCCTGGTCATGTGTTTTTTCTTTCTCCCATACTCCGGCAGGATCCCCGCCGGGTTCTTTTGTATAGGAATATAACATCCGATCAGTTTTTTGAATAATCGTCATTTCGTATCACTGACCATAAGTAAAATCTATAACGGGAAAATTACTCCAGTACGTTCTCTTTATACTTGGCAAGTTCGGCGACATATTTCTCGGCAAGTTCACTTAAGACAGAGGACTTTCGGGAGATATATCCGATCGTCATGGTCTCTTCTGTGTCGAGCTTCACCGCACAGTAATCCGTGCCGTTTAAGTCTTCGCAGATGATGCCCGAACAGAGCGTATATCCGTTGATGCCGACCATCAGGTTCAGAAGCGTTGCACGGTCATTGGCGCGCACGATCCGCTTATAATCGTAGGTACTTAAGACCTCTTCCGCATAGTAAAAAGAGTTATACTCGCCCTGCGCAAATACCAGGCACGGATACTCATCGAGATCCTGTAAAGTAACAAGTTTCTTCTTCGAAAGCGGATTGTTTTTACTCATATATGCATAGATCCCGCACTCGAAAAGCGGCGTGAACTGCAGTCCCGCCTCATTAAAGATCTTCGTCATGACGCTCCGGTTAAAGTCGTTGATATAAAGAACGCCGATCTCGCTTCTCTGGTTTTTGACGTTCTCGATGACTTCATGCG
The DNA here is from genome assembly GCA_017428545.1 of Clostridiales bacterium. Taxonomy (GTDB): domain Bacteria; phylum Bacillota; class Clostridia; order Saccharofermentanales; family Saccharofermentanaceae; genus Scatonaster. Next base: position 233,958 of record JAFRQR010000020.1, read on the forward strand.
TCTTCGTCTCATGGATCTCAAACTCAAATTCATCCATACCGTACTGCTTGATAACTTCCACAAATGCATTAACGGCAAAGGTATAGTGCTGCATGGAAACATGAAACTTGTGCTTCACTTTCGCACCGGAAATAAACCTCGCTTCAAGCATGTCATACTGCTCGATGACTGATTTCGCATACCCCAGGAATTCACTTCCCTTTACCGTCAGTGAGATTCCGCTCTTGGTACGCAGGAAGATATCAAACCCGACCTCTTCCTCAAGAGATTTCAGGGCAGCTGTCAGCGCCGGCTGGGAAATAAACAGTTTCTTCGCCGCATCATTAATGGAGTTTTCCTCCGAAAGTGCGATCACATATTTTAACTGGTTCAGTGTCATAGGGGCTCACTTCTTCTTGTTCTGATAGTCTTCCAGTGCGTTCTTGATCGCTTCCTCCGCCAGGACCGAACAGTGCATCTTATGTGCCGGAAGTCCGTCGAGGGCTTCAGCTACGGCCTTATTCGTCAGTTCCAGTGCTTCAGTGACCGGCTTTCCCTTGATCATCTCTGTCGCCATCGAACTAGAGGCAATTGCAGATCCGCAGCCGAAAGTCTCGAACTTAACATCCGTGATGATCTCGTTATCGATCTTCAGATAGATCTTCATGATGTCGCCGCACTTGGCGTTACCGACCTCGCCTACACCGTCCGCATCCTCGATCACGCCGACGTTTCTCGGGTGAAGAAAATGATCCATTACCTTTTCACTATATAAAGCCATATTGCACCTCCAAAATGCTATGTGTTTTTCTTAAAGAATGAACTGCTTCTTGCCTGCAACCAGATCACGCCAGATCGGCGAGAAGCTTCTCAGATATGTGACTACTTCTTTCACGGCATTGATCATGTAATCGATATCTTCGTCCGTGACATCTTCGCCGAGACTTAATCTCAGAGAACCATGTGCAACATCGTGCACACGTCCGATCGCCAGAAGCACATGGCTCGGGTCAAGAGATCCGGATGTGCAGGCACTTCCCGAAGAAGCTGCGATCCCCTTCTCGTCGAGCAGCAGGAGCAATGATTCGCCTTCGATACCCTCGAAGCAGAAGTTGACGTTACTCGGAAGTCTCTTTACCGCATCACCGTTCAGTGCGGAATGCTCGATCTCCGAAAGACCTGCGATCAGGCGGTCACGCTTCTCAATGAGATACTTCGCTGTCTCATCCAGCTTATAAGCAGCTTCCTTCAGAGCTACAGCCATCGCCGCGATTCCCGGCACATTCTCGGTACCGGCTCGCTTGCCTCTCTCCTGGGCACCGCCTTCGATCAGATTGCTGAGCTTGATGCCCTTCTTTGCATAAAGAAAACCAGTACCCTTCGGGCCGTGGAACTTGTGGCCGGATGCAGAAAGCATATCGATGTTCTGTTCAACGACATTGATCGGAACATGGGTGATCGCCTGTACCGCGTCAGTATGGAAAAGCACTCCCTTTTCATGGCAGATCTTACCGATCTCCGCGATGGGCTGGATCGTACCGATCTCGTTATTCGCGTACATGATCGTAACAAGAGCGGTTTTATCAGTAATCGCAGCTGCGACTTCCTCCGGACGGACAAGACCATCTTCGTGTACGTCGAGAAGTGTAATTTCAAAGCCTTCCTTCTCAAGCTTATCCAGTGTGTGAAGGACCGCGTGATGCTCGAACTTCGTTGAAACGATATGGGTCTTGCCCTTCGCCTTTCCAAGAAGCGCCGCCGAACGGATCGCCTGGTTATCGGCTTCCGAACCGCCGGAAGTAAAAAGGATCTCTCTGGGCTCGGCACCGATCACGGACGCGACGGTTTCTCTTGCCAGTTCCAGTTCCTCTTTCGCCTTCTGACCGAAACGGTAAAGGCTCGAGGGATTGCCGTATGTATCGTTCATGAGGGAGACCATCTTATCGATAGCCGCCTGACTCATCTTCGTGGTTGCTGCATTATCTGCGTAAATCATATAAACTCCTTTTATACACGTGAAAGCAGTTCCGCCGCACGCGCCTTTCTAATTGCTAACACATTATATTGCCTATTCACCTATTGTGTCAATAGGTGAATAATTCGTTTTGCAACAGATCCGCCCCTTTTCTCGTCTGATAAGCAGATAAGAAAAACAGGCGGGAGTTTTTCCCGCAGAAATAAAAGGCGCGGAGCTTTTCCGCGATATAAGAATAAGGAGAAAAAATTATGAAAACGAGAAAAGCACTATCCGCGATCCTTTCCTGCTGTATGGTCCTTCCGATGACCGCCTGCAGCAAAAAGAGCAAGACAAGTAATGTACAGACGGCGGGTGACCATCCGACAGATCAGACGGCGATCTTCGAGCTTACCAATGCGCAGCTCCCGAATAATGATGTCGGCGAAGACGAATTGAAAAAAGCCTATTCGAAGTTCGTTTTCGGCGTATTGCAGAGATGCCTTGCCGCTGCTGACGGCAAGAACGTCCTTATCTCCTCCGACTCGGTGCTTTTCGCGCTGGAAATGGCGGCAGCAGGAGCCAACGGCGATACACTGGATCAGATGCTTCAGACCATGCTCCCGGGCGTTCCGAACGAGCAGGGCTTCCAGTTTGCCGTTGACCGCATGGATGCATTAAGAAGCAATCAGCTGCAGATCGCCAATTCCGCCTGGATCAATGAAAGAAACGGCGCAAAGGTCTATAACGACTATCTTTCCTTTGTAACGGATCATTTCGATGCCGAGATCAGGACCGAGCAGTTCGGCCCCGGCACCCCGGATGTCATCAACGAATGGGTATCAGAAAAGACGGACGGCATGATCGATAAGCTGATCGACAGCGTGTCTCCTTCCGACCTGATGGTCCTCATCAACGCGATCTGCTTTGATGCCGAATGGGAAAAGCAGTTTAAGGAAGACAACGTCAAGGAAAACTATTTCTATGAAACAGACGGCACCGAGCATTATGTCACTTTCCTTTCCGGTAACCAGGAAAGTGCCATGTATCTCGAAGGAGACAGAGCCACGGGATTCCTGAGGGATTATAAGGGCGGACAGTACGCTTTCCTGACGATCCTTCCGGACGACGAAGACGTGGATATCAACGAATTCATGCAGGGCTTTACACCCGATGAATACTGGGAGCTCTGGGAAAGCCGCACGAGCGATGTCGCCCTCAGCTACCGTTTCCCGGAATTCGAAACGGACTACGGCATCGGCCTGAAGGAAACTTTAATAGACATGGGCATGGAGGATGCTTTTGACAGAAAATATGCAAATTTCACTAACCTCTGCGACCAGCCGGCCTATATCGACGAAGTCATCCATAAGACACACATCGAGGTTTCCGCCCAAGGCACCCGTGCCGCGGCTGCAACTGCCGTCACGATCAAAACGCACGGCATGGCGATCGACGATCCGTTCGAAGAGATCAAGTTCGTCATCTGTGACCGTCCGTTCGCCTATGCGATCGTCGATACGGAAACGGGACTTCCGGTATTTCTCGGTACCGTCGAGACCGTCTGAGCCTCAGGGGCATCCGTGACCGAAAGACTTCAGGAGTTTCTCACCTTTTCCCAAAGCATGGAAAACTTCCTGCTTTCGGTCAGCGTCACACAGAAATCTATCCCGTCGCTTGCCGTTTTGCCAAATGCATCGTATGCACTCATCTCCCCAACCGCGGAGTCTTCCACAAACCGGCAGGTGCTTACACGATAGTCCGGGTTATTATCGAAACGTACCGCCAGCTCTTTTGCTTTCACGAGTACTTCCTCCGCTTTCTTCACTTCACCGGCGCGGTAGTATGAATGAGACAAAAAAGTATAAAAGGCGCAAAGGTACTTATCGATATAACTCGGGCTATCATTCTTTTTCAGTCGCGAAAAGAACTCGATGGCAAAAGAACAGATACTCTCCAGTTTTTTCGTTTCGCCTTTTCTTTCGCAGATCGTCACGAACCCCAAAATGGTATTGACCATATTGCTGACCTCCGATAGAAAAGACTGCGCCAGAATTCTCGCGCTTTCCGAAAGATCCTCATCTTCCATGGCCTTCATGAGTCCCAGATGGGAGTTAAAGACGCCGGCCTGGTTATGCTTCTGCAGCTGCTCGATCGCTTTCTTCGTTTCGTTGAGAAAATAGTAATTCGTGGCGATACTGCCGCGGACCTCCAGTTCCCCGAACCTTGGATCGGCATCCGGCGGAATGATCTCTACCGCCCGCTCGAAAAGCTCATTGGAACGGCGCAGCCATGCAGGCTTGCGATCCTCCAGACCGAAACCCTGGTACATGCAGGCGGCATCATAAACGACCCAGTAATCGTTCGGAAACTTGACCAGTGCTTTTTCCGCCTCTTCAAGACCTGCGCGGTCTTTACTTGCGATGTACCCCAGAAGGCGGTTGCGCATCGCTTCAATATGGTTGTCCTTCATCTTATATCCGAGCAGCACGTCCACGGACACATCGAAAAGCTCCGCGAGGCGGATCAGCATGCTGACCTCGGGCGTCGAAAGGCCTGCCTCCCACTTATAGACGGCACCCACGGTCACGCCCAGCGTTTCCGCCAGCCCTTCCTGCGTCAGGCCCCGGTCCTTTCGTAAACGTCGGATATTCTCAGAAAGACAGATATTCATGGTCATTCTCCTTACGCTTCATCGATCATCTTCAGCACATCTTCTCTTCTATATGCCTGCGGGAACTCCGGATAGACGGGACACGGAATGTGCGGTTCATATGCGATCAGAAATTTCTGCCGTTCCAGCCCCAGTCGGAAACCGGATGGTAGGTCACATAAACAGCAGCTCCCGGGATACCGTACTTACTTTCCAGCATCTCGCAGATCTTTCCTGTCATCTTCTCATACAGATCGGAAGGCGCATTTCCCAAAAGACTGACCGCGATATAAGCGCCCTTCTCAAGTTTCTTTCCACCGAACCACAGATCCGCGGAATCCTCGATTCCCACCATCAGATAGGACTCCGGCTTATTCAACGTTTCGATCAGTTTTCCGAACTCACTCTTCAGTTCTTCTTTCTGCTGATCACTAAGGGATAAAGTCATTTTTGCATCGATCATCGGCATGGCACGACACCTCATTTCCTTTTTTCTTCAGTATACCACTCGAAAAGCACTTCTCACATACTGTCCGTAAAACTATTTCCCATACTGTCTGTAGGTGTTTTTCGCTGTGTCAAAAGCTCCGGATTGTGCTATTATAGGTAGCGGAAGCTTAGCTCAGCGGGAGAGCATTCCCTTCACAGGGGAGGGGCCATGGGTTCGAACCCCATAGTTTCCACCATTTTTCGAGATCCTGAAAGTGTTGAAACGATTGACTTTCAGGATTTTTCTTTTACTTCAGAATTTCGTATTGACGACAATTTTGACGACAATTACGAAAGAATTCTATGTTTTCTACGAGACTTTATTGATAAATCGCTGCATATTGGCAGCGGAACGTTGTCTCATCAACTTGCTTACATGTCCGTAATTATCAAGTGTAAAACCTGCTGTTGCATGTCCCATCTGCTCCTGCACCGTCTTGATGTCGTCTCCGCTTTCTATCGAAGCAACCGCATAAGTGTGTCGCAGATCATGGAATCGTTTTTTCTCGATACCGAGTTTCTTAACGATCCGTTTGAAATTCCGATACACCGTCTCGTGGCAGAGATGTCTTCCCAATTCATTGGTAAAAACAAGATTCCACTCGTTATTCCATGCAGAACCTGCAACACGCACCATCTCTTCCTGTTTGACCTTCTGCTTAGCCAGTGCTTCCATAACAGCAGGAGCAACGGCAACATAACGCTCTTTCCCGCTCTTCGTCGAAGCCAGTTCATATGCAGGTTGTCTTCTGGCATAGTGCTGAAGCTGCTTGTCGATGAGGAGTACGTTGTTCTCGAAGTCGACACTATCCCATGTCAGTCCGAGTATCTCTCCCTTGCGGAGACCGGTAAACAAAGTAACAAAGTACACTATCTCAAACTGATGGCCTTTGATCGCTTCCAGAAAACCAACGATATCTTCATTCTCCATCGGCTCGATCTTACGACGAGCAAACTTAGGCAGAGTACATCGGTCTGCAGGATTCTGCTTAATCTCACTAATATAGAAAGCCTGTTCAAGAGCCTTGTGCAGTATGGCATGAATATTCTTGATCGTCTTACCGGACAATTCGCCTTTCTCAATCAGGCTGTTGTAGAAACGCTGGATCTGAGTAGTTGAGATCGACTTAAGCGGAATGCGTCCAAGAACAGGCTTGATGTGATTCTCACATACACTCTCATACGAGGTATATGTGGTGTGTTTCACTGACGGCTTAACATAGGTATCGAGCCACAGGTCGATCCACTCCGACATCTTGTACTGTGACGGAGCCACATAGGTCCCGTCGTCGATCTCGGCTGTTACTTCCGTGATCTTCTTCCGAACCTCTTCCTGCGTCTTTCCGTAAACGGACTTGCGGACGTACTTACCGCTGCCATCTGCAGCCGGAACAGAATACTTTCCTTCCCATCTTCCGTCATCTCTCTTGTAGATCGTTCCACTACCATTCGCGTTTCTCTTCATTTTCGGCATTTTAACCTCCTTCCTTCAGACTTATAAAACAAGTGTGTGGTCAGCCCACTTATTCCCGTAAATAATTGTCGTAGAACCACTTTTCCAGCTCATCGTAGGATATTTCCCCTGCAAGGCACTTGTCGCGCATTTCCCGGGCCTTCTCGCCCCATTTAAGAAAATGTTCCTCGGAGATCTTACCCTTTGTCTTTCTGGCAAATGCGGCCTTGTAATTCCGCTGGTAAAGCACCTGCGTCTCGTTACTGTATAACCCTCTTACATGTGCTCTGAGCCTTCCCACGTCCTTACAGGTCCTTCCGATGTCCTTCAGGTAATGGGCGGACTCGATCACTCTCGAGCAGTTCTTCGTCGTTGTGTCCGTTCGAAAAGCGAAATACCGTCTACAGTTGGCACAGCAGTAAAAGTGGAAATTGAAGATGTATCTGTTCAGCAGGAACGAGATCAGGTCATCAAAGGTGTCCGGTATAAATGCTTCGTAGAACTTGGTTTCGGGATAGGAATCAGGAAATCGGATTAATGAAGTAACTCCCGAATAGGTCAGAGAGGGAATCCTGTTCAAACTCTTCCTTGTCAACTCAACCTCAGGATTCTCATTCTTAGGGTATAGCATAACATCTTCGATGAAAGTTGCAATACTCTTCTGGTACTTCGGATAGGAAGAAAGGATCTTTCCGCTCTTCTTGAAGTTATATTTTGCTCCATCCTTCAGAGCACCGTTCATGAGTTCCACGATGAGCGGAAGAGCAAGAAGGTTCTTCTTGGCAGGCATTCCCACTACCTTGTACTCGAAGAGCTCCCATGACATTAGCTCGATCGTGTTGATGAACTGTACTTTACTGCCGTTCTTACCCGCTTCCTCAAATACAGAGGCAACCTGATCGTAGGTCTCCCTGATCTCTTTCAGTACATCTTCCGAAGACGGTACTCCCAGAATCGGTTCTGTAGCGCCGATCAAATCTCCTACAGACTGTCCCAGGGCACAGGAATAGATATACGAGATAACGTTATACTCTCCGTCACCATCTTTCCCGATGATGAAGAAGTATTCCTTGTCTTCCGTTATGGACGCACCTACCTTCAGATCGGTCCCGATTTGATCCAGTGAGGTGATGAAAGATGTAAGTCCGAATGTTCTCATGTGTTGTTCCTTTCGTGATAGATTACATACATTTTATCCCCTTGCAATCCATGGTGTCAAGTGCTATACTGAACAAAATCAAAAATTTGTTCGCGATTATCTGCGAACAGGAAAGGAGGCCGTGCCTATGGACAGTGAAATGAATGTTAGTGTACCGAAAGTGATGAATGCCATGCAGGTAGCAGCATACCTCGGCATCTCCAAGCAGGGTGCATACAATCTGATGAACTCCGGATCCTTCCCGACACTTCGGGTCGGAAAGAGACTTCTGGTTTCAACAGACAGATTTCTGGAATGGATCGAGTCCCACTCGGATAACATCAAGGTGGAAATCTGATGACGATACGATGGCGTTTGCAAGAATAGAAAGGTTACGAAGATGAGTTTAGCCAAAGTATTTCAATGATGGCGGTGTAGGAAGGATAATCTGCACCGTCATCTTATTTGCTGTCAGATACATTCCCTGTTGCCAGTGCTTTCCGGGCCTGTGACGTCAATTTTCCTGAAACTCCAAGAATGTGACGTCAACTTTTTACTTCCAGCCACTGGCAAGAATCCAGTAATAACGGGCACTGACCGTTATTGTGAATGAGCGGCACATTGAAAATGCCGTCACTCCTTTATCCTGCTTCTTTTTTGCTTTTTCTCAGAGGCACTTTTAGAGCGCGTTTTTGAACACAATAACACGCACTCTCGCGCGCGTACGCGCACGCACGTGCGTAGTACGTAAGCAAGTATATCTTTGTCTTTTAGTATTTAGTATATTTAGTATTTTGTTTATTAGTATTTACTTGTGATCGATTTTCCGCATGCGGTTTTTCCGTATACGGTTTTTCCGTATGCGGTTTTTCGACATACGGTTAAAACCACGGAACCTCAGGCGTTTTCTCCCTTGTTGAGCAGAAAAACCACTTTTTGAGTTTTATTGATGATAGAATCGTTTCACTATTGCTCTTTGACTACAAAATCCCGGCCCAAAACAGCTCTCAAACGTGAGTGAAAAATAAGCAGGATAAAGGGAGTGCGTCGATGGCTATCTCCTTCTCCGTTCACAATAGCGGACAGTGCCCGCTATTAGCGTCTTTCAGGGTTTCGAAACCAGAATTAGCACGGTGCGTCACTTGAACGGCTATTCATATATCCGTGCGTCTTCGAACCGAAAACGCCTGAAATATGGGCTTCGTTTGTGCGTCGGTCAGAATTCGCGACTGTTTATTTCAGAATTTGTCTGAGAATAGCTAATACAAAACTCCGATTGCCAGATAGATAAATGGTACTGACACATTTACTTGGATTTGAGAGCGTGATAATCTATTAGTGTATGTAAGGATTTATTTGGCAACTTGGAACGACATTGGAGTGAAAGTGTAACTGGAGGTATTGGGTTATGGAATCTTCTTTTTCCTCTCGTCGTGTTCGACTTATCAGCGTTATTTTGACGCTCGCCATTATGCTCGGAGTATTTCCAATCAAACATGTCAAGGCCGACACCGGATCTTCAACCGAAAATGATCTGACAGTAACATACCACACTATCAGCGCCTGGGGCGGATTTACGCAGGTCGAAGTAACCGTCGAGAACAAAGGGAATGCTGCTACTAATGGCTGGCAGATCGAGTTTGAATACGACGATACGACCACTATCTCTTCTATTTGGAATGCGATTGAAGTTCCTTCCGACATCTCTTCTCCCGAAAAGATAACTGTCAGTAATGAGTCATATAATGAGACTATTGCACCCAATGAATCCGTATCGTTCGGACTGATCGTGCAGGGCGAAATGAATGAAATTCCAGATATACATGTTGTTCCGCAGCCAGAAACTCCTGTTGAAAACATCCAGAGTACACTGTTTCCTTATGCTATCTTCAGCCAGACAGGATTTATTTTTCAAGGCTGGAAAAGCACGATCTACGGGGATGTATATACGGGAAACAATTTCGATTATCAGGGTTCTGAACTGAATTTCTATGGCGATCTAGATGCTGTTGGTACTATCAACGCGAATGGGTATCTCATTAACATAGGAAGAAGAAACGAAGGTGTGACACCAACGGTTGCGCCGGACTTTTCTGATGCGATTGAGGCACTCTCTGCCCGAATGACACCGGTAGATGCTTCCTCGTTTACATCGCAGGACCAGATCGTAGCAAATGGTTACTATTCCACCAATGGAAACCTGACCATTTCCGGCACAAAGTTTTCCGGTGATTGCGTGATCGTAGCAGACGGAGATATTACTTATAACGTGGATTCCCTTTCCGGAGATGGTCGGGTCGTCCTTTATTCAAAACACGGAAATGTGACCATCAACGGTTCGCAGATCACTATCAATGGAATTATCTATGCAACGAATGGAACCGTGAACATCAATGCATATGACACAACATTTAACGGGAGGATCATTGCAAATCGGTTCCAGTATAACGGTTCTATCTTCAATGCAACAGCCAGCGCAAGTGATCTTGAACTCCTTTACGAACTCCCCGTTATCCATATCACGGCAAATCCTACTCAGATAGAACTGGGTGAATCCGCAGTATTCACAATTGTCTGCGAAGATGAGGAGACTCCCTATGAGGTCAAGTTCCGTCTCAATGGTGAAGAAGTAGAAATCAGCGAAGACCTTGCCTACACATTAACCCCGAACAAAGCCGGTGAGTACACGCTTGAGGCCTACGTCGATCTCTCAACAGGAGAAGTCGTTCTCGATCAGGCAACTGTAGTAGTAACGATTCCAGCAACACCGACTCCTGTGGCAACAGATACACCCACACCGACAGAAGAACCTATTCCTACTGTTACTGAAACACCGATACCCACCGAAACCCCTACTCCAACCGCGACCAGCACCCCTGTTCCGACAGATACGCCTACGCCGGAGCCTACGAATACCTCCACTCCTGCACCTACGTCAATGCCTACATCTACCCCGACGAGCACACCTACCCCAATGGTAACTGTTACACCCTCGGCTACGCCTACTCCAACAGTAACAAGCTCGCCCACTCCGACAATCACTTCCAGCCCGACCAGTACGGCAACTCCCACACCTACGAGTACGCCCACACCAACGAATACGCCAACACCTTTACCTACTTCTACGCCAATACCTACAGCTACACCTGTTGCGACTGCTACACCTTTCCCTGACCCAACAGCGACGCCGGTACCAACAAGTACGCCTATCCCAACCCCGACTCTGACACCTGTTCCAGAAGATTCAGAGCTGTATTATGTGTTTTCGCAGGGGGATTCCCTTATCTGCGGATATCAGAATCCTTATCAACCAGATCAGTGGCGTCTATACGAAGTAGCAAGCATGACGGATACTTTGCTTAGATTGCATAATGATATCTTGTCAGACAATGCAAGAGCGTTATTTCAGGGAGAGAGAAGCTTCAGCCCTGATTATTCGCTATCCGGTCGTTTTACGGTCACAGTAGAAAGATCCTCGAACCTTGAAGGACTTAACAATACTCTTGAGTTCTGTATTTATTCTGCCGATAACGGGTATTCCGAATCCATAAGCATATGGTTAAATCCAAACAACGGAAATATAAGTCTTATACAGGGCAGAGATAAAACGAGTATCCTTGCAACCGGTAATTATGCCGCATTAATGAACAGGAATACATATAACGATATCTGGTACGACTATGACGGACAGACACATTTATTCAGTGTATATGCTGCCGAGTATTCCGTATTGGGCCATGTTACAAAACCTGAAGAACCGATTGTTTCCTGTGAGATAGATCTGTCAGATATATTTGCTGACAGTGACGGATTCAGCTGGATGATCGAATTGGATCACTGGTGGAATTCTACTGTATTGGTGCGTGGTATAGAAATAGATCCGTATCCTGAAATACATACCAACGAGATAACACCTACTCCAACACCAACTGTAACTCCTGTATCTAATGGCTTTACATCTTTTTCTCAGGGAAACAGTGAGTATGGTTATGAAGATCCTTTCGTAGAGGAAAACTGGAATTTTGTCGGAAGTTCACAATATGTAGATGGCGACAACATCGATCTTTTGAATCGTCAAAGCAATAGTAACTGCGGGTCTGCGTATCTCTCGTTTGCAGAAGATGCCGGGGAAGATTACGAGTTTTATACAAGATTCACTTTTTCCAGAGAAAACGGGACCGAGAATGGTTTTGCATTTATTGTAGAGCCTGATAACGCTGAAGTCGGATTCTATGGAAGTAACGGTTATAACATGCACCAGAACAGCCTTATCGTGGAATTCGATTTTGATCCTCAGACTGACTATAGCAGGTTCAATGAATACGGAGACTTTGTTGAATATGATGAAAGCAATTCTCATGTAGGAATAATTATCAATGGTAATGAAGTTCAACACTATGCAGTAGCAGATTATCCTGATATGAGAGAAACGGATAAGATAACCGATGCATGGATAGATTACGACGGAGAAACACTGCGTGTTTACGTTTGTACGATAAATCAGTACGGACATATCTATAAGTATGAGAAACCTCTGATATCGCTCGATATAGACCTTGAAGAACTGTTTGACGGAGAAACAAATCTTTATATGGGATTTGTATCCAAGGACGCGGATAAAGATACAGATCTTATCCTTCACGGATTTGAGATAGCCCAAGCACCATTTGCTACGCTTCTCCCCTATGATTATCCTTTGGAAGAACAGGACAGATATCAAATCTTGTCCATGGGTGATGCAACATACGGTTATCTAAGACGCTATGACAGGAACGATTGGACGACCGAAGGGAGTCCGAGTATTAGTAATAATGCGGTTTCACTTTCCGAAATGTTTGGAACGGACACAGCTATATTCTCTAACAAGTCAAGTGAGTTTTCACCGGACTATTCTTTCTCGGGTAGATTCACATATACCGTCAACTGCGGCCCCAATGACGGCAATTGTTCAAACATAACGTTTTTTAACCCTGATGCAGGTAAAGAAAACGGTTCATTTACCATACACATAGATATTCTACCGAGCAGTGATCACTACTGGAAAGATCCATATGGACAGGGAGAATGGCAGTTCGGCATAGAACCTTCAAATTCTTCCATAGGCATCTGTCTTAATGGAGACATGATGCATGAATACTGCTACTCTGAATATCTTGGATTCAGAGAGTCCGGAAGTGTGCATGAGATATGGTTCGAATACGACGGACATGACAAGATATTGTATGTATATATAGCGTCATACGATACAGAGGGTAATGTACAAAAACCTGCAACCCCTACTTTGATGCTTAATATCGATCTTGAAAAACTGTTTGGCGGATCACACAGGTTTGATATTGAATTAAGTGGAGACGGAGGATGGGATTCTGCAGAGTTTATCTATCGAGGAATAGAAGTTGATCCGTATCCTGCAATACACGGAAGCCATGAAAGCGATATCGAGATACTCTCACCTGCAGACGGAGATGTATTTACCATAGGTGAAGAGATTGATGTATTCGGACGGATAAACAGTATCGATGCCGATACATTAAGTATATTGCTCTTAAATGAGGAAGACGAAACTGTATTCAGTGATGAAAGGGCACCTAACAGTTACTTTTCATCAATTACAACGATAGATACTGGCGAACTGACGCCAGGAGATTACACGTTGTTCATCTCAATCTCTTCCGAGGGCGAGGTTTTATCAAGCGAGTTAATTGAGATCACACTGATACCTGATCCAGTTATTGATGCAGATATTACAGGAAATACGCTTACCATTGATGGTATGGATGTATTCGGGACGATTGATATAACAGAAGATTCGGAATACATACTCTATAGACATAACACAACGGATGATTTCTGGACCATTGTTTCTGAGGGAGAAGGAAATAAGAACGATGAGAGCATCGGTTTTATTGATTTCGATGATCTTCCTGATAGAAGTGTGTACTTAAGGCTTGTTATTACTCTTGAGAGCGGCAGAGTCATAACGGTGTACAAGACTTTCAAGTATGACAAAAATGCAATTCTATATCCGGATCAGCCGACTCCTAGCCCGACACCCACGGTAACTCCGATAGAATATACTGACGAAGAACTATTTGTAGATGTTGGCAATGAACAGGAAGGCATGGAAGTATCCTTCATAACTGATATTGTTGGCACGGTTTCCGGAACTCTTCTGGATCATTATGTGTTTGAAGTATATCCAGTGAATTCTGATGTGGCTGTTTATACAAGTACTGGAACTTCAGAAGTGATAGATGAAGCACTCGGCACGCTGGATGCGACACTGCTCGTAAATGGCTACTATCTGGTCAAAGTGACGGCATATGCTTCTGACGGTTGTGGTCTCTATGACGAGGTCACAGTACTTGTCTGTGGAAACGCAAAGATCGGAAACTATTCCATATCGTTCAATGACCTTTCCACCGGCCTCAACAATTTTCCTCTCCAGATTTATAGAACGTATGATTCCAGGCGAAGAGACGAACTTGGAGATTTCGGATATGGCTGGGAAATGACAATTGGCGGCCCGAGAATATCCGTCTCAGGCGATCTTTCCTCTGGATGGGGATATGAAAAACATACGACTGTCGCGGTTCCACTTAATTACTGGAAGCCCGATCATGCTCATGAGATTTATATCGATTGGGGAAATGGGCACTCGGAGACATTCGAATTATCGCTTTCTCCTGAAAAATGGATTGACGCACCGATGGGAACAGTATCTGCATGTTTCATCAACAAGTCTGGGAAAAGCGATAAGCTGACGATTCTTGACAAATGTGAAGGCTTGTCCTATGAAAAACCTTCTAAAACAATTCTTGACAGTAGTTATTCTATCTGGAATCCTCAGAATTTCCTCCTTACAACCAAAGATGGTGTGAAGTATTACTTTAATCTGCATAGTGGTCTTTATAAGGTGGAAGATACATATGGACGGACTATCGAGATTACTGATGACGGTGTATTCTATTCAGATGGATCCGGAATTGAGTTTGTCCGGGACGAAGAAGGTAAGATCACCTCTATTTCTGATGGTACTCAAAGTGTATCGTACTCCTACGAGAATGGCGATTTAACATCTGTAGTTGACCGCGCAAATAACACCACATCTTTCAAGTACAAGACGGATCCGGCTCACTATCTGGAAGAGATTATCGATCCGCTGAATCATCGTGTCGCAAAGAATATCTACGACGAGGATGGCCGCCTGATAAGTACGATTGATGCAGACGGAAACGAAATCAAGTTTGATCACGTCCTTGATAAAGATCACAAGGTTGAGGTTGTAACAAATCGTCTGGGATATTCAACCGTATACGAGTATGATGATTGGGGAAATGTTATTTCTGTTAAAGATGCTTTGGGAAGAATCACATATACGGAATATGACGAGAATCACCATGTAAAAACCAAGACAGATGCAAAAGGGAATACGACGTATTATGACTATTCTGTTGACGGAGATCTTCTTTCTGTCACAGACAGTCTTAATAGAACCATGGAGGCATCCTATACCTCTGAAGGATACATGAGTAATGTCAACCAATGCGGTCTTGATGTCTTGGATCTTTCTTATGATCAACATGGGAATATCCTTAATGCGACAGATTCCTTGGGGAATACAGAAACCTTTGAATATTTCTCAGATGGCAATTTGAAGAGTGTTACGGACAGTATAGGACTTCTATATAATTGCGTCTATGATGATTCCGGAAGAGTCAAGCAGATGACAAATTCCGAGGGCCTTGTTATTGCTTTCAGGTATAACGAGCAGGATCTGATCTCTGAACGAACGGTTACAACTAACGGAAAATCTTTGACTACATCGTACGAATACGACCTTTATGGGAATGTCACCAAGAAAACATATCCCGACAGGACTTATGAGATCTACACATATGATGCTGTCGGAAATATGACAGGTAGCATCGACTATCTAAACCGCAAAACTGAGTATTCGTACGACATATACGGAAATTGTACTCAAATTACCTATCCAGACAACACCACAGAGTCTTTTGAATATGACGCGGAGAATCAGCTTATTCATGCAGAGGACAGACTCGGTAATGGCGTCGATTTCAAGTATGACGGGGTTGGCAATGTTGTTGAGAAGAAGTACTCGACCGGGGCGATAATATCCTATGAGTACGATGCAAACAACCAACCGATATATGTCACAAATAGCCTTGGTGGAGTAACTTCTTATAAGTATGATGCTATTGGCAGAAACACAGAGGTAAAGGATCCTTTCGGAAACACAACCACCTATGACTATTCTGATCTTGGACTTATTTCTTCCGTTACAGATGCGAACGGGAATACATATTTCTTTGAGTACGATGATGGTGGAAACAGGACGAAAGTCACTTACCCGGATGGAACATCGAATACCTGGTCGTACGACGTTCGTGGCAGATTAAAGACGTGCACGGATGCTGAGAACAACACAACATCGTACGATTATGATTCCATGGACAGACTCATCAAGGTTACTGATCCATCAGGAGCATCGTGGAATTACGAGTACGATAAGCTCGGCAACTTGACAAAAGTAACGGACAGTCTGAATAACGAGACGAAGTATTCTTATGACGAATATGGAAGACTCGTTAAGACAACAAATGCCAAGGGCAACGAATCGGCCGTTTCTTATAACACGGCTGGCCAGGTGATATCCAGCACTGATTTCGGAGGAAACGAAACCTTATATTCTTATGACGAACTCGGGAGAGTCTCTTCTGTGGAAGACGGAGAAGGAATAACTACCTATGTATACAACGAAAAAGGACAACTGATTCGAGTTGAGTCACGGGACGGAGATATTTCTTATTCGTATAACCAGCAGGGGTACCTTGCTTCTAAGACGGATGAAAGAGACAGGACAGTATACTACTATTACGACGAGAGTGGGTATCTTACTGATGTTTCCTGTTCCGAAGGTTCTGTTACTTATTCGTACGATAAATCCGGTCGGCTGACCAGCGTTACCGATGCGAATGGCAATACTACTTCGTACAGTTACGACGAAGTCGGAAATCTAAAAGACACAGCCTATCCGAACGGCATTACTACCACTTATGAGTATAACGATAACAATCTTCTTGTCGGACAGGTATCAAAGAATGCTGCCGGAACAGTCATTGCGAGTTATGAATATACACTTGGAGAAAACGGTGAAAGACTGATCTGTCAGGAATTGAACAGAAAAGTGACCTACACCTATGACAATCTTCAGAGGTTGACGTCAGAGACGATTGAAAGTAACGGAACAACGTCTGTCACCACCTACTTCTACGACTCGAACTCGAATCGTACTGCAATGAACAAAGACGGAGTTGTTACGAACTACACATATAACGAACTGAACCAGTTGGTTCAGGCTGGAACGGTTGTATATACCTATGACGATGCCGGTAATCTGGTTGCGCAGAGCGATAACGGCATGTTGATTGCTTCTTACGAGTACAACTCCAGAAATCAAATGGTCAAAGCGGTTGTAAATACTGTAAACGGAACGATTACCGAGACATATACTTACAATTATCTCGGCGATCGCACTTCCAAGACCAGTAACGGAGTAACAACGTACTATACTCTTGACTATAGCTCCGGACTATCTCAGAACCTTGTCATTGAGAAGGAAGGAACAACTACTTTTTATGTTCGCGGATTTGAGTTGATATCCGGGGAATGTGGAGCGGACACATTCTATTACCTGTACGATGGTGGCAATTCAGTTCGTGGCATCACGGATGCAAATGGCAATATCTCAGACGAGTATATGTTTGATGCTTTCGGAAATAAGATCGAACATACTGGAGATTCTGACAACGCATACGGATTCCAAGGCGAACAGCAGGATGAAACTGGACTCTACTACCTAAGAGCAAGATATATGGATCCGACAACAGGTACCTTCACTAGCATGGATACCTATGCCGGAAGTCTTTCTGATCCGATGAGTCAGCATAAGTATCTATTTGCGAACAGCAATCCAGTTAAGTACTGCGATCCGAACGGACACGAGAGTGAACTGCTTAAACAGGTCGTTATAGTTTCCACAATAGCTATGTTGTCTACAGTCTTGCTAGCAGGTTGCTATATGTTGCTTCAATCACAATCGACTAATCAGGATGCTAAAGGAATAAATGAGTTGGTGATTGATAAAATCGATGATTGGAGTAATCGGAACTGCATGCTTTGGTCTCTGATGAACTATTTGATTTTTGGTAAAGAAGGAGATAATACTTCAGATGGTGAAGACGGCTATTATGAGGGTGATTATGGCAACTACGATCCTAATTATGAACATTATTATGACGATTATTATAATGGGTACTATGAAAGCGGTAATCAGCCTCCCCAAGATCCAAATCGAAAACCAAAGAAAAACGGGAATAAAAGAAATGATATTCAAGACTTTAAAAAGGTGGATGATAAATACTTAAAACAACATGGCTATGATGCACATGCAATCAAAAACAGTGCTATAGGGAATCAAGCCCCAATAAAACAATATGACATTTTCATTAATAAAAACACAGGTGAGTTGTATGTGTTTCCCAAAAACGGTGCAGGAGAAGGTGTTGCTACAGGATATTTTATAAATTGATGAACTAAACTGTAAGAAAAGACCAGTACTAACCTGTTATAGCAAGATAGCTAAAGGAGGAAAAGATGATAGATAAAACAACATGTTATACGTATTTTGGTATACGAGGAGATTTCAACCCGGATGACATAACTAACATACTGAGGATAAGTCCAGAACATTCCTTTCTCAAAGGCGAATTGAACGAAGTAGGAAAACCATACAAGTTTTCATGCTGGTGTGGTTGCTATTGCAGAGATTACGATATTGATTTGAGCGTACAGATGAAAAAAACTATCGAACCGCTATTGAACAAAACAGAAGAGCTTGAGTCAATAAGAACAAAATACGGAGCCTCTCTCTCTTTGGAGGTTGTTCCTGAGATCGTTTGGGGCTCTGATAAGCCTATCGTTGCGCCTTCGATTGAAGTGATGGAGTTTTGTTGTCGGACACATACTGATTTGGACATTGACTGGTATTTCTATGTCGATGATGATTATAAAGAGTAGTGTTAAGAACTCCATGGGCCGTCACTAAATTACCCTTTAGCCCTGTTGAAAGGAATGATAATCTGACGACAATTTTGACGACAATTTGGTGTGGATTTAATGGAAATAATGGGCTGACCAATACATAATTCACTTCTTTCATAGTCTGAAAGTGCCTATTTTCAACATATTGTGCGGATTGGGAGTTTTTGTCTCTAATTCGAACCCCATAGTTTCCACCAGACGCATAAAGACCTGAAAGCATGACAGACGCTCGCTTTCAGGTTTTTCTTTTTCTCTTGAACGAGGTCCGCTTCCAAATGTTATAATGAGCCTGTAACGGGGACTGTCTATATGACATCTTATTGGGGTAAGGTGCATTTCTAAAGGAGGTTGTACCTATGTCAACATTCAGAGATCGAAACGTCATCGATATTACCGTAGCGGATACAGATAAGAACCGCTTTCTTCTGATCATCATAGACGATATGGAATGGTCATCGCTCGACAGGCAATTACACGCACAAATGCTGAACGAAAAGATCATGGACTACTATGGTTATATTGCCAGCGGTCAGGCGGAAAAGGCCAAACCCGGCATGCGTCCGGTCATTCAGATCCTGGCGCAGTATTCCTTCAGTCAGTACGCTCTCGATTTCTTCGGAAGAGTTACGGACTTCGTGAAAAGCAACGGGGATCTTTGTGACGTGGAATGGACCCACGATGAAGAAATGGGTCCTTACGATGACGGGTTCAGCGATGATTTTGTCTTCGATCTGAATATGGTTTTTCCAAGGCTTAAGAAGAACTGGGCGAAGGATCCTTTGAACGAAGTGTCTTTGCTTTCGCCTCATAGTTCATCCCCGAACTGGCCGCCGAATCTTGTCATGATGCGCATCATGGAGAAATATATCGGGCTTTTCATGCAGGATATGGGAAAAGGTTTCACCTATCTGACCTACAACATGCTCCCGGAAGGTATCACTGTGGAGAAGCTTCAGGAAGCGGCATTTCAGAATCTTACCCGTGACATCAAGTTCCAGATCTGCGAGATGAAAATACCCGGATTATACGGCGTTGCCTGCGGAGGAGATTTTGAAGCGGAAAGCCTCTGTATATGGGGGATCTGGAAGGAGCAGGCAGCACGCCTCAATGACGATCTTGTGATCTGCGCTCCTACTAAGGATATGATCATCTTCACCAAAGCAAGCGATAAGAAACTCGTCAAGAAACTGATCAAAAAGGCGGAAGAGATCTTTGCCGTGAACCGTAAAACAAGTCCGTTCCTTCTTTATTCGCAGGATGTTTTCCGGTTCACAAGATCCGACGCAACACTTCGCATCGATCCGAAGATGTGGATACGGCCGTAAAGAATAATAATCAGGAAGTGAATTAACGGTTTACGATAAGATAGACCAGTGGTGACCCTATGAAACAGGACACCACATTTAATATCAGTGCCATGAGATACGGCGGCACTTTCCGGAAATCGAGATATTTCTTATAAACCGCGCCTTCCACAAGAACTACGAGGATCTCCAAAACGGCAAAGGGCAGCCAGATCGGAACCGGTGTAAGACTTGCAAAAAACGACAGGATCACATTCAACGCCGGGTTGGTAAGTACATTTGCCAAAGCGATTATGGCAAAATCATACTTATCTCTTACCCCCAGCAAAAACGCGGTCCCCAGTTCGAGGATCTCGGTCAATACAAGGCATAATAGAAATATCAGGGCAGCTTCACCTGCGGTCATTATCATTTTCGCTGCGTTCTCTCTTCTGCTGTTCCAGCATTTCAATTGTTTTCTTTTGGCGTTCTATCTTTGCGCGTTCTTCATTCCTCTTGTCCGCCAACTTAGGAATCAGGTAAAAACAGACACAAACAATGCCGATTGGGACTGCAAGGAAGGCCAATAACAATGGTAACACGATAATCGGCGGAAACCCTATATCCAGACACACATAATTAAACATTATTCTTTACCTCCTTTTCCGGTACCAGCACATAATGTGCGAATAAGAAACAGATCGCGGAAGCGATCACTATGATCATGCAGTTCTGAAGGAAGCCATCTGCTTTGAAAGCGGTGGCCATAACACTTCCGAAGAAGATGGCGATCGTCGTGACGCCGAAAGCCGCGCCCGGCGCGATCTTCATAACGGACACGAGCATACCGACCGTGATCGGCATCGTCATACTGAAAAACATAATTCCGAGAAGAGATATGATCATGATCTGATCCCCGAGGATCAGAAACGGAAGCGCGCCGATGATGCTGATGAAAGCCGTCTTCCGAAGTCCGATCGCATCGGAAAGAACGCCGCCGAGTGCTTTTCCCACGCCCATAGAAACATAAAGAAGGATCGTCTCGACGACCGTTGTATTCCACGACGTCGGGATCGCATATCCCAGATACGTTCGGACCATTACGATCAGAAAAGCAACCGCGATGACGACACCGGTGACCGTCTTCGAAGTGGTGAAGTTATAGTCGTCACAAAAATCGTTTTCAACGGAATTATCCTTGTATAAGGTTTCGCCGTAGATCACCAGCGGAAACATGATCACGCCGAGAAGCGCGATCCACCAAAACGACAGATCCGTCTCTGCGGAAAGCAGCTGTCCGGTGATCACGCCGAAAGCTCCGCCGCTGACATAGATCGCAACAGGAGACAGTTTTCCTCCGGAAGTTCGAATCGTCAGTTCCGCGCCGGATATATGAAGAAGCGCATTGCCGGTACAAAGAAGGATCAGCGAGATCCAGAACAGAAAGCCCGTTGCGTCGAAAACGAAATAGATGAGAAACCCGCCGAAAAGCAGCGGCACACCGATAATGCCGGGATGGAACTTATCGAAAAGATCACGAAGCGTACCGAAAAACATCTGCGGGATAAAAGCCACGCCGTTATACACGGTCATTACTGCGGCGATCGTCTTAATGTCGCCGACGACACTGTACAGCATAAAGAAGCACACCACTTCCAGCATGAAATGTATGGCAAAGTATAAAGCTGCCGATTTTTTAGCTCTTGCTGTCATATACGCCCTCAAACAGACCCATAAATGCTTCCGTGCTTTTCATCCGAAAGCAACCCCAACTGTTTACATTATACTACATTCGAGATGCGCAAACATGAAAGTGGTAGCGATTAAGGTGTCAGCATAACGACCGGCGAGCGCTGATAACAAAAGAAAGGGGAGCTGGTCATCATATGGAAAACTCTTTGAGGATGCGGATGTATTCTTCCGTCAGATGCGAGGGGTGGATCCTTTCCGGAAGGATGTATCCGATCTGCATGTAATCGTCGACTTTTAAGGGCTTGGCGATGATGCTCGGGCCATTCAGTTCTTCGTTGATGACACCGCTGCAGATCGTATATCCGTCAAGACCGATCAGAAGGTTAAAAAGTGTCGCACGGTCGCGCACGATCAGTTCTTTATCACAATCCACGGTACTTAAAATCTCTTCGGAAAAGTAAAAGGAGTTATGGCTTCCCTGCTCGTAGGAAAGCCGCGGATAAGGTTTCAGATCATCAAGTGTCAGCGATCTCTTTTTGGCAAGCGGCGAATGCGTGCTGATAAATACATGTGGCTTCGCACGGAAAAGCGGCTCGAAAAGAAGTCCGTTGTCGCGAAGGGTCTTGCGGATCACGGTCTCGTTAAATTCATTGAGATAAAGCACACCGATCTCGCTTCGGAGCTTCGCGACGTCGTCGATAATGTCATAGGTCTGCGTCTCTCTCATGTGGAATTCGTATTTGTTGCCGCCGTAAAGTTTCAGAAGTTCCACGAAAGCTTCGACCGCGAAGGAATAGTGCTGCGCCGAGACACAGAAGCGGGTCTTCCCTTCCGTTTTTCCCGTATATCTTTCTTCGATCAGATCAGCCTGCTCTAAGATCTGTCTGGCATAGCCCAGAAACTCCTCACCTTCGGCCGTGACTTCGACGCCTTTATTACTTCTGTCGAAGATCGTAACTTTGTATTCGTTTTCGATCTCACGGATCGCGGCGGTCAGGCTCGGCTGCGCGATAAATAGTTTCGCGGCAGCTTCCGTGATGTTTCCGGTATCTGCTACCGTGACGACATATCTCAGCTGTTTCAGTGTCATAAAGGTCCCTCCGGATGCCTGAAATTTCAGGTGTTTCGTTCCCCGGAAGCAGATGGTTTCCGGGAACGGTGCTTTTCGCGATACATAGAGCTTTTTCTATAACTATAACACTCGTCATAGATAAAATCTATCGTCATGTGCCGATTTTATGTATTTTACCTACCGAAATGCTAGGCGTATACTTCGAACTACGAAAAACAAGAACAGGAGATTAAGGAAAATGAAAACATCAGTCATCGGATTTCCGAGGATCGGAAGAAACAGAGAGTTAAAGTTCGCAAGCGAAAAGTATTTCGCGGGCAAAATCAGCGAAGCCGAGCTTCTGGAGACGGGACGAATGCAGAGGGAGTTCAATCTCAAGACGCAGAAAAACGCGGGGATCGGCTTCATCTCCAGTAACGATTTTTCCTTCTACGATAACGTGCTGGACACCGCTTTTCTTTTTAACGCGGTACCGCAGCGATACAAGGATCTGGGGCTTTCCACGATCGACACATACTTCGCCGCCGCCAGAGGCTATCAGGGCGATAAAGGAAACGTCAAGGCGCTCGCCATGAAAAAGTGGTTCAACACGAACTATCACTACATCGTGCCGGAGATCGACGACGACACGAAGATCGAGCTCGTCGGGACAAAGCCGCTCGATGAATTTTCCGAGGCAAAAGCACTTGGCATCGACACAAAGGTGGCGCTCACAGGTCCTTTTACCTTCTTAAAACTTGCGCGTTTCACGGGTAAGAAAAAGGCAGAAGATTTTTCTTCTGTTCTTACGACGGAATACATCAAGCTCATCAACAAGCTTGCCGGATCCGGCGCTTCGGTCATCGAGTTTGACGAGCCGTATCTCGTCCGTGACCTCGACGGAAAAGACATCGCTTTATTTGAAGAGATCTACAAACAGATCCTGTCTGAAAAAGGCGCGCTTCAGATCTTTCTTCAGACCTATTTCGGCGATATCCGTGACATCTATAAGAACGTCGTGGCTCTGGATTTCGACGCGATCGGTATTGACTTTGTCGAAGGCAGAAAGAGCCTTGAACTTGTGAAGGAAAACGGCTTCCCGAAGGGAAAGCTCCTGATCGCAGGTGTCGTAAATGGTAAGAACATCTGGAAGAATAACTACGGTAAGACAAAGAAGCTTTTAGATGAGCTGTCCGCTGTCGTATCTGAAGACGCTCTCGTCGTCGGCACTTCCTGCTCTCTTCTGCACGTGCCGTACACGCTCGAAAGCGAGACGAAGCTCCCTTCTTCTTACAAGGCTCACTTCGCTTTTGCAGAAGAAAAACTCATCGAACTTTCCGAGATCGCTTCTTCGGACAGCGCAGTTTTTGCCAAGAATGCAGAACTTTTTGCCAACCGTCCGGATGTTCTCGATCAGGCCGTAAAGGACCGTGTCAGCGGAATCCGCGAAGAAGATTACACCAGACTTCCGGTCTTTGAGGAAAGAGAAAAGATCCAAAAAGAGCTTCTGGGGCTGCCGCTTTTCCCGACGACAACGATCGGTTCGTTCCCGCAGACCGAAGATGTCAGACGCTATAGAAAAGACTTTAAGAACGGTGCGATCTCTGAAGCACAGTACGTTGCTTTTAACGAGGAAAAGATCCGTGCCTGCATCAAAAACCAGGAAGAGATCGGGCTGGATGTCCTCGTTCACGGCGAATACGAAAGAAACGACATGGTCGAGTATTTCGGCGAGCACCTCTCGGGCTACGTCTTTACCGAGAAGGCGTGGGTCCTCTCCTACGGCACACGCTGTGTAAAGCCGCCGATCATCTGGGGAGATGTCTCTCGAAAAGAACCGATCACGGTCAGATGGTCCGTCTTTGCCAGAAGCTGCACGAAAAAGCCGGTTAAGGGCATGCTCACAGGTCCGGTCACGATCCTGAACTGGTCCTTCCCGCGTGAAGATATTTCCATCAAGGAAAGCACACTTCAGATCGCGCTTGCGATCCGTGACGAGGTCCTCGATCTTGAAAAGAACGGTATCGGCATCATCCAGATCGATGAAGCCGCACTTCGCGAAAAGCTCCCTCTTCGAAAGTCCGACTGGTATTCTGAGTACCTCGACTGGGCGATCCCGGCCTTCCGTCTCGTGCATAGCGGTGTCAAGCCGGAAACGCAGATCCACACGCATATGTGCTACAGCGAATTTACGGACATCATCCCGGCGATCGATTCGATGGACGCGGACGTCATCACTTTCGAGGCTTCCCGTTCCGATCTTCTGATCCTCGATGCCCTGAAGGAAAATAACTTTAAGACCGAAGTCGGCCCGGGCGTTTACGATATCCACAGCCCGCGTGTCCCGTCCGTAGATGAGATCGTCGGACAGCTTACGAAGATCCGCGAAAAGACCGAAGACAGTAAACTCTGGGTCAACCCGGACTGCGGCCTGAAGACTCGTGGCGAGACCGAAACAAACGCCAGCCTGAAAAACCTCGTTGCAGCCGCGAAGATCATCCGCGCAGGAAAATAAGAGAGCCGGCAGCCACCGGCCCCGCCCTCTTATGAAAACGAAAAGGAGGATCGCATGAAGATCTCTGAACTTTATAAAAACAAAAAGAGAAGTCTCTCGTTTGAGATCTTCCCTCCCAAAAAGGACACCGAGCTTGCGAGCATCGATGAGACGTTAAAAGTACTGTGCGAACTGCACCCGGACTTCATCAGTGTGACGTTCGGAGCCGGAGGAAGCGCAAACAGTAACCGTACGATCGAGATCGCGAAGAACATCAAGCAGAACTACGGGATCGAACCGGTCGTGCACCTGACTTCCCTTCACTACGATAAGTCGGAGATCGATGAATTTGCAAAAGCCATGAAGGAAGCAGGGATCGAAAACATCCTCGCGCTTCGTGGTGACAGAAATCCGACGATCGCCGAAAAGGATGATTTCCACCATGCTTCGGACCTGATCGGATACTTAAAATCGAAATACGATTTCTGCGTGCTCGGGGCCTGCTATCCGGAATGCCATCCGGAATCGGAAAACAAAGTTTCCGACATGAAGGGCCTGAAAGCTAAAGTCGATGCCGGCGCGGAAGTGCTCGTGTCCCAGCTCTTTTTCGAAAACCAGAAGTTCTATGATTTCCAGGAGCGCTGCCGTATCGCGGGGATCGAAGTTCCTCTTATTCCGGGCATTATGCCGGTCATCAACGCCAACCAGATCAAGCGCATGATCAGCCTTTGCAATGCAAGTTTTCCCGAGCGCTTTTGCCGTATCATCAGACGCTACGAAAACAACAGTGAAGCGCTTTTCGATGCGGGCATGTCTTATTGCTTAAGCCAGATCATAGACCTTATCGCCGACGGCATCCCGGGGATCCATCTGTATACGATGAATAACCCGAAAGTCGCAAGAAGGATCTGTGACGGTATACGAAATCTCGTCTGATGCAAAGAAGACGTCAACAAGAAGAAAGCAGGGTCTCCGCTTCCGGGCGCCCTGCTTTTGTTTTCTTCTTTTCTATCTTCGTGATGGAAATTCTTCCAAATGCCCTGTTTTCTACTCAACAGACTTATTCTTTTGTTTTCTTCGGAGAGTGGCACATCGAAGCGGACGGACAGGACGCGCAGTTACATCCGCATGAGGACTTTCCTTTGCGCTTATCGGAGATCATCTTATAGATCACAAGTCCCACGACAACAAGCAGAATAAGACTTATGATGATCGTTCCTAAATTGTCGGAGATCCAGGTCATTTCTTAAATCCTTTCATACGCATGCGGGCGTCAATATACCGTTTTTTTCCTCATATTGACGCAAGTGTTGACACTTTATGGGTCAATTCGTCAACAAGTGCGTCAATATACTCTTAAGGCAACTTCATTTTATCATACAAATGGAGAGCAACATCTCCTTTTGCTCCCGGCTACCATACTTCTGTTCCCTGCTATCGCACAAATTGAAAACACTTCTTTCTTATGGTACCTTGGAAATAGTAATCATCAGGAGGTGCATTTTATGGCAGGATTTGGGATCCTCAAAAGAGTAGCGGACGAAAACAGAAAGTTTTTCATCAAGAACTGCATCCAGTTCGATACCCCGCGTCTTCAAAACGAACAATATCCGGACGGCGTGAATGTCGAATCCGACATCCCCTATATCGAAGGAGAAAATGTCGTAACTCCGAGCTTTGACGAAAGCCTCTGCTCTTCTTTACGGGTTCTCGATATCTATACTCCCGAAAACAGCAAAGCCGATGAGATCTTCCTTCTGATCCACGGCGGTGCTTTTGTATACGGATGCAAAGAACTGGACAAATGCTTCGGTATGCATCTTGCGAAAAAGTCCGGTATCACGGTGGCGAACATCAACTACCGTCTCCTTCCGACGACTGATCTTCAGGGCGTTCTGAGCGACGTTTTTGCGGCGGTCACTTTCCTTTCTAAAAAGGGCTTTTCGAAGTTCCATACGATCGGCGATTCTGCCGGTGGTTACCTCTGCCTCATCACGGCGCTCCTTCTGAATTCCAAGCAGATGCGCGATGAGTGCGGTCTTTCCGATTTTTCGGCGGACGTCTGCTGCCCGAGTACCAGCCCGATCTGCGGAGACCACATCGAGAGTCCGAGACAGTTCGCCGGCATTTTCTTCGATCCAGACAAAAAGATGCCTTCGTACATCTACGATCTCGGCGATGCCGTCGAGAAATACGGCTGCCCGCCGTGTGTACTTACCACCGGTGACCAGGACATGATGCTTAAGCAGAACGATCACCTTTATAAGCGCCTGAAGAAGATGGGCATTACGGTCGAGTACTACTGCGCGGAGACCACGGAAGAAACCCGTCCGATGCATCACGTTTATGCGATCGCACATCCCGAATGGCCGGAAGGCATAAAAACGATCGACCTGACGATCGAAAACGCGAAGAGATAATCGGTATCGAATAGTTTGAAAATCCCATAAAAGTATATGAAAAAGAGGCGCCCCGGAGACCCGGAGCGCCTCTTCCACTAAAGAAAGAAGGTAACTATGAAAACATGACAAACACTCAACAAACTTATTTCACCTTTTAAGCCGTCAGGACCGGCTGCGGAGCCCTTTCGGAAGCCGGCCTGCGCTGCGTTTTTCTCCGGATCGGCTTTCTATTCGGAGCATAACCATATCCCATCACGCTATAAGAAACGTATCCAGATCTCGCCCCGTTTTGCAGATCATAACCATATCCCACATTATTCTGCCGGCCGCAGCGCGCCTGTCTTTCTCTTTCCGAAGATGCGACACTTCTTGCTGCATCCATCTGAGCCCGGTACTGCGCCTGCATCTGCGCCTGAGCCTGAAGCTGAGCCTGCATCTGCTCTCTTCTTCTAAGTTCGGCATTTCTTCTTGCCTCTCTTCTCAGCTGTCTTTTTCTCGCCTGCGCTTCCTTCGTAATATCTGCCGAACCTTTCATCAGAAAGATCACTCCTGCCAAAAATACCAACACACTCCACATACTTGCTTCCCTCACTTTACTTGCCTCAGCCTTCCTCATTTCCGGCTTCGTTTCTCATATCGTGACTACATGATACAAAAAGTGCTGTCCGATTAATCGGACAGCACCAGAGGGATTTGATTCTGTTTTCAAAAGTTCTCAATCGCCAGTATTACAGCGCTTTTCGATAAGTTATACCGTTTCGCCGCCCCACTCGACAAGGACGAATCCTTCACGCTCTTCGAGTGACGGATTCATGGAAGCAAGATCCTGTTCTTTTATATCCACATATTCATCGGATGCGTAGAAGAACATGTTCACGCGGACGATCGTATCCGGTAAAGGATCAACTTCCAGCTTCGCGGCATTTTCGTATGCTTCGGTCTGGAAAGAGATCACGTTATACGGATTTTCTTCCATCTGCGGGAGCCAGTACATGATAAACGTATTCGCCTCCGTGTCAGAAAGACCCAGGTCGGAAAGTGCTTTTTCCAAAAAAGCGGCGGTGTCTTCGCCCTTCACGCAGAAGCCACGGGAAGTATCCGGGTCCATGTTGAGATCTGCCTCCCAGAAGAGATACTCGTACTTCCGGCCGTTTGCGTCGGTGATCGTGCCGTCCGGTGAAGTCTTCACGGTCCATCCTTCGCCATATTTCGGGTATGTGTGAGTCAGTTTTCCGTCGATACTAAGGTTCACCGAAACTTCGCGGCACTGCTCGTCGTAAAGGTAAATGATCGGCGCGTGGATACACATCTCCCGGTAGGAGGAGTCGGGCTCCACATGAGATTCCGTTCTGATCGCCTGCCAGATCTTCACACAGCCGAAAGCGCCAAGCGCAAATACAAACAACATCGCAAAGCTGCTCAATGCCAGTGCTCTTTGATCTTTAAGCTGGGAACTGCGGATAACAAAATATAGTGCAAATCCGATCGCAGCAAGCGTTGCGGCGACAGTCAGAATAAACCCGCCGAAGACCGCCAAGGATCTAAACGTAAATTTAAACGATTCTCTGGAATAAGATCCATTAGGTCCGCGTGTGGTTTTTTCCAGCCCGTTCCACTCGACTGTCGTTTCGGGAACCGGAGCCTGCGTCGGTGTAGATGTTTCCGCCGAGCCCGGAGTCGGCGTCGCTTCACCGATAGCAACTGCTACCTCATCGTATAATCCTTCAAACCAGATCGAGTTATCCCAACCGGTTTCCTTATGGATAGGCTTGAGATAACAGCGTACAAGATCTGGTTTTACAAAGAATAAGATAAGCAGGAAAAGCACTGTGATGACGATCACGGTGATCACTTTTTTTATGTACTCTCCCTTATACTCTGAGATCGGTGCCATAAGTCATTCCTCCGCTTTTAAAAGGACTTCACTTATCAGACGATTCTTTTTCTTTATGCGTTGCAAAAAGCGGCAGTTCCGATACCGGATCTGCCGCCTTTTTTCACTCTTTCGGGGATCAATAGTTATCTGCGTTGATCTCGAAGTAAGACTGCGGGTGGTTGCAGGTCGGGCAAACGTCCGGAGCCTTTGTGCCGACTACGATATGACCGCAGTTTCTGCACTCCCAGACCTTTACTTCGCTCTTTTCAAAGACCTGCGCGGTCTCGATGTTTTTCAGAAGTGCACGATAACGCTCTTCGTGGTGCTTTTCGATCGCTGCGACAAGGCGGAACTTCTTGGCAAGCTCCGGGAAACCCTCTTCCTCAGCGGTCTTGGCAAAGCCCTCGTACATGTCGGTCCACTCATAGTTTTCGCCGTCAGCTGCAGCCTGAAGATTTGCCTTTGTGTCGCCGATGCCCTTGAGTTCCTTAAACCACATCTTTGCGTGTTCTTTTTCGTTCTCAGCGGTCTTCAGAAAAAGCGCCGACATCTGTTCGTAGCCTTCTTTTTTCGCCACGGATGCGAAGTATGTATACTTGTTTCTTGCCTGAGATTCGCCTGCAAAAGCAGCCTCAAGGTTCTTTTCGGTCTGTGTGCCGGAATACGGATTCGGATTTGCCATAGTTGCCACCTCTTTCTAATTGGTTTGGTTCTTGATTTCGCTTGGTTTCTTCTTAGAAACCTATGAATCTATTATAGTGCTTTTCGCGAGGTAAAGATAGCACGTCAGTGTTCCATCTTCCAGATCGCGGATTTTCATTCCTTCGGAAGATGTTTTTTCAGATCTCTTCGGATCTTCATTTCCTCATAATCAAGCCGCTCAACATGCGGTGCGTGACGCTGAATGCGCGCTATGGCTTCCTCCTGCTCTTCTTCACTGGAAAGCGAAAGACCGTTGGCCCGGGTGCCTTTGGCCATCTTTTTCAGTTCAGACTTACTGAGCTGCTTTTTCCCGACATTGATCGGCACGACCGGATCGTTGTTTTTATCAAGAAACGCAACAATAAAAAAGTCCGTATACGAATTACCGTGGCCGTACCTGTTTACAATGCGCAAACGGTTCACATACGGGCAAACGAACTTGATATCCGCAAGCTTATAGGCGATGGCCAGTTTTCCGTTTCTCGTACCGTATGCTTTGGAAAGATCATCCGCATGCTCGATCAGGATCAAACCATCTTCGGTGAAGTGCACATTTCCGAAAGATTCTGTAAACGGATGCTTCGACTGAAGATCGGCGATGATTTTTTTTGCGCTCCTTTTACCTACGGCCTTTCCGATCAAAACGATGATCAGGATCACTGCCGGAATAATGAGTGCGCCAAGAATTCCGCGGATATGATCCGCCGTCGTTTTGGCAGTCTGCGCTGCCAGTAAAACTACAATATTCATACCCAAAACCCTCTTGTTTTAAACTAACCCAACGCCATCATTATATTCAATATCAGCTTGTATGGCACTCGTTTTTAAGAAAAAACAGCCGGGACAATCGCCCGGCTGTTTCGGTTGTTTCGGAAAAAGATGCTGCTTCGTCAGTTTTCCATTTTCCAGATCGCGCAGGAGTAAGGCGGAAGGACCGAACCGCCGCCGAAGTCGTGGAGGTTTCCGGTCAGAAGGTCGACCGCCTGCCCGCAGCCGGCATCAAAGTGCGCGGTGTATTCGCTGTCCGCGGCGTTGATCGCGACCAGGATTCGCTCGTAGGTCTTGCCGGCACGGCAATCCGGATAGGTCAGGGCGCCTTCTCCGGATGAGGGACCCGAACCTGAACCGTCGCCTTCCCAGCGGCGCTCGAAAATGCACTGCTGGTTGGTAAGAACGACGGAGCGGAAACTGCCGTAATTGAGCGCAGGGCTATGGGACTTGATCTCGGAAAGTTTGGCAATATGCTCGGTTAGATCTGTCCATTCGGGCTTTTCAAAACAGGGCCTTAACGCCGGATCGCCGTCTTCCTTTTTTGCCTTTTCGCCCCACTCGGAACCGTAGTAGACGCAGGGAAATCCGGGCATGCCGAATGCCAGCGTGTAGATCAGCGGAAGGTGTGCGGGGTTATTGAGGTTTGACGCGATCCTCGTAACGTCGTGGTTATCGACAAAACTCATCAGGTGAAGGCCTCTGAACCAGCTCCAGTTCTCAGGACCGAACTGCTGGATCAATGTGTGGATGACCTCAAACATGTTCAGGCAGTTAAAGCTGCTGAAAAGGCCCTTGTAGCAGGCATAGTTGGTGCACGAATGGCACATCTCCCCGTTGACCCACATCTTGTAGTCACCGTGCAGGAGTTCCCCGAGGAGCAGGAACTCAGGCTTTAAGGAGTCCGTAAAGCTTCGTAGTCTCTTCAGGAAATCCCGGTCGAGGCAGTATGCGACATCGAGCCTTAATCCGTCGATATCGAAATAATCGACCCAGTAGCGGATCTTGTCGAAGATATGGTTTACGACGGCGTCATTTCGGAGGTTGAGTTTGACAAGGTCGAAGCAGCCTTCCCAGCCCTCGTACCAAAAGCCGTCATTGTAATTGGAATTTCCGTCAAAGGAAATGTGGAACCAGTCTTTATAAGGCGAGTCCCATTTCTTTTCCTGTACATCGTGAAACGCCCAAAAGCCTCTGCCGACGTGGTTGAAGACGCCGTCGAGGACGACGCGGATGCCGGCTTCGTGAAGTGCCTCGACGACTTCCTTAAAGTCAGCGTTCGTGCCGAGACGGCGGTCGATAAGGCCGTAGTCTCTGGTGTTATAGCCGTGCGTATCCGATTCGAAGACCGGGGAAAAATACACGGCGGTGATGCCGAGTTTTTGAAGGTGCGGGATCCAGCCGATCACTTTTTTGATCGGGGCTGCGGGACAAGTGCTTTTCGCGCAGGAAACCGCTACCCCCTGATCGGTATACTCTGCCGGTGCATTTTCAAAAGGCGCGCCGACAAAACCCAGCGGGTATATCTGATAAAAAACGGATTCTTCAAACCACATGGATCAGAAAGTCTCTACTTCCGGTGCTTTTGTAAAAGAAGAATATGTCGCTGTCGCGTTGCGGATATAGAAAGCTTCGGTGTTTCCGTCGTCTTCGCTGTACATGGCGCGCAGGTGCGGATATGCATCGAGCATGGCGGCTCTTGCTTCTCTTCGATTGTCTTCGATCAGTTCGCAGGCGATCCTGAGCCACTCACCGTCCTTAAAGGCGCAGATCTCGGCCTTCGGATTGATGTGAAGCTGCTTCGAGACCGGCTTGGATTTTCCGGTCTGGATATAGAGTTTTCCTTCGAAGATATTTGCGGTGCCGAACGGGCGGACACGCGGCTGGTCGCCTTCAACTGTGGCGAGGTAATAAGTTTCTGCATCTTTTAAGAATTTGCATGCTCTTTCAATACTGCTCATAAATTTGTTCTCCTGTCTTTTAGTTTCGGATTACATATCCATGTTACCTTTCTCGGGGTGGCAAATCAAGAAAGAACCATGAATTATCGGTCCTTCAGATATTCATTTAAGTTATAGGTGGTGAAAAGAAAGATGCGGATACAAACAGATCCGTTTTTACTGAGGGTTATTAGAATTATTATCTCACAAATACTTCGCGTGGTGGCTATACCGTTCGTATCTTTCTTCTTTCCGCGCATGTTTGTTATCATGGAAACGGAAAAAGGAAGGCGTGGGGCCGGCGCAGGTTTCCCGTTACTGAAAGGGCAGAGATGGTGGAACGTCTTACCCTTGTTAAAGGTGCCGGGATCCCACCAGGAGCCGCTTGAAAATGGCGGCAGAAAGAGGTGTAACAATGTTACAAATCGTGATTTTTGACATGTTTGAGACGCTGGTGACTCTTTTCACCGGCCGGACGTACTTCGGCGAAGACGCCGCCGCGGATGTGGGGATCGACACCGCGACCTACCGCAAGGCATGGCACGAAAACGAGGTCGACCGCTCGACCGGCAAACTCACGATTAAGGAAGGGATCGCCAAGACCCTTAAGTCTTTAGGACTCTATTCTGAAGAGAAAGTTGAACTGATCGCTTCTAAAAGGCTCGCTGCGCTGGGAGATACTTTTGACGCGATCCCGGATGACACGATGAAGCTTCTTGAAGAACTCAAAAAGCGCGGCGTCCGGATCGGTCTGATCACTAACACCTTCTCTGATGAGCGCGATCTTATCCGGGATAGCAAACTCTTCCCCTTCTTTGACGCCGTGCGCATCTCCTACGAAGAAGGGATCCAGAAACCGGATCCCCGCTTATATCAGTCGATCATGGATGAATTCGGAGTGACCGCAGACCAGTGTCTTTTCGTCGGCGACGGTGGGTCCAGAGAGCTTTTCGCGGCGAGAGATATCGGCATGAAAGCTATTCAGGCATCCTGGTTCAGAGAACTTGCCTTTGAGCCGCACATCCCCTGCCCGGTATTGCCGGAATTTCCGCAGGTCAAAAACCAGCTCGACGTGCTGGAGTATCTTGATGATTGATGATTGATGCTTGGCGATTGATGCCTGATTCCTCTTTGTGCCGCTTCATGTCCGGGGACCGATGCCGGGAAAAGCGCATCCGCCGGATCAGTTCTCTTTCATATAATCGTCTGCGCTGTAGATCGCAAAATCGAAGATTCTATCATTGCCTTCCGCCTGCGCAAGGATATAGAAACCCGGGTCGCCGGTATTCGAATAAACTTCGGAAGGGACCTCATGCTGCCGGCTCGTTCCGTTGTCATCGAGAACAAGGTAATACTTCGTGGTCGTGTGCTCGTCCCCGTCACTGTCTCTGCGCGTTTCTGTATGCGTCTTCTTGTCGAGGACCTTGATCTGGTAAAGCTTGACTGTCTCCTGACCGGGCTCCGGCGGCATATTGCGGTTGATCAGTTTTTTAAACACGACCGAGCCGACGATCAGGACCGGGATGATAATGATCACGGAAATGATGCCTCGAAGTTTTATGCTGCGGCCTTTCGATAAAGCCACGATCGAATCTGCAATACTTGTAAAGACAGCGATTGCAACGAATCCGAGGATAAAGATCAGAACGACATTCTTAAAGAGCGCGCCTCCGGATTTTCTGGTCGCGTAAAACTTTTTATAGTCCTTGGAAAGATAGTTTTCCGTAAGGATCGTCTTTCCGGTTTCGGGATCGGTATTGTTTTCTCCCAGTTCCGAATACTCGGTCTCGATCCTGGTCTTTTCTATTTCCAGATCTTTCGAGGAGTCTTTGATCGCGCGGATCACGAAGAATCCAGCGATGACCATTGCGGCGATACTCACAACAGCCGTGATGATAGGAACGATGATCCTTATTAGTTTATTGCTACCCATGAAAGCCTCCCGAAATCTCTGTCCTTTGTTTTTGTTGCAGCGCAGATCCAAATGATCCGGCTACGCGTTCATTATACCATTACGGTGCTTTTCGGAAGGTGGTCTCATTTCAGGATTACGGAAGGTTATTCGGGGCGAGTTACTGAAGTAATTCTTGCATGAATTACGGAAGTGCTTTTCCAAAGAGCTCCGCGGTGTTTTTCCGGAAAGAAGCCATATCAAGTGGGCAGCCATCTATTTCCGTCGTCAGGATCAGGTTCTTACCGGTAAAGATTCCAATGCGGCGGTACTCGTTGAGCTTGGTCATGTTTTTACAAACGTACGCGGGATCGTCCATTCGCCCGAGATGCTCGTGATAGATGACCCGTTTGTTTCTCACATCCAGCACCGCAAAGTCAACGTACTTCTTCTTTCCATTTCCCACCTCGACCGGATAATCGTACTTGTACGGGATCCCCATATCAAAGTAAGTATCCGCGATCATCGCTTCCGACTTCGATCTCACTTTCTCACCCCGCTTGGTAGAAAACAGTTTTTCTTCCGGAAGGTATGGATTTTCTTCAAACGGTTGTGCCTGCCACAGTTTCGCATAATCCTCACCTTCAACAAAAAGCGGCGTCACAAGTGCTTTTCGGGCAGGAATCAGTTTTGCAAAAACTTCTTCCGGCGATGTAGACGGATAGGAGCGAAGATAGTTTTCTATCGCCTTCTTCTCTTTTCTAATTGACTTCAACAAGTTGGAAAGGTACTGTTTCTGAGCCAGCGAGCGGACCAGATCGATCTTATCTTCACCTAAATACAGACCATTCTTGGCAGTTTGTCCGAAGACATGATAATACCTGGACTTTCCCCTCTTCTCATCAATCCGCAGGCGGCCTTCCGGCAATTGTCGAAGTTTCTGCAGCGATTCCTTTTCCGCAGCCTCCAGGGTCTCCATGCGCCTGCTCATTCCTATTCTGAATGCCCTCATAAGTTCCTCCTATCTTGTGGGTCGGTGTGTTGGGACTAAATATGGGTTTCTGATTATTTAGTCCCACATGTTTTCATGTGCTGTGGGACTATTCACTAAGTTTTCACTTATTTAGTCCCACATGTTTTCATGTGCTGTGGGACTATCTGCTCGTTTTTTCTTGTTTAGTCCCACTTTTGTTTTTGTCTGGTGGGACTATTCTCTAGGTTTTCACTGATTTAGTCCCACCCGCTCTGAGTTTTGGTGGGACTATTTGATTGCATTTTCCTCATTTAGTCCCACGGCTGGTTCTTTTTGATAAGACCATTCGAGAAAATGAAGCAGTTTAGTCCCACTCAAGTGCTTTTCGATAGGTAGCTTCTTCATTGAAAACTGTTTCTAATCGCCATTCAATCACTTTTTCACGACAAAACCCGACAAAACTACGAGCATTGTCGATTTCTCCTCTGAATCGGACATTTCCAAGCCGATAGTTTTTTCCCGCGCAAAAAGCACTTTTCCCTGCAGCGGCCAATTCCCCGAAGGTCTGCTATAATGTGATCATAGACGCCCGGCGCACCCGGGCACCACGAGGAGATGCATCATGAAAACGATCCTTTGCTACGGCGATTCCAATACCTACGGCTATGACCCGAAAACGGGCCTTCGCTACCCGAGGGAGATCCGCTGGCCCGGCCATCTCCAGGCGGTTCTCGACGATTCCTGCCCGAAAAGCACTACCGCCGGTCATTCCTTCGTGGTCATCGAGGAGGGCTGTAACGGCAGAACAACAGTGGCCGACGATCCGATCGAAGGCTGGAAGAACGGTCTGGACTACTTAAAGCCCTGCTTAAATTCCCACAAGCCCGTAGATATCGTGATCCTGATGCTCGGCACGAACGACCTCAAAGAAGTCTTCCATCAGACCGCAAAAGAGATCGCCGAAAACGCAGGTATCCTCGTCGACACGATCCAGGCTTTCACCAAAGAAAAGCAGGGATTCATCCCGAAGATCATTCTGGTCTCCCCGCCGCTGATCGGCGAAGGCATGCCGGATTCCGTCTTTTCCGTCTCTTTTGCCCCGCGCTCGATCGAAGAGTCGAAGTTCTTTTCTGAAAACTACAAGATCGTCGCCGAGAAGAAAAACTGCATCTTCTTTGACGCCGCCAAATACATCACCCCTTCGAAAGAAGACTCGCTGCACCTGACCGAAGACGGCCACCGCACCCTCGCGGAAGAGCTCGCCAAAGTCGTGCTGCAAGAAAGTATTGAGGAAACAAAATGAGCGAAGAAAAAACAAATCCGGAAATGAACGGCGAAATAAACGAAGAAATGAGAAACGAAACCGCAGAGAATACCGCGGAAAAAGCACTTGAAACCGCAGCATCCGCGGAAGCGCCGGAAACTGCAGCGGCAGCGGCTGAAGCTGCAGCGGAAGCGCCGATAAAAAAGAAAAAGAAACTCACGAAGAAGCGTCTGGCGCTCCGCATCGTCCTGATCGTGCTCGCGGTCATCCTCGCGGTCGTCGGGTCCTACGTGATCTATGTCTTTACCAGTTATCACCGCCTCCCCGACAACCTCGAGCTCACGCCTGAGCCGGATCCGCTTATGTATGACACCATGAACCGCCTGCCTCCGGAGCGTATCAACGTAGAACCCGGCCAGAAGACCTATACCATCATGACCTATAACATCGGATTCGGCGCCTATACATCCGATTACAGTTTCTTCATGGACGGCGGCAAATATTCCTGGGCAAGATCCAAAGACGGCCTGAACCAGAACCTTGTCGACATGTCCTCCGCGATCAGAAGCTACGATCCCGATTTTCTGCTCCTGCAGGAAGTCGACGAAGACGGCACGCGAACATACCACGTCAACGAAGTGAATTACATGTGCGCTCTTCTTGACTACTTTCAGCACGTTTACGCGCAGAACTTCGACTCGCCGTTTCTGTTCTGGCCGCTCTGGCAGCCCCACGGCGCCAACAAGTCCGGTCTTCTGACGCTCTCGTCTGCTTATATTTCGAGTGCGTTGAGAAGAAGCCTTCCGGTCTCAAACTCCGTCACCAAGATCGTCGATCTTGACCGGTGCTACTCGATCACCCGTATTCCGCTGGGCGATCCTACGCCATTACCCCTCGATCCCGCCGAGAAGACCGCCGATCCGGCTTCAGATCCCTCTGATCCCGATGCAAAAGAACTTGTCCTCATCAACGTCCATCTTTCGGCCTACTCCACCGGTTCCGTCAGAGAGAAGCAGCTCGAAATGCTCTACGGAGATCTTCAGAAGGAATACGACAAAGGCAACTACGTCATCTGTGGCGGCGACTTTAATCACAATCTCCGTGGCGGAGACGATGACAAAGCACCGACCTGGGCGCAGCCTTTCCCGATGGAAACTCTTCCGGACGGATTTCATTTCGGTTTTCTAAAAGATGAAAACGGCAAGTCAGATCCGGAAGTAAACATCGAGCACAATTCCTGCCGTGACGCCAATGAGCCTTATAACCCTGACACCACATTCACGGTCCTGGCCGACGGCTTTCTCGTCTCCGATAATATCGAAGTGACCTACTATGAGTCTGTCGACACACAGTATACCTATTCCGACCACGATCCGGTGCTCATGGAATTCCGTCTTCTCGAAGAAGACGCCTGATCCCCGCGCCGCCCGTTCCGGGAATTACCAAAAAAGGCAGCAAAAAAGAGAAGCCAAGCCGGCTTCTCTTTTTCTTATTATCAGTATCT
Organism: Clostridiales bacterium; assembly: GCA_017428545.1. Lineage (GTDB taxonomy): Bacteria > Bacillota > Clostridia > Saccharofermentanales > Saccharofermentanaceae > Scatonaster. The sequence continues at coordinate 272,591 of JAFRQR010000020.1, forward strand.
CTTCGGCACTATCGCGGCGCGGGAAAACCGAAATGCCGGTTCTCACTTCGCCTTTACTTTTAGTGTTTTCAGATACGCCTTCTGTTCGTCCGTGATGCGGTAGCTTTCGACCGCTTTCTGGATCGCTTTGTTGTGTGCCCACGGTGCCAGGCGTTTCTCTTCGATATAAGGTAAAACAGCCTCATACTGCTTGGCGAGCGCAGTCGCGAAATACCACGCGATCATCATGTTCACGTAGTATTCATCGGAGCGGATCTTACTCACCATTTCAGGATATTTCGGATCGAAATCCTCATCCAGAAAATGCTCCATCAGCATCCCGATCCCGAAGCGGATCGTGTATGTTCCCTTAGAGCGAAGCCATTTCTTAATATGTACAAGCAGATCCTTTCGATTCTTCTTAAAGATCTTCGGCGACATCTGATCGCAGGTCGCCCAGTTATCGACATAAGGAAGGAACGTCTCAACTTCGGCGATGCACGTGTCATAGTCTTTCATCGAAGAAAGGATGAACGCATGAAGCTGGTCCTCGTCAAAATACTTGTGCGGAAGATCCGAAAGAAACTCCGAGACCGAAGGATCCTTGACCAGTGCTTTTGCATAGGAACGAAGAGCCGGAGTACGCACCCCGATCGCCGAACCTGCCTCGCGCGTCGGGATCAGTTTCATCTGGAAATCCCGATACTCCACATCCTGATTTTTGAAAAGTTCTTTTCGTATATCATCAATAATACTCATCTAACGCTCCTTCGGAACAACCCGGTATCGCTCCTTCGAAATAAAAACAGGCAGGCACTTCTTCGCGAAAAGCACCTGCCGTTGTTTCATTTATCAATTCCAATATAGGTCCTTCGTGCCGAGCTCCATCACGAGCGCGTAGGCCGGAACGTACTTCGGATCGATCTCTTCTTCGACTTCGCGAGGGACGAGCTCATTGCTGTCGGCGATCCCCGGCGCGGTCTTCGTGCCGTTCGCACCATCCCTCCAGGTCATGACACTGTTGTATTTGTCGGCGGTTCCCGTATCAAAGACTCCTGCGTTTTCGAGCATGCGGATCTTGCCGGCACCAATCGCGACGATGCGGAAACCTCTGTTCTCATAAAGATCGGCGATGACCTGAGCCTGCTCTTCCGTCAGGAAATATTCATCGTTCGGATCGTAAAGGATGAGGATATGGCCGACGTGATTCTTCGGGGAATCCTCGCTCTCGATCGTGTAGTCTTCGAAATTGAAGATCCTTCTGAACTTGGCTTCTACCGGAAGGCCCATCTCACTTCCGTAGTACATGATGTCATAATTTCTTTCGTTGACTTTGTCCACGTAGCCGTTAAAGTAATTCCAGGCTCTCGTGCGACTGTCTCCCGGCGAACCCATCACCTTAAAAAGAATCAGCATACCGATCAGAAGGGCGGCAGCGGCGCCGAGGATTGCATACAAAGTCCGTCTGTTTCTAAACATAAAGCACCTCTTTAGAATCTCATCCCTCCGGGATCTCATCGCTGCTGCGATAGATCTCCGGGAGGTGGAGCACTGATTGCTGGTCGAATCCCGAGGCACTGATAAGCTGCAGGTTCAGGTCGTCGCTGATCTTAATCGTCGACGGATCAGCAATCTTGAACTCCTCGTAGATCTTTCCCATTGTTTTGCTTTCAGCAAACTCATGTGGCGGCCAGGAATCCTTATAGACCCCTTGGTATCCCACGTACTCGTAATAACGGGAGTTAAACAGGAAAAGTACCTGATTTCCGTTAAGCTGCAGGGACAGATCATTTACCGCGTGCACGAAAGTGATGAATAGCGGATCATCACCCGTACGGAACATGTCCGGGACAAATCCCCATCGGTCGTCGATGTGATAAGTAAAATGGCCTTTTCCCTCTTTCTCATCCAGAGCATACACATCCTCCGGAAGAGTCTTCAAATCATAGACCTCATGCGGCTCGATCTCGATATTCTCTTTGAGCATGTTCCTCGGATGACGCATAAAGAGCGTATCTGAGTTTTCTTCGTACCAGTCCAGGTCTTCTTTGTATTGTTCTGCCGGCTGAACGAAATTCAGATCCATAAAACTTTCGAAGAATTCGAGCGCATCGGAATCCTCGTCAAAAGTGATCAGCGTGGCATAGCACACTTCTAATTGCGTTTCCGAAGGATTGATCGGGCTGTCTTCGGATACCTCTTCATCATCGTGATCCATACGGATCACAACGTTATTAAAATACGAGACCATGTGGTTCACGGATTCCCGAAGTCTCGAGCTTCCCACTACATTTTTCAGATTCCTCATCGGATCGACTCTTTTGAAAACGTTCGTCATCACCATTTTCTGGTATCCGAGACTACTTGGTTCCAAGAACTCATCCGTTTCAAGATAGAATCCTTTCTTCCAGCCTTCTTCCGGAAAGTTGAATTCGGTTGTCTCTTCGGCGTTCAGATCCTTTTTCAGAAAACTGATAAAATCGTCATTTGACGGAAAGGAACCTTTCTTTTTCCCGCAGCCGGTAAGCGGCAGCAACATCGATGCAGCCAGGCATCCTGAAATAACTTTCTTTGTCCCCTTCATGGTCGTCCCCCTTTTTATGCTTCAAAAGCACTTGTCCCTTGTCGTTTCATCTGCGGGCAGGCTTGGTTCACGCCCCCGCAATTCTCAAAAATCTGTTATCAGTATACCATTATCGGAAACGCGGGCAAAGGCTTCGAATCTGCGAATAAACGGGGACTATTTCCTCGGGAAAAGCAAAACCCCGAATCTTTCGGATCCGGGGTTTTCATCTGACGGGTGACAGGTCCGTCTTAACAATGGTGGGTAGTATTGGACTCGAACCAACGACCCCTTGCATGTCAAGCAAGTACTCTAACCAGCTGAGCTAACCACCCATTCATGCGACTTCAAAATTGTACTAGAAGTCGCAGAAGAAATCAAGAGGGAACTCAAAAGATGCGCGGCGCGGGTCAGGCTTCGCCGAGATACTTATAATCCTTGCCCTCGATCGTTGCTTTTACCGTGGCTTCGTCATAAGCGGCATCGTCGGAGATCTCGATCTCGCAGGAATTGGTGTTGTGGTTCGGAGATGCGCTTGCGATGAAAGGAAGCTCTTCCAGTGCTTTTTTCACGGAAGCCTCGCAATGGCCGCACATCATGCCTTCGATCTTAAGTGTCTTTTTCATAGGGGTACTCCTTTTCTCCGTTTCCGGAATGGTTATTTCTTCGGGGGCTGTCCCGGGAAGATTCTTGTCCAAAAGCACCGCGCCGGCAGCCGGAGCTGCCTGGTCTTCAAGCGCCGCGGGCGCGCCGGAAAGCGGCTTGTCGTGGGCGGCGTTGTGCATGTTAAAAAGATTCAGGCGCAGTGCATTCATGCAGACGGTGAAGCTGCTGATACTCATGGCCGCGGCGCCGATCATGGGGTTCATTTTCCACGAGAGGATGCCGGCCGCCACGGGGATGCAGATCAGATTATAGAAGAACGCCCAGAAGAGGTTCTCGTGGATGTTCTTCACGGTCTTTCTGCTCAGGCGCACCGCCGCGGCAACATCGGTGAGCGTGCTGTTCATGAGGACCACGTCTGCGCTCTCGATCGCAACATCCGTTCCCGCGCCGATCGCGATTCCGATATCGGCTGTGGTCAGAGCGGGCGCGTCGTTGATGCCGTCGCCGACCATGATGACCTTAACGGGTCTACCCGTCTTGTCTTTTGCACTCTGCAGGTTTCGGATGACCGCGCCCTTCTCTTCGGGCATGACGCCCGCGATGACCTTATCGACATCGGCTTTTGCGCCGATACTTGCAGCGGTCTTTTCGTTATCGCCGGTCAGCATGACGACCTGAAGTCCCAGGTTTTTCAGCTGGCGGATACCCTCCGGCGAGTCTTCTTTCATCGTGTCTGCAACGGCGATCATGCCGAGCAGTTTTCCGTCTTCTTCAAAGAACAGCGGTGTCTCGCCGGAGTTTGCGCACTTTTCTTCTGCTTCTTCGATCTCCTTCGGGAAGGCCGCAAATCCGCGGATGTACTTCCCGCTTCCGCCGTGTACGGTCTTTCCGCTGATGGTTCCCTCCAGGCCGCTTCCGGAGCGGATGGAGAAGTTCTCGACCATGTAAAGATCGCACTCGCCCGTGGTGCAGGCGGGGGCGGCTGGGGCGGCCGGGTCTTCGGGCGAGGCAGGTGCTTCTTGGGCGGCCGCGTCAGGTGCCCCCGCCGAACCGGGGGCGGTGCCCTCAAACTTGTCTACGATTGCTTTTGCCAGAGGATGCTCGCTTCGTTTTTCAAGAGTATATGCACGAGAAAGAAGATAATCTTCCGTTACCCCTTCTGCAGGCAGGACCGATGTCACGCGGGGCTGTCCGGATGTGATCGTCCCCGTCTTATCCAAAGCCACGACAGTTGCTTTTCCCAAGGTCTCAAGAGCCTCGCTCGTCTTAAAAAGCACGCCGTTTTTGGCGCCTAAGCCGTTGCCGACCATAATGGCGACGGGGGTCGCGAGGCCGAGCGCGCACGGGCAGGAAATGACGAGCACGGAAATGCCGCGGGCGAGCGCGAAGCTTACAGACTGGCCTGCGATCAGCCAGGCGGCGATGACGAGGGCTGCGATTCCGATGACCGCGGGAACAAAGATGCCCGAGACCTTATCCGCAATACGTGCGATCGGTGCTTTGGTCGCGGCCGCATCGGAAACCATCTGTATGATCTGTGAAAGTGTGGTGTCCTCGCCGACTCTCGTGGCGCGGCACTTCATGTAGCCGGAACGGTTGATCGTCGCGGCGCTGACTTTACTTCCGACGGCCTTATCGACGGGGACCGACTCGCCGGTAAGCGCTGATTCGTCGACTGCCGATTCACCTTCGATCACGATGCCGTCGACCGGGATGTTCTCGCCGGGTTTGACGATGAAGATATCACCGACAGCGACTTCTTCGATCGGAACGATGGTCTCGGCGGCGGTTTCAGAAGGTGTGCCGGAGCTGTTCTTTTCGGACGGATCCGAGCCGTTTTCTACAACATCGGCTGAGTTTTCCGGACGCAGCACGCGGGCTGTCTTCGGAGCGAGATCCATCAGGGATTTCAGGGCATTTGTCGTTTTCCCTTTACTTAGGGATTCCAGTGTCTTTCCGACCGTGATGAGCGCGGGGATCATCGCGGCAGATTCGAAATACAGCTGGTTGTGGTACAGTTCATGAAGTTCGGAATTTGCAGTGCCCGAAGTGATCATGCCGCACATTTTGAAGAACACGAAAAGGCTCCAAAGGAACGACACGCCGGAGCCGAGCGCGACCAGCGTATCCATATTCGGGGCGCCGTGAAGGAGCGACTTAATGCCGCTTTGGAAGAACTTCCTGTTGATGTACATCACGATCAGGGCCAGGAGCATCTGCGTGAGTGTCAGGCCCAGATGGTTGTGGTCAAAGTAGGATGGGAGCGGGAAGTTCCACATATTGTGCCCCATCGACACGTACATCAGGAGCAAAAGGAAGCCGGCTGAAAGGATCAGGCGCCGGACGAGCCGGGGTGTCTCTTCGTCCTTAAGAGAGAGGGTGTCGGGGGAAGGTGCTTTTCGAGCGGGACCGGAAGGATCTGAAGAAGCGGATGCCGCCGGGGTTTTCAGGGACGCGCCATAGCCGGCTTTTTCGACCGCTTCAATGACCGCGGCCGGTTCGGCATCGCCCTCCACGCCCATGGAATTCGTCAGCAGGCTCACGGCAACAGAAGTCACGCCCGGGACTTTCCCGACCGCCTTCTCCACGCGCGACTGGCACGCCGCGCAGCTCATACCTGTGACCTTGTACTGCTTCATCTTTTCTCCTTTTCGCCGAGATGTCCGCCGGAAGCGGGAGCCGGGCGGGGATGGTACCCGCGAGATCTCGCGCGTTCACTCGGCCGTTTTTTATTTCATCAGTTTCTGCATGACCTTGACGAACTCATCGATCGCCTCATCCTTGCCTTCGCGGATATCGTCCGCCACGCAGGATCTCATGTGGCACGCCATCAGCTCCTTGTTGAAGCTGTTGAGCGCCGCCGTGACCGCCGCGACCTGCGTCAGGATCGTCGGGCAATATGCGTCATCCTCGATCATTTTCTCGATGCCGCGGATCTGGCCCTCCGCGCGGCGAAGGCGCTTGAGCAGTTCTTTTCGCTCCTCCTCGGTGCGGAGTTTCTTTCTATCACTGCAATGCGGACATTTCTTTGTTTCAGCCATAGTTGTGTTCCCTTTCGTATGCTTGTTTCGTTTGTGTTTATGTTCTATGGTGTATACCCCCTGGGGGTATCTGTTATCGTCTCCGATTGTATACCCCCCTGGGGTATCTGTCAACTCACGTAGGACTAAATTCTCTTTTTTTCGCTTTTAGTCCCACTGTTTTATCCGACCAGTGGGACTAATTTGATATTTCTTCGTATTTAGTCCCACTCTTCTTCTCGAAAAGCACTTGCCCGGGCTCTTTTCGAGCTGAATTAATACAAAAAACACCTCATATACCCCTTGCCAATAGGACTGAAATCGGTTTTTTGTTAATTTAGTCCCACCCGGCTCTTTTTTCTGTGGGACTATATTTGCATTTTCCTCGAGTTAGTCCCACACAGCTCATTTTTCCGTAGGACTAAATTCGCAATTTCATCGTTTTAGTCCTACAACGGAGTTCCCCGACATTCTCAGTAGCAAATAAGCATGAAAAAAGAGCACCTCCTTGCGGAGATGCTCTCTTATCTACTTCGTGAAAAGCACTGGTCCGGGCAATCAGATCACACGATCTTGCTTCCGCAGAATGTGCAGATTCCTGCGGCACCGACTGCCGTGGTTGCCTGGCAGAATGGGCAGACCATCGTTCCGCCTGCTGCCGGCGTTGCCTGAGCCATCGCCTGTTGCTGCATCGGCTGACCATAGCCACCCTGGGCCATTGCCTGCTGTTGCATTGGCTGTGCATACTGTTGCGGCATTCCCTGCTGCGGATAGCCGCCCTGAGCCATCGCCTGTTGCTGCATCGGCTGACCATAGCCACCCTGGGCCATCGCCTGCTGTTGCATCGGCTGAGCATAGCCGCCCTGCGCCATCGCCTGCTGCTGATTCAGCTGGCCTACCAAGCCCACGCCCATTCCGGCTGCACCCATTCCGGCTGCGCCCGCCATGTTCATGCCAGTAAATGCAATTCCCGAATGGCGGGTAGCTTGAATTTGCGTGATCTGCATTGATATCTGCAGAAGACGAGCCTGGTCATTCGGATCCGAATATCCCTGCGCCATCTGAGCATTGATCTTCATCTGAAGCTCCGCCCGTTCTCTATTCAAAGCCTCCAGCTGAGCATCCTGCTGAGCCATCGGATTCGGAGCAGCGCCAGCGCCGCGCATACCGTCGACCGCAGCCTTGATCTCGTTACCGCAATCCACGCACTTATAGTACTCATCGATCTTATTTCCGAGAAGATTGAAGCCCGAGCGGGAAACGCTCCAGCCGCCGCTCTGTCCCGGATTCATCGGCTGCTCGCCGACCTCGATGTATCCGCTCGAAAGCGCGAATCTCATCTCGTCGAAGTACGGATGGTTTACGCGGATGATCGCGTGGAACTCATAGGAATATTTATATCTCGGAGGATTGTAGCTGACGGACTTTCCGGAGCTGTCAGTCCTTCTGATCTCGGATCTGTGCTCCTTAACGTCGAGGTCACAGCCCAGTGCCTGCGAGAAATCCAGAACATCCGGGTTAGCAGATGCAAGATCTTTTGCCGATGTGACCATGAATTTTCTGGCGTTGTCGTCGATCAGGAGCTTCGTGCTCGCAGTGCCGAGCGTTCTCGTCGCATTGAAAGAAGCAACCGCCGACTTGTTCTGCTCTCGATACTCCAGCTGCTTATCGATGTCGGCCTTCGTGCTGTGCCGGCGCTCGGAAAACCACGGAGAAAGCTTACTCGCGCAGTCCTTACACATGTTCGCATCTTCGAGTTTCTTATTGCCCAGAAGACCGATCTTATTGCCGCAAAAATCACAGAATTTCTTATCAAAAAGTCCCATAATATCCTCCCTTGTTTATTGGATTTGTCAACGTAATTTTACCATTTACCGCATGCATCTTCAATCACTCTTTCCCAAACACATCGCCTAAATAACCCCTGTTAATGATGCTTGAAAAGCACTTGTCCCCGACAAAAAAAGATCATCCCGAAGGACGATCCTTTTTCGCATCGTACTATGTGCAAACTTTTATGATCACAAACCCAGATGAGAGCTGTTCAAAACTCTTCGTGCGTGAAACCCAGATGTGCAAAGCGCAAACCTTTACGTGCGTGAAACCCAGATGTGCGCAGCTGAACCTTACATCAAACTCGAAAGTTCAGTGTACTCGTAGCCGAGTGCACTCGCCACATTCTTGTTCGTGCACTTGCCGGCATAGCAGTTGACGCCGGAAGTGATGACTTCGCTCTTCTTGCAAGCCTCCTCGAGACCCGCCTCTGCGATCTGAAGGCCGTAACGCAGCGTTGCGTTGGTCAGCGCGATCGTACTCGTTCTCGGAACGGCACCCGGCATGTTGCCGACGCAGTAGTGAACGACGCCGTCCTCGGTGAAGACCGGATCGTCGTGAGTCGTAACGTGAGAAGATTCACCGCAACCGCCCTGGTCGATCGCAACGTCAACAAACACCGCGCCGTCCTTCATCTCCGGCAGATACTTCTTCTTAAAGAGCTTCGGTGTAGAACCGCCCGGGATCAGGACAGAACCGATGACGAGGTCCGCATCCTTGCAGACACGCTCGACGTTGGAATCATTACTTACGAGGGTCTGGATGTGTGCACCGAACATGTTGTCGAGCTCCTCGAGACGCTTGAGGTTAACGTCGAGGATCGTAACGTTCGCGCCCATGCCGACCGCGATCTTGCAGGCGTTCATGCCGACCGTACCACCGCCGAGGATAACGACATTTGCCTTCGGAGTACCCGGAACACCGGCCAAGAGGATGCCCTCACCGCCGAACTTTTTCTCAAGATACTTCGCGCCTTCCTGAATGGAAAGACGGCCCGCGATCTGGGACATCGGCGCCAGACACGGAAGCGATCTGTCCTTTTCCTGCAGTGTCTCGTAAGCAACTGCCTTCACCTTCCCGGCAAGAAGCGCATCCGCCTGCTCTTTGTCCGCAGCCAGATGGAGATATGTATAGAGGATGAGCCCGTCACGGAACAGCGGATATTCCTCCGGAAGCGGTTCCTTGACCTTGACCATCATGTCCACGAGATGCCATACATCGGCGGCGTTGTCGATCAGCGACGCGCCCGCGTCGACGTACTCATTGTCCGAAAAACCGGAACCGACGCCCGCGCCCTTTTCCATGTACACATGGTGGCCGGCGGCGACGTAGGCCTTCACGTTGTCCGGCGTCAGGCCGACACGGAACTCATTGTTCTTGATCTCTTTAACACAACCGATCTTCATAAGTCACATCCTCACTCTACTTCTATTTTTGATTTCTTCGCGAAAAGCACTTTTCGCGGCTACTTTTCATTGTAGCATAAGTATCTGCGTGTAAAGATGCATATATGAAGATTTGAATTAACTTTCTGGTTTATTACTCTTCTTTTTCGGCTTTCTCAGAACCGGGATCAGGCGGTACCCGACGATCGTGGCGAGCACCATTTTGATCGCATCCGCCGGCATGAAGGTAAGGAAATAGTCGACCAGCAGCACGCGGAATCCGATGATCTTATCGAGGTGGAAACGGCACACCAGATAAAGGTACGGCACGCCGACCAGATAGACCGCCATAAGTCCCGCGTAGCACGACAGGAAGATCCTGACGATGCCCGGCTTTCCGGTCTTGGTCTGTGTCAGTTTTCCCGTGACAAAAGCTCCGGGGATCATGCCCAGAAGGTATCCGAAGCTCGGCTGCAGAACATACGAAAATCCGCCTCCGCCGGTAAATACCGGAAGTCCCAGAAGGCCGATCAGCACATATACTCCGACCGAAAGAGCGCCGAGCTCACCGCCGAGCAGAAGTCCCGCCATCGTCGTAAAGAAAAGCTGCAGCGTAAACGGTACCATCGGCATCGGCACACGTATAAAAGCACCGATCGCCGACAGCGCGGCAAACATCGCCACGAGTGCGATCTTATAGGTTTTTTCACGATTACTTGTTTTCATAAATTTCATCTTCCCTCATGTGTTTTTGGAGAACATCGAAAAGCGAGATATGAAAACTCTTCTATTCAATTATCTTATTCAAAAGCGCCTGTCGCGGCGCCTTCTACCGGCAGCCGCTGTCAACGGCTCGGCGGCTTTCGGGACCGGCGCATCGGGCGATCGCTACACGTACCGCCGCCGGGCCGTCTGCCTCTGTTACTTTTTCAGATCCTTCGGCCGCACACATACCTCGCCGGACGAAAGCACTTCTTTCGTCTTATCCGGGAATTCCACGAGAAGATTACAATCCTCCGTGATATCCAGGACCTTGCCGCGGCGGATCTTGCCGCCCCCGGTCGGGATCACATCGACCTGCTTTCCCAGAACAAGACTTCTTCTTTTATATTCGGCCTCGTACCCGCCGTGATCGGCGGAACGGTAAATGGCAAAGAACTGATTCAAAAACTCTGCGGCGATGCGGTTTTTCGCATCCGGGATCCTCTCAGTAAGGATCGCTCCCGCAATGTCCCTGATCTCTTCCGGGAAGCCCCCCTCAGGAGGATACACATTAAACCCGATGCCCGGCACGGCATATTCGAGATTGCCGTTTTCCATACTCATCGCGGCTTCGGTCAGGATCCCCACGACCTTTCTTCCACAAAAATATATATCGTTCACCCACTTGATCTGCGGACGGTGCTTTTCACTAAGAGGAAGCACTGCCTCGATCGCACGGCACGCGGCCACCGCCGACATCGTTGTCATCTTCAGCGCTTCCTTCGCAGGCATATCCGACGGGCGCATGAGGATGCTGATATAAAGCCCGGTATTTAAAGGAGAATAGAACGAGCGTCCGAGACGTCCTTTTCCGCCGGTCTGGGAATTCGCGATAATGACCGTACCCTCCCGGGCTCCGGCCGCCGCTTTTTCCTTAAGAAGCGTATTTGTGGACGTGACTTCCTCGTAGACCTCGAAATCGAGATCCAGGTCGGATCGAAGATACTTACCGACTCCCTGTGCGGAAACGATGTCCGTGTCCGGCGACAGGCAGTAGCCGCGGCCCTTCTGCGCCTCGATCGCATACCCTTCCAGACGCAGCGACTCGACCGCTTTCCAGACGGCCGCGCGCGACACCGAAAGCGTCTCCGCGATCTCCTCGCCCGAAAAGTAATGTCCCTTATTCTTTTCAAAAAGCACCAGTAGTGCGTCTTTTGTGTTCGTCTGTTTCATATAGTTCTCGCTTGATATTCTCCGCAAAGAAGATACCACTTAACGAAGAAGTAGTCAACCACTTTTCATTTATTGGTTGACTACTCCGAAGAATCAATTTACCGGTTTACTTCCCCTGTCAGCGGCGCTTCACGAGCCGGAAAATGCGTCGCGGCAGTTTTGTGGGTGCCGTGCCACGGTGCTTTTCGATCAGTGCTCGAGAACCAGCTCCGGAATGCCCTGGATCGTGTACTCATCTACGATCTCATAGGAGATCTGTATACCGCGGTTCTCATCCATATTCCACCACCAGATCTCGACGTAACAAACATCGTCCGGGATCGAAGAAAGCGAGAAGGATGCCATTCCGTCTCCGGAAGTAAGTGTCTTACTGGTCGTAATGCCGGCATCATAACCATTGACCGTCAGATCCCACTTCTGCGAGGAATTCGTCGAAGCGCTGATACTCAGCGAATCACCGCGCTTGAGATAACCGAGGAGCCACCAGTTTCCGTTCGTTCCGTCGAAAGAATCACCATCAAACTTCACGCCGCTGAAGCGCCCGCCGACGATGGAGTAGGAATTGATCTCGCCGCCATATGTGAGCGTGATAGCGCATGTATCGTAGAACTCACCGATGACGTCAAAGACCAGATTCTGAGATGGGATCGACAGGAGCTTTTCGCCCTTCTCATTCGTGACATACTCCGAAAGATTTGCCGTGACCGTAATGGTATTACTGACCTGCTCCGGCGGTCTTACATTGGTAAAATCAATGGTCTGCTCGTTATCAATATTCTCGATCGGGAAATACTCCGTATACTCGACGCCGTTATTGCCCTTCAAAGTCAGGGCATATCCTTCGATCACTTTCGCTTCCGCCGCATCTGTTTTCTTTCCGAAAACCACCTTCAGGGAATTCGTTTCTTTTTCATAAGTGATCTCCGGCTTTTCGGGTTCGGCCAGGCCCCATACCGTGTATCCCGGCTTGAGGTTCGTCTTATCCGTCACATCTCCGTAGATCTCCAGGATCGCCGTATAAAGATCCGTCGAATTGTACTTTTCAAGCGGTGCGATATAGTAACCGTTTTTCACCTGCTGATAATCACGGGTCGGCACAAGATCGAGATTCCCGCGGTTGAGCGCGCTGTCTTCATCTGCAACGACCAGGATCGGGATCTTTATATTCTCCTGCACAAGCGTATTGATCGTCAGGCTGTCGCTTCCCTCGCAGGCCGGATCATAATGGATCTTCGCGCCGCGCGTAAGCGTCTGCACCGCCGGGAATTTATATTCCTTCAGATTCACTTCGTTGATAAGATTGTCTCCGATCTTCGCGCGGATCGAAATGATGTAATCGTGGAAGTGCTTTTCGATCTCCGCCTTCGTCAGCCCGAAAGCCGTCGACAGCGGTCCGGTCGTAGTGGCCGTTTTAAAATACGGTCTTGCATCCATCAGATTCTTCGCCGTGATACCCTTATTGACGTGATCGCGCAGATAGTCCACGAAACCTGCCAGCGTGTAGCCCTCGTGTCCTAATAATTCACCTTCATCAACCGAGCTGTCGCTCACGGCACCGTCGATCGGAAGACGGAGCGAGCCGTAGTAATTTCTCGGAGTCAGGGAAAGCGTCGTGCTGACGATCTTTCCGGACGTCTTATAGTCTTCGTACGCATCCTCTTCCATGATCAGACAGACCATCTCGTCAAAACGCGGTGTATCTGTCAGGTAGGCGCGATAACGGTTCTGGCAGAGATGGAACAGTTCATGGGTCACCGTCAGAAGCAGATCATCCTTCTGCTCCTGCGTGCATTCGATGAACGAATTCAGATTCAGTTCGATATACGAAGTGGAAAAAGTCCGGTTGACCGCCATGCCCAAAGGTCCGCTCTTAATGCATTTGAAGACGACCTTCGTCAGCGGCATCTTAAAGCCTTTTCCGCCAAGATACTCAAAAGCGGTCCTCACCTGTCTGATGACGACATCGATCGACTCCGGGAACGGCCAGTCGGTCTCCTGCATCTCTTTAAGAAGCTCCTGATATTCCTTATCCTCCTTGAGAAGTTCCTTGTACTTCGACTCGACGACGCCTGCTTTTCGATAGGTGGTCAACGCATCAAAGGTCTTGGCGAAATCCTGCGCTTCTTTCTGTTTTTCGGCCTCGATCTCCGCAGCTCTTTTGACCTTTGCACCGAGGATCGGATCGGCGTCTTCCATCAGCCATTCAATGCGGAAAGAACCATAATCGTTCTTGCCGTCGTACGTGCATACTTTTTTGCCGGAATTATAGTAGTACTTGTTTCTCTCCTTATACTCCTTATGCGCCGCCCAGCCGGCAACACCGGCGAGGACGAAGCCCAGGACGACCGCACTGTTCTGATTGGAACTGTATCGCAAAACCGTTCCGTCAAGGATCGTGTTGTACTCATAGTAATTGCCTTCGTCATCAACTCGGAAAACAGACAGATCTTCATAAAGATCCGGATCGATATCGAGATACTCAAGATCCAGCGAAACGTTATATTTTCCGGGGAGCTTTTCTTCGGACTCCAGACCGCAGTCCACTTCCCAGGCGGCCAGTGTGTAGATGCCGTCTTCTTCTAAGATATCCGCGACTTCGACCAGCTCGTCATCGTCTTCGTCAAAGGACGTGAATGTGATCTCCGTGTCCGGATTGAGCTGGTTTTCCTTCGCGTTGACATGCACGCCCGCGCACGGCGAGAACGAAAGCGCCTCGCTGTCGCCTTCCGCCGGAGGATCCGCCTCATCCTCTACATCCCAGTAGTCCTCGATCTCGTCTTTATATTTTTCTTCCTTCTTCTCCGAGTTCTTGGTTTTTTTCTTATTCTTTTTCGACTCGGAAGAACCGCCTTTCGAGCAGCCCGAAAGGACGAAGGAAAAAACCAGGACCATCGAAAGGACCTTGATCAGTTTACTGCGAACAGAAGTACTCATATATACCCCCCCAAGACACGGATCCTCTTCCGCGCCTTTGCCTATATGATCAGTGTAGCATTCGCGGCGCTCCGTTTCATGTCTATAAAAAATACAAGTTATGTACCTTCTGTAAACTTTGGGAAAAGCAGCTGCCCGAAAGCCCTTCTTTTCTTTGCGAAAAGCGCCTGTCGCAGATCCTTGATATTAATTTTCCGAAAAGTACTTTACATTTCCGGAAAAAGGTATATCATATGAATTGTCAGACATATGAGCGTTTATTCATATGTTTTCGATTAATCAAACAACTACTGATCCAAAAGAACTTCTCCCGGCGACTTCAGCAGCCGGATGAAACGGAGGAAAAACCTATGAAAAGAACATTCAAACTCGAAGATCTGGATTGCGCAAACTGCGCTGCGAAGATGGAAGATGCCATCAGCAAGCTCCCGGGCGTTACCAAATGCAGCATCAACTTCATGGCCCAGAAGATGATCCTCGAAGCCGATGACGACAAATTCGACGCCGTGCTCAAAGACGCCGTCAAGTGCGTCAGCAAGGTAGAGCCGGACTGCCGCATTATCATCTAACCGGTTATTCACCTTTCTGTTCTACGTTTCGTTCTAAAAAAGTGAAAAAAATTGAACAGAACATAGAACAAGCGGTACTGTTCTACGTTTCGTTCTAAAAAAGAGCGAAAAGTAGAACAAAACATAGAACAAAGGAAATCACATGACGAAGAAACAAAAGAAAACTATAAAACGCATTCTGGTAGCAGCCTTGCTTCTTGTGGTATTGAAGCTGCTTCCTCTTTCCGAGATGCTCGGATCCGTGTTCGGCGAGGCCGAGGACGGAACTCCTTTTGTACTTCGAACGATCGCCACGATCGTTTTATATCTCATCCCCTATCTTGTCGTAGGATATGACGTTGTGATAAACGCACTGAAAAAGATCAGGACAGGTGATTTTCTCGATGAAGAATTCCTGATGATGATCGCCACGATCGGTGCTTTTGCCATAGGAGAATACCCGGAAGCGACAGCCGTCATGCTCTTTTATCAGGTCGGCGAACTCTTCCAGAGCATTGCGGTCGGAAAGAGCAGAAAGTCCATCGCTGACATGATGGACATCTGCCCGGATACCGCGATCGTGTTGCGCGACGGTTCCGAGGAGGAAGTCGACCCGTCCGAAGTTTCGGTAGGCGAGATCGTTGTGGTCAAACCCGGCGAGAAGATCCCGATCGACGGCCTTATCTTAGACGGCACCTCTTCTCTTAACACCGCGGCGCTGACAGGCGAGAGCCTGCCGGTCGAGGTCACACCCGGAAGCCCCGTTTATTCGGGCTCCATCAACCTGACGTCCGCCATTAAGGTCACCACTACGACCGAATACGAAAACAGCACGGTCGCGCGCATTCTGGAACTGGTCGAAAACAGCACTGATAAGAAGTCACGCTCCGAAAAGTTCATCACCAGATTCGCCCGCTTTTATACCCCGATCGTCGTTATCCTGGCGATCCTGATCAGTGTGTTCTGCGCAATCTTTACTGACCTCGGGGTATCGGGAAGCATTTACAGAGGACTTATCTTCCTCGTCGTTTCCTGTCCGTGCGCCCTCGTCGTCTCCGTCCCGCTTTCTTTCTTCGGAGGCATCGGTGCGGCCAGCAGAAGAGGCATCCTTGTTAAGGGCAGCAACTACCTGGAGGCGCTTTCGAAGATCGACACCATCGTGCTCGACAAGACCGGAACGCTGACGGAAGGTGCTTTTGCCGTAGATGCGGTACACCCGAATCAGATCGACGCCGATACACTGATCGACATTGCCGCTGTGGCCGAGAGCCGCTCGCACCATCCGGTCGCCGAGTCGATCGTCAATGCGCACGGCAAACACATCGATCCTTCCCGTCTGGGCGACGTCGAGGAACTCCCCGGCCGCGGCATTCGCGCGGTCATTGACGGAAAAGAATACTATGTCGGTAACGGCAAGCTCATGGATGAAGTCCACGCGGATTTCCACGAGTGTCATCTGCCCGGCACGGTCGTGCATGTGGCGATGGCCGTGGCGACAGGCGACAGCGAGGCCGCCGGAAATTCTGTCGCAGCGGACGATGGCGCGACCGAAGGAAATAAAGAAAAAGTTTCCGAATACCTCGGGCATATCGTCATCAATGATGTTCTGAAGAAAGACTCCCCTGACGCAATCGCCGATATGCGCCGTGCAGGCATCTCCGATATCGTGATGCTTACGGGCGATAACGAAAAAGTCGCTGCGAAAGTGGCAGGAGAAACCGGCATCGACAAATACTACGCGGGACTTTTACCCGGCGACAAAGTCGATAAACTCGAAAGCCTGCTCGACGGGACACGGCATGTGGCCTTTGTCGGTGACGGCATCAACGACGCACCGGTACTGACCAGATCCGACGTCGGAATCGCCATGGGCGCGCTCGGTTCGGCCGCTGCGATCGAAGCTGCTGATGTAGTCCTGATGGATGACCGTCTCGGTAAGATTCCGGAAGCGATCCGCATCTCGAGAAAGACCATGCGCATCGTCAAAGAAAACATTGCGTTCTCGCTGTTTGTAAAGATCGCTATCATGGTGCTCGGCGCGCTTGGGTTTGCCGACATGAAGCTCGCTGTATTCGGAGACGTCGGTGTACTTGTCCTGGCGATCCTCAATTCCATCCGCGCGATGCGTATCCCGAAAAGTTCGTAACATTGTTACAAATCCTATGGTTTCAGCTATTAACAAGCGCCTCCCCGGCTCGATCGGAGAGGCGCTTTTGTATTTGGATCGATATGGATCTCAGGGCAATAACGAGCGGATCAGACGTTCGGATCACGGATCTCGATGACATTATCGCCGTATTCGATTCCGTGCTTTGCCAGAAATGCACTAAGTCCCGGAGCGGACTCGGGCTGGCGGATGAGTTCCGGTATATGCGCGTCGCAGCCCAAAACGAACTTGGGCTTGAGTTCTTTTGCCATTTTGAAGAATCTGTCACACGGATAATGTCTTCCGTCTGAGAAACCATACATGTTGATCTCCAGCGGGATCTTCAGCTCTACCGCTTTCTCCACGATGCGGCGCATGTGCTTGCAGTAGATATCGTCGGGGCCCTCGTATTTCGGCAGATCCGGGTGCGCCAGATAGGTAAACAGGCCCGTCTCCATACCCTCGATAGTGGTGTCGACATAGGAGATCAGCTTCTCTTCACTGTCGAATGCCTCACCGACATAGAATCCGTCGACCTCATTTATCGCGAAGTGCTGGCCCTGGATCAGATAATCCAGCGGGTATTTCCGAAGTTCCTTGATCAGGTCCGGGAAGAAACGGCTGGAATACTCGACTTCGTAGCCGATCAGGATCTGGATGTCCTTTTTGTACTCCTCACGAAGTTTTACAAGCGTTTCGGTATAATCCGGGAGTTCCGACATCCTCATGCGGATCCAGGAATAGAAATCCTCCGGATACGGCTGCGGCACATGGTCCGAAAAGCCCAGGATCTTAAACCCTTCTTTTATCGCCTGCTCGATGTATTCCCGCTCCGTGCCCTTAGCATGGTTACAGCGGATCGTATGTGTATGGTAGTTAGCAATCATAAATGCTCCAAAAAATATTTCCGGACCCGGCGGTCAGCGCTTTTCGCGAAGGATGAATCCGCACTCGGAAGATGCGTCCCTGAAGCAGGAAAGGATCTTCTCGGCGTAGTCACCGAGGTACTCTTCGAGGAGCGCGGTGTTCACGAAATGGATCGTGTTATCGGCGCTCATATCGGACAGGCAGTCATAGAGCGCGTCCAGGTTCTTTCCGAAATAATCGGGGAAATCCATCTCCCTGGCGATCAGCTCATATGCGGCTTCCCTGCTCGTCATGTCTTTTCCGTCCAGAAGGTAAATGCTCATATTACTCCTCCCCGTAAAGCAGTTCGAATGTCTCGTAATGGTCTTCGGTGTAGTAGATCAGGCCGTCGTTAGAAAAGACGATTCGCTTGGCGCCGCGGGATTTCTTGCCCTTGGTGTCGATATCGCACTCCGTGTATTTGCGGCCTTTCTTCGTGGGCAGATTGCCTTCTCTGTTTCCGAATGAGTCGCCACCGATGCTGCAGCCCGGGAAATAGTCCTCGAGAGAGCCGCCTTCCCAGCCCTTTTCACGCGCCTCGTTCTTCGTGACGTAGTTCTTCGGCAGATGCCCGTATGTGTAGATATAAAGCGCAACGTCGTCTTTGGAGTTGTACTCGCCGTCCTCGTCGATGAGAGGCTCGGTCTCTTTTGTCGTTTCTTTCTTGGACTCCGTAGTCGTCGCTTCGGTGGTTGTCGTCGCTTCGGTCGTGGATTCCGTAGTCGTTTCGGATTCCTTCGACTCTTCGGTCTCTTCAGAGCTCGGAACTGTATCCTCGGTCTCCTTCGATTCTTCCGTCGTCGCTGTTGTTGTCGTCGGCGCAGAAGTTGCCTTCGTTTCTTTCTTTTTCTTCTTACATCCCGTAAATGCGCCCAGCGCGATCACCGCGCACAGGATCAGAAGCCACAGCTTGAATTGTTTCTTTCCCATTTTGATTCCTTCTTCCGTCATCAACTCATCTTTTCGCGCTCTATTATAGCAGAATACTTCTAAAATCGGTGAACGCCCGCACAAAAAGAAACCTCCCCGGGGAAAGTCCCAAGGGAGGTCTCTTTGCAGTTTCTTTTTCTTTCTGTAAGCGTGCCTCCGCTCCTTCTCGAAAAGCACCTGTCGTCACCACAATCAGCGGTTTACCAAAAAGTGCGGAGTCATCAGCGTGAACAGTGTGCCCATGCCGACATTGAAGCACGAGCCCAGAAGCATCGGGATCAGCGGCAGCTTGAAGTAAACGCCCAGTACGACAAAGACCGCGGCCGGCAGAAGTCCGAAATAAAGGATCATGATCTGCGCGAAAGTCTTGATCGTGTTTGCCTGATCGCCCGGCAGAGATACGTCTACGAAAGTACCGACCGTTGTGCCGAATACCGACACAGACAGGATGAAGAAGAACCATCCGATCACTGTCAGAGGATTCGTTCCGAGCATAACGGCAGCAACGATGGTCGGGATAACCAGGTCGATCGCGTTGACCGCAACGCTGCCGAGAAGCGAATACCAGATCTTCGAAAGCGGAGATTCAGGGATCAGAACGAAGAACTCACGCTTGGTGTCCTCAAGAAGCGGATTTCCGAGAGTCCTGTAGAACATCAGGAACGTCATTGTGCAGGCCGGGACCAGGAACGGATCGACACCGCCCGGAAGCGTCTTCGTACCCACGATCCAGGCAGAACCTGCCGCGGCGAGCGTAAAGACGACGACCGTCTTGTTGAGGATCTTGAACTTGCTGAAGCGCAGACGGTTGAAGATCGCCTTGTGGAAGAAGACATTTGCGCCGAAACCGCGCTTAAAACCGTCACGGTCGAGCTTGTCGCTTCTGTCCTTCTGACGCTTCATGACACCGCCCTTGGACGCGTTCTGCACGCCCTCGAGCATGACAGCCATCTTATCTGCCTCAGTAAGAGCATCCTCGTAGAAGTCCGCCTTGACCTTCCAGATCAGGACGACCACCAGTGCACAGGCCAGAACAAAGAGCGCCAGATACAAAAGTGAAAGCGCCGTCTCGCCGGTGATCGCGTAGTAGGAGATACCACGCAGCCAGCCCCAGAACGGGACCCAGAAAGTATTCTTTCCGGAGAAGAAGTCAAAAGCCGCGGTCAGCATCTCTTTTCCGCTGGCCATCTTGTAGATGAAGAACGCACCCGCAAGAACACAATAGAAGACTAAAACATATGTCTTAAGGTCCTTGGTGCCACGCTTCGTTCTCGAAAGGATCGTATAAAGAGCCACCTGTACGAGCGTTCCGAAAATGAGTCCCAGCGCATATACGACAATCAGGGAGATCGCGCCCCACATGCCGAGCTTGGCGTTATAGATCAGGTTCGGCAGCTGGAAAAGCATATAAAGCGAAATCATAAGAGACGCTGCCAGTGTTCCGATCAGGCGGAACATCAGGACCGACTGAGGTTTCATCGGACTTGCGAAAAGCATCGGCACGTCGGCCGGTTTGAAGATCTTTCCGGATTTATCTGCTGTTGAGACATTGTAAGCGAGCGAAAGGAGAACAACTCCGCTGACGATCAGGTCAACGAGATCCGCCTTTGTCTTGCCTCTTTCCTCAAGGAAACTCAGTTCTTTGGCTTCCTCTTCCTCAGTGACCTCTTCTCCGTCTTCGTTGACAACGATCGAAGACTCGGTTTCCTCTTTCTTATCCTCTTTTTTATCGTCCGGTGCGATCAGGCTGATGCCGAATCCGATCAGAAGGCCGATCAGCAGGCAAGCCAGCATGACAGCCATCCAGGTCTTCATCACTTTTTTGATCGTGTTGACAAAAGAGTGCCAGGTGTAATAGCAAAACAGTTTCATTTCTCCGGCTCTCCCTTCGAATCAGCATCCGAAGCCGCATCATTTGCCTGCGCCTCTTCCTCAGCCGTAGCTCTTACGGAAGAAGGCTCCAGACCCTCAGTTACCTCGAAGAAGAGTTCTTCCAGAGTCTTTCCCTGTCCCTCGATCTCGGAACGGGAAACATTGGCTCTGACCTCACCGTTTTGCATGATGATCGTCTTGTCCCAGAGCATATCCACACTGTCGATAATGTGCGTACTGATCAGGAGCGTTTTTCCCGCCTGGCGCATCTCCTCGATATAATTCTTCAATTCCTTGATCGCGTGCGGGTCGAGGCCGAGCAGCGGCTCATCCATGAGAAGGATGTCCGGGTCAGGCAGAAGACCGATGCAAAGGTTCAGCTTCTGCTGCATACCTTTACTCAGTTCATCGCCGAACTTCTTTTTCTTGTCGGCCAGTTCAAAACGCTGAAGCAGCATCTCGATACGGTCTTTATAGTTCGTCATCTTATACGCACGGGCAATAAACTCCATGTGCTCGATGACCGTAAGTGTCGGATAAAGCGAAGGCAGCTCCGGGATATATCCCAGGATCTTTCTGGCCTCCGAAGTCTTGTTGGGGATCTCATTGACCGTGATCTCACCATCATATTTCAAAAAGCCGATAATCGACTTGATGATCGTACTCTTACCTGCGCCGTTCGGTCCGAGAAGGACCGTCAGTGAACCCGGCTCAAGCCCGAAAGTAACGTCGTTTACAGCGATCGTCTTTCCATACTTCTTCGTGACATGATTTACATACAACATAAAATACTCTCCCAACTTGTTTCCTCGGAGCGCTTTTTCGCGTCTCCCCTGCTGTGCATGATTACATAATAACGATTACTCTTCAAGCAAAAGCCAAGAAAAAGTTAAGAAATACTAAAGATTGGACAGGAACTCAATTACCTGGGATCTGTCCCGGAGTGCCGTGATCGCGCCGATCTTCGTCGTGCAGATCGCCCCGCAGGCGGTGGCAAACAAAAGGATATCGCGATAGCACGATTCTAATATATCTAAAGAGATAGTCGCGTCTTCAGAAGGCAACTCCGCTCCGGCTCCGGTTCCTCTGCCGAAAGACTCCTCGCCCGCTTCTTCCGAAAGGATCCTTAAAACTTCACAGGTCAGTCCCGCCACAAAGCAGTCGCCCGCACCGGTCGCATCGGCGGCCTCGATCGGGAAAGCCGGAAGGAAGAAAGAGGTTTTAGAGTTTTTAAAGAAGCAGCCCTTTGCGCCCAGTTTGATGACGACATTCTTTACCCCATAAGAAAGGAAAACATCCGCCATCTCCTCGGGGTCGGTCTTTCCGGAATAGTACTTCGCCTCATCCTCGTTCGGCGTGATGAAATCCAGAAGCGGAAGCGAGTCCGCGATATCGGCAAGCGAGAGCTTAACAAAGTTCGGAAGTTTCGTATCCGCCACCACGATCTGCCCTGCCTTTTTGGCTTCACTGACTACAGAATAAATGATCTTCGGATCGTTAAAAGGCGCACGGAAAAGCGAACCCAGGATCAGGGCACGCGAACATGTAAACGCCGGGACATGAAGTTCCGGATGAAAGTTATACTTATGCGATGCGTTCGTGATGGACTTTCTCGTTCCGTCGGAATTTACAAACATCGTCGTGACCGGCGTCGGATGGTCGGCGCTTCGAAGTACCCCCACCGTATCGACTCCGTCTTTTTGAAGCTGCGAAAGGATCATATCGGCCGCGCCGTCTTCTCCCAGAGCGCAGACAATGCCGGTCTTCATGCCGAGACGCGCGGCAGAAACCGCTTCGTTCACTGCTTCTCCGCCGACATTCAGAGACCCCGACTGCGCGCAAAATCCCGAAGCCGATACCGGCTCGGGATCAAAGCCTTTTATGATGGAATCTACAAGAGCCATGCCCATGCAGATGATGTCCAGACGTTTCTTTTCCACGCGAAAACCTCTATCTAAAAAGGATTACTTCTTAACCATAACATCCATGATCTTGTTTCCACAAGTCTGGCAGACATACGTGTCGCTCGCGGCACCCACGATCGGCGCGGCGCAGCTCGGACAGGTGTCCTTGACGATCTTCTTCGCAAGAGATGCTTTCAGGGTTCCTTCGTTCATCTCAAGTGTGCAGTGATCCAGATAGTTTCTTCTGATCGCTCCGCGAAGAGAACCGAGTCTTCTCTTCGAAGACTTGACCGAAGGGATCTCTTCCGTCGGAATAAACGGCTGTTCGACCGTAGAAAAATACTTCGCGGTCTTCTCTGCCTCGCTGACGTATCTGATGCGGAAAACTCTTCTAAGCGAAAGAACGAGCATGATGACCGTAAGAACGCCGAAGAAAATGATCACTCCGATCAGTTCTTTTCGGATGGACGCATAGTCGTAAAGGTGGTTTTCCGGATCCAGGATCATCTTATTAAGATACTCCTTGTCGTTGTACTTGCTTGCCTGGTCGATGATAGCGATCGCGCTGATCACCAGCACACCGATCGCCGCCACGACATAGCAAAAGAAGATCCTCTTCTGCATATCCAGGTTCTTTTTCTCATAGTAGCTCGGATTATTATGTCCCTTGGAGATCTCGCTTGAAATGCTGTAGAAACGGTCGCCGGCAAGAACTTTGGCAAAGACATCGGAACTGCCGCAGTAATTACAATGGCCTGCGAAATAGTCCTTTTTCTCGACCGGCGCGCCGCAGTTTTTACACTCGCAGAGCGTTGTCTTACTGAAAAGCTCTATCCGCGTCTTTCCGTCGATCGTTTTAAAAGAATACTTCTTCATGTAAAGCACACGGTAAAGCGCCAGCTCAGCTCTTACCAGCCATGCGGGCTTACCCGTCACCTCGGAAAGATCCGAAAAATCGATGACACCATCGAGAGAATTTTCGAAATAGCTCGAATAGAAATATGCGTTACCGATCATCATTCTCGAAATGAAAACAACGACCAGCGCAGCCATGGAGTACTCCAGCCACTCGATGCAGCCCGGCATCGCCTTACAGTGCAAAAACGTGTCGATGTCATCGTGATAAGTGGCAAACAGGTCAATGATAACGGTCACCGACATAAAAATGAGGGCGACCGCTAAAACGATCAAGAGAACATTCTTGATCTTAAAGATCTTCAAAAGTTTTTCTTTGACGTACATGTGTTTTTTCCTTTGAATCTGGTTACGGATTACTCGGATAAATGTTTCCGAGGTCGATATCACCACTTTCAGTGATAATATCATCAGATTCAAATTCTATCACATCTATGATCAGTTTTTCATATTCTTTCATTGCTTAACGCTCCTTATTTCGTAGTCTGCCAATAAGTGTAAGCAGCATCACAGTAATCGTAATAAGCCACCATCGCATACTTTTTTGCTTCAGGGAAATTACCGTTCAAAACCGCGTCAACATATGACAGGGTGCAAATTTTTGCGCCTGTGATATCGGATTGGGCTTTATAACTGATCGGGGTAATTCCGGTGATCGTGTATTGATACCAGGTATCTCCATTAATTGTAACCTCTGAAAAAGCATCAATCGGGAAACCGGACGGAACCGAAGAGAATTTAAAATACAAGTTGATCTTCGTTTTCGAGTTCAAAGTCATAGAGTATGCAACTCTCTCGAGGTTTCGAATTCCCGTCGGATATACAAAAGCATACTGTGAAGTTTCAGACGCAACACGAGACAGGTCTGAGCCATCCGCAGCGTATGCATTCGCGCAAGTAATGGGATTATGATTTGTTTTCTTGTCGGTCCAGCCATCCGGCAGAGACTGCTGCTGTTGCATATAATATCCGTAATTCATAATGGCACTTGCCAAAGATACTACCGAAGCCTGGTACTTATCACTGTACTTAATAATGTACTGGCAGTAACTTTGAGCCGAATATGTGTCTTTGGTCGTACTGGTACCGTTTTCCCCGAAATGAAGAGTTGCCGTGATGTCATCCGCGACTTCCAATGCATTGATCGGGCATGTGAATACATATGCCGATAAGCTGCTCATCTCATCTTGCGCTTCACTCAGATCAACACTGATCTTTCTTCCGTCAGAAATCACAAAATCCATGTATGCTCCGGTCATATCAGTTCCCGTCGGAACATATACATAGAACTTTACACCGATTTCATCAGAGAGTGAGATCGCATGTCCCATAAATGAAGGGTTAGCATAATCTGTAGTACTCTTCGGATGCTGACTAATAAAAGAAGCCTCCGTAAATCTGCTCTCAGGAGAGTGGTCAGGGAAGTTCTCATCACATCTGAGACGCCAATTCATTGTATGCCTGATTTCAGCTGTACCACTATTAGTGGTATATGTCATTATGTACCCGCTATCCCAAGTAGCGTCCACATTGTAGTAGTAGTCGCCGATCTTTACGATGTTCCAGGCATGTCCGCCTCGCGGAGTGTCTCCTGCGATGATTCTATTTGGAACACCGGCTTCCCAAAGCATTCTGTATAGAAGATTTGCATATCCCTGGCAGACTGCTGTTCCATTACACATTGCCGCATAAGCAGTATATTTCAGTTTATAAGAATCATCACTAAAATGCAGGTCATCATAGTCAACATTTTCAACGATGTAGTCATAGATCGCGATAAACTTGTCGTAATCCGACTTGCCCTTCAGTTTGAGAGAATCAAGTACCTGACTGATCTTACCGGCAAGTTCTTCTTCCTGCTCCTTTGTCGTGTAATACGTAAAGGAATATCTGAAGATAAAGCGATCCACGTTATCGCCATAGTCAACTCCATAATCGACTCCTGCATAATGATAGCGATTATAATCGCCCTCATTTCCGACGCCGGTCTCCTCAAAAACAGCTTGGTAAATCTCATTAAATACCGTATTGAGGTCCTTATCTCCATAAGAAAGATCATATGGGACGTATATATCACTTGCTCGTTCTGCAAACTGCTTGCGAACATACTTAGCTGCATCTTCAACGTTTGTAAAATACGTCGTGTCTGCCGGGTCTGCAGAAACTGCCGCGGCAGGATCGTCCATCTTGTAGGACAATGGTGCTTTTGCCGTGTCTGCCATGACTGTTGCCGGGATCAGGGTGATCACCATGCAGATCGTAAGTAATACTGACAGCCATTTTTTATTCTGTTTTATGTGTAGTGCCTTGTTGTTCATAATTCATGGCCTCCCTATCGTATTATCTCATTATTATTTTACTGGCATATTACCGCAATATCAACTTTTTAGTAGTTTTCCACCAATAATTCTGTCAATTTTGCTTTACTTTTATACTCTTTCATAAATCTATTTTAGGGCAGGTAGTGCTATAATAGCGGTGTTGTTGTTTTTCTTCAGACGGTCAGTCATCATGTTGAAAGCACAAGATAAAAAACAGAATTTAGGAGAAATGAACTATGAAGACAGTTAAGAAAATGGCTGCTATCGTTCTCGTAGGTGCTATGGCTCTTTCCATCGCAGCTTGCAAGAAGGGTGCAAAGAAGGTATCCGCTGATGATTTCAAGAAGGCTTGTGAAGAAGTTGGCCTGACAGTTACCGAAGGCAGCGAGGAAGGTCTGAAGCAGTCTATCGGAGCTAAGAACGAAGATGATTCTCTCGACGTTGCTTATATGCAGGCTGAGAGCACAGACGATGCTAAGGAAGGTTTCGAATACTTCACAAGCAGCGTTGATTCCCTTGAGGCTATGGGCGCTAAGGTTGATAAGAGCAGCACAAAGATCGAGGCTGAAGTAGAAGGCACGATGTTCATGTATGCTGTACGCGCTGATGATACGATCATCACAATCTCTGCTGCCGGCGAAGAGCAGGTCAACACAGCTAAGGATCTCGTTAAGAAGCTCGGTATCTAATCTGTAGTTTTAACTGGTTCAACAAAATAAGATGGTCTCGGAAATCCGGGACCATTTTTTTGTTTTCTTCGGGAAAGACAGCCTGTAATGGTTTTTTGATAATTATGATGATATAATGACTCCACTGTTTCTTTTAGCAGGGTACAGATCATGCGTGAAACAGAGTTTTTTGAATAGGTAAGGGAGAATGGGTTATGAAAACAGTAAGAAAACTGGCAGCGATCGTTCTTGTAGGTGCAATGGCTCTTTCCATCGCAGCTTGTAAGAAGAGCGCTAAGAAGGTT
Source organism: Clostridiales bacterium (assembly GCA_017428545.1). Classification (GTDB taxonomy): domain Bacteria; phylum Bacillota; class Clostridia; order Saccharofermentanales; family Saccharofermentanaceae; genus Scatonaster. The sequence continues at coordinate 299,361 of JAFRQR010000020.1, forward strand.
TCTGCCGATGAATTCGTCAGTGCATGTAACGAAGTCGGACTGATCATTGAAAATCTCGGTGGCGGCAAGGGCATTAAAGAAGCATGGGGCGGACAGAGTTCCGACGGTTCTTTGGAAGCAAATTACGTCATCGTTGAGGACAAATCCGCGGCCAAAGAAGAATTCAAAATGTACACGGATATGGAAGATACCTTCAAGGCTATGGGTGCTGACGTTAAAATGAGCAGTAACAGAATGGAAATGTCCATGAACGACAACTACATGCTCGCAGTTCTTGCAGATGACATGATGATCTCCATCAGCAGTCAGGGTGCTGAAAGTACCGAAGCTGCCAAGAAGATCGTTGAAAAACTCGGCATCTGATACGAAGCATTTCATTTAAGAACAACACAAAAATGGTCCCGGCTTTCCGGGACCATTTTTCTTATTAAATCCGAGTGTTTTCTTTGAGGTCTTTTATATGAATCAAAGTCTTTCAGACGCCGAGGTCGACTTTGAAATTGCTTCCGGTCGGAGTCTTCTCGACCCTGATCTGCTGGGGGATGCCGGCGATCAGTTCCTGTCTGTGGCTGATGACACCGACAAGTTTGTTGGCGCTGGTGAGTCTGGTTAAGACATCCAGAGTAGTTTCGAGAGACTTCTGATCGAGCGTGCCGAAACCTTCATCAACGAAGAGGGCATCCATCTGGACACCGCCCTGATTCGAGGATACGGTATCCGAAAGACCGAGAGCCAGGCTCAGAGAGGCTTTGAAACTTTCTCCGCCGGAGAGATTTCCGACCGGTCTTGATTTACCCGTATAGTGATCGAGCACCTCAAGATCCAGGAAAGTATTACTCTTATGCCCGATCGAATCTTTCTTGCGTCTCATTTCATACTGCTGGTCACTCATCGGAAGCAAGCGTCTGTTCGCCGCTGCGATGATACCGTCAAATCCGGCCGCCTGGATATACTGTTCAAGAGTGATCTTCCCGTTACTCGTCGTTCCTCTGACCAGTTTATACAGTTTTTCGCAGATCGCGAATTCATGGCGGGAAGAATCAAAGTCTTTTCTCTGTGCATCGATATTTCTCTTCTTCTCCTCATTGGTCGCAATGCGGTTCAAAAGCGTATTCTCTGATGTACGAAGAGCCGACACTGCAGTTTCCTGCGATTCACACAATGCCTTAAGTTCTTCCTCATCAACAAGCGTTCTGCCCTTCGCATCTTTTTCAGCCTGCTCGAGCTGCGTCTTATTCGTTGCCTTCGCCGTCTTAAACTCGTTGATCTCATTTTCTGTCTGAGCAAGAGTTTCTTCATCGGTAACAAGTGCGAGCATTTCTTCGCAGGAAGTAAACTTCTGCTCGGCAAACTTTTTGTTCAGCGAATCCAGAAGATCCTTTTCGGTCTTCTTCTGTACCTGGAGGTTTTCTTCGAGTGTCTTGATCTCCGCGGTAACCGCCGCCAGATCTTGAACGGCTTTATTCTTCGCTTCCGTGGACGTCTTAATGAGATCCGTGATCTCATCATAGACCTTCTGCGCTTCTGCTTTTTCCTTTTCAGCCGTCTTCTTATCCGGATAACTCAGAGAAGCGAGTTCTTTCAGAGTCGTCTGATTGGCAACGATCGAAGATTCGTTGGCACTCTTCTTCTTAGCCAGTTCTTCCTTTTCAGCGGATATCGAATTCAGGCTTTCCATCGTCGCATCGTATTCGGTTTTAGATTTCGCCAGAAGCTTGCACTCTTTCTGAAGAGAATTCTGCAGAACGACATTTTCCTGGATCTTTGCCGTCAGAACCGCATCAGCGTTCTTCAGATCAGAAAGAAGTTCATCGAGTTCTTTGTCGTCTGTCGAAACAGCCAGAAGCTCATGTTGGAGACACTCGCGGGAAGCCTTGACCATCTGATTTTCGTAATCTGAAAGAGCGTTTCTGGCGACTTCCGCCACTGTAACCGCCTTGTTCTTCTTTTCGAGACCTTCGCTCTCACGAGCCTTGATCTCCTCGAGTTTTTCTTCCGTGATCGACTCATCGGGAAGAACCGCCAGTTCCGGATGGTGTTCGGATCCGCAGACCGGACACTTCTGCCCTTCTTTAAGATCCTTTGCGAGGATGCCCGCACGGCAGTACTCGAGGATCTTCTCGGCGTGGTCAAATTCGCGCTTCAACTCGTCATATTCATCAGAAAGAATTACAAGAGCATCCTGCTTCTCTTTCAGATCAGCGGCGCGTTTTGCGCGATCTTTTACCTGAACATCGAGGATCGCCTTCACATCAGAAGAAAGCTGCCCGCACTGTTTTCCGAAGGTAGCCGCAACCTCTTTTTCCAGCGGCTTTCCTTCAAGAGACGCGATCGTCTTTTTGAGTTCTTCGCTTCTGGATTTCAGCTCGGTCTCTTTTTCTTTCAGCGCATTTTCCTGCTCGGCGATCTTCTTTCTCTCTTCGTCCAAAGATGCCAGAGCTTTCTCACACTGATCCTTCTTGTCGTACTGCTTTTCATCCTCGGTGATCTTGAGGATCTTTTTCTTGAGCTCGTCTGCCTCGCCGCTTCTTACTTCGGCAGCCTTGAGCTGCTCGTCCAAAAGGTCTGCCTGCTTTTTGGTGCCTTCCTTCAAGGACGTTTTTGTGACGATCAGTTCTTCCGTCTTCTTTGCCTCGGAGGACTTATTATTCCACGACACATAAAGCGGATTCACCTCACGGGAAGCTGCCTTCTGACGTGCCAGAACAGCCTCGGTCTCCTTGATTTCCGGCTCTCGTCCGGAGAGTTCCTTCTGCTCGGAAAGAAGAGCTTCGCGTCTTTGGATGAACGCGTTATTCGTCTGCGCCTGGGCAAGTTTTTCTTTATTCTTACCGAGTTCTGCCTCGGCCTTTTTCAGACCTTCCGTGATCGTCTTTTTTCTGGAAGACTCGGATCCGATCGCTTTGTCGATCATATCGATGAGAGACTGGATATCCCAGACCATATCTTTATTCGAGGTTTTCTGTTTCAGGTCCTCAAGTTCTGGAAATACCGGATCATCTGCCGCCACGGAAACATCGCTAAAGTACTGGGCGATACTCTGCGCGATGCTGTCCGATCGGTCTTTATTGGCATCCATCTTTCCCTTAAGGATCCCCTCCATCCGCTGATAGCCGGACGTAAGGAAGATGGTACGGAGGATCTCGGTCCTCTTATCCGTCTTGGCGTTCAGAAGATCAAAGAACTCTCCCTGGGCGATCATGGCGATCTGCTTGAACTGGTTGACATCGATATTCAGGATCTCCCGGATCCTGTTGTTGACCTCCGTCAATCCCTCGACCGGCGGCTGTCCGTCTTCCTGAAGGGTCGCTTTCTCACCTTCCGTAATAAACCCTTCTCCGCGCTGTTTCTTCCTGGTATAAGAAGGCCATCTGCAGACGGTGAAATTCCTGCCCTGATGCGTGAAATGGAATTCTACGAAACTCTCCGCGCTCTCACTTGCGTACTCGCTCCGGAGATACTTCTCATCACGGTTGGACATACTCGTTTTCCCATAAAGTGCATAACAGATTGCATCGAAGATCATGGTCTTTCCCGCACCGGTATCCCCCGTGACCAGGAACAGTCCTTTTTCATCGAAATCTTCGAAGTTGATTTCCGGCATTTTTCCGGCGTAGGGGCCGAATGCACTGATGATCAATTTAGTCGGCTTCATGGAACACACCCGCCTCTCTTCCTGCCATACGCATCACGGCCATCTCTTCCTCGGAGATCTCGCAGCCGTAGATCTCTTGGTAGAAATCACCGATCAGATCTTCAAACTTCCTGCCTTCGGCGAACTTGGAAATATCGACCTGCTCGACTTCTCTCGTATGGGAGTTATCAAAGTCGATCTTCACGGTATTCTTATAGGTCCCCTGAATGATCCCCATAACATCGTTGATGATCTCCTCATCCGTCAGCGTCGCGTAGATGAAGTCTTCGGAATCCCTGACATTTTCAGGCTTAAGGAGCTCCGATAGAGTGCCGCGGATATGACGCACATTTCTCATCGGAACAAGAGGAATAAGATCGATCTTGACGTCTTTGCCGTCGATCGTGATGAGCGGGACACTCTTTTCGATATCCACTTCACTCAGGGAATACTTCAGTGGCGATCCGGCATAGCGGACCTCATCTCTTCCAACGCGCTGCGGTCTGTGGATATGGCCGAGCGCCACATAATCAAACTTATCGAAAAGGTCATATCCGATCTTTTCGACCATGCCGACACTCAGTGTGGCAACGCCCTCAGATCCGCCTGTAAGAGGATCTTCGCCTTTCCCTGAAACGAACTGATGCGCAAGAAGGACATTACAGACATTCTCATCGATATCCGCGTGATCGAGGATCACACGAACGGCATCCTCATAATTCTCGATAGTCTCCTCCGGATAAAAATGTCTGACCTGTGAGGCCTTAACGAACGGCAGAAGATAGAAATGCACCTCGTTTTTCCCGTCGGAAACGACCTGCTTTTCCAGAGTCCCGTTAAAGACGGAAGCGATGAACACCTTGCGGCTTTCAAAAAATGCCTTGCCGAAATTCAGCCGGTCATCCGAATCATGGTTACCGGAGATCATGAAGGTCTTCACATTCATTTCCGCAAGCCGGCTCAGGAATCTGTCCAGAAGCCGGGTCGCAGCTTCGCTCGGGATGGCCTTATCGTAGACATCCCCGCAGATCAGGACTCCGTCTGCAGATTCTTTTTCGACTATCTCCAGGATACGGTCCAATATGTACTCCTGGTCACTTATCAGGTCAAATTCACCCAGCGTCTTTCCCAGGTGAAGATCTCCAAGATGAACAAGCTTCATATAAAGATCACCTCCGTTTGCGATCTTAAGGCCGGACAGCGGTGCTTTTGGCAAAGTGCAAAGGCACGCTTCAAAAAGAAAATTCACTGACTATAGTATAAACTATTTTGCTGTCCGATTATTGTGCCTGCATAGACTTGACAAAGTACTTTTTTCCATTTTCGATTTCGAAAACAAAAAGCATTTCCGAGATACACTGAAATAATTGAAGAAAAAGCCTGTTAATGGTATTATACAGATTTGTGGGCGTTTGCTTCATGTGACTTGGCAGACCGCCCTCTTGCGAGGAAAAAGAAGAGGAAACAAAATGGAACTAATGGTGCGTCTTTATATCGATCCGGGTACGGGTGGAATGCTTTTCACCGTCTTCTTTGCTATATTCGGTGTTGTCTTCTTCTCCGCGAGAACCGCTTATGATAAGCTGAAATTCAAGATCAGCGGCGGTAAACAGGCCAAGATCAGCAAGGAGAAGATCCCGCTCGTTATCTTTTCCGACCACAAAAGATACTGGACGACTTTTGAGCCGATCGCAGATGAGCTCGAGAAAAGACAGAAAAAGACCGTCTATCTCACCTGCTCCAAGGATGATCCGGCGCTTTCCAAGAAATACGAATACATCACCTGTGAATACATCGGTGAAGGCAACAAAGCCTTTGCCAAGCTCAATGTCCTAAATGCGGCCGTCGTTCTTTCGACAACGCCGAGCCTGGACGTTTTCCAGTGGAAGCGCAGCACGAACGTCAACTGCTATATCCACATCCCGCACGCGGCAAGTGACATCACGCTCTATCGCATGTTCGGCATCGACCATTACGACGCATTTATTCTTTCCGGCGAGTACCAGGAAAAACAGATCCGGAAACTCGAAGAACTCCGCAATATCAAGCCACGTGACATCGAGCTTTGCGGCATTCCTTACATGGACGAGATGAAGAAACGCCTCGAAAGCCGAAAAGACGCTCCAAAACACGACCGGACAGTGCTTTTGGCGCCGTCGTGGGGCGAAAGCGGAATCCTTTCCCGATTCGGTGAAAAGCTCATCGATTCCCTCATCGCGACCGGCTACAAGGTCATCGTCAGGCCGCATCCGCAGTCTTTTACCTCGGAAAAAGCACTGGTCGACAAACTCATGGAGAAATATAACGACACATCGAAAGTCACCTGGAACCGGGATAATGACAACTTCGACGTGCTTTATAATTCCGACATCCTGATCTCGGATTTTTCGGGCGTCATGTTCGACTATACGCTCGTTTTCGATAAGCCCATCCTCTACACGAATACGGACTTTAAGAAAAATCCGTACGATGCATTCTGGATCGACGAGCCGCTCTGGACATTTGAGATCCTGCCGTCTCTTGGCCTTGAACTGAATGATGAAAATGCATCTCACGTCAAAGACCTGATCGACAAGTGCATCGAGGATTCGTCTTTTGCCGAAGGTCGTGATAAAGCACGATCCGAGACGTGGGTCCATATCGGTGAAGGCGCAGAAAGATCGGCCGATTTCATTTTGAAAAAGCTCGATGAAGTAACGGCGCTGATCGCTGCCGAAGAAGAGGCCAAGGAAAAAAAGAAAAAACACGGCAAAAAGGCGGCCTCAAAAAAGCCGGAAAATACTGAAGATAAATCTTCTCCGAAAAAGAAGAAAAAGAAGGAGGTGTGATCGGGTATGTCATTTCTATCTGCTATCTACACCATCGCGATCACTCCGATCGAGCTTCTTCTCGAAGTGATATTCACGCTTGCAAATAAGGTCATCGGGAACACCGGTCTTTCGATCATATTCCTGAGTCTTGCCGTCAACTTCCTCGTGCTGCCTCTTTACATCCGCGCGGATGAACTGCAGAACGAAGAGCGCGAGATCCAGAAAAAGATGGCGTTCCATATCAAGAACATTAAAAAGACGTTTAAAGGAAACGAACAGTTCCTGATGCTTCAGGAATACTACCGCATCAATAACTATAAGCCGATATACGCGCTAAAAAGTACGACTTCCCTGCTCCTTCAGATCCCGTTCTTTATCGCGGCTTATAACCTTCTTTCTCATATGCAGAGCCTGCAGGGCATGTCCTTTTGGTTCATCAAAGATCTCGGAAAAGAAGACGCCGCCTTCATGATCGGATCTTTTGCGGTCAACATCCTGCCGATCCTTATGACGGTGATCAATATCGTTTCGGGTATCATCTACACCAAAGGTCATCCGGTAAAGGAAAAGATCCAGATCTACGGCCTTGCGCTGATCTTCCTGGTACTCCTTTACCACTCGCCGGCAGGACTTGTTTTCTACTGGCTCCTCAACAATGTTTTCTCACTTCTGAAGAACATCTTCTATAAGCTTAAGGACCCGAAGAAAACGCTTTCCGTTATCTTTGCGGTTGCCGGCATTGCCGCGGCCATCCATACCCTTACGAGAGCAGATTTCGGTCCAAGACAGAAATCCCTTCTCTGCTTCTGCTGTTTCCTTATGATCCTCCCGTTTTTGTCGGGACTTTCCAAGAAGGAAAGAAAAGCACGTCCGAAAGACTATATCGTTTTCGTTTGCGGCGCTGTTTTCCTGACACTCGTTACGGGTTTCCTCATCCCGTCCGCGGTTATCGGTGATTCTGTTGCGGAATTTTATGACTCATTTCATCTTTCGAATCCTGCTCTTTATCTTCTCCATTCGGGACTCATCGCATTTGGTACCTTCGTGGTATGGGGCAGCATTTTCTACTTCTTCATGAGCGATAGGGTCAAGGCCTTCTTCAGCGACGGCATCTGGATCATCTGCGGAACGGGGATCGCTAACTACATGCTGTTCGGTAGAAATCTCGGCATCCTTTCTTCTAGTCTCCGCTACGAAGACGAGCCTGTTTTCACGAAAAATGAGTATATCATCAATACCCTCGTGGTCTTAGGTATCGCGCTTGCCATGCATTTCTTCTACATCAAGCTCCATAAGATCGCCCGAGGCATCCTTATCGCGGGAGCAATAGCTGTCATTCCGCTCTTCTTCACAAACTTCGACGTGATCTGGACAACATATCAGGAAGATTCCTTCTACTTTACACGTTATGTATCAGGTAAAACGCCTTCTGTCCAGCTCAGCACGGAAGGCCAGAATGTCATCGTCCTGATGCTCGACCGCGCCATCGGTCCGCAGGTCCCGTACATTTTTAAAGAAAAGCCGGAACTTGCCGAAAAGTTTGACGGATTCACCTATTACCAGAACACGGTCTCTTTCGGCAGTCACACGAATATCGCGGCACCGGCGCTTTTCGGCGGGTATGAGTACACACCGAAAGAGCTGAATAAAAGAGACACCGAGCTTCTCGAGGATAAGCACAACGAGGCACTGAAAGTGATGCCGGTGCTTTTCGGTGAGAACGGATACGACGTCACGATCTGCGATCCGCCGTACGCAGGCTATTCCTGGAATCCGGATCTTTCGATCTATGACGATCATCCGGAATTCCACTGCTACAACACGACCGGCTATTTCGACTATTTCAATGGTTCTGAGGAGTCCAAAGAACTGATGGCTCAGGTCGACGAAGTCCGAAACAGAAACTTCTTCTTCTACTCGCTTACGAAGATCGCGCCACTTGTCATGCACCATACACTCTATGACAACGGTGCCTATAACGACTCCAAGTTTTCGGGCAAGGGCGAGATGACGATCGCCTCGATCCAGTATAACGACGGCATTTCGAAAAGCACCGGATACGATCCGGACTTCTTGAATTCGTTCGCTGTTCTTACTCACCTTAAAGACCTGACCACGATCACGGACGACCCGCAGAATACTTTCCTCATGATGGCCAACGATACGACTCACCAGCAGTGTCTCCTTCAGAAACCGGATTACATGCCGGCACTTGTCGTCGACAACACCGCATACGATGTGGATCTTCAGAATCAGCCGCAGTTTCAGGTCGACGGAAGAAAGATGAAGATGCGTTCCTACACGCAGGTATCGCACTATCACATCAACATGGCCGCGTTTCTGCAGCTCGGCGAATGGTTCGACTACCTCAGGGAAATGGGCGTTTACGACAATACCCGAATCATCCTCGTTTCCGACCACGGCTACGAATGCGGAAGTTTCGGCCTTTCCTGCCATGCGTTTAGGATGAGTGGCGACAGAACCTCAAGTTTCGATGAAGATGTCGAGTTTTACATGCCGCTTCTTATGGTCAAAGACTTTAACGCCACCGGCTTTACGGTCAACAAGGACTTCATGACCAATGCCGATACCCCGGCGCTCGCGACGGAAGGGATCATCGAAGATCCGACAAATCCGTTTACCGGGAATCCGCTTATAACTGATGCCAAAGACGAGCCGCAGTATATCCTTTCGACCACACACTGGAGCATCTATGTCAACAACGGAGAACAGTTCATGGAGGACTCCTGGTTCACGGTTTCGGACGATCCGTACGATATCAAGAACTGGAAGTATGTCGGAGAGGGCTGATCTGCGCTTTCATTGCAATAATATATAGTTCGTTATAAAATATTTGTTTGTGAATGGACGCGTAAGTGCAAATTGCCATTCTGGAGGGTTTTGTGGCTGATCATATGATTCTGTATATCGATCCGGGCACGGGAGGCATGCTCTTTACCGTCATGTTCGCGGTATTCGGCGTTCTGTTTTTCTCCCTTCACGCTCTTTTCGATAAAATGAAGTTTCGACTGAGCGGCGGAAAAACGGCCAAGATGTCCGGCGAAAAATACCCTCTCGTCATCTTTTCCGACCATAAGAGATACTGGAACACCTTCGAACCGATCGTCGAAGAACTCGAAAAGCAGAAGCAGAAGACTGTGTATATGACCTGTTCCGAAGATGATCCGGCGTTCGACAAAAAGTACGAATATATCACATGCGAATATATCGGCGAGGGAAATAAAGCTTTTGCCAAGCTCAACGGCCTCAATGCTTCCGTCGTTTTCTCGACGACCCCGAGCCTTGACGTTTTCCAGTGGAAGCGCAGCAAGAACGTAGACTGCTATATCCACATCATGCACGCGGCCAAAGACATCACGATGTACAGGATGTTCGGCACCGACCACTACGATTCCTTTATCCTTTCGGGAGAACTTCAGGTCAGACAGATCCGCCAGCTCGAAAAGCTGCGCGGCATTCCGGAAAGAGATTATGACTTAAGCGGCGTTCCTTATCTCGATGAGATGAAAAAACGCGTAGACTCTGCAGATCCCGTTCCTCCTCACGAGAGAACCGTGCTTCTCGCGCCGTCGTGGGGCGAAAGCGGCATCCTTTCAAGATTCGGCGAAAAACTCATCGACTCTCTCATCGCGACAGGATATAAGCTCATCGTAAGGCCGCATCCGCAGTCTTTCACTTCGGAAAAAGAACTGATCGACAGACTGATGAAGAAGTATTCCGACACCTCGAAAGTCACCTGGAATTCCGATATCGACAACTTCGACGTACTCATGAAGTCCGACATTCTGATCTCGGACTATTCCGGTGTCATGTTCGAATTCGCGATGGTCTTCGACAAGCCGATCATCTACACAGATACCAAGTTTGATCCTCGTCCTTACGATGCCGACTGGATCGACGAGACACCGTGGACTTTCAGCATTCTCCCGTCCTTAGGTCCTGAACTGAACGACGAAAATGCCGGTAATATCAAGGAACTGATCGACAAGTGCATCGATGACAAGTCCTACCTCGAAGGAAGACAAAAAGCCCGTGAGGATATCTGGGTCAACATCGGCGAAAGCGCTAAGAGATCCGCCGACTTTATCATTAAGAAGGTCAACGAGATCGAGGATCGGGCGGCAAAAAAGGCAATGCAGGAAAAGATCGAGAAAAAGAAACAGCTCGAGGAGAAAATGAAAAAAAGCACAAAGAAGCCTCTTTCTAAGGAAAAGGAGGTGAAAGCATAATGTCGTTTCTGTCATTTTTGTACCACCTTCTGATCACACCGCTGATGCTTCTGTTCGAAGTCATTTTCACGATCGCGAACAGACTGATCGGCAACGAAGGCCTTTCTATCATCGTGCTATCCATCGCCGTAAACTTTCTGGTACTTCCGCTTTATAAAAGAGCCGACGAACTTCAGGCCGAAGAGCGTGATATCCAGGCGAAGATGGCATATCGTGTCAAAAGGATCAAGCAGACATTCAAAGGTAACGAACAGTTCCTGATGCTGCAGGAATACTACCGGATCAACAACTATAAGCCGGTCTACGCGCTGAAAAGCTCCGCTTCCCTTCTTCTTCAGATCCCGTTCTTCATCGCGGCCTATAGGCTCCTTTCGGGAATGCAGAGCCTGCAGGGCATGTCCTTCGGATTCATCAAGGATCTCGGAAAAGAAGACGCGACCTTCATGATCGGATCATTTGCGGTCAACATCCTGCCGATCCTGATGACGCTCATTAACGTCCTGTCCGGTATCCTTTACACCAAAGGCCATCCGACGAAGGAAAAGATCCAGGTCTACGGTCTTGCGCTCGTATTCCTCATCCTTCTTTACCATTCTCCGGCGGGACTCGTTTTCTACTGGCTCCTCAACAATGTATTCTCGCTTGTAAAGAACATCTTCTATAAGCTCAAAGATCCGAAGAAAATTCTCTTCCGCATATTTGCCCTGGCAGGCGCCGCGGTCCTGATCCATACCATCATAAGAAACGACTTAAATCTCCGCCAGAAGATCGTTCTTTCGATCGGATGCATCCTTCTGATACTGCCGTTTGTTCTTTCCTTCAAAAAGAACAAGACGGAGAAAAAAGCACGTCCGAAGGATTATCTTACATTCCTTTTCGGCGCCATCTTCCTGACGCTTGTTACGGGTCTTCTGATCCCTTCTGCCGTCATCAGTTCCTCCGTCGAGGAATTCTTCAGCATCATTCATATTTCCGACCCGATCAATTACGTCATCCGGACACTTGTCATCGCAAGCGGAACATGGATCGTCTGGGGCAGTATCTTCTATTTCTTCATGAGCGATCGCAGTAAGTCCTTTTTCAGCGACGGTGTCTGGATATTAAGCGGAACGGCGATCCTCAACTACATGCTGTTCGGCACAAAACTCGGCATCCTCTCGTCTGCTCTTCAGTACGAAAACAAACCGGTCTTTTCGGTATCGGAATACCTGATCAACACACTTGCTGTTCTTATTGCCGCTATCGTATTGCATCTGGTCTATACGCATTTCCACAAGATCTCCAGGATCATCCTGATCGCCGGCTGCGTGGCCATTTTCCCGGTCGCACTCGGAAACATCAATATCATCCGGGTCATTTACGATGCGAAGACGGAATACTACTTCCAATACATCGAAGGAAAAGAGCCTTCGTTTGAACTGAGCAAAGACGGCCGGAACGTCATCGTCCTGATGCTCGACCGCGCGCTGGGTCAGCAGGTTCCGTACATCATGAACGAAAAACCGGAGCTTGTCGAAAAGTTCGACGGCTTTACCTACTACCCGAATACGATCTCCTTCGGCGGACACACAAACATGGCCTTACCGGCGCTTTTCGGCGGGTATGAGTATACTCCGGACCGCATTAACCAGCGAAACAGCGAGCTTCTCGTGGACAAGCACAACGAGGCAATTCGCGTCCTGCCGGTGCTTTTCGGCCAGAACGGATATGAGGTCACGATCTGCGATCCGAAGTACGCGGGATATTCCTGGGATCCGGATCTTTCGATCTACGACGACCATCCGGAATTTAACTGCTATATCACAGAAGGATACTATGACTATTTCGAAGATCAGGAAGAAGCGGGATCGGCCATAGAACGTGTTGACACAGTCCGTAACCGTAACTTCTTCTTCTTCTCACTTATGAAGATCGCACCTGTCCTTCTGCAGGATACGATTTATGATGAAGGCACTTACAATGAGGCGATCTCCAACGAAAGCCTCAATGTCTCAACCGCAACCGTCCAGAAAGTATCGGGCCCCAGCACCAGTGTCGGATATTATACGGACTTCTTAAGTGCCTACTCGGTCCTTCAGCACATGAAGGACATGACGAAGATCGTCGACGGAAATAAGGATACTTTCCTCATGATGACCAACGATACGACTCACAATGAGACGCTTCTTCAGGAGCCGGAATATACTCCTTCGCTGATCGTCGACAACACCGCTTATGACGCCGAAAACGCGGACCGGTTTACCCTGAACGGGGTCACCCTGGATATGTCCAGGCCGGTACAGATCGCACATTACCAGATCGATATGGCCGCGTTCCTCAAGCTCGGAGACTGGTTCGATTATTTAAGAGAGATGGGCGTTTACGACAATACCAGGATCATCCTCGTGTCCGATCACGGCTACAACATCAATACTCTCGGGGTGAGCTGCAACGATGAGGATATGGAAAGCTTTATGCCGCTTCTGATGGTCAAGGACTTTAACGCCACGGGCTTTACCGTCGCCGATGATTTCATGACGAATGCCGACACACCGACGATTGCGACAGCGGGCATTATCGAAAACCCGACCAACCCGTTTACCGGGCATGCGATCGATTCACTTCTCAAGGACGGTCCGCAGCTTATCTTATGTTCTGAGGATTGGAATACATATCAGAACAACGGTAACACCTTCCTTCCGGGAAAATGGTTCCGTTTCGAAGGCATCGATCCAAAAGACGAGGACAACTGGTCATACGTTGACGAGCACTGATCCCGCCTGAAAAGCACCGGTCCCGCAACTGAATACTGCTAAAGAAAAAAGTGACGGTCATTCTTTTATGACCGTCACTTTTCCATGTGCACCGTCTACGGTGATCCTATCCCCGGTCTTTATGACCGTCGTGGCATTGCCGCATCCGACGACGGCCGGGATGCCGAATTCTCTTGCCACGATCGCGGCATGCGAAAGCGGAGCACCGATGTCGGTGACGACTGCCGCAACCTTCGGAAAAGCAAGCGTCCAGCCGATGTTCGTGGCCGTCGTAACTAAGATGTCGCCCTTTTCGATCTGATCGATATCGGCTGTCGAAAGGATCACTTTCGCTTTACCGGTGACGACACCTGCCGCACCCGGGAAACCGGAAACATCCGAGTCACCCTCGGCTTCGCTTCTATCGAGATCCGCCACGAAATAGTCCGTTCTGCGGTTAGGATCCTTCATCCACTCACCGGGATCGAATCTTCCGATAATGAGGTTCGGGAAAGGCGGATAGGTCAGGTATCTCTCGTACGTTTTCTTTCTTTCGGAGATCCGTCGAAGCATGCTCTCATCCCCGGAAAGAAGCGCAAACATCTCCTTATACATCAGGAAGAAACAGTCATCCCCGATACCGTTGAGAACTCCCGCGCGCCGGATATACTCTCTGAATACGCAGAAGATCCGAACGCCCTTACTTCGTATCTCTTCGCGGAAAGCATTCGCGTTTTTATACTTGGCGATCTGTTTATCGGCCCACTTCGCTTTACGCGGATACTTCTCCTTAAACTCCGCAAGTACCTCGGCAAAAGCCTGTTCCTGGGACTTGAGCATCGCGTGAAGGTCCGCGCCCGAAGCTTTCAGCTGCTCGATGGCATTATCCGGGAAAGACGGATCCTCATAAGGATGCGGTTCCATCAGTTCCATCTCATTTATCGAGCGGTGCCCGCAGATCCTTACATACTCTTCTTTACTGAGTTTTCCGGAAAGTACATCCTCGAGAAGCAGCATCGGCTTCATGGACTCGACCACGCCGACACAGCCTCCGAGCAGGCGGTTCGCCATATCTTCTCCCGCGACCTTTCCTAGTTTTTTCCTTGTTCCGAACAGCGGCACCAGCTTCATCCCCGACTCGGCAAGGATCGCCGCAAGGCCGTCGTTCAGAGCCGGAAGAAGCACGTCGTCCCAGTACTTCATAAGTTCCCCGGAACTTCCGATCCCATGGATCGTCTCGATATGTTTTTCGCAGATCTCCGTAAGCTCCTCGATCATGCGGTGCTTTTCCTTCCGGGAAAGCTTTGACTTATTCTTCGGAAAGATGAGTTTCCACAGATTCTTGAGGAATGCTTTTTTATTGAATGGAGAGATCGGCCGCGAAACGCCCTGTGGAATATTGCCGGTCAGTTCTTTTGTCATCTCATAGGCTTCCTCTTCGCTCTTTCCGAACGACACCAGCACCGACGCGATCACGGATACATTCATATATGCCTGCCCGCAGATGCATTCGAGCCAGTCCGGGATCCCCAGCATCTCGTTGATCTTTTCCAGGACGCTAAAGGTCATCGGAGAGACCGGCTTCATGAAGATCTCGCCGACGTTCGTTCGGGTCAGAAGTTTCTTCCCCGACATACTGCCGTTCACTTCAAATGTTGCCATGTCGATCCTCTGAAGCGTCGTAATCGGGCGCGCCTGCAGGATATAAACTTTACCTCCCGAGACCGCCCACTCGATATCCATCGGGACACCGTAATATCTTCTTATGCTCTGACAGTATTTCCCGAGTTTTTTCGAAAAGCACTTAAATTCCTCAGGTCCTTCGTAACTGTATTTGATTGCGCCGATCCGAAATTCGCTCGCATTCGCGTTACCGGAAACAAGTTGTTCGCCTTCTCCATGCACGTAGCTTCCGACCAGTTGGTCATCCGCGCCTGTGATCGGATCCGACGTGAACACCACGCCTGCAAATTCGGGACGGACAAACTTCTGGATCACGACTCCGATGCCGAGGTCTTCCTGCTGAAAAGAACCTTCGTATTCTTTAACCGTCTCGGATCCGCAGGACGCGATGACTTTCCGGAGTGCATCCTCTATGTCCTTCTTATTTACGTCTGTTACGGTCTCGTACTGCCCCGCAAACGAAGCTTTTTCGCCATCTTCGTTGATCGCCGAAGACCGGACGGCATAGGTAGATTTTTCATCCAGAGAGGCGATCAGCGCATCGATCTCCTCCTTTGCCTCCTTCTTAACGGAGCTGCCCTCAAAAGCCCTGCAGGAGACCGCGTAGCCGAAAGGCACATTGACCTTAAGGTCAGTCATCATACGCGACAGCGACAAAGCCTTGCCGCCGATCAGTGCTTTTCGATCCGCGGGGACCTGATCCAGCGGGAATACATATGTGTTTTTCATGCCATTACTCATTGTCATTTATCCTCACTCAGAAGAAGATCCACACGCATGTCGATGTACTTCTTCAGCTGTTTTTTGTCGTCGAGATCGATGCCGAAATCGCGCTTGATGTCGTCTTTTCTGTATAAAATGAGCTGCATCATCGTGGAGAGCTCGTAGGCAATAAGCTTACATTCCTTTTCGGTCTTCCTGTTGCCGTAGTGTTTCTTGACATACGGGTACGAGAACGACTGGTGCCCCAGATTCCGCTTGAAAAGCACGCTGGGCGTGATCGCTTTGTTGAATTTGGGGTTTTCGACCAGGCACTCGGCGATGATATAGTGGATCTCTTTAAGGAAGGTCTTCGGCGGAAGGTCCTTCTTCATAAGCTCCGCTACATTCTTTTCTTCCAGGAATTTGAAATACTGTTTCTGAAACGTCAGGTAGATAAGATTCTCCCTGCTTTCGAAACAATAGTTGATCATGGAGGGCTTCACTCCTGCCCGCGCCGCGATCTCCCGGGACGTCACCTGAAGCGGATCTTCTTTTTCTTCCATAAGCGAAAAAATCGCGTCTATCAGCTGGTCTTTGGTGATTTGAAGTTTCTCGTCTTTGTTCATTTCCGGTTGTCCTTTGACACTTAAAAAACATTATTGAACGCGTTCAATAATGTGAGTATATCATCACCCCCCTGCGCTTTTCAAGAAGCATTTCAAAATATTAAGCAAATTAATATTTTGAATGAAATGTTCGGGATTATGCCGCAAGTTAAAGAAAGTATTAATTCTACTATTGTTCTCTTGAAGCGGAAAAAGCGCGGTGATTAAATAACAGGTAAGGGAAACAAAAAGGGGTAGTGATTCTGTGGAGATCAAGTGGAAAAAGAAAGAAGAACTGGTCCGGGAGCCGAAATCTTATCCGCTTCCGGAATTGTTCGCGATGGCGGCACTTGTGTCGCTTCTCGGCTTTCTGACCGAAAACACCTGGATGCTCGTCAGATCCGGATTTATCGATAACCGCAATATGAATCTGCCGTTTCTTCTCGGCTATGGTCTCGCCGTCGTCGGCATGTATCTTCTGATCGGCACACCGAAAAAAGGACACTACGTGCTTTACTTCACACTCGTCTTTCTCTTCGTATCCTTAGGCGAGATCCTTCTGGGCTTCGCCGTCGAAAAGTTCTGTGGCTTCTACTACTGGGATTACACGAATCTTCCGATGCATCTGACACGCTACACGAGCTTCTTTACGAGCCTCGGTTTTTCTACGATCATCACGCTTTTCATGCACTATTGCTATGAGCCGCTCATGGAATTCTTCCATAAAAAGATGACTCCCCGTGCCAAGCGCGTCGCCGTTATCGTATTTGTACTCTTGCTTTTGGATATGTTCTACAGTTTCCACCTGATGAAACAGGCGCAGGACATAAACCGTGCCTGGAAGATCTACCTGCACGCCCCGCATCTGTGACATATAAAACGGAAAAACCTGTGAAAAAACAAAACGGATGAACCGGATCAGTAATCCTCTTCGTCGTCCTCGTCTTCCTCGTCAATAATGCCTGCAGCGATCTCGCTGTCCTGTTCTTCGCACATTCTCGCTTTATCTCTAAGCGGAAGGATATATACAAGAAGGACCAGTGCCCAGATCGCGGTCAGGAAAAAGACCGTAAGGACAGCCGTAAATTTCGTTAAGATCAGAGCGATGAGAAGGGCCAGAATGATCACCACATAATAAATAAGTCTCGAGATCTGGAACTCAAACATCGCCACGTGGGATTTCTTTCTGACACCGGAAAGACTCAGGATCGCCGTAGCAACAAAGCTGATGATAAAGATCGCGACACCATAGATGAAGATACTGACGCAGATCAAAAGCTTCGTGAGCATATCAGCGGAATGGCCGATCAGAAGACGGCTCCAGCTGAAGGCTGAACTTGCATCTGCTTCTTCGTTGAGAGTTCCGACATCGATGAAGCGGCTGCTCAGCTTTCCGGTTCCGGATTTCAGCTCATAGGAAAAAAGAACAGACAAGACCGCGCATCCTAAAAGGATCAGCACAAAAAAACCAAGTCGGCGAAGTGCCGCACTTCTCTGCTTTTGTATTTTCAGCTCGTTCTTTGAAGTCATGTCTTTAAATCTCCCTCAATATACTTTACACGAAATATCGCGCTCGTCAAGATTTATATACATCACAATTTCATTTCCCGGTTCTACCTTCCGGACAAGGATAAATATCATTTTTTTGTCTTACCCCATAAGAATAATATTAATAAGGCGCTCCAAAAGTGACAGTTTCTTTATCTAAAACCGTTTGACGAAGTGGTACTATTGCTAAGAACAAAGTGCCGTGGTCGTGCATGGCACGAGAAAAAAGGAGGCTATATCATGAAAAGAAACGCCTATAATACAACACTTTTAGCATTGGTCGCATTCTGCTGTCTGTGTTCCGCATGCACCGGAGATCCGTCACAGGCAACGAACAGCGAAACGGAAACTACGGAGGCATCGATCACTATCGAGGATGAAGATGAGATCATCACGCCGGATTTCTCCGACGAGTCCTCCGGCGACATCCTTCCCTCAGTAGAACCGACAACATCTGATGCAGATGTTCTCCCAAGTGACGTGGTTCCTTCCGATCCTCTCCAAGATCCGGTCACGGCTTCTGTCAAGCTCGGATCCGGTAACCTCGCCAACGGCGGCTTTGCCACCGGCGATGAAAAATACGTTTATTTCGTAAGCCACGGTTCTTCTGACCGGCTCAGCATCTTCCGCGAAGACCGCGCCACCGGTGAAAAGACCCAGATCTACCAGACCGTTCCGAAGGAGAATGTGATCCTCGATTGTCTGAACCTTTCCGGTAACACGCTCATTTTCCGTGAGAACCAGTCCGAGTCCGGAACATTTGCGATCTACAGCCTGGATCTTTCCTCTATGGAACCTTCCATGATCGCCGATGCCGACATCTCAAACGTAACTGTTTACAACGGAAATCTTTTCTACAGCAAGGACGGCAGCCTCGTAAGATCTGACCTCGACGGTAAAAACGAAAAGGCGCTGTTTACTTCCGAGCACTCTGCCACAACCGCAAGGATCGCATTTAGTATCGCTAACGATAAGATCTATTTTGCGGATCCCGAGAATTTCGCCAACGGCGGCATGTTCTTCGGTAAGATCTATTCCATGGACCTCGACGGCAATAACAAGACCGAGATCCCGGCAGACGTGGAAGCTTGTAACGAAGACATCTTCTTTACCGACGGAAAAGTACTTTTCTTCTTCGGTAATACCGAATCCGACGGTTCCGGTTTTTATACCTGCAACGTAGACGGTAGCGGACTGGACATGGCAGCCAAGGCGGCCCCGACAGCAAGAAACATCTGTGGCAAGAACACTGTCACATGTGATTCTCACGAAGTCTATGTCGACAAGGACGGAAACGGCGCCGAGCTTCTTTTTAACGAAGATATGGATTCTGCCGGTATCGTTCTTATCGGTGACGACATCTACTTCCTCGGCAAGGGAGACGGAAAGACCGTCACCAAAAGGATCTCCATCAGCGGCGCGAACGAGACCGTACTCGGATAAGCCCTGAAATAAATAAATCTCATCCCGTGATGGTATAATGCAGTTAGAAACTGCAGATAAATGAAATCACAAAGGAGGAGAATGTATGACGAAGGTGAAAAGGATCATCATCGGAATACTTCTCCTCTCTTTTTGTCTTACTTCTTTCGGCTGCAAAAAGAAAAAAGAAGCATTTAACCATGAGGTACTGCGCGCCGCCGCAAAGAGTTACGGTGCAACAGAACTTGAAGATCTCGATTCACTTTTGGAAAAGATGAAATTCTTCGAAGTCGAAGGCGGGATCTATTACACAGCCGCCGATGAATCCGAAGCGCAGATCATGTATGACCAGGTCATCAACCCGATCAACGAATATCCTGATTGTCACGCAAAAGAGTGCACGGTCTTTTTTTCTAAAGACGATGAGAAAGACCATCTTTATATCCTTCTGTTTACGACAAAAAAAGAGATCACCGCGAAGAAGATCTATGAAGTGATGGCACAAAGCGGAGACTTCGAAAATGTTTCGTCCGGCGAAAAAGACGGATATGAATATACCCTCCAATATGAGGACGATGGCTGGATATCCGGAAGAGGATATTACAGAAAAGGAACCCGGATCGCCATGATCCACATGTACTCTAATGACGGTGATTATTCCGGGGACTTCGAAGATCTCATCGAGGATATCGGACTTCTCTCTCCCGAAAACGCATAAGATTTCCGACTTATTGTCTCCCGAAATGCTTGTTTTTGTTGACGTACTAGCATGTTATATGTTTTTATGGTCTTGGGGATGAGAAAGTAGAGGTTGGTTTATGAAAGATTCAAAGCCTGTAGCAATCGTTAAGGGTATC
This sequence comes from Clostridiales bacterium, assembly GCA_017428545.1. Classification (GTDB taxonomy): domain Bacteria; phylum Bacillota; class Clostridia; order Saccharofermentanales; family Saccharofermentanaceae; genus Scatonaster. The sequence goes on from JAFRQR010000020.1 coordinate 319,604, forward strand.
ATCGGCGGTCTCGCATTTGCGATCGCATTCATTCTGGCCCGCTATCTCGTAAGCGGCGGAAATGACGGCGGATTTGTTAATGCTTATCTTCTTACGCCTCTCGGTCTCGGTGTTCTGATCGGCGCTCCGGTCATTTTCACGATCTATAATCTCGTGGCACCGCCGAAGGAAAAGAAAGAAAAGAAGAAATAAGAAAGACCGTTTTCAAATCCCAAAAAACAAAAACTGCAAAGATCGGTTCACGCGCTTTGCAGTTTTATTATTCACTTCAGAAAAGATCCAGCATGCTGTCCAGATAGATCTCTTCTCTCACCTTGAGCTGATACTCGGGCTTCGTCATGTAGTAAAGAAGAAACTCGAGAACTACGGCGCTTCCCAGGCTTCTTCCTTCGATCTTAAAGTGCGAAAAGCACTGTGGGAGATACACGTTCTGAATATCTTCGATCCCGATGAAGCTGGGGTTTTTCATGGCATCCGAAAAGCGGTATCCTTTTGCTGCATCCGGCGACACACAAACGTGGTCTTCACACGCATCTCCGAGGCTCTTCCTGCTGACGTTTTCGTAACAGTTTTTCCTGTCAAAACAATCGAACCAACAGCATTCGTTGCAGAGAAATTCCACTTTATCCTTCTGCTGCTGTGATAGTGCTTTTAACGAAGAAAAAGCCTTATTCAGCCGGAAATCCGGCACCACAAATCTGAAATCTTCACGATTCAGTTCTTCGGCAAACCGGTCAAAATCCGTGAGCACTTTCGTCGTCGATGAAACAAAGTAGAACGATGGATACTTCGACTTAATGTAGTTAAGCAGAAGATCCGAATAAACGATAATGCCGTTTTCTACTGAACCGTTCTTTTCAAAAAGCGAACAGAGGTCATTACATTTCTTATCAGGAAGATGCTCTTCTTTCAGAAGGGAGTTACTGAATGTCAGGCGCGAAGAAATACCGTATTCCCTCATGAGAGAAGCGACGGACACAGGATCCGCATCCCCGAATCCGACACGTCCTCCGCCCCAGATACAATCGCCCGGAGCGCCATAGATCGAACCGATCTCACACCAGTCATAGAAATACTCTCTGTGCTCACGAAAAAGCGGCAGAAAGACCTTATAAAGCTCATAGAACTCGAACAGTCCCGGAAGGTGATAATATGCCTTGCTTTTTCCCATAAAGGTCCGTTTTCTCCTTATTTCACCATGAGAGGCGCATTTACTTACAGGATATCTTTCTCGAGCTTTTCGATCTTTGAAAGAAGTTCGTTGTTTTCCATGCTCAGATCCTCGATATCCGCTTGGGTCATCATTTGATCTACTCCGCCCTCGGCAGACTCTTCCCAATCCTTTTCCCTCTTATAGCTGTTACTTGATTCAACAGGCTTCATAAATCCGCCGATCAAGCTGCCTAAGCCGACAGACAAGAATATGCAGAGCGGGACCGCTAATATGAACGTCATAAAGAAATCACCGCCATCAGAAGCTCTTTTGCTGGATCCGTTATACATTTGTATAGCCAAGACGAGCCCCACGATCAAACCGATCACTGCCCAGAGCCAAAGCTTATTCCTCTCCTGGGCTGAATTCTGTAAAGACGGAAGTTTCGCCATCTTCCCTTCTTTCCTCAATTTTACGATCTGCTTCTTTTTCGCCTGGTCGCTGACCCCGGCAATGATCGACAGACTGTTTTCACAATACTGATTCACCTTTTTGACAAAACTCTTCTTTTCTTCGGGAAGCTCCTCATCAAGTTTCTTAAATGACTCGTGTTCCATTATCTTTTCGAAATAAGTGGCATCCTTCGGATTCTTCGTAAGAAGTTCACTCATGTTTTTGCTTTGGAAACTGCAGTAGGCAGATCGGAGTGTCAGGCGCGGATCCGGTTCAGGGGAACGCTTTTTAATAGCGACGACCAGGCGCGAGGCCTTTCCGAACTCACCGTTATTGATCGCCTGATCGACCTGACCGAGCGTCACCGTTTGTTCTTCGAGATCTTCATCGACCTGCCCGCAGAAAGGACAGACGATCTTCTTTGAAATAGGATCGAATTTAAGGTTTGCGCCACACTTGGAACAATTTAATTCCTGCATCTTTATTCCCCCGCTTTACATGAAAAAGCTGCCAACAACCTTCTTCATTATAGCAGAATTCCAAACGGATTTATAAAGCCCTGCTGACTCAAAACTAAAGAAAAAGGATCAAATGTAACGAAGAAGTTCTTCCATCGAATCGATCACGAAGTCCGCGCCGGAAGCAAGCAGTTCTTCTCTATTCGAATTTCCGTAAGTCACTCCGCATGCAAAAGCACCTGCCCGTTTTCCCATGAGGATATCCACCGGCATATCGCCGACCACGAGCGCCTGATCATGAGCAATCGACAGCGCCTCGAGCGTCTTTAGGACCGGCTCCGGTTCCGGCTTGACCTTATCCGTATCTTCCGCGCAGAGGATCACCGAAAAATCATCGGTCATGCCCCAGTTTCCGACAAACTCCAAAAGGGACTTTCGGTTTCGGGAAGTCGCGATCGCAAGTGCGATCCCGCGCTTTTTCAGCTCCGAAAAGACCTTATCCACCCCAGGGAAAAGATCCGGCGGCATGCTCGTTTTCAGTTCCTCGAACTTTGCTCTGTATGTTTTTACCAGAACTTCCACTTCCTCAGAAGAAAGTTCAGGATAGTCTCTGCTGAATGCATCGTATGCCGTAAGTCCGATCGAAGAAGCACAGGTCTTCTCGTCTAACACCTTAAGGCCGAGTTCTTTCATCATCTCCTGCTTGGCAGTAACAATCAGTTTCCTCGTATCCGCCAGCGTTCCGTCAAAATCAAAAATCACCGCTTGAATATCCATCGGTTCCTTCTCCCGTTATTTTGTAGATTCACTTTCAACAATTATACCGATATCCCTTCTCCGAAAAAAGAGAAATGTCATGTACATAATCACTATATTCCAAAGTGCTTTTACATTTGATAAACTGACAGGGGGATGAATTTACTATAACAGAGGCAAGGGCATGTACGAATCCTGTTGGGATATACTCGGAATCGGAATAACGACAGATAAGCTGGAGATCAAAAAGGCCTTTGCCAAGCTTGCCCATCAGATCTCCCCGGAAGACGATCCCGACGGCTACAGACGGATCCATACCGCCTATAAGCAGGCGCTGGCTTATGCTTCCCACGCAAAAGACCCGAAAACAGGAAACGGCAGAATGATCCCCGGCCCGGGCATCACAATATCAAGGCGCGAGATCCCGTTTAACGGATCTCTAAGTCCCGCTCCGGAAGAAAAGGAAGAGACAGAAGAAAAAGACAAAAGCGCCTTTGACTTCACTTTAGTCGAGACGGAGGATCCCGGGAACAAAAGCCAAAAGGCAGCTGAAGATCCGCGCTCCCACATCCATACTCAGGTCCTGAAAAAAGCGGACGAGAAAAAGAAGAACTATGACTTCTCCCCTATAACTCCCGAGGAACCTCAGTTCTCCGATGAGATCGAGAAAATCATCGAAAAAATCGTCACGTATAAGGAAGAAAACGGCATCGACACACAGGATAACGTCAAACGCTGGAAGATCACAACGCTCGAAATACACGGCATGAAACTTCTCGAACTTTACGGATCGCTATTTCGGAGATCCGACGAGGCCGGCACCTGGAATGTCTTTTTCAAGGAGCCCCTCGTAAAGAAAATGCTCTATAATCCGGACTTCCGGAACAGAATAAGGACGTTTTACCCCGACGGCAGTAAATCAAGGATCAGGATCGAAGAACTGATCGATGAATTTGAAGATCAGCTCGCGCTGGCTGCCGCCGAGCAGGAAGAACAGCAGATAAAGCAAGCCGGTAAATCACAGATCGCAGCTGCGAGCCTTATCATCTTCGGCGTGGTTTTGTTTATCACGTTCTTATCGTTCTTGTACTTCAACAACAGATAATAAGGACAATGACACGAAGCCAAAAGGAAAAGGTATAATCAAAAAAAGACGGAAGCGAAAAACAGGGGGTTCATATGGCGATCATAGGTATCGATCTCGGAACAACAAACAGTCTGGCAACACAGTACACAAGTGAAGGAGTCAAGATTCTCCGTAATTCTTCGGGAAATGCACTGATCCCCTCCGTTGTCGGTCTGGATGACGACGGGAATATCATCGTCGGCGAAGTGGCAAAAGAAAGACTCATTACGCACCCGGATCTGACGGTCGCGGAATTTAAGCGTACCATGGGCACCGATCTTCTCTATGAACTCGGAAAAGAAAAATATACTTCCCAGCAGCTCTCCTCGATCCTTCTTAAGAATATCGTCGCGGACGCCAAAGAGATCATCGGCGAGGAGATCGAAGAAGTCATCATCAGCGTTCCTGCATACTTTAACGAGCGCATGCGTACGGCCACCAAACAGGCGGCAGAGCTTGCGGGCATCAAGTGCGAGCGCCTCATCAACGAGCCTTCCGCAGCCGCTCTTGCTTACCTTCATAAGCACGACTGGAAAGACGGCACCTACATGGTCGTCGACTTTGGCGGCGGAACGCTTGACGTATCCATCATCGACTCATTTGACAGCATCATGGAGATCATCGCCGTAGCCGGCAACAACCAGCTCGGCGGCAAAGATTTCAACGAGGCGATCTATAACCACTTCTGCCAGACCAGCGGCATGAACGACGAAAATCTGACCGCTGAACAGCAGGCGATCATCTACAGGATGTCAGAGGCCACGAAGATCGCTCTTTCCACAAATGCGATCGCAAACATGACCGTCGTCATCAATGAGGAAAAATACTCACTGACAATGGACAACAATGAGCTCATCAAGATCGCTCACAATGTCTTCGAAAAGATCGTCGACCCGATCAGAAAAGTTCTGAAGGACAGCCGTCTGTCTCCGTCGGATCTTGAAGCGATCGTTCTTGTCGGCGGCAGCTGCAAGATGCCGACTGTCGCGGCCTTTATCGAAGAAGTTACCGGGGTTAAGCCCAGTACGGATATAGACCCCGATACCGCCATCGCCGTCGGTGCGGGCATTTTTACGGGCATCAAAGCTAAGAATCAGGATCTTAAGGATATCGTCATGACGGACATCTGCCCCTTCTCTCTTGGTGTCGGAGCCACAGACAACAACAAAGAAATAACGATGTCTTTCATCATCGAGAGAAATTCCATGCTGCCCAGCAGTGCCTCCCGCGACTACTATGCCGTCAAAGACCGCCAGACAGAGGTTAACTTCAAGATCTATCAGGGCGAGAGCATCATCCCCGAGAACAACATCTTTCTCGGCGCGATGAAGATCAGCTGTCCTCCGACGCAGGAAAAAGAATACGTGGCCACGGTCCGTATGACATATGACATCAACGGTATTCTGATCGTCGATCTCACGAACAGGGAGAAAAAGACCATAAGCAAAGTCATTCTCGACCAGCACGTGCATCTGTCGGAAAAGGAGATCGAGCAGATCAAAGGAAGACTCGACAAGCTTCGTTTCAACGAAGGAAAGGATGAAGAAGAACAGCTGCTGATCAGCAAGGCCGAGCGCATCATCGAAGAGACCATGGGCTTTGACAGAGAGCGCGTCATCGATGCACTGGAGCGATTCAAGTTCATCATGAAAAACGGCAACACCATCGAAAAAAGAAAAGCCAAGGATTTCATAACGAAACTTCTTGAATCGTACGAAGACTGATTTCACTTGTCACTTGTAGTACTCTTCCGGGATAACTTCTTTTTTGATGACCAGGCCTGACCTGTCTTCTCGAAAGTAAAATTCACTTTCATCAGCTCACATTTAACCACAACTCAAATCTTCGCATAGTGAACGTTGTTTCAGCAAATACACGTAGATACTGGTCGTAATGATCACACATAAAAGCATCGCAACCACGCCCACGAAAACATAAGTCAAAATTGTTGTATATGGAAGAATAATCTCCATATCGATTTCTCTCTCCGTGAAAATCGGAACAATGCGGTTGACTATCTCCAAAAAACCACAACTGACAATCGTCCCTAATACAAGAAGATACAAATTCTCAACCAGTTTGAGGAACCAGAGTTGATGAATTCCAAGACCAAGTGCTCGATTCATCTGCATGAAGTATCTTGTTTCCCGATATGAGAATACGGAAGCAAGAAGATAATTAGATACAAGCGCAATGATCAGCATGCACATGACAAAAAATAATACCTTTACGATCACATTATTCAGTATATTGAGGGTGGAGTAAGTATCCAAAGTTACATTACTCTTATCGATTATCCCAAGAGTCTTCAATCTTGTCACAAGATCAATAGAGGTCTCGAACTGACTTGAATAGTAATAATACGCCGCTGAAGAGAACATCGCTCTCTGCGGATGATTCTCAGCAACTATAATCTGTGCATCATTGCCATGAGCGTTTAGAAGAAAATAATCAGAATTGATTACCCCTACTAATTTAACCGGCCCAAGAAGAATATTACTATCAAGCGATTCACCCTTATATTGATTCGTATCATTCTCGTTCACATCAAGCCAGTACTGAATTCTTTCTCCATCTGAAAGCCTGAATGTTATTTCCTTACCAATAAGCTGAGCGAAATCATCGGACGAGTATCCAAACCGTTCAAGATAGTAGTCAGATACTATTACTTCATTCTCTGCTAATTCCAGTTTCCCCTCAACACAGATATTATTTGTTGAAGAAGCAAATCGTGTTTCAAATTCTTTCTTATCCGGCTCAGCAACCAAAACGGTTTTATTCCTTGTTTCGGCAAACGCATCTATATCGAAATACACATTTCTGTCTGTCTCGTCCGGGTTTTTCCCGAAATCATAATCTTTAGTATTCTTACCCAGTCTCTCTTCTCCGCCAATTTCAAGAATGATTTTATCGAGTGTATAAGGAACGGCACCATAACGTCTTCGTACTTTATACTCATCAATTTCCGGGAATAACGAAAAATCAACCATCCTATCTGACACTACATAACAATCAGAAGCCTTTTCATATGTCAAATAATCCATCTTTGATATAAGAACTGTCCGATAGGAGAAAAACGCCGAAAAAATGAATATGATGCCTGCAAAAGAACTCATCACTCTCAGAGAATGCTTCTTCATTTTGAATACTGATTCCCATGCAAGGAAGAAATATGATCGTAGTTTCATGAGTTCTGCTCCTCAACAAGTTCCATCAGATCCATAGACGAGATCATTCGAAATACCCTCACAACAGTTATTCCTGAGATTATAACCCCACCCAAGCACTCAATCAGGATCAAGCTCGTATCATTATTCACCGAAACCACGATATGAAGAGCATTCTTCACCAGATTTCGAACATAATCAGAATACAGTCCGGATAACAACACAGAAAGAGCTATACCTGTGATCAGCATAATAAATACAAAAGTCAGAAAAATGAAATTGATCTGGAAACCATCCATCCCCAGCATGCGATACTGTAGCAGACTTCTCATTCGTCTTTTTAGGATCACACTGAGAATGTTGGCAAACGTCCAGCCCACAAAAATAGCCATCACCACAACCAAAATGCGCATAAGTGTAGATACCATCTCCAGCATCTTCAACATATCGTCAAATCGACTCGACGGCACGATACCCTTTTTTCTCAGTTGCGAATAAATCTTTGAAGTATCACGTGCATCTTCTATCACGCCATATACTGTATGGTCTACATATTTCCCGTTTTCTGTCGCTGCTTGATAGTAAGACATAAAAGGCAACAGGATATCAGCGTCTTCCGTTGCCCTATCGAAAATACCAACGATCTCATATTTGTAAGATTGGGTAGTGTCACTGAATCGGGACTCAATCATATCGCCCTGAACAAGCTGATATTTCTTTGCTACATCCTCGCTTATCCAGATTACATTCTTCTCGTTATCTTCTGCAACAAAAGGTCTTCCAACAACCACTTCATGATTAAGAAGACCTCGATTATACTCAAGTCTGACATTAAATTCGTCCAAACTAACTTGTTCTCCACGAACAGAGAGATAAGGTTTTACCGGGAATGATGTATCTGTATCTACAAAGACCTCTTTCAACCCCAGTTCAGATACCTGGTCAACCTTGAGATAATGAAGACCTCGAAGTTCTATGACCAATCCATCTTCATCCAACATGTTTATGTAATCGTAGAATGCCCCAACAGAATTATGAATTGAACTGTATATGATACCAATTGTCAAAAGGAGCAAAGTTAACAGAAATGTTGAGAAAGCATACCATACCCATGAAGTCCGAAATTCTTTCCAAACAAACCACGAAAAGCCCTTCAACTTCATCAGATGATTCTCCCATCTTTAAGCTCAATAATCCTGTCTGTAGACTGAGCAGCCTCGATATTATGTGTGACAAGAACGATCGTTTTCCCGTCTTGATTGATCTTTCGGAACAACTTCATGATCATTTCGCTGCTCTCACTATCCAGATTCCCACATGGTTCGTCAGCCAGAAGATATGGAACCCCAGTAACGAGCGACCTTGCAATGGCGACACGCTGCTTCTGCCCGCCGGATAGTTTCGAAATCGGGACGTTCTTTTTCTCTGTGAGATCCACTTGTTCAAGCACTGATTCGATTCGAGGTGCATGCTCTTTAAAGTCGACACCGCTGATGAGTAATGGTATGCGAATGTTTTCGAACACAGAAAACTGTGTCTCCAGATGAAATGCCTGAAAAACAAAACCGATTTTCGTCAAACGATATTTCGTCAATTCAGAACTGTTGAATCCGGCAATATCTTGACCATCTACAACGATCTTTCCGGAAGTAGGTTTTTCCAATCCGCCAATCATATGCATAAGCGTTGATTTCCCACTACCGGATTTCCCAACGATGCTGAGAAACTCGCCGTCTTTGACATCAAAGCTCACATGATTGACCGCTAAGACTCTGTTCTCACCGTCTCCATATGTTTTTTCCAGATTGCAAACTTCTATCATTCTACTATTTCCTAAAAGTGAATACTTCAGATGTCGTATTTACTTGTCCCATGGTCATTATCGAAGTATCCATTACGATCTCATCACTCGCCGGATAATACACTAAGGTAAAATATGTTGTCATCTGTTCACTATCCAGAATTTTGAATAACCAGATAGACATACTGCCAGTATCCTCATACATATCCGTATATAATTCAAAAGGCAGTTCTTTACCTACCATTCTTTCGTTAAAATTCAATGAATTTCTAAAGTCAGAAGCTTCTGCATCAGACAGAGCAGCTTTTTCAATCAACCACTCACCCAGGTCTGCCTGTATTGCATCAAAATCATACCCGGTAATTAGCATTCTGTGATTTGGAAGAATCTCGATTTTTGCACCATTATCCCCAACATATGTACCGACCTTTACGTCAAGGATCTTATTCTTTTTACATGCCATCAATGAAACCATCACGCCAATCAACAATAACACGGCAATTATTTTTCTAAGTATCTTACCCATCTCATCCTCTCCACTGTAACACGTCTAAAACAATAATACTGAATTGTTTAGGCAAACAACTGTCGGATACTAAAAGATAGTAGCAATTCAATCAGAAAATTACTACTATCTTTTACAGACTAATCCGACAACTCACTAAGCGCAATATACAAATAATGCACAGATAAAGAAATCATCAATGTTCGTATGTCCGCCCACAAATGACGATTGTACTTGACGACGCTGACCACTGATAGCTTTCAAGAGTCCACCATCCGCTCGAATAGTTAAAGTCTAACTTGGCATTGTTTTTTTCATTCCTTTTGTATTTTACATTGCCAGTACACTCACCGATTCCAGTGACGTAGACCTTCTTACAATAGGCTTTTCCGGATTCATCATCTGAACCTTTAGCAAGTTCAATATACTTGCTTGAATCTTTGGTATATGTATATTTTCTTGCACTACTGGCTTTACATGCCGTACTGCAAAACAATACACTAACCAAGAGAAAAACACCCAATACCTTCTTTGTTGTCATAAGACACACCTCCTTACTTGTTGACACAGCATGATTATAGTTTTTGCCGCAAAAAGTGTCAACAGAAACTGACACTTTATCTCCTTCAGACAAAAGTATTAATTTTCTCTTTGAGAGAATAGTTCAGAACAAAGACTGCATATCCTTCTTCAGCGGTTCTGAGAAAGAAGATAGACACAGTACTGATTCATACTGACTCCCTCTTCTCTCGAACGTTCAGCCAATTTTCGATGCAGACTCTTGGGAATGCGTAACTTAAACTGACCCGAATACTCATCAAGATTAACGGGTTCAGCAATATCGATCCCATCTTCGATTGCTGCACTGATCCATTCTCTTTTTGCATCTTCAGCATTACGGATAACATCTTCGATCGTTTCCCCGATCGTCAGGCATCCGGGAAGATCCGGATAATCGGCAACAAATCCTCCCTCATCAGGATCCGGAAAAATTTCCATCTTGTAAGGAAGATTCATGTAATAATCAATTGTCTTCATTTCTCGTCTCCTTATCTCTTTATCGCCATTATATGTGGTGTCATATATGGTGTCAATTACCATATGTTGTTCTATTGTTCTTTTAGAAGAATACAAAAAAAGAAGACCAAATATACGGTCTTCTTTTGGCAAAGCCAGGCCCGGGAACGGACTAATGAAACTAAGGTGATGCAGTCATGATCTCATCATGAGAGAGAGGCATACGATCAATTCCCGGGCCTTCTTGTCTGTAGCGGGGGTGTGGTGCTACAATTGGCTTGTGTTTACAATCGTAACATCACTATAAAAGTGATTCAATGAAGTGCGGTCAGGAGTTAACAAACATGGGCAGATCTGTTAAGGCAGAACAAAAAGAAGGTTTATTGCAAACCGAGCTTTCCAAACGCGAAGTCCTTCGGCTGAACAACCAAAAGTCCAACGAGCTGACCCGTGAATGTATCGACACGGCCATGATATATCTTATGAGTGAAAAGCCTTATGAATCGATCAGTATCTCGGAACTGACCAAACGCGCCGGTGTTTCCCGTACCGCTTTCTATCGCAATTATGCGACCAAGGACGATGTCTTAAAGGAGATCGGAAAGAGTGTGATCGAAAGTCTTTCAGCGCAATTAAGCAAAGTGAAATCTGCTGATGATGTGCATGGCGCACTTGTAGGCTTTTTCACGAAGATCAAAGAACAGCATGCTTATGTGGAGCTTATGGTCAAAGCAAATGTGTCCATGAATCTTCTCTTTCCCAGTTCACATGTACTGGAGAACGTGGTCAGGACGACTTCTCAAAAAGATCACTATCGCCTGATCGCCGTGGATTCTGCGCTCAACGGTCTTGTCAGAGAATGGATCGCCAACGGTTATGATCTTTCCCCGGAAGAACTGGCAAACGTTCTGGAACTCGGAGTCTCTTTCTGACAAATGACAAAGACAGATCAGATAGAAGATCTCTCCTATCTGATCACTGATCCTTCTTCTGTAGAAAACTTCTGTCAGTACCTGTCGAGAGTGATGACATACTCTGCTTCCGGATGGTGTCTTTCCGTGACGTATCCGGTTTGAAAGGACGGGTTATAGGTCATTATGTAAAACCACTTTCCGACGATGACTGCGCCGTATGCACTTGTGCTTACGGGCGCATCTTCATCCACGCCTGCGATCTGATAGTGGTTCAGTCCATCCAGGATACTGAATCTGCCGTCTGAGAAACAATAAAGTGTCCCGTCCATATAGTTTAATATGGCATCTTCATCCGGGATGTGGTAGATGAACAGATCACTTCCGTCCGTTCGTACACTTAGTGGACCAGCGTATTCCGTGCCGTCTTCAAAAGGAGTTCTTCCGTCGAAATAGAGCCTTTCGCCGTCCGTGATCAAGGCATCGTTGTGTCTGACTTTGGCATTTACGGCAAGTTCCGTCTTATGGCTTCCGTCAAGTTCCATCGAGCAGAGTTTCCCATAGAAAATGCCTTCCTCCGTCATCTTTACCGGCTCGGAAAAGTAGATCATCGTTCCGGAAATGCAGAAAGGCACATTGCCCGCACCTCCAAACGTCTGCGACTCGAAAAGCACTTCCTCGTTTTTTCCGTCGAGGTCGGATCTTTTGATGGATCCTCCCTCCGCGTAATAAAGCATATCCTGATACAAAGTAAGAAGCCGCACTTCCCCTTCCAGGATCTTCGTTACGGAGTGGTCATTCAGATCCAGTCTTTTGACCACGGAACAGTTTTCACGGAAATACAGCTGATCGCCGCTTAGGATCAGAGAATCGATCGAGTTATCGGCATCCTGCTGCGGGGTGATCTCGTAAACATAATATTCTTCCAGGTTTTTACAATCTTCCATGGCGATCGCGGCGAAGTGTTTCTGCGGGTGAACCACATAGAACTGGTAGTCTTCGTTTCCCGTGGCAAAACCGCCGTTATTCACATTTCCTGCGCCGAGCTGTCCGGGAGCTCTGCCGCAGTCCGGAACATCCGTTCCATTGTCAAGTTTCGAGGGTGATGTAACCATCTGTTTTTGTATATCTGAAAGATGCTGGTCGATCGGGTCGAAATACTCTTTCGTGGGCTCGGCGTTCTCGGAGACCGGAGTTTCGGATGAATCATCATCTTCTTCATCTTCCTCTTCGGAAGTAATAACTTCTGTTGTTTTCTTTTTGGATCTACTGTTGCCGGTGCTTTTGCCGCATGCGGAGAAAACGATGCCCGACGCTAAAACAACTGCCAATAATGCGCTGATTCTTCGACTCTTCATAAAAAACCTCCCGCCACTATTCAATTAATACAAATGCCATCTCTGATCACATAATAGCACCGGTAAGTCTGTCACTTAGTGAAAGAAATGTCATTCATGAGCAGATCTTATGCGATATAAACACCATAATACGCTCAATCTCAGGAACCGGCGAGCCACTGCCAGAGAGAAAGGTCTCCGTCAGTGCATTCGTTATTGAAAAAGTAGATCCACGAGAAGTGACCATAATACTCATAAGGAGCTCCGTCTTTACTGTACTTCCCGGAAGTATCTTTTACACCGTCAAAGACCGAAACATGGAGTTCGGAAGCACCGAGGCTTCTTAATCTTTCAAGGAGCGGTTCTTCGTATTTTTGTGGCGGAACGGTCATGTCGTTTTTGGCATAAACGAACCACATCGGGATATCCTTGATCGCAGAAAGTTCCTCATCGGAAAGCTCTTCCGGATCGAGGATCTCGCAGACCGGGAATGCTTTCGCAAAGTAGTCCGGATAAGAAAGGACAAGGTCGAGCGCCATGTAGCCGCCGTTGGAGCAGCCGCCGACATATATGCGGCTCTTATCTACATTATGAGAAGAAGAAAACTGATCGAACAGTGCTTTTAGATCGGAAAGATAAACGGAGTGATAGGAATCACCGGTCTCGATCCAGGCGCCGGGACACTGGGGAACGAGAACATATGCGCCGTCCATCGTCTGCTGGAATTCTTCGCCGAAGAGCGCGACGGTCTTATTCCCGTAGCAGGTGATCCTGGGGTCGGTGCCGCCTTCTCCGCCTCCGTGAAGCCAGATGACGAGCGGGCGAAGATTACTTGCAGATGCATTTTCCGGCTCGTAAAAAGCATACGACATCGTATGCCCGTCCGGACCTTCGGAAAAGCTCTCTTCTTTCACATCAGTAAGTTCAGGATAGGTAACGTCTTCTTTTGAAAACTTTATCGTTTTCCCGTTCGAAAGTTTCGCTTCCAGAGAGTATTCGGAGAACCACTGATTGGAAGACTTGGCATTATCGAAATATAAAAACGCGCCTTCTTCAGGACCCACTTGTAGTTCAAGCGTGAGATAGAGATCTCCCGTGTAGGAATTCTTATCCTCAAGTTCTTTTCCGGAAACATCGGAATAGTAGATGTTTTCTACCTTGCGGTCTTCCGTTCTGGACGGAGCTGAATACTTGCTCCTGTGATTTTCTGACTTTGGGATCCGGATGAATTTCCATCATCGGAATCGTTACTGCTGCAGGCCGCAAAAACAAACGCCGTAAGAAAACTTAAGGCAAGGATCAGGGACAGGTGCTTTTGAAAATGTATATTCTTCATGTAAAGGATTATACGACTTTTTTTGAAAGGCAAGTAGGATTTTTCGAAAATATGTGAGAATATGACAACGTGATTCGTTTAATGTTTGAGATCTCAAAACGGTCAGGGAGGCAAAAACCTTTGAAAAACGAAGACGTTATCAGTTTATTCGATTCGTATGCGGACGATCTTTACCGGTTCGCCGTATCGTTTGTGCAATCGAAACACGACGCGGAGGATGTGGTACAGGACGTGTTTCTCAAACTTCTTTCCAAGAAAGTGCTACTGGATAAGAGATTTGAAAAAGCGTACCTGATGTCCATGACGGCAAATAAGTGCAAGGATCTTCTTAAGTCTTCCGCAAGAAAGACAAGCGTGGATCTGGAATCGAATGAATGGCAGCTGCAGTATTACGAAGGATTTTCCGACCACAATAAGGAAGTCTTTGACGAGCTGATGCGTTTGGAGGACACCTACCGCGTTCCGATCTATCTGGCTTATTACGAAGGATATTCTTATAAAGAGATCAGTAAGATCCTGGATATTTCGGAGTCTGCCGTGGGCATGAGGATCAAGCGCGGCAAAGAGCAGCTGAAGATCAAACTGGAGGAAGAATCATGAAAGATACATTTGACAAAGTAGTAATGGATGAGAAAAGAAAGGAAGAAATAAGGAGCATGCTCGGCGCGCAGAAAGCAAAGAAATCGAAGCGCCGCACATGGATCCCCGCTTTAGCTGCCGTTGCCGCGCTGGTCACGGTACTCGTGGCAGTCCCCTTTACGAGGAATATGATCGTTTCCGCCGCCGAAGCGCTGGGATTTAAGAGAACGAAGAGTGGCGTAGAGGTCAGTGCTACTTCTTCGGTCGACGCAGAAAACAGCATCTATGTTTTTGAAAAGCACGTCGTGGCTCCGGATCTGAACGAAGGCAACAATTACGCGCAGGTCAAGGACGGACGTCTCTTCTGCGTCATCGACGGCAACTGGACAGATGTCACGGATGAGTGCAGCGAAACCGAATACTATAGAAAAGAAATAACCGATCAGGATGGAGATAAGGTCGTGATCTATGTCGGTGGCACACCGGATTGCAAGGGCTCTCTTGAATTCACATATGACGCGGACGGAAAAGCGAATATCATATATGGTGACGTGGGATCCTACGACGCACCTTGGATCGATAGTGCTTTTGCCAAGGAAGGATTAAATTATTATCGGGACAACGAAGGATATATTATGTTAAGGGATGACGAAAGTGTCGGCGGAGACATCATGATGATCCGTACAGATGATTTTGAACTTTCGGACATTGACTTAGGCACATCTGACGTTTCCTCGCTCATTGACGATGCTACGGCAACTACATAAGCAAA
The DNA here is from genome assembly GCA_017428545.1 of Clostridiales bacterium. Classification (GTDB taxonomy): domain Bacteria; phylum Bacillota; class Clostridia; order Saccharofermentanales; family Saccharofermentanaceae; genus Scatonaster. The sequence goes on from JAFRQR010000020.1 coordinate 334,975, forward strand.
AGACACACCTTTGGTGATAGCGAAACGCTATGGAGGCACCTTCCCGATGGGTTACGGGAAGGTGCTTTTCCTTATGTGACTAATCCCTTATCTAAAACGTCCGCAAGTGACGGATACCTTATGAAAATGCAGAAAAAGCCGTGCTACCATTTATTCAGACGGAGCAAACGGTTGGGCTCCGGAAAGATGGCAGACCGGATCTTGTGTCGTTCCGGTCTCAAGGAATAAGGAGGCATTTTTATGAAACAGAATGCATATATTAAACTGATCGTGGCGATGCTCGCGATCTCATGTCTTTGCTGCGCATGCACAAGAGGACCGGCGGAAGATCCGGGCGTGGATAATGAAGTGATCGAAACTTCCTCACGGGATGAAGATGACCTTTCGAAAATCACTACGGAGGAATCCTCTTCGGATACCGACACATGGGTTTCCGATTCTTCGGAAGAGACCGAAGAAGTCGCTCCGTCCGATGACGATGACGGACAGGATACGGTAACTCCGCAGACGCCTTCTGCCGATACCGGAAAACTCGGCGCGGCAAATGTTAGTAACGGTGCTTTTGCAACGGGCGACGGAAAATATGTATACTACACGACCTATCCTTCCGCAGACCGCGCGGCGGTCGTACAGGAAGACCGTTCCACGGGCACTTCCGGTCAGGTCTACCTTACCGTTCCGAAAACAAATGCAGCCATTGATTATCTGTGTGTTTCCGGTGAATATCTGTTCTTCCGCGAGAGCCTGGAGGACCGCGAAAGCTATGACATCGTGAAGGTCAGTCTGACCGACGGTGACTTCGAGGTGATCGCCAGCGGCGAGATCGATTCCCTGTCGCTTTATAAAGACCGTCTGTACTTCTCCGACAGCTGCAGCCTGGTATCTGTCGACCTGAACGGCCAAAATAAAGAAGTCATTTATAAGTCCGAGCACGATGCCACACCGGCAAAGATCGCTTACTGCTTCAGTGGCGGCAAGATCTTCTTCGGAGCCCCGGGCGAATACGACCAGGAAGGTTACTTCTTCGGCAAGCTCTATTCCATGGACCTCGACGGATCTAACCAGACGAAGATCTCTGTAAAAGCAGACGTCTGCAACAACGGAGTATTCATGACCGACGGCGACAGCCTCTATTTCTTCGGTAACTCCGAAAGCGATGGTATAGGTCTTTATACCTGCAGACTCGACGGATCCGAACTGACAGCTATGGATAAGGATATGCCGCGTTCCATGAACTTCATTTCCGGTAAGTACTTCATGGCAACAGGCGATGAACTTTACATGAAGAAAGATGCTTCCGGCTATCAGCTGATCGATAACGCGGACTACCGCTGGGCGAAGATCTGTATCGTCGGTGATGACATTTACTACATCTCGCAGGATCCGAGAGATCCGGATGCTCTCCCGGTGATGCACAGACTTCCGATCAACGGCGGAGGCGCTGAAGAATTAGGATAAGAAAAAGGATCGCAAATAATCGCAAAAAAGACCCATGGTATGAAGTGAACCCCCGAAGTTGTCCAACTTCAGGGGTTCACGTTTTTTGCCCGAGGTTTTTCTTTTTATGGCGTTTTTATATGGTTACGAAGCCTCCTGGAGGTAATGGTTTTTCGTACACCATTTTCCGAATTTTGTAAACACGTCATCGCCGTAAAGCTTTTTAAGGACATCTGCATACTGACCGACGATCTCTGCGTCATATTCGCCGTAAATATCAAAATCATCCGAGGCAAGAGGGCGGAATCCTTTGGCAGCATCGCTGAAGAATTTTTCGCCGTATTCGTCATGAAGGAATTTCCATAAGTATTTTCCGTAGGTATACTCAGCGCCTCGACCTGCCGTGTCGATCTCGTTGTAATCAGCCAGGAAAATCGTTTCTGCATTCGATGCGTTTACCGCTTCCGGGATCGAATAGTCAAAATCATATCTGTTTTCTTTAAATTCGGCAATCGACGGATGATCCGCTGCCAGAGCATCGACCACGGTCCCTCCCATGTACTGCGCGATTCCTTCTGCAAGTATCGTTGTAAGATCACATTGTCTCAACGTGATCGTATGTGTCAGTTCATGCGCAATCGTTGCATAATCTACATATTCCGGTCTTACACGCCATTCGACATCGTAAAAACCGGAAGTGGAATTCCAAAAATCTTCCGAGAAGAGTTCATACATCACGAAGGTAGTTTCATCGGCAGATGCACCGCTGATCAGGCCTTCATTTCTGGGATCAACATTAAGGAAGATCGGGATCTTCTTTCCGAGCTGCCAGCCTTCCCATGGGTTCATTCCGTAGTGAACAGTATTATCTGTTACTCCGACATAATGGTGATCATCCGGCGCATAAGAAACACCCAGCTGTTTTTCGATCTCGTCAATGATCTCGCTTACATTGTCTGCAAAATCTCCCGGAAGATCGATATCCTTTTCAATAAGAAGAACGAACTTCTCCTCTTCGATATAGCAATAATCCGTAGCAATAAAGTGGTGTTCTTTAATGCCGTCCAGCGTCACCTTTTCATATGGTGTGTCGGCAGGAATGTAATATTCTCCCGGAGCCGGGGAATAATCCTCCGTAGCTTCCGTTTCGGATTCCGTGGCAACTTCTGTCGTTGGTTCCGTAGTGGATTCTGTAGTTTCTTCTGTCGCCTTTTCTGTTGCTGCTTCCGAAGCTGCCTCTGTAGAAGAGTCTTCCGCTTTTTTTGATTTCGAATCACAGGCACTGAAAAGTGCACCACACGAAACGAGCAAAGACAATACTAAAGCCGAAACTCTCTTCATTCCCAAAAACCGTTTGTTTTTCATAGCTTTCCCCCTGTTCAAATGCAATGAATGGATTATACCATACTTTGCGGGAATCTTAATATTTTTTAATCTATCGTTTTTTTCTGGAACCACTGGAAAAAATGACACAAAGGTCACACGAAGGGCACATCTCTCTGCTAGATTTAAGGTAGGGTTGTTTAAAGAATTGCTTTGGCTTTTTGGTTACGGGGGTTATGTTATATGAAACGCCATCCTTTTACACAAAAGATCTTTGCCGCTTCGCTGTGCTTTTCGATCATTATCGGCTGTACGGCCTGTAAGAAAAAAACGGCTTCGGACAAAAGAAAACGCGAGATCCTGGAGAATGATACTTTCTTTGAAACAACAGTATCTGAGCTGAAACTTCCGATCGATGAAACAAAGAAACTCGAATATATGTCAGTCGAGAATATCCAGTTCCTGGGCGACATCATTATCGCCAACTATACTCTTACATACGAATTTCCGCAAAATGCGATGAACAACGGTAACTGGGAGAATATCGACTGGGATTCATACAACAGGTCCGGTATCGCCAAGTTTTCTTTGGACGGCGAATACCTCGGAGATTTTTCCACGGGCGATGACCCGGCCGCGATCATCGCAGTTGATAACGACGGTAACATCGCCGTGCTGAGTACGACTTACGATGACAAGACATATATGGTCAACGGCATAAGTATCTCTATCCTGGACGAATCCGGAAACAGGATCAAAGAATTTGCCCTGGAAATGCCGCAAAATCCCAATTTAACGTATGTCTCCCAGCTGCAGTTCCTTGCGGACGGAAAGATTGCCGTCCAGTGCGGATTTGGCGGTCCTTTAGGTATTTACGACGAAAACGGAAAACACCTTTACGATATCAGCGGTATAGACCGCGGCATCATTGGTAACATTTTTGAGAATAACGGAAAGTACTATGCGTTCAGCATTCCGAACGACAGTCTCATGGCCATCGACTTTTACATCCACGAGATCGATATGAAGACCGGCGAAATGAAACAGGGAAAACCTGCTTACGCCGTCAACAACCCGTATGATCTGGCATTCACGGAAAACGGCGCCTTCACGACTACTCCGAACGGAATCTTGAAGCTTGATCCGGTTTCCGGAGAAGCGGAAGAGATTTTAAATTGGAACCAGACGGATGTAAATCACAGCATCCTGAACTCGGTTACGAGTGCTCCGAAAAACGAAAACGAGATCAACGCGATCGCAAGAAAATACAGTAGTGATTTTATCCATGACACATATTATGTGATCCGCATGAAACGGGCCGAAAAGAATCCGCACGCAGGGAAAAAGATCATGTACGTCGGCGGACTCGACTTAAGCGGGGGATTTTACGATTACATGTATGAATACAATGCAGATCCCGACAAAAAGACGCGTATCGAAGCGATCGATTATTCGTACTCTCTCGAGGACGGTACCTCGATGGATAAGAAATTCAAGACGAACCTTACAAGCAGGATCAACCTCATGCTCCTAAGCGGAGAGGCGCCGGATATCCTTGTCAACTTCGCGGGATTTGACCAGTACGCCAACGATACTATGCTTGTCGATCTGAACAGTTACATCGACGGTGAAAACGGTCTGGACCGGTCGGAGTATTTCGATAACATCTTCCGTTCGATGGAGGTAAACGAAAAGCTCTACTACGCGCCGATGTCTTTTGATCTTCGTGGATATATGGCAAACAGTAAATATATAACGGCAGAACCGGACTGGACTTTTGATGATCTGGATAAAGCGGCCGCTTCCCTTCCCGACAGTGTCGCGCTGATACCACCGGAAGAAAGCACCGCTCTTCTGGAAATCTTCATGGGGTCAGAACTGACAAATTACATGGACTATGCCAACAAGAAAGTCAGCTTTAACTCCGAAGGAATGATCCGGATCCTTGAGGAAGTGAAAAAATATGCCGCCAAGGAGGATCTGTCAGACCGCGAATTCCTGGCCGGAATCTCGATGACATCCAGTTACGGAGGAATAGATGTCTATGACACAGAGGATTTATCAGACATCATTCTCGGTGCCAAGCCTATCGTTAAGACAGCTGATTATCTGAGAAATGAAACAGCGGCGATGATCTACGCAAGGATCGGTAATATTAATGATTACAGTATCTATAAGGGGCTCCCGTATGGTAACGGCAAGTATATGGGATTCCCTTCACTTCAGGGAAACGGGATCCTTGCTTATCCCATTGAATCCATGGCGATCGTCGCGGATTCCCCGTATAAGGACGAGGCCTGGGAAATCATCCGGAACTTCTACGGTTCCGATGCACAGAGCGCCATAACACAATCCATAACGGGTGGACTTCCGCTGAAGACCTCAGTTTTTGAAGATAACATGATCGACCAAAAAGAAAGGCTCACCAAAGCATATGAAGATTATCTGGAAGATGTTGCCCTAATGGGCGGATCCTTAAGCTGGATCGTTTTCCCGGCAACCGATGATGATATCAATGAACTCCGGGAGATCATTAAGGGCGTGAAAGCCAGCTACCATACTGACGCAGCTGTTATGGATGTCATCAAAGAAGAAGCACCGGGATACTTCACCGGTTCGAGATCTGCCGAGGAAGTCCTCAAGAACATCGACAACCGGGCTCTTCTGATCGTTCAGGAAAGATGACCGCGATTTGAGTAGCACTGTCTTGGGCTTATTGGGGAAGCTCACCGAAAGTGTGATGCATATAAATAGAGACTGTCTCATTTGAGGCAGTCTCTTTCTTTTTGTTTTAGTCTTTCGCTTTATAATCTTTTCCGCAGAACGGGCATCTCGGTCCATACACTCTTCCCAGATGCGATCCGCAATGCGGACATCTCACGGTCTTATAGTGCAGAACGACTCCGGCAATGATACCGGCAACACCAAGAAACAGAAATAAATACATAAGAGCTTCGTTATTAAGGAAAGCCAACGATGACATCATCAAAACGACACCGATCATCATAATTCCTACGCATCCCCATGCTTTAGCAAACGGACTTTTCATACTATTCCCTCCTCATTCGCACTTTTTCCAAGTGCGCTTAACGAGATTAATACTACTCCTATGGATGATTTATCACAACAAACGATATCGCATTTTAGAGGAGGCTATTTATGCTTCTGCTGCATTAAAGGCAGTTCTTTATATATCTGATTTCACGCTTATTCCAGCGCTTGAAGATCTTATCTTTGCTGAAGAAACCGCTTCAATTTTATACTACTTTTTGTCGCATATACTTGACATTGTGTAACACATGGTGTACTATTCATCTTGCAAGGCAGGAAATCGGCCTGCCGTAATGAAGCGTTTTGCACGGAGGTGTAAACTTATGAAAAAGAAAACATTAGCTTCGACGGTCTTATCGATCATTATCGTATCAGTAGTCATTCTGGCCGCGGGCATCAGATGCGCCCTTCAGCCGGAGAGCAAAGACTTTATGCAGTTTAAGTCGCCGGTCATCGTCACAGACTCCGGCGTGGAATATGAACTCGAACCCATCCACTTCGAACCGATCGGCAAGAAGGTCACTTTTGACGTAGAGATCGAAGGACCGGACGGAATAGATACCGAAGCCGCTATCTATATCGGTTCCCCGGAGTCCTCTTCTGTCGTGAAGGAAAAGATCAGCGGCAGCGGCTCTGCAAAGATCCAGGTTACAGACGCAGACGGCAAGGATCTGTATATGAAGTTCATTCCGGAAAACAGCGGTTCTCTCGCCCCCTCGTCCTATAGTCTCCAATTCAAACTCAAAGGTACTTCTGACGAACTGAAGCTTCACAGTGGTCCGCTGATGATTGCCGCCCTTCTCCTGGTCTTTGGGATCTATGTGATCGTGATAACCAACCGCAGTGAAAGCAAATACGATGAGCGCCAGCTGGCCGCTCGCGGAAAAGCTGCGATGAATGCACTGATCATTGTTATGATGTGCTGTTTTACATATGGCTGTCTGAGCATATCCATCGAAAACTTCCCGATCTCCATGTATGAGGTCGGCATCGGATCAGTGATCGTAGGCTCGACCGCATTTGCCATCATGTGCGATGTCAATGATGCGTTCTTCGGTCTTTCCGAGAGACGCGCGAAGTTCATTGCCCTTTCTTGGGTCATGGGCATCCTGGCACTCTTTGGCGCCGGCATGACCTTCCTCGGGCTCGGAAGATTTAACGAGATCACCGGCACAGGGATCGTTGTAGGCATCTGCTTCCTGATTCTGGCCATCGAGCTCACGGTGAAGTCATCCATCGAGAAAAAGGAGGCCACTGATGAAGAATCTTAGGTTAAAAGCAGCGCGCGCTGCCCTGGACATGTCCCAGCAGGATCTGGCCGACAAAGTCGGCGTCTCCCGGCAGACGATCAACGCCATTGAAAAAGGCGACTACAATCCCACGATCAAGCTCTGCCTCTCCATCTGCCGCGTCCTCGGCAAGACCCTCGATGAGCTGTTCTGGGAAGAGTAAGCAGAGAAAACCGATAGAAATGAATATTTTGAATTTTTATCGGTATGATCCTTTCGTTCCTGGCAGATAAAAAGTCGCAAAGAGCGGATTCTATCCGTATGATTGCTTAGATTCGGGCGGATAATAATTCAAAAACGCAGATTCTATCGGTATCTTACCTACGGATTTGACGGATAAAAAAGCGAATCAAGAGAAATTATGGGTAAGACACAGCTTCTATTTACGGATAAAGAATCAGAAAACTAAATCATATCGGTTAAAGGGGTGCCTCCCAGCAGGAGACACCCCTTTTTCAATTCTTAAATTGTTAAAATCCTTACGCTTTCCAGACGCTTTTTTCAATCGCACACACATCGTCGTGATACGGCCCTTCCCCGGTGAAAAGCACTTGGAACCCGCACTTTTCGAGCACGCGCCCTGACGCCTTATTCTCCTGAAGACGGACACCGTACACCTCTTTTATCCCGAGGCGCTCCGCCATCACAGGCAAAAAGGCGCGGACCGCTTCCGTCGCGTACCCGTTTCCGGTGTAGGTCTTCCCCACGTGATATCCGATCTCCCATTTCCCGCCATCGATGGGGACGATCTGAACATAGCCGATGTTCTTCCCCTCATCTTTCGTAATCAAAGCATAGACCAGCGGACCTTCATTGGATCCGTACTGCGACATCAGAAACTCGATCGTTTCCTGCGCCTCTTCGAGTGTCGCGAAAACCTCATCCGGCACGAACTTTTTCGTGTCCTCGTCCAGCGAATTCTTGTGAACGTCCATAGCCATATCCATGGTCATTTCCGTGATCTTTAATCTATCTGTTTCCAATAAGAAACTCATATTCTCTCCTTGCTATTACTGCGCACATTCATATGAACGCGCGCCATTTCAGATCCCTTCCAGTTCGCCATATCCCTTCGACGGAAGGATCTTTGTCTTCTCAGGAAAAAGCACTTCGCAAATCCGTAGTTCCAGCTCCTGCCGGTGGGCAAAGTGCGCGATCATGGCATCCTCTCCAGAAACTCCTCTTTCCTTCGCATAGGGCGAATCATTGAAGAACTGCATCATCAGCGGGAACCACATCTCCACACCGTTTTCATCCGAACGCTCTTTTCGGATCACCTGAAGATTCCCGCGAAGATCCTCCGCCTTGAGATAAAGGATCTTAAACTCCTTCCCGGCAAGGGCATCGCGGACCTTTTCATAAAAAGAAATGATCTCTTCATCAGACAAATTCCGGAAGAGGATCAGGTCCTCGACGATGTTCTGGAAAAGCGAGCACTCGAAGATATTTCCGTCGCTGTTCCACGCCGCAAAACGCCGGAGAATGATCGACTCGAATTCCTCAAAAGTCACCCGGTTATTGTAGATCTCATACTGCTCCAGATCCTGATAGAATGCCCGATCTTCGGAACGGATCTTGGTATAGGTCACGATCCGCTTGTCCCTCTCGGAAAAAGTCTTCTCCTCGATCTCTTTACGAAGAGACGGATATTTTTCCAGGATCGCCGGATACTTCTCCTCATCCAAATACGCACACCAGGCAAGTTCCACAGGCGAATACTCGCCTTCCCGGACCGCTTTGAGTTCCGGATGAAGTTCCTGAAGCTTACTTACCAGAGTGCTCTTTCCGCTTCCTTGTAATCCTTCAACAAAATAATTCATCTTTCTCCACCATCTCATTGATCCTATCGCCTACATCCTCCGGACGATGCGCATCCGAAGACGTAATGATCGGCACGTTGTGCGCCTTCAGGATTCGGATCAGTTCCGGATCCATCCCCAGCGAAGCCGTGTCCGGGCAGCGCCGGTGGGCGCCGCTGTTCTCATCGGCATACATGCCGTTTCGCGCCAAGGCTTCCGCCAGTTTCTCGTAATACTCCGTAAGCGGAAAAGACGCCTTATGCCCGAATAGTTTGATCGTGTCCGGATGCCCGATCCCGTTGAAAAGCCCGCTGTCCGCAAGTTTCACGGAATCCTCGAAATATCTTCTGTAGGTGCTGTCCACGTCGATCCCTTCCCACAGCTCTGCGTTATGGTCGAAGGCAAAATCACCTACGAAGTGCATGCTTCCGAGAAGGAAATCCAGTCCTTTGTCCGAAGTCAGTTCACGGATGAGATCTTCGTATTTTTCAAAGTAGCAGACTTCGAGGCCCAACTTGATCTTCACGGGATAGTCCTGCTGCCGCACCTTCTCCACCAGTTCCAGATACTCGGAAAAGCTCTTCTTCCCCGCCTTTCGCTGAAACCAGTTATCGACAAAATCACTTGCCGCGCGGGTAGAATCATACATCGGCGCGAACTCAGGAAACATGTAGTTATGCTCCAAAAGCCGGATCTCAGTAAGCCCCATCTTCACCGCCTGATCCACAAACTCCTGGATCCATGGAAGTGTATAAGGTCCATATTCGATATGGATGTGTCCGTCGATCATGCCTTCCCGCTCTCCTTTGCTGCCGCTCATGCCGGTGCCCCTGCCGCCGTTTTTTCCGCCTTCAAAATCGCCTCCGCCAGATTCCTGCCGTAGATCTCGCAGCCCAGTGCATTCGGGTGTAGATTGTCGAGGAAATATTCCGGAAAATGCGGCACCATCTTCATTCCGTCGATGACTGTAACATTGTTATATCTCTCGGCGATGGCCTTCACCTTCCCGCAGAACTCGATCAGCGTAGGCAGTCCGTCCCAGGAATCACCACGCCAGAGCGGGGTGATGCAAAAGATCGGGATCTCATTTCCGTAGATGCTGATCAGAGTCTCATAGTACTCCTCGACCGCGGTCATGTCCTTGTCGCCGTACTGGTTCGTGCCAAGCGCCACGATGATCTTATCCGGCGTATAGCCGTCCATCTTCATGAGGGACTTCTTATCGTAGATATAGCCGCCGATTCCCTGGTTGATGATGTCATAATTCAGGATCCGGTTAGCGACGCTGACATAGGTGCAGGACGAGCGGAGCGGGCCGTATCCCTGAGTAATGGAGTCGCCGAGCCACAGCACTTTCTCATTCTTCTTGGCCGGGATCACTTCTGCATCGATGGTGAAATTCCGGATCAGGACTGTCGCATCCGCCGGCAGGTAAATGACGACGGACTTCTCGCCCTCCGGAAGCTCCCACTCGAAAGTCCCGACGTCCATGATGTCCTTGACTCGTGCGATATTCGTAACAAAACCATTCACCAGAAGTTCGAAGGAATCCGGAGACCCTTTCCAGATGGTCTTATAGTCGAAAGAAAGCTTCGTTGCAGACGTTGTGAATTCCAGTGTTTTTGCCGTGGTGGCCGTACATCTTTCGTACCACATTTGAAAAGCACCTTTGAAGTATTCGACCTGTTCCTTGGTATACTGGAAGGCCTGAAGATACCCGTCTTCCGTCTCCGCAAACTCATATGCGCCGAAATAGATCTTCTTTAATTCTTCGTTCGATAAAACCATGTTTATATCCTTTCCGGTTCTAGCCGATATCAATCTTTTTCATAATATACGATATCCATTTTATCATTGATCTTATCGACCCTGCCCGTCCGGTGATACCCGAGCTTCTCATAAAGATGAAGATTGCCTTTCTCCTGAAGGATCGTATCCAGACACCAATGGCCAGATCCGTAGATCTTTTCAGCCGCCAGGATCGCCTGCTGCGCATAGCCTCGATTTCGGAACTCCGGCATGATCCAGATGGGAGAGATGCGTTTTCTGCTGCCGTCCTTCTTATCCACGACACGGATCACACCGGCCTTCTCGCCGTTTGCCATGATGAAAAAGTAGGTCGTCCAGGGCTGCTCAAACCTCGCCAATACTTTGTCCACAGGTTCAGCCCCCGGGCTTGTATCATAGTCCTGATACTTATCCAAAAGCACTTGGAATGCTTCTACCTGCATCTTCCATACGGTTGCGATATCTTCCCGAGTTATCGGTTTTAATTCAATGCTCATCATACTTTCTCAGAGCTCCGGCGATCGTTTTTCCGATGCCTTTGGCGCCTCCGGTGATCACCGCAACTCTCTTTTCATCTGCCATACCGCTCACCCCATTTCTATGTAAATTGTATCATTGATTACTCGAATATCCACTAGTTACTTAGTATAATCACGCCGCGATAAATTCTGATTATAGTGCGCGATAAGATGCCGGTATTTTTCAGGAATCCCCTCTGATGCTAGCATAAAACCACAACACATCATTGGAGGAAAAAACCATGGCCGGTATTTATCAATCAATCACAGAGTTAGTAGGAAGAACACCGCTTTTGCAGCTGAACGGCTATAACAAAGCAAATGGATTACAGGCCGATGTCATCGGTAAGCTTGAGTATTTTAATCCGAACCAGAGCGTAAAAGACCGTATCGCCCTCGCCATGATCGAAGATGCGGAGAAGTCCGGGAAACTGAAGCCGGGCTATACTGTTGTCGAGACAACGAGCGGTAATACAGGTATTGGTCTGGCAGCCATCGCCGCATCAAAAGGATATCCTTTCCGCGTATATATCCAGGATCAGGTATCCGAGGAGCGTTTCAAGGTCATTCATGCATTTGGCGGAAAGACGATCAAACTTACTGAAGAGCCGACACTGGGACGAGTTCTCAAAGAGACGAACGGTGACTTTGTCGCAGCGATCGCAGCACTGAAAGAAGAAGTCCTCAGCAAAGAAGATAACATCGTTTTTGTTGACCAGTGCTCCAACCCGGCAAACCCGAACATCCACAGAGTAACCACAGGTCCCGAGATCTGGGAAGACACGGAAGGCAAGGTCGATATCCTCGTTGCCTGCGTAGGTACAGGTGGAACGATCTCCGGTGCAGGCGGATTCTTAAAGTCAAAAAACCCGAATATTAAGGTAGTCGGTGTACAGCCGGGACCCAATTCTCTCCCGAGTGATGAGAAGCCGGAACCGGACGAAGAGATCACCGGTGTACATCCTTTCTCAGGCGTTCCGGATAGCATTATCCCGGCAACTTTGGACCGTAACATCTATGACGAGGTCATCGCCGTAGAAGCACTCGATGCATACAAGGCAGCAAGACAGGTCGCCAAAAAAGACGGAATCCTCATCGGCACATCTTCCGGTGCTGCGCTCTTCGCTGCTACACAACTTGCCAAGAGACCCGAGAACAAAGGAAAGAAGATCGTTGCTGTTTTCCCGGATACAGGACTTCGTTATCTTTCGACAAATCTTTTCGCCGAGGAGTAACCTCAGAATAGATCCAGCCGCATCTGCCGGTCGATCCAGCTCTTTTGTACTGCCTGATGAATCATATCATCAGGCATACTTGTCCCTATGAGAAAAGGGGACTTCGGATCGTGACGCCGCATGTTTTCGCGAACCAGCGAAGGATCCGTATTGGCATAGCAGTATCTGCATAAATGTCCGCAGGTATCGTAAGCGCCGATGTCCGATCCCAGAAGACAGGCGCACTCTCCGTTTCTCTGGTTCTTCCCCGTCTTCGGGACGATCAGGTTAGAATGAAGCGCTGTCTCATAGGTCGACACCGTCATGCAGCCCGAGCAGTCGGCACCATAAGGCGCAAGTGCTTTTCCCTCGGCACAGGGACGGATCATCATGCCATATTTCTTCCCGATCTCGATAAACGCTTTTCCGAGAGTCATCCGGTCATCCAGAGAGACTTCCCGCGCCTCCGGAAAGTTTCTCTCCACTTTCTTATAGATGTCCAGGAAACTGATGACGCAGGTCTTCGTGTAGCCGGAAAGGGCCGCTGCCATCTTCTCGAACATCCCGATATGCCACTCCACCGAGTGAGCTGCATCGACGAGGATCGGATCGTAGCGCCAGCCCATGCTGTCCACGCCGACCCGATCCGAAAGCTTCTGAAAAGACTCCATCACCCGCTCCTTATCCGGAACATGGGGCTCGATGTCTTTTCCATAAGGCGTGATCGTCACAAACCAGTACTGTCCGTACGGATCCAGCACATCCATCTTCGGAAGCATCGGCGCGGGATTTTTGGTGCAGAAAGAAATCAGATCCACCACCTCGGGAGACAGGCTGTATCTCGTCACCTGCGAAGGATGATAGGGATTACGCACCAGAACGAAGCCTTCTTTGATCCGGTTACAGAGCCACTCGGAATAAAAGGCCGGAATATCGGTCCGCATGCCTGTCTGGATGATCATGATTTCAGCTCCTTTAGGACCTCGCCGATATCGCCCGTGATCAGGATCGCCTGGTCCCTGATCTCCTCCGGACAGAGGGCTTCCTCGAAGTTGATGCAGGCATAGGTGGCCTTCGGATTCTGCATGGTCATTTTCCAGAACGGATACTTAATGATGACCGGTGTATTGTATCCGACACCCAGTTCCAGGAAAAGGATTCTCCCCGTCTTATGCGTTTCCAGAAATACTTCGTATCTCGAGCACGCAAGTTTCCATCCGTCATCCTCGACAAACTTATCGTCGGAACGAAGATTCATGGTAAGCGGTTTTCCGCACTTCGGACATCTCGGGATCAGCTCGGAGGGGATCCGCATATCCTTCTGCTGCTCGTACATTTTCTTGATCATCTCTTCGTTATCGTAGGTATCCTGCGTACAGGGTTCCGTGCACTGGAAAAGACCGTAATCCCCCTGCGTATAAAAGAGCCTTTCCTTATCGAATCCCGCCTTCTGGAAGCAGTGATCCACGTTCGTCGTCAGGACGAAATAGTCCTTCTCTTTCACCAGCGAGAAGAGATCGTCATACACAGGTTTCGGCGCATCCAGATAACGGTTGATGTAGATGTATCTGGACCAGTACGCCCACATGATCTCCGGCTCCATCCCCAGCACATGAAAGCCGCCGGTATACATGTCCGTAAAGCCGTACTTTTCAGAAAAGTCGGAAAAGTATTTCTCGAACCGCTCACCGCTATAGATAAAGCCCGCCGAAGTAGAAAGACCTGCACCGGCACCGATCACGACAGCATCCGCCTCTGCGAGAGCCTGCTTCAAATTTCTAATGTTTTCTGCAAAATCCATACTAACCATGCTAATACTCTCCTCGCGACATTATAACTTCCTTCAGCCTTATGTTTTTATCAAATACATCCTCATTCAAATTACTCATTTCCAACAGACTACGCACACACCATTCAGGATCTTGGGTATGAAATGAATAATAGACATCGTTGAGCTGCCTATAAGGGAAAAGACTCATCACAAATTTTGTTGTCGTTTCTCTGGTATATGCAAGATATCTATATATGTAGCCCATCCAAAACAGAGCGCTTTTTGAATACTTTGTTTGACCATAATTCGAGTCTCCAAACTGTTTCTGAATACTGTCTATTCCTTCATTCACATCTAATGATAAAACTGACAAATTATTTGTATCCAGTTTTTTTAGATAGTCAGAGTGTAAGAACCTTCGAATGAATACTGCTGTAGAGCAGTGTAAGTCTGCAGATTTTTCAAATAGTTTGCCTTGAAATTCCGCAAGTAAAAGACCATCATGATCAAACTCTTTCATTTCAGCAACTCCTCAATATATAGTCCATTTTTATACTCTCTTTTGGCAAGTTTGAGTTTTGTATCTATTTCATAGCCTCTTTCAATTAGTTTCTTTCTACTATCCTCTCTTTCCGGAACAGACAAATAATATCTTTCTATTGGAACCAAATTCTTTAATGCCTTTTCCGTTTTTAAGATATATTGCAATCCCAATCTTGAGGCAGATAATGAATGAAGGGCTACATCAGCATTGATCTCCCCTTCTGCAAATTGAGACATTACATAAAACATCTTGTTATCTGCAATCGGTGCTATGATAACATCTGCTTTTTCCACTTTATCTATAACAGCTCGGACTTTCTCACTTTTAGCATAATTTCGAATCGTTCCCCGGAAATAACATATTGCAATCATCCAATCTAGAGAACAAGCAAATTCCAAACACTTCATCCCTTCTAGTGAGTATTTAAAGGAATACACTGAAGCCTTATCATATTCACACACAAAAGATAGTGCCTGATTGTATGTTTGTCCCAAATAAAAGCCATTCCCAAAATCACAATTATCTCGTGACCCGGCAACGGATATGTCAGAAAGACCGCATTTAGAACCATGAAACAAGACCATACCATACTTCTCTCTTATCAATTCCTCTTTCACAGAATTGATTCTATATTTCTGTCCATAGATGTATGAGTATAGTTTTTCACAGATTTCATCTGTCGCCATACCTTTCTTCTCTATAGCATCAAGCGTGGTTCGCGAGATCCTGGTTATTTCTGACAGTTCCAGTTTGTTTATTCTTTCCGCTTCAAGAATAAACTCAATATCTTCCTTGATTTTGTATCTGCAGTTAACATTCATCATAGATATTTCTCCTCCACTTATATTATAACAAAATAAACTTGTTTGTACAGACTGGACAAACAAGTTTTCTCTGGAATCAAAATCCTATTATCACAAGTATTCAGATGTATCTGGATCAGTATGTCACTTTGTCTCCAAAGCACTTCTAAGGGATTCTGCATCTTTATATCCCGGAATTGTCGGATCATCAGCAATTCGACGGCCTTCTTCAATCGCCTGGAGCGTATCCGAATATTTTAGAAGGTTCTGGTAAAACAGAAGATCAATATCCTTAAACACATTGAAAAGCACTTTGATCCCGCTTCCGGTCGTATCCAGATATTCCTTCACTGTTGCCACGGCGATCTCCGCTGCTCTTTCATTCGGAAACATAAATACACCGGTAGAAATGCAGCAAAACGCGACACTCGAAAGCCCGTTTTCGTCCGCCAGTTTCAGGATCGAACGGTAGCAGGAAGCCAGATCGTCTTCGTTTTGTTTCGTCAGAACATGCTGTACGATCGGGCCGACGGTGTGGATGATATACTTAGCCGGAAGATTAAATGCCGGCGTGATCTTGGCGCCTCCGGTCGGTTCCGGATGTCCCTGTTTCTCGATGATGTCATTACAATAAAGCCGAAGCTGGATACCGGCCTTGGAGCCCAGGATATTATCCAGACATGAATGCAGCCACTGGTAGCAGCCGGTGAAGCCGGAGTTTGCCGGATTCACCACAGCATCCACAGAAAGCCTGGACATATCTCCCTGCCACAGATAGATACGTGCATCCGATCCGATGGGCGTAAGATCCTCTAATCTCACGATTCCTTCCGCTTCATTTTCCGCCGTCAGATATTCATCCTGAATCTTCAGAAATTCCTCACTGATCGGATCGGGCATACGGATATTCATAAGCCCCCGAAGGAGATCTTTCTGCTCCTTTTCGCCGGCGGGTATTTCCACATCAGATACATCCGATCGCTCCGCCAGAAGCTGCTTGATCAGCCATATTCTCTGCTCATCATGATTCATCAGATCCCCTCCTCTTCCAATGTCTCAGAAAACCGCAGAAGATACCCGTCCGGGTCCTGGATCAGCACTTCTTTCTCCACATAGCTGACGCCGTCGCAGCGGTACTTGCTGGTGAATATATCTTTAAACGGAACCACGCCTTTTTCTTTTATCCTGGCAACGAATTCCTCCACATGATCGATCTCGATCTGGAAATTGATCCCTCTTCCAAGCGGATACTCCAGCTTCCCGGTCTCCCAATGGCCGTTGATCTCGTTGATCATTAACTGCGCTTCTCCAAGCGAAAGAAAAGCAAACTTATCCTCGACTCGTTCGTACTCGATCCTAAAACCCAGTACGTCCGTATAGAATCGTTTGGATTTCTCAATATCGGAAACACTCAGTTCCGGAACCAGTTGATTGAATCGCATACTCTTTTCTCCTTGAAGGGTCCCCTTCTCCTTGCATCATTCCCCTAAAAGATCGGCTAACGTATCAGATGTTTCGACCGGTGCCCAGTGGCCTTCCACACAGATCTCCGGGTCTATTTTCTTGATCGTATCCGCAAGTTTTCTGCTAAGCTCCTTGTCTTTTTTTCCATTGGGAAAAGCACTGCACGTGGCGTCTCCTAGGAAAAGGGTCTTATCTTCGCACACATACACAAGCGTCGCGTCATCCGTGTGCGGGGATTCGGATTCGAGGATCTTTACCGTGCATCCGCCCAGATCCAGCGTCATCTCTCCATGGTAGATCATGTCGGAAGGAACGACGATGACTTCCTTATTCCCGGCATATTCTTTTCGCACACTATCACCGATCGCGAGGAAACACGAAGGCCCGTTCTTCTCGATCTTTTCTTTCCATTCTTTCAGGTACTGGTTGGTCCTTTCGTTACAGATAGAAAGACCATGTATCGCATGCATGGCGAAAGTGTGATCCCAGTGCCAGTGCGTGAGGACCGTCAGATCCGGAAGCGGAAGTCCCTCTTTTTCCAGAAGTGCATAGAACTCTTTCATATGCACGTCCGAATGCCCGGCATCGACAGCCAGGCTCCATTTCTCTCCTCTGATATAGCCGAGATTCGGGCGGTCCCGCTCCTCTTCAAACGGCATATACCAAATATGTTCAGATAATTTTTTCAGTTCCATTTTTGCATTCTCTCTTTACTTTTTCAGAAGGAACAGATCCGTCATCGAAGCCATGCCAGAATATCCGGATCCTTTCCGTTCTCTCGTATCCATGTTAACACGTTTTCCTTCGTTCGGATCTTATCTGCAAGCTCCTTCGGGAGGGCAGATAGAAACTCCGAAATGGAAACTTGCGAATTCTTCCGGATTTCTTTCAGAAGAAGTGTATCTTTCTTTTTTCTCTCCGCTTCCGACTTCGGATATCCCTGTCCGAAAGGCTCGGAAAAAAGTTTCTCGACCGTCTGTTCAAGATTCTCTTTTCCCTGCCATGTATACTCCTCGCCCAAAGGAACCGACACGGCATTTCCGTCGTTGATCTGCGCGAAAAGATATGCATCCATCGGTGTCGGAACATACCCGCAGAGCACTCCCGGCACGTTATTACAAGCCAGCATCATGCCCTGCCCGGAAGAGCATCCTGTCACCACAAGCTCCAAAGATCCTGACGCCAGAAGAATCCCCGCCAGAATGGAGATCTCGATGTAACTGTACTTCTCTTTTTCCTCCGGAGTGCAACCGAAATTCAGAACCGTCGCATACTTCGCATACTTCTTCACGGTCTCGAATAGAAGTGAGTTCTTTTCGCCCTGGGAACTGGCCTGGATCACGCCGATCCGCATCGGGACTCCGCGTATATTTTTCTCCTTCTGGTAAAAAGCACGGACGAACATCTGAAACTCTTCTTCGCTTTCGCAGGCCGTTCGGCACTGCTCCATTTTCGAAGCAGAGCGGAGATACACATCCTCGATCTTTTTGCACTCAAATTCCGGGCATTCCTTACACCAGGATACGTCATGTTCTTTCGTACAGGGAAGAAGCATAAAGCTGCAGGTCGGACGGCAGCCGCAGCCGGTACACCGGATCTCATCGTTACTGACTACGTGATCCCTCCATCCGGCACGATACCAGAACTCCGCCGTCTCGTGAAGTTCCTCTTCTGTTCTTGCCAGAAATCTGGGGCAGACCGCGCAATCGTCCCCGCACACGGAGTAGACCGGCGGTGCTTTTCGAAGCTCAGGAAATCGATCAATATACCATTTCAAATCGCGTCACACTTCTTTCTGCATATAGCCACAGGTAAACGGGAAGAAATCGAATTTCTTCGTGCCGATATGCACCGCACCGAAGCTCTCATACCACTTCCGTAAGACGGTATTTTCTTCCACGATGGAGATATTTACGATCGTACATCCGACGCTATGCGCATAGGAAAAAGCATGCTCCAGAAGAAGCTTTCCGATCCCCTGATGACGGTATTCAGGAAGGACAGCCAGGTTATTCAGTTCGCACTCCAGATTCTCCTGCATCGCCAGAGAATAGTATCCGCAGATATTTCCCTTCTCATCCACATAGACGAACATCGGACGGCCTTCTTCCAGCTGCGAATAGAGCCTGTCTTCCGACATAGCAAAAGCTGTGAAACGAGGTGCATTTTCCGTGGTAAAACCAAGCTCCCCCGCCACTGTCAGAAAACTCTTTCGGATCACATCCACACACTGCGGGATCTCTTCCCGCTTCATTTCACGAATCATTTCGCAACTCTCCTTTCCGTCAGGATCTTTCTTCATACGACCGGGCTATCGTTTTTTTGAACACTAGCTATCGTATTTTTTCTTTAAGAAAAGTATATCATTCCCCGATGGAAAAGGCTTTATCCTTTCAGTATAGGATCTGCGGTGTGTGGTTCTTCCGCATCCTGGCGACGTTTCGGTTCATGACTTTTCTTCCGTAGTGGACATAGGCGAAGTCCTTGACTTTGCTCCAGGTCTGCTTGTGAAGAGTAAAGAAAGTATCCGGATCGTCGAAGGTTCCGAAGTCTTTCACCATCGATGCATTCTGCACGAAAAGATCCTGTCCCCGCCAGGTCAGATCCAATGTTGTTAAGTCCGGCACTGAAATAGCATATTTCTGAAAAGGACCCTTCTTCGGATTCTCTTTCTTCTTCACGCCCTGCACATAGGCTTCGTCCGTGATTACGCCTTCCAGTGCGATCCATTTCCCGTCATAGAAAACCTCCACCCAGGTATGGGCGATCGTTTTTGGCGCCAGGATCGAGATGATGCCAGAGGTCGCACCTCTCTGAAAGCACTTGCTGACTTCCGATCCGTGAAGGCGGCAGGGGATCCCGCATCCGCGAAAGATAGCCATGAGAAGTGTCGCCTTCGTATTGCACTGACCATATCCGTCCGCGAGTACCTCTTCCGCGGTAAGCGTGTCGGAGCGGTTATATCCGAAAAGGATCTCATTTCGGACATAGTCATAGATCGCGCCGATTCTGTCGAATGTGTCGAGGTTTTCCCAGCCACGAGACTCGATCAGATTTCGGATCGGTGCGGCGTCATAGTTTACCATCGGGGTCTTCTTAAGATATTTATTTTCCATACTGTGCCTCTTTTCTTTTTCTTTTCTGGCATCAGTATAGAAAATCGGGGATTAATAAACTTTCAGAAATTCGCTATCTTTTATGGTGCTTCTCGCCGGAAGTCCCATGAGTCTTTTTACCGTGGAGGCAAAATGCGACGGCGAGTCAAAGCCCGCATCCATCGCGGCATCCGTGATCTTTCTCCCGCTTAAGATATCCTGGAAAACTCTTTCCAGCTGGTGAAGAAGCAGATAGTCTTTCAAGGTGATCCCCACCTGCTCCGAGAAAAGATGCGACAGGCGGGACGAAGAAAGATGCAGTTCTTCCGCAAAGTGATCAACAGAGTGATCCGTGCAGCTGCAGTTCTCGAGCATGGAAAGGAACGCCGTGATCCGCTCATCCAGGTGCTTTTCGCAAGGTCCGGCGCCGATCACCTCATAGAGTTTTTCCATCAGATTCGTGTAAGGTGCTTTTGAAAAAGAATCCATCATCGGACGGGCCAGCGCGGCCAATTCTTCCGTCTGAGCATCTTCCAGTGCGAAATACTCTTTCCCGCTAAGAAGTGCGCTCAGTTTCCGCCCCATATCCGAGGCAGGTTCGATGACGCAGGTAAAAAGAAGCCCGTCATGAAACTTCACGGCATGTTTCACATTGACATTCACGAACAGGCAGCGGTCGTGGATCTTCTCCTTTCCCACCTTCATCTCCGGAACACCCTCAAGGAACAGGAAAAACTGGATCATGCCGTGGCTGTGCGTCGCGGCTTCGAGACGATCCGTCAGTGATGCGATCTTATCGATATCCCAGTAGATCCGGTTCATGACTTTACTTCTTCCTCCGTTTGGGAAGCGTCGCCTCGAAGCTCACCTGCAAAAGCCCGGTCACCCGGTCAAAACCGACCGTCCCGTCGAGGAGCACCGTCACCCAGTGCTGCTTATTCATGTGATACGCAGGAAGGATCCCGTCCTCATGCACGAGCATGTCATGGAGGATGACGTCGTCGATCTTAAGATTCATGCAAGAGACACGTTCTTTTCCGGGAAGGCCCAGAAGCTCCCTTCGTACCTCCATGATCAGCGCGAACCACTTTTTGTTCTCCCGATGACGAAAGACAGCGCTCGTGTCATCTCCGTCCCACGGAAACTCCGGATCCACACCATACTGATCGGCAATATATTCCGTGATTTTACTTCGCATATTATCCCTTCCAGTTAATTCCGAGATCTTCAAATGAAGTATCGAACCAGATCATACCTTTGTCAAGACTCTCCAGGAAGTTGTCATGCAGATCCCAGACCAGATCGATAAATTCCTCTTTTGAATAGTAGACGCAGTGGTCAACATCTTCGATCGTCTTCTTAATCTCGTCTTCCGTCATGTCTTCCCAGGCAGTGTGGATCGCCCTGGTCTCCGAATCTGTGATATAAAGATTCACATCACTTGCTTTAACCAATGCTTCCTTTGAAGCGAATATCTTATCGAATTCGCCCGGAGCCGCAGAGATGATCAGGTGATACCTGAACAGATCAGTGGTAACGCTCGGGTCTCCTTTGACAGGAACGCTGCCTTCTTCCAGACTGAAATCGATCGTTAGATCAATACCGTCACCATCGTCAAGGATATTGATCGTACAATCCTTGGAAATCTGATAGCCGTCCTGGTTGTGATAGAACAGTTCACTATCATTCTTTCCACGGCAGATATACTGCACGTAATCACCGGCGTCGATCATATAGGACGTGTTTTGTCCATATGCGCTACTCCATTCTTCGGAAAAGTACTCGTTCAGGTCTCTTATGACCCCGTACAAGTACTCTGTCCAGACCATGCCACAGTCACTGCAGATGCCGTTTTCAAACTTATGCTCATTCGTAATGGTGGTTTCCGTGCTCAGCGTGTCAGTCGGATCGACCGAACGGTACTTTTCTCCCAGAGAAATACCACTGTCTTCCAGCGTCATATTTAATTCGGGAAAAGCACAGTCCGACAGCGCGATCAGTCTTGCATACATGATGGAAATATCCTTTTTAACATCTTCACCATGCACACCCAAAGCAGAATCGTCATAGATATCAAATGTTTTCGGTGTGCCGCTTATCATATCATCGATATTTTTTTCGATATCTTTCATCCCGATCTTATAATCATCTCCGGAAACATAGAACCTGCTGTCAGCATAAGAAAGATCAGCCTTTACCGCCACTTCTTCCTTGTCAGGGTAAAGATTGATTTCAAGATTCTGACCCCTGCAAGTCGAATAGCAAAAAGAGATCGATCTTTCAGAAAAATAAAATAATCCATTTCCTCTGATCTCATCAGTACTGATCCAGATAGGCTTTCCTCCTTCCGGGTACTTCGATTCGTATAAACCTTTGACGTTTTCATACCAGTTTTTATCCAATTCTTTAAAAACCGGTCCCTCCGAATCAGACTTACCGCATCCGCAGAAGCAGAAAGACAAGATCGCAATGCTCGTAAATACAACAAACAACTTTTTCATATTCCAACCCCTCCAGAAAATCTATGAGACCATTGTAGCAAACCCCGTATCTCCGCAAAAGGATAAACAATAGCCACATAGGTCTTGCAATAATCGCATGGTTAGGAAAATAGACTTCGTATAATGCACATAGGAAAAGCCCGCCGGCAATACCGACGGGCCCTTCTGGCTTTTGGGATTATAGGAAACAATCAAACGGATGGATACGCCTGATTTAGGTCATGCTTCTCATCAGGGACGAACTGCCGACATAAGAACTGTCGAAAGCTTCTTCCTCCCAGGTGCCGTAATACTCCAGTGTATCCTTATCTTCAACGCTGGTACGGTAGGTGTACTGAGAGCCGTTTTCTCCCTGTGCCTGAATCAAAAATCCGTTGTCTTCTGTCTTCTCCATACGGCTGATCTTATCGGCATGATCCTCGACAAACTTATCGTCTTCCATGCTGCCGTACTTGATCTCCGTGTCCGTAAACTCAACATAGTATTTCGGACCATCATCACCGATCGATACGGAATGCCACGTGCCGTCTAATGCAGCGGCATCAGATTCCAAGGACGGATACTGCAAAGGCTCCTGCTCTGTATCATCTCCGGCGGTCTTATCCTCTATTCCTGCCGGGTTATTGTCCGGGGTTACCGGCTCGACGTCTGATTTCACCGAATCAGGATCTTCTTTTACCGAATCGGAGTTGGTATCCACGGAAACCGGAAAATCATTTATGACATCGTCTGCAGTTTCCATGATGATGCTCGTTGGCGTATTTTTGCTTTCTGTTCCTTTCGTAGTTTCTTCTGAATCGTTACCACATCCGGCAAGCCCGAAGACCATCATCGCCGAAAGTAATACTGCAATAGTCTTTTTCATGTTTTCTCCTTTCAAAAACAAGATATGATTTAACCGAAAAGCGCCTTGTTTCAAGCACTTTCAGGTTGGTTAAATTTTACCATCGAACGCTTTGTCACCAAGTGACAGAAGGGTTATGTGACTATATTGAAAGGATGTGATCTGAAGATCTCCACCACTTCTTACCGCCCTCATCAGAAGATACGATTTTTGTTAATTAATTCTTATCCCGAATGACACTTTTGTCATACTCCTCATATTTTGTTGACTTCGATTTACGCCCTATATTATCGTAGAAATTGGCAAACGTTCGGGGTAAAAAATCCCGGACACATAAAAAATTGGAGGTATATATCATGAAAAAAACCAGAGTTATTTCACTGGCTCTTGTTGCCATGCTGTTTTTCTCACTTACAGCATTTACACCGGCAGCAAAAGCCGTCAAAGCAGGCAGCAATTTAGGCACGCCAATCACCCTTCAGGCGAAGAAAGCATGTAGTCATAACTACATCACCACGCAGTATGGAGATTGGGAACTAAGAGAAAAATTCGATTGTAATGGCAATTCCGCGATAACGAAATACACATACAGACGCACAGTTACCGAAGTATGCACAAAATGCGCGAACGTAAAAACCCACTATGAATACAAATACGTATATAAATGGTACGACCTGATTACAATCAATGAACGATAAGGTACGTGAATAATTCCATCCGAATCAAAAATGACAGCATCTGAAATGGCCCCTGGAGCACTTCGCTTCAGGGGTCTTTCTTATCTGATCTTATCCATATGCTCGCACCAGATCAAGGCAGCTGTCCGAGATACTCCTTGCTGCTGTCTTTTCGGATCTTCTCACAGATGGTACGGACCTCATCTAAAAGATACTTCCGTTCTTCCTCAAATCCTTCTACGTCGTCCAGAGCCATCACGTATTTTGACTTCTCCTCACGGGGATTCCATTCGACGAGAAACGCCAACATAATAAAGTCAAAAGAATCCGTGATGCCGAATTCCGGTTCGCTGATATGCGGCGTGACGATATCCCTTACGGTCTCCCCGTCACGAAGAAGCCGCAGATACAGGTTCTTTTCATCATGAATGGTCACGGCTTTCATATCAATATCATATCTTTCGCCGAGAAGGTCTTTGACAAGCGCATGCGCTTCTTCACGGATGCTTTCGACAAGGGATCCGACGCGCTTTTCCATCTCTTCTTCACTGAGGATCTCTTCCGCTTCATCCGACATGGCAAAAGTATCTTTGTACTCGATCTTGTTCTTTTTGATCAGGTCAAAGATGTTCGGCGTAAAATCCTCAAGAGTTAGAAAGCCCTTGTAGATATACTCTTCTTTTTCGTATGTGCGGAATACGGTCTTCTTAGGTTCCAAAACTTCGATACTGCGTATGTCCGAATACGGGATCACGCTCGTTTTCAGAAGCTTTTTCACCGTAATTCCATTGCCATCTAATAAAACATCCATATCAATTACCTCGCAAAGCCGATTATAACATAGCAACAGCTTTCCCAGGTGACATCAGGAGATACTCTTCTGCCGGATTTTCTGTATGCTTTCTATTCCTGTTCGGGAAGTGAGATCGTGACCGTAACCGGTCCTTCTCCGAAGATCTCCAGAAGCTCTTCCTCCGTCACGGAATTGATCGTGGCAACGGTCACGCATTCGCACTCATTTTCCCTCGTAATGATACGAAGCACTTCATTGCCCTCAGGCGTCTCGCACATGACGATACTTCCGGGTTTACACATAACATCAGGGCCGGAGCCGTATCCTTGAAGATCCTCCACATACCCTTCTTTTCCGAAATCCCAGTCATCCATCTCGACGGTGATGGATCTCTTCTCATAAAGCATGTCCTCAAACAGATAGGTGTTATACGTAGCAGGATCCCATTGCGCGTGAAGTTCTCTGCCGTTCACTTCGATGATCAGATCCGTCACATCCCAGTTACGGTTATTCTTCATGGCGACGAGAACACCGATATTCGAAACATAGCACACGATCGGTCCTTTTTCCGCATCTTCCGTCGTCGTGTACGTATATTCGTAAAAATACTTGGCATACGAAAGATCCACTCCTAATTCGAGAACAACATCATCGGGGAGCTGATTACTCTTTTGACCTGCGGGCTGGAAAGATTTGTGACAGTATCCAGAAGTCCTTGATATCCTCCGATCCTGTTCTGACACGGGATGGAGAAATCCGGATCGAAATATCCGCTTGCACGATCGACGACTTCCATCAGAGCCGGGACATTATAGCAGTACCCACTGTATATGCTGTGTCTCTCCCTGCTTTCGTCATAATAGGCAAAACTATACATCGTTCCATCACACACATCCTCGCTGTAGCCGGAAAAGGCCTTTCCATCACCATAATCCATACAGAACTGATAGAAAACAGATAATTCATAATCCGAGAGCGTCACAACATTTTTGACGGGATCACTCATCGAGTGATAGCAGGTCCTTTCCAGTTGTCCGTTATAGTAAACGGTAAAAGAAGCATCCCTGTTATCGTCTTCATAGTAATCATACGGTCCCTCATCTTCACAATAGATCGTAAGCATGGGCCCGTCGATGCTCTTAAGCTCATCCGCACTCTTCGTCGGGTCAGAAGCTGATGTAGTCGGAGGTACGATCTTCATCGTATCTTCGGTCTCAACATGCGTTTCCCGAGTGCTTTTCTTTTTTGAATCCTTATCCTTGCACGCAGTGAAAGATACCATTACTCCGGCCGCCATAACCGCAGCCGCCACTCTGTTTTTAAAAACAACACACCTCATATGAATGTCCTCCATGCAAATAAGACGATACTTCATATGGATATGTTGCATATTGCTTTGATCTGTACTTGAATAGATGCTTGATATCTACTTACTACCACTCACTTTTGCTTTCCGCCGATGCCCCAGTTTTCAAGATCTGGTTCTTCGATAACGATAAAAACATCCGAAGGATCGACCGAAAGTCTTTCCTTCAGGGAACCCGTGATGTTCTCGATCAGATCCTTCTTCTGTTCTTTCGTTCTTCCGGGAAAGAACTTCATTTCAATGATCATAAAATCATCCGTCTTAAATGACGGGATCTCAAAATTTTCCCGGTCATATTCCGTGATGCGCTGGAATCTGTCCCAGTCCTCAATTCCGATTGCATCGACCAGCCCCTGATGGATGCAGTCGAGAACGGTCTTCTTATATTCCGGGGATCTCCCCTTCAGCATGGCTACATTTACTATCGGCATATTCTCCTTTGCCTCCTGCTCACTTTTTTACTTGACTTCACTCTGTTCGAAAAACTGTTTTCCCGTAAGAAGCCCCACCATCTTCCATCCGGCGCGGTGTTTAAGAAGGCTCTCCTTTTCCGGCTGAAAACCAAGATCCGAATACACTTTACAGGCAAGCCACGTATTCGTCTGCGTATGGATCTTCGTCCTTTTATACCCGAGGTCTTTCATGACGTTCAGAACAAAAGTGATCAGCGGCTTGGAAAGTCCTTTTCCCTGGGCATCTTTCTTTATGGCCACCCAGTGAAGTTGTCCTTCGCCCGGATCCGGCTCTCTATGGATATCGTAAAACGCCGTGGCCGTTCCGATCTTCTCACCGGCATCATTTTCGATAAAGAACATCCTTGTAGGTAGTTCTTCCTCTCTGCTTCCGTAATAACGCGCCCAGCATTCTTCTCCGTGCTCTTTACTTAAGACCTCCCCGGAAGACAGTTCAATATCGATCCAGGCATCTTTATCTCCGGATCTGTAATTCACGAAACGGTAGCCTTGGGGAAGTGGATACTCGGGAATATCCGAAAGCTCTCCTTCAAAAACGAGATCGATATAACAGAGACGGTCGTCATGGGTCGAAAAGCACTTGGGATCCGGCGAGGGAAGATCTTCCAACACCTTTTTCACTTCGCCTTCCATCTCATGAAGATACTTCATCCTTCCAATCGTATTTCTTACTTCCGCTTCTCCGAGACGGATCTCTTCTTCCCGGGCACTCGCGATTCCCAGAGCACGGAGAATGTTATATTCCAGCCACGCTACCCACGAATAGGCGATCCCGTAAAGATCCTCATAAGAACGGAAGCCGTTGTCATAGGCATTCAGATATCCGTCGAAAAACGCTTTCAGGTTCTCGCTTTTGAAATCCAGCTCCGTAGTCCCTGACCACTGCAGTGCCAGGTCCAGGCAGGTAGCGATCGGATTACCTCGGCTTAAACATTCCAGATCGATCACATGAGGCTTCCCGCTATGCCACATGATGTTCTTCGGATCCATATCTCCGTTATTGATCGCACGCATAGGAGGAAGACCGCATATTGCTTTGTTTAATGCCTCCTGCGCCTTTTCCAGAAGTTCCATATTTTCTTTCAGATACGGTGCGATCGGGCTGCTTTTTTCTTCCGCCTTCTTAAGATAGGAAGAAAAATCGACCGCAGCGATCTCCGGCTCTTCGGGCTCCACATTATGTGCATCGATCCCATGGATCTTTCCGAGGATTTCTCCTGCCGTAAAGCACTGTTCCTTCGCGATCGCACGCGGATCAGTGATCCTTCCTTCCTGCCAGTTATAGATATAGAAATACCTTCCATCAAGAAGGAGCATCTTCTTCCCGTCAAAAGAAAGCGCGGGAACGATCGGAAGTCCATGTTCTTCAAGCACGCGCTCGAGATCTTCCGCGGCGGCGAAGTTCGCAAGCGCGCCGGGGCGCTTCATGATCTCCGGATTTAAGCACTTCAGCGCATAGGTACCGGAACTGGTCTGCACCTTATACATCTTATGCATCAGACCGCCGGTCACAGGTTCGACCGGACCCGTGATCTCACCCAATCCGCATTTTTCAAACACTGCAGATGCAGTTTTATATTCTTCGTTCACTTGTTATCTCCTACAAAATTGAAAGGTCCGGGAGCAGCCTCACAGCTGTACTTTTCATCGCTCATCTATCTGCATTATAGCATTCACCAGGAGCCTGAATTGATCTTGTTAGTATAACAGCCAAATTGACGTTTTTATTTCGCGATGATACAATACAAGCAGAAAGCACAGTCCGCGAGGACGGTTGCCTTAAAAGACAGTTTTAAAAACCTACCTTAAGGGCTGCATCCTATGGGTAGGTTTCTATTTGCGCCGATATCGTCTGTCGAAGAACTTCACCAGAGAGGCAAACAGTTTCAGCAATACAACGATTGAACTAAAGAGAAGACCAACAATTGAAACGGTCAAGGTCAGTATTTCAAAATCTGTCATATCTGCGTACCTCCTTTCCCGATCCGCATAAATGTGAACCGATGATATGGAGGCAACCGCCCATTGAGCAGACTGTGCTCATACATATTATATTACAAGTCGAACAAATTTTCTACGTTTTTTCCAGTTATTAATGAGAAAAATCGATGCGATCACAGATCTCATTTACTATGCTGTCCCGGTCTTTTTCTTCCGTAATGGCGACCTCATTCAGAACATCGGAATAATCCTTTTCTACCCACCAGTCTCTCATTGCTTTCTCGCCGAATTCATTACTCTTTGCCCGAGTCTTATGACGATTCAGAGTCTCTTCAAACGGAATATCAAAGTAATATGCATAGACATCTTTCCCGTATAGTTCATTCGCCAGTTCAAACAGAGAACGATACCAATCTGCTACAAGAATCCCTTCGAGAATTACGATCTCACTGTGATCACTTCCATAACGGAGCAGTTCCTTCAATAGAGGCAGCGCCTTGGTCTCCGGGCCGTCTTTGACCATAAGCATCTCACGGCGCATGGCATCCTGAGAAATAATCATCGTATTATTCCCCAGTTTCTTCTGAAGGTCTTTCGCTACCGTCGTTTTTCCACTGCCGGAATTGCCCCGGAGAATTATCAATTTGTGCATCTTTTGAGTCATAGCTCTTCCCTGTTTCTGATAGCTCTGTCTTTCATTTCTTATGCTCGATTATATCATGGAAAAGCACCTTCCCGGCCATTTCGGATCTCACTTTTTAAGGCGTTTTGATTGTTATAGCAGCGGCTTTATGGTATAATAATTGTGCCTATAAAGAGTGCGCGAGAGACAAGCTCGTTGACCGCACAGCAACCTGCAATAGTAAGGTGCTAAAGCTTGACCGATGGGTGAGATAATGATGATTATTTGGAACTCCCGTCGGAAACGATGGGAGTTTTTTTATTCACTCTTTCAGGCAGAAAAATAATTAGGAGGAGTGATCATATGCGAACACTAAAATCACTTATCGAAAAGAACAAGAAGGTATGGTTCTATTGTGGAACCGAGGATCTGCAAAAAGAATTTCTGGAGCAGGCAGAGAAAGAAGGTTTCGTCACCATGCGCGGCGAAAAACCATCAACTCTTTCTCTTCAGCGTCTCTACGGGATCAACAGCGAAGGAACCATGGGTTACATCTCAAATTTCATCTGGTATCTTTCTTTCCAGACAGGAAGTAGAGACATCCTGCACATCGATTATGACCGCTACATCTCCGGTGAGAATGACTACATCAGTCATACCACTCATATGCGCCCCTTATGACAGAAATTGATAAACATTTTGAAGGGTGGGATGCGGTGGGATAATAACAGAGAAATCCATTTATCGTGTGCGTATGTATTGCGTTTGCCCGTACACTAGAGTACAATACTATTGATGAATTATATTTCACAAGTACGCAATCTGGAGATGATGTGATATGGCAAAAACAGCGAATCTGTATGCAAGGATAGAACCGGAAGTAAAAGAACAGGCAGAAAGTATTCTGTCCGCATTAGGCATCCCGGCATCTAGTGCGATCAACATGTTTTACAAACAGATCATACTTCAGCGTGGCCTCCCGTTTGAAGTGAAAATGCCCGAATCAAAGCTTGTAGATGCCAGTATGCTTTCCGATGCAGAGATGGATGAAGAACTTGAAAAAGGTTATGCCGATATGAAGGCCGGAAAAACCAAATCGGCTAAATCCGCATTTGGTGACATCAGAAAGGATTATAGGTTATGATGTTTGATGTACAGATTTCCGAGCAGGCGGACAAGGACCTAAGAGAAATCTATGAGTATATCACATTCACATTAATGTCCCCTGATAGTGCTGTCGGACTGTTAGACAGATTGGAAGAAGCCATCGGGAACCTTGATCATATGCCTAAACGATACCGAAGATATGAATCTGAGCCCTGGCGGAGCCGAGGACTCAGATTCTTTCCGTAACGCTTTCTCAGATAAACACCACTACGCTTTAAGTTGTGATGATTTCGAATTTATTGATTCACCTAAAGAAACTAATTACTTTGTGCTGAACGAAATTTCTTCTGTTTTAGCGATTTTGTCATACCCTTCTGTCATTATTTCAAATTTCAGAGATACCGTATCAACAGAAGTAATTCCGTTTTCATCAAGTTCGCTTGAAAGCAGTGTAATGTCATCATATGCTTTCCTGTTAGCATAAACTGTGCAGCTAAACAGTGAAGTTACTGTAAACCCATTCACGGAAACATCTTCTGCCTGGATGATCACATTTTGTTCAGTGTTATTCTCGATGTACAGAACAATGGATTTTCCCCAGAAACTATCCTCATCAACATACTTGCCGACGATCTTGATTCCACCTTCATCGTAGAGGACATTTCCACTTGTATCAGCTTCCGTGTCCATATTGGCATACTCAGATGTTTGGATTAATATGCATCCTGTATCTACCCTGTCAGACCAAGATTCCGAATCATAGATGTGGAAGTATACTTCAACCTCGCCAACAGTTGTAATTCCTGCTGCATTTAACTGATTGGAGAGCAGATCCAGAGTTTCATTTGTCTTTTTCCCGGCTGCAACTTCTGCTACAAAAAGATCCGAAACCATATATCCGTTTACAATGACTGCATTAGTACCAACCGTAACGCTCTTTTCCGTATTATTTTCGAATAAGAACTTAATTCCTTCATTACCCAAGAATTCGTCTTTTGTGTATTCGACGGCCGTAATTACGATACCCTGCTCATCATAAACAACTTTCTGTTCGATTGTAGGCAATCCCTTTGCCGGTTCAGTAGTCGTTGCATGTTCGGTCGCTTCTGAATCAACCTGTTCTGCTGCAGCGTTCGAATTACCATCTACGATCTGCTTTGTGTTTTCTGTCTTTTTATCCTCACCGCTTCCTAACGAGAATGCTGCAAAAAGAGCCAACACTACTAATAAACTAACTACCTTTTTCATAATGCAACCTCCTAATGAATAAGCTTGTTAAAATCGATAATATAACTGCCAGGTTTTCTACAATGAGATCTATGTGATCAAAGGTCCCCGGAACCGAATCAAAAAGCTGTGCTATCTCGCATACAGAACAGAAGCCGATTCCTACAAACCCGCTTATTAACAGGTTCTTATCCCCTAGTATCACAATAATGGATTGAGTTAGAGCAAGTGCCCATATAAAGTCGCATAGATAGTATCTGATCATTCTGACCACAATATGCATTTTGCTGACTCTGACGCCGTCAAAAGGATTGTCAATTCGAATCATGTTCCAAAAAAGCTTGGTCAAATATGCATTGGGGCTAAGAACAATGTATATGATTGCGCCAATAAACAATGGCAAAAAGACTCCAAACAGCAATCGCTTCCTATTTTTCATCATTCAACATTTACTCACCACCCTTCTGTTTTACTAATCCCAGAGAATATGGCCGGCCGGATACTCTTGCATTACCCCTTTGCACTCCGGGCACGTCATCCGCTTGATCTTCGAGCTCTTTACCACATTACATATGCCTCCGCACTGATCACATTTGTGAGGGTACTCCGCATATAGCGTGAACTTCCGAAAATCGTTACCAAACGGCATTTTCGGAATATTCTTTGCGCCTTCTTTCGGAAGGTATAAAGACAGATTCATCTCGGTCTTCGGAACGCCGCATTCTTCGCAGATCAGAAGTTCCTTTTCACAATTCACGGCACCTTCCGGATGCTCCTTGAAGAACTTCTTGCATTCGTCCCCGTATTTTCCGGAGCGCATCTTTTTCACCGTCTCTTCGTAGATCTTGGGAAAGAGTCTTCCGATACCTGTCATGGCAGAAAATCTCTCTCCGCAGGAACTACAGATAAATACTTTTCCGGAACCCATCGCTTTTCCTCCTTACTTCTTTTCCTCGTCGTCGCAAACGACAAGGTTGGCCTCGATGTTATAGAACCCTTCCATCCCCGGAAACCCGTTTGTGATATTGACATCCGTCATCATGTTCACCGTGTCCTGAACCTCCATAAGTTTCTTAAGGAGTTTCCAGCGCTCGGAAAGCACGATTTCATGCAAATCGCACCAGGTAGAAAATACCGCGCCGATGAGGGGCATAAAAGACACTTCATCGTCATATTTCGCAAGAATGCGAGATACTTTTTGCGTATCCTTTATCATCATTTCCAGTTCCTTCAGGTTCTTCTTGATTGCTCTTTTTTCGTTATCTTTTCTCACAATAATGTCCTCCAAAATCTAGATTGATCCTTTCTCCCAGGATCGGGCAGAAACCCCTGCCCGTCCGCCTTTTATTTGTAGGATCTGATCCATTTCCCGAAAACACTCAATATTGCTAAGATACCCAACAGATGAATCATACTGCCACCTCATTTCTGTCCTGATGCCTTTTCAGGCGGCCTGCTGTTCTTCGTTGTACCGATTATCTCAAAACATCTGTCCGAATATTCTGCCTACATCGCATCCCTCGCCAGGGAATAAAGTCAGCTGATAAGTGCATCGAATCTCTCTATCACTGTCCGCATATCTTTCGGAACTCGTTCCAGGCACTCTTTCTTCAAGTCTTCCGGAACTCCATAGAAGCCTTCCGCCATAGCCCCGGCAATCGCGCCGAGCGTGTCCGTGTCTCCGCCGAGAGATACGGCATTTCGAACTACATCCTCATAAGATGTGCCATCCAGAAACGCCCGCATTGCCTTCGGAAGAGAATCCATACAGGACTCTACATGCGCATGTCTTGCACGCATCGCATCTAAAGATTCAGAGAAGTCATAACCGAACTCCACTTTCACGTATTCTGCGATAGCCTCGTCAGTCGCTCCCTGTCTAGCCATAAAGATAACCGCCGCGGTGCATTCCGCGCCTTTGATGCCTTCCGGGTGATTGTGGGATACCGCGGCTGTCGCTCTTGCCACCTCGCGTGTCCGCTCTATGGTATCGTACAGCCATCCTGCTGCCGACACGCGCATCGCCGACCCGTTACCGTAGCTCTTATAAGGATGCGGGTCGTCGCTGTGCACCCAGTGGATGAACCTTCCGCCATATCCGGCATAGGGGTACTTTCTTCCCCACTTCTGCATCGACTTCACGCAGGCCGCCTCGATTTCAGGAACCGTTGCATCTCTTCCTGCTTCCATCAGGGCCTCCGCCACTGCGATGGTCATGACGGTGTCGTCCGTCCATGTACTCTCTTCGCAAAAGAGTGGGAATTCTTTTGTCTTTCCGCCTCTGTCAAATTCAAATGCACTTCCGATGATGTCTCCGAGTATTGCTCCGTACATATCTGATACCAGCCTTTCCGCCGCCCGAAGCGGCCCGTTTTTTGTTTTCTGGTATCAGGATATCTCGATTGAAGACGCAAATGGTCTCCCGGCAGGCGACGTTTTCAGAAGTGCTTATTTTTCAACGTTTCCGAGCTGCGGCTGTCCACACATGTCCAGCAGGATGTTAATCATGAAGATATCGTAGTTCCCTTCCGTGATGCATTTGATCACGAGCTGATCGGCTTTACTATATGGATTAAATGCCATTCCGCAGCTGGCGAGGAGTTCTTCTGCTTCCCATATCTTCAGGCGTAGTCCGATGCATAGTGCCAGCACTGTCGATCTTTTCGGGATCTTGGTGTCTCCGCACAGGATCTTACTAAATGCACCTTTGGTGATGTTGGATCGTTTATATACCGTGGCATTATCCATGTCTTTGGCCTGAAGAAGTCCCATCAGGTGTTTCTGGAAGGATAGATCTTCTCCCGGGTCTTTCATGAATAATTCTTTGTCAAAAGCACTTGTCCCGGTTCCTTTCGTTCCTTGGGCTTGTTTCTGCCTGGCTTCGATGTTATGCAGGGCATGTTCGTATTCGAGCTGTTCATTTCTGTAGCGCTGTCTTTCACGTCCATATTCCAGGTCAGTGGAATCTTCTTTAAGATGTGCTTTTTTCACTTCTTCGTCATCAATAAAAGACTCGATCTGGAAGAACAGGTTTTTCGATAGCATGAACGCTCGTTCATCGAAAACCACCAGCATGATGGTCATTTCCGTGTCTTCTTTCATGAGAAAGTTACTGATCTCCTGGATCGCGATCTGCAGAGCATCCGCCTTCGGAAATCCATATACGCCGGTGGCGATCAGTGGAAAAGCGATACTCTCGGCTCCCAGTTCCGCAGCTTTCGCCAGAGACTTCTTATAGCAGCTTTTAAGGATATCGAACTCATGGTGTTTCCCGTCCACCCAAGCAGGGCCTACGGTATGGATGATGTACTTCGCAGGAAGATCGAAGGCAGGAGTTACTGCAACATCGCCCGGATCGATGTTGCCGATCTTCTTTCTCTCGGCAAGAAGTTTCTCCTCCCCTGCCGCGCGATAGACCGCCGAATCCGTCCCCGCCATAAACTTCGGCTCCGGATTCGCCGTATTCACGATCACATCACAAGAGACCTTCGTTATATCATTACGGATGATCTGAAAAGGCATACCCGTTCTCCTTTACGCGAAGTGTTATCCGTTGGCCAATTCCTTGCCCATACTAAACACGGCTTTTCTTTCTTCCGGGAAAACAGTATCGTGTCTTTCTTTTTTCGCCTTAGGATCGAACATCGTCCACGGCCAGTCTGTCTTACTGTAATCACTAAGCTGAAGTGTATCGCCGCTGACAAAAGCCTTGCAAGGGCCGACGAAGCGGCTTAAGGTCTGCCGGTAATTCTCCAGAAGTCCCCGATAAGCCGTATCCGGCGCATTGCTCGTCATGATCAGAAGGACCGGGACGATTTTTTGGTTACAGCACGGATCTTCTAGGTTATAGGTCAGGCTCTGAAAGATCAGTCTCTCGTATAAAGCCCGAAAAGACGCGGTCATCTCCGACAGATAATTCGGAGATCCGATGATTAATCCATCCGACTCCCGGATCGCATCCAGTACCGGCGTCAGTCCGTCTTTACAGACACAATGTCCTTTAT
This sequence comes from Clostridiales bacterium, assembly GCA_017428545.1. Lineage (GTDB taxonomy): Bacteria > Bacillota > Clostridia > Saccharofermentanales > Saccharofermentanaceae > Scatonaster. The sequence continues at coordinate 370,626 of JAFRQR010000020.1, forward strand.
TGATATCTTTCTTACAGCCGAAACAGGAGATACAGCCTGTGTATTTCTCTAGCCGGAACAGATCGAAATGCACGATCTGGGCTCCGGCTTCTTCGGCCCCTTTTGCCGCCTCTTGCAAAAGGGTATCTGTATTCCAGCCTTTTCTCGGCCCTGCATTGACTACAACGATCTTCTTTACATCACTCATATACCAGTCCCCGGATTCCGGCTTATCGAAAAGCCTCATAACCTTCTTACTCGTAGTGTATCAATCCTGCTCCTACTTGAAAAGCACTAAGTTATACTCCACTCAAAGGCAAAGCCCGCACATTTCTGCGCGGGCTCATTTAGGGGGGTATGTATTATGAGTTTTTCCGATATGCTATTTAATTGTCTCGATCCCTCTTTGATCAAGCTCTAGACTTCTTTACAGCTGTTACAGAGATAAAGCCCAGGAATAAAAGCCATACGAGAAAGCCTGTTTTTCCGCCGAGGATCACGGCATTGACTCCGGAGATGCTAAAAAGCAATGTAGACAGCTGGATAACGATCGTGCTCAGAGCAATCAGTGCAATCAGACTTATGGCAACAAGTACCAGGTACTCGACCATCTGCTTCCCGTTAATCACTCTCTCGTTTTCCTTATTCATTGCGTTTGTCATTTCTCTGCCCTCCGTGGTGCTTCCTTGTTTATGACTCTATCTTACCCATGAAAGGTAAAGGCATCGTCAAAGGAAGGTAAAGAAATGTTTAAGAATGCTTTAGAAATACTTACTCAGGTATCTTCCGCTCCTACATTATTCGTGGGCTTCTTTAACGGTATTACGAATAATCCCGGCTTAGATCCCTGCCAGGTCGTTAATGACTTCGCCCGCGATGATCAGTCCAACGACCGAAGGAACGAATGCGGTGGATCCGGGAATGTCTCTTCTCTCCGTGCATTTTCTGACGGTTCCCGGCGGACAGATACAATGCTGTCTGCAGCTGATCGACATATCTTCTAAAGGACGGATCGGGACTTCCTTGGAATAAACGACCTTAAGGGAGTCGATCCCCCTTTTTCTGCACTCGCGGCGCATGACTTTGGCCAGAGGACAGATGGACGTTTCGTAAATATCCGCCACCTCGAAAAGCGACGCATTTACTTTATTTCCTGCACCCATGGAAGAAATCACCGGGACGCCTGCTTCTTTGGCTTTTTCGATAATGGCGAGTTTTCCGCTAACGGTGTCGATCGCATCGACCACATAGTCGTATTCAGTAAAATCGAACTGATCCTGCGTCTCCGGAAGGAAAAATGTCTTATATACCCTGACCTCGCAGTCCGGATTGATCTCATGGACACGCTCCTGCGCCATATCTACTTTATACTTTCCAACCGTCTTTCTGGTCGCCAGAAGCTGACGGTTGAGATTCGTCAGGCACACCTTGTCATCGTCGATCAGATCCAGAGCGCCGACCCCGCTTCGGGCCAGGGCCTCTACGACATAGCCGCCCACGCCTCCGATTCCGAAGACCGCCACACGGGAAGATCTGAACTTACACATATTCTCCGCGCCATAAAGTAATTGTGTCCTGGAAAACTGATTCAGCATGTCCCCTTATCCTTCCTGCCTGATCCTCAGAATACAATACACTATTCTAATATAAAAACCTACTAAGTCAATAGGTTTAAATGTGTTAAATCCCCAAAACTCCTCAGATCAGGCACCTCCTGCTATATAACCCATGCTTATAACAAGCAATAAAACATTGGTATTTGTTATCAGGCCCCCCTACAGATATAGTATTTTTAATTACTATACGACCGGGAGTTTTCTATGCAAAGCAGGCTGACGGAAAACGCAATACGACATAAGTACATCGCACCAACCGAGCGTCCCGCCGGCGATTTTGTCGGTGTGGAGTTTGAACTGCCGATTTTGAATAAAGAGAAAAAGCCCGTCGATTTTAAAGTGATCCACGAACTGACGGATGCCTTTATCCACGAATTCCCCTTCGAAGCCGAAAAATACGATGACGACGGTAACATCAGTTCCGCCAAAGACAGAAAGACCGGCGACATCCTCTCTTTTGACTGCAGCTACAATACCGTCGAGTTTTCTTTCGGAAAAGAATCGGACCTTCACGTCATCTACGACCGCTTTAAGAAATACTATTCCTTCACAAGTGATTTTCTAAAGAAGAATAACCACGCCATCACCGGCATGGGCATTAACCCGTACCACGAGTTTAACAAAAACGTCCCGGTCCCGAACGGCCGCTACCGCATGCTTCTGCATCATCTCAAATCCTACGAGAAATACAAAGATCTCAAGCATTTCCATGACATCCCGAATTTCGGGCTTCTGTCGTGTGCCTCGCAGACGCATGTGGACGTTTCCAAAAACGAACTGACCGAGGCCATTAATACGTTTAATAAGCTCGAGCCTCTAAAAGCCCTTCTCTTTTCGAATTCTCCGATGGGCGAGTATCTGTGCGCGAGAGACCATCTCTGGAGAGAGAGCCTTCACGGGCTCAATCCGCATAACGTGGATGTCTTTGACAAAGAGATCGAATCGGTCGACGAGCTGGTCAGCTATATCCGTTCGATGAGCCTTTACTGCCTCGAAAGAGACGGCCACTACATCAACTTCGCGCCGACGCCTCTGGATCTGTACTTCGCTTCGGATCTGATCCAGGGTGAGTTCTATAACGGCAAAGTCTATGAAAAATATACCTTTACTCCCGAGATCGGCGACCTGGACTATCTTCGTTCCTTTAAGTTCGTCGATCTCACGCACCGCGGCACACTGGAACTTCGAAGCGTCTGCGAGCAGCCCGTCGGCGAGATATTGACGTCGCAGGCATTCCACGCAGGCCTAAAGAAGAACCTCGGCACACTCGCAGTTTATCTTGACGATCTGCACCAGATCTACGGTCAGGCCTATACCGTCGGTGAACTCCGCCGCATGTTCGTAAAGAAAAATCTTCCGGATTTTATCAGCAGGGAGGAGCTTTCCGTGATCCTCACTGACCTCATCGACATCGCTAAGGAAGGTCTGGATCGAAGAGGCAGAGACGAAGCCGTTTTCCTCGAGCCGCTTTACCGCCGCGCAAAGGAAGTACAAAGTCCGGCAAGAGAGATCGTCGAAGGACAGTCCCAGGGCAGATCTCTTGAATACTATATCGATAAGTTTGGTGAAATATAAGCATGTGTGAATTATTCGGGCTCAGTGCCCGTAACCCGATAAAAGTGAATACGGTCCTAAACGAGTTCTTTACCCATAGTGAAAAGAACCCGGACGGATGGGGTCTTGCGGTCTTCCGCGGCAATTCCGTTTCTTTGGAAAAAGAACCGAAAAAGGCATTAGACAGTGTCTATCTCCATAACCGCCTGGCCTGGGATATTACGGCGTCGGATCTTCTCGCGCACGTGCGCCGCGCGACGATCGGCTTCATGAACTACTCAAACTGCCATCCATTTGTCTGGGACGACAAGACCGGCAGAAGCTGGACACTCATCCATAATGGGACGATCTTCGAGACAGATCTCATCTCCCCTTTTTCAGAGGCTCTGGAGGGTTCTACGGACAGTGAGGCCGTGCTTCTTTATCTCATCAGCCTGATCAACCGCGCAACTGATAAGAAAGGAGAGCCGCTTTCGGCATCCGAGCGTTTCGATGTGATCGACAAAGCCCTTGTGAAGCTTGCCGCCTGCGGAAAGCTCAATATCCTCCTTTTTGACGGAGAACAGCTGTATGTGCACACCAACTATAAGGATTCCCTCTATGTCAGAAAGACGGAAGACTTCTGCAGTTTTTCGACAACGCCTCTTTCTGAAGGCACCTGGGATAAGCTCCCGATGAACCGTCCTTTCGGTTATATCGCAGGTGAATGCGTCCACGAAGGCACCTCTCACGATCATGAATTTCTCGACAGCGAACATGACATGACCCTGATCTACTCGGCATTCGCCGCACTGTAAAATAAAAAGAGGATTAAATATCCATAGTATTTCTGCAGGCCGGATAACTCATGCAGCCCCAGAACGGACCTCGAACACCGTTTCTTCTTACCATCGGGCTTCCGCATTTTGCGCAGATCCGGACATTTCCGGATGCTCCCTTTTTCATTTCTTCCCCGATCTTCTCGAAAAGCACTTGTGTCATGCGGCAGTCGTTGAGGGCTCTGTGTGCGCCTTCCGTGGATAATCCGAGATAGTCGGCAAGGTATGTCAGTTTATGGCAGGAAAGCATCGGATAAACGGCACGGGCCAAATAAAGCGTATCTGCGTAGTCGTTCCCGATCGTTTTCCCGAAATACTTAAGCGCATCACGGCAGATGAACTTCATGTCGAAAGTATGGATGTTATGACCCACCAGAACCATATCACCGGTAAAGGTAAGAAAGTCATGGAGAGCTTCTTCAAAACATGGCGCATCCTTGACCAAGTCATCCGTGATCCCGTTTACTTCACTTGCAAAATACGGAATATGCCTCCCCGGATTCACCAGCGTTGAAAACTCCGACGAAACCACCCCGTTAACCACCTTAATCGCAGAGATCTCAACGACCTCATCACTAGAAGGAGAGACCCCCGTCGTCTCCAAATCAAAGACCACGTAATTCGGAACATACATATTCAGTTTATTACCGGTGGTATTAGACAGCATCTCTTCTCACACATTCATAATGCATCATATTTATCTGCTTTCCCCTTGGCTTTTTCCACCGGGTACTTCGCTGCATTCTGATCCATTTTCATATTGATGATCTCGTCTTCATCAAGTCCAAGTTTATCAAGCAAATCCTGACAATATACAAGCACATCCGCCAGTTCTTCCTTCACGTGCTGAAGATCATAATTCTCTTCACTCCACTGAAAACATTCGAGTAACTCACATGCTTCAATAGCAATAGATTTGGCAAGATTTGCGGGAGAATGAAACTGATCCCAGTTTCTGTCTGCAACAAATTGTCTGATTCTGTTCTTTGTTTGTTCGTTCATGTATTTGCCCCTGCCTTGTTATTCCTTAACTTAAGTCTTTCTTTCAAATATTTCTCAAGTTCTTCATCAACACAGTAGATATAGCATCCTTTCATTCCTCGCGTCAGAAGAGTTCTATACGTGTTGCGGATGATTTCGTCGGCACGTTTCCTTGCTTCTTCCGGATTCTCCTTAACAAGTTTCTTAAGGCCTTTTATCGACTGGTCTGTACTTGCTCGCTTAGTGAAATCAGTTATGATTCTTCCATTGGAATAACGAATATCATCACCGATAATGACCCCGACATAATCGAATTCGAGACCTTGTGAAGTGTGAATGCACCCGATTTCATTTACAGAAGTATCTGAAACCGCAAACGGCTCTCCACCATTAAGATTCCAGCTCATCTCAAAGTCACCTATTTTGATGTCGTGATATTCAGTGTTATTTGCTTCCTGCTTATTCCAATTCCAGCAATATCCGGCAAGCATTCGCGCTCGGTTAGTATCGCGATTCTTTTCAAAGATAAGATCTCTTACCTCACTAGGGGTATCACATATACGAATATCAAAATCGATATCGTCCAGCGTAGGATTTGCGGTCTCGCGGATTTGAAGAACATCATCCAGCCAAGCAAGATATCCATTCGATCCATTGCAGCGGAATTGAGACACTAACTCCATCTCGTATACTTGCGAATCAGCTTCTCTTGCCCATCTCTTTATCTGATCAACACTTCCGATGTCGTCCATTGTCACTCGTTGATCTTCATCGATAAAGAATACACTGCACAAACTGGAATGGATCAATTCTTTGATCTGGTTCTCACCTTTATGAAACAACCCAGATTTCGCATTTAATCGGTGTGCTTCATCAACGAGAAGAGTTCCAGCCATGTTTTCCGGAGCATCATAGAATGTTCCGGATCCTTTGAACATGTTATTCACACTACTCTTCTTATATGATCCTTTAAGTTTGCGAAGGTACACATCACGAGGAGCACTGTTCTTCGAAACATACTGAACCATTTGGTTTTTTTGTGTCAGTTCGGCTAGTAGGTTTATAGCAATAACAGTTTTACCTGTACCAGGTCCGCCCTGACAGATAACTGTCCTCTTTCTACCATCTTTTTGGCATAGTCCTGATAAACGAAGAACTTCTTCACAGACGACCTTCTGTTCATCAATCATAATGAATTCCGGGTTTCCTTTCAGCATCTTCCCGATAGAATCCTGAAGGCTCTTCGACGGACGGATTTTTCCATTCTCAACCTGATAAAGGATTTGCTTATTGTCTCCCTTTACAATGCTCTTCTTGATATATTCTCTGAGTTTCGCATTCTGACCTTTGGTAAATGCAGGCGCATCTTGCAGATAATCCTCATACCAGTCGCTGTCGATCGGATCTTCATCAGTACGAGCATAGTTGTGAAGATATGCACAAGGTCTGACATCGATTTCTTCATCTTGAACTGTAGCGTTATAGTCTTTGATCAATTGAGCATATGACCACGCTTGATAGGAAGGGTGAACAACAGTACGATTGGCCCCGCCCGTATATGTTTCTACCAGAGCATCCATACCTGCAATCGCCGTCAGTTTTTCCCACTGTTTCAGTTCAATCACAACAATTGCAGGATGACCTTCTCTGTCATAGCCGGAAATAATGAAATCAACACGCTTTGCCGTCTGCGGAATATTGTATTCGATAGCCACTCCGGAATCATCAGGAATCTGCGAATCGCTAAGTACTATGAACATATTCTTCATGGAGTTTTCCCATGACCGGTACTCAGCTTCAGGAGTATTCCGTCCCATTTTATCAAGAATGGTCTGCTTGATCTTAGGCGCAAGAGTATCCTCGTCCACATCGCGCATGAAGTCAGTTTTTATTCCAGAATAGACAAGCATAAAACTCCTCCCACCTATCATCAATAAAGTAATGATAGCAATCTTTGAAGCTCAAGTCCACATGCGTATCCGAGGCCTAAAACGCTGCTGGAGTTTTTCCGTATCCCATGTTTGTCTTTGTTTACCAATGAATGTCCGAGACCTAAAACTCTATGCCAGATCCTAAACGACTTCTTATAGTCTAGTTTCAGTATACCATGACAGGAGCTTTTGCCGAAGGAATCGGGAAATATTAATTTGTTTCATATTTTGTATAGTTTGTTCGAGGAGAATTAATTAAATTCATATTTCTTTGCCGGGGAATCATTTTGTTTACAAAGAAAAACTTATCCTCTTATTTGCTTAGCTGATTCATTAGTGAAATGACCGTATCGCATGTATCTTCAAACTCAATTCCCGAGGCGTATTCAAACTCTTTCCGATAATCATTCCACTGGCGTTTCATGACCTCGCTTTTCCTAACGACTTCCATGATAGCTTTATAGTTATTCACAACATCAGTCGATCCACGTCTTGTCGTGGTCGCAAAAAATGCATCTTTTAGATCTTGCATCTCGACATTGTCAGTTTTCAGTTTCGAAAGAATGAACACATCGTAATAATCTCTAGGCCGTGTATTTTGATCTCCTCTTGATATAATTGTCTCCAATTTCTCGGCGAGTATAGTTGAAAGGTTATACGCCAATACACTAATGCTTCTTTCTTCCATCATTAGTTTGTAGCTGAATTCGATTTCACTTGGCGTAATCGTATCGCCTGTGGTAATATCCAGTTTCAATGGCACAGCCATCTTTTCATAGTCCGCACTTAAAGCAACACGATAGCCGGTATACTCATCGCCTTCGCGTATCTCTCTAATACTCTTAAGACGAAAAAGAATCGAATCATCAACCGGAATGCTAATGATCTCTTCTATCATCTTCTGAATTGTATTCTCGTCAACAGGATATCCTTTGATTGTTGCATCCATGTCCATAGTTGCCCGCGAATTTAATCCGACCATTGATGCAATCAGAAATCCTCCTTTGATAATATAGTTTTCACGATATCTGGAGAGAGAAACACGTTCCAAAAAGCGTTCGAGCATATAGTTCTGAAGAACAAGAGCAGCGGATATATTCTTTTCTTTAGCAATGTTTTTCACTATTGCCTTCAGCTGCATTGGATTTTTCATAAGAGCACCTCTAAATAGGCTCTGAGTTTTTTCTCTACATGTAGGATCACTGCGTATTCGGATAAAAGCGGTATGTTTTTCTCTTTTCTTGCAATATATTGTTTAAAAGCATTGGTGACAACCTGAACATCTACATGATTTGCGGGTTTCAGGATATCACACAGAGTCCGTTCAGCAGAGTAGCACTTTACCTTATTCCCTCCAGGTGTAGTTTTTTCGGTAATTCCCAAACTATAATACGGTTCTTGGGAACCTCGACAAAGGATCCCATCTTGTTTCGGATTAGTAAGATTGTATGTAGCAGGGAAGGCCATATTAAGGCGTATCGGGGTTCTATCGGTAAGGTCACAGAGAAACAAAGCGGTATCAAGTGAATAGACACCTCTTTTATATCGAGTCTGAGTGCTAACAAATTCGTCTTCCCAAGTTTCGGGCAAATTATAAACACCTCGCGAAGACCGTTCAAGTAATCCGGAATCAACAAGATATTTCAGACTACCACGCGAGAAACCAGCATCTACCACCATTGCAGAAGTAATCACTCCATTATTCTGTTTTGCTAATTCAAGAATTTGATTTCCATTCGACATGTGATCACATCCTTACTTGACTTTCTTGCTTGCTATTTTAACCACACAGAGCAAGAAAGTCAACCTAAGTGCATCACATGATAATTTGACTCATATTTCATAACCCCGAGACTATTAATCTATTTCATATTTTGTGATATATGTTCTGAAATATTAATCTATTTATTATTTTGCAGTATATGTTCGGGAATATTAATTTGTTTAATATTTTGTACCTTTTGTTCGGAATATTAATCTATTTCATATTTTGGGAGCGGGAGATCGTGGAATATTAATTTATTTCATATCGTGTAACAGTGTTACAAATGACGGATTTTCTTGATTTTCGGCGCTTTTTGCTCCATACTTTTTATAGACTTTATAGATGACGGTTGAGTATGGACAAGGAACGAACGGGACAACTGATCACGGAACTTCGTAAGGAGAAGGGGCTCACCCAGAAGCAGCTGGCCGAGGCACTGAATGTGACGGACAAGGCGGTTTCCAAATGGGAGCGAGGGCTCAGTTTCCCTGATATCTCTATGCTTGAACCGATCTCTCAGACGCTGGATATATCGATCATGGAGCTTTTGGCCGGGGAAAGAAAGGGCGAGGATGAGCCCCTGACCCGGGAGGAAGCCCAGAAGATCGTCAAAGAATCGGTCGAACTTTCTGACGAAGAGATCCGGCACAAACGAGAACGGAGCCGCCTGCTGATCATCATACTGATCGTTCTGGTCCTACTGATGATCTCCCTGACACTAAACGTAATCAGCCTGACGCAGAAATAAGGAGAAGCCAAAGTGAGTTTTACGATTATCTTTTATATCAGCTTAGCTCTCCTGGGAGCGATCCTGATTCTAAATACGAAAAAAAGAACTTCTACGGAAGAGCCTTTCTTTGACCGGATCGTAAGTAAAGAGATCCAGGGCTTCCTTGCGCTCTTTATCATTTTCCACCAGACCGTCGTCACGCTTATTCATTTCGGTTTGGAGGACACCGACATGAAGGAGTTCTTCCTCTTCTTCTTTTACGGGATCCTGGCGGTATCTTTCTTCTTCTTTAGTTCCGGATTCGGGCTCGTGAAGAGGTGGATGACCGATAAGGACTACACCAAGGGCTTCATGAAGCGAAGGATCTTTACGGTCCTCGTTCCGTTCTTTATCTGTAACTATATCTATCTTACGGATGCCCTTCTTCACAACATCCGCTACGGCAGCCACTTCACCTTCGTGGAAGTCATCTGCGCGTTCTTCGGATTGTTCCTCGTCAATAACCAGATGTGGTTTGCCGTCGAGATCATGATCCTTTACGTTGCTTTTCGCATCGTGTTCGGGCACGTGAAAAAGGCCAGGACGGGGATCCTCATCATGACGGGAGTCGTGCTGGTGCTGATCGCTATCGGTCTTTCTGCCGGCCACTCCGATTCGCCGCTTATGTCCTACTGGTTCAAGGGCGAATGGTGGTATAACACGATCCTGATGTTCCCGCTGGGCATGCTTTACGCTTATAAGGAAGAGCGCATCAATGCCATTATCCGGAAGGCCTATACGGCGATCCTTCTTTCTTCTTTCGCGCTGGTGATTCTTCTGGACTATGTCCACAGGGGACTGATCGAGGATCAGGTCTACTACTCGGAAATTTACGGGGCGAAGTACCCGCTTCTCGATAAGCTTCAGGGGCTTTCGACGGAGACGGTCTATGAGATCGTATTCCTCATTCTCGTGGTGACGCTGCTGTCGCGCTTTAAGCTAGATAATCCGGTACTGAAGTTTCTCGGCAAGATCTCGCTGGAGACGATCATGCTCAACTACTTAATGAATGAGCGGCTCTTCTTCCTTTACAACAGATACGGCATCGCGGTGTATCTGCCGGCGGTCATCGTCAGTACGATCGCTGCGGCCTCGGTCGTATATCTTCTGAAGAATCTTGTGCTCGAGAGAAGATCGGGGCTGTTTGACGGAGAGGTCAGGTAATTCGGGTTAATGAGTCAAAAAGGAAGAGGCCGCTCATATGGGCGGCCTCTTTTCATGCGGATAAATAATCGGGCTATGCCTTAAAGGTCAGGCAGGTGCTTTTGCCTTGGTGGAAAGCACGGCTTTCTTTATGTTCTCGTAGGCGGAGACGATGAAGGCGGTGATCACGAAGACCATGACGGCGCCGATCCGTCCGAAGAACGGGTCGTTTTTCGTCATGAGGAGGGTCTGGATGACGGCGATGTGCATGATGTAGATCGGAAGCGAGTATTCTCTACCGAATTTCTCGGCGAAGGTGCCGATACCGAAGTTCGGGAACCTCAGGCACAAAAGCACGATGACATAGGTCATGATCTCCGCACCGATAAACGGAACGGCGGTGCCTTTCGTGTAGTGATTCAGTTCATAGATCGCGGCAAACGAGCAGACGGCGAAAAGGATCAGGAGGATCGCACCGATGTGTTTGATGCCGAGGATCTTCTTTTCGTATCTACGGATCAGCATACCCATCATCGTGTAGCCGAGGCCGATGAAGATCGCATTTCGGAGCTGGTAGAATTCACCGATGCCCATGTGCGCAAGAACTACATAGGCAGCGACCAGGGCCGGCGCCAGATACATGGCGTACTTCAGGACCTTCAGCTTATGTAAGAGCATAAGGATCAAAAGTGCATACAGCAGTGATCCCAGATACCACAGATGCTCCGAGTACAGCGGGTAGTTATAAAGCAGGAAGTTCATAATCGGCTTGACCTTAAAGCAGGCCTTAAAGTCCGTCCAGGACCCGCTCATCTTATGGGAATAAAGCGCATACATGCCGATGTAGAAAGCGTTGGCCAGGACAAAGAACAGGAAGATGCGTTTCGTCTGCTTTTTCAGGCGATTCATCATCTCGGAACCGTCTTCTCGGAAAAGGAGATATCCGCATACCACCAGGAAGAACGGAACGGCCGTTTTTCCGAAGGTGATAAAGACATCGCCGGCTTTGCCGTCGAAGGGCCAGTGGATCGCGACGACCAGGAAGGCCATGATGCCGCGCATGACGTCGATGGAATGGATGCGGGACTTGCCGGAAAGATCGAGTTTCAGGTCTTCCCTCTTCTTTCCCGCAATCAGCGCGATGATGTACTTATCAAGGCCGCTGACAACGGTCGCTAAGCCGACCGCCAGAAGGATCGTCAGAAGGATATACATGCTCGGGCTGGATACTCGGAAGATCGAGCCGTCGTGAAGTCCGACGAGGAAGAGGTTATGGAGAAGGTAAAGTTCCAGAGAAACAGATCCCAGGAATTTCAGGATCGGGTTTCCAAAACGGACCTTCATCATGACAAGCAGAAGGAAGATCACAAAGCACATGATCCACGGAAGCTGCACGGAAAGGCAGCGGAGCTTATCGCCGATCGCACGGGTCTCACCCGGAATCTCACTCCAGTACGAGTACTTATTCAGGGCGTCGTTCGTCTTCACGCCGAGGAACCAGGTCAGGCCGGCGAAGAGAGGAAGAAGGACGACGTATGCTTTTCGAGCAAACTTAGTAAGGATCTCTGCGTGCTTGGAAACCAGGATGCCGACGATAAAGAGGAAGGAGGCATTGTACCACCATTCACCCATGAACCAGTAACGGCAGGAGAAATCCTTGCCGTGGCAGAGCCACAGGCTTCCACCGATCATGGCGAGCACGAAGACCGTCATGAGGATCGTTGCGGCCGTTCTGTTTTTGATCAGGCGGTAAAGGATAAAGAATACGAGGTAAAGGATCGCGATCTCCACGATATACCACATGTGGGTGTTGATCAGCGTCCAGCCGGAAAGCACTCTGAGGATCTCCCAGCCTTTGAGCTTCGTGCCGCAGGCGCACAGCGCCAGGGTAAAGACAAGGATACACATATAAAACGGCACCAGGATCGCGACATAGCGTTTTTTGAGGAAGCCCTTCAGGTAGTTCTCCTTATTCTTCAGGCTGGTATAAAGCCCGTAGCCCGAGAAGAAAAAGAAGATGCCGACGAAAAGGACGCCGCAGCCGGACAAAAACTCCAGCGGGCCTGCTTTATCCACAAGCTCCTGGCTTAAGTGGTGGAGGATAATCGCCACCGCGGCAAAGCCCTGAATGCCTTTGGAGGTGGAAAGGGAGAGCGGCTCTTCCTGCCACTCGTGTCTTTTACTGACCTTTGCGCCCAGGAAAAGGAGGAGCATCATGCCGCAGGCGATAAGCCAGATCGGGAATTCGAAAGTGGTAAAGCTCTGGAAGAAGGTCTTCTTTACTTTTTTCGGGGCAGATGTCTCGGACTCGGGCTTTTCTGTTGAAGAAGGCTCTTCGCCCTGCTGAGAGATGTTTTCATTTTTCGACGTCGGGAAAGGCTCCGCATCGATACTTACGGTCTTTCCTTCAAGTTTCACCGACCCGATAATATAGCTTTCGAGATATTCCAGGTGGGAAAGATCTTCCTCTGTAAAGGGGACATCCGGGTTTTCCGGACTGGATACGAGCTGGATCTCGATCTCGTAGAGTTTTCCCGCTTCGGAAATAAATGAATACTTATTTGTCCTCAGCTTATATCTGGCATGTCCTTCGAAATTGACCGTCAGATCGCTGGTAGTTTTATAAAGATCCATGTCGCCGGAGCGGATCACTCCTTTTTTCAGGATCTCCATGTTTTCCAGACTTTCCGGACTGTCGATTTCATTTTCCGGAACGTTTGCGATAAAGGTGTCTTCGCTTAGGTCGGAAGGCGCATCTTTCACATGGACCATAACAAAGAAGATCTGCCCGTTATCTGCTCCTACCGGCGGGGCTTCACCTTGAAGGGCGACGCCTTCTTCATCATAAAGATCCAGTATCGGCTGCACGCCATACTGCTTGGTCATTTCCGAATCGTTCTCGCTCATACCGACCCAATAAACTTCAGCAAAATCAGCCGGCAGCGTGACCGTGATGCCTTCCGGCAGTTCAAAGGTGCGGCCTTCTTCATCTGCCATCGGAAATGCAGCGGAAAAGGATACGACCAGAAGCAAAACAGTGATAAAAACGCTGAGTATCTTTCGTGATCTCATAAGGATACTTCCCCCCTCGGGTTTTGATAAGTCAAAACTATCAATATGTGCATAATAATGCAACCGACTGTTAGTAGAGTCTCGTGTTTTCAGGGGTTTGCAGGAATTCTTCCACTTCTTTTTTCGTGGGGACGGAAGGGATGCCGCCGCGTTTTTGGACGCAAAGAGCGGCGAAGGCGTTACCTGTGATCGCACATTTTTTGAGATCTTCCCGGGTCATCTCCTCGACCTTTTTTCCTAAGGTGAGAAAGCTGCCGATAAAGCCTCCCCAGAACGAATCGCCGGCACCGGTCGTGTCGATGCTATTTACGGAAAAAGCCGGGATCTTCTCTTTTATTCCGTTTCCTACGAGAAAAGCGCCTTCGCTTCCGAGTGTGACCGCGACGAGCTTCGGGCCCATGGCGAGAAGTTTCTCCGCCGCATCCTCCGGATCTTTACATCCGGTCAGAAGAAAACTCTCTTCGTCAGAAACCTTCAGAACATCCGCAAACGGGACTGCAGACTTCATCATCTCTACTGCCGTATCTACATCCGGCCAAAGCGAGGCGCGATAATTGGGATCATAGGAGATAAGTGCCCCGGAAGCTTTCGCGGTGCGGACGGCTTTTCGCGTCGCAGATCTTGCAGGTTCATCGGTCAGGGAAAGAGATCCGAAATGAAACACCTTACAGTTAGTTAGAAGCTCCATATCGAGTTCGTCTTCGCGGAGCATCGTATCGGCGCCGGGTTTTCTGGAAAAAGAGAAAGTCCGCTCGCCGTTACTATCTAATCCGACAAAGGCCAGTGTGGTGAACTGCTTGGGGTCACGGATCACCGAGCCGGTGGCGATTCCTTCTTTTTCGAGCGTCTCGATAAGAAAACGCCCGTGCATGTCGTCCCCGACTTTTGCGATGAGGGCCGTTTTCCATCCGAAGCGGCTCACGGCCGTGAGCATATTGGCCGGTGCACCTCCGGGGTTCTGCTCAAAAAGGCGCATCCCGTCGGAACTTTTCCCCGACTCCGTAAAATCGATCAGTAATTCACCCAGCGCAACTACATCGTAATTCATAGCATCCCCAACTATATCATATTTCATAGCATCCCCAACTACGTTCATATCAAGCTTTCCGGTACGCGCGGACACGCTCGAGCAGCTTCGAATACAGGTTCGAATGGTCATAGGTCGTGTGAAAGCGCTTCGGTTTCAGAAGTTTAAAGAATGTCCTCTTCTTTTCTTCGCTGATATCCACGCGGCGGATCATGACGAAGCCTCTAAACGGCGGCATATAGGTCACGATGTCATTGATGTCCGCGAAGTTCCAGCACTCCGTGCAGACCGTATCCAGGTAGCTTTTCAGGCGAGAGGAATTCGAGCGTTTGCCCTTAAACGGACGGACGCTGCCGTAAGTAAAAAGATGCGGTTTGACACCGAAGTTATAGTTTAGATCCTGACAGCACAAAATGGCCTGACCCGAACCCAGTGACCAGCCGACCACCTCGGTCTCCGCCGACGGGTGCTTTTCGTGCAGTTCTTTCCACTTCGAGCGGACTTCTCTTTTGATGGTCTTATACATGACGCCCCAGCCGTGATGGACGCGAAGCTGCAGGGGGCGCTCCTCGTAGGTGATCGCGTCGTAGTATTTACTTGAGAATTCGAATATGTTCGCAAACCAGTCCGTAAATCCCGAGCTCTTCTCGAAATTCAGCTGGATGACGTCGCGGTCTTCTTCGTAGTGGATCTCGTAATTGACTTCGTGCTCGATATGGAAAAACTTCTCCATCTTGTTGCACGAATAGCGGACGGGGATGTACTTGACGTCGCAGGTCGCCCGGCCCGTGTGGTTAAAATCGTCGCTGGTGTTGATAAAATACTGTTCAAAAGGCAGATGCGAATACGCCATATCTCTGGATTCCTTCCTCAGATCATCGATATTTCATCCCCGAATAAACATAAATACTACATCCGCATTTCATTTTAACATAACAGATTTCAGATACGAAATTCGCGTGAGGTTCATTCTGCCCAGGCGATTCTGCAGGACGTGATCTCATTTCCGTCTCTTACGATCCTGAAAAGATCTCCGTCTTCGGTCGCCATTTTCTCGATGTCCAGCTTCTCTCCCGCGAAAGACTGTCCGCCGTAGTGGATCTCCAGTTTCACTGGATCGTGGGTCTTGAAATGCTCGATATCATAGGTGTTCAGCATAAAACGCACATATTCGATATTGTTCGTGTGGTAGCAGTAATCGAGGCTCGTGGAGCGGACCACGATCGAGTCCACAGGCTCGGTCCCCGTCTTCGGAAATCTCGTGAACTCAGGGCCTTCCTCCTCCGAAGGATGCGCCATGTCCGGCGTAAAACCTACTGTCTCGGCTTTCCGGATCCTACCGCCTTCAAGATCGATCGCCGCAAGTTCGGTTCGGGCATGAAGGAATTTCTCTCCTTCTTTGCCCTCCACGATCGTATCAAGGACCAGTTTCACCGCAGAAAACTTCGATATAAAACACCTTACGGAAAACGCCTCCCGCCATACCGGCCGGCGGTAAAACAGGAAACTGTTCTTGGCAATGAGCCACATCGCCTTATACTTTTCCATCGCCACGATCCCATCGATGCCGAGATCGCCCATCAGCTCCGTAACGGCATTCTCCACGATCTCATCCGCCGCCAGGATCGAAAGCTTCAGTTTACTGTCACACATGCTTCCCGTGACATAGGAATTCTTCTGATAAATCATGCTTCGTTTCTAATCTCCTTACTAGCCGTTTCTGAAGGATCGATCCTTCGAAACAGGCAAGCATAATTATAGCACTACAAGACTTTGCAAAGAGATCTCCCCTCTTTGCAAAAACTGAAAAACGTAAATTTTTACAAAAATCCGTTAAATTTTGTCATTCCGGAAAAGGAGCGACATTTCTGTGCTTATATAAAGATATAAATAATCGACAAAAATGCAAGGCAACAGAGGAATGGTTTTTCATCACCTCTGTTGTTTTATTAGGAGAAGAAAATTCATGGACCAAAAGGCTTCTGATGAGAAATATCTTCAAACTCTGGTCGCTATACTGATCGTGGCTTTGTGTCTCATCGGAAGTTTTCACGTCTGTCTGAAAGCAGTGCGTGAAAAGTCTGATTTAAAGGAAGTCCTCAAGGTCGGATCTGATGCGGGTCTTTCCGGAAGTGCAATTTATTATGTACCTATGATCGCAGATGCCGTTAACACGGAGCAGGCACAGAGAGAACTGGTTTCCCGTTGTGAAAACTGCCCCTCAGTTAAGGAAGTCTATCCCAGATACTCTTTCAGCATATTTACCGGGATCCAAAAGTACATTCCGGAAGAGGCCAAAAGATATATGCTCGACGGGCATATCCCTGTCGAAGATTATCGTAAGATGTCGGAAGAATCGTGGTTTTTAGAATCGGACGATGCGTCTTTGGCGCTGGCTTCTGTCTTATGCAGGCAAGACGGAGCTCTCCGCTATCCGATCACTTTATCGGACGGAACAGTCCTTAGAAGTCTCCTTCCGAATCAGATCCTTCTCGGAGAAGATGCAAAAGAAAAGTATAAGACCGGAGATAAGATCTGGGTAGTTCGGATGGACGAGGATCATTCCTATTCCTTCTTCTCTTGTGAAGTAGCCGGATTCATCCCGGAAGAAAAGCCTCTTCTGGCAGTAGGCGCCCAGGGCGATCCTGCGGAACTGAAATCGCTTCTTTCTTCCATCAGCGATGAACGGAAAATCGAAAACAGCCTTTTTGACGGGGAAGTGAGCACCTACTATGGAGTGGTCGCTTCCATGACCGATGAATATGGCCACAAGTCCGCCTGGAGCTATATGTCAGACATGATCATCCTTCCCGAAGAAGGATTTGACGAAAGCGATCTGAAAAATGACTTGCAGGGGATCCTCCTGGCCCCGGAACGGATAGTTCCCTATAACTCGATCGAGCAGGACTATAAGGAGCTGATTGAAAAAGAGTCGGACCGCCTGAATACGCGGATCATTATCGCCATATCAGCGTCGGCAGTGATTCTTCTCGGCACATCATTTTACTTAATAATGAAGAAAAAGAAATCGCACGAAAATGCATAAGAGGCAACAGTAACCATTCTGAAGATGGGAAATAAACCAATTCCAAGTAACAGTCAATCTCGAAACGTTTTACATTGACCATTACTTGGATTTTTACAGGAAGTCTATGTAATGGTCAATCTCGAAACGATTTACATTGACCATTACATTGACCATTACTTGGATTTTCACAGTTGCTAATAGAACAGAGGCTGCCTCATTCATCCTGAGACAGCCCCGATTCTTTGTTGCTTAATGTGACTTAATGCGATGTCCGCTTAATCTGCGTCACGCTCCGTGCGGCGTCTTCTGAAGATCACGATGGCAACTGCCGCAACTGCAATGGAGAGGAATGCCGCTGCCGGAACCAGATTGCTCTTAGCAGTATCACCGGTCTTTACGATGCTTCTGCCTCTTCCTGCAGAGCTGACAACTTCAAATTCGATCGTGATGGTGGTTCCGTCGTTGTACTTGATTAATGCGCGGTGTACACCAAGTGTAAGACCCTCGATCGTATTGGAACTAAACTCTACCGTACCATCCGGCTTCTCCGTAAAGTCGTCCGGAGATACCGGCTTGTCATCGATCGATACGGAATCGATCTTCTTGTCAGGTGCCGTTGTCGGAGTCGGTGTAGTCTCGGAAGGCTCCTGTACTTCGCTGTACGGAGATTCCACCGACGGCTTCGTTCCGCTGGGCTTTGTGCCTGTCGGCTCAGTGCCGGTAGGTTCTGTTCCTGTCGGGGTAGTACCCGTCGGATCCGGCGTCGTCTGTACGTCCTTCTTGTAGGTGTTCGTGATCACACACTCTTCCTGATTTGCGCTGTTGATCACAACCGTCGCACCGTTGTTTGTAACACTCAGTGTGTATCCGCTGATGGCTGCAGAAGCTGTATCCTCGGTAACGGTGTATGTATCAAGTTCGAGGTTATCCAGAACAACCTCACCTTCACCCTGGATATCGACAGTGGTTGTATAACCCTTTGTGCCGGTTATCGTGAAGTGATACGTCATCGAAGAAGCATCCGTCGGAGCTCCGGCTGCAAGAGCCTTCTTGATCTTCAGGCTGCCGAGTACCGGAGCCGGTGCCGTGTACTTATTCGTGAGCGTTGTTGTCGTATCACTGACGGTTGCACTTTCAAGCGCATATCCTGTTACTGTGATCGTCTCCTCTGTCCAGGAATAAACATACTCAGCATTCGTAGCATCGTACTTCGCAAGGTTGTTGACCGTTGCGGTCCAGCCGTTCTGCTCATTCAGAGTGCAGGTATCGATCTGCGTACCGTTCTGGAGCAGATAGACTACCAGGCCGGAAGGTCTCAGACCAGCTGCATCGTTGTTATCGTCCCATACCTTCTTGACTGTCGCACTTGTCTGTACGGAAGAAGCATCGTAGGTATTTGTGATGATCGTCTTCGACGGATCGTTCTGATCCTTGACGTTACTGCTCATCCTATATCCCTGCACCTGCTCTTCCGACCAGCTGTAGACGATCTCAGAACCGTTTTCATACTTCGGAAGGTCATTGACTGTTGCCGACCATGCGTTGCTGTCATCCAGTACCACGCTCTGACCGTTACTGAGTGTTACAGTCAGGCTTGCCGGACGATCACCATTCTGGTTATTGTTATCGTCCCATACCTTCTGGATCGATACAGATGTCTTTTCATTCGTCTCCGCGTAGGTGTTCGTCACTGCCGCAGTCTTAGCATTATCGGAAGCTGTCAGTGTAACATCTCCGTCGCCGGATACGGCAAGTGTATAACCTTTGATCTGAGCCGCACCATCAGCTGCCGTGCCGTTCTCAGCGATGGTATATGTACCAAGAACCAGGTCACTAAGAACTTTGCTCTCGCCGTTTTTCAGCTTGAATGTCTCACTGTAGTTGTTCGGGCCGGTTACCGTGAACTCGAATTCCTTGTCAAAAGCACTTGCCGGTGCGCCTGTGACTGTCTTGGTTACTGTCAGGCTGCCCTTAACATCTTTGCTGTAAGCATTCGTCACATTCGCAAATCCGTCTTTGTTTGCAGCAGTCAGAGTGACATCACCTTCGCCGGAAACGACAAGTGTATATCCGCTGATCTGAGCGGCACCATTAGCAGCTGTGCCATTCTCAGTTACAGTGTAAGTACCAAGAGCCAGATCGGTCAGAGTCTGGGACTCGCCAGCCTTCAGTTTGAATGTTTCACTGTAGTTGTTCGGGCCGGTTACTGTGAACTCGAATTCCTTGTCCGCTTCACTCGCCGGTGCACCTGTAACAGTCTTTGTGACTGTCAGGCTTCCCTTGACCTCAGTGTAACTATTCGTGATCGTTGTTGTAGCAACATTGTTTGCAACAACTGCGACTGCTCCACCGCCGGATACTACCAGATCGTAGCCGGAAATAGCAGCATCTGTCTCATTTTCAGTTACCGTATATCTACCCGGAACAAGATCAGTTAATGTTTCAGATCCTGCACCATCTATCTGTACGATCGCGCTGTAGCCATTCGGGCCGGAAACTGTAAATGTATAAGTCTTTAAAGCAGCTGCACTAGGAGCATTGGTACCCAGGGCCTTGGTGATTTCCAAGGATCCGAGATCCTGAGTAAATCTGTTGATGAGCCCTGCTTCAGTAGCAGCCCCCTTGGTCACAGTCTCTGTAACAGAAGTTGTACTTCCTGTTGATGTAAATGTGTAACCCGCAACAGAGATAGAATCCGTTTTCTCGGTAACGGTATAGGTACCTACAGGAATGTCAGAAAACTCCTTAATAGTTCCTGCATCAACAGTAAAGAATACTTCAGTAGTACCAAAGGTCTTCTCATCCGCCTGGAGATACTGGTTCTCGCTGTTCTTTACAGAGAACTCGACTGTTCCGGTAATGTCCTTATTACTGTCATCTTTTGCAGTCTTTCTAACGATCAGGGCACCCTTCTGTTGCGTGTAAGCATTGGTTACTGTCGCGGTCTTATCCTTTTCGGCTGCTGTCAGTTCAACATTGCCTTCACCACTAACTACCAGATCGTAGCCGGAGATCTGAGCAGCGCCATTTGCAGCTGTGCCGTTCTCAGTTACAGTGTAGGTACCGAGAACCAGATCAGTCAGAGTCTTGGACTCACCATTCTTCAGTTCAAATGTCGCACTGTAGTTGTTCGGGCCGGTTACTGTAAATTCATAAGTCTTTGAAGCAGCTGCACTAGGAGCATTGGTACCAAGGGCCTTGGTGATCGTCAAGGAACCGAGATCCAGAGTAAACTTGTTGATGAGCTCCACTTCAGCAGTTCCATTCAAGGTTACAGTCGCGCTGCCATTTGTTCTACTGTTGACTGAATCAAATGTGTAACCGGAGATAGAGATATTTGTTGTCTTCTCTGTAACGACATATTCGCCAACAGGAAGATTATCAAACACCTTGGAAGATCCGGCATCAACGGTGAAGAAGACTTCTGCGGTATCAAATGTCTTCTCATCTGCCTGCAGGAACTTTCCTTCGCTGTTCTTTACGGAGAACTCGAATGTTCCTGTTAAATCAGCATTTTTGTCATCCTTAGCGGTCTTAGAAACAGTCAACGTTCCTAAATGTTTCCGGTAATTATTTACCAGGTCTGCCTGTGCTGTTGTATTCTTCGTAACACTGGCATTTGCTTCTGTAGTGCTTCCTGATGTAAGGAAGTCATAGCCTGTTACATTTACTGTCGCTGTATCCTCAGTAATCGTATATGTATCAACAGGAATATCTGTAAATTCCATAAAGTCTCCGGCCATGATCTCGAAGAAGACTTCTCCTGTATTAAATGTCTTCTTGTCTACCTGGAGGTACTGGCCATTACTGTTCTTTACAGAGAAGTAGAATGTTCCGTTAACGTCCTTATTGCTGTCATCTTTTGCAGTCTTTGAAACGATCAGGACACCCTTCTGCTGAGTATATGCATTAGATACAGTTGCGGATCCGTCTTTTGCAGAAACTGTCAGTTCAACTGCACCCTCACCTGCAACTACCAGATCGTAGCCGGAGATCTGAGCTGCGCCATTTGCATCGGTGCCATTCTCAGTCACGGTATATGTGCCGAGATGCAGATCGGTCAGGGTCTTTGTCTCGCCAGCCTTCAGCTTGAATGTCTCACTGTAGCTGTTCGGACCGGTAACTGTGAACTCGAATGTCTTATTCGCTTCACTTGCCGGTGCGCCTGTAACTTCCTTCTTAACAGTCAGGCTACCGAGGATCTCTGTGTAAGCATTCGTGATTGTTACTTCTACATCCAAGTCTGCTGTCGTCAGTTCGACAGCACCTTCACCGGATACAGCCAGTGTATAGCCTTTGATCTGAGCTTTGCCCATTGCATCGGTGCTGAGCTCGGTCACGGTATATGTGCCGAGTGGCAGGTCGGTCAGGGTCTTTTGCTCACCGGCCTTCAGATCGACAAAAGTGATGTATCTGTTCGGACCCATTACTGCGAACCGGAATAACTTATCCGCCGCACTTGCCGGTGCGCCGTTTACTTCCTTTTTAACTGTCAGGCTTCCGAGGATTTCTGTAAAGTCATTTGTTACTGTTATAGTAGCAACATCGTTTGGAAGAACTTTGACAGAACCGCCGCCTGTTACAGAAAGATAGTAGCCGGAAATCGCGGCACCGTTCTCATCTTCGGTTACTGTGTAAGTACCCGGAATAAGATCAGTTAATGTTTCAGATCTGGCACCGGTTATCTGTACTGTCGCGCTGTAGCCGTTCGGGCCGGTTACTGTAAATGTATAAGTCTTTGAAGCAGCTGCACGAGGAGCATTGGACCCCAGAGCCTTGGTGATCTGCAAGGAACCAAGCTGCATTTCGTACTTATTTGTGAGCTTTGCATTTACATTGATGAGATTGACGACATTCGTCTCGACAGTCGTTGTACTTATGCTCTGTAAGAACGTATAACCAGAAACGTCGGCAGATGAAGTATCTTCCGTTATGGTGTACTTACCAATAGGAAGTTCCGGGAAGACAGTCGGCGTACCGGTTGTTACGGTAAAGAAGTATTCAGAGTCACCAAAAGTCTCCTTATCCGACTGCAGATACTTGCCCTTACTGTTCATTACCGAGAATTTAAATGTTCCGTCAACAGTATTGTTATAGTTGTCGATTGCCTCCTTGATTACGGTAAGCTGGCCGACATCAAAAGTGAACTTATTGTTCAGGGCGGCGGAAGAAGTGCCGTCCTTAGCGATAGTGGCAGATACGGTTATGTCACTGTCATCGATCAAGAATGTATAGCCATCGATATTTACTTTATCTGTGTTCTCGGCAATCGTATATTCTCCGACAGGGAGATTAATGAATTCCTTCGTCTCTGATGTATCTATCGAAAAGAACACTTCAGTAGCAGCAAAGGTCTTCTCATCTGCCTGGAGGTAAAGACCGGCGCTGTTCTTAACAGAGAACAGGAATGTGCTGATAACGTCCCGGTTCTTATCGTCGATCGCAGTCTTCGTAACTTTAAGTGTCCCGACATCCTGCTTGTAATAGTTGATCAGCTCTGCTTTCACATCGCTGTCCTTGGATACTGTCTTTTCAATATGATAGATGCTGGTATCCATTCTGAACGTATAATCTGCAATATCGACAGAGCTCAGATCTTCCTGAATCGTATACTCATCAACAGGAAGCTTCTCAAATACGACAGATGAACCTGAAGCTACACTAAAGAAGTATTCATCTGTACCAAAAGTCGTCATATCATCCTGCAGATAAAGACCGGCATCGTTCTTGACTGAGAAACTGAAAGTTCTATTCAGATCATTTCCATTGTTGTCTTTTGCAGTCTTCGATACTGTAAGACGGCCGACATCCTTAGTGAAAATGTTTGTCAAAGTAACTGTCGAATTGGCAGTTGTGGTCTTTGATACTTTTCCTGCTACGCTTGTAACGCTTGTGAGGGCGTTATATGTATAACCGGGAACGTTAATGGAATCAGTTTTCTCTGTGATCGTGTAATCACCTACAGGAAGATCCGTAAACGTCTTTGAAGATCCGGCTTCAACGCTGAAGAAAACTTCAGTGCCGCCAAATGTCTTCTCATCAGACTGGAGATACTGGTTCTTGCTGTTCTTTACAGAGAACTCGAATACACCTGCTACATCAGCAAAGTTGTTATCCTTTGCGATCTTGGCAACAGTAAGAGAGCCGAGATCCTGAATGAAGTTGTTGATCAACTTAACTTCAACAGTTGTATCCTTGGCTACCGTCACTGAATCAGAAGTTGTACTGCCTGTTGATGTAAATGTGTAACCTTCAACAGAGATAGAATCCGTTTTCTCTGTTACTGTATATTTTCCGACAGGAAGTTTTTCGAAAGGTGTATAGGATCCTGCTTCAACAGTGAAGAATACTTCTGTGGTGTCAAAAGTCTTCTTGTCTGCCTGCAGGTACTGACCCTTGCTGTTCTTAACGGAAAACTCGAAAGATCCGGATACATTCGTATTGTGATTATCCTGAGCCGTCTTTGTTACTCTGAGTTCTCCGACATCCTGCGTGTACTTGTTTACCAGCTCTGCATTAGTATTACCATTCTTGGTTACTTTACCGAGAACCGAGTATTTACTATCGGTAGAGTTAAATGTATAGCCGGTAACGCTTACGCTATTAAGATCCTCTGTGACATTGTAATTGTCGACAGGCAGATTATCAAAGGTCATACTCTCGCCGTCGCTGATAGTAAAGTAATGAATGGTATTACCAAACGAACCGTCAGCCTGCAGATAACCTCTCATCGGGGTGGAAATCGTGAACTTGAATGTTCCTTCTACGGAATTGCCATTGTTATCCGTCGCAGTCTTCTTGACGGTCAAAGAACCGCGATCCATCGTGAATCTATTGTCCAACGTGAAATCAGTATTGGCTTTCTTGGTTACATCAGCCTTTCCGCTAGTAATACTGCTGGCTGCCTCAAAGGTATAACCATAAACAAACAAATCATTTGTTTTTTCTGTGATCGTATATTCGTCAACAGGAATGTCCTTAAATTCAACCGTTTCGTCCGTGCCGATTGTAAAGAAAACTTCCTTAGCACCAAACGTCTTCTTATCGGCCTGTAAGTACTGACCTGCGCTGTTCTTAACGGAGAACTCATAATAGTAGTTTATAGTTGTATTATTATCATCTTTCGCAGTCTTTTTGACTGTAAGAGTTCCCAAAGGTGTATACGAGTCCGTATAAGCAACTGTCGTCGGATTTCCGGAATCAGTGCTTACGGAATCAAGAGTCGCCTCATCGCTATCCTTTTTCGCGCCGCCGTCCACTTTGTAGCTGACTTCTTCGAGCTTGTATCCGTCGAGAGAATACAAAGTCTCGGTGACCGTATACTGTGTCTCAGCATCCGGGACGGTAATAGGAGTTGTCAGTTCATAGATTCCGGTCGTGGGATTCTTCGTGAAATCCTTACCCAGTTTATAGACTTTGGTAAAAGCACCGCCGTCGGTTACGGTGAATGTTAATCCGTTGAGGTCTTCTTCCGTAACGTCGCCTTCGATGGTCTTGGTGATGGTCATGTAACCCGGGACCTGGATCTTATTAAAGAAAGCACCGAGATCGAATCTGGTATTAACGACATCGACCCAGTCAGTAGAAGAGCCCCAGGTACCGTTTTTATCGTACTGGATAAGATGGCTGTCATCCGCACCGATCATGGTAACGGACTGCATCTTGAACTTGATCACGCCCGTATCGGAAACATATGCATTTAAGCATACATCGATATGACCGGCTGAATTCTTGATGCCGGAAAGAGACTTCGACGGATCTTCCGTAATTCTGAAATAGAAGTTATTGCCCACCGCTGTTACATTGTGAGGATCCGAGGGTGTATTCTTGACAAAAGTAACCGTCGGGAATTCCATGTAACTGGTGTCCTTTACCTTGACAGTCGATTTTTGTCCTACAGGAGTACTGAAAGTGTCATCTGTATACTCCTGCCAGAAGAACTGATAGTCTCCTTCTTTAAAAGCAACTGAATTGTCGACATAAGGAGCGATATGGTCTTTGTCGGCATATTTCGTCGTAAAGCCTTTACGGGCAACGAAGTGCATCTGGCCTTCGCCTTCGCTCTGCTGGCTCTGGCTGTTACCGCCGTAAATATAGTGATATTCGCATTCGTTCTTTACATTACCGTTTACGACAAGCCAGCCGGCACAGGGGTTTCCGGTAAGTTTCACCTTTACATTCCGGTTATTCTTATCACCTGCAAGACAAAGGAACGTTCCGGCATTACTTGAGATGGTAATGTCATTGGATCCCGTGATATTCCAGATAAGTTTCTGGGCGATCTCCTTATCGACATAAGCATTATGCGAAGACTGGTTGCCGCTATATGTCGTTACTGAAGCATAGGAATCGTAATCGTGGACCCCGGTAGATGCCGCAGAAGCATAAAGCGGAGAATCCTTTGCATATACGCTGACCTTACCGAGAGTAATGGCTTCTTTCTTCGCAGAAGTGAAAACGATGACCGTACTGGATCTCTTATTGATATCCAGATGATGACCGTTCGGTTCTTGTGCCCATGCTCTTAAGAGATTTTTGAATTTCGCATCGTCCAAATTGATATAGACGACTTTGTTATCGTACTTGGGATCATCGATGTTGATCGTAGTGATGAATCCGTTTACGGAAACAAGACTGTTATTTGTAGAATCCAGAACGTAGTCTGCATCTCCGGTGCGTGTGACCATCTCACCGGATTCATCACGTGCATGGTCGATGACCGTGTCGATGCTTTCCTGGATCTCTTTTTTCGTGCGGTATGAATAATTGAATTTCGTCGTCTGCGCGACATCATCCTGATACTTGATGTATCTGTTCGGATCCATGCCTTCCGAAAGGGTGATACTCATGTTCTCGACAAAAACGTGACCGGTCGATGTACGGACTTTACCAAACTTAAGCGAACCCAGCTGGCCGGTGCTTGTGACCTCACCGATAATGAACTGGGCCGTCTTGGCATTGGTCAGGTCGACGTCCGTCGTGGTATCCACGGTACGACCGTACGAATACGTCGCAAAGGTCGTCTCCATATGCATACTCTGCGTGATCGACTGTGAAACGATACCATAGTCAACCGCGCGCCCCATGATCGTCGCATAGTTGACCAGATTGGCAGAATCATATTTCGGTTCCGCCGCATAGACCACTTTCTTTTTAGTACCGGGAAGGATGGCAACCGAGCCGAGAACTAAAGCGCCTGCTACAACAACTGAAGAAATTCGTTTTATTAAGTTTTTCATACAACACCCTTTTTTTGATAATATCAAAAGCCAGTTTATGAACTTTCTGTTAATTAATCAATAGATAGGGCGAATAATCACATAAATTTGTTCAATATGTAAGACAACAGAAATATTTGTCATTTTTTGCGAATAAAACAGCAGTTCCAAAAGCACTCCCCAAAGCACTTTCAGATCATTTTGCTCAAGTACTCTTTACACTTTTGAAAATCGGACTGTATATTTTTCTTTACTTCTCGAAAAGCACCTGCCGCGCATCACGGACCGGGTCCGACGCGCATTTAGCCGGGCCCGAAACCGCCATCGCAGGCCGCTTTTCGGCATTCACGCGAGTTTGGCGCCGCCCCACTCGACGAGGACGAATCCTTCACGCTCGGAGATTGCAGGATTCATCGAAGTAAGGTCCTGTTCTTCTAACTCAACATATTCGTCAGATCCGTAAAAGACCATATTCACACGGACGACCGTATCCGGAATCGGATCAACATTAAGTTTTGCTGCATTTTCATATGTCTCGGTCTGGAATGTAACAATGTTATATGGGTTCTCTTCCAGCTGCGGGAGCCAGTACATAATGAAAGCATTCGCTTCCGTGTCAGAAAGACCCAGGTCGGAAAGTGCTTTTTCCAGGAAAGCGGCGGAATCTTCTCCGCGCACGCAGAAACCCTTAGAAAAGTCCGGCACCGTATTCAGATCTGCTTCCCAGTAGAGATACTCGTACTGACGGCCGTTTGCATCCGTGAGAACTCCGTCAGCAGAAGTCTTTACGACCCAGCCCGTTTCCTCGTTATACTTCGGATAAGTACAAGTCAGTTCACCGTTCAGATCGAGCTTGACCGTCGCCTCGCGCTCCTGTTCATCGTAAAGATAGATGATCGGCGCAGCGTAGTGGACTTCAATGATTTCGCCCGGAGTAGTAATAGTATGGAGATAATAGAACCCGAAAAAACCGAATCCAACTAGGAAAAGCACAAAAAGGAACGAGCATCCAAGACTCACATCCGCTCTATCATTTCTATTGGTGAAGATAATATAAAGAAAAACAGCAACTCCGGCGAGCAAGATATCTAAGATAACAATGATCTCCGTATAGTATATGTACACACTGTGTTTTTGGGATTCATGGATACTGGGTTCTGCATCGTAATATTCTTTACTCGGCCCTATCGAATGTTCACCGGTTATTTCATCGTAATATGTCTCTAAATAAGCATCAACGCATGGGTATATTTTCTTGTACTCAACGTTACTCTTGATAAAGCTTCCGCCTGTACTGACCATAATCCCGTAAGCCGCCATATCTACCAACAGTATTACAACAAGCCAAATTACGATATACCTTCTCATCTAGTCCACCTTCATTTTGTCATCGCCTTAGAAGTCATCTATCAGGTTTATCCGAGTTTGCCGCCGCCCCACTCTACGAGGACGAAACCTTCGCGCTCGGAGACTGCAGGATTCATCGAAGTAAGATCCTGTGCTTCTAACTCAACATATTCATCAGATCCGTAGAAGACCATATTCACACGGACCACTGTATCCGGAACCGGATCAACATCCAGCTTCGCCGCGTTCTCATATGTCTCGCTCTGGAACGAGATCACGTTGTATGGATTTTCTTCCAGCTGCGGAAGCCAGTACATAATGAAAGCATTTGCTTCCGTGTCAGTAAGACCCATGTCGGAAAGTGCTTTTTCCAAGAAAGCGGCAGAATCTTCACCGCGCACGCAGAAGCCCTTGGAGAAGTCCGGCACCGTGTTCAAATCTGCTTCCCAGTAGAGATACTCGTATTGACGGCCGTTTGCATCCGTGAGAACTCCGTCAGCAGAAGTCTTCACGATCCAGCCGGTCTCCTCGTTATACTTCGGATAAGTACAAGTCAGATCACCGTTCAGATCCAGCTTGACTGTCGCCTCACGCTCCTGATCATCGTAAAGATAAATGATCGGCGCATTGTAATGGATCTCACCGACAATTTTGCCCGGCTGTTTGATGAATTTGTAATAACTCATGCAGACAAATCCGGAGCCGAACAGAAAAAGGACCAGCCCGACCATGGAAAAAGCGCTCACATACAGTTTGCTGTTCATATAATCACAGATCAGATAAACAAAGAACGCGATTCCGGCGAGGATGACATTAATGATAGCAAGAATCCCAATGGCGTATATCAGAACACCGCTGCCTCCGACTCTCCTTAAACTAGGCTCATTACTTACAGGTTCAAAATCGTCATACTCTTCAACACGGGCGGGATTCACATCTGGACCGATTTCAGAATACACCACACTAATGGTGTTGCAGGGATACACTTTTTCGAATTCCTGACCGCGTGTGATCAGCTCATCGCCGCCAAAAAGCAGGCAATCGAACACCAGCATATTCACAACCAGTATGATAATGCCCCAGACTTTGATATATGTTTTCATGCGATCCACCCTCCTTCATCGCAAAAAGCACTTCACCTATTAGACGATTGCGGATCTATTCTTGTTGCAAAAACTTTTTATACCCTATATTACAATTATATAGGCGCTAGCATATAGGCACAAGCATATATATCAAATAGCAGCTTCAAATCAGTGCAGCCGGCATTCTTACTCGATGGTAGTTATACCCACTCGAAGTTTTCGAGCCCTGCGCCGAGCTCAAAGTGATGCTTTACGATCCCCTTGTCAATGCCGGACATCGGCCCGTTTTTATACGTCAGAGACACCTTTCTGCCTTCACCGGAGATATGGAAATCCTGTTTATTCAGTGCCGTCGGCGCAAGAAGCGCTGCCGCAACACCGTTTTCAAACCACTCCGGTGCTTCGCCCGTATAGCTGCTGACCTGATCTTTATCCTTGCTCTTATGCGGTACGCCCTGTGTCTGGCCGTGACCTACGGCGATGATGCTTACGATCTTCTTGCCCCGGACCTGGGTTTCCACATATTTTCTGTTAAAAGTTCCGGCCATCCACCAGGTATTGAGGCCATTCATCTGTGCGTAAAGACACAGGTCAGATCCGGCATATCCGAGCACTTCATCTATGCCTTCGCGGTCATCTGCCGCCAGAACGAAATAGGTATTTACGCCCGCTCCGCCCAGAACGACTTTACCGATAAAATTCACCGGCGTCTTCTCACTTTCGAGAAGAACGATGGAAAGATCGTATTTCTGATTTAACTCATCCACTCTCGATCGAAGAGTGCTTTTCTCGGAGTCAGATAAAGACGTCCCGTCAAACTTTCTGACTGTGTGCCTCTCGTTCATTGCCTTTTTCAATTGTTCCGTCATATTTTCCTCCTTAATCAGCAACCCCGATCACTAAATGCCACAAACCCCATTCAATGGGCACGCCATTTCTTCCTGCACATTATAGCATTTACATTAATCATATAAAAAGCTCCGGCATGCTTTCGATCTGTAGTCGAATGATCTCTTTCCGTTTCCTTAATTCTTTTCTTCATCTGATTCGCCAACAGCTCTGCAGCGTGATATAATGCAGTTATAGGAAATGACCTGTACAATATAGTCGTAGTGCAAGGCAACAAAAGTGCCCGGTTTTTGTTCCAAAGACAAAAACATCGAAGAAGGAAGCGAATAGAAAATGGCATCTTCAGAGGCATTAAAAGATAAGATCATAAAGCTCGGCAACAAGCAAAAACTTGGTGCGGTACTCAAATTCAGTGATCATCCGGATCCGGAAGTAAGAGTTACCGTAGCGATGACTCTTGCCATGATTCCGACATATGACTCCGGGATGGCTCTGATCCCGCTATTACGAGATTCGGATCCTATGGTCAGATCTGCAGCAGCTACCGCAGCAGCAGATATCCACGCCAAGCACTGCGAGGAATATGTTAAGAAACTTGCGTTTTCCGATAACGATCCGACCGTAAGAGCAACTGCAAAAGAAGCTTTCGACAGGCTCAAGGATAGCGTGGTCTGACGATTGTCCGAGAAGAAAGAAATTTCCGAGATCAATATGGAATACAATGCCCGTTATATTCATGGCGGCTGACCGCTGTTTCATTTTCTTGCTCCGGCTTTGGGCGTGAACGATATATTCAGGACCATGTCCATTCCATCGGCAAGTCTCTGCAATAGTTTTATAGAAGGATTTCTGGTTCCGTTTTCCAACTTACTGATCTCAGTCTGAGCGATCCCGGTTCTTTCAGCCAATTCTTTCTGCGTCATATTCTGCGAGATCCGAGCATCTATAATTGCACGAACTACATTCATCTCCGGCTGAATCTCTTCATACGCCTTGGCAAATTCCGGATCATTCATCTTTTTTTCTTTATACTCTTTTAGATTCATATCAGACCTCCTTATGGCGGCTTAGCCAATCAGCACGACGCTCTTTTGCCAGTTTTAGTTCTCTCGCCGGAGTCTTTTGCGTTTTCTTAACAAATCCATTTGTTGCAACTATCTTCTTCCCTACATAAAAGAAGTACAGTACTCTTGTGATATTGCTTCCTTGCTTACAGCGAAGTTCAAAAATTCCATCCTCAATATGCTCGGAATAAGGCAGCCTAAGATTGGGTCCCTTTTCTTCCAGTATTTCCATAAGTCCGACCAGTTTAGCAGACATCTTATTATCTATTGAATCTAAAAAGTCTGCCACGGGTTCATTTCCGTCACCTCTTGAATAGAATTCAATTTTAAACGCCATAAAGATTCCTCTTCTGAAATTATTATATGAGATATATCTCAACTCGTCAATATCACATAGCCTATTTCTCGATCATTTTCGGATCTATATACTAAGAATTACAGATCACCCTATTCTTCCCGGAATTCATTCTTAACCTTATAAGCAATCAACCGCAAAACATATTCCGGCATGGCTCTTCGGCCTAATTCCCACTCCTGCATAGTACGATAAGGTACACCCAACCACTCAGAAAAATCGATCCTGCTCATTCCGGACATTTCTCTGATAATTCTAAAGCAATAGGCTAACCGACGACGCTTAGCATCCTTATCACTCTCGTCGAATACTTCTACTTCAATCTCGATGCCTTCGAGGTTGTATGTTTCTTTTCTCATATGCGTCTCCTCAGTGTAGTCAATGCGTGTACTTCTGTTTATATAATATGTAGTCATTGACTACACGTCAAGTATAAAAAGACACTTTCTGGTTCGTTTTCTCAGAAAGTGCCTGTAAGTTTTGCAAGACATAGTCTTATATATTTCTGATTTTGTCATCCGACGGCTTTATACTTTTCGATATAAGAATACTGATCATTTTAGAACTCTTTATCCAGCAGTTCCAAAAGCAAGAGATATCCTAACAAGATACTCAAGAAAATTAACCGTGTGTTCAACTGTTAAGCAATAAAGCGTTGAAGTATGACGTCTCAATCCCTTGGCGTTGCTTTTAGAAGATTGATCGTTTCTTCATATTCATCGATCGCCTGGTAGCCGGAATCCGTGATCGAATACACACCGCTCCTGACGCGCGAAAACCACCCGTAATGGTTATCCCGCAAGATGTTGGCAGCCTTATCGACAAAGGAAAGTCTCTTGACGTCTTTCGGGGCGGCTTCTCCGCCAAGCACAAACAGCGCATTCAGAACCAGGAGCGCATCCTCCCGGTATCTGGTCATAAGCTTGACCCCGGTCACGCCGCCGGTATTGGATTTGATGCGTCTTCTCTGAAACTCTTTTTCCAGTGCTTTCTTTTTTCCCTTGTTCCGTGCCTGAAAAACCGACAGTTCACTTACGACCGGCTCGGAAAGCACCGTCACATTACGGGTTCTTTTGGAAACAGCGATCAGCCCGATACCTAGGCGTTTCAGAAGATAGAGTTTGTCGCGGAAAGAGGCAGAGTTGCGGTCCTTCGGCATAAATGTACCGATATAAACCGTTTCCACGATCTTCTGCCTCAGTGCCGCCTGCTGGATCGCCCGGAAATCAAGCGTCTGCTTCAGCTCAACGGCAACAGAATCGTCCTCTTTCTGCATGAAAATATCGATGTCATTGACCTCACCGTCACAGACATATCCCTGCTCTTCGAAGAAAGATTTAATGGGTCCAAATAAATCGCGTTCCATACAAATATTTTAGCAGAGATATTGATTCATTTGTCATCAGAATATGTATAATCATCAACGCTTTACTTATCAAGTTTTTGCAGATAATTCTCTCTTTTTTCGAATTTTTATCGGATGCTACTGTATGCTTCTTACCGATAATAAACCAGATCCCGAGATTCTATCCGTAAGATTATCCTGTTGCATACCCATAATTATCTATATTCTGAATTTATATCGGTAATGTTCTCAGGCGCCATACCGATAAAAGTGCGTTTCGCCCTTATTTATCCGCCCAAAGTGACTCAGCCATACCGATAAATTAAGCGTTTTTCACTATTTATCTGTAATTTGTTTATTCGGTAAGAAGCCGGATCACCGGTTCGATCATCGGGACATCCAGCGTTACCTTATATTTCAGAGGATCGATCATCAATCCGAGCTTGACGGGAGCATCTCCGCTGTTTGCCTGCGCCGCTGCCTCGATGATTAGAAGGAACGAAGCATTCATGATCATATATCCTACTCTTCCCGCCTGATCGTAGTAATTCCGCATGTCCTCTTCCGAAAGAAATAAAGGCATATACCCGGTATTGTCCGGCCCCGGGATCGCGAAAAGTCTCATGCCGCCATCTTTGTGGTCGCCGACCGGAGTCGTATAATATAGCACCACTCCCCGGAATGCTTTTAAGAAATCTGTATCGTTCAGTTCTTTTTTCTCATGCCTTTCCAAAAGCACCTGTGCTTCGTCGTTTTCCTTCTTTACACCATCAAACAGTCCCATGAGATTCTTCCTTCCTAAAGCATCTTCCGCAACCAACCATAAAGCGGAAATTCAACATTCCACGGGAACGCCACGTCACCTGTTTATTATATCATTAGGACCCGTCCGCAAATGAAGGGCAAAATCATAGATACCTGCACAACCGAAATGAACATGGCCATATAAACGGTAAGTAACTTTAACTCAACTTAAGCATTTGCTATAATAAGGCTGTTCGGTCGGTTTTTAATGTTTACAGGTGTTATATATGGCAGACGATAACGATTCCAAAAAAGCAGCAACCATACCCGGGAATGAGCGCAAATGTCCTAATTGCGGCGGCACCCTTACTTATGATCCAAAATCCGAGAAACTGTTTTGTTCTCTTTGCGAAAAGTACAAAGAGATCACTTACGAAGCGCATGAAGATCTTAAAGTTGAGGGCATTGCATATAACGACATCCTTAACTCCAACAGGGCGACCCTGGGAGATAAATGCAGGCTTCTTTCATGCGACGGCTGCGGAGCCGAACTGATCTATGATTCCGCGCAGATATCCGGCTCATGCCCTTTCTGCGGTTCCACAAACATCATTCCCGCTGCCTCGGCCGGAAGCATCATGAGGCCAACCGGAATCATTCCGTTTTCAGTAGCTGAAGAAAGAGCAAGATCGTCTTTTCAGAGATATCTGGAGGAAGAACTCTTTTTCCCGAAGCTGAAACATTATGATCTTGAGAATCTGTTTCCTGTATATCTTCCCTACTTCAGTTTCGATACTGATACCGAATCTGATTATCAGATCGAGATCGGTTATCGCGACAGTGATAACAATATTATATACAAACCCAAAAGCGGATCCTACGAAAGGTCTTTTTCCGACATTAAGGTATTTGCCGATTCAAAAGCACATAACGGCCAGATAAACAGGATCAGAGAATTCCGTCCGTCATCCATACGTCCTTTCCATCCCGATTACATGGCCGGATACTATGCAGAACGAAATTCCATGACACTTAAACATGGTTTTGAAGTCGCCCGATATGAGATTTCCAAAGTCCTGGATAAAGCCATTCCCAAGCATGCGTTGCGCGAGTTTAAAGGCGACAAATATCAGAACTTAAGATATAAGACCGAATATTCCAAAACCAAATACAAATACATCCTTGCTCCGTTCTATCTTGCTTCGGTCAATTACAAAGGTAAAAAATACGATGTCGCAATAAACGGAAACACGGGAAAAGTCGCCTGCGCGATGCCTTCTCCCCGAAAGTTTTTGAAAAAACTGCTTATAACTCTTGGAATAATCGCAGCAGTCGCCCTAATCGCATATCTGATCTACAGAGCACTGTTCTGATTTGGTTTATCCTTTAAACCCCATAGACAAGTACACCTATGCCGGCCGATATACATATCAGCTGTATGGGTGTGAGTCCTTTTTCCATCACCTTACGGGAACCGAAGTACACCCCTCCCAGTAAAAGAGTAAGTGCTATTGCTACTGCATCCACTCCGGCCTCTATCTTCCAGAAACAGTTTTGCATGGCCATGAAAATGCCTGTCGCAAAGATGATACCGATAATGCCGGGTTTCATGCCGGTAAGTACAGCCTGGAAGTATTTGTTCTTGACGAACTTTTTTAGTAGTGCCGTAATGATGAGAACGAACAGAAATGCCGGAAGTACAACTGCGGTAGTGGCAATGAAGGCCCCAAGGATCCCGCCTTTTTCGCTTCCGACATATGTTGCCAGATTCACCATTATCGGTCCGGGCGTGCTTTCACTTACCGCGATCATATGCGATAACGTCGCATCATCCATCCACCCATGCGACAGAACCACATCTCTGATCAGCGGAATCGCTGCATATCCGCCGCCAAACGAAAACAACCCGACTTCAAGAAAACCGATAAGCAGTTCGAGATAGATCATTTCTTCACTGCCTCCTTTCGGTTGTTCCCGCAAGCCAGAAATGCAACCAGCCCGATCAGCGCAGCCGTGAGCATAATCACGATCGACGAAATGCGCAGAGCAAACATATTGATGATCATCATGGCAACAAAAGAAAGCGACATGATAACAAGCGGAAACGGCTTCTTTTTCATCTTTTTGAACATTTTCAGCGCAGCGTCGAAGATCAGCAGTGCCACAGCGATTTTGACTCCGCGAAAAGCACTTGCCACCCATGTGATTTCGAGGAAGTTGTCCAAAAATATGGAGATGATGTATATGATGCAAAAAGATGGAAGAACCATCCCCAGCGTAGCCATCAGCGCTCCGGCCGTTTTTTTCTGTTTATAACCGACATATGTCGCCAGATTGATCGCAATCGGACCGGGGGTAGACTCGGCAATCACCGTAATATCCATCATCTCATCATGCGTGATCCACTTCTTTTTTTCCACACAGATATTCTCGATCAGCGGGATCATCGCATATCCGCCGCCGAATGTAAAAAGACCGATCTTGAAAAAAGTCAGAAAAAGAGCACCAATCACACCAGACACCTCACGGATAATTATATCATTCCGGTTAATCGCACCGTGATATAATCGTGCTTTACCGCAGGAAGATATTTCTCGATAATATCCGATGTCTTGATCTTCAGGCTTGATGTGTTCACACATGGATGACACCCGATATAATCATCCTTCAGGACATCTTCATCAATAAGAAGCTGTACAGCGTTATCGTGATCATTCATAAGTCCCATAATGCTGACTGAACCCGGTTCCAATCCCAGAAGCTTCATCATATCATCGGGAGACGCAAATGATAGTCGTGTCGAACCGATCTGATGTGACACCTCTTTTGTCTTAAAGACCTTGGTTCCGGGCATCATCAGAAGATAGAATTTTGTGGCTTGCTTATTACACTTGAGGTCTTCCACTTAGCAGTTCCATAGTCGTCTCACCCAGTAAAAAGCGTTCCACCCAACAGGATGAAACGCCATCATTTCTATTAAGATTATATCACTTTCCTAACCCATTTCTAACCAACTCGATACATCTATTATGGCAGAGGCATATATTTCTTTGTTATGCTTACTGTTGACATCTTCAGGCTCCTCGTCCACTTGCTTCAGTCATCTCTCAATAGCCATTCTGCTGCGTCGATTATCTTGATTCCTTCGTGATGGTACTCAGGTTGATAAGTCCTTGCTATTATCATTTTCTTATACCCATCAGCTATCTTTAGCAGGGGAGCGATCTCTCTTTCAAAAGTCTTCGGCTCTGTTATGTCGTATGAAACCTGTATGTATGTCCTGTCTCCTTGTTTCATTGCTACAAAGTCAACTTCTTTCCCACCTGCTACACCGACATATATTTCATAACCCCTTCTGATCAATTCCATCGCAACTATATTCTCAAGAACATGACCATAGTCCATATTCTTTGTTCCCAATCTGGCATACTTGAAACTGTGATCAGACAGGTAATACTTATCTTCTGAGCGGAGATATTTCTTTCCTTTGATGTCGTATCTTCTGACCCGGTAAAATGCAAATGCATTGCACAGATACTCAATGTATTTGCCAATTGTTTTATGGTCAGCTGAAGTCTTATTTCCTGCAAGGGCGTCAGTAATAGAACGAACAGAAATCTCACTTCCGATGTTGTCCATCATAAAATCAATCAGCATGTGAAGCAGCGGTTCATTACGTATCTTATACTTGTTTACAATATCTCTTATTACTAATGCATTGAGTACTTCCGTATTAATGTACCGGTATTTCTGATCCATATCCTTATATAGATATGACCCGGCCATCCCGCCTTCAGTAATGTATCTTGTCAGGCCGGCATTATTATTCTCTGAAGGGAAATACGTTACGTACTCTTTAAATGAGAATGGCAGAACATGCACCTCATATGTTCTGCCTACAAACAAGGTAGCAAGATCACTGCTTTGAAGGAATGCATTAGACCCGGTTACATAAATATCATACTTCTCTTTGGCATGCAGACTGTTTACGGCTTTCTCGAAGTGTTCACACATCTGTATTTCATCGATCAGAACATAGTTATTATCTTCGGCTGAATACTTGTCTTCAACATATGATTCAAGCATATGGTATTCGAGCAGGTCCTCGAATTCCGTGAGATTAAAGTTGATATGAATAATATTAGCTGATGGATCAGATGCTGTGATAAGTTCCTTCAAAGCTTCCAACAACTTGGATTTTCCGGATCTTCTGATTCCGGTAATGATCTTGATATCAGGTGTATTGATCAACTCTGACAACTCACTAAGATAGGTATTTCGCATTATTAGTTTCATAAAACTATACCTCCAACACAACAATACCATTTCTATTCCCCAAAATCAATAATTACGCACATTTGGGGAATAAACATTTTGGCTATTTTCAACTCTTTAGTTGAGATTTATAAACCGCTGATAAAAGTGATCTTCACCACTAGACGCGACATTTTACGTCACCTTCCTCTGCCACCTTAAAAAACATCCGAGACAACCGCGTGGTATTCTCATCCGAAGCGGCTCTCATCGACGACATGATGGTCGTGGAGAGGTAATTCACATTTCGCTCCGACTCCAGATACCCGATGTAGTACAGGATCGCCTTCTCGATAAACTCACTTTGGTTTTTACAGTTGTCCGTCTTAAAAAGCACTTTTACTTTGTCGGCCGTGCTCTCATTGAGCCAGGTCGAGTGTCTGATATGTTTTGTCTTCATATTTTCTCGGCAGAATGTACCGACGCACTAAGCATCTCCATTTTTTCAGTCATTTAGTGGACAATAACGCACCATTTCTCGCCCAAAGGGGCATCCGACGCATGTGTAACATTGTTACACGATATGCCTCAAACTCCCTAATGACGGGCACTGCCCGGTGTTGTATTCTCCATTTCGATCGCCTCCTTTCGTGATTATTAGCATAAGAAAACCCGGTCATATTGCCGGGTTTTCCAAAAGTTTTGGTGTAAGAGGGTATTATAAAATCAGTTTTGCTTCATGGTTTCATTATGCCCCGATAACCTTAGTTGAACCTAAAGCAGTGGAAATCTTATTGAAATCAGATCTCTTTCACAATCTTTTCGAGCTCTGCATCAGTCTTACCTTCCAGATCACCCTCTGCAAAGAAATAGGTGAGCATCGTGGCGAATGCTTTTCCTTCATATGTGAATACGAAGTCGTAGTATCCCGGCTTCCATTCATCAGGATTCAGATAGAAGGATCCCCATGTGCCTTCCGGATCTTCTTCCACGTTGTGATACAGTTTGACATAGGTAACGAATCCGGGCATCTGGTCGCCGTACTGCGTGGTAACATAGGAAGCCTGATCCTCTCTATGCTCCAGAACATACACTGTAATGCCATTATCCGCCGAAGCTTCCGGATAGAACTCGACCCACTCATTCAGAGCAAAACCACTACGGATCCCCTCAGTGGAAGGAGCCTTGGAATTAAACTCGCTCGATCCGAACTGGTTACCGGATAATGTCAGTTTCGTCATCACCTGAATATCCGCATTGTCCGTGTTAATGAAATACAGTTTCCCCGGAATCCTGACGTTATCTACAGAAGCGCTCTCCGATCCGCCTTCAGTATCCTTGGAATCCTCAGCAGCCTTGGCATCATCTTTTGCCTTATCGGTCACTTTGGTATCATTGTTGTCTTTCTTCTCGTCTTTTTTCTTCGAGCATCCGGCTGCGGAAAACATACATGCTGCCGCAAGAACCACTGCTCCAACCTTCTTCATTCTACCCATAACATAGTCCTCCTAGAAGATCAGGATGATGTTAGGGTAGGTTTGTAAAGCGTACCCTAACCTATTAACCGTAGAATAACAGGTCAGGGTAGGCTTGTAAAGCGTAGTCCTCCATTGCGGCAACCGCTATCGAAGGATCTATAAGGTTTTTCGTAAATTATCGGATTGATTTGCTGTATTTTGTCGGAGTAATTTGTGGTATTTTATCGGAACAATTTGTGTTTGTGGGATGATGTGCATTGTACGTGTTAAAGTAAAGCCACACAAAAACTGCTCAGGCCTTCCAGTGCTTCTCTGCCTCATTCACGTAAAAGTCCGCTGTTGTTCGATTTGAAGAAATCTCTTCTTTCGTCAGCTGACGGATCACTTTTGCCGGACGCCCAAAGGCCATACTGCCATCCGGGATAACAGTGCTTTTCGTGACGAGGGAGCCGGCACCGATGATGCAGTTTCTTCCGATGACACATCCATCCAGAAGTATCGTTCCCATCCCGATGAGAGAGTTATCTCCGATCTTGCATCCGTGAATGATGCAGGAATGACCGATTGTTACGCCGTTACCGATATCTGTCGAGTGGGCAGGGGAGGTGTGGATCATGCAGAGATCCTGAATATTGGTCTTCTCACCGATATGCACATGTTCACCGTCATCGCTCCGGATCACGGCATTGTACCACACACTGCTATGCACACCGATCGTCAGGTCTTCTCCTACAATCTTCGCGCCATCCGCCACCAACACTGTATCATCGATATTCATAGACTTCTCCTCACTCACCATCGTTCGCATTTGCATCCCTATTCCTTTATCAGCGGTTTATAAATCTCAACTACAGAGTTGAAAATAGCCATCGAATATTCGCATAACACACCTACTAGTTCAACATAAGCTTTTCAAGTTCAAAAATTCCACATTTTGAACTTGCTTTCAACAGACTGATCATTTTAGAACTCTTTATCCAGCAGTTCCAAACCATAAGTTCTTACATCGCCATTCACAGCATCAAACATCCACTCTCCGACACTTCTGTCATTGCCAAGCCTGTCGAATACATTCGATGAAATAATCGTATGCTGTGTATTGTGAGTATCAGCATCCTCTTTGTAGCTCCAGATATATATACCCACATTCGGTATATTCGCCTTCAACGCAAATACCATTTCTTTCAGATCTTGCTGGAAATTATCTCCTAATTCCTTGGTCTTATCCATCTTTCCGGTATCGATATATGACTGATACTGCATTAATGTATCGTCACGATAAGAACAATCAAAGAGTATCTTCACACTGTCGCCACGCTTCTCATACAGTGCAGTCAAACTATCAAGTACTATGTTGTTTGTAGTCAGTCTGTCGGATATCTCTGACGGAGATTTCCAAAGATCAACTGCTGTTTCATGCCATCCATCATAAAGCAACAGTGAACTGTCAACACAGACGGTAACATTCCCGGCACTCGGGAAACGATCGATCACATCATCGGCAAGCAGAGAGGTTGCAAATCCTCCGGCAGAAAAACCAGTCACAAGCAGCGTATCGGGTTCTCCTACATACGGCTTTATCTGTTCAACAAAGGCGGAATAATTGTTGTATCCCGTGTGATAAACTGTTTTCTCTCCCTCATATATACCTGTTCCTGCGTGAAAATCTCCTGTAGCATAAGGGATCACAATGAAACTCCAATCTTTAAAAGGATTATCATCAGCTCTGCTGCCGATACCACCCTGTGCTACAAAATCCTGCGCAAGCGTTGTAGTGGCGAAGAACTTCGTGCCGCCCTCTGAGGTCTCAGGTGTGATGCTGACACCGCCACCAAAGAAATATACAACTAACTTGTTTTCTTTCCCCTTGCGAAATATGCCGTGCCACTCACTACCATCAGAAGACAATGCTCCCTCCACCGGGACATCGTACCATTTGCCTATTTCTGGTTCACCCTCAAGTTTCGGATAAGTCTTAAGAACAGTCAGTTTTAGAAAAAGCACTATTCCCAGCACAATCAGTGCAATTGCAATTATGACGATTATCAGTACCCGTATCAATATTCTTTTCTTTTTTGTGTTTCCCATACGAATAATCTCCTGAAATATTTTACCCGCAGAACCTGTTTGTATGATACTATAGTATCAGCCTGTTGCTTTAAACTCAATAAAATCGGAGAAAATGATACTATTAACGGAAATATTACTTTGGTAAATAAATAGCGTGACACACAAGCCATGTATTGGTATAATGAATACATGGAAAAGATTGATTTAAGAACACTGACAGAAGAAGAGCGTACACTCATCAGAAAACAGGTAATTCGTCTCCATAATAAGG
>JAFRQR010000021.1 GCA_017428545.1 Clostridiales bacterium
AACAACGGACATGACTGTTACGAAGACCTGGGTCAATACAGGTAACAGTTCCGCGCAGCCGACATCTGTCGTTGTCGATCTTTTGGCAGATGGAACTCCGGTCGGATCCGTAACGCTGAATGATGGTAATAACTGGACAGATTCTATCTCGGATCTTCCGGTATATGAGAACGGCGTTAAGATCAATTACGAGTGGAAGGAGCAGGTACCGGC
Organism: Clostridiales bacterium; assembly: GCA_017428545.1. Classification (GTDB taxonomy): domain Bacteria; phylum Bacillota; class Clostridia; order Saccharofermentanales; family Saccharofermentanaceae; genus Scatonaster. The sequence continues at coordinate 214 of JAFRQR010000021.1, forward strand.
AAACTATCAGGATACATATACAGGAAACGGAACGGCTTCTACTACGATCAAGAACACCTATGACCATTCCGTTGAAAGAACGACAGCGAAGGTCACAAAGATCTGGAATGACTCTAACAACCAGGACGGCAAGCGCCCGACGGAAGTGGAAGTACAGCTCATGCAGAATGGCGTCGCATTCGGATCTTCTGTAAGGCTTGATGAGGCATCCGGCTGGACATATGAAGCGACAGATCTTCCGAAGTTTGACGGAAGCGGAAATGAGTATGTGTACACCTGGGAAGAGACTCCCTTACCGGATTACACGCTGACCGATAATACCAAGACCGGAACGGAGACGATTCTCACGAACTCTCATGTCACAGAGACTGTCTCTCTGAAGATCACAAAGACATGGGCCGATGCGGATAACAAGGCAGGAAAACGGCCGGCATCTGTTGACGTGAAACTTCTTGTTAACGGAACCGCGGGCAGAACAGTTACTCTGACGGCAGCTGAAGGCTGGACAAAAGAGGTAACGGGTCTTGCCAAGTATTCGAACGGAAGAGCGATCTCCTATACATGGGAAGAAGTAGTTCCTGCTGATTACACGCCTGCTTATTCCGGAAACGGCACAGCGGATGCAGTGATCAATAACAGCTTTGACTTCTCCACGGTAAAGACAACGGCGACAGTCACGAAGAGCTGGAGCGACAATAATGACCAGGACGGCAAGCGTCCGACAAGTGTTACTGTACAGCTGCTCCGTGACGGCACGGCTTGTGGAAATCCTGTAAACCTGACGGCTGCAGATAGCTGGACATACACGGAGAGTAATCTTGAGAAGTATGACACAGCCGGAAATGAGTATAAGTACACATGGGAAGAAGTTTCTGTGCCGGCGGGATATACGATGAGCGGTAATGTCACATCCGGAACAGATACGACGATCACGAACGCCCATACAACGGAAACGACATCTCTTGTCGTAAAGAAGACCTGGGTCAATACAGGTAACAGTTCCGCGCAGCCGGCATCGGTCGACGTTGACCTCTATAAGGGCACGACGAAGATCGGAACCGTCACGCTGGATGCTTCGAATAACTGGGAAGAATCCATCGGTGGTCTCCCGGTATATGAGAATGGTACCAAGATCACTTACGAGTGGAAGGAAATCGTTCCTGCCGACTACAAGGTTTCCTATTCCGGTAACGGAACTGCTTCTACCACGATCACCAATACTTTTGACCACGCTGTCGTGAAAACGGAAGCTAAAGTCACGAAGGTATGGAGTGACAATAACGACCAGGACGGCAAGCGTCCGACAGAAGTAAAGGTCCAGCTGAAGCAGAATAATGTCGACTACGGTGCCGAAGTGACACTGAATGCCGGCAACAACTGGACATACACAAAGTCGCAGCTTCCGAAGTTCGACGATAACGGAAACGAGTATACATATACCTGGGATGAGGTCTCGGTACCTTCCGGTTATATAAAGACCGTTTCCGGAACCGGTGCGGATACTGTGATCACGAACACGCATACTGCGGAAACAACAACAATGACGGTTAAGAAGACCTGGGTCAACACCGGAAACAGCGCGGCTCAGCCTGCATCTGTTGTAGTTGATCTCATGAACGGTACGACCAAGGTCGGAAGCGTCACGCTGAGTGCTGCAAATAACTGGGAAGACAAGATCTCTGACCTCCCGGTATATACTGCAGGTCTCAAGAACAATTACGAGTGGCAGGAACAGGTTCCGGCAAATTATTCGGCTACGTATACAGGAAACGGAACTGCTTCTACAGTGGTCACGAACACCTATAACTTTACCGCTGTGAAGACGACTGCCAAGGTCACGAAGGTCTGGGACGACGATAACGACCGCGACGGTAAGCGTCCGACAACACTGCAAGTCCAGCTCCTGCAGAACGGTTCAGCTCTCGGTTCTCCGGTAACACTGGATGCAGCTTCCGGCTGGACATATGAGGTGACAGATCTTCAGAAGTTTGATGCAAACGGAAATGCTTACAGTTATACCTGGGAAGAGTCTTCTGTTCCTGCGGATTACTCACAGACCGGAAACAGCACCAGCGGAACGGAAACTACGATCACGAATGCGCACACGGTTGCGACGACGCAGTTGACGGTTAAGAAGACCTGGGTCAACACCGGCAACAGTTCCGCTCAGCCGACATCCGTCGTAGTTGATCTCATGAACGGAACGACCAAGGTCGGAAGTGTTACGCTGGATGATTCGAACAACTGGGAAGACTCCATCAGTAATCTTCCGGTAAACGAGAATGGTTCTGCGATCACTTACGAGTGGAAGGAGCAGGTTCCGACAAACTATAAGGAATCGTATTCCGTATCCGGAACAACGACTACGATCACGAATACATTTGATATTTCTTCCGAAAAGACCGAAGCTACGGTTAAGAAGGTATGGGATGACAATAATAACCAGGACGGCAAGCGTCCGACAGAAGTTACTGTCCGCCTGCTTAGAAACGGCACACCGATCGGCAGTGATATCCTGCTGAACGATGGTAACAACTGGGAGTACAAGGCAGAAAACCTCGACAAAATGGATGCTTCCGGAAACGCATATGCCTACACTTGGGAAGAGGATGCTGTTACCGGTTATTCCGCAAGTAAATCGGAATCCGGAACGGTGACTACGTTTACCAATAAGCATGTTCCGGAAACAAAGATCCTGACGGTCGAAAAGATCTGGGATGATGCAAACAATGTTGCCGGCGTCCGCCCGACAGAACTGGTCATGACGCTCAGTTCCGGCGGCTCCGTAACGCTGAATGAGCAGAACGGATGGACGGCTTCCGTAAATGTTCCGGTATATGCAAATGGTTCCGAGATCGCTTATTCCTGGTCGGAAGGAACCATGCCGGCCGGATACACGAAGGAATCCTGTGTGGTCAATGGCAATATAACGACATTTACGAACAAGTTCGATCTGTCGACGGTGAAAACTTCTGTAAGTGTCGCAAAGGTCTGGGATGACAATAGCGATGCCGCGGGCGCTCGTCCGACAGAACTCATCGTTTCCCTTTCCGACGGAACACAGGTAGTCGATCAGGCAACTCTGAACGATGCGAACGGATGGAAATATACAGCTAATGATCTTGCGATGTATGATGCAAGCGGCAACGTGATCACATACACATGGAGCGAGGGTGCTATGCCTTCCGGTTATGCGCTTACGGATACCACAGTAAATGCAGGTGTCACGACGTTTACCAATACGTATACGGCTCCGGTCCAGGTCAAGGGCAGCCTGAAGATCGAGAAAGTACTCGGTCCGGATGCTCCGGCAAGTGCCGCAACAAAGGCATATCACTTCACGGTGACATGTCCGGACGGCTCAACGATCCCGGTAGAGATCGTCGGCGCTTCTTATGTCGAGCTCAATGACCTTGCTCTGGGTGACTACAAGATCACCGAGGATGAAGCAGATGCGAAAATCAGCGGATACGATCTTTCTATCCTCAATAACGATGCGACGGTAACGCTTACTGACGCGGCGCAGAAGAGTGTAACGGTAACGAACAACTACACGCAGCAGCAGACAACACCGGCCCCGACGACTCCGGCTCCGACAACACCGGCTCCGACCGGAACGAAGACGACGCAGGATGCTTCTTCGGAAACTTCGGAAACAGCTCCTTCGGAGCAGCCGTCTGAGACCACGGCAACTCCGACCCCGACCAAGGAGATCGAGAGCATCACGATCGACGATAAGCCGATCAAGCCGGAAGACTTTGAAAAGAAGCCGGATGGTTCGATCGAACTGAAGCCGGAGACGATCGACGAACTGACACTGGGTGTTCACAGAATGAGAATCACCTACACAGACGGATCGGCGATCACGGTCGAATTCGAGGTCGTATCCTCGGCGACAAGACCGGGCGGAAAGACAGTCGTTAAGACCGGTGATACGGGAACCGACAGAACACCTGTTGTGGCGATCCTGTTCATCGCAGTTGCGGCAGTCGTTCTTCTGATCTTGAGAAAGCGCACCAAGAAGGAGCACGAGATCGGATAAGATCGGAAAACCTGATTAAATCGTAAAAAGAGAACTGCTCCAGGACACTCCCGGGGCAGTTCTTTTTTCGTAGAAACAGGAATCAGCGGTAGAGTTTGTTCCGCTTATACTGGATGACTTCGCGCTTAAAATCTTCTTCGAAAGTTCCGCGTGCGAGCGTCGTCCACAGATCGTGGCTTAAGCGGTCGAGCTCATCCATACGGGCAAATACGGGATCCTTGGCGAAGTGTCTGGCATCGGATGCGCGCGACAGGATCGGAAGGGAAGAAGACTCCCGCATGGACTTAAGAACACCCCGGCCCTTTTCGGAAAAACCGAGAAGACGGAGATACTTCGGGTCGGAAAGATTCTGAAGATCCTCCTTCGTCTGACCGACGGAAAGTGAGGCCAGCGAACGAAGGATCCGAGTATACGAAAAGCACCGGGTCTCGGCGGCTTTTCGGAAAGTCTCGGTAATATCTTTATCGGGATCAAAATGCATCGATCGGACGGCGGACTTCAGGTGTCCGGCAAGCTGCGGGCCCATATGCGCGACCAGAGAAAGCTGCTCGGAAGACGAGCAGCGAAGGACCGGAAGACAGTGGGAAAGCAGGTCCTTTTCGCCCATCGGGATCGTATTGCCGTTCCAAAGATGCAGCATCTCGGCAAGCATTTCTTTCGGAACATAAGGGAGAAGATCTCCGAGGGAGCGGATGAAATCGCCCTTTGTGAGGTTTTTATGGTTTTCGGAAACGGCCTTTCGTATCGCCGTGGCACTCGGAAAGTCTCCTTCGGAAAGCTCTTCTTCGTGAAAAGAACCTTCCCGGCAGACCAGGTGCGGAACAACGGAAGATCCCGTGCGATGCAGCTCACGAAGATAGGAGATCGCGAGGATATTATTCGGCTTTCGGATGATGCTACCGAATTCTTCTTCTGAAAGCGGGAAGCTTCCTTCCGGAAGTCCTCCGATCACGGAGTTTGCCGCTTCCTGCCAGGCGGCGGCATAAGGAAGACCGTCCTTTTGCAGCTGTTCCAGTTTTTCGGAAAAAACCGGATCGGATTCGAAGTCCTTTTCGGCGATCAGAGAAAGATCGGAAAGAGAAGGATGCTCCGCCCCGAAATAAAGGTCGGTGATAACGTTGCTTTTCAAAAGGGAAAGCACGCCTCCGTGGGCGAAACGGTCTGCGGAACCGGTCGCAAAAGTAAACGGGAGCTCGAAAACAAGATCCGCGCCGTTACAAAGAAGCGCGCAGACGCGGCTTTCCCGGTCGGTCAGCGAAGGGATCCCGCGCTGGACAAAAGCGCCGCTCATGATCACGACGATGGGAGTCTGCTCCGAAAGCTCTTCACGGACCTTTTGGAACAGACGCAGATGCCCGTTATGCAGGGGATTGTATTCGGCGATGATTCCCGCGATCCTCATTTCTTTCCTCCAAACAAGTGGTACAATAAATAATATCTCAAATGAGGCTTTTCGGAAAGGAGAAGAAACGATATGCCGGCTTTGACCTCGGTCAAATATTCCAATAAAAAAGTCAAAAAGATCGTAACGGTCTCCGTGATCGCCGTGGTTTTAGTAGTCGCGGCCGTTTTCGGGGTCAAGCTTCTTCTGGACAATGGAGTGTTTTCGAAAAAAGAAGATACTGCCGGGAATTCTTTTGCCATGACGGATGAAATGAGTCAGATCGTTTCCGAAAGCGATCTTCATAAGGGATATATGTTTTCGCGTGTTACGAAGATCCTCTCCGAAGATCCGAAAATGAGTCCGTGGATCCTTTCCTGGTATGTGCTCCCGGGAACGACAAGAAGTGTTCCGGAAATGCAGTCGGCCTACGTGGATACGTTTGATCAGATACTGCTGCTGGAATCTTATGTGCGCGAAGGGAAAAGAAGCTCGGCAAAGACCATGATCGATGCGATCGATACGTCTCTTACCGACGAAAGCGGATATCTTCTGAAGTTTAAAAAGGCGGATGAGCTTATTTCCGAAGACCAAAGGCCGCAGGTGGAAAAAAGCGACATTTTCGAGGATCAGTCGAATCTTCTTCTTTCAGACCCGCCGATCTCTATGGAAGCGACTACAAGATATCTGCGGGCACTTTTGGATTATTACGATAAATGGGGAGACAGTAAACTCCTGACCCGGATCGAAAATCTCGCGAAGATGATCTTTGATGCAGGATCTAAGTCTTCCTATCGGGCCGCGGACCGTGCCGCGAAGCCGACACCGATCCCGGTAACGGAGAAAACGCTTGTTCCGGAGGACTTCGAAGAGGAACCGGAACCTGAGGGGAATACATTGGTTTCGGTATCGGGCGTGGAGATCTGCGCCATGGATCTGGACGCCATGCGCCGCGCCACGGTGCTTTTGCCGGAGTATAAGGAAAAATACGAAGATATGATCCGCATCGTCAAAGAGGGGAAGATCTCTTCTGAGTTTCCGCTTTATGCGTGGATGTATTCGGAAGAAGCCGGATATACCTACTATACGGGAAGCGCCGGCGATGTCGAACTGGTGCCGTCTCTTTACGCGATGGTCCATCTTGCCGAGATCGGCCAGATGGATGAGGACGGGTATGCATGGGTATCTTCGGAGATCTATAACAGCGGATTTCTCTATACTTCGTACAACATGATGTCCGGAGCGCCTTCGGAAACGGAAGCTTCCGAGGCCTATCCTCTCGTACTTTATCTGGCGGTGATCAAGGGCGATAACGATCTTTTTGCGGCGACTTACAATGCCATGATGAGAAACTACGCAACTCTCGATACGAGTGTGGCGCTATATGATTTCTTCCGCAATGCCGACGATTCGCGTATCGCTGTCTATGCCCGGGAAAATCTGCTGATGGAACTCATATTAAGGTAGGTGGGAAGATGTCGTTTATTCTTTTGCTGGCATTTCTGTTTTTCGTGGGAAGCTTGACGGGATGGGTCCTCGAGCTGTTCTACCGGCGTTTCGTTTCGCAGCATAAGTGGGTCAACCCGGGCTTTTTATCCGGTCCGTATCTTCCGATCTACGGCTTCGGACTTGTGCTCCTTTACCTGATCGCCTCCCTGGAAAAATACATCGATTTCGAAAATGAGGTGCTCGAAAAACTCCTTTTGTTTTTCCTGATGATGCTGGGCATGACCATCGTCGAGTATATCGCGGGTATCATCTGCCTGAAGTGTTTTAAGATGCGCCTTTGGGACTACACGGACCGCTGGGGAAATATCCAGGGCGTGATCTGTCCTCTTTATTCTTTTCTGTGGTCGGTCCTCGGCGCCGTCTACTATTTCCTGATCCACCCGCGTATCTTAAGATCGCTCGAGTGGCTGTCGAGGAATCTGGCGTTTTCGTTCTTCATCGGACTTTTCTACGGTATCCTCATCATGGATATGCGCCACTCGACGCAGATCGTTCTGGCGATCAAGAAATTCGCCAAACAGCAGCAGATCGTACTTCATTACGAAGAACTCAAGGAGCGCATCGGCCAGTATAAGGAGAGCCGCCTGATCCATGCGGGATTTATCTTCAGAATGTGGATGGACAAGCCGTTCTACCGCTTCCTCAAAGAGACCTATGAGACGACGATGGATCACATCAGTGATCTGACCGATAATCTTTCCGAGAAACTCTCGACCGCCGTAAACTCCGTCAAAAGCACTACCGGAGATACTTCGTCCAAGAAGGATACCAAGTAGTTTTCTAAGCACCTTTTGCTGTCCTAGTAAAGGGACAGCAGATACAGTATAATGACACTCTAAAAGAAAGAACCCCCTTTGCTTTTCGTAAAGGAACCAGGAGGCATGGATGGACGACCTGCTCGAAAAACTGAATGATGAACAACGGGAGGCGGTCCTGCATGACGAGGGCCCTCTTCTGATCCTGGCCGGCGCCGGCTCGGGAAAAACGCGCGTGATCACATACCGTATCGCGTATCTGATCTGTGTGCGGGGGATCTGGCCGTCGAATATCCTTGCCATCACGTTCACCAACAAGGCCGCAAATGAGATGCGGGAACGTATCAATACCCTGATCGGGGATACCTCGAGAAATATGTGGGTCGGAACTTTCCACTCCATGTTTGCCCGTATCCTGCGCCGTCATGCGGAGCTTCTGGATTATACGCCGACGTATTCGATCCTGGATTCGGATGACCAGCTGAAGGTCATCAAGGAATGCGTTAAGGAGATGGAACTGAACGATAAGCTTTTCGCGCCGAGACTGGTGCAGACCATCATCAGCAAGGCGAAAAACGACATGCAGTCGCCGGATGAGTTTTCCGCATTGGCCGGAGGCGATATGCGCCTTTCGACGATCGCGAGGATCTACCGGCGTTATAACGACAAACTCCTTGCCAATAACGCCATGGACTTTGATGATATCCTGTTTAACACCGTCCGTCTTTTTAAAGAGAACCCGGATGTGCTGACGATGTATCAGGAGAAGTTCCGCTACATCCTCGTTGATGAGTACCAGGACACGAACCACTGCCAGTACATCCTCATCCAGCTTTTGGCCAAGCGCTATAGAAATCTCTGCGTCGTCGGTGACGATGACCAGTCGATCTATTCATTCCGCGGCGCCGACCTTCGAAATATCCTGGATTTCGAGAAGGATTTTAAGGATGCGAAAGTCATCAAACTCGAAGAGAATTACCGTTCGACGGCGACGATCCTCAATGCAGCCAACGGCGTGATCGCGCATAACAAAAAGAGGAAGATGAAGGTCCTTCGAACTTCGGGAGAAGACGGCGATCCGATCACGTTCCTTCTTGCGGATCACCACGGTATCGAGGCTTACTACTGCGCCGAGAGCATCAAAAGAGATGCCGAGAGCGGGGCATATCCTTATAGCGATGTGGCGATCCTTTACCGTATGAACGCGCTCTCGCGTACGATCGAGTCCGCGCTCCGTGAAAAGGGCATCCCGTACAGAGTTTACGGCGGCATGCGGTTCTATGACAGAAAAGAGATCAAGGACGTGCTTGCTTATCTGCGTCTGATCTATTCTGATGCGGACAACTATGCGTGGGAGAGGATCATCAACGTTCCGAAAAGGGGCATCGGTGACACGACGGTCGCCAAGGTCCTGGCGATCTCGGAAAGAGAAGGAATCCCGGCGCTTACCGTCTGTGAAAGAAGTTCCATGTTCCCGGAACTCGGCCGTTCCACCGAAAAGCTTTTCGAGTTCTATCTTCTGATCGAGAATCTGCGAAGAGTCCTTGCCGATAACGAGGCATCTTTTTCCGAGTTTATCGAATATGTGCAGGATAAGTCGGGCCTGGTCAACGAGATCATCGAGCAGCGCGAGAAGAAAGATGAGATGGTCGACCGCGTCGAGAACTTAAAGGAACTCCTTTCCGAAGCCGTCGAGTTTGAAGCAAGACGCAAGAAGGAAGTGGAGACGGCTCTTCTTTCGAATTCGGAAGAAGAGAGAGCACAGGATCCGTATCTGGAAAATGAACCGGATTTCGGACTGGACCTTGAGGGGATACTGGGTGCATATCTGCAGAATGCGGCTCTTTATTCCGAGGGGGACAATGCCGATGACAGCGAAGATTATGTCCGCCTGATGTCGATCCACAGCGCCAAGGGCCTCGAATTCGGAGCCGTGTATGTCGTCGGTGTCGATGAGACGATCTTTCCGAGTTCACGTTCCGTAAATGACGGCGATGTCGAGGAAGAACGGCGCCTGATGTATGTTGCGCTTACGAGAGCCAAAAGGAAACTGACGGTCATCTCGGCCAGAAGCCGTATGCTTTTCGGACAGACACAGAATCTGTCTCCGTCCAGATTCATTAAGGAGATCCCGCCGCAGTATATGCGCGCGATCGCCAATAAGAGGAAAGAGCAGCCGAAGGAAGCGGTCAATCCGAGATATGCCCGTGAACCGCAGAAGGAGAAACCGGCGTATATTCCGACATATCAGGCCAACAAGCCACAGCCGGTGAGAACGTCGGATTTCACTCCGGAAACGATCAGAAAAGGCATGCAAGTAGTGCATCCGAGATTCGGCGAAGGCATCGTCGTATCGTGCGAGCCGGTGGCAGGAGATGCCCTGGTCTGCGTCGATTTCGACGGCATGAAGAAGAATATGCTTCTGAATAAGTCCGGGCTTAAGAGAGGATGACCCGGGGGATGTCACGGAAGATGTAAGGATTTCGTGATATACTTACTAAAAAGGAGGAAGTGCTTATGGACAATCAGGAACAATCGCTGTTTGACCGGTTTCCGTCGGAGTTTTCCCATCTTCAGGAGAAGAGTACGGGTCTTAACAGTCCCCGTGACAGAGAGCTTCTGACGATCCTTCGCAACGAGCGTGAAAAGAACCTGTCGCCATATGCATTCCGTACCAAGGACAGCCGCGGCCGTAAATACGATGAAACGCCCTGTCCGGTAAGATCTCCTTTCGAAAGAGATACCGGCCGTATCATTTACAGCCAGGCATTCCGGCGACTTCGCCATAAGACACAGGTATTCTTCAACGCGAAAAACGACCATATCTGTTCCCGTATCGAACACGTGATCTACGTCAAGTACATCGCGACGACGATCGCGCGTGCCCTGAACCTCAACCTCGATCTTGTCGAGGCGATCGCGCTCGGACATGATCTCGGGCATGCGCCGTTCGGCCATACGGGCGAGAAGGTCCTCGAGGCCTGTGCAAAGAAGTACGATCCGAATATGTTTTTCAGCCATGAGTACCAGAGCCTGAGAGTCATCGATGTTCTGGAACAGCGCCCGAACAAGAACCCCGGCGGACTGAATCTTTCTTTTGAAGTACGCGACGGTATCGTTTCGCACTGTGGTGAGACATATAGCGAATACAAACTGACTCCGTTCAGGGACAAGCCGGTCGAAGATCTTCTGATCCCGGATAAGGCGCTGCATTCACTTCCTGCCACTTTGGAAGGATGTGTCGTAAGGATCTCCGATAAGATCGCTTATATCGGAAGAGATATCGAAGACGCCTGCGTGGCCGGCATCATGGAATTCGAGGATATCCCGCCGGCGATCAAGTCCCAGCTGGGAACGAACAATTCCCAGATCATTAACACATTGGTCAGCGACCTGATCCATAACAGTCTGGATAAAGACGAGATCCGTCTTTCCGACGAGGCGGGCATGGCCATGAAAGAACTTCTCGAGGAGAATGTGGCGCGCATCTACCGTTCTGAGAAGATCAAGAGATACGAAAATACGGTCAAAAACCTTCTGGAAGGTCTGTTTGAGGCGCTGATGGGCGCGATGACGGATCCGGAAAAGACAGGCAGATCGACCAATCCGGCGTACAGGAACCTCATGAAGTTTTTGGAGGAGTACCCGGATAAAAGTGCAAGTGACGTACAGATCGTAGTGGATTATATCGCCGGAATGACTGACTCGTATGCAACGACCAGTTATGAGGATATCTACTGGATCTGATCAAGGAGAAAAAATGGAAAATAAAGAAGAACTGTATAATTTCTATGCCATGCTGGATCGTATGCAGTACATCCAGAGATGGGGTCTGATGAGAAATACCCGTCAGGAGAATCTTAAAGAGCACAGTTTCGATGTAGCGGTCATCGCACATTCGCTGGCACTTATTCACAATAACATACTGAAAAAGGACCCGGTCGATCCGTTCCTGACGATGGCGGAAGCCCTCTATCACGACGTTACGGAGATCATCACCGGCGATATGCCGACACCGATCAAGTACAAAAACGACGAACTGAAGTCGGCGTATAAAGAAGTCGAGGCTCAGGCGGCAAGAAACCTCCTGGCGCTTCTTCCCGAGGAGCTGAAGGGCGATTTTACGGACCTTCTGACACCGGATCTTTCCGACGAGAAGAGAAAAGAGGTCCACCGTCTGGTCAAGGTGGCGGACAGGATCAGTGCTTTTCTGAAATGCCTCATGGAAGAAAAGGCGGCCAACGACGAGTTCCGTTCGGCAAAAGAGTCGATCGAAAAATCGATCCATGATTTGAACTGTGAAGAAGCAGAATATTATCTGGCTCATTTTGTTCCCCCTTACGGTATGACATTGGACGAGATCAGCAAGTAAGGACGAAGGAGAAAGATGGGCGATAAACTTCGGAAAGTGTATATTGTGCTCGCTATCGTGGCAGGAGTGATCGGGCTGACCGTTATGGTGCTCGTCTGCGGTGCGATGATCAGCCTCAATAAGCAGGTCCCGCTTCCCCGGGATGCCAAGGACACGATGTACCGGGCTGCCGTCCTGACGGGGACGGAGGATTCACTTCCGGTCTGGGAAACCGAGATCGAGCAGGGCCACCTCAGCGTCAGTGACTATGTGGAAAACCAGTTCACGGCGCATCCGTATCTTCTTTCCGGAAAAGACGATCACGAGTTTGCTTCGGACCTTGCCTGTGTCGCATATAACGATGCATACGATGTCGAAGAGATCGAGGAACTTCTTGAAGGAGGTTCCAGAAGATATGCGATCGAGAAGATCTTAAGCGATGTCGATCCGTCTTTTGCCCCGCTGAACGGTTTTTCGGATCCTGTCGGTACCAGATGCAGTAATATCGAGATGTTAAGTTCCCTCGAAAACGAAGAGGGGTATGCTTTTGGCGTGCGCCGTATCGAAGGCGAGATGACCGTCGACGGGCAGGAAATGCGGACGGATTTCTTTGTCGACAATACACTTTGCCCGGGGGAGGTCTATGTGCCGCAGGTTTCCGGGCAGGTGCAGTTTACGATGGAGTGGGACACCAAAGGTGAAAGAGCCGGTGAGCGCGACGTCGTGATATTGCTTCGCACATCTGACGGACGCGGACAGGTCGTAACGGGCGGACGTGTCATTATTCCGGAGTTCCAGACGATCGAAAACGATACGGTCGTATCTTCCTGCATCGCTCAGGGGGATGCGGAAAGCTGGTACTGCCTGGATGCAAAAGATAAAAATGCATACGTTAATCTTCTGTCGCTCTCTTCCGACGTTTCCGCTTCGATCTATAACCGCTACGGCGAACTGATCGGCATGAACGATCTGCATGACGTGGATTACGAGGTGCTTCGTGCCAAAATGCAGGATCAGGAAGCAGCAGCTCCGCAAGAGGAAGACAGCACTCCGATGAATGAGTTTTTCGTCCGTGTCAGAAGAAGTGAGGCGGCGCCTCCGTCTGTGGCCGAGGTCTCCTATTTCATGGTGCAGTCCAGAGACGTCGGCTATTACGAAGAAACCGGCTATCTGGCAGTTCTCGGCGATGAAGGGATCGTCCCGACACCCCGCCCGACCGGAGCTGTTTCCGATGACGAGAAAGATAAGATCGTAAACTGCGTGGATATTAACGGGAATCCGGTCGAGATGACGAAATCGTCCATCACGTTCCTTCCGCTGAACGCGTTTCTGACCGAACTGAAATTTACGGATGAGCAGGGAACCGAGCTTCCGATCTATCCGGAATTTACCATGGATAATTTTGATTATTCGATCGTCGGAGATTCCTTCTCCTCGGTCAATATGGAGTGCACCGCGGTCGAAGGCTATGCTGCTAACGTAAAGTATTCCAATGCCGCCGTTTTCCCGGCGCTTCCTTCGATCAGTAATACACTGCTCATGAACGAAGGCGTAAATACGCTTGCCGTAGACGTGACAACGATCGACGGCATAACGAGAACTTATACGCTCCATCTTCTGAACGGCCAGGACAGCGAAGGATTTAGAAAGACGACTCTTTCGCAGTTCCCGGAATCTTACGGGGACGGACTTTGGCTTTTGCACTGTCTGCATCCGGCGTACCGCTTCGAAGCCTATCAGACGGGACTGGATTTTGAAGAAGTCCTGAGTAACGAAGATAAGGGAAGCCGGAGCCTGATCAGCTCGACATATAATCCGAACTGGGTCAAGCCGGGAAGCCCCGTCTACGACGGCAGTTCCTGGAGAGCGGCAAAACGCGATGTCATCCGGTATTTCCTGGACCCGAGAAACTTCTTGACGCCGACAGGTGTTTTTCAGTTCGAAAAGCTCTCCTTTGACGAATCGGTACATACGATCGACGGCATCTCCGCGATGACGAAAAACTCGTTCCTGAACGAGACGGATCCGGACTATGCCGGGATCCTTCTGAAGGCGGGAAGAAACGCAGGCGTATCTCCGTACTTTTTGACGTCGCGCATCATCCAGGAGATGGGACGAAACGGCGAATCGAAACTCGCGCACGGAACGCTTCAGGGATACGAGGGCTACTTTAACTTCTATAACATCGGTTCGACACCGGACCCGAGCGTTAAGGACGGCGCGCTGATCAACGGCGCCAAGTATGCTAAGTACGGATCGAAGCCGGAAGAAAAGCAGATCACGCCGGATGAGGAACTTCTCCTTCTTCCTTGGACGAGTGAGGAAAAGGCGATCTGCGGAGGCGCTCTGTGGATCAGTAAGAGCTATATCGAGAAGGGCCAGGATACGCTGTATTTCCAGAAGTTCGATATTCTGGATAACGAAGACGGCCTATATGAACATCAGTATGCGCAGAATATCGCCATGGCGAATAACGAAGGCATCCGCTACTATTCCGCTTATGCTTCCCAGGATATGCTCGACTCGTCATTTGTATTCATAATTCCTGTTTATGAACAAATGCCGACAGAATATGGAAAATCGCCTCAATGAATTGAAAAGGGAAACATTATCCTATATAATGCAGGCACAAGAAACACATTATATTAGGGAATTGATAAATATAAAATGAGAAAATACTTGCATAAGATATGTGTGTCTGTCTTATTGCCGATATTAATATCCGGGGTGGTCATTCTCTCTTTTGCCGGGAAGAATAAGGCTGCCGGCGGAGTAACCGTCAATCTGGCATTTGACGAGGCTTCTGCACAGACGGGCGACATCGTAACGATGAACGTCTCTTTCAGTGCGTTTCCGTCGATCACCCGCTTCGGTCCGATCGAGATCGGCTATGACGCAGAATCCCTTGAATTTACAAGCGTTGAAATCGGTGAAGATCTCGAAGGCTTTGCATTAGAGTACGAGATCCCGGAAGGAGATTCACTTGTCCGTTTTTCGGCGATCAACGAAGCGGAAGAAGAGGCGATCTTACAGGGCGCTTCCGATAAAGAAAAAGCATCTGCGACAGAAGCAACGGAAAAGAACGTTCCCGTATTCTCCAGTGAATCGGAGGTCGTTGTTGCCAAACTGAAATTCCGTGTCAGCGATCAGGCAAGAGGCGAAGTCAAAGCCTGGCTTGGCTCGATCTCCGGACTTCGCGACAATGCCCTTGAGAACGTCGTTGCCGGAACAGGTACGAACGCTTCTCTGATCGTTCAGGCCATGGTTTCCTCGGACGCAACGCTTTCCGCGCTTACCGTCGGATCTTTCGATCTTGAACCTGCGTTTGACCCCGGTATTTTCAAATATTCGGTGACTGTATCCAAGAACACCACTGATGTTGCGGTCAGCGGTATTGCCTTTAACGTCAAATCCTCGGTTACCGTAGAAGGCGGCTCCGATCTTCAGATCGGCAACAACACCGTCCTCGTCAAGGTTGTGGCCGAAGACGGAGAAGCCGTCAATGTGTATACGGTCGATATCTACAGAAGTGATGCCCTTCTGGTCGAGGGCATCCAGCTGACGGACAATAACGGGACCGTTTACGATTTTGCACAGCTTCCGGAGACCCTGACGATCCCCGCGAACTTTTTCCAGTCGACCTGTATGGTGGATGGAAAAGAAGTCCCGTGCTTCCGTAAAGACGGCGTGCTCAGCGTTCTGATCTACGCGGCTCCGCAGGGAAGTGAAGCGGACCTTTACGTATATAACCAGGAAACGGATACCATGCGGCTTTATCAGCCGGGTAAGATGATCCTTCGTTCTTCTCTGATCCTCACGGTCGCGGAAAAACCGGATACCGTCGTCGTACCGGAGGGCTTTTCCCCGACGAAGATCACTTATGGATCGACCGAGATCGACGGTTACGTTTCCAAGGACGGCTCGACAAGGATCGCCTATCTGAGATCAGAAGACGGCACCGCGAAATTCTATGTCATCGACTCGTCAGGAAAGGATTTTTATCCTTACAAGGCACCGAGCACGCACAGGAACCTGTTTTTGTATTTGTTTATCATCTGTGCTAGTATAGCAGTGGTTGAGGCCCTGATCATCGGCATCCTCTTCTATAGAAGAAGGATCGCTTACAGAAGACAGGTAAAACCAAGGAGAGTCTGATGAGCACAAATGAACAGCCTTCCGGGCTGAAAAAACTGATGCAGAACAAGAAATTCCAGGAACTTTTCTGGTATCTTGTTTTCGGTGTACTGACCACGATCGTCAATCTGGTCACATTCGGAATCCTGAAAAAAGCTTTTCAAGTCGAGTGGCCGGTTAAGATCGGCAGCTGGGACTTCGATCTTTTCATTACGTTTATCAACGCGATCGCCTGGGTCGTGGCTGTTGTATTTGCCTTTATCACGAACAAGATCTTCGTTTTCCATTCCAAGGGAAAGGTCATGAAAGAATTCATCGCCTTCGTGATCGCCCGCCTGTTTACGTTCTTCGCCTTTGAACTCGGCCTGTTCTCCCTTTCCGTCATGATCATGGAGAACGTCTGCAATATGCCGGAAGACGACCTCTGGTTTAGTATCTTCGGTTTCGATATCGCCAACATCTACATCGTCAAGATCTTTATCTCGGTCTTCGTCGTTGTTGCCAACTATATCTTCAGCAAGGTCTTCATTTTCAAAAAGGACAAGAAGCTTTCTGATCCTTCGGAAAAAGAACCGGACGAAGCCGCAGATGATACCGAAAAGGCACAAACCTCAAAAGCCGAATCATAAGGAGCTTTTTCATGATCGACATTAACGCTCCGCAATTCCTTCAGACCGCAAATAAATTCGGGATCAAACTCGGACTTGAGCGGATGGAGCAGCTCCTCAGTAAATTAGGTAATCCGGAAAAAGCACTTTCCGCCTTCCACATTGCCGGTACGAACGGCAAGGGTTCCGTCAGCGCGTACTGCGCGGGCATGCTCGCCTGGGACGGCAAGAAGGTCGGCCTTTATACATCTCCGTTTCTGGAAAGATTCAGCGAGAGGATCCGTATCCTCGATGGAAGAGAAGGCCTTCTTTCCTGGGAAAAAGACGACACCACCGGCGAGATCGACAGTGCTTCTTTGGCGCGCCTTTCCGATCTTGTCGAAAGTAAGGTAAAAGAACTTCTTTCAGAAGGACAGGAGCACCCGACGGAGTTTGAACTCGTCACGGCCGTGGCTTTCCTTTATTTCGCCGAGCAGAAATGCGACGCGGTCGTTTTGGAGACCGGACTTGGCGGAAGACTTGATTCCACAAACGTCATTGAAAAACCGAAAGCCTGCATCATCACGGCGCTCGGCTATGACCATACCGACCGTCTCGGAAATACCTTAGGAGAGATCGCCGGCGAAAAGGGCGGCATCATCAAGGAAGGCTGCCCTGTCTTTATCATGGATACACATCAGCGCGCCGTAGAATACGACGAGGCTGAAGATGCAAAGAAAGTTCTCGAGACAAT
Source organism: Clostridiales bacterium (assembly GCA_017428545.1). Taxonomy (GTDB): domain Bacteria; phylum Bacillota; class Clostridia; order Saccharofermentanales; family Saccharofermentanaceae; genus Scatonaster. The sequence goes on from JAFRQR010000021.1 coordinate 17,727, forward strand.
CGCAGAAGAAAAGCATGCGCCGCTTACCTGGATCAGAAGAGACGAAGCCGAAAGGACCGCACAGAATCTGCGCGGACAGAGCTTTATCCTGAAAAATAAATCGTACAGGATAAGGATGCACGGCAGCTATCAGCTGGAGAATGCCTCTCTGGCGCTTCGGGCAATGGAGCAGTTTGTCTCCCCGGAAGCCATGAGAGAAGGCCTTTGCCATGTGCGCTGGAAGGGAAGGCTGGAGGCGATCTGCTTTGACCCGCCGATCATTCTGGATGGAGCGCATAATCCGCAGGGAGTGACCTCGTTTACCGCATTTCTTTCGGAAATGGAAGTGCTTTCCGAGGAGAATCCGTGTGAAGTGATCATGGGCGTCATGGCCGATAAGGATGTCTCTTCCATGCTCGATATCCTCGTGGAGAACTGGTGCGTGCCTGTCGGGCGCATCACTTTGGTCACCCCGGACCAGAAGCGCGCGATGCCTGCGGCGGATCTTCGCAATGCATGGGACATGGCGCTGCGCCGGAGCAAAGAGTTTTACAATTTAGAGTCGTGTATGTATAATGCTAGAGAAAAACTGATCGCCGTAAATGACGTTGAAACGGCGTGCAGGAATGCGGTGGAAAGGGCATTTCGGAACCATGCGCCGGTCTATATGATCGGATCGCTCTATCTTCTCGGTGAAGCCAGGGGCTATATCGAGGACGGAATGAGGGCTCTGGGTCTTCCGCAAAACTAAGGAAAAAGAACAGGAAAAGCGTTTATGGATTGGAGAACTGCAGGAAAAACCATACCGGAGATCAGCACACGTGACCTGGTGGTATTCCGCCTTCCGCCGGAAGAATCGGAACAGCTGGCACACCAGTACAACCGCGCGCTTTTCAATCTGAATAACGATGGCGCGGATGTGGCCATCATCTCCCTCAAGAAGATCATCACGGAATATCCGACCTGGGGCGAGCCTTCGCTTCTTTTCGGTATCTGTGTCGCACAGTGTGAAGAATATCACCGGGCACTGAAGTGTTTCGAACACGCGCTGACGTGCGGCCTTCATTCGCAGGCGATGACGGAACTTGCGCAGTACTGTCTGGCTCAGGCGAAAGTCGAAGCCGACCAGGCGCAGGCCATTGCCGATTCCACGCCGGATGATTCTCCGCTAAAAGCACTTTCCGCGGCGATCACGCGTCAGGAGTCACCGATGGTGGCCGAAAGCGAGAACCGCGAAAGGATCCATGTACAGGCCCCGATCCTGATCAAGGCCCCGAAGAAGCCGAGAAAGAGAAGGATCGCGACGGAAAAGGAGATCCGCGACGCGCTCGCGCAGTCCACGTCTTCGAACGGCGAGATCCCGGATGACGAGATCCGGGTCGAGTTCCCGAAGACCCCGGCCGAGAAAATGCGCCTGACGGCGATCGCACTGGCAGTAATCGCCGGAATCGTGGGACTTGCCTGTCTTTCGTGGTTCGTGATCGTTCCGGCCGTAAAGAAAGCCACTTCGAAAAGTGACGATGCAAAGAAGGTCGAGTTCTTCGAGAAGAAACTTCAAGAGAACGCCGCCGATCCGGAGATCAACGCGATCCTGGCAGAGTATAACAAGGAATTCGGTAAAAACGGCGATGCCGTAACAACACCGGATACGACCCCGCAGGCAGATGCTTCTGCTTCGGATACGGTCCCGGAACTGACAGATGCGACCCCGGCAACAACGTCTCCGACGACCGCGGAGACACCGGCGGAAACAGCAGACACGACGCCTTCTTCCGAAGGAGGAGAAACGGCAGCAGAGACGCCGGCAACGACTGCAGATGCACAGGCAGCAGCTTAAAGAAGATATTTAAGGAGATGAAAGTTTCATGAATTATATAAGCACAAGAGGTTATGAAAAGAAGTTTTCCGCAGCGGAAGCCATCAAGCAGGGTATTGCCCCGGATGGTGGTCTGTTCGTTCCGGAGGAGATCCCGCAGCTGAGTAAAAGAGAGATCATGGAAATGACCGAGATGACATATCCGCAGATCGCGGCAACGGTCATCAGCAAGTACCTGACCGACTTTACTTACGACGAGCTTCTTTCCTATACCGAGCAGGCATATGCCGAGGAAAAGTTCGGCGAGAAGCCGGCACCGCTGGTCCAGCTGAATAAATACAATCCGAGAGAATATATCCTCGAACTGTGGCACGGTCCGACGGCGGCTTTTAAGGACATGGCGCTCCAGCTCCTGCCTCACTTGATGACTGCATCTGCCAAGAAGACCGGGGAGAACAGAAAGATCTGCATCCTGACCGCAACTTCCGGTGATACCGGTAAAGCAGCGCTCGAAGGCTTTAAGGATCTTCCGGGCACAGAGGTCATCGTATTTTATCCTTCCGAGGGTGTTTCCGATGCCCAGAAGCAGCAGATGATCACCACCGAGGGAAATAACGTTCACGTCGTAGCGGTAAACGGCTGCTTTGACGATGCACAGTCCGGAGTTAAGGCGATCTTCGGAGATCCGGCCGTTGCCGAGCAGCTCAATAACCAGGGATGCGTGCTTTCTTCCGCAAACTCCATCAACTGGGGCCGTCTCGTACCTCAGATCGCTTACTATGTAGCATCTTACGTCGAGCTTCTCAAGTACGAAGAGTTCAACTTCGGCGAGAAGATGAATGTCGTCGTTCCGACAGGTAACTTCGGTAACATCCTGGCGGCATGGTTTGCCAAGAAGATGGGTATTCCGATCAGAAAACTGATCTGCGCTTCGAATAAGAACAAGGTGCTTTCCGATTTCTTCAGAAGCGGAACCTATGACAGAAACCGTGAGTTCTATAAGACGAATTCTCCGTCCATGGATATCCTCATCTCCAGTAACCTCGAAAGACTTCTTTTCGAAGTAACTGACATGAACGCCAAGAAGACTTCCGAGTGGATGGAAGACTTAAAGACCAAGGGTACATATACGGTCGATCCGGAAACTCTGAAAGCACTGCAGATGACCTTTGTCGGTGGTTTTGCCGATGAAACGGGAATCACAAAGACCATAAGAGACGTCTACGACCGCTGCGATCACGTGGTCGATACACATACCGCCGTCGGTTTTAACATCTACAACCGTTACTACCAGCGTTCCGGCGACGAGACCAAGACCGTCTTCGTTTCGACGGCTTCTCCGTTTAAGTTCGCTCCGGCAGTTATGGATGCACTCAACGGTGCAGGCTACAGCAACGGAAGATCCGATGAAGTCATCTCCAACGAACTTTCCGAGGAGAGCGGCCTTCCGATCCCTTACGGCCTTAAGGACATCAACAAGAAGCCGGTGCTTCACAACCTTCTGATCGAAAAAGACCAGATGCGCCAGACCGTACTCGATCTTCTGAAAAAGTAAAAGCGGGAAGAAAAAGGCTTGCGACAAAAATAATCTCCCGGAGCGATTCGCACGCGCGAAGCGCCCTCAAGATAAAGAAAAACATCTGAACGGCGAGTTTTTTCGCAAACCCAAGATAAAAAATAATCTCCCGGAGCGATTCCGCAGGGCAATGCCCGAGGACCAGCGACGGGAGATTCATTTTTTATCGCTCATGGATATCGTCGAGCTTTAATCCTTCGTTATGCTCCAGTGCCCAGGAGATCGCCCACTCCGACTCGAAAAGCACTACCGGCATTTCGTCTCTGTCAAGAACGAGCATGGAAGTGGAGGTCAGCGTCAGCTTGGAAAAATCGATTTCGTCGGCCTCATCCTGCTTAGAGCACCATCTTGCGAAGCGGTAGTTGAGGTTATTTCTCAGGATATCTACACCATATTCGGTCTTTAAACGGTGTTCGAGAACTTCGAACTGCAGGACACCGACCACGCCCATGATGTAGGTCTCGGTACCGATGCCGGGTTGCTTATAGAGCTGGACGGCGCCTTCTTCGGAGAGCTGCTCGATACCTTTTAAGAACTGCTTTCTCTTCATGGAATCCTTCGGCTGCACGCGGGCAAAATGCTCCGGCGGGAAGACCGGGATGTTGGCGAAGTTGAACTTCTTGGAAGAAGTGGTGACGGTATCGCCGATACGGAAGATGCCCGGGTCGAAAAGGCCGATGATGTCGCCGGCATAAGCATCTTCAACGATCGTTCGATCCTGTGCCATGAACTGCTGCGGCTGGGCAAGCGTGATCTTCTTTCCCGTGCGTATGTGGTTGACGGACATGCCCTTTTCGAACTTACCGGAGCAGATGCGCATAAAGGACATTCTGTCTCGGTGGTTCGGGTCCATGTTTGCCTGGATCTTAAATACAAAACCGGAGAAGAAGTCTTCAGTCGGCTCGACAATGCCCTCGGAAGTTTCGTGGCTCTGCGGGCCCGGAGCGATCTCGAGGAATTTCTTCAGGAACGGCTCGACACCGAAGTTCGTGATCGCAGAACCGAAGAATACCGGAGTCAGCTCACCTGCCAGGATCTTTTCCAGATCGAACGGGTCGCCGGCCATATCGAGAAGCTCGATATCGTTCTTCAGCGTCTCGTAGTGGTGCTCGTTGAGGATGCTGCGGAGAGCCTCTTCGTCGTTAATGCCGGCGCTGATGGACTTAACCATGGAAGCACCGTGGTCTTTCGTTTCATTGTCAAAGAGAAGGACCTCTTCGGATTCCCTGACATATACGCCCTGAAAATCACCGTCGGTTCCGATCGGCCAGTTCACCGGCGTACTGCGGATACCCAGGACTTTCTCGAGCTCGTCGATGAGGTCGAAAGGATTTTTGGCGGCACGGTCCATCTTGTTGATGAAGGTGAAGATCGGGATCCCGCGTTTTCTACATACGGCGAACAGCTTGATGGTCTGGGCCTCGACACCTTTCGCGCCGTCAAGGAGCATGACCGCGGCGTCCGCGGCACAGAGCGTACGGTACGTATCCTCGGAGAAGTCCTGGTGGCCCGGGGTATCGAGGATGTTGATGCAGTAGCCGTCATAGTTGAACTGCATGACGGACGAGGTAACGGAGATACCACGCTGCTTTTCGATCTCCATCCAGTCGGAGGTCGCGTGATGCGCGGCTTTTCTGGCCTTTACGGAACCGGCCATGTGAATGGCGCCTCCGTAGAGAAGGAGTTTCTCGGTCATGGTCGTCTTACCGGCGTCAGGGTGCGAGATGATCGCAAACGTGCGGCGGCGCTGGATCTCATTTTGTACATTCTGGTCCATATTCTTCTACCTTCCTGGTTTGGTTCGGGTTGCAAAATACGATATAATAGTAGTGGTGTTTCGAAAAGGTGCCCTATATAAAGGGAAGTCCCTTTCGCACAAGCCACAACATTATATCAGCCTTGTCATTATAGGGCAAGGAGAAGAAGGTGCCTATGCCTGTAAAAGACGTGAGATTGGCAGTGCTTATTGATGCGGACAATATTTCCGCCACATATATTAAACCGATGATGCTTGAGATCGCGCGCTACGGCAACCCGACCATCAAGAGGATCTACGGCGACTGGACCAAGCCGCAGCTGGGTCCCTGGAAGCAGGTCCTGCTCGATAATGCGATCTCCCCGGTGCAGCAGTTCGGCTACACCAGTGGCAAAAACGCGACCGATTCTTCCCTGATCATCGACGCGATGGATATCCTTTATACCGAAAGTGTCGACGGCTTCTGCCTGGTAAGTTCCGACAGCGATTTTACAAGGCTCGCCACGAGACTTCGCGAAGCCGGAAAGATCGTTTACGGCATCGGTGAGAAGAAGACGCCGACCCCGTTCGTTGCGGCCTGTGACCGATTCATTTTCCTGGAGATCCTGACCAAAGATAAGAAATCCAAGAATGCCGATGCTTCTTCGGAAAAAGCACCTGACAAGGCAGCGGATGCCGCAGATCAGGATCCGAAGAATGCTTCGGGCAAGACACCGAAAGATATTGATGAAGCCACCTGCGAGCTGATAAGCAGTTCCGTTTCAGACCTGGCAGACGAAGACGGCTGGGCTTTCCTGGGGGATGTAGGAAACCTGGTCAACAAGAAGAGCCCGTCCTTTGACGCACGTAACTACGGCTTTTCGAAAATGAGCAAACTCATGCAGTCGCTGGATTTCCTGGAGTGCGAATATCGTGTCAACGAGAAGAACCCGCAGGTGAAACTCATATATGTTCGCAACAAGGAGGATAATTGAAAGTGCGAAGAAGTTCAGGTGTGCTTTTACACATTACATCGCTCCCGGGGGAGTATGGCATCGGCGGTTTCGGCAAGGAAGCCGTCGCTTTTGCAAAGAAACTGAAAGAAGCCGGTATGTCCTACTGGCAGGTGCTTCCGTTCACCAATCCGGGCTCGGGGGATTCCCCGTACCAGAGTGACTCGGCGTTTGCCGGAAGTCCGCTTCTGATCGATCCGGAGGACCTTTGCGAAAAGAACCTTCTGACGAAGGACGAACTGGAAAAATGTAAATATCCGGGTTCCTGCTACAGCGTTGACTACGCATGGGTAAGAGAAAACCGCATGCAGATGTTAAAAGAAGCCTACGCAAAGGCCGGCGACGATATCCACAAAGAGATGAAAAAGTTCGAAAAGGACAATCCGTGGGTCAGGGACGTCATCGTTTTCCAGGCCATTAAAGAAACAGAGGGCCAGAAAGCCTGGTGGGACTGGAGCGAAAAGGCACTTCAGAAGCATGACAGTAAGGCGGTCGCCGCTTTTGAAAAAGAAAACGGAAAACTCTGCGACTTCTATCTTTTCATCCAGTACATCTTCTATACGCAGTGGGCAAAACTAAAAAAAGAGATCAATGAGATCGGCATTTCCGTCATCGGCGATATCCCGATCTATGTAAGCGGCGATTCCTGCGATGTCTGGGCGAACAGATCTCTGTTCCAGACCAATAAGGACGGCTCCTTTAAGAGCGTGGCCGGAGTTCCGCCGGACTATTTCTGCGAAGATGGACAGCTCTGGGGAAATCCCGTTTACGACTGGAACGCCCACGAGAAGGAAGACTACGCCTGGTGGATCTCGCGCCTGCATCAGAACTTTAAGCTTTATGACGTGATCCGCATCGACCATTTCCGCGGATTCTCCAGATACTACAGCTGCCCGGCGGACGCGAAGAATGCCAGAAACGGCAAGTGGAATCCGGGCCCGGGCATGAAGCTCTGGAACCGTATCTTCGACGAGTTCGGAAGAGAACCCGCGATCTTTGCCGAGGACCTCGGCGAGACGGATGACGAACTGATCCGCTTCCTCGACGAGACCGGTCTTCCGACGATGCGTGTTCTTCAGTTCGGTATGGTGCCGCACGACGACAGTAAGCACATGCCGCACAACTATCCGGAAAACTGCATCGCGTATACCGGAACGCACGATAACAACACCCTCCTCGGCTGGCTCTGGGAAGCTTCCGAAGAGGACAGAAAATTCGCACTCGAGTACTGCCGCTTCCATGGCGACAACTGGGGCGACGGCGGCGTCCATGCTCCTGCCTGCCGCGCGATGCTGACGACTGTCTGGTCCTCGGCCGCAAAACTTGCGATCGCGCCTTTACAGGATGTCATGGGATTCGGTTCCGACACGAGAATGAACGCGCCGGGCATGCCGACCGGCCAGTGGCGGATCCGTTTCGGCGCAGACTCTATCAACCAGATGGATACCAAGTGGCTCAGCAAACTGAACTGGGTCTATAAGAGATTCTAAATTCATGCGCCTTCGGGAAAAGCACTTTCCCGGAGGCGTTTTTGCCAAAGGAGGCGCCTATGAGTAAGTACATGCTTTCGATCGACCAGGGAACCACATCTTCGCGTGCCATGATCTTCCGGGAGGATGGCACTTGCGTGGCCTCGGCGCAGGAGACCTTTGACCAGCACTACCCGAAGCCGGGCTGGGTCGAACACGATCCGGAAGACCTCTGGAGAACGGTGTGCGACTGTATCCGCCAGGCTTTGGCCAAGGCCAATATCCAGCCCGGCGAGATCTCCGGCATCGGTATCACGAACCAGAGAGAAACGACGATCCTTTGGGAAAAGAACACGGGGCGCCCCGTTTATAACGCGATCGTCTGGCAGTGCAGAAGAACGGCGGCCCTTGTTGAAAAACTGAAGGCCTCCGATCCGGAATTCATCGAAAAAGTGAGAGATAAGACGGGCCTTGTCCCGGATGCGTATTTTTCGGCGACGAAGATCCAGTGGATCCTCGAAGAAGTGCCGGGACTTAAGGCCAGGGCAGGTCAGGGGGAGATCCTTTTCGGAACTGTGGACACCTGGATCCTTTACCGCCTGACGGGCGGAATGTCCCATGCGACCGACTATTCCAACGCCTCGAGAACGATGCTCTTTAACATCCACGACCTTGAGTGGGATGATGAACTCTGCCAGTATTTCCATATCCCGAAATGCATGCTCCCGAAAGCTCTTCCCGGAGCTTCGGAATTCGGCTTTGTCAGCGCACAGATCCCGGGACTGGAAGCCATCTACGGCGTCGGCATCTACGGAATCCTCGGAGATCAGCCGGCGGCGCTTTTCGGGCAGACATGCTTTGACAAGGGCGACATCAAGAATACCTACGGCACCGGCTGCTTCACGCTCATGAACGTCGGTTCCGATCCGATCATCTCGAAAAAAGGACTGGTCACGTCCGCGGCCTGGTCGTTAAACGGAGAGACGAGCTATGCACTCGAAGGCAGCGTCTTTAACGGCGGCTCCACGATCCAGTGGCTCCGTGACGAATTAAAGCTCATCGACCACGCGTCCGACTGCGACGTGCTCGCGGAGACCGTTCCGGACTCTGCAGGGGTCGTTCTCGTTCCGGCCTTCTCGGGACTCGGCGCGCCGTACTGGGACATGTACGCCAGAGGTTCGATCCTCGGGCTTACCAGAGGCACGACAAAAGCCCATATCGCACGAGCCGCACTCGAGGGGATCGCCTATCAGGTCTACGACCTCGTATCGCTTATGCAGGAAGAGGCCAACTGCAAAATCACGAAACTTAAGGTCGACGGCGGAGCTTCCGTCAGCCGCTTCATGATGCAGTTTCAGGCAGATATCTTAAAGTGTGACGTCGACCGTGCCAAAGAGCGTGAAACGACTTCGCAAGGAGTGGCTTATCTGGCCGGGCTTTTCTGCGGATATTGGAAAGACATGGAAGCCTTGCGGGAACTGCGCCACTGTGATACTCTCTTTACGCCATCTATGCCGGATGACAAAAGAGAGAAACTTTTGAAGAATTGGGCCAAGGCCGTTTCGCGCGCCGCCGCTTGGGAAGATATGGACGTTTAAGAGGAGATAATTGGACGCATTACTTCTGGTATTCATAAAGATCGTTGTGGCGGTGACTCTGGGCTTTGTCTTAAGAAAAGCCAAGGTCATCGATGAACGTATGCAAAAAGGACTATCCGACATCCTGCTTCTTGCGATCCTTCCGTTTTCCATCGTCTCTTCTTCCAACTACGAAAAGACGCCCGAAGTTACCGAGGGTATGCTGATCACGCTGGTTGCGGCTCTGGTCTACTATATTTTTTCACTTATCGCGATGAGGCTTCTTTCGAAAAAACTCCCCTTCGAAGAAAAAGAGAAGAGGGTCTTTGTGACCATGACCGTTTTTGCGAATACGGGCTTTGTCGGGTTCCCGCTGATGTCGGCGCTCTACGGAAATGCCGGACTTCTCATGGCGGTCGTATTTAATCTGGCCTATAACCTTTTCATGTATACGTACGGCATCCACCTTCTTTCCGGAAAGACCGGAAGCATAAAGAGCATCCTTACAAATCCCGTAAATATCGCCTCTGTTCTTGCGATCCTGATCTTTATCTCGCCGTTCCGCTTTAATTCTTATGTGTCCGGTCCGATCGACCTGATCGCCGCGATGACGGTACCGCTCAGCATGATCATCATCGGATCGAATCTTGCGGCAATGCCGTTTTTCAAGATCGTTTCCGATCCGAAATCCTACCTGATCTCATTTATGCGTCTGATCGCACTTCCGGGCGTGATGCTGCTACTTATGTATCTTGCTTTTACGGGTACTTCCATGACGCCGGAGACGGCTTCGGTCACGGTAATGATGTGCGCACTTCCCTGCGGTTCCATGAACGTTATCCTTTCGGAAAAGTATGATTGCGCGCCGGAATTTGCGGCACGCTCGACCGTGCAGAGTATGCTTATTTGCATGGCGACACTCCCGCTTTTTGTCGTGATCTGTTCGCATCTATTTTCGTGATCCCTTGAATTTTTTACAATAATCCGATCATTTTTGACAATCGCCCGAACGGCATTCTCTTTTGTGTTTGAATTAGTTTGGTACCGATTACGGTATTTTCCCGAAGAGGGATGCACTCTGAAAGAGAGGAAGTGTCATATGATCAGGATCGAAAATGCGATTAAAAACTATCAGGTCGGCCAGACCCAGGTGCACGCCTGTAACGGGATCTGGCTGGAGATCCCGGACGGTGCTTTTGTATCGGTATCGGGAAGATCCGGTTCGGGAAAAACGACCCTTCTTAATCTTATTGGAGGAAAAGAAAAACCGGATTCGGGGAAGATCCTGATCGACGGGGTAGACATCAACACGCTTTCGGACAAAGAACTCTCCAGATTCCGAAACGAAAAAATCGGATTTGTTTTCCAGTCCTTCCTTTTGGAACCGTCGATGACGGCGCTTGAAAACGTCGAGCTTCCGCTGATCGTGCGGAAGTATTCCAAAGAAAAACGTAGAAGGATCGCCAAAGAAATACTTGAAAAAGTCGGCCTGAAAGAGCGCCTTGATCACAAGCCGGGGCAGCTTTCCGGCGGAGAGAGACAGCGCGTCAGTATCGCAAGAGCCATCTGCACGGATCCGAAGATCCTTATCGCTGATGAGCCGACCGGAAATCTTGATGCAAAAACAGGCGGGCAGATCATGGAACTTCTGCGTTCCCTGAAGGAAGGACGCACTTTCATTTTGGTCACGCATGATGAAGAACTGGCGCGCTCGGCACCGGTTCAGGTCGTTATGAAAGACGGAAAGATCGTCTCGAAAGAAGGCGGAGTGTGATCAATATGGTTAAAAACTGTCTTATGAAACTCGGGCTTTCCTGGATGCTGAAACACAAAGAAAGATATGTGCTCAGCTGGATCTCGTTTGGATTAATCAGCATGTTCCTGATTTTTGTTTACTCCATCGCAGTCGGTATCACTTCGCAGGTCAAAGACTACGCAAGTGCTTTTCCGGAAGGATCCGTCAGCGTGGACCGGATGAACGAGATCGCATCTCAATATTCGATCGCAGGAACTGTCATCGCTTCGGTCTTTGTCGTTGTCTGCATGGTCAGCCTCATCAACTCGCTTCTTATCACGATCGGTGAAAATTCCGCCTTTATGGAACTTTTTCGCCTTCTCGGGCTTTCCCGGAATGACTATATGTTCATGACTTGCTTTGTTTCTTCTATCCAGGGCCTGATCGGAGGACTCCTCGGAGTTCTTTTTGCGTTTCTTCTGACGGAACCTGCCTATCGGATCGTGAAGAGTCTGGATCTGAAAGGGACGGATATCCTAAAAGAACTTCGGATAGATCCGAGGTCCTGTGTGATCACTTTAGGAATATGTGTACTGGTCTCCGTGATATCGGGACTGGCGGCTTTCCGGCTGTCTTCCGGCGCGAAAGCGGACGCGGTCGCGGATGCTGAACTGATTTGACAGGCGGGTGAAGGGAAATGATGACAGTAGCGTTGAAAATGATACGAAATAACCGGCCCCGTTTTGTTCTCACGATCGTAGGGTTCGTCGTAGCCGTAATGATCCTTCTGATGGGGATCTACTACAGAAATCTCAGTAAGACTGTCATCGAAGAAAACATCAATGGCGCACTTTCCAAAAGAACGGTAGTTTTGCATGAAGTGGATATTCCTCTCGTAAAGTATTCTCCGGCCGGAGACGATCTCATTCCGATGTACGAAGACTTAAGTGAAAACGATATCCTCTCCGTCATTGCTCAGAAGGGCGTGTCGTCGGCGAGCGTGAAATATCTGGCGCCCGATGACTTTTCGGTCTCGTGTGAAAATGTCCGGGTGCATCTTACGGAAAACTATGCCGTGAATAGCGCATTCGAAAGCGCCTCGAAGGCGCGGGCGGACGCACTGAAAAACGAAGATCCGGATTTTCGGGCCATATTGGCAGGACCGGGATTTTCGGGAAAAGATCCTTGCGAGGTCATGCTGAGTGAGGTATTTACGGTCTCCATGGGATGGACGCCCGAAGAAGCTATCGGCAAGTTCCTCGTCCTCTCCGTTCCGGGAGCGGGGGACACCAAGATGAAAGTGGCCGGCGTGTATTCATATCGGATGACGCCGGGGATCGAAGAGGACATCAGTGGTATGACCGGCTGGTTTCACATCGACCCTCAGGGAGAACAAAATGAGATCGCAAACGCGGTGCTTTTCGACATGAAGTTTTTTGAGATCCTCGCCGGAAAAACGGGAAAAGATGAGTACAGAAAGCCGTCGGATATAGTCCTTTGCATGGAGGATACCTCCTTCATCGAAGATCTGGCCGGAACCCTCGAACGGAAGTACTCTTTGGAGACCCAGAGTGATTACATGGAGCTTCTGGATCCGCTGGAAAAGCAGTCCGAACTGACATGGGCGTTCATCATCGTGGGGATCATCCTGGCATTTCTTGTTCTGATCATGGTCATCAACAGCATCTGCATCAATATCTATCAGCAAAAACGTTTTTTGAATCTCCTTTCGCTTTTGGGATACAGCAGACAGAGGATTTGCCGGCTCTTTGCGTATCAGAGCCTGATATACGGTTTTTCGGGCTCACTCATCGGAGCGCTTTTTGCCTATCTGATCACGGCGTTTGTCGGAATGAGAATGCATTCTGCTCTCGGGGATTGCGGTTTTTCGGGATCGGAACTCATGCTGCCGCTGCATTACGTGTTCTTCGTAATGTGCATGTTCTCGTTTCTGAGTTTTTTGCTCGGATATATTGCGGCAGAAATAAAAGTGAAAAGACGATAGATCCGTCAGGAAACAATGTTTGCCTGGCTTTGTTCCGCAACTACTGCAGGTGTGGTGCGGATCCAGTAGTTCTCGTTATAGATATTGTCCAGTTCGCTGAAATAGGTCTGCTCGTAGACACCGCCGTCAGCGAGGATCGTACGGCGCGACGGTTCGTTGTCCGTGTGGCAGACGACCAGGACCTTCGAGTGGCCGAGAAGTTTGGCATAAGGAAGCACCATCGCCAGCATCCTCTTACCATAGCCGCGACGACGTTCGGAAGGGCGTACGGAGTACGAGATGTGGCCGCCGTGCTTACTCATGTAGTCGTTGAGCTCGTGCTTGATCTCGATCATGCCGACCGGAAGACCGTCAGACATACGGAAAGCAACGAACGGGGTGCTCGGCATGTAGTAGGACGGCGCGGTCTTTCTGGAACCGAGCGTGTCGACAAAGGCGAACCATTCGGCGATATCGTCAAACGAAGCAAGAAGCGCAGATCCGATGATCTCCTCCTCGCCCCAGTTAAGATATTCATCACGGAAATCTTCCATCTCATCAGCGAAATCCGTAGAAGGAAGTGTCAGGATCAGGGCGTCTTCCGGAACGAATGCGACGCACGTCATCGGGTCGGTGAAGTCGAATTCATAGACCTCGAAAGGCGCGCCCGGCACGTGTCCGACGACAAAAATGGTATTTCTGTCCGGATAGTATTCGGCGCCGCACCAGATGAAGTCGGAGCCTGTCTTAAAAGCTTCGTCGGAATAGTAGCGGTGCTCGGTGAGAGTTGCCAGGTTAAATACGGAAAAACCGAAACGGTCACGTCGGAAAACGTAGTAAACGATGCCGTTATTGTGCTTGATCATCTCGCTCAATGCGTGCTCGTTGTCGAGGCAGTCATAACTTAAAACAAGGTCGTGATTCGGCGTGAAAAGCGAATAGCGGGCAGCCATTCTCGGTTCGCCGTCGAGCTCGCCTTCGTAGGTCTCACAGAGGAGAAAATAGCCGTTGGCAAAACAGCCCTCTTCCTTCGTCCTTTTGTTCTCGGGACGGAAAAGGATCTCGCTTTGCTGCTTATACTGATTCGCATATTCAGGCGAAAATGCGACGTTCCTCATATAATTCCTGCTCTCTTTTATGTCTGGTTCAAGTGCTTTTGCGTCTGCCGGAACAGGGGGCAAAAATGCGCCTGAAACCCCAGTTAAATATGAATATAAAAAGTGTAACACAATGCGAAATAATTGACAATCTCGCAAACAAATTTTATATTATAGAGTGATGTAGGAGGGTTCTTTATATGGAGATAGCATTTCACTGCCCCAATTGTTCGGCAGATCTGATATTCGATGAATCCAAAAGTTATACTTGCTGCTTCTGTCATACGGTATTGACCGGAAAAGACGAAGTAACAGAGCTCGAAGGCGGTTACTATGTAGGTGACGCCTGGAATGAAAAAGTGTATCACGTATTCCACTGTGAGGATTGCGGTGGAGAGTTTATAGCAAAACCGGCAAACGCAAATATCGGCTGCCCGATCTGCGCGTCCACGTCTCTTAAGGACAAGGGCGGTATCGTCGGACCGATGCCGAGAAGAGCGATTCCGTTCTCACATACCAAGCAGCAGGCACAGGAGATGTTCCTGGATTATATCCGCAACAATTCCGCTGTCGGCAGAACTCTGGCAACCGACGAGAACAAGGAACTTCTGCACAAAGCTTATGTTCCGATCTGGCTTTTTACATACGAAGTCATTGCACATGCAAAAGTCACCGCTTCGCTGAGAAATAAAGCTGCGGAGAGCAAGACACTTTTCGGTATCAACGGTACCGAAGCGATCGCCGAGTCTCTTACCGCGATCCGTTCTTCTTTCTCCCGTTTCCAGGCCAACCGCAAAGGCGCGGCAAAAGAGACAAATGACGGTACATCCGAGCATGTCACCGGTGGTGTCCTCTCCTGGCAGGGGATCCCGTTTGACGCATCCGGTGTTCTTCCGACCAGCGTCATCAACAACCTGCAGCCCTATGACCAGAGCAAGATGGTCCTTCTGAACGAGAAGGTCCTGATGGATACTCCGGTCCTGATCATGACCAAAGACCCGATCTCCTGCATGCAGGATTTCATGGAGCGTATCAAGAAATGGACACGTCAGATGATCATCGACGCCCATTCCGATTCTTACGACATTTCCTATTTCCAGGACAAGACCGACTACCCGCTGGGTATCGGTGAACTGGTGCTTTTCCCGATCTGGTACATGAAGGGCGAGTACATGGGCAGAGAATATTTCTTTGCCATGAACGGCCAAAACGGTGAGATCGATGCCAACGTTCCGATGACCAAGGGAACCTCCAAGAGTGCCGGCATCACGTATCAGCAGTACTGGGACAAGTCCCGCTGCACAGCGCTTAACGACACGCACTTCGAATTTAATATCCACGACCCGAATATCGAGGTCCTCGATTACTCCTTCTTCGAAAAGCCGAAGGAGTCGAGAGTCACCCCGGAAGGCAGGATCGCGCCGAAGTCCTCTTCCGCCGCTCCGGCAAGCCTGGATGATGTATTCGAGAATGCCGCCGAGGCTCTTTCCGGTGGAAAAGCACCTGCTTCCGATAAGCCGGCGCAGAAGAAGAAGTTCTCCGAGATGGAAATGGAGATCGGATTCGGCAAGAAGAAGAAAGATCCGGAAAAGCCCTTGACCAAGGAAGAAGAGATGGAGCGCGAGCGCGAGATGATCGCAAGACTCCGTGCCGCCGCAAAAGAGGAACCGAGAGACCCGAATGGCGCCGCAAGTGTTCCTTCCTGGGCAAAGGCTGTTACGCCGCCGCCGTCCCAGACGACAGCCGCGCGTCCGACCGCCAGAACGAAGAAGGGCACGAGCGCTACAAGATCCAGCGTAGCCGCTTCTGCGAACAAGCCGATCTGGGAGAAGACCGAAGAAGACCTTCTCGCAGAAAAAGAGGCTTCCAGAAAGCCCACGATGTCCATGGCAGAACGCATGGCAAGAAAAGAAGAAGATACAACGGAGAACAAGCCGGCCCGTGGTTTCACCGGCGGTCTTGGTGCCATGAACCAGGATATGGAACTGGAAGATCTGGACAAGATGCTTACTTCGGATCCCATGCCCCCGATGCATATGAAGGTTCCGGACAAGTACAAGACTCCTGCTGCTTCTGCTGAAGAAACAGCTTTCCGTGAGCAGATCGCCGCTCCGTCGCATCACGAAGAAGAAACACCGGAATCCTACGAGATCCCGATGCCGAAGGTCACTCCGAAGCCTTCCGCAAGAAAAGCACCTGTCAGAAGAAAGGTAGTCGAGCCGCAGCCGGAGCCGGTCGTTGAAGAGCCGGTGATCGAAGAGACGGCACCTGAAGAAGAGACCGAGATGATGGCGAACATCACCTTCTCCTTCAACAAGAAAAAGCCTGCCATGAGCGGTGAGGAAAAACCCGTTACCGAAACAGCTATCCCGAGACAGCCGGAGAAAGAACCGGAAAGGGCTCAGGGTATGCCGATCATGAACTCCGAATATGAATCCGGTTATCTTAACCGTACCGAGATCGAGCGCGAAGTATCCGAGGGTGGCGTCCGGGAGATCGTTCCGAATATCCCGAAGGCTTCCGAGAACTATGTCGGATCGGATGAGAATGACCGTCCGCTGTCTTCCCGTCCCGCAGCTCCTCTTGCCCGTATGCGCGGTGATGTCCGTGTCGAGACGACAGACAGAAAAGACCTGGCTCCTGAGGATGATATTACGAACCGTCCTCTGGCCGAAAGACCGCCGGCCCCGCTGGCAAGAGCGACCGAATCTTCCGGCCCGACATTGGAATATCTGGCCGAGCATGAATTGGATGACGAGATCCACGCGATGCCTTCTATCGAAAGCAACGCCGGATTGAGATGGGGTGAGATGCCTGAAGCAAAGGGTACGCCGTCCTGGGCAAAACCGCAGGAGTCTGATGATTCCCCGTCTCCGTTCAGACCGAACCCGAGAGACCGTGGTAGAAGCCATATGTCCAGAGACGAACTTCGCGCGTCCGAAGAAGACGCTGTCAGAAAAGCATCCGCAAGCCTTGCAGCTCACAACGCCGCAGGCCCGAGAGCAAGAACTCTTGCCGACAGAAGAAGGATCGATGCCGAAGAAGCAGCACAAGAGCAGGAGAGAGCAAATTCTCCGTTCCGTCCGGCAAGACCTGCCGCGGAGAGACCGGCTATCGAAAGACAGGCGACAGAAAGACCGATGGGCAGACCTGCCGGAAGACCTGCTCCGAGAGCAGCTGCCGAAGAACCGAAAAAACAGGTCCCGATCTGGGAGCGTGTCCCGGAGACAGACGGACCGATCCCTGCATGGGGTGCTTCCGCCGCATTTGTTGATGATGAAAGACCGCGTGGTTCTCTCATGAAGCCGAAGGGTCAGATCATTGATGTTGAAAAGCCGAGAGAAGGCACAGGCCTTTGGAAACCGGACGGATCCGTTAAGGAAGTCCTGCTTCCGGGCGGTGCAAGAGTCGGTTCCGCTGAAGAAGAGAAAGATAATGAGCGCGAACTTCCGGCACCGGAAGCCCGCGAGGTCGCTCCGACGAGACCTTCAAGACCTCAGGTAGAGCGTCCTGCTCCGCCGAGAGGAGCCGCGATACCGTCTGCAAGACCGGTTTCCAGACCTGCGGTTGAAAGACCTGCAGCCAGACCTGCAGTAGAAAGACCTGCAGCCAGACCTTCGGTTGAAAGACCGGCAGCGGAAAGACCGATGGGCAGACCTTCCGCAAGACCTATGGGAAGACCCGGAAATGCCGTAATTGAGGAAGCCGCAGAGAACCGTTCTTCTGCGGTAACTGAAGATGAGAGCGCTCCGATCACTTTCTCCTCTGACCGTCCGCGTACATATGCACAGCGCCGTCAGATGGAAGAGGAAGAAAGAAGACGTGAGATCCAGAGTTCTTTTGTGAACCCGGAAAAACAGCGCGCTCCGATCCGCCGCCCGTCGCTCCGACCTGCGGATCTTCGTGCCGACCTTCCGGATGAGGATGAACCGGTCAATAAGACGTTTGAGTCTTCGCAGTTTGAGAATAAGCCGTCTGTAGTGGCTTCTCTGGATATGCTTCCGGAGCCGCTCGGTGAAGAAAACATCCACCACCTGGCAAAAGATTCCTATACGCCGGCGCTTGCCCGCGGTACGGATGAGATCCAGGAAGAACTGGCACAGGGTGAAAAGATCGCGAAGAAAGCGATGAGAGGCCTGCCGGATTATGATCCGGACGGACCGAGCCCGTTTAAGCCGAATAGAAACCGATAAGCAATTCACACACCGGGAATTAAGCGTCAGAAATGGCGCTGTCCCGGTATGTTTTTACCTTTTGTAAGGAGTAACCATGGAAAAAGCCTACCTCTGCCCGACATGCGGTGCATCCGTGATCCTCAACGGCGAGACAGACCCGGCATGCTGCTTTTGTAAAAGTGCTCTTTCCGAAGAAAACGAGATCGCACAGCCGGAAGGCGGCTTTTATGCCGCAGGACCTGTCAGTTCTGAAGTACGCCGCCTGACCTGCTACAAATGCGGTAAGAGCATGCTGTCTTCCCCAAGCGCGGATCTGAAAACGCCGAGATGCCTTTGCTGCGGATCTGACGATCTGACAGTCACCTCGGAAAAAGTGATGCTTCCTTCCAAACTCACGGTCGTTCCTTTTTCGTGCGACAGAAAAGAGGCGGAAGAAGAGTATCTGAAAGCCGTGAAGAAGGAAAAGATCAAGTTCCATTCATTTTCTTCGAAAGAATACATCGACGCGATCACACCGGTGTACGTCCCGTTTTTCTTTTACGATTACCACGCATTCGGATCCGCGGTCTTAAGTGTCGTTCCCTATGTCAAACAGCCGAGAAATGTCACGGAAAAGATCCTCGGCGTCATGCTTTTAAACGATTTCACGTTGGAAAGAAGATCCAACGTCGCTACCCCCTATCCGAAGACATTCAGCGCCGAAATGGCCTGGAGATCACTTCCGATGTCGGCATCATCCGCGATCGACCAGAAGCGTATGGACGCGGTCTCACCATTTCTTAAAGCCGGTGTCGGCACCGACGAAAGAGAGATCGGTGAGATCAAGCATGCCATGATCCTGGATATCGACCGCTCCGCGAAGGATATTGAAGATGAGTTTAAGGCGCGTATCAAAGACTTCGTCAAAGAGTGTATCATTACGGAAAACCTCGAAAATTTCTCCATTACTTCGTTCATCGACAACACAGTCTATGATCCGTCTCTCGGCCAGCTGATCTATGTTCCGATGTGGATATTGAAGGTCAGAAAGAAGGACAGCTGTCTGACGTGGTGCATGAACGCGATCTCCGGAAAAGCATCTGACATCTCCCGTGATGTGCTCGATGAAAAAGAGACCGCGAAAGAAGAAAAGACCGACTCACTTTCTGCGATCAGTAAAAAACGCATCAAATCGATCACACTTGATGATCTGGGCGGCGCCGAAAAACCCGTTAACTACAGAACATTCATGATCGATATCGTGGCGTCTGCGATCACTTCCGAAATGGCGCTGAATGAGATGTCCGCGGACAAGAGTCTTCTGCAGCTCGAAAGGAATGCCCGACGAAAAACGACACATATCAATGTTCCGGTGGCAGATGCTTTTCAGCCGGAAGCGGAAAAAGCTGTTGCCGAGAGCAAGAAACAGCCGATCCCGAGCGCTCCCGTACCGC
The DNA here is from genome assembly GCA_017428545.1 of Clostridiales bacterium. GTDB lineage: Bacteria > Bacillota > Clostridia > Saccharofermentanales > Saccharofermentanaceae > Scatonaster. Next base: position 37,316 of record JAFRQR010000021.1, read on the forward strand.
TTCCGTCAAAGCATTCAGAGCTGTATCTCATGAAAGAAGAAGCCAGAAACCGTTCCCTGGGAAGAGGACAGAGGCTTCCGGAAAAGCCGCTTGACAGAAGAGTCGGAAATGAAGAAGAGTTTAAGGTTGATGACACACCATCCGGCATCGCCGTTGAATTCGGACTTTCGGATCTTCCGGAGTACGATCCGGCCGGACCGAACCCTTTCAAAAAAGTCTGACCCGAAACGAAAGAAACAAAAAAAGCACCACCGCCGCCGTTCCTTGGGATCAAACCCTGCGGAATCGCTCCGGTGGTGCTTTTGCTTTATGTCTTACTTCCAGAGACTTTCGCCGTTTGTCTCGATGACTTCCTTATACCAGTAGGCGGAATCCTTAAGCGTCCTTTCCTGTGTCTGGTAATTGACATAAACAAGTCCGAATCTCGGGTCATAGCCGTCGGCCCATTCGAAGTTGTCCATGAAGGACCAGTGGGTGTAGCCGACAAGCGGGATCCCGTCTTCGCCGGCCTTATAGAAGGCGCGGATATATCTCTTCAGAAAATCGATACGCTGCGGATCGTGAACCTTGCCATCGAGGTGGACACTGTCCGTGCACGCGCATCCGTTCTCGGTGATCATGATCGGAAGATGATATCTTTCGTACATGAACTTCGCGGACCAGTAAAGTACGTCCGGAGTGATCGACCACTTGATCGCAGTAAGCGGCTCGCCGGAAAGCGCTTCGTTTCCTTCCGCTGCGGAAAGCTTACTGAGGTCGCGCATCGCGGCATAGATGTTCATGCCGTAGAAATCCAAAGGAGCGGTAACGATCTTCCATTCGTCCTCGGTAAAATCAACGAAATCGTTGCCGAAGAATTCCTTGGCGCCTTCCGGCCACTTTCCGAGAATGATCGGATCGGACCAGAAAGAGTTACTGAGCATATATCCGTATTCGTCAAAAGCAAATGTCTGGCTTCTGGCCTTCTCAATCGCTTCGGAAGAATCGTCGTCCGGGATAAAGGACGGACCTGTCGGTGCATAGGAGATCTTCGGGGCTTTCTTAGCGAATTTGCGGATCGTATTGACCGCGGTACCGTGGGCGAGCATGACATTTTTCGACATGCGGAAAAGGTCTCTGTCCGAATACTTCATGAACGGAGCGTGCGTACCCATGTAACAGCCCAGGCCAAGGAAGATCTGCGGTTCGTTGAACGTGAACCAGTAGGAAACACGGTCGGAAAGGGCATCGATGACGACCTTGGTGTAGTTTTCAAACCATCCGACCGACTCCGGATTAAGCCAGCCGCCACGCTCGAAGATCGCCTGCGGCATGTCCCAGTGATAGATCGTAACGAGCGGCTCGATATCGTTCTTGATCAGTTCATCCACGAGGTCGGAATAGAACTGTAGCCCTTTCTGATTTACATCTCCGGTACCGTCCGGGATGACACGCGGCCAGCTGATCGAAAAGCGGTAGGCTTTGACGCCGATTTGCTTCATGAGAGCGACGTCCTCTTTCATTCTGTGATAGTGGTCACAGGCAACATCGCCGTTTTCGTGATTATGTACCGGGGTATTTCTCCAGTGTGTATATGTATCCCAAATCGACGGGCCCTTGCCGTCTTCGTTCCAGGCTCCTTCGATCTGGTAGGAAGCGGTGGCAACGCCCCAGAAAAAGTCTTTCGGTAAAGGCATAAATTGTCCTCCTTGATGTGGCTTAAGAAAGTGCTTTTCGAAAAGAAAAGCCGTGCCGGCTGATATGGTTAAAGTATATCAGACGGCAGGGGGGATGTATATCAGATCGATGATAGATTTGTCATTTCAAAAAAGGGCATTGTGGTATAATCATATGGGAAACTAAGGAGATGAGGAAGTAAATGAATATAGCGATAATCACGGATACGTATTTTCCGGATATAAACGGAGTTACATCTTCGATCTATACGCTGGCGCTCGCTCTTCGCAAAAGGGGGCATCGCGTATATATTTTCGCCATCTCAAATAAAACGTCTACCGTCGTCCGCAGAGTCAGTAAGAACCCGCCTGTTTTTTCGATCCCGAGCATCCCGATGCTTTTGGTCCGTCCATATAGAACGACGGTTCCTTATTCTTTCCGCCTCGTTCAGATCTTAAAGAGACTGAAGATCGATATCATCCACACGCAGACGGAATTTTCCATGGGCCTTATGGGTCTTTCTTCGTCCATGACACTTCATCTTCCGATCGTGCACACCTATCACACGATGCTCGAAGATTATACGCACTATATTCTGGGCGGCAAAGTGACGAAGATCATCACGCCGGAGAAGGTAAGATGGTACAGCAAAGTATTCTGTAATTCTCCGACTGGACTTATCGTCCCTACGGAAAAAGTAAAGAACGCACTTCGCGAATACGGCGTCACCAAGCCGATCTATGTCATTCCGACCGGTATCGACGTATCTCCGTTTAATCCTTCGAATTTTAAGAAAGAAGAGATCGACGGGCTCCGGAAAAAATTCGGTATCAGAGATGATGAGAAGATCCTTCTGAGTCTGGGCCGTGTGGCCAAAGAAAAGAGTATCGATCTCATCATCGATCAGGTCCCGAAGATCTGCGAGCTTTCTCCGAATGTCCGCGTGCTCATCGTAGGTGATGGCCCGGCACTCGAAGACCTCAAGAAGCAGGCGGCGGATCTTCATGTTTCCGATAAAGTGATCTTTGCGGGCTCCGCTCCGTATGCCGAGATCGGAAAATATTACCAGCTCGGCGATGCGTTTATCTCCTGCTCGACTTCCGAGACGCAGGGCCTTACATATTACGAGGCAATGGCAGCAGGTCTTCCGGTCATCGCGAGAAAAGACGACGCCGTAAATGATCTTTTCAAAGATGGTGAAAACGCCCGCCTTTTCAAAGATGAGTCCGAGATCGCCGGTATCGTTTCGGAGATCTTTAAAGATTCGGCAACCGCAGCGCGTTATTCCGAAAACGCGGGAAAGACAGTGGCCACGTTCTCTGCGGAGACATTTGCCGGAAGAGTCGAAGAAGCCTACATGAACGCGATCTCGCGTCACGTCCGCGAAAAAGCGATCCGCCGTTCGAACGTCGGTAAGCTCCACCTTTCGAATAAGTATAAAGAGGTCAAACTCGTTCCGCCGGAGGAAGATAAACACTTCCTGGAAAAAGAAGAACAGAAAGAAGAAGAGGCCATTAAGAAGACAGGTGTCAAAGACGCGGTCGTCGGCAGTGCGCGAAAAGCATATCACACGGCTTACCGTTATGCCTCTTTGGTCCGTATCGGAAAGAAAGCCGCCAGAAAAGACAAACCGAAAGATAAATGATCTGAATAAAAAGAAAAAAGTGAAGCTTCGGCTTCACTTTTTGTTTTTCTCTGTTTTTACTTCTATTCCGGAAGAAGAGCGGATCAATCCGCTTTTTTATCTACGAGACTGATCCCCGGGAAATCCGGGGTCTTTTTGATTTCATCAGATCCTTTGCCTTCATCTTCGGATTCCGATGCATCTTTTGCCGCCTCGGAAGGATCTGTTTTCTGCTCCGGCATAAGCTGCGGAACAGAGAAGAAATATCCTTGCAGATAATCGACGCCGGCCTGTTCGCAGTAATTGACCTGCTGCTCGTTTTCCACGCCTTCCGCGATCGTTTTCATGTTGTTTTCTCTTGCAAAAGAAACGATGCTGTTGACCAGTGCCGCGCCGCGCTCCTGATTGATGTGGCTCGTGATGCTTCTGTTGATCTTAATGAAATCGACAGGTGCATCGGTAAACAGGGCGAAAGAAGATGCTGCTGCACTTAAGTAGTCGATCGCGATACGGATGCCGTGTTTCCTTAAGAACATGAGGTTATCCCGAACGATGAAGTCATCTTCGGCAAAAGAACCGGTGATCTCGATCATGACGCGGTCCGCACCGATTCCGGATGCATCCACGGCACGGACGAATTCCATGACGCTTCTTTCGTTGAGCTCTGCGGCAGAATAATTGATGCTGATGAGTTTTTCTTTATTGGCCGGAAGAGAGGCATATTTCATGGCTTCCTCGGTCATAAAGATCGTCAGTTTCGAAAGACACGAAGTCTTTTCGAGGATCGGCACAAACTCCTCCGCAGTCATTTTCGAGCCGTCGTCACGGATCCATTTCGCGAGGATCTCGACGCCGAAAGGCTTATGAGTCACCGCTTCGTGGATCGACTGATACGAAGGCTGGACCATGCCTTTGGAAATGGCAGTAGAGAATTCACTTGCGATACTTACGGTGCCTTTGTAGTAATCTCTCATGGCATCTGTGTACCGGCTGATCTTCTGGTCTTCAAGGAAGGAATAACGAAGCGCGATGTTTGCTTTTCGGATGCCCTCTGCGATCGAAGAATCCGGGCGGATGACCGTAAAACCGATCCTGTAGGAAATATAGACCGGAATGTTATCGACCGAGATCGTTACGTCGTTGATGTTATCAAGTGAAGCGAGGATGTTTTCGAGGCTTTCCTCGCTCGAAAAGTGCCGTACGACGATCGCATAGTTAAGGTCATGGCCTTTGCAGAGTTTCGCGTTCGGATACGAAGAGAGAAGGCTCTGAAGTTCTGCTGAGATGCGCTTAACGATCGACTGGTAAAAGTCACTTCCGAAAAGTCCCTGGATATCTCCGGCTTCGTTAAAAGAAAGCATCAGGATCGACATCGCTCCGTCGGAAGGGATCTTGGCGGAAGAAATGCAGTTAAAGTTCGGCAGGTCCGTAAGAGAGTCATGCGTGGCAATGTGTTCAAAGTGCTTTTCGCGCTGACGGTTACGGGAAGAAATATAAGAGACGACCACGCTGACGATGACATAGACCGCCACGCGGATCAGAAAACTGAAACTCTTGCTTTTGTTGTCTGTGACAAGATCGACCAAAGGTCCCATTGCAAATCCCGAAAGTGCGGCGAAGATCACGCTGTACCAGACGGGGGCATAAAGCGCGGTCACAACGACGGGGATGACGATCAGGTTGGCATATACGCTCGGCGTTCCGCCCGTGATGCATACTAAGAAAACGATCAGCGCCGCCATCAGAAGCATCGCGGGGATCAGAAACGGCAAGACGGATTTTGAACGATCGGCCTTTATTTTGCTCATAAAAAATCTCCTTGCAAAGGAACATCGAAAACTTGTTGACGGAGGATCGGAAACGCACACGATCACTTCTCCTGTATTTTATATCAGACAGCCTGAAAAGCATACACGGATTTGACTATTTTTTCACTTTGTTGATAATTGTTTATAGGAAAGAAGGGAGAAAAGGCATGCGTAAGCAATGGTTTCAGTCTTTGTTGATGCGCCGGGCAGTCATCATCCTGATACTGCTTGTTGAAATCGCGTCCTTTACTTTCCTGATCGTGGCGGGATCGCTGATCTCCGAAGTTGCCGCGGTCATCTTCCGAGTGATCTCCTTCATCGTTGCCCTTTATGTCATCAGTAAAAACGACAAGGGCGGATACCGCCTGATCTGGGTGTTCCTGATCCTGGTTTTTCCGATCTTTGGCGGCGTACTCTATGTGTTTCTGAATTCCCAGATGATCAGTAACCGCTATGCGAAGAACTTAAGCGAAGTCATCAAGAGCACGCAGGGTCAGTTTGAGTTAAAGCCGGAACTGAAGGAAGAACTTCGGGAAAAATATCCCGTATACGTCAAGGGTGTGGATTATCTGGAAAATACCCAGAATTTCCCCGTCTATAAGAATACGAAAACGACATATCTGTCTCCGGGCGAAGCTTTCTGGCCCGTCTTTCTCGACAAGCTCCGTTCGGCGGAAAAGTATATCTTCCTCGAGTACTTTACGATCGGCGAAGGAAAGTTCTGGGATTCGATTCTGGAGATCCTTAAAGAGAAAGCAAAATCCGGAGTTCTCGTGCGCATCATGTACGATGATATGGGGTGTTTCCTGACTCTTCCTTCCGACTATCCGGAGTATCTCAAATCGCTCGGGATCGAATGCAAAATCTTTAATCCTTTCCGTCCGTTCTTTACGACTATCCAGAATAACCGTGACCACAGAAAACTCACTTCGATCGACGGCAAGATCGCTTTCTGCGGCGGCTTGAACCTGTCGGATGAATATGTAAATGAGAAAGAAAGATTCGGCTACTGGAAAGACTCTGCCGTCATGGTCGAGGGCGAGGCCGCCTGGAGTATTACATGTTTCCTTCTTCAGATCTGGCAGATCAATCAGGTCACATACGAAGATTTCCGCCAGTACTATCCGTGGACCGAGGAACCCTGCCCGATCCGAAACGACGGCTTCGTGCAGCCTTATACGGATGTCCCGCTCGACCATGAGCGCGTCAGCGAAAGCGTATACATGCACATGATCAATTCGGCAGAGAAATATCTTTATATCAGTACACCGTATCTCATCCTCGATGAGGACATGGTCTCCGCACTTTGCCTCTCTGCAAAAAGCGGCGTCGACGTGCGTATCGTCACTCCGAGCAAATACGATAAGTGGATGATCCACCAGGCGACCAGATGCTACTACAGAGACCTGGTAAAAGCGGGGGTACGTATCTACGAATATACACCGGGCTTTATGCACAGTAAGACCGTCGTCATCGACGATAAAGCCGCAATCGTCGGATCTGTTAACTGGGATTACAGAAGCCTTTATCTCCACTTCGAAAGCGCCGTCTGGATGTGCGGGACCGATACGGTCCTTGACGTGAAAAACGATCTTCTGAAATCGTTCGAAGCATCCGACGAAGTCCTTCGCGAAGAACTCAATTTCCGCCGCGGCTGGAGTCTGTTCCGTCTGATCCTTCGTTTGATCGCGCCGATTTTCTGATAGTGAGAAAAATGTTTCTCGCATAGAATATCAGCGCTGCGCATCATCGGGAATCGCTCGGCGAAATGATCCTTGCGGATATAATGTTCACAAAAGCGATAAGAATATTGCTCCGATCCGTGGTAGAATCGAGGTATCAAATTCTTTTGTTCCGAAGGAGGCGGTATCCGTGCTTAAAAATGCATATCTGAATGAGAAACCTGAGAAGGAAATTCTGAAATCCCGCTTAAAAGAGCAGGAAGATCTGCTCTTTGTGAACCAGAATAAGATCAAAGACAATAAGCTCCCGGTCGTCGTGCTCATCGAAGGCTGGGGAACTGCCGGCAAGGGTACCCTGATCGGCAATGTTATCAACAACATCGACCCGCGCTTTTATAAAGTCGCGACCTTTGATATGCCGACCGACTTAGAAAAAAGAAAACCGTTTTTGTGCCGCTATTTCGAGGCGCTTCCGGAGGCGGGAAAATTCCGCTTTTATAACACCGGCTGGATGAATGAGATCGTCATGCAAAGACTCGACGGATCTATGTCCGATTCACTATACGAAAAGCGCATCGCGAGCATCCGCCGTTTCGAAAGACAGCTTACCGATAACGGGTATCTGGTCTTAAAATTCTTCATGCACATCACGGAAGACGAGCAGAAGAAGCGCATCAATAACCTCAAAGACCACATCGATACGAAGTGGCGCGTCAGCGAAGGAGATCTGTGGCAGAACAAGCATTATAAGGCCTGTGAAAAGATCTTCGAAAAGTACTTAGAGGATACGGATTCTTCTTCGGCACCGTGGTATATCGTCGATGCAAAATCCGAGAAGTGGACCGAGCTTCAGGTTTTGGAAAGAATGAACGAAGGCATCGAGATCGCGCTTCAGAATCACTCCCTTGCGGTCCCGCTTCTGCAGAACACTTTCCCGCTCGTGAAAAAGCCGAAACTTTCTGAGATTCCCTTGGAGGGAAAAGAACTTTCTGACGAGGAATATAAAGAAAAACTCGACAAACTCCAGGACCGCCTTTCCGAACTGCATAACCGTCTCTATAGAAAGAGAGTCCCGCTCATTATTGCCTATGAAGGCTGGGACGCAGCAGGAAAAGGCGGCAACATCAAGCGTATCGCCGAGGCCCTCGATCCCCGTGGTTACGAAGTGCATCCGATCGCAAGTCCGGAACCGCACGAAAAAGCACGCCATTATCTGTGGCGTTTCTGGACGCGCCTTCCGAAGGACGGACATGTCGCGATCTTCGACCGCACCTGGTACGGCCGCGTGATGGTAGAAAGAATCGAAGGATTCTGTTCCGAGAACGACTGGAAACGCGCCTATAACGAGATCAACGAGTTTGAAAAAGAACTCGACGACTGGGGCGCAGTCATCATCAAGTTCTGGGTACAGATCGATAAGGATACCCAGCTTGCGCGTTTTACCGACCGTCAGAACACTCCGGAAAAACAGTGGAAGATCACGGAAGAAGACTGGCGCAACAGAGAAAAATGGGACGTCTACGAAGATGCCATTAATGAAATGATCCAGAAGACTTCAACCAAGTTTGCACCATGGCATGTACTCGAATCAGTTGACAAAAAATATGCACGCATCAAGGCACTCGAAATCATCATCAAAGAACTGGAGAAAAAACTAAAATGAAAGACTGGGAATTTGCCGGTCAGGAGGTTATCGATAATCTGGAATAATAAATCAGAAAGGATACGAGAAAGACAGTTGCCGGATCTTGGAAAACAAATAGACGTATCTGAAGCGAGAAAACAGCCGTTTTTCTCAAAAGATACTACATCCGTTATTAAGGGCGTGGCGATCATACTCATGTTCATGCACCATTTTTGGGGCTTCCCGGATTGGATTCTTCCGGAGTACGGCGGACAGTCTTATGAAAGGCTTTCTGTTTTGCGTTTTCCGCTGAAGATCTGTGTTCTTATATTCTGTTCGCTTTCCGGATATTTCTATTATTTCAGCAAAGAGAAGACGCTGCGCTATTCGCTTCGGAAGATCCGCGCCATTGTTGTCAGATATTGGGTATGTCTTATCCTTCTCGGGACAATCGGCGTTCTGTTTTTTCACCATTACTACGATGCATCTTCCGTGGTAAAAGAACTGTGTGCGCTCCAAAGCACAACGGTCCGCTTCAACTGGTATGTGTCCTTCTATGTCATTTGCATGTTGCTGGCACCGCTTTTGACCAGATTCCTGACAGGGAGACCGGCTTTGGAGATGATCGTATATTTTGTCGTTATCCCTATGTTTTTCCAGGGGCTTTTCCAGTGGATAAGAATAGAATTCCTGTCGGAGTTTTTCCTTCACTTTTCCACTTGGCTTCCGGCTTTTTATTTCGCATACATGCTGGCAGAATACTCTGTTTTTGAAAAGATCGCGCACCGGTACCCAAAACTGATTTCAAGTGAGATCTGCCGGGGACTGCTTGCGCTTTCGATGACGGTCGCCCTTTCTTTCCTGAACGCGAGATCGCACATATATTTCAATATCGCTTTTTATCCGGAAGAGTTATTGATCCTTCTTGATATTATCATCATGCCTTTGGAATTATACTTCCTCTTTGAACTATGTAAGCTCATTCAGGCGCATACGAAAACGGCGGCCCGGATACTTTCCGCACTCGGAAAAGAATCCACTCTCATGTGGTTTTTACATAGTGTATTCTTCACCTATGAGAAGACGTTTTTCCAGCCGCTGGCATATTTTACGGGGATCCCTGTACTGTCGTTGATCATCGGACTCGGTCTGACGTTTATTGTCGCTTTTGTTCTGCGCATGTTAATAGATAAGTGTGAAGCAATTTGTCGGGTGGCAATGATCCGCTCGAAACAAGATTGAGGAAAAACGGAAATAAGAGGTACGGCTATGAAAATGTCGAAAAACAGAAGATGGATTGCTCTGGTCATGCTGATCATCTTTGTCGTGATGATGGCTTGTTCATGCAAAAGGAAATATCGCGTGTTCTCCGCGGGAGATCGCACGATCACTCATATCAGCGGAACCAGAAAGGGGATAATAGCTGTCGTTCTTGATGCGGAAGAACTACATATTCTGGACTATAAAGGGAACGAATATCTCTCGGAGCAATTTACTTTTAATTCGAATATAAAGAAGATGCAGGTAGTCGACAGTACCGTCCTGGTAGTTCGCGAAGGAGTACAACAGGATATTCTCGAGATGTATGAACTCGACTACAACAAGAGAGGAGACAAGTGTGATATAGTCTTGCTTGGAGAAAAGACGCTTTCTGTCCCGGACGGTGAGAAGAATGATCCTCCAGCAGAAATCGCTGATATCGCCATTTTGAGTGGGGGATATAAGGAGGATGCTATTCCCGGAATCGCGGTTCTTACGGAAGATGGAAAGGTATGGCAGACAGCGGACGGAGACGGGCGAACCGACTTCTCTCTCTCTTTGGAAAATGTAGAGTATATGGAGTATGTCTCATTTGATAGTGCTCTTTACTGTATCACTTCTGACAAGCAGTTGCTGTCACGTAAAGACCGGGTGGGAAGCGTATGGAAAAAAGAAGCGGATGATCCGATCCCGCTGAGTATAAAGCACAAACAGATCCCGGTCGCCTATGAAGAATATGGAGAACTATATTATCACGGGGATTCTTCTTTTTCGAAGAGTACGTATGACTATGACGGTAGAAAAAGATTTTTTCTTCCGGAAGGTGGATATTCGTATTTCGGAGTACATGGCGGTGTCGTATATTATAACGACAAAACAGTACGTTTCTATCTGATCTGATGAGTATCAGCCGCGCCCTTCTTTGTGCTTCTTTTTTACTTCGTACATCTTCGCGTCCGCGATCTTTAAGTATTCTTCTGAGAACGCACGGATCGTCGCGGGATTCGTTTCGACATCCTTCGGCGGCACTTTGATGCATACACCTGTGCTGACGCGGAGAGGGTAGATCTTCTGGTCGCGCATCACGCATTTCTGGATATAGTCGCACAAAGACTTCACGTAGATCATAGCCTTTTCTTCGGAGTAGTCTTTCGCGAGAACGACGAACTCATCGCCGCCGGTACGAAGACAAACTTCGCCGTTGAGCGCGGCGAGCCGCATGCCGGCCGCGATCGTGCAAAGACTGTAGTCGCCCTCGGCGTGACCGTAGTTATCGTTAACGAGTTTTAAGTCATCCATGTCGATCATCATAACACCGATCGGCACACTCTTTTCAAGGCACTCCTTGAAGATTTCCGAAAAGAACATCTCATAGCCGTGACGGTTATAAAGGTTCGTCAGCATATCGCGGTTGTAGAGGTTTTCCATCCGCTGAAGGGAAAGGTTCAGTTTGTGGCGGATCCTCCAGTTTTCGAGCATCGATCCCAGGTTAACGAGCCAGGACTTCATGAACAGTGTCTCGTGCGCCTCGTTCTGCGGAGACACGATGAGATACCCCATGTAATACTGCAGGTGATGGATCGTGAAAATGTAGTACGGATTCGGATCGTTAAGAAGCTTTGGCGGAAGCAGGTCCTTCTTCCGGAAGGTCTCCCGCCGGACCGGCTCGGGTCCGATAAAACCGGCGACGACGGTCATCTCTTCGTCCTGCTTGGAAAAGTCATTCGTGATGACGCGCTGGTTCTCCCAGTCGGGCGCCAGGCATAGAAGCATATTCGTAAAACCGGAGTCGATGGCGGAGTAACGCGTAATTTCCGAAAAGCACTCTTCCATCGTCTTGGCGCTCGAAATACCAAGTACGAGGCTGGTCGTGGACTGCGCCAGATCGGAAACACGGTCGATCCTTCTTGTATAGACCGATCGTATATCTTCGATGTTATAGGTGCTCATGGACACGCATCCGCAGGACTGGTTGCACTTAAGTTCCCCCGGGATATGGACATTCTCCGTGATCTTTTCGCCATCCCACAGTTTCTTCAGCGTATAGATACATTCGTATCCGGAAGAGAAGAAGGGCTGCGCGCTGGTCGTGATCGACGGATATCCCTGATAGGCTTCGTCAAGTCCGTCATATCCGGTGACGATTAAATCGCCCGGTACATCGATACCCCTGCTGTGGCATGCATTGATCAGGCCGACGGCGGAATAATCATTGGCGCAGACGATTGCGTCCGGATACTTCTTTCCGCGCTTTTGGCAATCAGAAAGGATATAGTCGAGCGCCGCCTCGCCGCAGTCATGCCAGAGCGTTCCGTAATAGACTTTGTCCGGGTCAAAAGCAATACCGTGCGATTCAAGTGCTTTTCGATAGGCGTCGATACGGGTCTGGGTGAAATTTCTTTCGCGAAGTCCGGCGAGATGATAAATGTCCCTGCTGCCGTGCTTTTCGATCAGGTGACTGACGAGGTTGATGAAGGATTCCGTCTCGTTGGTGATGACGTTGAGATAGCGCTCGTCGTATCCCGCGACATTGATGATCGGGATCGTGGCTTTGCTCAGACGGTCGTCGAGGTGCTTGATGGTATAAGGCCCGTAGGCCAGATCGACGCGGATGATGCCGTCGAAATCGTCGAGGTCGGGAAGTTCAAAAGCGGCGATATCGCCTTCGTCGTAGTGGTTGTACTGTTCATAGACGCGATTGCTGAAGTCGTCGCTGAAGGCAACGAAGAAAAAGACCTTGACGCCGAGCTCGAGAGCTGCCTTGCTGATGCCTTCCTGTATCGCATGCGTCATCGGTTCGTAGATATTCGGTGAAAAAACGGCTACTTTCTTTCTGTGTTCCATATTGTGCCTCGAAAAATGCCATCTGTCAGTGTGTCCGGTTCTGCCGACGGAAAGTAATACATCGACAAGTTCATGATACAAAAGAAGTGTTGCGAGTTTATGAACATCTCTTTATCGCTCTTTTTATGAAACTGATAATGTTGAAAAATGGCTAAAATAATATATAATAAAATTAGCTAAAGGAGGTGCCGGAAATGATTGAAACAGCTACCGCAACTGAGATGAAGAATAATTTCGGCCGCTATCTGGAAATAGTTATGGGAGGCGGAGAGGTCATAATCACGAAAAACGGAAAAGAAGTGGGCCGCTTTATCCCCAAGGATCAGGTTGCCTCTTCGATCCGGAAATCCCTGACGGGGATCTGGAAGGATGCTCCGGATATGGATGATGCGCGCACAAAAGCATTGAGGAAAAAGTATGAAATTGATGATTGATGCGAACGTGATCCTGGATGTGCTCTGTGAGAGGGATCCTTTCTATTATGAATCGGCCATGGTCTGGGATCTGTGCGAAGCCGGAGAAGTCGAAGGGTGCCTCTCCGTGTTATCTTTTGCCAACATGGTATATGTCATGCGCAGTTCGAAAAGAGATGTGCAGTTCATAGAGAAACAGCTTCGGTCATGTTTTACCTTCGCGGATCTGACGAGTGTGATCATCCACGAAGCGGCAAGTCTTGAATGGGCTGATTTTGAAGATGCCGTGCAAAGTGTTACGGCAAAGAAAGTGCGCGCCGATTTTATCATCACGAGGAACACACGGGATTTTAAGAAGAGCGCAGTCCCGGCGGTCACTCCTGCCGGGTTTCTGCAAATAATGAAGAACGGAAAAGGTTAGTTTGCTTGAAGTTTCTTCGGATTTCCATATAATAGATGTGTTCAGAATTATATACAGGTGCTTTTCGATCTGAAAAGCACCTGTCCGTAACAATAGATATCTTTTAGGAGGAACACTTATGATTTCATTACTTGATTCCGGTGCGTACCTGATTCGCGGTTCGGAGATCATTCCGGATAATGCGGAAGCATCTGCTGCGATCACAGCGAAGACCGGTAAGACCATTACTAAAGAAGAGGCGAAGAAGTCAACGATCGCGTATGGTATTTTGAAAGATCATAATACCTCCGATAATATGGAGAAGCTGAAGATCAAGTTCGATAAGCTTACCTCCCACGATATTACATTCGTCGGTATCATCCAGACCGCGCGTGCTTCGGGACTTACCAAGTTCCCGGTACCGTATGTTCTGACGAACTGCCATAACTCCCTTTGCGCAGTCGGCGGTACCATCAACGAAGATGACCACATGTTCGGTCTTTCCTGCGCGAAGAAGTACGGCGGAGTATATGTACCGCCGCATCAGGCCGTTATCCACCAGTTCGCCAGAGAGATGCTCGCCGGAGGCGGTAAGATGATCCTCGGTTCTGACTCCCATACACGTTACGGTGCACTCGGTACCATGGCGATGGGTGAGGGCGGACCGGAGCTCGTTAAGCAGCTTCTGAACCAGACCTATGACATCAACATGCCGGGCGTAGTTGCGATCTACCTCAAGGGTGCTCCGGTCAAGGGCGTAGGTCCGCAGGACGTAGCGCTGGCCATCATCGGTGCGGTATTTGCAAACGGCTATGTAAAGAATAAGGTCATGGAGTTCGTCGGCCCGGGCGTGAAGTCCCTTTCCACCGACTTCCGTATCGGCGTAGACGTTATGACCACCGAGACCACATGTCTTTCTTCCATCTGGCAGACAGACGATGAGGTCAAGTCCTTCTACGACATCCACGGACGTTCCGGCGATTACAAGGAACTCAATCCGGGTGAGATAGCTTATTATGACGGTGTCGTCGAGATCGATCTTTCCGCGATCCGTCCGATGATCGCCATGCCGTTCCATCCGAGTAATACCTATACGATCGAAGACCTCAAGGCCAACCTCGATGACATCCTCGCTGATGTCGAAAAGCGCGCGAAGGTCTCTCTCAGAGATGCAGTTGACTTCTCTCTTAGAAGCAAGGTCGTAAACGGCAAACTCATGGTCGATCAGGGAATCATCGCAGGCTGCGCCGGCGGTGGATTTGAAAACATCTGCGCTGCAGCGGATATCCTCCGCGGCAACTACATCGGTTCCGATAAGTTTACGCTTTCCGTATATCCGGCTTCCATGCCTGTTTACATGGAGCTCGTAAGAAACGGCTGCGCCGCGACCATCATGGAGACAGGTGCGATCATCAAGACCGCGTTCTGCGGACCGTGCTTCGGTGCCGGTGATACTCCTGCGAACAATGCATTCAGTATCCGTCACTCTACGAGAAACTTCCCGAACCGTGAAGGTTCTAAGCTCCAGAACGGTCAGATCTCTTCCGTTGCTCTTATGGACGCAAGATCCATCGCGGCAACTGCGGCAAACAAGGGCGAGCTCACAGCGGCTACCGAGTTTGACGGCGAGATCGGAAAATACAAGTACTTCTTCGATCAGAAGATCTACGCGAACCGCGTATTCGATTCTAACGGTGTGGCAGATCCGGATTATCCGATCCACTTCGGACCGAACATCAAAGACTGGCCGGCGATGGTCGCTCTTACCGATAACCTCGTTCTGCGCTGCGTTTCCGAGATCCACGATCCGGTAACAACGACAGACGAACTGATTCCGTCCGGTGAGACGTCTTCCTTCCGTTCCAACCCGCTGGGTCTTGCTGAGTTTACATTGAGCCGTAAGGATCCGGAGTACGTAGGACGTGCCAAGGAGATCCAGAAGGTCGAAAAAGCAAGAGAAGCAGGCGAGAAGCTCTGCGAGCTTTTCCCGGAGATCCACAAGGTCATGCAGACGATCAAAAAGGACTTCCCGGATGTCCACAAGACAAACACGGGATTCGGTTCTACGATTTTTGCCGTAAAGCCGGGTGACGGTTCCGCCCGTGAGCAGGCAGCTTCCTGCCAGAAGGTCCTCGGCGGCTGGGCTAACATCGCCAACGAATATGCTACCAAGCGCTATAGATCCAACCTCATCAACTGGGGTATGCTGCCGTTCCTGATCGAAGAGGGCGAGCTTCCGTTTAAGAACCTCGACTACATCTTCATCCCGGGCATCAAGGCAGCGGTCGAGAACAAGACCGAAGTCATCAAGGCTTACACTGTCGGTGAGAACGGCCTTACAGAGTTTGACCTGCGTCTCGGCGATCTGACCGATGAAGAACGTCAGATCATCCTGAAGGGCTGCCTGATCAACTACAACAGAGTATAAGCTGAAAGGCATTCAGCCCAACGGTATTTGAAACCCGGCGGAAGCCGGAAGAGACAGCTCCCGGACAGGTGCTTTTGAAAAAGAAAAACGAAGAGACTTCCTCAGAATAAGAGGAAGTCTCTTTTTTTATTCGTTGTGATTACAGGTTCGGTATGAATGACTTTTTCAAGTGCTTTTCGCGCGGATGCCTGAAAGATTGACCGGCGCGGAAGTGCTGCCCGCGGGTAAAGTGTGACTCAGTCAGCTTTTCCTTCCGGGCTTTCTTTAACGAAATTGTCGTAGATATACGCGGCGTATTTTTCATAGACAGCTTCGCGGCCGATCTCGTTATGCGGCTCGTGACGCATGCCGTGGCGGATGTCGATCGTGACTTTTTCCTGGCCGGCGTCGATCAGCCGGTCATAGATCTCCTGCGGGCCCTGGCCGTAATCGCCGACCGGATCCTCGTCGCCTGCGATCAGAAGGATCGGCTTGTCATGAGGGATCGACCCGTACCAGGCATCGGAGTTGCACTCTTTAAGGAGCGTAAACAGATCGATATAGGCGGAGTGGGTGAAGGTGAATGTGCAAAGCGGATCGGCCATGTATTTTTTGACGACCTCTTCGTCATTCGAGATCCAGTCTCCGGAAGTTTTCGGATTGGAGATCTTCTTAAGGTAGTTATTATTGATCAGTCTTGCGATCATTTTCGCGGGGCGCTTATCGCCGACGAAGATGCGCTGGATCTTGGCAAGTGTCGTGAGCGGGCGGAGAAGCTTATTGGAAACGGCAGTGCCCGAAAGGATCAGGCCCGAGCAGTCGTTGCCGTACTGGGCAAACCAGTTTCTCGCGATGAAGGAGCCCATCGAATGGCCGAACATGATATAGGGTTTGTCCGGATAACGCTCCTTCATGATGCGGTGCATCTTTTCGACATCTTCGACCAGATGGTAAGAGCCGTATTCTCTTCCGAAATAACCGTAGATGCCGCCTTCGCCGACGCTTTTGCCGTGGCCCATGTGGTCTTCACCGCACACGACATATCCTTTATCTGCCAGGTACTGCGCAAGGTCGGTATAACGGTCCATGTATTCACACATGCCGTGAACGATCTGTACGACGCCCTTAACAGAAGATGAGGGTACCATCGTGGAATAAGTGATCAGGGTCTCGCCGTCGGATCCCATAAATGTATCGTTTTGAAAAGCCATGTAAAAGCTCCCTTCGTTTTAGCGGAAAAGCGCGCCCGAAAAACCCGCAGGCGTGCCTGTGCCTATATTATACATTTCAGAATAAGAAAAAGAAACACGCGGCCACGCGATTTTGTAAAAAGTTCTCGCGAACACGCTTGACAGTCACGTGACCGTGTAGTATGATGAGGACAATCAGTTAAGTGAAGTAACTGACCTCAGTGCTTTTCGAGCATCGGAAAAAGAACTCGAAAACGCGGGGAAAAGGCACAAAATCAAAGGAAGGAGGACATCTTGATGAATGAGCATTTGCCGGGTACGTTGATCTCCGTGACGAAAGAGCATCTTCAGAACGTAGACGGGATACTGGATCCGATGTTCCTGATGGAAGGCATGCAGCTGCGGCAGGTGACACAGCTTCTCGGAATCGAGGCGCACACGGTGCAGAACTGGGTAAAGAGAAAGTTCGTGGAATCGCCGGTCAATAAGTTTTACAACCGGGACCGGTTCGTGCGGCTTGCGATCCTGAATTATTTCAAAGATGTCTTCTCTTTAGAGGGTATCCTCGAACTTTTGAAGATGGCGAACCAGGATAACGAGGTCTACAGTGCTTTTTGCGCATTACTTGCCGTAGCGCCGGTCGACCCGATCCGGTCGGAGACCAAACTGAATGACATGATCGAAAAAGTCATCGATCAGCAGAAGTTTGATTACAAGAGAACAAGCCGCGAACAGATCAAGAAACTGCTCACTGTCCTTTATACCGCACACCTTTCGATCGTGCTCAAGAAAGAGGCAGAACGGCTGTTAAGAGAAATCTAGGAAAGGAGAACAACAATGGAATTTCTTGTAAATTGGTTTGAAGCATTAAATCTGTCTGAGCAGATCTTCGCGTGCATCGCGGTCGTCTTCACCGTTCTTTTGATCTTCCAGTTTATTCTCCTGCTGATCGGAGCAGCGTCTCATGCAGCAGGCGATCTGAACGGCCACGATATGGGCGGACATGGTCACGATTTCGGCCACGGACACGATATGGATGTCGGGCACGACGGTTCGGTCGGACACGATTTCGGCCACGGCCACGGAGATTTCGGACATGATGTCGGTCATGATTTCGGACACGGACATGGCGACTTCGGACACAGCTTCGGTCATGGTGACGTCGGAGGGATCCACGGAGATGTCGGAACAGATGTGGACGGATCCATTCACGGAGATCTCGCAGGCGCAGACGGACACGGTTTCGATTACGATCACGATCTGGACACCGATACACATGTCGGACAGATCATCCACGATTTCGGTCAGGTGCAGGGAAGCGTCGTTGTAGATGTACATAGTGGTGATGTCTACCTCGCAGACGCCGCACCGCACGATCTGATGGTTCGAGGGCCGGATGTAGGTATCCCGGATCAGGATCTGCCGGACGGAAGGACGTACGTCGACCGCGCAGACAAACTGCACGGTTCCGGATTCAGACTCTTCTCGATGCAGGGCATCATCGCCTTCTTCAGCCTCTTCGGCTGGACGGGCCTGATCTTCATGAAAGCGGGAATGCCGGTCTGGGGCGCAGCGCTACTTGCCTTTGTCTGCGGATTTGTCGGAATGTTCTTGATGGCACTTGCTCTATGGGGTATGCTAAAAGCACAGTCTGACGGAACAATGGATATCAGAAATGCGCTCGGCATGGACGGTGAAGTTTATATCCCGATCCCCGGTAAGCGTGAAATGCCCGGAAAAGTCATCGTAAAGGTCCAGGACCAGCTGTCGGAATTCGACGCGGTCACGGACGAAGAAGAAAAGCTTGGTACCGGTACTCAGATAACGGTCATCGGCATCACAAAGGGTACAACACTGATTGTGACCAAACATAATTAACAAGTAAGTAGGAGGAAACAAAAATGCCATTTGAGATTATTTGCCTTTTAGCTGTAGTTGCTCTGCTGGTATTCACACTGTTTTTGGTTTTCTTGTCGAGGTACAGAAAATGTCCGTCTGACCGCATCATGGTCATCTACGGTAAAGTCGGCAAGAACTCGGACGGATCTGCCCGCTCATCTAAGTGTATTCACGGTGGTGCTGCGTTTGTTTGGCCGATCATTCAGTCCTATCAATACCTTGACCTGACACCGATCTCCATTGCGGTCGACCTTCGTTCCGCACTGTCCCGTCAGAACATCCGTATTGACGTACCGTCTATCTTTACAGTCGGTATCTCCACAGAACAGGGTGTCATGCAGAACGCCGCCGAGCGTCTTCTCGGCCTGAAGCTTTCTGAGATCCAGGAACTCGCGAAGGACATCATCTTCGGTCAGCTCCGTCTGGTCATCGCTACGATGGATATCGAGGAGATCAACACCGACCGTGATAAGTTCCTCGAGGCTGTATCCAGAAACGTGGAGACAGAACTTAAGAAGATCGGTCTTCGTCTGATCAACGTAAACGTAACGGATATTTCCGATGAGTCCGGCTACATCAGTGCTCTTGGTAAAGAGGCTGCTGCTAAGGCTATCAACGACGCAAAGAAGAACGTTGCCGAGAAGGAAAGAGACGGTTCCATCGGTGAGGCTCTTGCCCAGAAGGATCAGAGAATCCAGGTCGCATCTGCGAACTCCATGGCTATCCGCGGTGAGAACGATGCGAAGATCGAAGTTGCTAATTCCGAGGCTGTACGCCGTGAGAAAGCCGCTGAGGCGATGAGACTTGCGATCGCAGCTGAGAAGGTCCAGGCCGCTAAGGCATTGGAAGAAGCGTACGCTGCTGAAAAAGAAGCTGAGCTTTCCCGTTCCGCTCGTGAAAAAGCAACCCTCGAAGCCGACGTTATCGTTAAGGCTGAGATCAGTAAGAGAGAGATCGAGCTCGCTGCCGAGGCAGAAGCTGAGAAGATCAGAAGACAGGCAGCCGGTGAAGCTGACGCTATCTACGCAAAGATGGAAGCTCAGGCTCGTGGTATGCAGGAGATCCTGCAGAAGCAGGCTGCAGGTTTCGAGAAGATCGTTGCAGCTGCCGGCGGAGACGCCAAGAATGCTATGATGCTCATGCTTGCCGATAAGATGGAAGACCTCATGAAGATCCAGGTAGAAGCGATCCGCGACCTGAAGATCGACAAGGTAACTGTTTGGGACAGTGGCAACGGCACAGGCGCCGACGGCAAAAGCTCTACCGCAAACTTCATCTCGGGCCTTATGAAGAGTGTCCCGCCGATGAACGAGATCTTCGAGATGGCCGGCATGAATCTGCCGGAGTTCCTCGGCAAGAAGATGGACAAGCCGGAAGGCGAAGAAGCTGCTTCTGCTGAGACCGGTGAATCCGCAAAGGTCGTCTCCGGAACAGACGCAACCGCTTATACAGCAGCGGCTGCTGAAACAGAAACTGCGGAAGACGTACAGAGCTGATTAAAGCGAAGCGCAGTTCGCTGCGTAACAGCTGAAGCGGGAAACCGCACAAAAGTAAAGTGAACAGGGAACTGCCCTTTGGCGAAAGCCGAAGGGCAGTTCTTTATTTGTCGGCATGCATAGCCAAGGCGTTGCCTCAAGTGTTGACGAATATGTGCCGTAAGTGTCAACACTTGCGTCAATATGCATCGTTTTCTGCAGCTATTGCCTCAAGTGTTGACGAATATGTGCCGTAAGTGTCAACACTTGCGTCAATATGCATCGTTTTCTGCAGCTATTGCTTCAACTGTTGACGAATATGTGCTGTAAGTGTCAACACTCGCGTCAACAAGTGCGGCAATGACTAAACAGAAAGGTTATTGACAGGGGTGGGACATCATGATCTGCGTAATGATTATACCGAGTATCTTTCCCTTGGTTACATCAGTGAAGAATCCCTCGTTCCAGTTCTCGTAAATGTAAAGGATATCGAGACCCTCTTGAAGACCGTACTGGTCGTAAACTCCGATCTTTTCAAGTGCTCTGAGCCGATAAGCATTGTCGTTCATCATGCCGAAATGCTCGATAAAGAAGAAACGCCCGGTTTCTGGACAGAAGACTGCAAAATCAATATAGTAGGTATGTTCTCCGATCGTCAGGATGACTTCGTATTTGTACTCCAACCCGAAAGCCTTAAGCATCTGAGCAGTAAGAAGTTCGGATTTTGAGCGGAAGACGTGCCCGTCAAAAGGATATGCTTTGGTCAGATTATCATCTCTCTTTTCAACCAGCTGATCGAAGGCTTCTTTAGAAAAGTTGAAACTTCGCTTTCCGGGAACAGCGGTCGCAATTCCCGAAATCCCCGACAGATCAAGCTGATCTTTGTATGGCAGTTCCGAAAGGGCTTTCAGGAGCTCATCTTTTCGCTTTTTCTTCTGTAAAAGCACCTTCCCTCCGGCTGTGTCTAAGTCGATCTGCTTCCTTTGTTTTCTTGCTGTTCCGCGATCAACATAGATACGTGCGACGTCAATGGTCCTTCCATTGCGACGGCGCTGACCGATAAAAACATCCGGAAGAGATTTAAGCTCATCGGATATCTCTTGAATGTGCCTTTGACGCAAAATTAAAGCTGAATGATACAGATGGGAAGCAATCACGGTGTTCACCTTTCATGTGAGGATTCGCCGATTGACCATTTGTAAATGCAGAATAGAGAATCAGACGGTTACGAATAGAGAATCGGGCGTTTACACCTGGAGAGTATCACAAACGAAGTTTGCATTTCTCGCAAAAATAAAGACAAAATCTTACAAATCTCGGTTTTTTGCAAGTTCTGCAGCGCGTTTACTTTTTCTGGCGGATGGAAAAGAGCACGAGGATCCGAAGCGTCTCGATCAGGCGGGCACGGGACTTCGCGTCGACGGCTTTGGTTGCGTCGATGATGTGCGACATCTTTACTGCCCAGCTGCTGTCCGGGCGGAAGATATTGCTCGCGCCGGAAGAGGTGGCGATGTGGTAGAGCATTTCCGTAAAACTCTCCCTATCCTCGAAAGACTGGTCGGAAAGCCAGCTGTTGACGGCGGCGATGCGGACGCCGGCGTTTTTGTCCCAGGACGGAACATAGGAAAAATCGTCCTTTTTCACTTCCCAGGTAAAAGGACTGTGCTGCTTGAGCCACAGGGCTTTGTTCTCGATGAACTTCGTCCCCGGCGCGCTCTCTAGGAGCATGCCGACGAAAGAAGAGGAAGGCACGAGGTGATGGACCACATCCGCGATCTTTTTGTACTGCTCGGTCTCGTGAAGTTTAAAGGAAAAACCCGGACCGTCGAAGGAATAGATCCCGAGGATCCGTGACTTAAGTGCATCCGAACAGCCCGCCGCGGAATAGATCGAAAGGTTTCCGCCTTTGGAATGCCCTCCGATATAAAAGCGGATGCCCGGAGGCAGCTCGCGGCCCAGATAATTTAAGTAGCGCGCAGCTTCTTCCTGCGCGGGGACAGGATACCGGTATGAAAGCTGGAAGTCTTCTTTCCAGCCGATCAGGGTACCGTCCGTTCCGCGGAAAGCAACGAAACAGATGTTATCCGGAAGGTGAAAGCACATGGCGGCAAACTGGATCTGCTCTTGGTCATTCGTTCTGGCGCAGAGGTGGGAAATGGCGACATCCTTATACCGCGGGCTGATCCGAAGGATATCGATCATCTTAAGATTGTTCTCGGTGTCGGCGGCATACTGGCCGAAAAGCGGCATCTCCTGCGACTTCGGCATCTCGGAAAAGAGCATGGACTCAGAGATCTGGTACGGCCATTCGCGCGTCCAGATATTGTGCAGCAGGTACTCCCACTGAAAATACGTCGCCTCGGCAAAAACGAGCGCGTCGATATGGTTGAACGGGAACTCCGAAAAGGGGCGTTTCTCGCTCTTAACATAGTCCAGTATCGTACTCAATCCCTTACCTCCGAGGAAGTCCCGCAAGGCTCATCCCGCAGGGCTTTTCCCGCGCAAAAGCACTTGTGCTTCCTTTGTTTCCGTTCTCATTATACTACGATTGGAATAGAAATTCGCCGTCTCATCGGGTAAAATAGAGGTACCAAAACGAGAGCGGATCGAGGCTCTCAAAAAGACCGCAACAAGGAAAAGGACGGGTCGGACCGTGGAAGGACTTCTTACAATTTCATACATATTTCCGATCTGCGCGGCGCTGCCTCTGGGCGTGCTCATCATGTACTTTTTCAGCAAGCGCCAGCTCCCTGTTCAGAGAAACCGCATGTTTACCGCGGCGATCATCCTGTCGTGTGCGGACGTGGTTTTCGAGTTCTTTTCCGCGATCGTCGTAAACAATTCGAAAGACATTCCCGAGGTCCTCGGGACATTCGTCCTGGTGCTTTTTTATCTGCTTCGTCTTTCGTTTCCGGTCCTGATGAGCTACTATGCCGTTTCGATCACAAAAGAACTGAAACCGAAAAACTTCTGGTCTTTGATCGCGATCGCGAGCCCGGCTTTGCTTGTCGGCGTGATCGTGCTGTTTACCCCTGCGACGAAACTGTTCTTCTACTATGAGGACGGCAGTTATTTCCGCGGTGAATACTTCATACTCCTTTCGCTCGTGACCGCCGTGTCGGCCATCTTTTCCGCGGTCTACGCGCTATGGAAAAAGCCTCTTTTCGAAGGCCACTCTTTTCCGATCGTTCTTTCGTTTTCATTCCTGGGACTGGCAAGCGTACTGATCGATCTGGTCCGCCCGGACAGAAATGTTTCTTCCGTCGCGATCTCGACGGCGATGCTGATCGCCTGCCTGTCGCTGACGAAGCCCGAGTCCCTGATCGACCATCTGACGGGACTTTTGAACCTCGACGCCATGATGACCTATACCGACGAACTGATCTCCCGAGAAGCCCGCTACTACGTCATCGTCATGAAGGTCGAAAACATCCGCCGTATCAACTCGATCTTCGGCTACACCGTCGGTAGTTTAACGCTGAAGAACATCGCCGATTTCCTCTCGACGTTCTCGCCGGACTTAAGCGAAAGACCGCGCCTTAGAAAGAACATCAAGCTCTACGAAGGGTCTTCCGCTTCGTCGTCCGAGAGTACGGAAAAAGCCATCGGAGATGCCCGCCGCCTCGAAAGGACACTTCCGCCGGCATGGGCATTCCGCCTCATGAGTAACCAGTTTGCAATCGTCAGCACAAGCGAATCAACGCACGAGAAGATCCTCCAGTGCCTGCATGAACGTTTCGAAGACCCGTGGCAGGTAAGAGGACTTGAGATCAACCTCATGCTCACCGTCGCAGAGATGCCCGAGACAGGTTCTTTTGCATCGGGATCGGACCTTTATAAAGTCGTCGAGATCGTGCTCCCTGCCGTCCCGAAGGGCGACACCGTAACGGTATCCGAAAGAGAACTTGGCAAGATCGAGCGTCTCATCCTTATGGAAACTTCCTTGGAAAAAGCACTGGAAGAGGAAACGCTGGATGTGCGTTTCCAGCCCGTCTATAACATCGCGACCGGCCGCTACGACAAGGTCGAGGCACTGGCGCGTTTTGCACATGAACAGTGGGGCGATGTCCCGCCTTCCGAGTTCATTCCGATTGCGGAAAAGAGAGGACTTGTCACACAGATCGATGAGTTTGTTTTGAGAAAAGCCTGCGAGTTTTTGAAGGATGCGGAGGATACGAATGTCGAATTCGTGAGCATCAACATTTCCGTCGCCGAAATGGCCAGCTCCGCCTTCCCGAAAAGAGCGTGCGCGATATTAGACGAATACGGCATTCCTTATCGGAAGATCGTTTTTGAGATCGCGGAACCCGCGCTCATGACATCGATCATACTGATGCTCGAAAACCTGACCGAACTTGCCAATCTGGGGTTCGGATTCTGCCTGGATAACATGGGCCTCGGAACCGGAGATATCGGACGCCTCGCGGTGCTTCCGTTCTCCATGGTCAAGATGGACAGAAGTGTCCTTGAAGAAGTCCAGACCTCGCCGAAATCCAGGATCATTTTCGAAAATACGATCGACGTTTTAAAGAAGATGGAGATCCTCTCGGTCGTCGTCGGAGCGGAGACATCCGCCCAGGTCGAGTGGATCCTTGAAACGAGCCCGGACAATATCCAGGGGTTCTACTATGCCCGTCCGATGGACGAAAAGGGGTGCCTGGCATTTATCCGTAAGAATAATGCACAGACACCCAAAAAGCCCGGAAGGGATAATTTCATTGTCGTCACCGAGTGACTTTCGGCACGCTGCCGGCAAGTGCTTTTCCCGGAGACCGGAAACAATATTATTCTGCCTTAGCCTCTTCCTTCTTTTCCTCTACCTTTTTCGGAGCTTCAGCCTTTACGGAAGAAGGATCGAGGAAGCGGTAGATGATCGCCGCAAACGCCGCACCGAAGAGCGGAGCTACGATGAAGATCCACAAGTTCTCAAGAGCTTCGCCACCCTTAAAGAGAGCAGGTCCGATAGATCTTGCAGGGTTAACGGATGTTCCCGTGAAACCGATGCCGAGGATGTGGACCAGAGTCAGTGTCAGACCGATGACGAGACCTGCGATATTGCCGTTCTCGATCTTCGATGTAACACCCAGGATCGCGAGGATGAAGACAAATGTCAGAACACCCTCGATAACGAAGGACTTCGCGACACTGTCATTGAAAAGACCATTTGTGCCGAAACCGGAAAGTTCCGGATCGAAGAAGACGCTCAGCAGAAGAGCACCTGCGCAAGCACCGACAACCTGGGAGCACCAGTAAAGGAGCATGTCCTGAAGGGACATCTTCTTGTTGACGAACATGGCAAGTGAAACGGCCGGGTTGATGTGGCAGCCGGAGATGTTTCCGATGGAGTAAGCCATCGCTACGATAACAAGACCGAAAGCCAGCGCTGTCAGAATATAAGCACCCATTCCGCCTTCTGCGCCGCAGCCTGTAACGATCGCGGTACCGCAACCGAATACGACCAGTACGAATGTACCGATGATCTCAGCCAAATACTTTCTTAAAGAATCCATATTACAACCTCCTTACGATAAATTCTATTTACCTATGATATAAGATTAACACTTTCCGCGAGACAATGACATGATATAATCGAAATGTAAAAATATTACAAAGTGAGGGAAAAGAAATGCTCGACAGTGTCGCGATCAATCTTCATAGCAGTATCAGGATCTCTTCGGGAAAAGCACTCTACTTCGATCCTTTCCGCATCGAAGAAAGTACCGGTGACGCGGATATCGTTTTCGTGACACATGACCACTACGATCATTTCTCGCCCGAAGATATTGTGAAAGTCATGAAGGAAGATACCATCTTCGTTGCGCCGGCATCCACGGCGGCCCTGATCAGGCAGACTTTACAGATCCCGGATGAAAGGATCGTTACCGTAGCACCTGGCGATGCTCTTGAGGTTTCGGGGATCCCGGTAGAGGTCATCGCTTCGTATAATCCGGGAAAGAGGTTCCATCCGAAGGCGAACGGATGGGTCGGATATGTCGTTACCGTAGACGGGCTGCGCTACTATATCTGCGGTGACATGGACATCACGGAAGAGGGAAAGGGCGTAAGTTGCGACGTTCTCCTTGTTCCCTGCGGCGGGACTTACACCATGAATGCGGATGAAGCAGCTGAATTCACCGGCATTCTGAACCCGAAGTACGCGATCCCGACGCACTACGGCGACCCGGTCGGCGAAAAGAGCTGCGGCAGTGCTTTTGCAGAGAAGGCAAAAGTAAAAGCGCCGGATACGACTGTCGTTTTTAAGCTTTTCTGAAAAGAACTCCGGGAGAAGTGAAAGACCCGTCACGGCACCCGGATCGACCCAACCAAAATCATTGAAAGAGAAGCGGGAAGTCCCGCTGCTATAGTTATGAGAAACGAAAACACTTTTCCGGATCTCAACGACCGCAAGGCGTTTTACAAGGCGCTATTGGTCCTTGTTGCTCCGATCATATTCCAATACTTTATGGCGTCTCTTGTTACGGCGTCCGATGCATTTATGCTCGGATTTCTCGACCAGACGTCGCTTTCCGCCGTCTCGCTCGCGGGACAGGTGGCCTTTGTCTACTATCTTTTTATCAATACGTTCCTGACCGGTGCGATGGTGCTCGGCGCCCAGTACTGGGGAAAGAAGGAGCACAGAACGCTTGAGGACGTACTCGGCGTGACCATGCGCTATACCTTACTGATCGGCCTGGTGTTTACCCTGGCCTCGCTCATCTGCCCGCAGCTTCTGATGCGCGTCTTTACACGTGATCAGGCCCTTATCGACGGCGGCGTGAAATACCTGCGCGTCGTGGCCGTCGGATACTTCGTCATGGGATTTGTCGACTCGTATCTGTGCTTCATGAAGATCTGTGAAAAGACCATGCTCAGCACGGTCATCTCCTCGGTCGGCGTTGTCGTAAACATCGGACTCAATGCACTTTTGATCTTCGGTCTCGGGCCTTTCCCGAAGATGGGCATCGAAGGTGCTGCCCTTGCTACGGTCATCTCGCGTTTCCTGGAACTGGTGCTCGTTGTGTTTGCCGTCCTCTTTACCGATTGCGTGAAATTCCGGTTCCGTAAACTTGTGACACTTTCGAAGAAGTTCATCCACAGCGATTTCTGGAAATACTCGCTTCCTGTCATGATCAACCAATTCGGCTGGGGCGGCGGTATGACGATGTATTCGGTCATCATGGGACATCTCGGATCGGACGCGACGGCGGCCAACTCCATCGCGGGCATCGTCAGAAACATGATCGCGTCCGTCTGCTGGGCCATGGCGACAGGAGCTTCGATCATCATCGGAAAGATGCTGGGCGCAGGGGAACTGCAGATGGCGAAGAAGGCCGGAGGACGCTTCGTCCGGCTGTCTCTTGCGATCGGCGTCGTTTCGGGCCTTGTGATTCTCGGACTTACACCTGTTGCGCTTATGATCCCGACGGATATGACGCCCGTGGCACACGGGTATCTTAAGTGGATGCTCCTTCTGGGCGCCTACTATATCATCGGTAATTCTCTGAATTCGACTGTGATCGGCGGCATCTTCCCGGCGGGCGGAGATACGAAGTTCGGCATGATCTGCGACTGTATCACGCTTTGGTGCGTGGTCGTGCCGCTCGGCCTTCTCGCGGCTTTCGTGTGGAAGCTTCCGGTCATCGCGGTCGCGGCGATCCTGACCCTCGATGAATTCGTCAAGATCCCCGCCGTCTATATTCATTACAAGAAGTATAAGTGGGTGAAGAACATTACCAGGGATGAGTAATTCTCTAATGAAAATCATTTCATTTGATATTTGCAGGAAAAGAGAAGAAAAACTTCATTTTTGACGTTTTCACCATGAAATTTGATTGTAATAAAACCGATTCTGTTGTAGAATTTTATCGGTGCGATTCTTGTGCACAAATTCATTAATAATCCCCATGAGGGGAAAATATAGGAGGATTTTAACATGGCAGTTAAAGTTGCAATCAATGGTTTTGGTCGTATCGGCCGTCTTGCTTTCCGTCAGATGTTTGGCGCAGAGGGTTATGAGGTAGTCGCTATCAACGACCTGACAAAGCCTTCCATGCTCGCTCATCTTCTCAAGTACGATACAGCTCAGGGCGGTTACTGCGGCGTTATCGGTGAGAACAAGCACACAGTTTCTGCTGACGATGATGCAAACACGATCACAGTAGATGGTAAGACACTTAAGATCTACAAGGAAGCTGACGCTAACAATTGTCCTTGGGGTGAACTCGGTGTAGACGTTGTTCTCGAGTGCACAGGTTTCTATACATCTAAGGAAAAGTCTCAGGCTCATATCAATGCAGGTGCTAAGAAGGTTGTTATCTCCGCTCCGGCTGGTAACGATCTCCCGACAATCGTTTTCAATGTTAACCACACAACACTGACAACAGATGACAAGATCATCTCCGCTGCTTCCTGCACAACAAACTGCCTGGCTCCGATGACAAAGGCTCTGAACGACTATGCTGCTATCCAGAGCGGTATCATGACAACTGTTCACGCTTACACAGGTGACCAGATGATCCTCGACGGCCCGCACAGAAAGGGTGACCTCCAGAGAGCCCGTGCTGGTGCTGCTAACATCGTTCCGAACTCCACAGGTGCTGCTAAGGCTATCGGCCTGGTTATCCCGGAGCTCAATGGTAAGCTCATCGGCGCTGCTCAGCGTGTTCCGACACCGACAGGTTCCACAACAATTCTCCACGCTGTAGTTAAGGGTGAAGTTACAGTTGATGGCATCAACGCTGCTATGAAGGCTGCTGCTAACGAGTCCTTCGGTTACACAGAAGAGAAGCTCGTTTCTTCCGACATCATCGGTATGAGATATGGTTCCCTCTTCGATGCAAACCAGACAATGGTTTCCAAGATGGACGACGGCAACTCCCTCGTACAGGTTGTTTCCTGGTACGACAACGAGAACTCCTACACATCTCAGATGGTTCGTACAATCAAGTACTTCGCAGAGCTCGGCTAATAACCGCTCTCGAAAAGAGTTCTTAAGTTACAAGAATCAAAAAGGACTGTCCGCAAGGACAGTCCTTTTCTTTTGCTGTTATGCCTGGCTTGAGCCCGGGCCGCCATTGACGCAAGTGTTGACGAATTCAGGCAAATTCGTCAACAGATGAGGCAATCCAGAGGATAAGTGGCAAGTTTGCCGTTAGCGGCCTCTTGTCGAGACCTGCTCGCTGTCGGGACTCTTGACCGAACGGTCCATGAGTTCTTTGTACTCCGGACTGTTGATCAGCTGCGCCATGCCATACTCGAGGTGCTGCTGGAACACCTGCGGATTGTTCTGGATGTGGTCGGCCTGAGATGTCAGGTGAAGCTCGGAATCAAACCCGATCTCCTTGGCAAGCGGCGGACGCGCGAATTTCCGGTCACCGAAGTTGTTCGACTTGTTCAGGATCAGACTGTAGATCAGAAATACGATGGAAAAGCAGCCGAAGAATCCGCCGGCAAATCCGAATAAAATAGCGAAAAATACCTTCATATCTATCACCCCTGTCTCTTATTGACGAAATTGAACGTCCTGCTGTCCTGCGTCCGCTGGATCTGTTTGGTGACTTTCTTATATGTGATCAGCGCGCATATAAAGAAGGCGGCCGTCGCCAAAAGGAAAGGCATCGCCGTCGGGATCAGTCCCACCAGCACACTTAGAGAAAGGAGTGAGCCGGTATCCAATGCTCCGTATACCATGAGGGTGCAGATCAGTGACGGAATGATCGAAAGGACTGCCGAGATCAGTGTCACATAAAGCCAGAACTTTTTCTCGCTCCACGGAATACCGCAGACGACTTTGCCGGTCGAACCGTTTACGAGGATCGTGTGCGGCTGGCCTTTATACATGATCGTGACGAACCAGACGGGAAGAAGTGCCAGCTTTAAGTCCTTGTCCACGAGGGTGGCCGAACGGAACTGCTCGACTTTTTTCAGGCTGACACGCCTGATCGTCTGGGTGGCTTTATACTGGAACAGATATTTGGCCTGATCATCCACGGTCTTTCGAAGGTCCCCGAAAGTGATATCGGATGTGTTGGCATAAAATCCCAGCAGATAGTCCTCATCGAAATAGGTGAGCTTGCTGTAATCGAAAGGATCGAGGCGGGAAGAACTCTCGTCATTGAGAAGCGCACTTGCCTCGACCGGATAGTTCTCAAGTTTCATGCTGCCCGCACGTGCGTAATAGTAGGTGCGGTTGTGGTCGCCTTCCTTTTCTCTGGACATGATGATGTCCGACTCCGAGTGATAGGCATTGACGAGCCAGTACGGGATATAGATACCGCGGATCATCTCCGGCGAGATATGCTTGAATTCGTCCGGAATAAACATCCCGCGGAAACGCTGATGCAGGATCATCATGACCTGCTCTCTCGAGAGCTGGAACGGCACGATGAAATCCGGCCTTTTTTCTTTTGAAATGCGGTTAAAAACGATGCTCGGCCCGCCACAGTAGATGCAGGTCGTCGCCATCTCCGCGCCGTTTAAAACGATCTCTCCGCCGCATGTGTTACATGTGTAGATGTGGCACTCGAGAAACTCCTTGACCGCGCCGCTATTAGGATCAACAGGCATGCCCGTATCCGGATCATAAGCCGGCGATTCCGATCTTTCTTCTTCATACTTCTTTCCGTAAGCTTCAACATTTTCCGCGGCAAAAGCACTTCCGCACGTCCGGCAGACGACTCTTTTGCTTAAGGGATCATACTGCAGAGGTCTTCCGCAGTTTTTACAAAGTGTGGCCATTCCCCATACCATCCTTTCTTTTTCGAGGGCGTCCCCAATTCCGCCCACGTTAACCATTATAGTATAGTTGTCCGCCAGAACAAAATGCGTATTAGCCTATCTCGAAGGGGGATATTTCGCGGTTTTTCTGCATATTCCGAAGTGCTATAATGACGTAGTATAAGGGAAACGGTCATGAAAAATGACCGGGGAATCAGGGGGATAAGATGAAACTTCAGAGCATGAATTGCCCGAACTGTAACGGGCAGCTTCGAAAAGAAGGCGAAGGCCTCATCTGCAGCAGCTGCGGAAGTGCTTTTGCCATAGACTACGACGCATCCGATGTTGCCTACCAGGCACTAAAGAAGCAGGACGAAATACTCCAAAAAACCAAAGGATTTCGAATCGCTATGGCAGTGATCGTCCTTTTGGTAATGGGCGTTATGATCTTCGTTTTCGTAAAGATCTTCAGTAGTTTTAATAAACGGTCTTCGGATATGAAAAACGGTAATGGAAAAGCGGCCGTCACCGCAACTTTGCCCGAAAATGAGATCAGTAAAGATCTGATCCTCGGTGATACGGAGTTCCTCAATAAGGCCGAAGAGTCCGCCGTTTCGCTTCTTAAAAGTGAGCATAAGTCGGTAAAATATACTGACCTCATGTGGGAGAAAAACCTCATGACAGCGCCAAAAGCGACTCTTGATAAAGATCCGGAAATGGTCGGATCTTACCTGATGACAAACGGCCTTACCAACTATTATGTGATGGTCTTTAAACTCGATTTTGCATATGAATATGAGTCTGAAAAGAACATAAAGACCATGTATGACTGCGTGATCATGAGTAACCTTTCCGTCTCCGATGACGGCAAGATCGAAAGCAATTATCAGGTGCGCACGGAGCGCCACACCGGTGCGGACCTGTCCTTTATGGCCTACGACGACAAGGACCGCCTCTATAACGAAGTGGTCCTTGGAAAGCCCGGCTATGAAGTAACGCAGCTGACTTAAGTATAAAGTTCGCCCATGTAGTATTTTTCCTGAAAGTCCGTCAGGCGGCGGATGGTCTCGGGGTCGACCGGATCTCCGGAAAGACTGACGATCCATTTGTCTTCGCAGTCATTTAAGCGGTGGATCACGCCGACGATTTTTCCGGTAAAAGCACTGATCGGCTCATCGGTTCCGAACACATATGCATCCTGCTCTTCGCCGTCGCCTGCAAAGAGACCGTCGACATAGCCGTAGTTGATCGGATAGATCAATTCGGGATATTTCGGATGCGCTGATCCGAGCGGGCGGTCAATCGTGCCGCGGACTTCTTTTCCGAGAAATCCGCTGTAGTCCATTTCTTCGATCTTCATGCGGTAAACGCGGCTGCTGTCGCCGTAGATGGTCGGCATGTCTTTCCAGTAGGTAAAACCGTATTTTTCATAAAGTCCGACTTCCCCGGTTGAGATATAAAGTGTCTTGTATCCGTCCTTTTTCGCAAGCGCATAGACATACTCGAGGAGCTTTCCGATACGCCTTTGCCCGCGGAATTCCGGGAAAGTGAATACGAATCCTGCCCATGGCATAAGACTTCTGTCGGAGACTTCATCGTGTTTGGCATAGGTGCAAAAAGAGACCAGTTTTCCGCCGTCGGCAAGAAGCAGAAGTTCCGCATTCTCACCGAAACTTTCTTTCAGTTTATCCTCGCGAAGAAGACCCGCCAGAAATGAAGCCGCGCGCCATTTGCTTTTACTGATCTCATTGATCCAGTATTCTTTATTCTTTTCTTTCGAGTAATGAATGATCTGCATTTTTCCTCCGTCAGTTTGTTCCCCCGATCCTGTGATTTCATTATAGCATCGCAAGAAGGATCGAAAAGTAAACCACTCGTGTAATACGTAAAAAATGGTACGGAACGAAGGATACGGCAGGAACCTCACCCTGTAGTATAAAGTCCGATTATTCGGACAGACTGCAGTATAGAATAAAGTCGTAAGGTGGAAAGAAGAATATATCCGGCCGAAGGAAAAGCGCCGGTCCGGCGCACATTCGCGAACAGCTTTCGGAAAGGAGTTTCATATGGACAGCAAAACCGCATGGAAGACATTTATAGATTTTTACAAACTGAAGAATCCGTCTGACGAACAGGTCTTTCTTTATACGGAATCCATGAAGTATATCATCGAGACGGAAAAGGATCCGGATGTCATGCTGAGCCTCGGCGGACATTACTATGGAAGGAAGCGTTTTGATCTTGCACTTCGCTACTATGAGATGGCGGCTGCATATGACCTCAAAGATGCCTATCAGTGCCTGGGGTATATCTGGTACTACGGAAGAACGGGGCATGTGGATTATAAGAAAGCATACGAGTGCTTTTTCCGCGGATACGAAAAGGGGGATCTGACATCTTCTTATAAGATCGCCGACATGTACAAGAACGGATACTACGTAGAAAAGGACATGGCAAAGTATAAGGAGATCATCGAAGACCTTTACGAGAGGGTAAAGGACGAGACATTTTTAGGTGCTCCGGTTCCGGATATTTTTGTAAGACTTGCAGCGATCCGGTCTGACGAAGGAAAGAAAGAGGAAGCGCTGGAACTCTATTTCAAAGCGAAAGATTATCTTCGTCAGCAGCTGGCAAGAAATGCCTTCTTCGGAAGTATAAACGTTATGAAAGGAATCGTGAAGGCGATTCATGAATTACAAGGGTTTGATGACACGGATTTCGACTGCTTCGATCTTCTTTCGGTATTCGATCAGCCGATGAAAGTCATCTTCCGCTACAAACACAAAAGATACGAAGTGGAATCAGTTCAAGAGGAGGAGGGGAATTCTGTCCGCTTCGGGGATAAGTGGTACCGCTCTTGTGAAGACTTTTTAGTAAAAGCAGAGATCGGCGGCAAAAGAATGATCGACATCAACATGGAACTTTACGGATTTGAGGTGGCATAAATGAATATCTACAACATGACAGACAACAACTATGATAAGTACATGAAACTTCTCGTAAGAAGAGATCAGCTCAAGCAGGAAGCCGCGGGCTGGCATGCAAAATACGTAGCGGAATTCGGTGAAAAACTCTGCAAACTTTTTGAAGAACAGATGAAGTGCGTCGAGCTGAAAAAGAAGATCCACTTCTGTCAGCTCCAGAGAAATCACGGCATGAAAGTCGATAAAGAAGAGATGGAGAAAAACGTCGCCATGCAGATGAAGTACTCTATGGAACAGCTTCGGAAAATGCGTGAAGGATACGAAATGGCTTCCAATTTAAAGAGCATTCCGCACGTGACCGTGATGCGGGTAAAAAACCTTTACCGGAAGATCGTGAAGATGATCCATCCGGATCTGCGTCCGCACCTTGCCGGGGATGAAGAGGTCGAGACCTTCTGGATCCGCGCGCAGGAAGCATACGAGAACTACGACGTTGACGAACTGGAATCTCTCGAAGCGCTTATCAAAAACCATCTTCTGATGATCGGCGAAGAGATCGATGAGAAGATCGAGATCCATGAACTGGAAGCGAAGATCCTTCATATCGAAAACGACATCGATACGATCCTCGAAACGGATCCGTATCTGTATAGTGTTCTTCTGACACAGCCGGATCTGGTCGGGCAGCGTCACGAAGAACTCTCCGAAAACATTCTGAATTATCAGAAACATGCCATTGAACTTGAACACATTCTCGAGACATTTCTTACAGACGGTGAGGTGACGATCGAATGCGACCCGATGTGAATAACAGATCCGGTATAAACGACGAAGGAAAAAGAAATACATCTGCACTATCTCACGTGGAAGAAAATGTGATCGCAAGATCGATTGCAGGCGGTACGATCTCTTCTGTGGTCGAACCACTGATCCGGCAGATCCATCTGTTCGATACATACGTTTCCGGTACCATGTTTATCGATGAAAAAGATGTGTTTGAAAAACTTTCAAACGGACAGGAAGTTTCTCTGGAAAGAGAGAAGAATAAGTTTGATGAAAATGCTGTTGCGATCTTAACATCAGACCGGAAAAAGATCGGTTATATTCCCGAAGAAGACAGCTCCATTTTTGCGCGTCTTATGGATGCGGGAAAACTTCTTCGCGGACGTATTTCATCTATCGGAAATGAATGTGGTCTGACTAAGATCGTCGTCGGTATTTTTCTTGTGGATGTATAAGATACATGTGTGTAACGTAAACTTAAAACTGCAGAAGGCAAAACATATTGAAATGAGTATGGGACCGTGCTATTCTTAACATGAACAATCATTCAGTCAACGCATAAACATGCGGACAAGCGTCCCGGACGGCTGATCGGCTGAATCGGTTTTTGAAGTTGGGAAGTAGTTTCGGGAGGAAATACCATGCCGAGATCAAGAGAACAAAATGAGAAACTTCGCGAAGCATCGAAGCTGAATATCCTTTCTAAATCTGTTGCATGGTTTGCAAAATACGGAGTGGAAGGAACGAAGATCGGAGACCTCACAAAAGGCATCAAGATCTCCCAGGGTGCACTCTATGTTTACTTCGATTCGAAGGAAGATCTGTATCGTGAAGTCGTAAAATACTCGCAGGAAAAAATCGCCGCGGATGATCTTCTGCAGATCAAAGAAATGGATGTTCCGGCGATAAGAAAACTGCGTTATGTTTCTGATCTTCTACTGAAGAAGATCAATGAAGATAAGACGTATGTCAACCACATGATACTGGCTCTCGAAGGACGTGCGAAAGGAACATCTTCCGATGATGATAATGTGCTTTTCGATCTGATCAGATCGATCGTGAAAAGCGGACAGAAAGATGGTTCTTTTGCCAAAGGAGATGCGGATAAGATCACGGATTATTTCTTAAGTGTTGTATATATATACAGCGTGAAAAAGTGCAATGATCCGAAGTGCAAATTACTTTCTTCTTCCGAATTGGAACGTGTAGTTCGCGGATAAAAATTCATCGCAAATACGAAAAGATGAATAAGTAAAAGTATTGTCCGAAATCGTTTTTGTAGTAGAAAATACTTCACGAATGATACGAACGACCCCTGAATAATCGGCATATTGTACATAGTTAAAAAAACATTAATATGCTATAATGACACTGCATCAAGAAGAATTGATGCGGAAATTTGTTGCGTTGTTTCTTTTTTTGAATCGCATTTAATGGAGGATAATCAACATGGTAAAAGAGATTGCAAACAAAGATGCAGTTAAAGCTGTTGCTGAAGTAAAGCCGGTTGAAGCTGCAAAGAAGGAAGAAGTTAAGAAGGCTGCTGCTCCGAAGGCTGCTGCCAAGAAAGCTCCGGCTAAGAAGGCTGCTGCCAAGAAAGCTCCGGCTAAGAAGGCTGCTGCTAAGAAGGCTCCGGCTGCTAAGAAGGCTGCTCCGGCTAAGAAAGCTGCTGCTCCGAAGGCTGCTGCTGCAAAGAAGGCTCCGGCTAAGAAGGCCGCTGCTAAGAAGACAGCTAAGAAGGCTCCGGCTAAGAAGCTCGGCAAGCTGATCCTTGAGATCGACGGCCAGCAGATCGACATCAAGGCTGTTGAGAAGAAGGCTGCTAAGCTCGGTGGCGATGTTTATATCGTAGCTGCTGAGAAGAAGCTCTTCGATACAAACGGTAAGGGTGTAGACCTCTTCTAATCTCGATTAACTTTAAGATATAAAGAGAGGATGTCTCAAACTGATATGTACCCAGGAAACTGGACACATAGATTAATGAATTTGTTTTAACAGATGGATGTCTTCCTGTAAACAGCAGGAGGCATCCATCTTGTTTTGGCTTGAATTCTTCTGTTGTTGTAATAGTCTATATATTTATCTA
>JAFRQR010000001.1 GCA_017428545.1 Clostridiales bacterium
GAAGCAGCTAGAAGAGATATTATCTGGTGTTTTGGGATATTCTCCTTGCCGGTATAATTTCACACACTTTAATTTGAATTCTTTACTGTAACGCATAAAAATACCCTCCTTACTGTTGTCCAGTAAGGAGGGTACATATCACCCTAAAGTGGCTCTCTTTTTTCATCTCTTCTTCGAGTAGTAAATAAATTCTCTGTCCCGACGGACTTCCGTGTACCCGAGTTTCGTGTAAAAAGCATTCGTTCTTCTGTTCCAGATCGGGGTATCAAGTACGAGTTCTTTTGCATCGGAAAACATCGACTCGATGCTTTCCATCATGAAGATCCCGTACCCTTTACGGAAGTGTTCCGGAGATACGAAGATCCTTCCGACATTAAGCCTGTCCTGCTCCGGGAAAAGCACCGCTCCGCCCACGATCAAGCCATGGTCATCCACCAGTTTGTAAAGGTTACCCGTCCGGGCCATCTTCATGTGGAACGGAGTGGACTTGTATCCGGGAGGACCTCCTGCGGAGGGCGATCCTACCTCGACATCGCTGTCAAAAGAATGCTTCGAGATCGCGACCAGGATCAAGGCATCAGAAGTGCCGGCTTTCATCAACTTCATACTCAGCACCCCGCAATCGCCATAAAGATATCCATGTAGTGTATACCGCCCTGCGTCATCGTTTTCTGTTTTCGTAGATAACTGATATTCGTTCCTAAACTCATGGTCTTACCTCGGATCAAGTTTTATTCCATCGGCCATCTGGTAAAACCATTATTCCACACATCATGTGTCAATTCCATCAACTACTGCGTGCTTTTTCTTTATTCTCTGCAACACATCATGTTGCATTTCCCGCTAGATCTTCCGCCAGCACATACGAGGACGCCGGATACAGCCGTCGATTATCTTATAATTTTATCTACCAAACTCATTTACTGCACAGACAATGCAGAACAGTTCCGTCTTCCGGTATGTATATTTTCCCCTTTTCGCAAAGGATAACCTCCATACCTGCCTTATTGGCAAACTGTATCAGATCATTTGCTTCAAAAGATTCCCAGTAAATATCTCCTTTGGCATACGGAAAAAAATTATGACCTTTAAGACAATTAGGATGATTCTCTTTCAGATAGTTATAATCATGAGTTGAAAAACTGAGCAGACCACCTGTCTTAAGAACTCTTTTGCATTCCGACAGATATCTGCTCTTCAACTCGTCTCCATACAACAATCCGAGAGTTTGTGCCCAGATAAGCACAACATCAAAAGAATTATCAGGGAAATCCAGATGCTCTCCATCATATTCGCTAAATGATATCTTATATCCTTTGTCAGCAGATAACTGCTTTACTCGTGATATAACTTCTTTCGAAATATCGATCCCGACAACTTCAAATCCGAGATCATGTAATGCGAATGCTTCACGGCCCAAACCGCACCCAATGTCCAGTATCCTTGAGCCAGGAGAAAAAAGTTTGGAAACTGATTTTTCCCATTCTTTCAATGCAGGCCTCCAGTCCAGCATTTCATCAACGTTTTTGGTATCCTCATACCACTTTGAAACTTTATCGTTCATAAGAAAAATCCTATCAATCACTAGCTGCGACTTCGCTTACGCCTAAACCCACTATCCTTTTATTTATTGCAACAGTTCGCTTTTATCAATACTCTCTGTCCAGAAGCCCTGTGGCACTGACCCCCTCACTCAATTATCTGGCCCTGCGTCCCCAAAAAAGGTGCAAAGGATCTTCGATGTTACTCGATCTCTTCACCGCCCCACTCGACAAGGATAAGTCCCTTACGTTCATCGAGCGACGGGTTCAATTCTTTAAGCTCCTGTGGCTGCATCTCTACATATTTGTCCGTTCCGTAGAACGCCATGTTTACACGGATGACCGTATCCGGTTCAGGCGAGACATCCAGTATGGCGGCGTCTTCATATGTGAACGTCTGGAAGGAAATCACATTATACGGATTACTCTCCATCTGCGGCAGCCAGTACATGATAAACGTGTCTGCCTCCGTATCGGAAAGACCCAGTTCGGAGAGTGCTTTTTCCAGGAAATCGGCGGTGTCTTCGCCCTTTACACAGAAGCCCGTACGGAAATCGGCCGGGAATTCCAGTCTTGCATCCCAGAAGAGATACTCATACTGTCGGCCCTTCGCGTCAGTCAGTGTGCCATCCGGTGAGGTCTTCACGTTCCAGCCCTTATCCGCTTCGTAAGTAGGATATGTGTGTTTGAGATCGCCGTTAAGATCCAGTTTGACCGACACATCCCGCGACTGTTCATCATAAAGATAGATGATCGGCGCTGCCACTGAATGATCCTCGCTGCGCGGCCTGTGGACACAATAATTATATATACAGAAAATCCCCACTCCGGAAATAATAATGTACCCTGCAAAAATGCCGGACACAATTTTAAGTTTGCGGTAATTACCCGCACCTGCGCATAAGCAGATCAGGCAAATGAAAACACCGGCACCGACCACAGCAGCTTCAGTAGGGTACAGGATCATCGGAACATATTTCTCTTCCATTTGCTGTTTTTCCATGACAGTCGTTACAGGTTCCGTTTCAATATAAAGGACACCCGGCTCCGGATCTTCCACGGATACCTCGTACATACGCCCGCCGTAAGTACAGGATACATAAGCAATATCAGCACGTCTCAGGTAATTTCCGAAAAATATATGTACACTCACAAAAGCGAGCACGGTAAATACTGAAACACAAACAATAATAATAGCGATATGCTTTCGTTCCATAATATCTCACCATCCACAGCACGGATCGGGATCGCTCCCTCGTGACCGTTTCCTATTCCTACTGAAATCATTATATCGCGTTGCACATAGGATAATCAAAGGTTCCTTTGGGTGTCGATGAATATAAAAACCCCGGAAGCTCTTTCTGAAACTTCCGACAGGAACAATTGAGTGGGAATAAGTCGTGAATGCTTTTTCTCCGCGCTGTTTGCTAAAGCAAAGGCGCTGTCGAAAAAGATTCACTCCTGCGTGATTGGGGTCAACGTTCACCGCTTCTCCCACTCTTCACGTAAAATACTGTACCAGCTGGCATCGCAGATACCCGTGCTGTTCTTATCTGATGCACGGAGCGTGCCGTCAAACTTCATGCCGCAGTGAGTCATGACCTTACCGGAATTCGGGTTTCTGGGATCGTGGTAGCTGTTGATGCAGTTGGCCCCTACCTCGGTAAAGAAGAAGTCGATGATCGCCTGCAGTGCTTCGGACATGATCCCCTGATGCCAGAACTTTCTGCTCAGACAATAGCCTGCCGTCACAAGACCGAGCTCATCCTTGATGAGTCCGTGGATCGTGCCGAGCGGCTCGTCTCCATTCTCCTTCAGAGTGATCACCCAGTGATAGTAATCCGGTTTCTCATATTCCGGAAGCCACAACGAAAGCACATATTTCGAGACATCCACACTCGTATGTGTCGGCCATGTCAGAAACTTCGTCACCTCAGGATCCGATGCCCAGTTGCGGAACATCGCTTCCGCATCATCCTCACGGAATCGTCGTAAAATCAGGCGATCGGTTTCCAGTGTTTTCGTTCCGCAATGCTTCATAGCCATTCTTTCAGTTCTCCATTCAAGAATTTTTCATAGATTTCGTTTTTAAATATAAATATATTATAGCACCGCAAGAAACAGCATTTTGCCGGCTTTGAGCTGCAATGCGTGTGAGTAATTCATCTTGTTCCCGTCATAAATTAAGTGAAAAACAAAAATGCGTGTGAGTAATTCATCCTGTTCCCGTCATAAATTAAGTGAAAAACAAACTCGGGTTGAAAAAAATATGTAGGGAGAGGATATGTATGAAACAACAAAAACGATTATGTTTTAAAAAGTTTGCTGCAACTTTTCTGTCAGCATTGATGTCGTTTTCGCTGCTTCCGAAGATCTCGGGAGAAATAAAAGTTTCCGCGAATATTCGGAAGACGACGAGTAACACATCCCTTGGTGTCTCACAGATGAAATCACCTGATGTGGTATCTGAAAACGAGAGGAAATGGCAGGGAAGTTTTGTCTATTTCGGCACATATAACAATTCGCCGATCAAGTTCCGTGCACTTGCAACAAATGAAACTGCATATGGTGAGTCCAGTCTTCTTCTGGACAGTTACAAAGCTCTTTTCCAGTCGGTGTTCGACACCAATACGCAGAGTGTATACGATACCAGTTCATTAAGAGCGTACCTTAATGGAACATTTTATAACTCTGCGTTTAACACTATGGAAAGAGAAGCGATCGTCTATAGTAAAAAGGCAGGCGGTGGTTCTTTTGCTAACGGCACGTTCTTCGCACAATACTTTAAAAAAACAATTGGTCTTTCCGGAGACTATGTTTTCGCTCTGGATGTTTCCGAACTGACTAATAACAATTACGGATACGCGGATGAAGGCTGGGTCAAAGATCCACCGAATCTTCCTAAGGGATGGTGGTTCCATGCAGGCCCGTCTAAAAACAGAATTAAGAGAACTACTGATAATGAGTCCGCAGATGGCGTTCAGTACTGGACTCGTACACAAAGACCGACTGCGAATATCGGCGGTATTGTGCCTAAGGCAGGTCTGGTTTACGAAAGAGGCCGTGTTGATATTGCGGAAGTAAACCAAACAGCCTGGGTTGCACCGGCATTGAATGTATCCCTTGCTCACATTTTTACTTCGACTTGTATTTCCGGTACCCCCGGTCAAAACGGCGCGGAATATAAGCTTACGCTTTGCGGGCCTAATGCCACCATTGCTGTTCCTTCTTCGAAGCTCGTAACTGCGAATCAGGGAACGGTCACTGTTCCGTATAAGATCAGTGGTAAGGCCGCATCAAACATGACCAATGTTTCCGTCATGATCCTTGACAAAGAGTATAAGGTTGGCAATACCAATGGTGCGAAACTTCTTTTCTATGATCAGCTGCAGGGTAGTTTTTCCAATTCAAAAGAAGCTACCGGTACGTTCCAATTCCCGTCAGATCTGGATATCACCAAGTGGGGAACAGATTATAAAGTCTATATCGTCCCGGAACAGATCAAAGGGGATAAAGAGACCGATTATGCCGGCGTTCCTCAACTGATCAATATCAACAAGTATGATGTTACATTTAAAAATGACGACGGAACTACTTTGAAGACAATTAAGGTCGTAAATGGAGATATGCCCGCAT
Organism: Clostridiales bacterium; assembly: GCA_017428545.1. GTDB lineage: Bacteria > Bacillota > Clostridia > Saccharofermentanales > Saccharofermentanaceae > Scatonaster. The sequence continues at coordinate 5,178 of JAFRQR010000001.1, forward strand.
ATACAGGTGATACTCCGACTAAAGCAGATGATAATGACTACGCGTATGTGTTCTCGGGATGGACGCCTTCTTTCGCTCCGATCACGAAAAACACCACATACACGGCGACGTATACGTCTCTTAAGAAGTACACGATCACATTTGAAAACTATGACGGAACGGTCCTGCAGACGGAGCGGGTCGCGGAAACAAGGACCCCTTCTTATAATGGATCGTCTCCGCAAAGACAGACGGATGAACGCTATATTTACACTTTCAGCGGTTGGTCTCCGAATGTCACCGCAGTAACTAAAGACCAGACATACAAAGCGCAGTACAGTACGACGGACGTACTTTATAAGATCACTTTTGTGGATGAAAATAATTCCGTCCTCGAAAAGTATGATATGAAGTATGAAGAAATGCCGGCCTTTGCCGGACAGCCCCCGACGAAAGATCCGGATGCGAAGTATTCATACTCTTTCGACCGCTGGTATCCGGCGATCGACAAAGTAAAAGCAGATCAGGTCTATATACCGATTTATACTGCGATACTGAACTTCTACACGATTACCTTTGTGGATGAGGATGGAACAGTACTGGACAGCGGTTCTTTCGGATATGATCAGACACCGGTCTATAACGGACAGACCCCGACCAAGGCACCGGATGCACAGTACACCTACACGTTCGCCGGCTGGGATAACAATATCGAGACGGTTACCGGAGATGCAACCTATACGGCTACATATTCGAGTACAGTAAATGAGTATCAGATCGACTTCGTCGATGAAGACGGAACCGTGCTGCAGTCAGAAGTCCTTTTGTACGGCGAAACTCCTTCCTTCAAGGGAACGACCCCGACTAAGGCCGCTGATGCACAATACACATACACGTTCTCTGACTGGGATAAGACCATCTCGATGGTCACCGGAAATGCAACCTATAAAGCTGTATACTCTAAGGTCGTAAATACTTACGAGATCATCTTCGCCGATGAAGACGGATCCGTCCTTCAGAAAGAGGACGTGCCGTACGGTGAGACACCTTCTTACAAGGGTGCGACTCCGGTCAAGGCAGCGGATGAGATCTATACTTATGCATTCTCCGGCTGGACTCCGGATATCAGCGAAGTAACGAAAAATGCCACCTATACAGCTACTTTTACTAAGACAGAGAAGCCGGGGGTCGCAAAATACTCTGTGGTAAGTAATGTGAATTCCTGGAAGAAGGGATCCGGCGTAAATCCGGTGATCACAGTAAAGAGAAGCATCAATGATGACACATGCTTCAGTCACTTCCAGGGTGTTGAAGCAGACGGAAAACCGCTTGTAAAGAATATGAATTATATTGCAGTTCCCGGAAGTACGGTTATCACGATCAGCAGCGCATATCTCGAATCGCTTACGGAAGGAAAGCATCAGATCTCCATTAACTTCGATGACGGTTCGGTAACTATGGATTTCGCAATCGATCCTGTTGACAAGAGTGTGACCATCCTTTCAAAGACCGGTGATGTCGGGCACTTCCCGATCGTCGGAACGCTTATGGTCATCTTCTCTGCAGTCATCCTTCTGTTCCTGTTTATTGACAGAAAGCGCAGAATGAATCACTAAGTTTGTCGATCTTACAGATCTTTCAAAGAATGAAAAAACCCCGGGAGTCTTGGTCACAAGATTCCCAGGGGTTTTCAAACTGTATGATAGCAATTAGGCTTCCGCGACAGGCACGATTGAGTGGGAATAAGTCGTGAATGCTTTTTCTCCGCGCTGTTTGCTAAAGCAAAGGCGCTGTCGAAAAAGATTCGCTCCTGCGTGGGAGTCACACAATTGCATATGACTGAAGAAAGACCGGCTGAGGGAATCCTTGGCCGGCTTTTCTATTCTATCAAGAAAACAAAAACGGCAGATGATTTGCTGCACTTTTTGCAAAGTCGTGCCAAAAACGCAGTGATTATTGCAAAAGTCCTATGACTTTTGCTATAATTACTGCAAAAAGGATAGGAGTTTGCTATATGTATCGTGACATAATGAACGATCTGATAAAGTGGAAGAACCGAACAAGAAGAAAGCCGCTTATTATTTCCGGAGTCAGACAGTGTGGCAAGACTTTTATCATAGAAGAATTCGGTCGCACACAGTTTTCTAATCTGCTTACGATCAATTTTGAAGAGCAACCGAGTTTGAAAGAAGTATTTGATTTCGATTTCGACACTAAACGTATCGTTTCAGAGATAGAGAAACTAACAAAGGCAAAAATCGTACCCGGCCAGACGCTTCTATTCCTGGATGAAATACAGGAATGCCCTAAAGCGATAACAGCACTTAAATACTTCTGTGAGAAAATGAGTAATCTTCATTTAGTGTGTGCCGGATCTCTTCTTGGAGTTGCATTGCGTAGTGAAAACATTTCTTTTCCGGTAGGGAAAGTGAACAGGTTAGATCTCTATCCTATGAATTTCCGGGAGTTTGCAATCGCTTCAGGTGAAGAATCATTGATAGAGATGCTGAAGGAATGGAATGTTGACAGACCGATTCCGGATTATATTGATGTTCCGATGAAGAAACTTCTTAAAGATTTCTATATTGTCGGCGGAATGCCTGAAGCAGTGTCTGTTTGGACGGCTACCCATGATTATGCGGAAGTTGAAGCTGTTCAGCGAGAGATCCTGAAAGACTATGCAGATGATTTCTCAAAGCATGCCCCTATCAATGAACTCCAAAAAATACGGTGGATCTGGGATTCGATCCCTGTTCAAATAGCCAAGGAGAATAATAAGTTTGTCTTCTCACATGTTAGAGAAGGAAAGCGCGCTGCAGATCTTGATGACGCACTTTCCTGGCTTCAGAATGCGGGGCTTATATATCGACTCGAATTAGTAGAGAAACCCCAGCTTCCTTTATCTGCATTCGCAGATAAAACATACTTTAAAGTATATATGTCTGATGTCGGGCTGATGCGAGTAAGGGCGAATGTTTCTGTGGACACGATACTCAACGAGGGTGAAAAATATGTGAATTATAAAGGTGCAGTTGCTGAAAACTATGTCAACAACGAACTTGTCGTTCAAGGCAAGAGTCCGTTTTTCTGGCGCTCTAATAATACGGCAGAGATAGATTTCATGTATGAAAAGGATAATGAATTCTATCCGGTTGAAGTTAAGTCTGCGGATAATACGCAGGCTAAAAGTTATAAGCAATTCTGTTCAAAATACAATCCCAAGAAGGGCATTAAACTTTCAACGAAAAACATTGCAAGAAATCCGAGTAGTAAAACGGAGACATATAATATTCCATTGTATATGGCATGGGGGATCGACTATTACATCGACAGCCGCAATTAAATGGAGATACAGGAAAATGCCGAGTAGTGTCCGGCAGGCACGATCGAGTGGGAGTAAGTCGTGAATGCTTTTTCTCCGCGCTGTTTGCTAAAGCAAAGGCGCTGTCGAAAAAGATTCACTTCTTCGTTGATTTACAAATAAAAAGAGAGTTTCTTCGGGAACTCTCTTTTCGTGTTCATGGTCATTCGGCCAATTCTCCTTTTAATACTTTCTCGATGAATTCTCTAAGGTTCTTTGCCACAGGTTTGATCTCCCCCTCCGGATCCATCTCGACGTCAACGAGTACGATGGCCGGTTCTCCATTTTCATCGAGATTCCGGAAATCCATGAAGTACATGTCATGGCCTCCGGATTGTGTCTCCCCAAAAGGAATACCGATGTTCGGATATTCCCAATCTCCTATCCAGTTCGGGAACATATCTTCAAGACTGTTGGGCGTGTCTGCCTCCGGTCCGATTCCGTATATCGCAGTGAGCCAGCTATCGATATCATCGCTGATATAGCCGCCGTTCTGAAAACGCAGAAGTTCGATGTAGGATTTCGGAAGTTTGTATCCGATATTGGCCTCCGCACGTGAGATCAGTTCATCGGTCAATTCACCGAAGATGTAGCTCTGCGAGTATTCGTCCTCTGTGTCATAAAGCTTCGTAAGATCCAATCCTTCAAACATCTTCCGCTCCTCCTTTTTTCAGTGAATTCCCTTCAATTCTATAGATGATTACATGTTTTTCTTCAAAGTAATCTTATTATATCATCGGAAGGATCGGAAGAAGTGTCTTTGCTGTTTTCGCACTCACTCCTGCATCCTTCATATATGAAACATATTCTTCTTTCACACTATTTACTGTTTGAATGATCCCGGCGCACTTTCGGGCTGCGATCCCCATACTTTTTCCTGACTCGATCAGATCGTCATACGTGATATCGCTCGTCTTTCCGTTTACCCGCATCTGATGTGCACGCAGCCACCTGTTCTCCAGGTTATACGCAAATGTAAGATCATATGCCGGAGCGAGCTTCCATTTTCCTTTTCTGTCCATAAGGAAAGCTATGTTTTTGACATGGTCATCCTGATTGACCAAAAGCACATTAAACACCATCCTCCGATAGAGTTCTTCCACGGAAGAAGCGGAATTCGTCAACCGCATTGTAATGTCAGCTGCCTCTTCGTAGCTCGATTGACCGGGGAGATTGTAATCGATATGCATCAGCGCACCGAAAGTCTGCATATGGATCTTCTGATTTCCGACACGGTCGAAGCGCTTTGTCATAAAGTGGAAGCGCCCGTTTTCTTCCCATAATCTGCAATCGCTCATTTTGATGCCGGCCTTTTTCGCCATCAGGGAATACGCATATTCGATTCTCGTATATTCGATTGCATCTTCCAGCTCGTGATCACCGTTTTTCTTTACGCCGTCGAACTTCATAAGCCAGTATTCAAAGCCATCTCCTGCATCGATCTGTCCGCTTCGGATCTCACCGGTATCCTGATTCCACGCAACCAGAGCCTTTGCCCTAGCACCTCCCGCAGATGTCCCCAATTGAATCAATTGTCCATATCCCGGGTCATCCTGGATGCGCAGTTTCTGATCCTTTTTATCATTCAGCACATCGGATGCAAATTCCACCATCTTGGCAATATCAACCGACTCTTCTTTCCATATATCCGGCCCGTGGGCAGGACGATATTCCAGCGCACCCATTCCCCGCTGCCCGGTATAACACAATCTGTCCACCGCATTAAAATCACTGATCGAACGTCCCTGTTCACTCAGCCATCTCTCGATCACGCGGTTCCCGAATGAGTCCGGAAGCGAATCTGCGATCAATCCCGGCGCTCCGTGAAAAGCACCTCCCGCGAGTTCCGGAAACGAGTAAACGCGGCCATTCAAAGGCATCCTGATAGGCGATAGTTCAATTCCGCTTCTCAAAAAATCTCTGTCATATTCGAAAGAAAGATATCCCTGATCCTCTTCCTGGTGAATGATTCCGATCCTTGTCCCCCAGAGAAATACTTCTGCCGTATTGATCATTTCTCATCCCCCCATACAAATGGAGCACTCCCATTTTTGTCACGGGTTGCAGACGCCCTTCTTCGTTTAGTTTCCTTCTCCAGATAATAGGAAGGTCTTTTACTTTGATCGGGAATCATGTCGATCAAGCGGTCGTCAAGATCCATAGCTCGAAGCAATTTCAGAAAATTCGACAAACTGATATCTTCCCCGTTTTCAAATCTGGATATGCTTCTTACTGACACACCCGACTTCTCCGCCAGATCACTCTGTGTGAGCGGATAATGGATGCGATACTGTTTTAATCGTTCGCACAGTCTTGCGTACTCTTCGATCATTTTCATCACCACTTCGCCTATTATTTTCTAGTCATATCTGTCCTGTTATATCTAAATTATAGAATAACAGGACATATTTGTCTATATATCAAGGCATTTACTGAGCAATATCCAATCCGAATTGCGTTATAATGAAGTTCATCATACACGAAAGGAATGTTTTGTTTTGAAACTGAGAGCATTTGATATAGATATGGATTTCGAGGTGATCCGGAACTGGATCACGGATGAGCGTACGCATGCGATGTGGAGCGCGAACCGCATCGGGTTCCCGATGGAAAGAAAAGATTTCGAGGATTTTCTGAAAAGACAGAAAGAAGAAGGCGACAGTGCTTTTGCTGCGGAAAACGAGGACGGACGGATCGTCGGATTCTTCCTTTACGGAAAGAACGGGGAAACGATGGAAGGCATGCTGAAATTCATCGTCGTCGATCCCGAGCAGCGCGGGAAAGGCACGGCGCAGGAGATGCTTCATCTTGCCGTGGAATATGCTTTTGAAAAAACGGGCACAGCCGCTGTACACCTGAATGTTTTTTCCGCTAATCCGCGCGCGAAAAGATGCTATGAAAAGGCAGGATTCAGAGAACGAAATACGACCCTCGGTGCTTTTACGTATAAAGAAGAAAAATGGGACCGCATCAACATGATCCTGAAAACGACAGGCACGATTGAGTGGGAGTAAGTCGTGAATGCTTTTTCTCCGCGCTGTTTGCTAAATAAATGGTACAAAGTGCCTTTCCTGTCGATATACCGGTGGGGAAGGTTCTTTCCATGTGAAGCCAAAACCGGGTGTGACAGAATACTCACTTAGAATAAATGGTTTTCCTATACAATTAATTTGGACGAGAAGTTAGCTGAATGCAGTAATGCAAGGAGCGGGAATTATGAAGAAACTTAATAAGTACGTAGGATTGGCATTGGCTTTCTCCATGCTGTTTTCCATGACGGCCTGTAATAAGTCCACTTCGGAAACGACAGCGGCTTCGGAAAAAGTGAATGCGACGGAGGCGTCCTCGGAAGAGACCACGGAAGAAACAACTGGTGAAGAGACAACGGAAGCGGCCACTTCCGAAGAAACAAGTGCTTCCTCCGATACGGCCGCATCTGATCCGAAATCGGAAAAAGATTTCGAGGAGGATCTATATAACTTCTACGCTTCCTCGAAGTACCAATTCCCGGGATACATCTATGGTTCATCTAATGGCTATGAAGGTTATAAGACCTGGACTCAGCAAGTGAGTATATTATTAGATACCTGGATCCTGAATGGATATTACACATCAGAAGGAAAGGAATTTGAGTGTCACTTCAAGGTCGCTCCGGTCGAACGGGTGAACGACTATTCTTATCGGACCACGATCCTGGAGACGATCGACTATAACCCGGATGATTTCGAAGATCCGTTCGATTTTGCAAAACCGCCGTACACATTTAGCGAGGGAGATGAAATAGTTGTTTATCTGCCCAATGCGCTGATTTCTGATGTTCCGGGTGCTGTATGGGAAGCTGCGATAAACAGCACCAGCCGGATGCCGGCGGAAGGTGACTACCTCCAGGCATTTGTCCTCTATAATGAATCGACGGACCTTGCCTATGACGGCGGAGGTACGATGTTCCCGGTATTTTCCAGCAGGAAACTAAGTGAGGATGAAATGAAAACCTGGTTGGGCGAGTATAGTGAGTTTTCCGACCCCAAAACGGGAGAGTTAAAGATCTATAAAGATCCGTCTTCCGGTGAGATCCGTGCGGACTATTATTTTTCTGACTATCAGAAGACAGTGGAAAAGTGGTTTAAAAACCTTTCCGTGAGAATGGAAGTGGACAATCCAAATATGATCTACGCATTTGGAGAATCCGAGGATGGTACATTCATTATCCTCTCGTTCGAATGGGTTGAAGAGACCGGAAGGTTTGTAGCGAGGATAAAGGCCTATACTCCTGACGAAGAATGCATGGTAGGACGACCCTTTGATTTCGAGAAAACGAAGTAACTGAAAAAGCTTTCATGCGGAGATGCCGCCGGGCATGGTTTCAAATCTGTCACTTTTCCTCAATTCGTTTTGCCTATAATCTATAGCAGATCGATCGGGGAAGAGGGTAATATCATGTTCAGATCTCAAAGAGTAAGAAGTGCTTTTCTAGCGGGAGCATTAGTCGTATCTATACTGGCCGGGACCGGCTGCAAAAAGAATTCTGACGCAAAAGGAACCACCGCGGCCCCATCTGAATCCTCGGAACCAATCGTCACATCTTTAGAATCAGAATCCCGGGAAACGCAGGAATCATCTTCCGAAAAACCGGAGATAGCAGATACGGCACCGGACGGATCTTCCGGCGAAAAGGAATTCAAGCAAGAAGCTCTGAAACTGGCACAGGAACTGGGCGTGAAGGAAGATGAACTTCACGGACAGTACGGGCTTTTCCTAAAGTATGTAGACTGCATCGATCAGAACACGGAATTAGGCACATTGAAAGATTATGTACTTCACCTTTTCCCTGTCGTTGCCGATCACCTAAAGCCGGAAGATGAATCCTACTTTTTCTGGAATCTCTCTGAGCTGAGGGCAGAGATCGGTGAGACGATGTCGTCTTCTGCCGCAGAGTTTTATCCCGGGAGCAACCTGGTCCTGATAAACGAAAAAGGCGAAAACGGGGAGTCCGGCGTGGGCTATACCATAATGTATCACGAGCTGATGCACTTCATCGATTTTTCGATCGGCGGCGAGCACCGCTCGAACGTATACTATACGGGTACCCGCTATGCATATGTGGAAGAGCTTACGGATAAGGAATGGGAAGACTGCATTTCGACAGAAACAGATTTCATCACAGAAGGCGGTGCCGATTACTATACGGGGAAATACTATCGGAAGACCATGGAAGGCTACAACACTCCGGCCAGTTTTCTTTCCGGGATCGAGTGGATCTACGGAGAAGAAACCGTAGACCGTCTGTTTTTCAGTTCTGACTCGGCAATGGAGTTTATTCTTCTTCTACAGGATGCCGGGATCTCTGACCAGAAGATCGTCAATATCATCAGAACGTTTAATCGTGAGACGTACGGGGCGAACGGGTTGCCGGAGAATCCGGTCCGGATGGAAGATGTATTGGTCGATCTTTATGAAAGCAAGAAAGGTTCCGGGTGGAAGGAAGACAAGGTCTTCATGCAGATCTTAAATGAGATCCATGCCTGGACGATTGAAGATTATCCGTTTGAACACGAAGAACTGAAAGCTCTTCTCCTCGATTACCCTGCCATGCAAAAGATGTCGCAAAGCGTGCTTGATCAGATTGATCAGCGCACTCCTCAGGAACTGGTCCGGTTTTTTAAGCTGATCCTTCTCGATGGAAAACCATATCTGGCTGCGGATCTGTTTACCTCATCAGAGTTTGACAGAAACGAAGCGATCTCCCTCATCGTTGAGTATGACTTTGATCAGGAAAAAGTCATCTCCTATGAGTACTATGTGCCGGACTATCCGAAATGGATCATTTGAACTAAGTCGTGAATATGTCGTGAATGCTTTTTCTCCGCTGTTTTCTAAAACAAAGGCGCTGTCGAAAAAGATTCACTCCCGCGTGATCGGCGGCTACGTCGAAAAATCGTTATTAATGACATGAAGGACATTCCCGCCGTTGATGGCTTCTTTCAGTTTTGTTTTCAGCATAACAGGCCGGACGTCGTATCGATCCAGTTCATCGAGCGGCAGCCATACCAGTTTTTCGGATGTATCTGTTTCTTCGGTAAAAGCACTTCCGTCGGGGGCTTCCATCAGGTAATAAAACTCCAGGACATGGCAGAACTTATCGCAGATCCGCTCGTCCAAACGGTCTCCGGAAAAGAAATTCTCGCATATGATAGCGCTTCTGACCGCTTTGCAGTGTACGCCGGTCTCTTCGAAAACTTCACGCTCGATACAGTCTCTTGAAGTCTCGCCCAGATGTACCGCGCCACCGATCATGTAGTAATACCCGCCAAGAGCATTCTTCACAAAAAGCATCTTCCGGTCCCGGATGATGATCGCGCCGGTACGATACCGGAAATAGAAGTTTTCTTTCGCCAGATAACAATCAATATTTCCCATACAGATTCCTCCGAAGATTTAAACCACGGAATCATTGTACCATTCTTATTACTAAGGCAATTGACAAACAATTGTTCTGTTTTGTATAATGTAGTTGTTAGTTTGACGGGCACTGACCGGCACGATTGAGGAGGAGAGTGACATGAATAAAGAATGGTCTGAAATGAACAAGAAGATGCAGACCCTCATCGGAAAAGAAGCAACTTTCCCGGAAGGGATCGATGCGCTCATCGAACTTCGGGAAGTGCTTTTCGAGCAGATCACATCGATCGCGGAGAATTACCCGGCAGAGGCTTTTTATCAGATGCCTTTTGCAGGAGCAGAAGGATATCACAGTAAGACGCTCGTTTACTCGATGTGGCATATCTTCCGGATCGAGGATATCGTGGCCCATGAACTTATTGCGAAAGACAATCAGGTGCTCTTTACCGGCGACTTTCAGAAAAAGACGAAGAGCCCGATCATTACTACGGGAAATGAACTTCACGATGAAGGAATCGTTTCTTTTTCCCGGGAATTGGACACGCAGGCGGTGTTTGAGTACTGCCGTGCCGTGAAGAGTTCTTCGGATAAAATCCTCCGCAACCTGGCGTATAAGGATCTGAAGAGAACTTTTACAGACGAAGATAAGAAACGGATCCTCGATAGCGGCAGCGTCAGCACGGACGAGAGCGCCGTGTGGCTGATCGGTTACTGGTGTGATAAAGATCTGAAGGGACTTCTGAAGATGCCCTTCAGCCGGCACTGGATCATGCATATTGAGGCGATGTGCCGCATCACGAATAAACTCTGCCAGAAAGCGAAAAAGGGCGTCGATCAGATCGCCTACTGCGGTCTTTCCTGTGCGCACTGTTTCCTGAAAGATTATTGCGGATCCTGCAGAACAGCGTATAACACCTGTTCATACGCGAAATGCTCCCCGGACGGGGTGTGCCCGAATGCCAAATGCTGTAAAGAAAAAGGTCTCGACGGCTGCTACGAATGTACCGAGATCCGGAAATGCAAGCGCGGTTTTTATGCTCTCGGAAAAGAAGTCCATGCCATCAAATCGATGTCCCTTTTCATTTCCAAATACGGCAAGAAAGAACTTCAGAAAGTTCTCGAGAATCTCCATAAGAAGCAGGAATTCGAGAAGGTGCAGGAAGTCCTTGGTGACGACATCGACCAGGGCCTTCAGATCCTGGAGGAGAACAGGTAACGGCAGACACACCCGACCTTTCCGTCAATTCAATCTGTGTAAGCGTTATTTACTAGAAGCGTCTTCAACGGGAGTCCCAAGTACTATCCGGATCGGAAGTGGAACTCTCCTGCTTTTGCTTAATTCAAAACTTCCTTGTCATGAATGAAAGATCCCGCAAATAAGAAAGGCCGCGCCGAAAAGTATCACCGGTACAAGCAGCAAGCAAATGCCGATCGCCCACACTCCGTGCGTTTTTCTCCCCCTTATGCGCAGGATCAAACCGTATATGATCAGTAGAATCCCCGGGATGATCGCGATATAGGGAATATCAGCCGACATCGACAGTGAATCGGAATCCCACTTAAAGTTTAAGAGCATCTCGATGATCGACAGAAGACAGGTGGTCGCGGCAAACGTATATATAATGATCTTGTGCTTTTCCTCGGCCTCGAGACTCGCTACGTTCACGACATCCTTTACGATATCTTCCGTTTCCTTAGTAGAGACATTTTCAACGATTCTTTCAGATTTCATGAGTTCCATCATGGACACACCCAGCGCATCCGCCAGAGGTTCTAGAGTATTTATATCCGGAAATCCTAATCCTCTTTCCCATCTGCTGACAGCTTTGTCGGTTACCAGTATTTTTGCAGCCAGATCTTTCTGTGTCATATTCATTTCTTTTCTTCTCTCAGCTACAAAGCAACCGAATTTGTTTGCATCCATTTTTCTCACCTCCAAATGCACTCTATCCCATCCCGTCCCGAATCACAACCGATGTATCGTTTACCTTCGGAAACGTCTGAAATCAGGGGCATTCTACGATTCGTTTACTATAGAAGATGTCTGCTTTGTGCCCCATTATGTAAAGAGGTAACTATATCTTCTTTTCATCTCCATCACCACATCGATCACTCTGCGTCGGATCTCTTCGGGGTAGATATCTGCTTTTTCCACGATGGCCTCCACCTCGTTATATCCGAACGTAAAGTGGAGATTCTCTCCATACATTTTTTCAGAGATCTCCAGTTGTTCTTCAAAAGAATCACAGAAAGTCTTCGGTTTCACTTTCGAGATCAGATCCAGCGGATCTCTTCCCATCGGATAATCCATACTGGTATCGGAAAGGAGACTTGCTCCGTTGTCAAAGATCGGCGCTAGCCGGAAGTCTCTGGTCCCGTTCGTTAACACAGCAATATTGTGTGTATGTCTATCTTCGTTCAGGAACAATGCATCCAAAGTGATGAGATTGCTCATATAGATTCCGAAGTCCTTGAGTCCGGTAGTTCTCTCAACCTGTTCCACAAGGATCTTCAGTCGCTCCTTATGATCCGGTGTGCCATATATGATCTCGTTTAATCCTGTTCCGTATGTATCTTTAAAGAGCCGCTCCAGCGTGATCAGATTCCAGCCGTCTGTGAAGTCTTTGCTCTTGCATGCGCGAAAAACACTGCCATTATATTCGATCTCTTCCAGCTCATAATCCACATACTCGTCCGGATGAAGATCAGAAAACGCAAGGAGTTTCGATATCACATATTCAGAAAGACCTTCATACCCCATGTAATCGGTCTTATACCAGATTCCATCCAGACTGAATTTCAGCTGATTGCCTTTCGACGACTCTCGATTAAAATTCCGCATTTCCGCATCACTTAGCCGAATCAATTTTCTCACCTCTCGATCCTTATCCAGAACTTATCTTCTGCCATTCTTCCTTCTGTCTTCTCAATGATCAGGATCGGATCGTAGAAAGGGATCCCCAGGCGTTTCAGTTCCAGCTTGATCTTGTCACGAGTCTCCGGGAAGCAGCGCGATTTCAGGAATTCCTCATAGTCTTCAAACCCTGGTTCAGTGTTTTTACCAAAGGCACGGAACAGCGGATCGTCGATATAGTTTCTGATTTTTATGTCTCTTTTGGGCTCGTCCACATCAATGACCGTGCATACCATATCTTCGTACATATACCATAGACGAAGTTTCAGCCTGGTTTCCGGAAGTTCCAGTTTCCCGGCGATCTCGGGATGTCTCCGAAGGATCTCTACCAGCGTAACAATGGGTCCTTTTATCGGTTCGTCCTTCATTTCCCAGTTCTCGACAGTTCTCTTCGAGGCGTTTGCAAATACAGCAAACTCCTTCTGCGTCATATTCAGAAGTTTCCGGACCTGTCTCAGATCTTCGCCGGTAATCGATTCATTCAGTACATATTTATGGTTCATGAGCATCCCTCCCGAACTCATTAAACCACATATTTTGTGGTAATTCAAGAGATTTTCATCACATTTTTTGCGGTTCTGCCCTCGTCTTTCTCAGCCGCCCGTCATTTCCGGATCCGGTTTTTCCAGACGCTGATCGTAGAGGGAATACTCTTTGGAATAAAGGCTCTTACCGGTCGTTGCATCAACGGTGATGCAGAATCCCGGAGCCCCCTTGTCAACATAAAAGTACAGGTTCCATACCGGGATCAGATACGTCCTCTCATCGGTATAGTCATAAGCCTTCTCGTCGTAGTTCGTAAGCGGGAGATAGGAAAGCTCCGCGCAGTAGAAAGTCATTTGATCAATTGTCCAGTACTCGGGCGCGATATTAAAATACTCGGCAGATTCTTTGATCCCCTCGACACATTCGGAAAGAGGTAGGACTGAAAGATCTGATTTCAGTATGCTTTTCACCGTAAAGCCGTCTGTGCGGACCATCTGCACCACTGTATCATTGACCTGATAGGTGCCGGTCATGGTCGTGATCAGGTTCGATCCCCGCGCCGTATGAAGAATATCTTCATAGTCGTAAACGCCCCATGGCTCTGCGATGCAGTACAGTGATCCGTAGACCGGGATATTGTCGATATATTTGTCCGTAAGGCTGATGAAATGCAAAGTGTCATATTCTTCCGGAAAATACGGCGGATACCCCGGCGCGTAGCTTGCTTCTTCGGGAAAAGCACTTCTCTCCATATCGAATACGAGGATCTGATTTCCCGGATCTATACGCCCGATAGATGTACTGAAGGGCAACTCCATCCATCCCGGGATACAACCGATCTTCGATACCTTTATCGCGTTGACCACATTGGAAAAAGTACCTTCCGGCGCCTCATAGGTGACCGTATCTTCAAACATATCCTGTTCATTCATCTGATTCGGACGTTTGGAATAACAGTTGATGGGTTTCCCCATAAAATACCACAGCACCCACATCCGGTCGTACTCATGTACCCAGTTCGGGGACTCAAACTGGGACATATTTCTTTCCTCATTCAAATGCTCGCTGTTCCAACTCCTTGTCAGATGCATCGGCTCCTGAGGTTCGATCTCATATACGTTCGCAGATCCGTTGCTGTTATCGAGTACGACAAAGTTGTCCGAGCAGTATTTCTCGAGTTCGGTTCCTGCCAGCGGGTTTTCTTCCGGGATGATGGTTTCAAAGGGATAAGAGTAGTCTCCGCTCGTGCCAAAATCGGGATCGGCATATTCTGATCCGGCGTTTCCGGATGTCATCTGATCGGATGAGGAAAGATCAGTAGAAGTTTTTTCAGACGCGCTTCCGCAAGACGCCAGAATTGACGCCGCCATTAGAAGTGCAATGATTTTTCCGATTCTTCTTTTCATTTCCGCTACTTAACTATTTTACCGCAAGTCCGGAACTTCGATATTGATGACTTTCATATACCTGTCGAGTGCATATTCTCCGTCGTGGGATTCGCCCGGGAAAAACGTGCTCATATCCGACCCGGATGTGATACGTGTCAGGCCGCATTTTGAAAAGATCCCGACCAGTTCTTCTCTTTTTTCCATCGGGCAGATGAGTCCTGCCGTCTGAAGATAATATCTCGATGCGAAAAGCACTTCCGTGATTCTCTCTTTCGGAAGGGGCTTTACCAGAACGTTACACATCATGGGCGATAATTCGAGATTGCTGTCGGAAGATAGGATCAGGCTCATTCCTCTTCCCCGGATCGTATCTGCGGAACTTTCTTCCTCACCGAGATATCTTTTCAGCCGCTGCGTATAGGCAACCAGCGTATCTCTGGCACGGATCCCGATTTCATCTGATGCATTGGCATCCACTGCCTTCTGCAATATCGGGAAGAATCTTTCCGCGAACTTTCTCACTTCCTGCGTATCCTTAGTATCCAGATAGATGACCTGGCAGCTGCTGCAAAGAAGCTGTTTCGTAAACGCTATATGTTTTGCCAGTCCCTCGAGGTCCTGCTCGCAATTCTCTGCATGTTCCGGATCTGAGATATAGCAGAATCCGAGTTTCTGACCCCATTCGATCAGTTTCGCACCGGTAGGCGCCAGTCCGCGGACTGCCTCGATGGCCATGTCACTGCCCCAGACGCTGATACCGTTAGAGAGCTCCGCCATGGTCCTCATTCCCTGAATATCCGTCGATGATGTGTCAAACACATAGATGAAATCTTTCAGTTCCGGCTTGTATTCGATGAGCTGCATGATGAGTTTCAGAGAAAGTCCGTTATCTGCAGACGGTAGTTTCAGGATGTTGATGTTCCCGGCAAGAAGTCCTTCCGCCAGAGAATACGCAGGAAGAAAATCCATATTCCCCGCTGCGATATGAAAGATCACGCCGAGCGGAACTTTCTTAACCCGAATCTGCGAAAATCCTTCCATCTTATCCGTGACATACTCTTCCGTATTTCCCAGTTCCGTTCTTATCTTCAGGTGAAGATAATCTTTTGAAAGAAGGACCTCCGCCTGCTTCTTATACGATTCGACGATATCTTTCGGAAACGAAGTAAGAAGATCATCGAACTTCCCTTCGAGTGTTTCCTTGCGGAGCTGATCGACCGCTTCGACCACGATCTCCGGATCGAGTGATTTTGTCTGAAGAGTATGTGGGATCTTTTCTTTTAATTCAGCAAGCAGTCTTCCCTGCTCGGAACTTTCATACAGTTGCCCGTCGAAAAGGATCATATCTTCACCCCCTTCAGAATATCTGCAGCTCCGGCAGCGCACGTCTTGATATCTTCCGGCGCGACACGTCCAACGATCTCCAGGTAGGGAGAGGTAACACCGCAGCCGCATTTTTCCCCGTCATGAAGGATACCGAGATCATCGGTCATGACCGAAAGAAGCGGAGTTGCTTTACAGATCGGAGTGACCAGGTTCACAAGCCCCATCTTCCCGTTTTCCAAAGGTTCCAGCGTATCCGGATCTCTGATGATCACTTTACTGTAAACAGGAACATGGAAGTGGTGATTCTTGCAGTCGCAGTACAGGATCGGATGCTCCACGGCACCGAAGAATTCCACGATATTTTCCTCATCGATACCGAGGGTCTTTTTCGCCATTTTATAAAAGGTCTCTTTATCGGCGGCTTCCTGATAAAACTGTTTCCAGCCTCCTCCCAGCATGATCTTCGAGCCCTTCGGAAGTTTAAAAGAAAGTCCCCTATCTTCCAAAAGCCGGAACAGGAAAAACGTATAGGCCGGGAAACCCATAAACCGCACCGGGAGCCTGCCCTTTTCATATTTCCGGAGTGCTTTTACGATACTTTCGAAATCCGGTTTATATCCGTCTTTTGTATGCTTAAGGATGAACTTTCTGCTGACCGCAGGGGCAAGAAATGTAGTCAGATATGCTGTCTTCGCGACTGCCATCTGATTAGATCTGTGAGGCTTATATCCCATGACGATATACCTACATGGCTTGATCGTCATAATGCCGTGGTAGCGGGTGATCTTGATGGACATCCGGAGCGCGGCCATCAGTGCGCTGAACTCAAAACGGATCGTACTTTTTCTTCCGCTGGTGCCGGACGAAGTTGCTTTTACCATATAGCGCCCGGAACGAAAATCATGCTGTTTAAACAACATCGTCGGAAGGACCGGAATATCCGATGCATCTTTGATGTCATCCGATGATTTTACGGAAAGCCCGTCGCTTATTTTCTTATAGTCATCGCAGTGACCGTACAGATAATTGAAATTCTCTTTCGAAGCATGAAGAAACAGATCCGACTTCGACACATCATACGGATCCTTGCTCGAGAAAAGTCTCCTTCGAAATTTCATAGATATGCCCTCAAACTATACCAACCCGAGCCGCGAAATATCACGGCAGCTTCCAGGCACATAATAACCCATCTTCTTCAAATAGGCAAAAAGGGGAGAGAAACTATGATTTGGAAAGGTTTCACACTTCCCGCCCGTAAGGGATATCATAACCCCACGGTGCGATGTCTTCGAATGTCTTCGCAACCGCCAGTACGTCCTCGTCACGGAATTTCTTTCCGATGATCTGCATGCCGACAGGAAGGCCTGTCTTTGTTAGTCCTGCAGGAACAGATGCCGCGGGGTTTCCGGTGAAATTGGAAAAGAATGTCTCGCAGAATCCGATCAGGGGTTCGATTTTTCTGCCGTTCATCTCGAGAGGGCCTTTTGTATTTCCATCCTCTGCATTTAGGACCGGCGGGCAGATCGTCACCGGCGACAGGATGATGTCATACGTATCAAAGATATCCTGCATCGCATCGAGCATCTCCGTACGGAGTTCATTGAAATAGCGGTAGTCCATCACCGTGGAGCGAAGCGCCAGTTCATTCCAGTAGATGAATTCTTCCGGAAGTTCCTCTCTGTGATCCTTTACCAGATCGAGGCCTTCTTTCTTCCATAGTTCCATATCGATCGCCGTGTCGATACTGATGCTTCTGCACCAAAGCTCGGCAAATTCATTCTGTGTATGGCGGAAAGAAAAGTGTACAGGCTCGATGCATGCTCCGGCTGCTTCGAGTTTTCGGGCGGATTCTTTCACGATCGAGGCGACTTCCGGATCAACGGTAAAGATATCGAAGTCCGTGGTGAAAGCGATCTTCCAGTTACGGATCGGCTTTTTCATAAGCTCGGTAAAATCGCGCTTGCCGTGATCGAGACTGAGCGGGTCTCTGGGGTTATAGCGCGCCATGTAATTGAGCATGACCGCACTGTCCAGAACAGTTCTCGTGATCGCACCGTTAAAGCAATAAGGATGTGTCGCCGTCCATCCGTCCGGGCGGCAGATACTCGGGATCGTTCCGACAGATGCCTTAAATCCGAAACATCCGCACCAGGCCGACGGGATGCGGATCGATCCGCCGCCGTCAGACCCTTCCGCGATCGGGAGCATGCCGTCCGCGACCGCCGCAGCGGAACCTCCGGATGAACCTCCGGAATTATACTTCGTATCAAAAGGATTTCTCGTCGGCCCGTAGAGGTAATTGTCGCAGGTGCCGCGCATCGCAAATGCGGGAGCATTGGTCTTTCCGACCGCGATCGCTCCGGCTTCTCTTGCCGCAATATAGAACATGGAGTCTTCCACATCTTCACGGATCAGGGACTTTACGCCGCCGTGGGAATTCGTCCAGCCCTTTTTCGAAGGAAGAAAGTCTTTTAAGCCCACCGGAACACCTGCCAGAGGACCCACTTCCTCGTGACGCGAAAGCTTCTCCTCAAGTGCTTTTGCCTCGGAAAAAGCATCGTCGAATTTCGTATATGTGAATGCATTTAAGCTCGGACTTCGCTTTTCGATCCGCGCTTGGAAATACCGGATCACTTCTGTAGGAGTGATACGGCCGGATCGTACTTCTTTTCCGAGTTCTACACCTGAAAGTTTCTCCAGTTCCATAGAAAACTTCCTCTTCTTTGTCGGGAGATCAAGCCGCTGCTTCGGCTTTTGCCATCCGGTCAATATACTTCTGGCCGATCTTCTCTTTTTCCCAGCGCTTCGAGATACGGTATCCCATCGGGGAGAATACGGCTTCCAGAATAAGTTCCACGAGCATCGATGTAGTCGAGCAGATCAGTACCTGTGTCCAGTTCCATCCGAAGAAGACATGGGAGACCATCGCGGAAAATACGAAGTTATCGACCCACTGGGCGATACCCGTGGAGATCAGGGATCTCTTGGCAAATCCGGCGAAGTTTCCTTTGTCGGCGCGTCCGATCAGGTGGTTGAGGCCGGAGTTTACGAGTGTGGAAAGAAGCATTGCAGTTGCCGAACCGACTACGACATACCAGGAACCGCCAAATGTACTGTCGATCCCGGAAGAAACGAGCTCGCCTGTTACGGCATCCGGTGCAGAATAGTAGGCTGCCCAGGAACCCGGTGCCATCGCCAGAAGCTTAAAGACCAGCACGCAGATCACATTGATACCCATCGCGAGGATCGAGATCTTCGTCGCGGCTTTCGCACCGAAACGCTTGCAGATACAGTCCATACAAAGAAACGAGATCCAGGAAAGCGCCAGACCGCAGTTGAGACAGAAATACTCCGAGCGGTAGAGCTCCTTACTCGCCATAAGGTTCATGAAAACAACAGATAGGATAAAGGTAACGGTGACCATCGCAGGTACGCCGTGAAGAAGGGCTTTATAGTCCTCTTTTACGCGAGAGATCGCAGACATTATCAGTTTCTCCTTTGGTTTTAATCTTTTACAAGCAGGATATCGGACCCGAACTGCTTGGCGTGACGGCTGTCACTGCATTGCCTATTATAATATGGAAATACGAAAAATCAAGCGATCTCCCGTAACAAATCACGGTTTTCACGATTCTTTAGATAAACTTTATAATTGGTTGACGATGTCTTTATTTTCACTTCGTAAAATGGGAGCATAAAATAAAGCATAAGCGGGTTAGCAGAAGTGAGGGTAAAAATGGAACAGCAGCTCAGAAATCTCTTTATTGATAACAAACCTTTTTCGGTCGAAGGCCTGAATGTTCAGGGGTATTCGATCATCGATATCAGCAAGCGACAGGTAAAGAAAGGAAAACTTCTTTCCACGGCGGATTTTCAAGTAGATGCGGATCATCTTCTTGAAGTCCTTCAAAACAGCGGCAAAGTATATGGATATACTCGTAAGGGTATTCTAAAAGCACTGTATGTCGCAACTGCAGATGGGCATCAGTATAGCTGTGATGAGATCTACTGTTCTTCGGATCTTTCCGGCGAGCCGGTCACGGATCTTATGGACCAGCAGGTAGTTTTCCTGATGGCACAGAGAGCATCTTACTATAAGGACGGAAAAGCATTCTTCCGTGGGAATAAAGTGCCGAAACTTACTTCTAAGACGGGGCCGTACAACTGGTACTGGGCGATAGTTTTCGCAATACTCTATAGCGTGGTTTTTTCGACGACACTGAAAAGCCCGATCGGTATATTTGCCGGTATCATGATGGGGCTTGCCATGGGATCCTGTTTCCGTTCGACATCATATGAATATGAGAAGGAAGAATCTTCCGATAAACCTGAATGACGATTCCGTCACGCAAGTGTCTTTTTCGAAAAGTAAAATGATGTTGATAAACTAAGCAAACAGCTTCTATGTATTTTCACCGTAAATGGAGACAACTATGAAAAAGACGACACGGATTCTACTTTCCCTTGCACTCTCTGCCCAAATGATCTTCTCTCTGACTTCTTGCGGATCGAAAAAAACCGACGGCAGTGATATCGCACAAAACACCAATACAAGTTATCACTCAGATAGCGCAGGCAACAAATCAGAAAGTGGCCGTATCGTTTCAGAAAGTGACCCTTACTATAACGTGACTATTTCGGCGATGAAGCCTTCCATTCCTCAGGATAAAAAAGTCCAATACAGCGACATCGCGAACCATTATATCGTCGGAGACCGCATCATTGCCGATATAATCGTAAGTTATGAGATGCCGGAAGATGTTCTTAATCACTTATTCTCTCTTGATTTAGATAATGAACAGGATCTGAAAGAATACGATAGGATCGAAGAAGAATATAGTTATTCTGCACTTTTGATGTTTGACCTGAATGGTGAAGTGGTCGCAGAAATCGAGCATGAGCCGGACTGCTCGTTTGTGGGTGCTTATCCCGGCAAAGACGGCGAGATCCTGATCCTGTCCACAAAAGTCGACATGCAGATATGCCGCTCTGCCCCGAGGGCATCCGTGATCTCTGCTTCCGGAGAAAAACTCAGAGATATCGATTTCCAGATCGACGAACAGATTGAAGATATCGGGATCTACGCACTTGAAAACGGGAACATTCTTCTGACCAGTATCGGTAAATTCTGGATCCTCGACAGCGAGGGAAAAGTGCTTTTCGAGATTGAGGATCCGACGCTTAATCATAAGGTCCTTCATTCCGGCGGAAAGTGGTATGCGGTAATGCCGACATATGGATCGGGAGATACGGAGCTCTACATTCAGGAGATCGATACAGAAAACGGTAAACTGACCGGAATGCCTTTTAAGGGCACCAACGAGATCAACTGGCTGACGCAGGGCGAACAGGATTGCTTCCTTTTAAATGCAAACGGCATCGAAAAATTTGACGTCGCGACGCAGACGAAGACCCGGGTGCTCGAGTGGAAAGACACCGATGTTAACTCTTCGACTCTGAACCTTCAAGGCGTACGGATCGCTTCTGAAGACGACATGGTATTTTTCCAGTTTGACGCGATCGATGATGCCGGGCGCAGCGCGATGGATCTGAAATCGCAAGGTGCATCTCTGGTCAATATCGTGCATCTTTCGAAGGCGGATAAGAATCCTCATGCCGGCAAAACGATCCTCCGGCTCGGTGTCGACGGGGGCATCAGCGCTACATTCCTGGAACAGGTCCTCGAGTACAACAAAGATCCTCAGAATAAAGCCAGGATCGAGATCATCGACTACACCGCAGATACCGTGGAATCTCAATCTTATGATGACGAAAAGCTCGAAGAAGGGCTTATGGAGAGCAAGAAACAGCTGATCATGGATATGCTTTCGGGAAACAGCCCGGATATCCTGGTCGGATATTCCGAACTTTCCCAATTCAATTCCGATACGATGCTTGTAGATCTGAATCCTCTGATCGACTCCGACGGTTCTTTTCACCGCGATGAAATCTACGACAACATCCTGCGTTCTTTTGAAGAAGGCGGAAAACTCTATACGATCCCCCTTACCTACACGCTGGAAGGAATAGCGGTCAATTCGAACTACAACGGCGCTAAGGAAAACTGGACGTTTTCCGATTTCGATCAGATGGCATCTTCGCTTTCTCCGGATGTACAGCCGATAGCATCCGTCGGTCCCGATTACCTTCTGAAACTGTGGATGCAGAGCCTGTCTCCGCACTTCGTCGACAACCAGAATAAGTCTGTCGATTTTGAATCGGAAGAATTCCGTACTTTACTGGAGACCGTAAAGAAGCACTGCGCAAATCATGCGTTCGGATCGCCCACTTCTGCCGTTATGGATGATTCCGGTGATTGGATCAACGATGATCATCTTTTCCAGGACAATCTGGTGGCAAGCTGCTATGTCACACTCCGCGATCTTCAGAATTATGCTTACATCGGAAGAGAAAAAGGCGGTCGGAAAGTCGTCTTTACGGGGGTCCCTTCCCTTTCCGGAATGAGTATGACGGCAAAAGGTGATCTGTCCATGGGAATCTCCTCCTCCTGCGCTGATCCGGAACTTGCCTGGAGCTTCATCAGTTACTTCCTCAATGAGGATGCGCAGCAGGCATTAAGCTTTAACACGGATACTCTCCCTATCAACAAAAACGCATTCCATACAAACTGTCAGATAGAGATCGACATCAATAAAGAAGAAGGCGAGGATATTAAGAACAGCTCCGGCATGATAAACCCGGAAGTTATCGAGGATTTTGTGGAACTTACAAAAGAACTGGAGGATGCTATGGACGAGCTCATCTCCGGTGTCAGTTCCGCCCAGGCCTGGGATAACGATATCATGAGCATCATCCAGGAAGAATCTGCAGGGTTCTTCGCCGGGCAGAGAACCGTCGATGACGTCTGCAAAAACATCCAGAAACGCGCGACCCTCGTCGTACAGGAAAGATAAGAAAAACATGGCCTTTCCATCTTTCGGAAGACGGAAAGGCCGGTTTATTTCTTCAGAAGTAAGATCCGTATACTAACGGACTACTTGTCGGTTTTCGCCCGACCCGATAGAATGTGAGAAAAGACAGAAACGAGGTGGAAGGATATGCATTTTCCGGAAAGAAGAATCACATTAAAGGATGGAAGAAAGTGTATCCTGCGACCGAACGGACCGGATCTGGCTGAGCCGATGCTTGAATATCTGAAGGCTACTGCCGGTGAAACAGAGTTTCTTCTTCGGTATCCGGACGAAGTAAACTACACCCTCGAAGGCGAAATCGATATCCTCGGAAGACTACTGGAAGATCCATACCAGATCATGATGGCCCCGATCGTAGATGGCAAAGTCGCCGGTAACGGCGCGGTCTTCGGCATCGGTGACAAGAGAAAGATCCGGCACCGCTGTTCCCTCGCTATCGCGCTTTATAAGGAATACTGGGGTCTCGGGATCGGGACAGCCATGATCAACTACATGTGTGAACTTGCCAAGGAAATCGGCTGGACGCAGGTCGATCTGGAAGTCGTTGCTGAAAACGAACAGGCACAGGCGCTTTATAAGAAGTGCGGATTCATCGAGTCCGGACGCCGTCATAATGCACTTCGTTTCGATGACGGAACATATCACGACGAGATCCTGATGTATAGAGATCTCAGATAAGAGCCGGTCAGATCCCGAACAGTTCCGCCGTCTTCGTCATGCGGGAAGAGATCTCCACGCCGAAGGGACAGCGGCTCTCGCAGCTTTGGCACCCGATACATTCCGATGCCGTGTGACCAAGTGCCTTATAGTGTTCCGCAACACTCTCCGGTACTTTCTCCTGTGTCATTGCCAGATCGTAGAACTTATTGACCATAGCAATATCGATATCCATGGGACAGGGCTTACAGTGTCCGCAGTATGTGCATGTTCCGTTATAGGAATGCATCGGGGCATTGGCGATGACGGACGCATAGTCCTTCTCATCTTCGGAAGCCGTCTCATAGGCAACCGCCGCATCGATCTGCTCCGTGGTATCGTACCCGCAAAGGATCGAGCAGGCACCCGGACGGGTCAGGGCGTAGTGGATCAGCTGTACCGGTGTAAAGGCCACATCAAACGGCGATCTTTCCTTGTCCAGAAGGGCGCCTCCGAAGAATCCTTTCATGACCGTCAGTCCCACATTATTTTCTTCGCACATCTGATAGAAGCGGGCACGCTCCGGATCGATGCCGGACCATTCCTGGTTCTCGTAGCCGCCGAACATAGACTCCAGGTCCTCGGTAGCCGGACGCATATCGAAAGCCGGGTTGATACTAAAGAGGATCATCTCAATAAAGCCGCTTTCCACCGCCAGTTTTCCGATCACCGGGTTATGGGTACTTAGTCCGATATGACGGATCGTTCCCTTCTTCTTAAGTTCATGAACATACTCGATGAAATCCCCGTTCATAACAGTATTCCACTCCTCGACGGAGTCGATATAGTGGATCATGCCCAGGTCGATATAGTCGGTCTGAAGGCGAAGGAGAAGATCTTCGAAAGCCGGGATAACATACTTCATATCCCGGGTCCTGACATACTGCCCGTTCTGATACGTGGAGCCGATATGTCCCTGCACGTACCAGGAATCCCGGCATCCGGCCATGGCTTTTCCGATGATATCTCTCGACTTCGGATCAGCCATCCAGCAGTCTACGATGTTAATGCCCTTGCTATGAGCATACTTCAGAAGCCCGACGGAATGCTCTTCTTCATGGCGCTCCAGCCACTCGCCGCCAAAGCCGATCTCACTTACTTTTAAGCCGGTTTTCCCCAAAGTACGATACTGCATATTCTCACCGCCGTTTCCGGAAATTTTGCTTTTTCAAAAGCACTGTTTTCATTATAGCATGCGGTGCATTTGTGAGTTCAGCGTTTCTTCTCAGATGGAAATCAATTCAAGTCATCTCTTCTGATCACGGACACGTGCGTGATCTTATTGGCTTCATCTTCATACTCTTTTTCGAAATGCATGCCGATGGATTCCGCCGTTTTAAAAGAACCCACATTCGTGTACTTGCAGTAAGAATAGAGTGCAGGATACTCCGTGTTTTGGAAGGCCCAGTCGCGCACGGCCGCAGCGGCTTCTTTCGCGTATCCTTTTCTCTGCTGGTCCCTTCGGATATGATATCCGATCTCCGGAAGCATAGTCCCGTCGATATTTTGAAGCGTTAAACCGCAGTCGCCGATCATCTCGCCTGTATCCTTCAGACAGACTGCCCAGAGCCCGAAACCGTCATCCGTATAGCGTTTCATGTTCCGCTCGATCCAGGATCGCACACGCTCCTCATCGAAAGAATAGGGGTAGTGCTGCATGATCTCCTTATCGCCCAGCACCGCAAAAAGGGCATCAAAGTCATCCATCGTCATTTCCCGGAGAAAAAGTCTTTCTGTTTCCAGTATCTTCTTCATTTCTGTTTACCTATCCATTTTCTATTCCGCTTAGGAGAGCAGCCCCAGTTCGTCGATGATTCTTTTCGCCCGCATAACTACCGGAAGTTCACGGTTTGCCACCAGTCTTCCGATGGGTGTTTCCCTGCGTTTTTCGTACTCATCAACCGCCTCATCAAAGGTCAGTTTCAACGTGGAAAGATGGAAATCATTGATCTCGTCTTCCGTTAAGTGCTTCTCGCCGAAGGACTTTACTTTGCAAAGGAAATAGTTGCTGATGTTATGCCGGTGGATGATGTTATAGTAGTCGCTGACCACACCGATCTTAAGAATCACATCCACTTCCGCGCCCAGTTCTTCGCTGAGTTCACGCCGGATCGCCATATTCAGGTTCTCCCCTTTCTCCACACCGCCTCCGGGAGTCTCGATCATGGTCGCCTTACCGAACATGTCATCTCTCTCGGCACGGATGAAATAGAAGTTTCCTTCTTCATCGAAAACAATACCTCTTGCGATCCACCGGTCATGATCTATATATTCCAGTGGCCACTCATTATCCGTAAGTTCATTTCGAAGTTCGGCCCTCTTCTCCAGCCGAACGCCGTTTTCAAAGACATAGTACGGGCGGGACCCGATGACCTGGAACGCATCCCCATCAATGAACAGCGTATCTTCCTCCGGAAGCGCGATCACTTTCCCTTTCTCAATCGAATAATTCGTAAGAAACGCAGTGACACGCTCGTGATCTTCTTCCGTTTTCGCATTGGTATAATGCGCATCCAGGGCGATCCCCGATAGCACATCAAACCCTTCTGTATCCTGAAGTCCGACATCATTCGGATCTTCGGTGATGGCCGTCATGATGTCTTTCCCGAAAATGATCTCTCCTGCCGAGCTTCCGAATACGACTCCATCTCCCTGAAGGTATTCCTTGATTCTTTCAAAAGCACCGCTATCCTTCAGTCCTTTTAGAAGCGAAAAAGTATTTCCGCCGCCGATAAAGAGTGCACAATAATCCGAGAACTCCTTTGTAAGGATCTCTTCATAGGAGCGGACCATCTCTACTGAGGGGACTTCGACGCCGCCTTCTTTTAATTCATTTTGGATCCACCCATAGCATTCATCCAGAGTATGTGTCTCTTCCGGCATCGCCAGAGGAATATATAGAAGCGGCTTGGTGTGGTCGATCACCGCATTGAAAACAGGATAGGTATCCTCCATCTGTTTTCCGAATCCGCCGCCACATAAGAACAGTTTTGTCATTTCTTATTTCCTCCTCACAGATATATTCTGCTCATACATCTTCTTCGGAAGGATCGCCCGGTAGATCGAGCAGTAGCCCTCCGCGATTGCTTCTTCGTCATGGACGCCCTTCAGCGGATATTCCAGAAGAAGGTATTCCACTCCGAAAACGAGCACATGCACGTTCGTGTTAATTGCTCCGGCCTGAAGATAGAAGTCCAGCCGTCTTTCTCTGGCCTTCTTTTCTTCCTCAGAAACATCCGACTCCGGATCTTCGATCTCGATGATCGTCACTTCGGAACCGCACTGCTCCACCGCTCTTCGGAGAAACTCAGTGCCGATCCCTTTCCCCCGCATTTCCGGCACCACCGCATAGTAGTCCAGAAGACACACTTCCTTTTCGAACACGAAGAAAGCATAGGCGAGGAATCCTCTGTCCTCGGCAAAAGCACCGGCGCAGAGGTACCGCCCTTCCCGGAACGACTGCTCGATCCGGGAAAGTGGTTTTCGCTCGTCATCGGGAAAATCGTAGTAGAGATATTTCTCATAGACTTCCCGTATCTCTTCGATTGTCAGAATACGTGTCTGCATACTGCCTCAATTGCTTATTTGTGATAAGATCCGCTTTCACGCTTCGCGTGTCACGAATCTCCATCGCGTTACGAATCACTATAATGATACTTCTTTAATCTCGATCCGAAAACCAGACAATGTATGGTTCCAGAAAGTCCCAGGATGCCCATCATGAGCGCGGCGCCGGACCCTTTTCCCGATCCGAAAAGTGTCGTCAGTACTTCGGAATAAGCATGTCTTGCCATAAAGGGTTCACATATGTGATCGACCATGAATCCGCCGAGGAAAAGACCGATTGGGATCGTGAAAAACTGGAAAGTATTCCGGCACGCATAGACTCTTCCCTGCAGCTCCACGGGGATTGAGTTCCGAAGGACCACATCCAGATTCGCGCTCATGACCGGAACCAGTATCCATCCGATGATCTGTCCCAGGCACCACAGCACCGGTTCTCTGGAGAAAGCCAGAACGAAGTTTTCCACGCTTAAGGAGATAAGCATCGTCACGAATATGACTCGTACACGGTCCTTCGGTTTCGGCATCTTTGATACGATCAGACTTCCGATGACCATCGCAATTCCGGAACATGCTGTCACGATACCCAGTACTTCTTTTCCGCCTCTCGGGTTCGGGATCACATACCCATATAGTGTCGCGTCAAAGGCAGATGCCACGAGATTAACGCCTGACATAAAGAGGATCAGCGAGAACACCAGCGGTGTTTTCTTAAGAAAACGAAGTCCCTCTTTGGCAAGCGTGATCGTGCTCTCTTTTTTCTCACTCGGCTTTTCCGGGATCTGCACAAATCGCAGAAGTGCCACAAAAGCCGTGGCAAATGTAAGAAGATCCAATGCAAAAACAGAACTCATGCCCAGCAGCCCGTAAAGTGCCGTAGCGATCAGCGGGTGCAAAATGGAATTCAGTGAGCGGGTCAGCGAATTCATAGCGCTGATCTTCTGATAATGTGTCTTTGGCACGATCAGGGTCATGGTCACTTCCGACGCCGGCTGCTGTACCGTATTCATCAGTCCGGAAAAGACATTGATCGCATAAAGATGCCAGACCGCCAGAGTGTCTGTCTTATAAAGAAGAAACACGACGACCGTGCATAGAGCCGCCAGTGTGTCGCACACCAGCATGGTCTTTTTCTTATTGAACCGGTCCGTCAGCGCACCTGCGAAAATGCTCATAATGACATAAGGCGCATACGTACAGATCGTCAGCGCCGCCGTACCTAAAGCGGATCCGGTCTTGTCATATAGCCACAGCGTCAGCGCAAATGCCGTGATGCTTGATCCCAGCTGGGACAGGCTCTGCGTGCTCCAAATGACATAGAAATCCCGAAGCGGATTCTTTTTCGTATTTACTTTTTCGTTATTCATATCTTTGCTCCTTATAGTTGAAATGACTTTAGAAGCAAAGCTCGAGGAAAACTATTTCTTCCTCCACACAGTCTCCTCAGGCTCTGCGTGGAGCATCTGCAATGCAGCGTTTCATGGTGATCCGTCCTTCCTAAGAATTTTCAATTCATCGCATATTGTATCACCGGTCCCGGCAGAAAACCGCCGGATTAAACTTACGGTATAGATAGTTATTCTATGACCGATCCGGAATGTGCCTGGCCTTTCCTGCTCATCGCGTTTTCCGAAAAAACGTCAGCTGATCGTGCAGAGTTTGCCTCGAAGAATATAACCGAGTTTCTCATAGCACTTGTTGGACGCAACATAGTCCGCATCCGTATAGAGCATCGGAAGATATCCTTCTTCTTTCGCGATCTTCGATACCTCATATACCAGATGTTCCGCATAGTGACGCCGGCGGTATTCAGTTCTGGTAAATACCAATCCGATGGACGCCATATCCTGTACCGGATGCCAGTGGCAGCTCGCAACAAATTCCCCGTCATCCGTCTTCCAAAGATACATCGATCCTTCGCGGATCCCGTTTTCCGCATCGATCCTGTACTGTTCTCTACTGGCCTTATCGATTCCGACAGCATCATGGAATATCTCGAAAAAGTCCGTCAAAACATCGACATCTTCCATCGTGCACTTATGGATGTGCCCGTCTGTCACGGTTTTCGGCGGGATCAGCTCCGGACAGTCATAGGCAAAAAGATTCGTCGAGATCGAAAGATGAAGTCCTTCTTTTTCGGCTCTTCGGATAAAGAAATCCGCCAGTTCGTACTTGATGTTGAAACGGTGCTTTCCATCCATGACCCCGTGTTCTTTTGCTACCTGAAAAGCACTTTCCATCTCCTCCTCGGATGCATCGTCCGGCATCCAGATCCACACCGGATACGGCTGCCCCGTAAAGCAGAGAATGAACCTTTCGTGATCCGTCAGGCGAAGCTCACATTCCCCGCCGATGATCCTCGAAAGAACCGAGAAAGTATACTTGTCCTGAGCAAGTAATGCGTAATCTCTTTCATCTACGTAATTGTCCATCTGTTACTCCTCCTACTGTTATCAGTAGCCTCTGGTGCGATCCATTTGTAATATTTTACACTATACTCCAAAGACAATTCTATTTTGCTGCAATCTCCAATTTGATAGTTCCTAAGCTGTCTTCCTATCAGCGGACGCATGATCATGGATGACGGAGTCACGGAGCGTAACATCGCTGTCACCACTGGTATATGGCACTTCCCCGCAGATGCATGCACACTGAAGATGCTTGAAGCGAACGGAAAACCCGTTCATAATAAATGTATCTGGAGGTGCACTATGACACTTGGTGAGAAGATTAAAGAAGCTAGAAAAGCAGCCGGCCTTTCGCAGGAACAGTTCGCAGAGAAGATGAATGTTTCACGATCCGCAGTAGCAAAATGGGAAACGGATAAGGGTCTTCCGGATATCGGAAACCTTAAAGTCATGGCAGATCTTTTGCATGTAAGTGTGGACTATCTTATAGATGATGGAAACAAACCGCAGTTCAATGAGATCTCCGAGCCGATCGATCTCAGCGCTTTTGAAAAGGCGGGAAAATGCAGGAGCAAGCAGGATGCTGCATGTGTTTCTAAGAACACAAATGCAGACGCTATCTATGCGCTGATCCGTTCCAAAAAACTCTCTGTCAAAGAACAGATCGCAGATTTCGTTGCAGGTCCCGGAATCATCCAGGGCGCAGATTATCTCAGAGAGAATCCCGCTTTCTACCTCGTAGAACGCGGCAGCCGTCAGTTCCTTGTAAAGGTAACCAAAGACTTCATCACCACATCCGACCTCGCAGAGAAAGTCTCCCCCTCCAAGTTCGTCCTCGGATCATACAAGTTTAAGAAAGCCTATCAGTTGAAGTAAGTGATCAGAAGGTCGTGGGTATAGACCTTCTCCTGATCCGATTCTCTTACGATCTTCCACAGTTTCGCAGCTGTTTTCAATCTGTCCGGGAAGACTTCTGTTGCCGGATCGGCGCAGAAGTCTTTCACGAACTGATTCCACTGAAGTGCCGACTTATCGTACGTCGCATAGGTCTTCTTCCCGTAATATATATCGAGAAGATCTCCCAACGTGAAGCTCTCATCGCCATTATCTTTCACAGCTTTAGCCGTTGCTACCATATCTACATTAAATTTGAACCGGCTTTCTCCGGTCTGCTTTTCGAAAAATTCCCGGAACCTGGGGCCGAAGGTAAATCCACATTCGATCAAGCCGGTCTGAAGCGTCAGTTCCATAACCTTTGCCGTCTTTCTTTTCACCGACTTTTTCTCCGGAAGGATTTTCTCCCCAGAGAAATACGCTTCGATCACTTTATTCAATTCGATCTTGCCGCTCGGCGCTTTAAGGCCATGTGCCTTACAGATCCGGATCAGTTCCTCTCTGTACCAGTAGTACTTCGAGAACTCGGCAAAATCCTTAATGCTGTCAAAATCAGGTCTTTCCATATCATCACCTGCTGAAATCCATACGGACCAGAGCTTTCCCATTCGGGAGCGTCTCGATGCTACGATGGATCAGGGAATACCCGATCTCCTTCATTGCCTTCTCCAGGGCATCTTCTTCCATTTGGTGATGCACTTCATCCAGCCTGTCAAATGCGTGAAGATATGGCGAATCGGAGACCCACTGCTTCGTATCCGTGTTGATCTGGATCACACAGGAACAATACTTCGGGCGCACTTTCGAAACGGCCTTCTGAAAAGCTTCGTACCCGATATACTCGATCAGGAGATTGGCAATCAGAAGATCCGCCTCCGGAAGCTTCTCAGCTTCATTGACCAGATCGATCGGGATGCACTTAAGGATCCCCTGAAGGTCCGGATATCTTTCCTCTGTTGCACGAAGATAGTCTTCGTTGATATCCACGCCGTACACGGTCTTATACTTTTCTTTCCGGACGTGCTCGAGGCCGTTTCCGCCGGCTACACCCAGAACCATCGCCGTCTCCACCAGGTAGGATCCGAACTGGTCTTTCATCATCGCATTCATCGTCTGAAGCTGATGGACCGAATCCAGGCTCATATGGTCCTCATAGTCCTGAAGACTGATTTCTTTCCACGGATTGTCAGCCATTTCCTGTACACTTCCTTGTTTTACTTTCGGATCGCCCAGTAATTCTTATAGGCGTGCCGGTCTTCACTTCCGACAAGAAGTCTGTCGGTCTTTTCAAACCCGATCTTCTTTGCCGCATCGATCCGCTCTACCGCATAAAGTGGAATCTTCGTGATTATCTCCTCACACTCAAGAAGAGTATATGCTTCGGGGATCAGAAGTGCAAAAATGCTCTGTATTTCCTCCGACTTTTCGTAGTCAGATCTCACGTCCAGACGGATCAGACCGTCGCCGTCAAATTCGTCATCAGAGGGCCGGTGGAACATCTCGATCGTACCGATGGCCTTCGAGATCTTCTTATCCACGATCGTCAGGCGGACGAACCACTTGTCCCGGTACGAATCCAGCCAGAACCGGATCGCCCCGTCCATCTTCTCTTTCGTGTCGTAGTAGAAATTATCTTCATGACAGTTATCGCTGTTAAAAAACGGCAGCGCCTGCTTATCTCCATAGACCAGAAGAAGGTCTTCCGCATCTTCCTCCTTTACGAAGCGCATCAGCCATCTTTCATTTTCAAGTACAGGACACTGTTCGTATATATTGCTCATTTCATTTTTCTCCTAAATCAATATTCGTAAGATCGGTTTGTAACCTTCAGACCTGCAACATAGTCGCATCCTTTTTCTTTCACGTTATTCGGATCCATCGGGTAGTGGATGTTATACGAAACACTTTTTTCTCCAAAGCGGTCCGCAAGGAATTCTTCGTCAACATGTCCTCCAACGATTTCGAGACACACCATTACGTGATCATCTCCGGGTACGATCTCTTTTTCCCAGAGATATCTGCATTCCAGATTCATAAAGCATTCTTCTACCATCGGTGCATCTACCCAGGAAGCCTTTTCCACGGTAAGTCCGGATGCGGAGATCTCATCCGCTTCAAACTGATTATTCTGGATCGTTTTCATGCAGTCTTCGTACTTGTCTGAAGACATGAAATTGATGACCGCTTCCTTCTTCTCGTTCAGCGTCTGATGAAGGTGTCCGCCTTTTGTAACACTGGCAAGAACAGCGAAATATCCGTTACCGTGATCCGCGCTGGTAAACGTCGCCCACGACTGCATCGTCGCGTT
Source organism: Clostridiales bacterium (assembly GCA_017428545.1). Classification (GTDB taxonomy): domain Bacteria; phylum Bacillota; class Clostridia; order Saccharofermentanales; family Saccharofermentanaceae; genus Scatonaster. Next base: position 37,833 of record JAFRQR010000001.1, read on the forward strand.
CGGTTGACCGTTGGATTTGTAGGTCGTTACGAGAAACATCGGTGTCGGGATCCCCATAATGAATTCTTTCCAGTCGAACCCGAAATTCCTGGAAAACTCAGCATATGTTCCCTGAAGGGAAGATGGCATTTCTTTATAGTGCTGTTTCATTTTTTACTCCATTTTCTTTAAAGCGTTAAGAGCGCAATGCCTGAAAATAGTCTGTTTTCGTTCAGTATAGCATAGCCTCTTTCAGCATGTTCCGTGATATAATCTGAATCAATCTAGAAGACAACGGAGAAGGATCATGGACAGAACGATCACCATTGCTCAGCCTAAAGATGCAGATATCGTTTACGAGATCACTCAGGTCACGATCAACACGGTATATCCGAAATACTATCCGGTAGGTGCGGTCGAATTCTTCAGCCGGCATCATTCGATGGATAAGATCGTTTCCGATATTTCAAATGGAAACGTGTACCTTCTGAATGTTGACGGAAAGACCGCCGGCACGGTAACAGTCGCTGAGAATCACATCTGCAGGCTCTTCGTTCTTCCCGAATGTCAGCATCAGGGCTTCGGAAAAGCACTGATGGACTTCGCTGAAGAGAAGATCTTTTCATCCTTCGATACGATCGAACTGGATGCGTCTTTCCCTGCCAAAAGAATCTATCTTAAGCGTGGATATACCGAGATCGAATATAACGTGATCGATGCCGCAAACGGCGATCACTTATGTTATGACGTTATGAGAAAGATCCGCTGATCCCGAGGTTCTCTCTGGCTTCCATATTGTTTCCGAGGACCATCGCCGCCTTCTCACAAGAAGCGACTTCGTTGCAGTCAGCGCATGTCTCGTACTTCTTTTCCGAAGAACAGATCTTGATCGGACACATGGATTCACAGAAAGGAAACTTCACGCCCGGAACACGGCATCCGGTGCAGTTGATCATCTCCGGCGTGATCTCGACTTCGTTCATGACAGACCACTCTTTCGCCACTTTCTGACGAAGCGCATCATCATTATTCATCGTCGCGATACGTGCTTCACACTTCTCGCAGTCCAAGCCGCAATATGCAATAAATTCGTTCATATAAACACCTTCCTTGTTATGGATTTGTCGACCTCTATATTGTAGCACATTTGTTCGGTTTTGTTCAAGCGTTTTTCCTATACCGGTCATATATTTTTCAAAGGGATTGGATCACTTCAGATCGCAGAGGAGCCCTGCATAAGGGAACTTGTAAAGAAGTGCTTTGTTGCCGTAGAACTCCACTTCTTTTCCTTCTGCTTTCCCGGCCTGGATCTCTTTTGCGCCCTCGATGAGCTTGCCGATCAGATCCGGAGAGGCAGGAAAAGATCCGTGCATCGGATAGATCTCGTCGAACTGTCCCTGCAGTTCGGAAAGATGTTCGAGGCTATCGATGTAGCGGTCCAGGTTCCGCATGGGACCGAACATGAAGATATTGCGGTCCGAGATCGTATCACCGCTGATGAGAATGCGGTTTTCCACGTCAAGAAGCGCAATGCTTCCCGGGGTGTGTCCCGGGATATCGATCACGCGGAGGATCCTTCCGCCGAGGTCAAATTCATCGCCCTCTTTGACAGGAAGGATCTCACATTTTCCGCCGAAATTTCTGTAGTTTTCTTCTTCAGCCGGAGACATATATACTTCGGCAAAAGCACCGTTCCCGGAGATGTGATCGGGATCGGCGTGGGTATTTATCAGAAGGAGCGGAAGATCCGTAAGGCCTTCTGCAATCTTCCTTGCATCCGGTGCATTCATGCCTGTATCCACAAGTGCGGCTTTCTCTTTTCCGCAAAGGAGCAGGAAACGTACTCCGCCGTCTTCGATCCGCCAGGTGCTGTCATTGATCCGGATTGCTTCTGCCATGGTTCATCCTCCAGTGCTTTTGACGTAGTTCATACATTGATTATATCACTCGCCAAAACCGAAGAAAGAACTGCCGTTTTTCCGATATAACCCTCACTTGCATCCCGATTCAGAAAGCCATTTCTTCACAGGATCACCGGAAGATCCGGCACGGCTGCCGTTGATGGAAAGGCCTCTTTTTACCTCGGCACCTTTTGCATACTTCTTGATATCTTTTTCCGAGCTTCCCATGCCGCTTCCCTCGTTCGTGCAGAAAGGAAGGATCGTCTTTCCGGTGAAGTCATAGGCCTCCAGGAAGGTCGCCACGGCCATCGGGATCGTTCCCCAGTAGTTCGGGTAACCCAGGATAACGGTGTCATACTCATCGATGCTGCTAGGATAGCTGACCAGTTCCGGACGGGCATTTGCCTGAAGGTCTTTCTTCGCTTCGTCGATACATGTCATATACGAAGCGGAATATGGTTTTTTCATCTCGATCTTAAAGGTATCGGCGTCGATCAGGTCCTTCATGAGACCCACTACGATCTCGGTATTTCCCACGTCCACATACTTCATGGACCCGCCGAAATAGTTTTCATCTGCTCTTGAAAAGAATGCGATCAATGTCTTTGTCATATTATTTTTCCTCCGCTTATCTGTCCGTACTTTATGTTTCTTCGTAAACCTCTTTTGCCAGCCGGAATACGGCCCATGCCTTCGGCCATCCGCTGTAGAAAGCAACGTGTGTAATGATCGCTGCCATTTCCTTTTGTGTCACGCCGTGGTTTTTGGCATTGCTGATATGGTATTTCAGCGAGCTGTCCGTGATGCCCTGCGACATCAAGGATACGACTGTGATGATCGATCTGGTTTTCAGATCGATGTCTTCGTTATTCCAGTTTTCTCCGAAAAGCACATCGTCATTAAAGTGTGCAAATTCCGGTGCAAATTCTCCTAATGCATCTCTGCCTGCTGTCTGTACGATTTTCTCTGCCATACTCTTTCCTCCTTAACTCTTACTTTTCAAAAGGAAGATGCATCTGCGCATATTTTTCTTCCTGGGCATTATCTGCGTGATAGTATCTCTTCTTTCCATCCAGCTTACTGATTTCTTCCATTTCTTCCGAAGTTAATGTGAAGTCAAAGATGTCCCCGTTATCCCGGATGTGATCCGGATTTTTCGATCCCGGGATCGTAATGAATCCCATCTGTGTATGCCAGCGGAGAATGATCTGCGCACTGCTTTTTCTGTATTTATCGCCGAGTTTTTTGAAGATCTCTTCATCGATCAGACTTCTGTCTCCATGACCCAGCGGATACCATCCCATGGTCTTCGTGCCGTATTCCGAAAGTCTTTCACGGATCTCTTTCTGTGTAAAATACGGATGCACTTCCATCTGGATCACGTGGGGCTTGATCTCCGATTCAGAAAGAAGTCTTTCCAGCTTCTCTCCCTGGAAATTGGAGATACCGAGAGATCTTGCTTTTCCTTCTTTATATGCCTTCTCCAGCATCTTGTATCCGGCCATGAAGTTTCCCGCCGGCTGATGGATGAAAAGAAGATCGACGTAACCAAGTCCCAATCGCTCCAGTGTATCCTCGACCGCCGTCTCTTTCTCATACATCGTCGCCCAGATCTTGGTGGACACGAAGACTTCCTCTCTCGTGACGATCCCTTTGGAGATGGCCTTCTTCAGTGCTTTTCCCACGGACCTTTCATTCATATAGGCATTCGCGGTATCGATCATGCGGTAACCGAGCTTGAGCGCGGCATATACTGACTTTTCCGTGTCCTCCGGACTGATCATAAATGTGCCGATTCCTAAGATCGGGACCTCTACTCCGTTATACAGTTTCAGGCTTTCCATATTGAATACCTCCATTTGCCGGGTGTTTCTTCTTTATGGCTTGAGTTTAAAACATTTACGATTTGATGTACAATGCCAATAATGGCGACTGCTATAACATTTCTGAATAGTGAGGAGACAGCACATGATCGATATTTACATGCTTCAGCAGCTGAAAACCTTTGCCGAATGCGGTACCCTTTCCGAGGCTGCCGAGATCCTCAACACCTCTCAGCCGTCACTGACCCGTTCCATGAAAAGGCTGGAAGATGAGGTCGGTGTAACACTGTTCACCCGCTCGAAAAACCACCTTGGCCTGACGCCCACAGGAAAAATGGCCGCCGAATATGCCGCCCAGCTTCTCTCTGTCACCAAGGATTTCGAGAGCCGTGTGCGTGCCTACGACAGAAGCCTTCACACCCTCTCGATCGGATTTTGCGCGCCGGTCCCGCAGACGGTCCTGACTCCGATCATTAATACGGTCTTCGATGGGATGACGGTCTCCTCCGACATGACAGACGATGATGATTTTCTTCTTAAACTCAGGAATCACACTTACCAGCTGGCCGTAACTCATTATGAACCGGAAGATCCCCTGTTCTACAGCAAGAAGATCGGTCACGAGAGTCTTTTTATTTCTCTGACGCCCGGTAATCCTCTCGCCTTCTACCCGGAAGTGCACCTTCAGGATCTGGACGGCATGACGATACTGCTTCTCAGCCGCATCGGCTTCTGGTCAAAAATGCACCGCGAAAAGACGCCGAACAGTAAATATCTTATCCAGATTGAGACAGACTCGATCCTCGAGCTCGCTTCCAATTCCGAGTATCCGGTCTTTTCCTCCAGCTATTATATTTCACGCGGCGAAGTCTTCCCGGGAAGGATCAATATTCCGATCGTGGATGAAGAATGCAGCACAGACTTCTACCTGGTCTGCCTTGCATCCGAAAAAGGGAAATATTCCCCCTTATTCAAACGAGTTCACGAGAATACTATTCTATAAAAGCAAAAGACCGGATCAAGCGTAGCTTTTAAACGGTCTTTTATCTGTATCCCCGTCAGGCTTTCAGTTTCCTGATGCCGGCTTGAAGACGTCTCATTCCATCCTCTACCATGGCTTTCGGGCAGGCAAGATTGATACGGACGAACCTTTTTCCGCTACCTCCGAAGTGTACCCCCGAGTTGAGCATGAGCCCGACTTCCTTTTCCAGAAAGTCCACAAACTGATCGGCATCTTCTGTGACTTCCGAACAGTCGACCCACATGAGATAGGTGGCTGAAGAGGGGATCACGCGAAGGCTCGGAATATTCTCTCTGATAAAATCTTCGGCGATCTTTCTGTTCTCCCAAAGATACTCCCGGAGCGCGTCCAGCCATTTCCCGCCTTCTTCGCAAAAAGCACTCTCGACTGCGACGGCAGAGAAGCAGTTACCCTCTCCGACCTCGTCGGTATTGATCCTTCTCCACATCTTATGGCGGAGATCCTTATCGGGAACGATCACGGCGGCCGTCTGGATACCTGCGATGTTAAAGGCTTTCGTCGGGGCCACACAGGTCACGCTGATCTTCTTATTGATGTCTGAAACGGATGCAAAAGGTATATATGAGCGTCCCGGCGCCACCAGATCACAGTGGATCTCATCGGAGATGACCGTGACATGGTTTTCATAGCAGAGTTTTCCGATCCTTGAAAGTGTCTCTTTGTCCCAGATATTGCCCGAAGGATTCTGCGGATTACATAGGATCATCAGGGATGTCTGCGGATCCGACAGTTTCTTCTCCAAATCTTCCCAGTCGATGCTGAAGGATGCGTTTTCACGATCGTAAGAAAGAAGGTTCTCTAAGACATTTCTTCCGTTATTGCGGATGCAGTTGAAAAATACCGGATAAACCGGGGTCTGGATCACGACATTTTCGCCGGGCGTCGTCAGTTTTCTCACCGCAGAAGAGATGGCCGGGATCACGCCGGTCACGAAGACGAGCCAGTCTTTCTCGATCGTAAAACCGTGTCTGTTTTTCCACCAGGACATATAGGCCTGATACCAGTTATCGTCAAGATCGGTGTAGCCGAAGATGCCGTGTGCCGCGCGCTTCCGGAGCGCTTCTTTTACCGTCGGACAGGTCTCGAAATCCATATCCGCGACCCACATCGGGAGCATAGATTTTCCGTTTTTCCACTTCAGGCTTCCTGTTCCCGTTCTATCGATGATTTTGTCAAAATCGTACTTCATCCCGTAAATCCGTTTCTATCCGCATACTGCGGTCATTCATCAGTTTCAATAATCGTTGCGCTGGTATCGACCCGGTCATCCTCCATGATGAGTTCTCCGATCGATCCCGCGTGGATCCTTCCCGAAGAAGGATTCTTCACACTGTCGATGTGTCCTTCGATCGTGGCATCGACTTCCGAATATTCAAAAGAGAGTGTCGTATCGATGAGCTTGCAATTCTTCATTACCAGGCCTTTAATATAGCACATGCCCTGAAGACTCTCCAGGGTGCAGTTCTCCATCACGATATTTTCCGAATTCCATCCGAAATACTCGCCGCTGATGTATGAATTCTTTACGGTGATATTCCGGCAGTTCCAGAAAGCATCCTTCGTGATCAGTTTCGAATCAGATATCTCGATATTCTCGCCACCGTCAAAGCCGTAGTTTCCGATGAGTTCGAGATGCGAGATCTTAAGATCCCTGCTGTTCATGGCAAAATAGTCGCCTTTTGCCGTGACATTTTCCATTTCTACGTCCCGGCAGGCCCACAAAGTCTCCTGTGCATTATGAAAATCAACATTGCGAAGGACCAGACCGCTGCTTCTTCTGAAGGTCTTGGGCGCATCGATCTTCACGTTCTCCATCTGAAGATCGGAAGTGTACCAGATACCCGCACGCCCCGTCTCCGTGAGTTCACAGTCCGTAAGGCGGATATGATCCGAATACCATAGCGGATATTTCCACTTAAATGTAGAGCGGATGAGCTCGATGTTGCTGCTGTGCTTAAGCGGTGACTCTCCGTTGTCGAAAACCGAATCCTCGATCCGGAGATCCTTTCCGAAAAAGAGCGCCCGCTCTCCTTCCAAAAAAGCGTTTCTAATGATGTCCATATGTGATGCATCCTTCCTAGTCGATCGTTCAGTTACTATTTTACCATCCCACAGACCGGAATACTTTCAAAAACATGTCGGATAGTTTCATCTTCCGAGCCACAAAAAATTCTCCCGCCATGATATGACGGGAGAATTTCGGAGGGTATCATCAATGCAGAAGATATTATTACTTCGCTTCGTTGATATACTTGTCTACTCGGTCATTGATAAACTTGATCACGTCATCCATCGACTTGTCGCCTGCGTAGTAAGCCGCCAGCTCTTCGTTGATGATATCTCTGATCTGTATATCCTCCATGTAGTACACAGAAAGGGTCGAGAGCATATCGAAGAACTTCTGCTGCATAGTATCCGTGGCTTCCTTAAAGCCCATGGTCTTCAGCTGGGATTTATCAAAGAGTCCGTATTCCATCTCAAAAGTATAGATCTCGTTATAGTAGTCCGCGATCAGGGAGATCTCCTTCTTCATGACATCTTTGTTGATGCAGATCGAGCTGAATGTCAGGGAATCATCCGGGACGAACTTTCCGGAAAGCAGATAATTGATGAACTTCTTACATCCTTCCTGCTGACTTGTTTTTGCCGTCACGGAAACACTTTCCTGTGCTTTAAATCTCGGTCCCTGTCCCGTTACCGAAGGAGTTCCGATCACAGAGCAGGCATCCTGTTCACCGGCACAGTTTTTGACATATTCGGGGAAATTGGTCATGTGAACATATCTTCCATCCGGTCTCGGGCGGAGTTCCTCTTCTGCAAACAGGGTAGTGACATCCGGATCCTTCCGGTTTTCCATGAAGTTCGCCTTGGCATAATCCGCGGCTTTTCTGAACTGTTCGGAGTCAAAATCCACCTTTTCGCCTTCTGTTGCCGCTTTAATATCGACACAGGACATCATGAAAACATCACGATAGTTGTACTCGGATTCAGGATAGTCGTATGGCTGCACGCCGGAAAGCGTGTTTTCAACGTAGCTTGCGTATTCCTCGAAAGTCATGCCGACCTTATCTTTTCCGACATCATCTTCCTTCACGATCATTCCTTCGACTTCAAGCGTGACCGGAATGAAGTACAGTTTTCCGTCCACTTTGCTTGCTTCGAGAATATTATCGAAAAGTCCCTGTTTTACATCTTCATCGAGAAAAGAACTCATATCCAGAAGGGTCTTGTCGTTCATGGCCTCTTTCTTATCCATGTTCACAACGATATCCGGACAGTCAGAACTTTCGAGTTCTCTTACCAGCGTGTAGGCGCGTTCGATCTGCGGATCCAGGATCGCAAATCCTCTTCCTGCCTTGATTCCGGTATTGTACTTGCTCCAGATACGGATGAGATATTCGGGATCCGTTTCATTAAAAGACACGATCGCCGAAGATAAATAGTCTGAAAAAGAACCGTCCAGCGGCGCACTGATCTCGATGACCTTTTTTCCTTCGTGCGGATTAGATGCCGCTTTCGTTAATACCAGGATCGAATAGTTTTCCGGCATGATCCTTGCCGTCGGGAATCCGTCATCTCCGTAGAAATAAAGAACGATCTTTTCATCAGAGAAATGAAGGATCCTTATATCGAAATTCTTTTCGGGATTAAAGTCATAAAAGTACGGGGAATACCAGTTGTTGTCCAGTACTTTTTCCTCGGTATTTGTTTCCACATTATATTTGAAAATATTACCAAGAGTATCTACGCGGAGAAGGTCCCCCTGTCCCGTGCACTGATAATCGGTAAGGGTTTCTGCGTTGTCTCCTCCTGTGACAAAGGGAGTCTTATTCGTGAATTGTCCGGAAGAAAGATCCAGCTCACAGTTATACTTCTCACCTGTGATCATCTCCACATTTGCGTAGGCTGTCTTCGTCTTCTCGTTATAGGAGAAAGCATCGATATTCCCCAGTCCGGGCAGGGACGTCATGTCCATTTCGCAAAGAAGGCTCATACCTTCGTAGAAGTAAAGCAGCGTGTCCCCCGTCATCAGGTTCATGCTCTGCACAGCAACATAGTTGCCGACTCGTGTCGCACTTGAAATCAACTGGAGCATCTGCCCGCTTTTATCCTGCGCCGGGGTGATATCGGATGCCTCGCCTGTTTCCAGATTTAAATTCACAAAGTAAGTCTCGAATCCGCCGTTGAAAACTCCTAACAAGGCGATCGCCGTTTTTCCGTCATCGTTGGGGACAAGGGAGTAGATCTCCTGAACTCGCATATCTCCGTCCGGGAAGGTGATATCCAGGGTGTTTTCCTTCGTGCCGTCTTCGCTGTATACTTCCAGCTTTGCTTTTTCTTCAGAAGTCTCAAGATTGTATGTGGCGTAAGTGCTGTAGATCTTTCCGCCTATGTATTCCGGAGATGAATCGGCCATCAGCATATCCGTGTCCGATTTTTCCATCTGGAGTGAAAAACGGGAAGATTCATACCAGGGATCTTCTTTTGCTACCGTGATGCTCTTTTTTGTCTTTGCTGATTTTTTGCAGGCTGTCATCATGCCTGATATAAGAAACAGGCTGAGTGCGACGGAAACGATGCGTGCAGATTTTCTCATAAGCGTACCCTCAAATGTCGTAATCTTTGCGCATTTTCTGACTATATATTGAAACCCAAACAGATAGACCCCACTGTCAAGAATAGTTTATCATTGGACAAGAACGGGAAAATGACTTTGCTGTCATTTTTCTCCTCTTTGATTATAAGAAGACCCCGGGAGTCATATTTTCTAAAACTCCCGGGGTACTTGTTTTTTTCTGCAAGGAACCTGCCTTAGGTCAGGTCATTTTACAAACCGTTCTTTCAGATCATTCCATGCTTTTCTTTTTTCGGACAGCCGAAATGGTAAGAGCTCCACCGAAAGCAAGAACCAGGATCGCAATGTGAGCAAGAGGAGAGTTTACATCGCCTGTCTTAACAATGCCGATCTTCTTTCCGTTTTCTGCTTTGTCTGCTGTCTCTTCAGTCTTGTTCTCAGTACCGGCAGAAACGATCGTAAGCTTCGTTTTCGAATAACCGTCGGTAAATTCGATATAGATATCATAATCTCCGGCCTTAAGACTATCGAGGTAAAGCGAATCGATTTCAATGATCGTCGAGCCTTCAGTGATAGTAAGCGCCATTTCCGGAACTTTGACATTACTGAAGCTGATGTTCTTATAATTTGCCATCGGGCCCTCTGAACGGATCACGATGTTTTTGCCGCTTCCGAGCGTGTACTTCGGATCAGCACCGTCTAGGATCTGATACTCCTTAAGGGTCGAAGGATCTTCCGTCTTCGGATCGCCGACAGAAGGATTCTCAGTTGAAGGATCCTCCGTCTTCGGGTCTTCAACAACAGGAAGCAATGTTCCGTCTGTAGCATAAAGGGTGATCGCACCGTTTAAGATCTCTGTTCCGAAGTCGAATTTCTCCGTGCACTTAGCATCCTTGTACCAGCCGGTGATCTCTATTCCTTCAGGAAGTGTGAATGTCTCGGCCGGGATCCTGTAACCGATGCGGTCAGCGACTGTCACGTTCTCCACACCAAAGGCAGAAAGGTCAAATGTGACTTTGGCTTCCGGACCTACCGGGATCCTTCTGATCAGGAGGTTATCCAGGTAAAGATCTTCCATACCGGTGGTCTCTACATACATCTTAAGAGCATTGTACTCGGAAGGAACTCTGATCGTCGTACCTACAGACTTGTACTTGCCTGCCGCGGAAGGCGTAGACAGATAATTCGGCCAGACACTGTCGATATCACCTGACAGCTTAATCATTTCATCAGCTGTCTTGGCATCGAACTGTACATCGATCTCATTTCCGATATACGCACTTGCATCAAATACGATTCCGTAATATGTCTGATCATTATCAGTAAGTACAACGGCCTTTCCATCCTCGTCATCTACGACAGAAAGCTTTCCTGCTCCGCCCCATCTGGTACCGAAGACATTCGTTGATCCTTCGACATCATCAGAGAACTCGGCATATCTTACCGAGAAGTCATCCAGATACATATCTGCTTTTCCGTCAGTCTCAAGATAGAGTTTCGCGCTCACGCCGCCTGCCGGAATAGCGAAGGTTGCCGTAACTTTTGTCCAGTCAGAACCCGCCGCTGTTGTCACGCAAGGAACAGGCGTATCGCCGTCGATTCCGAGCGTGATCTTTGCATCAGTCGTCTTCACATAAACGGAAGCCGTAATATACTGACCGATATAATCGCTGACATCAAAGCTGACGGTTGCATCCTGTTCCTGTCTTGTGACAAGAAGACTATTCGAACCGGACTTTGCTTCTGTGTCAGTAACAGTAAGAACAGGCATATGACCTACGCCACGGGAAGATGCAAAATTCTCGGCATCTTCAAAGCCTTCGTCCTTACCCATGACCTTCACTCTGAGTGCATCGATATAGATGTCAGAGAGATCTTCCGTCTCGAAGTAGAGTTTCAGTGCTTTTAGATCGGAAGGGATCTTGTATTCGCCGATGATCTGTACCCAATCTCCGGAGGAAGTATCGCAAGTGGTGATATTCGGCCATTTTCCGTCGATATCTGCAGAGATCTTCACAAGCGGAGAAGCTGACTTTACCCATGCGCTGATACCGATCGTCTGACCTGCAAACTTGGAAACATCGACACTGGCTCCGTTCCATGTAGCTGTTCTTCCCGAATCAAGAAGAGCATATTTTCCTTCAAAGACCTCTTCACTCTGAACAGTCAATGTTCCGGATCCTCTTACCGAGAAAACGGAAGGAAGTGTGTCATCATCAAAGTTGACTCTGATGTCTGAATAATCCGGCTTAACATATTGCGGTTCACCGATATCTCCACCGGTCGCTGCAGCTACAATGCCGTCAAATGCCTTTTTTCTGGAAAGGTTCTTGTTGAAAATAAGCGGGCTGGATTCTGCCTTCCAGGAGTTATCATCGGTAAGGCCCCAGATGGTAACGGAAGTAAGATTCACGCCTTCGGCTCTTACATCAAGAAGTGCCTTGAAAAGATCATAGTAGAACTTGCCCTGATAGTACTCGGCATTCACACCTGATCCTGTGGTAATAACATCGAGTTCTGTGATATGCACTTCACCAAATTCCGCCTCATATCTCTTCAATGCAGTAATAAAATCATTGACATTCGTTCCATCCTGAACATGTGCCTGCATGCCGATACCGTCGATATAACCGGCATTCTTAACCGGAGTGAGGTTCGCGATAATAGCATCACATTTTTCCTTCTGGAACTCATTGTAATCGTTATAGAAAAGCTTTGCTTTTCCGGCACCATACTGTGCAGAATACTTATCTACCGATGTTCTTGCCTGTTTGAAAGCGTCCATAAGGAAGTCTTTACCGAGGATCTGATAGTAGAGACTCTCTCGGAGATTATCTGCATTCTTTCCGGGCTCAACTGCCTCGTTGACTACGTCCCATGCATAAATGACATCGCCGTATCCGTTTTCATACATGTACTTGATCGTGTTATCGATATAGCTGGTCATACGAGCTCTGACAACATCCGCAGATGCTAAACTCTGGCTCTTATCATAATTGACATAGAACATGGAGTCCTCATTCTGGGAATGCCATACCAGAACGTGTGCTCTTACTTTCAGTCCGTTAGCCTTTGCAAAATCAAGCATTTCTTTGGCAGCAGGATTGATTAAAAACGGCAGGTTCGTATCGGTCCTTTCGCCGGAAACATTCTTGACATCCATGTTATATTCCGGCTTAAGTTCATTACCGAAAGTGATGCTGTTAAACTGACTTGTAATCAGCTTTTCTTTCGCCGGATTTCCAATCTCGCTGGTTTGAATATTCCAGTGGCTGATCGCCTCACAGGCAACACCCATGAGGAACTTACCACTGTAAAGATCCTTCAGAACCGGATATCCGGAAGTATCGACATAACCTTCGGAGGATGTGGAACCTCCGTTTGGATCTTTATATTCGCCACTTACGGTAATAGCAATATTGTCGATGATATAACTCACATTCTCCGGTGCTTCGAAGTACAGTAATACAGCCGTTACATCTGCCGGGATCTCATAACTTCCGTCAATGCTCGCAAAAGCATCACTGGTTGCGCTGACCGTTCCGGCCTGCTTATAA